>NZ_JACJKB010000010.1 GCF_016900375.1 Collinsella tanakaei | reverse complement strand
CGTTAGGCCGAACGGGATGGTCGGCGTGCCCGCGCTCAAAGCCGAAAGTTTTTCGTGCTCATTCCCGAAAGTTCGCCACGCTCAAACCCGCAACACGGAGGCTATCAAACACAGACGGGATCTACCTGAAAAGAAGCTGGGGAGGCTCCTACGAGAACGTGGCGGTGATGGTGGCCATCGGAGTCAACGACGACGGCTACCGCGAGGTCATCGGCGCCGCCGAGGGGTTCACCGAGTCCGCCGAGTGCTGGCGGGAGTTCCTCTCGTGGCTGAAGTCCAGGGGGCTCCGCGGCGTGCGCATGTTCACCGGGGACAAGGCCGCCGGCATGGTGGGATCCATCGCCGAGGTCTTTCCCGGCGCGGCGTACCAGCGCTGCACCGTGCACTTCTACCGCAACGTGCTGGCCAGGGTGCCCAAGTCGAAGAGGCCGAGGGTCGCGCCATGCTCAGGGCCGTCCACGCCATGGAGTCGCGCGAGGCTTGCGAGGCCAAGGCCCTCGAGGTCGCCTCCGAACTAGAGAAGTCCAAGCTCGGGGAGGCGGCCAGGGTCGTCCGCGAGGGCTACGAGGAGACCCTAACCTACACGCGCTTCCCGAGGGAGCACTGGCGGCGCATACGCACGAACAACGCCATCGAGCGACTCAACCGCGAGATCCGCAGACGCACCCGCGTGGTCGGGATGTTCCCCGACGGGAAGAGCGCCCTCATGCTCGTGACCGCGAGGCTGAAGTACGTCGCGGAGAGCGAGTGGGGCTCCCGCCGCTACCTGGACGTGACTCTGCTGGAGGGGTAGCCGTACCGGAGGGCGGGCCTATGGGGCTGTCGGAAAGTGCGCAAGGATCTTGACGGTACCCCGCCTGCAGGCATGTTTTAGATGATGCACCCCAGCAGGGCGCAAAAGAAAGGAGGGTCCATTCGGACCCTCCCTTTCCGGTTGATGATTGTCGGTTGCCCAGGCGCTTACTTCGTGAGCACTCCCGCGTCGACGGCGTTCTTCATCATGGTCGCCATCTCGGCGCGGGTCATGTCGCGGATGCCCTGCAGCGAGCGGGTGCCGTCGGGGTTCTCGACGCCGTTCATGAGGCCGTTCTGGACTGCCCAGGCGACAGCCGGCTTCGCCCAGTCGGACACCGAGTTCGCGTCCGTGAAGCGCTCGAGAACCGAGAGGTCCACGTCGGAGAGATCTGCGCCCATGGCCTTGACGATTACGGTGCAGAACTGCTCGCGGGAAAGGCCGTCGCCGATGCCGAACTCGCCGGAGTCGGAGTAACCGGTCATGATGCCGTTCTCGACGGCCCAGTTGACCGCGTCGGTGTACCACTCGTCACCCTCGACATCGGGCAAGCCGGAACCGGGGGAGCCGGCAGCGCCGCCGAAGTAGTTGTACATGACGGTTGCGGCTTGCTCGCGGGTGAGCGTGTCGTTCGGGGCGAATGACGTGTCGTTGTAGCCGTGGAAGATGCCGTTGTCGAGCGCCCAGTCCACGGTGTCGTGGAACCAGTCGTCGTGCGTGACGTCGCTGAACTTATGGGCCACGCACAGGTCGCCGCCGTCGCAGCCGAAGACGACCTCGATGGTCGCGCCGCCCTCGGGCATCTCGAACGTCACGTTGCCGTCCTCGTCGATGGAGGTCTCGACCTCGTTGCCCTCACTGTCGGTGACGATGACGTCGCGGACTTCCTGGCCGGCGTCCGGCTTGGCGACGACCGTGGCGGTCTCGCCTGTGGGCACGGGTGCGACCTCGACCGCGCCGCCTTCGGTCTCGGGGATATCGACGTCCTGGTCGGGATCCGGCTCGGGCTCAGGATCGGGGTCGGGGGTCGGGGTCGGATCGATGGGGGTGTAGCTGTTATCGACGAAGGTCACCGCGATCGTGACGCCTCCGTAGGGCATCATGTAGGTGAAGGTGCCGTCGCTCCCGGCGCTGTAGTCCACCTCGTTGCCGTTCATATCGAGAATCGAGATGGTCCCAACACGATAGCCGTCATCGGGTTTCACGGTGAGAGTGGCGGTCTCGTCTTGCTTGCAGGTTGTGGATGTTGCCGCGCCGTGGGCAGACGATCTGACGGTTACGCTTTCGTCGATTTCCGAAGGCCTGCGATCCTCGGCGTGTTGGTCGTCCGGCCAGTAGTAGATGCCCCTATCGATTTTATCGTTGGCATCAAGCCAACAGGCAGCTTGCTGTGGAGTGGATAGGACTGCACCTTCGGCGTTGGAGTCAGCCATTATCTCGATGAGATCTTTGGGTTCGATATAGATGCCTGCCTGCGTGTCGGGTACCGAGCAATCCATTGTTGAGACTTGTGCCCATCCTGTCCCGTGATTGCGGTAGTTGATTCCGGCAAGGGAGCCTTCACCTGGGTAGATTCTAGTGAGGTAGAAGGCAACGTGGGAGCTGTCGACGATGGCGCCGTACACCTTTGCCTCCCTCAGCTCGCAATAGGTGACGTTTACCCACTCAGCGCAATCGTCGACGAGCATAACGGAGCGACAGTGCTTGCCGGCATCGATGGTCAGCCGTATGAAGTGGCAGCCGGATGCGGGTCCGTCTGCCGGGCTGTTGCCATCGACGGTAATGAAGGCTTCGGAATCGATGTCAGCGGTGAGCGTGATGCTGTGAAAATTTCCTTCAATGCTGACTCCGTACGGGACAACGATGGCCTTGTCGGTCTTGATGTCCTTGTCAAGGAAGATGTAGTCGCGAGACTTTGCGTATTCAAGAGCTTTCTCGAATGAGTCGTATTCAGTAATGGAGCCGTCTTCGCTCTTGATGTGGCAGACGGTGGAATCCTTAAAGTCGTCCTTGACGACCTCGATTGAATTATAAGAGCTGTAAATCACGCGGCAGTCTTCTTGGATGTAATCATCGTGAATCACAGTCGAACTGGTGTCGTTTAGGTAGTATATTCCGGGCGTGAGCTTCGGCGCGTCATCACCGTACCTAAAGACGGTCCAAGAGAAATCCTCGTTCTGCTTCGCACAGATATTTGGACCCAAGTTGCTCGTAAACTCATAGTGCTTCCAGCTTGCCGGGAACGTACCGCCCATTATTACGAAATTCCCACTGTAGCTCTCGTAATTGATCGTCGCTTCAGTGAAGTCGCCGCCGTAGATATACAGGGTCCCGCCGTCGGCTTCATTGTTGTTGATGGTTCCCTTGTACTTTCCGCCGTAGATATTCAAGTTGCCACTGTTCTCGATGGTACCCGTCACATCGATATCGTAGAGTTCGAGTTCCGACCCGGGATAATTTGTAATGGCAGGACCGGAAACACCTTCAGCATACGACTTGATGGCGGCAGCGTCGGGATTTGTCTCGCCTTGCAACGTGTTGCGGATTACGAGCTTTCCATTGTTGGAGATGGCCGGTTCTGCCTCTATCGAGCTTTCCAGTGTGTGACCGTTCAATACGATGGTGTCATTGAACTGAGAGGGCTCCGGGTCAGTAGGGTCGGACGGTCCGTCCTCAGTGATATTAAGGCATTCCGTCAGGTTTTGGTTGACGAGAATCTTACTATACCCTTGTCGCAGGGCTGCCTGCAGGGTTTCATGAGCTTTCATGCTCCCGTCGGCGGCAACACCTGTCACGGCTCCCTGTTCGGTGCTTGTTGGCTGGTCTTCAGTCGCCATTGCTGTAGGCGTCTCGGGTACGGCCAAAGCCGGCGCTGCTTGGAGCGTAAGCCCGAGACCCGCTACGGCGAACGCAGGAATTGCCCTGCGGGCGATGCGGCTGACTTTAGAATGCGTCATGTGGTCTCCTTCCCGACATGCTGTTGCGAAAAGCAAAAAGAACCCATTCGATATTGTCGGACTTACGTTCAGGGGGTTGTTGCGCAACATCTTGGTTCGCATCGGAGGGGGATTGAGACGAACGGAACCGAAGTTCGTGCAAGCTATACATCGGATGACGGGTGCTGAGCAGACGACGAAGAACGGCATTCCCGTCAGGCGGTGTTGGACTATTCGGATGCAGATCAAGGTGGCGCATGAGCGGTTGCCCCGTATGTCAAGACGCGGGCGGGCTTTCGCTTCCGCGAAGCTGCATTTATCGTTGCACGTCGCGGCTACCGCTGAATCCCTGCATTCTTACCGATGACGACTGCATCTAGGAATCCTTGCTGTGCTGCATAGTTTCCTTCGAAATTTGCATATTACGTGTCATCTTCTGCCTCCGTGTACCGTTCGCCTCCTTTGGGCGTGTGCGCTGCTCACTTCTGCGATGATAGGGTTACGCAGCGTGATTGTCGGCTTGCAGCCGGCGTATCGCGCTGCAGGCCAAGCCATCGACGATCAGAGAGGTAGACATGGCATACATCATTTCCGGATACAAGCCCGAGGCCCTCTTCCGCTTTTTCGAGGACATCAGCGCCATTCCGCGCGGTTCGGGTAACGAGAAGGGTATCAGCAACTTTCTGGTCTCCTTCGCCCAGGAGCGCGGGCTCGATGTCTACCAGGACGACGTCTACAACGTCATCATCAAGAAGCCCGCGAGCGCCGGTGCCGAAGGTGCCGCGCCCGTCATGATGCAGGGCCATATCGACATGGTCTGCGACAAGCTTGCCAGCGTCGAGCACGATTTCGAGCATGACGGCATCGAGCTCGTCGTCGAGGACGGCGTCCTGACCGCCAACGGCACCACGCTCGGCGCCGACAACGGCATCGCCGTCGCTCTCATGATGACGGTGCTGGATGACGACACGCTCGTGCACCCCGCGCTCGAGTGCGTGTTCACCACCGACGAGGAGACGGGTCTGGTGGGCGCCGAGACCCTCGACAAGTCCAAGATCTCCGCTCGCACCATGATCAACCTGGACTCCGAGGAGGAGGGCGTGGCGACCGTGAGCTGCGCCGGCGGCGTGGTGGCGACCCTCACGCGCTCCTTTACGCGCGAGCACGTCGAGGGCAGCTCGCTCACCATCGAGATCTCCGGCCTTCTGGGAGGCCACTCCGGCTCCGACATCCACCTGGAGCGCGGTAACGCGAACCTCCTCATGGCCCGCATCGTCGAGCAGGTGCTGCGCGGGACCTCGGCGCGCCTAGTGAGCTTCAACGGCGGCACCAAGGACAACGCCATCACGCGCGAGTGCACGGCGGTGCTCGCCCTTGCCGACGCCGCCGACGCCCAGCGTGCGGCTGACATCGCCCGCTCCGTCGCGGCCGACATCGCCTGCGAGCTCGAGGTCTTCGACCCCTCGTTTGCCTGCACGGTCGAGGTCGCCGACGGCGTCGCTCTCGACGCGATGGGCGCCGAGGACACCTGGGCACTCATCCGCGTCATCCGTCTCGCGCCCAACGGCGTGCTGCGCCGCAACGTCGCCGCCGACGGCTTCGTGGAGGTCTCCTCCAACCTGGGCGTCGTCATCACCGAGGATGAGGGCCTGACGGTCCTGCTCTCGCCGCGCTCGTCCATCGCGTCGCTCCAGGAGGAGATCAAGGAGCGTATCCAGACGCTCGCCGACACCCTGGGCTTCAACGTCTCGTTCGACAACGAGTACCCCGGCTGGAGCTACGCCGAGCACTCGCATGTGCGCGAGGTTTTCCAGCAGAGCTATCGCGAGCTGTTCGGTACCGAGCTCAAGATCGAGTCCATCCACGCCGGTCTCGAGTGCGGCCTGTTCGCCGAGGCCCTGTTCGGGCTCGACGCCATCGCCGTGGGCCCCACGCTGGCGAACGTGCACACGCCCGATGAGAGCATGTCGCTCGACTCCGCCGAGCGCTTCTACGAGCTGCTCGTCGACGTCCTGAAGCGCCTTGCCGCGTAAGGGCGCCAAGACGGAGCGACAATGATCCAATGGGAGAGGGGCCCTGGAGAGGGCCCCTCTCCCTGTCTCGGTGCTTCCATGTGGGCTGTGCGTTGCTGCGGTCCCGGTTGGTATGGTCGCCTCCTTCTACAGATGATTTCGGCGCGCGCGGTAGAATGGAGCTGCTGACGAATCAAAGCGAGGTGTTTGCATGGTGGAGTTCAACCGAGACAAGTTTGCCGCACTGGTCGATTCGTACGCAGCCGATTTGGAGCATGCACGACCGGGAGAGATGTACAAATGGGAAGCGGTGCTTTGGTTCAGGCAGCATTGGGACCCCAGCGCTTCTGACTTCGCGGAAATGCTCAAGATCTCCCTAGAAAAGACGGGAAATCTGTTGGCGGGTTATCAGTATCTCCCGCGCGGGATGCTGCTGGAATTCGCATCGCATGATCCGCAAGGTGTAAGGGATTCGCTCCTCGAGCTCTTGGACGGGTCAAATGATTTCCTGGCTCGTCTGGTCGCTTTTTCCGACGCAATGAGCCTCCAGCTTGAAGCGCTCAATGAGCTGTATGCCGAAACGGGGAAGAAGGCAATCCAGAATTCCTATCAAGACCCACGCGCCATGTGCGTGTATCTTTCGATGGCTCATCCCGAAAAGTACTACCTGTACAAATCGGAGATGATGAGGAAATTTACCCAACGAATCGACTTCACTTATGCAAAAGGGAAGTTCGAGAAACCGCTGGCATTTCATGAGCTGCTGGACGCTCTGCTCGAATGGGTGGAGCGGAATCGTCCTGAGGTAATCGAGAAAAGCGATTCACTCATGGCCCCCGAGCTGTTGGATGCAGACCCTGCGCACCATCTGTTTGTTCAAGATATCGTGTTTTGGGCGGCGGAAAGAGCTGAGATGGCAGACAGTGTCTGCTCGGAGGATACCACGGATGCGACACAGGACCTGTCGCACGGCGCGCATCAATGCGCGCCCTACTCCGATACCGACTTTCTGTCTCAGGTTTATTTATGCGCTGCCGATCTGGATAAGCTCAAAGGGCTGCTGAAGAGGAAGAGGAACCTCATTCTGCAGGGCGCTCCCGGTACCGGCAAGACCTTTGCGGCGAAGCGGCTGGCGTATGCGATGATGGGCTGCCAGGACGATTCCCGTATTCAGCAGGTGCAATTCCATCAGGGAACTACGTACGACGATTTCGTGTATGGCTATCGACCTAATGACGCGGGCGGGTTTGATCCAACGCCTGGAGTGTTTGTAGCGTTCTGTCGCCGTGCGGCGGCGAAGCCGGACGAGGAATTCTTCTTCATAATCGACGAAATCAACCGCGCTTATATTTCTAAGGTTTTCGGAGAGCTGCTCATGTTGATCGAGGCAGATCACCGGGGAGATGCCGTGGCGCTCACGGTGACAGGCGAGCCTTTTGCGGTTCCAAAGAACGTTTACCTAATCGGCATGATGAACACGGCGGACCGTGGGCTGGCGCTAATCGATTATGCTCTTCGGCGCAGGTTCGCGTTCTTCGAGATGAGTCCTGCGTTATCGAACCCTCTGTTTCTCGATCAGGTCAAAATGCGCGGTGAGAAGATGGAGAGCCTCGTGAAGGCGGTCATTCGTCTTAACGAAGATATTGCGTGCGATCCAGCGCTTGGCAGGGGATTCCGCATTGGCCATAGCTACTTCTGCGCGGGTGAGGGCGGTTCAGAAGACTTGGCGTCATCGATCGTGGAGTTCGAGATCGTGCCGCTTATCGAGGAGTATTGGTTTGACGACGATGGAAAAGTTGAAGAAGAGCGAAGACGACTTGAGGAAGCAGTAAAGTGAGCGTTGCCGAAGACAGGGTCGTCATTAGGAATATCTATTACATGATGGCCTATGCATTCCGCGCGCTCGACGTGAAAGAATTTGCCCGCTTGGGGGCGGAGCGCTTCAATAGTTTCGCGGACCTTATGGCAGCCATTCTCACTATCGGTATGGCCACGCAACGGCGTAGAGGCTTTGAGCGAGAATATGAAGAGCTGACTGAGGACATGCATACGGTGAAAGGGCGTATCGATGTGATCGGTACGATGAGGCTGCGCTCGCAGCAGCGCTGCGAGGTTGTATGTACCTATGATGAGTTGGCACCCGATACGTACAAGAACCGTGTTCTCAAGACATGTGCAGGGCTTCTGATAGCACGTGATGACGTGCAGCTGCGGCGCCGGCGCGATCTTCGACGCTGTCTTGCGAGCATGGAGGGCGTCGCGGTCGTTGACCCGCACCGAATCGAGTGGAGCCGGCTTCGCTACCACCGCAACAATGGTGGCTACCGGTTCCTCATGACCGTGTGCTATTTGGTGGCGCACGGGTTTCTGATGAGCGAACAGGGGGACGATTATCGCCTTGCGCGGATCGATGATGGCCAGCAGCTTCATACGCTTTTCGAGCACTTTGTTTTTCAGTACTTCGCGCGAGAGCATCCCGAGCTGATTGTTCGCGCAAAGATGGTAGACCGCGGGGCGTCTGAGGGGGCTCCGGAGTTCCTTCCCCGGTTGTGGACCGATGTTACACTGCAGCGGCGGAATAGCGTCCTGATCATCGACACGAAATGCTACGGCCAGATTCTCCAAGCGCGCTTCGAGGGCAAGATCCTCTCTCCGGCGCATCTCAACCAAATCCAAAGCTACGTGGTTCATGAATCGTATGGGTATCCCACCGAGCACGTTGCGGGCATGGTGATGTATGCGCTGACGGACCACGACGACGCGATTTGCGCACGCTGGGAGGAAATCGGGCATACTTGGCATTGCCGTACGCTCGACCTCGGCCAGGAGTTCTCCGGAATAGCCCGGCAGCTTGATGAGGTAGCGGCTCTGGTGTGATACGCAGCGGGGAGAAGCGAGCCTCGGCATAGGCGGAATATGTCCGGGTATCGCTGTGTCAGGGGCTGAAATGTTGCACGCACATGGTCCCGTATATTAGAAATCCGTCCTCTCAGAATCGATTGTCGGGTTGGGCCTGCTGTCACGGTGCGGCTGTTTTGCAGCAATAGGTACCATCTGATTCGCACTGCTCTGGAGGAGGCCAAGTATGGCATGGTCAGATTTATCGAAACTGAACGATATCGCTGCAGGTGCGGCGTAGAAGGCGATGGAGGCGGCTCAAGCGCTGAGTGAGTCAGCGGGCGAGTTGTCAGCGGCCGGAGCCCAAGCGGTTGCTGCGGCGGGAGATACGCTCTCCGGAGCTGTAGAGGCGGCCGGGAAGGGCCTCGACGGTGCTTCGAAGACGATTGCCTCGGTTGCAAACGATACCGCGGGTGCCGTTGCCGGTGGTGTTGCGAGCGCGACGGAGGCGGTGACCTCTGCGGTCGCGGAGGCGAAAGAATCAGCCGAGCAGGCTGCGGCGGAGCGCGAGCGTGCTGAACGAGAGGCTCGTGCTGCAGAGCTGCAGCTCTCCATGGATGCACTTGATGAGCACGGAGCCGTTCGGTTCTTCCGGTTGCTGGGGGAATCGCCCGTGGAGATGACGCGGGAGAACATCGATAGGATTAAGGAAACGTTTCCCATTCCCGTGGAGCAGCATGTGCTGTGGTCATCGGCTGAGCTCGATTTGCGCCCCAGCGGCATTGCCGTTACGAACAAGGGTGTTTTCATCAAGTCCGACGTTGACGTCCTGGCATCTGTGGGTCTTCCCGGGTTGGAGCAGAAGAGCTCGACGCTGTTTTACTATCGTTGGGAAGATTTCGATCCGTCATGGTTCGTGAGCGATGCGGATTGCGAGGCGTTGCTTCCCATCCCAGAAGAGTTGATCGGAGCGTTTCGTCTTGCCTGCGTCACGGCCGCTTCTGCTGAAAGTGATACTCCAGCTTGGCTTGCCAAGCAGTATTCTGGGGCCATCGATCCCAATGAATTGATCACCAATGCCGCTTCCGCGGGCGTCATGGCGCCGATAGCTAAAGATGCCTGGTATGCCGATCGGCACGCCGCGATTCATAATCCAGCCGGTCATGGCGAGATGGTTGAGCGGGCTCACAACATGCTGGACCGCCTGAGCGGTCATGATGTGAAGTGGCTCGGGCCGACAAATGTCAAGGACGGTGCCGATCGCGTCGTGGGCGAATCGTTCATTCAGGTCAAGTACTACAACTCGGCTCGAGGAACTCTCAACTCGGCCTTCGATGCGTCCACAGGGAAGTATCGCTATCTCGCCAGCGACGGTTCTCCTATGAAGCTGGAGGTCCCAAAGGACCAGTACGAGAAGGTTCTTGAGGGGTTCAAAGATAAGATTCGCCGCAACGAGGTTCCCGGCGTGACCGATCCCGAATGCGCGAAGGACATCGTGTGCAAGGGAAAGCTGTCGTACCCTCAGGCGCGGAATCTGACGAAGGCGGGGACCGTCGAGTCGCTGACATACGATGCGGCGACCGGAGCCGTCGTTTGTTCGTGCGCGATGGGAATCAGCTTTGTCTTCTCTGCGTATTCGACCTATCGACAGACCGGAGATATGCGCGAAGCCGTTCAGGTTGGCATGCTGACGGGGACCCAGGTGTTCGGAACGACGTTCGTGCAGCATGTACTGGCAAGCCAGCTGTCCCGTACTGGGCTTTCCGATGCGATTATCGGTCCCTCCCAAGTGTTGGTGCAGAAAATGGGATACAAGGCAACCCAGGCAATCGTCAACGGTCTGCGTGCGCTGTCCGGCAAGTCCATGCTCAGCGGGGCGGCAGCATCAAGTCATTTGGCAAAGGTGTTGCGGGGCAATGTCCTCACGTCCGTCGTGACCGTGGGCGGTGCTTTCGGTGCCCGAGACCTATCGCTTGGTCAATAGGAGGATCTCGGGTTCCCAGTATGCCAAGAACATGGCTGTTTTGGCTGCGTCGATTGCAGCGGGTGCCGGCGGCATGGTCGCCGCAGGCGTTGCTGCAGGGAAGATTGCCTCGGTAGCGGGAACGACCGTCGCGCCTGGTGTGGGTACCGTGGTCGGGGCGGTTGGCGGCTTTGTGGGTGGCGCCGTGGGGACGCTGGTTGCTGGGACTGTCGGCGGCATTCTCCACGAAGACGATGCGGTGGCTATGTCTCGCTTGCTCAATGCTTTGGTATCTGTCATGGCGTCGGAGTATCTGCTTGACCAGAAGGAAATGGACGCTGTGGTTGATGCTCTCGGTAAGGTTTCTCAGCATACATTGACCGATCTGTTTGAGACAGTCCGCTCCTCAGATAAGCAAGAGGATGTCCTTCGAGCGTTTCTTGCACCGATTTTTGACGAGGTGGTGTCTGGACGAGAGGCGTTCAAGCTTCCGACTGCCCAAGAGATCGAGGAGGCAGTTGAGGACCTTGCGGAGGAGGACGGTACCGAGGAGGCTCCGGAGAGTGACGGAGCCCTGCCGATATGCATTCCGGAAGGATGGAGTCCTACAGATGATTTCCCGCAGGTGTCGGATGATGCTCGCGGTTATGTCTGGGACGACGAGGGAACCTATGCTGTCATGGTGGTTGGCTCCATCGAGCATGATGCGTCGCTGTTCGTCGTTGATGATGTCGTTTCCGGCGTGCGTCTTTGCCTGTCGGATGAACAGGGGTTGATCTCTGCTGAGCATGGCATGTCAGCTCGTGGGGTGCCGTATTGGGAGACCATAGTTAAGATGAGGCTTGAGGCGGGCGTGCAGTACTGCCTGACGATTCAGCTGGAGAGGGCCGACGCCGTTGCTGCGCTTACGGCTATTGCCGAAGAGAACGGAGTGACAGGAGTTCGGGACAGCGCCGTATACAACCTTGCGAAAGATGGCGGGATGATTGACGGCGTGGACGGCGGGTGGCTCATCGATCCCATCGAGTCGAGTGCGGTGGACAGGTTCCCCATGAATCTATCTGAGCGGGAATCGTTCGATGAGATGTTCCCCCTTCATCCGCTGAGCGAGCTGAGGTCTCTAGCTGCGTTTATAAAAGCCCAGAATTAATTCGTTGTGGGTGCATTGCCCTGAGCCAGCCGTCGGCACTCGTTTCGCTGGCGGCTGGCGTGCGTTCAGCCCCGCATTGGTAGCAGTCTCCCAGTTGGCGAGTTCATGCTATTTGCCATGATGAAGTCGACAGACTCCGGCGTGTCCCCCACGTATGTGGGGTTAGTTCTCCGTTGCCGGCGCTTGTTGTCGAGTTGCGGCCCTCGCTGAAAACCTTGCAAATTTCGCATGCTACGATGGCTTCACCATCAGAATCGGCCGAGTAGGGCGTGGCACCATGCAGGCATCTCACGCGGGACTGATCCGAGGACTCAGCATCACGACCGTCGTTATTTCGCTGCTTTGCATTCTGCTTCTGGGGGCTCTGCTCGCCTTCATCGGACTCGCCGGTGCCATGATGGACAACCCCGATGCGCGCAGCCAGCTGACGTACGAGCTGGTGCTCAATCCCGACGAGATTCAGACACTCGAGAGCTTGGGCATTCCCGCGGACGACCCGGCCATCTTGGCGGAATGGATAATCCAGACGTTGGGCGTTGTCGCGGACGTGTTGATGGTCGCCCACATCGTCGCGCTCGTCGCGGGCGTCATGGCCATGCGCAACAGCGCCGACGTCGCGAAGCTCGGCTCGGTGTTCGGTTGGGGTATCGCTGGTGCCGTGGCGTCGCTGATCGGTAGCAACTACGTGATCATGGTGCTGCTGATCATCGTCGCGGTGTTCGCCTACATGGATTGCAAGGCTGCACCCCAGGCGTAAGCGGCCATATCGGGCACGTTCGTTGCCCCGCGCCATAAGTACCGCCGCAACACAGAGGCGGCCCATCTGCCACAACGGCGGATGGGCCGCCTTGCTGTATTACGAGCCGTGCACTCGGTGCAGGCGCTCGCATTCGCCAAAGCGGCACGCCACCAAACGGGTCGCCGCTGCAGCCCTCCGCGAAATGCTACGCGTATCCTCCCCATCCATCTCGCCTCCACCACTCCGATGGCGCGCGTCCGCGCGGGCGGGTAGACTGTAGGGCAGCAGACACAAGAGAGGATCCTACCTATGCCCGATACCCCCGCCGCCAACCGCCGCGTCTTTGCCGTCATCGACGGCAACTCGCTCATGCACCGTGCGTTCCACGCCGTGCCGCCCACCATGAACGCGCCGGACGGCCGTCCCACGAACGCCATCTTCGGCTTCCTCAACATGTTCCTTAAGATGATCGACGCCTTCCATCCCGACGGCGTGGCCGTGGCCTTCGACAAGGGCAAGCCGCGCGTGCGCATGGAGATGCTGCCGCAGTACAAGGCGCAGCGCCCGCCGATGGACCCCGACCTGCGCCAGCAGTTCCCCATGATCAAGGAGCTGCTCGCCAAGCTGTCGGTGCCCATCCTCGAAGCCGAGGGCTGGGAGGGCGACGACATCCTGGGCACGCTCGCCCGCACGGGCGAGGCCGCGGGCTGCGACATGTACCTCATCACCGGCGATCGCGACATGTACCAGCTCTCCACCGACCACGTGCGCATCGTGGGCACTAAGAAGGGCCTGTCCGACGTGCAGATCATGACGCCCGAGTCGGTCGAGGACCTCTACCACGGGATCACGCCCGAGCTCGTGCCCGATTTCTACGGCCTGAAGGGCGATTCGTCGGACAACATCCCCGGCGTGCCGGGCATCGGCCCCAAGAAGGCGAGCGCGCTGATCGCGCAGTACGGCTCGCTCGACGAGGTCATCGCGCATGCCGACGAGGTCAAGGGCAAGATGGGCGAGAACCTGCGTGCCCACATCGACGACGCACTGCTCTCGCGCAAGGTCGCGACCATCCAGACGAACGCCCCGGTCGAGCTCGACTTCGAGCACACGGCCTTCCCGGCCTACGATGCCGCCGCGGTGTCGGACGCCCTGGGCGAGCTCGGCATCAACGCCATGCAGAACCGTTTCCTGTCGCTGCTCGATGCGGACGCTGCCGCCGTTCAGCCTCAGGCCTGCCTGGAGCTGCCCGAGGTGAAGCGCGCCCATGCCGATACCGGCGAGGGCGTGGCCGAGGCGGCAGCGATGCTCGCCCAGGCGCTTGCCGACGGGGAGTGGATCGCCGCCGTGCTCGACGACGACCGCGAGGCCGGCGCGCTGTTCGGCCTCACGCATACGCTCTGGGTCGCCGTGCCCGACGTGCTGCTTGCCTTCGAGGAGCCCGATGGCAGCACCTGCAGCGTGGCGTCCGAGGCGGGCTTCGATTTTTCGGGCGGCCTCATCGCCGGCGTGCTCGTGCGGCTGTTCGCCGAGGGCAAGGTCGTCTCGCCCGACGTGAAGGGCCTGATCCATGAGCTCGCTCCCGCCGACTCTTCGAAGCCCGCGGCGATGGATCCTCTTGATGTCGACCCGACGCGCATCTTCGACGCGGTCGTCGCGGCCTACCTGCTCGATTCGGCGCGCTCGTCGTTTGACGACGCGTACCTGGCCGATGCCTACCTGGGTACCCCGCTGCCGCCCGCGGCGGGGGAGGAGGGCGCTACCGACGACGCCGCGCCCGCTGCCGCCCGCTCGGCCGCGCTCGCGCTCGCGGTGCTCACGCCGCTCGCCGCGGCGCTCGACCGCGACGGCGCGGTGGCCGTGTTCACCGAGATCGAGATGCCGCTCGTGCCGGTGCTCGCTGCCATGGAGCGCACGGGCATGCTCGTGGACCCGGTGCGCCTGCACGCCATGAGCGACAAGCTGTCCGGCCAGATCGACGAGCTCGCCGGCCGCATCCGTGCGCTTGCGGGCGACGATTCCTTCAACATCGGCAGTCCCATGCAGCTCTCGCATATCCTGTTCGACGTCATGGGCCTGCCCACGAAGGGCCTGAAGAAGACCCAGCGCGGCTACTACTCCACGAACGCCAAGGTGCTCGAGGACCTCGCACGCGACCACGAGATCGTGCGGCTCATCCTCGAGTGGCGCGAGAAGACGAAGATCAAGTCGACCTACCTGGACACGCTGGGGCCGCTGGCCGAGCAGAACGGCGACCACCGCGTGCACACCACGTACAACCAGACGATCACCGCCACGGGTCGTCTGTCGTCGTCCAACCCCAACCTGCAGAACATCCCGACACGCTCCGAGCTGGGCCATACGGTCAAGACGGCGTTCTCGGCCGGCGAGGGCCGCGTGTTCCTGGCGGTTGACTACAGCCAGATCGAGCTGCGCCTGCTTGCGCACCTGTCGGCCGACGAGCATCTGGTTCGCGCCTTCAACGAGGGCGAGGATTTCCATGCCGAGACCGCGGCGCGCGTGTTTGGCGTGCCGGTGTCCGAGGTCACGCGCGAGCTGCGCAGCCGCGCCAAGGCGGTGAACTTCGGCATCGTGTACGGTCAGCAGGCCTACGGCCTGTCACAGTCGCTCGACATCCCCATGGCCGAGGCGCGCGAGATGATCGAGGCGTACTTCCGCGCCTATCCGGGCGTGCGCACCTATCTGGACCGCACGGTCGAGGAGGCCAAGCGGAAGGGCTATGCCGAGACCATGTTCGGACGCCGCCGTCCCATTCCCGAGCTCAAGATGCGCAACCCCTCCATGCGTGCGTTCGGCGAGCGCACGGCCATGAACCATCCCATGCAGGGCAGCGCGGCCGACATCATCAAGATCGCGATGTCCCGCGTGGCGCGCCGCCTGCGCGACGAGGGCTTTGCCGCTCGCATGATCCTGCAGGTGCACGACGAACTCGATTTCGAGTGCCCGGTCGACGAGGTCGAGCGCCTGACCGACCTGGTGCGCCGCGAGATGGAGGGCGTCGTCGAGCTGCGCGTGCCGCTGATCGCCGAGGCATCCACCGGCATCACCTGGGCCGACGCCAAGTAGTCTGCAGCGGCCTCCCTGGCCTCTCTGGGGACGTAGCCAACAGGCGCCACCCGCGGGTGGCGCCTGTTGGCTACGTCCCCAGAGAGGCCAGGGAGGCAGGCGGGGAGGACAGGGGGTGGCGGCTGCCATATAATCGATGCTGTTGACTGAAAAAGCTGTCGATGGAAAGGTGCCGGCGTATGCCCCTGAACGATATGCCCACGATGTTCGATGACGTGGACCTTGCCCACGTAAAGCTCGTGGCGAGCGATATGGACCTCACGCTCCTTGCGGACGACGGGTCCATGCCGCCGAACATGGCGGAGCGCATCGAGGCCCTCGATGCCGCGGGCATCACGTTCTGCGCCGCCAGTGGACGTCCGCTCTACACGCTGCGCGACATGTTCGGCGATTACGTGGACAAGATGGCCCTGCTCTCGGACAACGGCGCCGCGATCTGGTGCCGGGGCGAGCTCGTGTTCAAGGACCTCATCGACGTCCCCACCTACCATGAGCTCATCGACTTCACGCTGGCAGACGGGCGCGGCTGCCCGGTCGTCTGCGGTATCGAGGCCGGCTACCTGCGCAGCTGCGACCGCGTCTACGACAGCTTCTTCCGCCGCTTCTTCACGCAGATCGTCTACGTGGACTCCCTCGACGACCTCGATGTGGACGTCAACAAGTACACGGTGTACTTCCCCGACCACACGGCCGAGGACGTCTATGCCGAGACCTACGCCGACGCCTGGGGCGGCCGCTTCTCGGTCACGAACGCCGGCCGCGAGTGGATCGACATGATGAACAAGCATGTCGACAAGGGCACGGGCATCACGCGCCTGTGCGAGCACCTCGGCATCGCGACCGCCGACGCGCTTGCGCTGGGCGATACCTACAACGACATCCAGATGCTCGAGACGGTGGGCCACAGCTACGTGGTCGCCAACGCCGAGGACCACATGCGCTCCCACGCGCGCTTCGTGGCGCCCTCCAACAACGAGCGCGGCGCGGCGCAGGTCATCGATCGGCTTCTGGAGCTCATCCGGGCCTAACGCCTTGCGCGAGGCATAACCGTCTGCGTTGGAGGGGGGGGCGCAATGGGGCTGTCTGGTATCCGAGACCTCCCGCGCGGAACCGTTTCGCTGGCTTCCGTGCGGTTTCTCCATTACCTGGGCGTCCAGGCATCGTATTTCATCGGCATCATCGGCGTGCTGACCTACGAGCTGCGCGCGACCACGGTCGCCACCGCCCTTGCGGTCGGCATCTTCAACCTGTTCATCATCATGGGCAACGCGGTTGGCGGAACCCTGCTCGACCGTCGCGGCCCGGCTGTGCATACCGCAATCGCCCTGGGCGCCACCGCGGCATCGTGTGTGGCCTATCAGCTCGTGGGTGCCACGGTGCCCACGGTGCTGGGCATGAGCGCGGGCTTCGGTTTTGCCACGGGCCTCGGCTTCACCTTCCTGTCGAGCTACCCTGCCTACCTGACGAGCAACACCGACGAGCTCAAGCGCGTGAACGCCCTGCTCTCCGTGGTGTCCAACGTCGCCGTGGTGGCGGGGCCCGCGATCGGCGGCGTCATCGCCGCGGTGCTTCCCGCCCAGCGTGTCTTCGTGTTCTCGGGCGTGCTCGCCGTGCTCGCGGTGCTGCCCACAGTGTTCCTACTGCGACGCGTCGGCGTCGAGCCGGCAGTACAGCGCCATGGCGCTCGGGTGCCTGCCGAGGGCACGCAGGGGGAGGACGACGGATCCGGCACCTTTGCCGATTCCGTGCGCACGGTGTTCTCCGTTCCCTCGCTCGCGCTGCTGTTCTTGGTCGGCGTGCTGGCCTACGCGGGCTACGGCGCCTTCGACCCGATCGAGTCGTTGTATTACCGCGACGTGCTGCATGTCGACATCTCGTGGATGGGCTGGCTGTCGAGCGCCGCGGGCGTGGGCTCCGTCGTGGGTGCGGTGCTCGCCATGCGCGTGCCGCGCCGCTGGGTGAACGTCCGCACGCTCATGCTGCTCATCGCCGGGCAGGGTGCTGCCTGCATGCTGTACGTGGGCACGTCGTTTGTGGTCTGCGCCATCGCCGGCCAGATGCTGCTCGGCGCGGCCTTCGGAATGGTGACGCCGCTGCAGAACACCCTCGTGCAGATCCACGCGCCGCTGACGCTGCTGGGCCGCGTGAACTCCGTCATGAACGCCGGTTTCAACGGCGCAGGCGTGGTGCCGCTGTTCGCCGCTCCGGTGCTCGCGGAGATGTTCGGCGTGCAGGGCGTGCTCGTGGGCGCGAGCTTCGTCGTGCTCATGGTGCCGGTGCTCTGTCTGGTGCTCATGCGCGAGCGCATCGGCAAGATCGTGGCGGGGGAGCGGGTGCACGATGCCGCGTAGCGCGTGCTTTGCCGGCTCCTCCTGTGCCGCGAGGCTGTATCTAGCTTACGGCAGCAACCTCAACATGGCTCAGATGCGCGAGCGCTGTCCGAATGCCGTGGCGGTGGGAACGGCGCGCCTCGACGGCTATCGGCTGCTGTGCCGTACCGGGGATTCCGGCACCTACCTTACCGTCGAGCCCGCGCCGGGTTCGTCGGTGCCGCTCGGCGTCTGGCGGGTGCGCGCTGCCGACGAGGCGGCGCTCGATGCGTACGAGGGGTATCCGCGGCTCTACCGTCGAGAGCATCTTGTTGTTCCGGTCCGGCGTTTCGGTGAGTCCACGGAGCGTATGGAGGAGGGGCTCATCTACCGCATGTACGAGAGCTTTCCTGTTGGCGTGCCCGATCCCGCTTACGTGGAGGATTGCCTTTCCGGCTATCGTGACTTCGGGTTCGATCCCGACCCGCCGCTTCGCGCCTGCGCGGGGGAGTAGCTGCTGCGCTTTCGGTCCCTACGGTTCGCTGTGGAGAGAGGCTGAGGCAGCGTGCCGGCATCTTTTGAATGCGACTATCGCGGTGACGGGTCGCCGTCCTCGAGCTTCTGGCTTTTCGATCCGATGCACCCAGTGTTCTCGGTGCACTTCCGACCAGTTTTGATTTTCCCGGTGCACTCTGGGTACATGAATCGACTCTGTTTATGTACCTGGGGTGCACCGACAAATCTCAAACCGGTCGGAAGTGCACCGGCAATGTAAGAAAGTGATCGAAAGTGCACCGGCAAAACGGACAAGTGGCCATAAGTGCACCGACAATCTCGACAATTGGCGGCAGGTGCACTGACACATCGGACGGATGGCCAAAAGTGCGCTCGCAAGCTGGACGGGTGCCAGCACGTGCAGGCATCCGGACAAGCGTCTGCAGCGAGCCAGCCGCAGGCGCACGTGAGCCGAAAAAAGATCGCAATCCGACGCGCCTTCCGTATGGGAAGCGCCTTCATCGTGCATAAAGTTTCAGCTCTGTTTCGGGTGGCCGAGGTGTGTCCGTCCTGTCCACATTTCAAAAATCTGCAGGTCAACAGCCGATTCAATCCACGTTATCCAAAAAGTTCGCAGCAATTTGAGAATGACGGTTCCTCGAGCGCGCACTTTAGCGTATAGTAGCGTCCAACGTGAAGCGGACACGATTCCAACCGTTTGGCGAAAGTTCGCCACCGCTCACGGATGTGTAAGCACGTACTGGTAGGACAGGAGCAGACCGGTGAACAAGGTTCTGGCTACATACGAGGGCATGGCCGCAAGTGCCATCATGCCCAGCCAGAATGCCGCCACGGCTGCCATCCGACGCCAGCGTGCGATTTCCCGACGACGATAACCGGTCGTCTCCATTCGCATGAGGGCACGGACCCTCGTGCAAGGGTTCGTCGATAGGTGCGTCGGGTTTCCTCCTCTTGCTTCATATGAGGTCGCGCAATTGCGTGCATCGCGAGAGGGGATCGTGTATTCAAAACAACCTGATTCAAGCGTATGCGCAGCGCAAGCACTGCCAAGGCGGGCTCATCGGTTCCATCCGCTCATCATTTTGAAAGGAACTCTCATGAGCAAGGAAAAGGTCGTTCTCGCATACTCCGGTGGTCTCGATACCTCTGTCTGCATCAAGTGGCTGCAGGACGAGAAGAACCTCGACGTCATCTGCGTGCTCGGCAACGTGGGCCAGGAGATCCACGGCCTCGAGTACAAGAAGCAGAAGGCGCTCGATCTGGGTGTCATCGATTGCCACGTGCTCGAGCTCAAGGACGAGTACGCCGACGAATACCTGACGAAGGCCATCGCCGCCAACTCCATGTACGAGAACAAGTACCCGCTGCTCTCCGCCCTGTCCCGTCCGCTGCTTGCCTCCAAGCTCGTGGACATCGCCCACCAGTACGACGCCAAGTACGTCGCCCACGGCTGCACCGGCAAGGGTAACGACCAGGTGCGCTTCGAGGCTTCGATTCTGACCCTCGACCCCTCGCTCGAGGTCATCGCCCCGGTGCGCGAGTGGGACCTCAAGTGCCGCCCCGACGAGGTCGCCTACGCCCATGAGCACGGCGTGCCCGTGCCCGAGGGCGCCAATGACAACCCGTACTCCATCGACGACAACCTGTGGGGCCGCGCCATCGAGTGCGGCGTGCTCGAGGATCCCTGGAACGAGCCTCCGCACGACGTCTGGGTCATGACGAAGGACCCCGAGGAGACGCCCGACACCCCGACCTACGTCGACATCGACTTCAAGGGCGGCAAGCCCGTGGCGCTCGACGGCGAGGAGATGCCGCTCGCAGCGCTCGTCGAGAAGCTCAACAAGATCGCCGGCGATAACGGCTACGGCCGCCTGGATCTTATGGAGAACCGCATGGTCGGCCTGAAGTCCCGCGAGTGCTACGAGGTGCCTGCCGCCCTCACCCTCATCAACGCTCACAAGGCGCTTGAGGACCTCACGCTCGAGCGCGACGTGCTGCACCAGAAGCTCTACCTCGAGCAGACCTGGGCCACCTGCGTCTACAACGGCCAGTGGTTCAGCCCGCTCAAGAAGGCCCTCGACGCCTTCATGGCCGAGACCCAGAAGTTCGTGACCGGCACCGTGCGCGTGAAGTTCTTCAAGGGCCACTGCACCGTCATGGGCCGCAAGAGCCCCTGCTCGCTGTACGACTTCGGCCTGGCCACCTACGACCGCGACACCACCTTCGACGAGAAGGCCGCCGAGGGCTTCATCGCCATCGAGACCCTCTCGCTGAAGACCTGGGCCAAGATGCAGGGCCCGACGTCTGCCGCCGCCGCCGAGCTGGCCTAAGCTCGCCTCCTACCATTCGCGGTGTTTCGTGCGCACCGCTGCGCCGCCCTCGGTTGCGACTCGCCGGGGGCGGCGTCCTATCGGGGGCAAGCCCCCCATGTGATTTAGCGATTCGATTGGAGCCACCATGTCCGCTTTCCTTTCCGCCCTCATGCCGGAGCTCGATTACGATGCGATCTACGCTACGCCGTCCACCCTCAAGGAGTGGGTGCAGGGCGGCGGTCCGCACGCCAAGACGGCCGCGTTCGTCAAGGCGGATGCCGCGCCGGTGATGCCCGGAACCGCGCGCGAGCTGCTGCATAACGGCGGCGCGAAGACCAGCTTTGCGCTTCACGCTCTCGAGGGGGTTTGCTAGATGGCGCTCTGGGGAGGTCGCTTCGAGGATTCGGTCTCGGAGCTCACGCAGGAGTTCGGCGCGTCGCTTCCGGTTGACCGCCACCTCTACCGCCAGGACATCGCGGGGTCCAAGGCGCATGCCGCTATGCTCGCCGCGCAGGGCATCATCTCCGATGAGGACGCCCAGGCGATCCGCGCCGGTCTCGATGGTATCGAGGCCGATATCGAGGCGGGTGCCTTCACCTTCGATATCAACGACGAGGACATCCACATGGCCATCGAGGGCGAGCTCACGCGCCGCATCGGCGCCGCGGGCGGCCGCCTGCACACGGGTCGCTCCCGCAACGACCAGGTGGCGACCGACACGCGTCTGGCCGCGAAGGCCCTCGCGCGCGGCCTGATGGAGCAGAACCTCGCGCTGCGCCATGCGCTCGTGGATGCGGCCAAGGCTGCGGGCACGACGATCCTGCCGGGCATGACGCACCTGCAGCATGCCCAGCCCGTGCTGTTCGCGCATCAGCTGCTCGCCTACGCGTGGATGCTCGCGCGCGACTACACCCGCCTGCACGCGGCGTTCGATGCTGCGGATGCATCGCCGCTGGGTGCCGCCGCGCTCGCCGGCACGACGTATCCGCTCGACCGTCAGATGACGGCCTATACGCTCGGCTTCTCGCGCGTGATCGAGAACTCGCTCGACGCCGTGTCCGACCGCGACTTCCTGCTCGACCTCGAGTACGCCTGCTCAGTGATGGCGGTGCATCTTTCGCGCCTTTCGGAGGAGATCGTGCTGTGGAGCAGCCAGGAGTTCGGCTTCATCACGCTTTCCGACGCGTTCTCGACCGGTTCGTCGATCATGCCGCAGAAGAAGAACCCTGACTTTGCCGAACTCATCCGCGGCAAGTGCGGCCGCGTGGTGGGCGACCTCGTGCAGCTGCTCGTGACGGTGAAGGGGTTGCCTTTGGCCTACAACAAGGACCTGCAGGAGGATAAGGAGAGCGCGCTCGATGCGGCGCATACGCTCGAGCAGTGCCTGAGCGTGATGCGCGGCATGGTGAGCACGTGGACCGTGAACGCCGACCGCATGCGCGCCGTCATGCACCGCGGGCATCTTGCCGCCACCGACGTGGCCGACTACCTGGCCAAGCGCGGTATGCCCTTCCGCGAGGCGCACGCCGTCGTGGGCCACTTGGTGCTCGAGGCCGAGAAGACCGGTTGCGACATCTCCGAGCTGCCGCTCGAGACCTTCCACGAGGCGAGCGACCTGTTCGGCGACGACGTCGTGGGTGCCTTCGATCTGGATGCCATCGTGGCCGCGCGTACGACGCAGGGCGGCACCGCGCCGGTTGCCGTGGAGGCGCAGATGGCCAAGGTCGAGGCGGGTATCGCCGCCGACGAGGCCACGCTGGACGCCCTGTCGCCCGTCGTGAAGATGGGCACCGCCACGCGCTCCGTGCTCTAACATGTCCACTTTCAGGACGGAGATGTTTTCGGCCATCCGTGATGGCCTGGCCTCTCTGGGGATGAAATTTAGGGGACAGGTCCCAAACTTTCAGGCGGACGGGGAGCTTGGAAGCTCCCCGTCCGCCTGCAAGTTTGGGACCTGTCCCCTAAATTTCATCCCCAGAGAGGCCAATGTCCGAAAACATCTCCGTCCTGTTTTGGGATATTGCATACAATAGGGGTGAATCTGCATACGCCAGCTACCGAGGGAGACCGCTATGCCCGCACCCCAGGCCCCGTTTTGCACCGACATCCGCGACCGCGCGTTCTGCGAGGTCCTGAACGAGGAGCTGGTCTGTGCGCTCGGCTGCACCGAGCCCATCGCCGTGGCGTACGCGGCGGCCCTCGCGGCGCGCACCCTGGGCAGTGAGCCCGAGAAGCTCGAGGTCGGGTGCTCCGGCAACATCATCAAGAACGTGAAGAGCGTGACGGTTCCCAACTCGGGCGGCATGCAGGGCATCGAGGCCGCAGCGACGCTCGGCGCCGTGGGCGGCAATGCCGACAGTGCGCTCGAGGTGCTCGAGACCGTGACGGAGGCGGATATTTCCCGTACGCGCGAGCTGCTGTCGCAGCGCGGCTACTGCACCGTCGAGCTCGTCGAGGACGTTCCCAACCTCTATATAAAAGTGTGCGCATACGGCGCCGGCCACTTGGCCGAGATCGTGATCGCCGAGCACCACACCAACGTGGTGTACCGCGCGCTCGACGACGAGACGCTCGAGGGCTCCCGCGAGGCCGATCCCGCTCTGATGGAGCATGAGGCCAACCCCGCCTACGACATGCTGAAGATCGACGCCATCATCGACTTCGCCGACGAGGGCGACATCGAGGAGGCGCGCGAGGTGCTGGAGCGCCAGCTCAAGCTCAACGACGCCATCTCGCGCGAGGGCCTCGAGAACGAGTGGGGCGCCGAGGTCGGCCGCACGCTGCTTGCCTCGCGTGAGAACGACGTTGCCTGCCGCGCCCGTGCCCGCGCTGCCGCCGGCTCCGATGCCCGCATGAGCGGCTGCGCCCTGCCCGTGGCCATCGTGTGCGGCTCGGGCAACCAGGGCATCACCGCCTGTATGCCGGTGGTGGAGTATGCCGAGCACCTGGGTGTCGACCACGAAAAGCTGGTGCGCGCCCTCGCCCTGTCCGACCTCGTGGCGGCGCACGTCAAGGGCTATATCGGTGCGCTTTCCGCCTTCTGCGGCGTCGTGTGCGCAGCCTGCGGCGCGGGTGCGGCCATCTGCTGGATGCGCGGCGGCACCCACGAGCAGATCGGCGCCACGATCGTGAACACCCTCGGCAACGTGGGCGGCATCGTGTGCGACGGAGCCAAGCCGAGCTGCGCCGCCAAGATCTCCGCCGCCGTCGATGCGGCGATCCTCGGATGCGACATGGCGATGTCCGGCCTCGGGTTCCGCGCGGGCGAGGGCCTGGTGCAGCGGACGGTCGAGGAGACCATCGAGAGCATGGGGTACGTGGGCCGCGTGGGCATGAAGGAGACCGACGTGGAGATCCTCAACATCATGATCGGCAAAACGCGCGTGTAAACGTGGCGGGTTCCAACCTAACTGCGGAGGGACCGACCCTCGCGCGCGTCCTCGGCGTTGCCTGCGGGATTGCGCGCGAGGGTCGGTCCCTCCGCCGTTAGGTTGGAACCACGACGCTTGCACCCGCGTGGGTTTGCTGGCGGGGTTTTAAATTGGTGCGCCTTCGGCGCGTTTTATAAAGTTGATTCAGATATGCGTCACCTATGGTGGGGGTGGGATTTTGTAGGCAGGGTTATTCTGGCCGATAGTGGGCGTTGGTGGCGTTGAGGGGCGGCGTCTTTGATTGAATGAGAATGCTTTTGACGTAGTTCGGCCAAAATGCTCTTGCGGCTCTGCGTTGGCTCGATTGGAGTTACGCATATCTGAACCGATTTTGGTTTTCGCTGCGATATGGGCGCCTGCGCTCCGGGTTTTTGCCGCGGAGGCAGCTTTCGGGCTTACTTCTGGGAGGTTTGGGCGACCGATTCGGCGTGGAGGTCGATGATGCGGTCGAGGCTTCGGGCGAAATCGGCCATGGGGCCGTGCCAGAGGGAGCGCATGGGAGCTCGGCGGCCGACGAAGGCCGTTTTCAGGCCGATGTCGGGGTCGGGGAAGTCGCGGCGGGGGTCGTTGCCCACCATGAGGACCTCACTCGGCTCGAGGCCGAGGACATCGAGGGCGTCTTGGTAGTACTGGGCGTTCGGCTTGGCGCGGCGGGTGTTCTCGAGCGTGGTCACGAGCTCGAAGGGCATGTCGAGGATGTCCGCCCAGCCCATGCGGCACTCGATGCAGGCGCTGCCGAAGCAGGGGTTCGTGAGCAGGGCGATGCGCAGTCCGCGGTCGAGCACGGCCTCCAGCGCCTCGCGGCCTCCCTCCATGGGGTGCGCGTTGATGATGGCGTCGTTGCGATAGGGGAGCACCTCGCGCTCGAAGAAGGCGATGGCATCGGCAATTACAGGGTCGGAAAGCGCCACGCCGCCACGGCGCTCGATGGCGTCGTCGAACAGCTCGCGGTTCGTGCACTCGTTTTCGCGGTCGGCGCGGTTCACGTCGAGGATCGCCGCGGTGTAGGCGGCAAACATCGAGAGCGGGTTCTTGCGTCCGATGTCGGCGAGCAGGGCCGACTCCTCGCGCGCGAGCACCGCGACGAACGCGCTCAGGTTGATATCGAGCAGCGTGTCGTCCATATCGAATGCGACGGCCTTGAGCATCGGGCACCTCCTCGGGCGAATCGGGTCCGCCACGCCGTCTTCGGACGCGGCTTTGGCGGGTATCGTAGCACGTCGCGCGTACATGGGGCACATCATCGACGCGCGCAAAGGATCGAAGCGCCTTTCGTTGCGTGCCAGTAAAATCGGCCGGCACATACCAGAACTGCCCGACGAGCATGGCACGATATCGGCGAACGGTGATAGAAATCGTGGAATCGCGCGGAATCTTTTCGCGCCGCTTACGTAAAAATCACAGTTCGCGCTTGAAAATCAGAGCGTTTCCACGTAGTCTAGACAAACGTGAGCATACGCTCGCATCAGTATCTGTCGGCTCCCGAGAAGTTCCAAACGGTGCGCATGGCGGGGACGCGTCCCATGTTGTGCAATCTGCAGGTCCTAGCAATCGGGGCCCCGTAGTTCGAAAGGGGTCCACCTTTGAGTGAGATTCAGAACTCGTCCATCTTTTCCCTCGATGATGTGAACGAGGAGGAGATGAACAGCCTCATCGACGGCACCATCACCGATTTCGACGAGGGAGATCTGGTCAACGGCACCGTCGTTAAGATCGAGCGCGATGAGGTGCTCGTGGACATCGGATTCAAGTCCGAGGGCGTCATCCCCGTCCGTGAGCTTTCCATCCGCAAGGATGCCAACCCTGCAGACATCGTCTCGCTGGGCGATCCCATCGAGGCCCTCGTTCTCCAGAAGGAGGACAAGGACGGTCGCCTGGTGCTGTCCAAGAAGCGTGCTGAGTACGAGCGCGCCTGGAACCGCATCGAGGAGAAGTTCAACTCCGGCGAGAACGTCGAGGGCGAGGTCATCGAGGTCGTCAAGGGCGGCCTGATCCTCGACATCGGCCTGCGCGGCTTCCTGCCCGCGTCGCTGGTCGACCTCCGTCGCGTCAAGGACCTCACCTCCTACCTGCACACCTCCATCGAGGCTCGCGTCATCGAGATGGACCGCAACCGCAACAACGTCGTTCTGTCCCGTCGCGTCGTGCTCGAGGAGTCCCGCAAGGCCGAGCGCACTGAGATCCTGTCCAAGCTCAAGGCCGGTATGCGCCTCAAGGGCACCGTTTCTTCCATCGTGGACTTCGGCGCCTTCGTGGATCTGGGCGGTATCGACGGCCTCATCCACATCTCCGAGCTCTCCTGGAACCACGTCAACCACCCCTCCGAGGTCGTCAAGGTCGGCCAGGAGGTCGAGGTCGAGGTTCTGGATGTCGACCTCAACCGCGAGCGCATCTCCCTCGGTCTCAAGCAGACCACCGAGGATCCGTGGCGCGCGCTCGTCAAGAAGTACCCCGTGGGCGCTATCGTCGAGGGCACCGTCACCAAGCTCGTGCCGTTCGGCGCGTTCGTCGACCTCGGTGAGGGCATCGAGGGCCTCGTGCACATCTCCGAGATGGCCAACAAGCACGTCGACCAGCCCAGCCAGGTCACCCATGTGGGCGCCAAGGTCCAGGTCAAGGTCATGGAGATCGACCTCGACCGTCGTCGTATCAGCCTCTCGATGAAGTCCGCCGCCGAGACCCTCGGCGTCGAGATCGAGGTCACCCCGCTGCCGTCCGAGAAGAAGGACGACGAGGACGCTGAGTAGCGAATCATAGCGATGCATCTGCATCATTGCTAGAATGTGAAGCCCCGGCACATCGGTGTCGGGGCTTTTTCGTGCGGAGGGCTTGCCTTCTGCACCAGGGTTCCGCACCAGGGCTGTCGGGCCGATGCGAAGGAGGATGCCGTGCCGCATATGGGATACGTTCTGCTTGCAGGGGCGATCGCCTGCGAGATCGTGGCCACGACGTGCCTCAAGTACTCCGCGGGCTTCACGCAGCTCGGCTGGAGCGTCCTGACCGTGTTGTTCTACATCGCCTGCTACGTGTGCCTGTCGCGCGCCCTGCTGACGGTGGACCTCTCGGTGGCCTATGCCACCTGGTGCGCCGTGGGCATCGTGGTGACGACGATCATCTCGGCGCTGCTGTTCCACGAGCAGCTGAATGCGACGAGCATCGCCGGCATCGCCCTGTGCGTGGTGGGCGTGGTGCTGCTGAACCTGAACCCCACTGCGCATTAGATGCACGCATGCGCCCTGCCCTGGCTTTACGAACGGAGGAGAACCATGGATGACGTCATGATTGACGCGACCGACCTTGCGAGCCGTCCGGTCGTGCTGTTCGACTTCGACGGCACGATCGCCGACACGACGCGCGCCGTCCTGACCACGGCGCATGGTGCGCTGACGCGGTGCGGCTACAGCGACGAGGCGGAAGGGGACCTCAACAGCTTGATCGGCCCTCCGCTCGTGGACGGCTTCATGGCGCTCTGCGGTGTCGACCGCGATGAGGCGATGCGCATCACCGAGGCGTATCGTGAGATCTTCAATGCCGATGTCAAGCCCGGCGACTACCCGCCGCTGCCCGGGGTGCCCGAGCTCCTGCGCGGCCTGATTGCGCGCGGAACGCGCATCGCGGTGGCGACCTCGCGCCTTGAGGAGACGGCCAACCGCATGATCTCTTCGCTCGACCTGCCGCCATTTTCCGCCATCGTGGGCAGGCTCGATCCGGGGCGCGACACCAAGGCCGATTGCATCGCCGAGGCGCTGCGCCAGCTCGATGTCTCGCCCGCCGACGCCGTCATGGTGGGGGACCGCAAGCACGATACGCTCGGCGCGCACGCGTGCGGGGTCGCCTGCATCGGCGTCTACACGGGCACGGCGCGCCCGGGCGAGCACGAGGCCGTGCACGCGGATGTGATCTGCCACGGGATGGCCGAGGTCGCCCGCGTGCTGGGGGTCGCGCTGTAGCCGCTTGCGTACGCGTTTGACCTTGCCAGTCTTGCTGCCGGGATGTGCGCCGAGGCGCACGTGCACGCGACGGCTGGCTACAATGGATAGGCAGTGCGGGACATCTCGCACCATATGCATACGTTCGATAGGAAAGGGGTCGCATGGATACCACGCTCGAGGCGCGCGTTGACGCCTATGTGGATGAGGTCTGGGAGGATGTCGTCTCCGACATCGCCCAGCTGGTGGGCAAGGCTTCGGTTGCCGACGCTGCCGCCGGCACGGAGGGAGCACCGTTCGGTCCCGGCGTGCGCGCTGCGCTGGACTGCGCGCTCGAGATCGCCCAGCGCCTGGGTTACGAGACCTCCGAGGATGCGGGCTACGTGGGCATCGCCGACATCCCGGGCGAAAGCGAGCGCCAGGTGGCGACCATCGCGCACGTGGACGTGGTCCCGGCGGGTCCCGGCTGGAACACCGATCCCTTCACGCTCGAGCGCCGCGAGGGCTGGCTTCTGGGCCGCGGTGTCATCGACGACAAGGGCCCGGCGGTGCTCTCGCTCTACGCCGGCGCTTTCCTGAAGCATGCCGGCATCACGCCGCGCTACACGTTCCGTGCGCTGCTCGGCTGCGACGAGGAGGTGGGCATGACCGATGTCCATCACTATCTGGACGGCCACGACGACCCCGCCTTCCTGTTCACGCCCGATGCGGAGTTCCCGGTCGGCAACGCCGAGAAGGGCTGTTTCGGCGCGACGTTCGTGAGCGCACCCATCGCGGGCGGGCGCATTCTGCAGTGGAGCGGCGCCGAGGCCACGAATGCCATTCCCTCTGAGTCTGTCTGCGAGCTTGCCATCGACGCCTCCGAGCTTCCGGCGTCGGTGCGCCATGCCGACCGTCTGGAGATCACCGCGGTCGAGCCCGGCCGCGCGCGCATCATGGCGCACGGCATCGGCGGCCATGCCTCGCTGCCCGAGGGCACGATCAACGCGATCGGCCTTGTGGTCGATTACCTGCTCGATGCCGACGTGCTGGAAGGGGAGGAGCGCCGCTTCGTCGACCTGCTCGCGGTGATCCTTGCGGATGCATACGGCGAGGCCATGGGTATCGCCACGTCGAACGAGGCCTTCGGCCCCCTGACGGTGAACGGCGGTACGATCGAGGTTGCCGACGGCACGCTGCGCCAGACGATCGACGTGCGCTTCCCGGACAGCACGACCGCTGACGACCTGGCCAGCGCCTGCACGGCGCTTGCCGAGCGTTTCGGCGCGACCTGCGAGCTCGACCGCGCCAAGCCGCCGTTCTCGTGCTCGGCCGATCATCCCGCCGTGCGCGCTCTGCTCGATGTGTACAGCGAGGTCACCGGCCGCGAGGCGAAGCCGTTCTCCATGGGTGGCGGCACGTACGCGCGCAACTTCGCCCGCGCCGTGTCGTTCGGCCCCGAGGACAACGCGCTCGAGCTGCCCGCATGGGGCGGCCAGATGCACGGCCCGAACGAGTGCGCCAACGAGGCGCAGCTCAAGCAGGCGCTGAAGATCTACATCCTGGCGATTCTGCGTCTCATGGAGCTCGACCTGTAGCCCTCGGCGCGCCACATGAGCCCCTCGTACCCCGTCGTTCCTGTGGAGCGGCGGGGTACGTTCATCCAGCGGCGCCGCGGCAACGGGCGTCGCCTCTGCTGGCGGTGCCGAGAATATATATTCTCGGAGGGGTTTTTGCACTATAGGATGCCGCGGAAGACTGTGCGCAGTCGGGCTGGCCTCTCTGGGGACGTAGCCGGAAGGCGCCACCGCGGTGAAATTTAGGGGACAGGCCCCAAACTTGCAGGCGGGCGGGGAGCTTGGAAACTCCCCGCCCGCCTGCAAGTTTGGGGCCTGTCCCCTAAATTTCACCGCGGTGGCGCCTTCCGGCTACGTCCCCAGAGAGGCCAGGGCACAGAAAGCGGACATTGTAAGGCGGCTGTAAGCGTGTCGAAATCTGGCCGTAATGGTTGGTCAGAGCATCGTAATAAGACGGAGGCGAGCGAAATCGCCGTGAGGGTGCGCGATACATTACGTAGCGGCAACACGGGCGGGTATGCATGGCCGCCCGAAACCTATGCGCTATCTCACGCATCCTCGAAAGGAGAACCATGTTCGATCACGCTTGCTCTCGCCGTCAGTTCCTCGGTCTCGCCGGTGGCATCGCCGCCTTCGCGGGCCTCGGTCTTGCCGGTTGCGGTGGCGATACCGCGGCTACCGCTGGCTCCACCGCCGCTGAGGGCTCTTCGCTCACCGGCACCGTTACCTACGATGGCGCCTCTTCCTTCCAGGCCCTCGTCGAGGCTGCCGCCGAGCAGTTCATGAACGAGAACCCGGACGTGTCCATCACCGGTTCCGGTAACGGTTCGGGCACCGGCCTCACCGCTGTGGCCGACGGCACCGTGACCATCGGCAACTCCGACGTCTTCGCCGAGACCAAGCTCGAGGCCGACCAGTGCACCGATCTTGTCGACCACGAGGTCGCCGTCGTCGGCATGGGCCCGGTCGTCTCCATGAACGTGACCGTCGAGGACCTCACCCTCGAGCAGCTCAAGGGCATCTTCTCCGGCGAGATCACCAACTGGTCCGAGGTCGGCGGCGAGGACGCAGCCATCTACGTCATGAACCGCAAGTCCGGCTCCGGCACCCGCGCCACCTTCGAGGCCGCTGTCTTCGGTGCCGGCCAGCCCGAGTCCACCTTCAAGGGCGAGGCTGAGCTCGACAAGTCCGGCGACGTCGTGACCCAGATCGGCTCCACCGACAACGCCATCTCCTACCTCGACTTCTCGCACTTCGACGACACCAAGTTCAAGGCCATCAAGGTCAACGGCGTCGAGCCCATCGACGAGAACGTCTACGACAACTCGTTCCCCATCTGGGCCACCGAGCACATGTACTGCAAGGAGGACGCCGACGAGGCCACCAAGGCCTTCCTGGAGTACATGCTCTCCGATGACGTCCAGGGTTCGCTCGTTGCCGAGCAGGGCTTCATCCCCGTGTCCGAGATGACCGTCGTCAAGGACGCCGAGGGCAACGTCACCCAGAAGTAAATCCGGCTCATTCGGATTTCGCCCTGTACGTCGATAGTTTTCGAAAGGTGCGCTATGGCAAAGCAGATGCCGAAACGCAACCTTGAGAAGGTAGGCTTGAGTGTCACGGGCGCTTGCGTCGCGCTCGTGACACTTGTCGTTGTGGCACTCATCTTCATGGTTGCGCAGCGCGGCCTGTCCACCTTCATCAAGGACGGCGTTAACGTTGCAGAATTCTTCACGGGGACGGAGTGGAACCTCGCCAACGAGAACGAGGCCACGGGCCTTCCCTTCACGGGCGCGCTCCCGCTGATCGTGACCTCGTTTGCCGTGACGGTCATCTCCACGATCATCGCGGTGCCCATCGCGATCGGCGCGGCCATCTTCGTCGTCGAGATCCAGCCCAAGTTCGGCCAGAAGTACTTCCAGCCGCTCATCGAGCTGCTCGTCGGCATCCCCTCGGTCGTCTTCGGCCTCATCGGCTTCCATGTGATCGTGGGTGCGATGCGTGTGATCTTCAACGTCGACCTCGGTCTGGGTATCCTGCCGGGCTCCATCGTGCTGGCGCTCATGATCCTGCCGACCATCACGACGCTCTCCATCGATGCCCTGCGCGCCGTGCCCGACGGCTACCGCAACGGCTCGCTTGCGCTGGGCTACACCCGCTGGCAGACCATCTGGCACGTCGTGCTCAAGAGCGCCACGCCCTCCCTTATGACCGCGGTCATCCTGGGCATGACGCGCGCCTTCGGCGAGACGCTCGCCGTCCGCATGGTCATCGGTGGCGTCGAGGCCATGCCCGAGGGCCTGCTCGATTCCGCATCGACCATCACGACGACGCTCACGACCTCCATGGCCGTCTACGCCACCGGCTCGGTGCAAAACGACGTCCTGTGGTCTCTCGGCCTGCTGCTCATGGGCATGTCGCTCATCTTCATCCTGATTATCCATCTCATCGGCGCGAAGGGGGCGAAGGCTCGTGGCTAGCATCACCGCGCAGGCGCAGGAGGCGCGCATCAAGCGCTCCATGCGCAACGACCGGATCGCGACCGGCATCCTCACCTTCATCGTGGGCCTCGTTATCGTCATCGTCGTCTCGATGGTGCTCTACATCCTGGCCCAGGGTATCGGCCAACTGTTCCAGCCTGGCTTCCTGACCGAGGCCAGCCGCTCGAACGGCACCGAGGGCGGTATCGCCTACCAGCTGTTCGACTCGTTCTACCTGCTGATCTTGACGCTGATCATCTCGCTGCCCATCTCCCTGGGCGGTGCGGTGTTCCTCGTTGAGTACGCGCCCGAGGGCCCGATCACCAAGATCGCCTCGACGGCCATCGAGACGCTCTCGAGCCTGCCCTCCATCGTCGTCGGCATGTTCGGCTTCCTCATGTTCTCGGTGAACTTCGGCTGGGGCTACTCGCTCATCTCCGGCGCCATCGCGCTCACGATGTTCAACATCCCCATCCTGACCCGCGTGATCCAGCAGGCGCTGGAGGACGTGCCTTCCAGCCAGCGCGACGCGTGTCTGGCCATGGGCCTCACGCGCTGGGAGACCACCCTGCACGTGCTGATTCCGGCGGCCATGCCCGCCATCGTGACCGGTGTCGTGCTTTCGGCCGGCCGCGTGTTCGGCGAGGCCGCTGCCCTGCTGTTCACCTCCGGCATGAGCTCGCCGGCGCGCCTGAACTTCTTCTCGCTCAACTTTGCCAGCCCCACCTGCGCGTGGAACATCTTCCGTCCGGGTGAGTCGCTCGCCGTGCACATCTACAAGATCTACGGCGAGGGCAGCCCCGAGGCCCAGCACATCGTCTGGGGTACCGCTGCGCTTCTGATGATCTGCGTCCTGCTGTTCAACGTGCTCTCGCGCATCGCCGGCAAGGCGCTCGCAAGGAGGATGACCGCCGAATGACGAACGAAACCGATCAGTTCCTGCAGAGCGTCGGCTCGAGCGAGAAGGCAAAGCGTGTCTCCGGCGTGGCCATCTCCGACGAGGTCGTTCTCGAGACGCGTGACGTCAACGTGTACTACGGCGACCACCATGCGCTGAACGACACGAGCCTGAAGTTCCACAAGGGCGAGATCACCGCGCTCATCGGTCCGTCCGGCTGCGGCAAGTCGACCTTCCTGCGCAGCCTGAACCTCATGAACCGCGAGATCCGTGGCTGCCGCGTGGAGGGCGAGATCCTCTACCAGGGACGCAACATCAACACCAAGACCGAGAACCTCTACGAGCTTCGCAAGTCCATCGGCATGGTGTTCCAGCAGCCGAATCCCTTCCATAAGTCCATCCGCGAGAACATCACCTTCGCGCCCAAGCGCCACGGCATCAAGGACAAGGACACCCTCGACCAGCTCGTGGAGGAGAGCCTGCGCGGCGCCGCCCTGTGGGACGAGGTGAAGGACAAGCTCAACCAGAGCGCCTTCGCCCTTTCCGGTGGCCAGCAGCAGCGCCTGTGCATCGCCCGCACGCTGGCGATGCACCCGGATGTCATCCTGTTCGACGAGCCCTGCTCGGCGCTCGACCCCATCTCGACGCTTGCCATCGAGGACCTCATGACGAGCATCGTGGCCGACCGCGCCATCGTCATCGTGACGCACAACATGGAGCAGGCGTCGCGCGTGTCCAACCGCACGGCGTTCTTCTACATGGGCGACATGGTGGAGTACGGCGAGACCGAGCAGATCTTCCAGCGTCCGAACGACAAGCGCCTGAACGACTACCTCACCGGCATGTTCTCCTAGCCGGATTCCCACATAGCCCGCTTGGGGATGCAAGGGCCTGCTTGCATCCGCCGGGTGCGGTTCACCATGCAGCGGCGGCGACCCGGGTTACTGGGTCGCCGCTGTATTGCTTTGCGGCGTGTGCTCAGGAACGGTCATCCGGTATCAAAGTTCCAAAACGGGGAGCCAGATAACAAGAGAGGCGGCCATCCGGTACCGGATGGCCGCCTCTGCATGTGCCGCCGCAACGTGGCGGCGGGGCAAGTCGGAGCGCTAGGCCTCGGAGCGGTCGAAGACCTTCTCGCCGCGGATATAGGTTGCCGCAACCTGCACCTGGTCGATCTCGTCGGCGGGCACGGTGAGGATGTCGCGATCGAGCACGGCGAAGCTCGCCTTGTAGCCGGCGCGCAGCATGCCGAGGTCTTTGAAGCCGACCATCTGCGCGGCGGCGCGGGTGTACAGCTCGAGTGCCTCCTCGATGGTCAGTCGCTCGTCGGCCCCGAAGTCGAAGCCGTCGTAGGCGCGGCGCGTCACGGCCGACTTGATGTTGGGGAAGGGGTCGGAGGGCACGGCCCACGACGTCGCGGGCGCATCGGTGGAGATGCACAGGTTGACGCCGGCATCGCGCAGGGTGCGGAAGGGGTAGCAGGTCCGGGTGCGCTCGGGGCCAAGGTTCGTCAGGTAGGTGCCGATCTCGGCGTAGGCGAAGATCGGCTGGGTGACGACGCCGATGCCGCAACGCACGAACTCCTCGATGGCGTGCGCCGACGGCGCGGTCACGTGCTCCACGCGCGCATAGGGGCAGACATCGGTCCAGGGCTTCTGCGCGGCCAGGCGGTCGACGACACGGTCGATGGCACGCGTGCCCATGGCGTGCACGGAGAGCTGGCAGCCGTGGTCGCGGCTGAAGGCGATGGCGCCGTCGAGCTCCTCGTCGGTGCAGGTCGGGAATCCGCACGACGCGGGGTCATCCGGATCGCTGCCCAGATAGGGCACATCGAACCAGGCCGTCTTGCCGGAGACGCTGCCGTCGGAGAGCAGCTTGATGCCGGCGAGGAACACCTGGCGGTCGCGGTCCATGAGGGCGGGGTCGATCGTGTAGGAGGGATCGTCCTTCACGTAATCCCAAAGCATGTAGGAGGCGAGGTCCTGCTTGAAGCCGGCTTCGGCTGCCGCCTCGAGCACGGGCAGGGCGTCCGTGCCGTCGAGCGTGCACAGGTCGGTGGCGGCCACGATGCCCTGCGACGCCATGAGCTCTCCGAGCGCGACGAGGTTGTCGACGTCATCGGCCAGGCTCGCGCGGGGGATATAGGGGTTCACGAGGTCGCGTGCGGTTTCCTTGAGGACGCCGGTGGGCTCGCCGTTCTCGTCGCGCTCGATCTGGCCGCCTTCGGGGTCGGGCGTGTTGCGGTCGATGCCCGCGAGCTTGAGGGCGCGGCTGTTCACGCAGCGGATGTGCCCGCAGGTGCGCAGGATGCACACGGGCGCGTCGGCGCAGCCGCGGTCGAGGTCCCAGCGGGTGGGGGAGCGCTTCTCGGCGAGCAGCGCCTCGTCGTAGCCCCAGCCCTCTATCCACTGGTCGGGGCCCTGCTCGGCGCGGCGCTCGCGCACGGCGTCGACAAGCTCCTCGATGGAGTGGACGGCCGGTGGCAGCGCCGAGATCTTCTTGCTGAAGCCGGCGAGCATCAGCGCGTGCATATGGGCGTCGATGAATCCGGGGATCACGCGCGCGCCGGCGAGGTCGACGGCCGTGCAGGCATCGCCCGCGTAGGGCTCGGGCAGGTCCTCGGCCCGGCCGATCCAGGCGATCTTCTCGCCCTCGACCACCATGGTGTCGGCGGTCGGGTTGGCGGGGTCCTCGGTCAGGATGGCCGCGTGCTCAAAGCGGGTCGGTTGCTGTTCGCTCATGGGTACCTCCCTGTATGTGGCTGCTTGGCATAAGCATAGTGCTTATCGAGGCCGCAGGGGAGCGTTCGCCGTTCGCGTAGCATTATTGGCCGCACGGCGGAAACTCGTAACGAGGATTTCTCCTAATTGCATAAAAGAGGTCTGAATACCCGCAAAGTGGTATTATGGCCTTCATTAAGATGCCACTATAGCATTGTTGTTGCATATGGTCGGATAGGGAGGTAACCTGCGCATGACGAACTGCGATCCGACTGCCCTGCGCTCGAAGCTTGTCGAGGAGGCGCGGGCGCTTCAGGATGAGATCGTTGCGGACCGCCGCGCCCTGCATCAGATTCCCGAGGTCGGCATGAGCCTGCCCGAGACCGCGGCATACGTCTCCGCGCGCCTCGACGAGCTCGAGATCCCCTGGCGCGCCTGCGGCATGGTCACGCCCGAGCTCACCGCGCGCTACGAGCAGCTGGGCTTTCCGGGCATCACCGCATCGACCGGCATCGTCGCCACGATCGGCTCCGGCGGCCCCTGCATCCTGCTGCGCGCCGACATGGACGCGCTTCCCATCGTGGAGGAGAACGACCTGCCGTTCCGCTCGACGCGCGACTGCAGCCATATGTGCGGCCACGATGCGCACGCCGCCATGTTGCTTGCTGCCGCCCGCGTGCTCAAGGCGCACGAGGCGGAACTGCCGGGCACCGTCAAGCTCATGTTCCAGCCCGGTGAGGAGCTGGGCTACGGCTCCAAGACCATGATCGACGACGGCGCGCTTGCCGACCCGACGGCAGACGTCGCCTTCGCCCTGCACGTGATCGCCAACGCGCCTGCGGGCCGCGTGCTGTACACGCCCGGCGTCACCAGCGCCTCGCTCGATACGCTCGTCGTGCACATCCAGGGTCATGGCGGGCACACCTCGGCGCCCCAGGAGTGCATCGACCCGCTGATGGTCGCCAACCAGATCTACCAGGCCATGAACCTGTTCATGACGCGCGAGATCGACCCGTCCGCGTCCATCACGCTGTCGGTCGGTGCGATGAACGGCGGCAACGTTCCCAACGCGCTGCCCGATACGGCCGAGCTCAAGATCGGCATGCGCAGCTTCGATGTGGCCGCCCGCGCGCATGCGCTCGAGCGCCTGCCCGAGATCATCGAGGCCTACGGCCGCGCCTGGCGCGCCGACTGCCGCATTGCCACGTTCAGCTGCCCGTGCACCTTCACGAGCCCCGAGCTCGCGGCGGAGCTTCTGCCGGCGCTCGAGGCGGTTGCGGGGCACGGCCATGTGAGCCGCGACGACCCCATGCCCGTGACGGAGGACTTCGCCTACGTGTCCGAGGCGGTGCCCAGCGTGTTCGCGCAGCTGGGGGCGGGCAAGGTCGGCGCCGCGCCGCACCACAACCCACGCATGGTCATAGACGAGAGCGTGCTGTGGATGGGCGCCGCCATGCATGCGGCGGCCGCCATCACGTGGCTTGCGCGCCACGCGCGTTAGAACGTTTGCAAGACGATCGCGGGCGCCGCATGACGTCGCGCCCGCCGTGTTCGAGGAGGATTTCGATGACACAGGGTAGGGCTGCTACCGGAGGGCAGGGCAAGCCGTTCTACGGATGGCTGCTCGTTGCCGCGGGCTTTCTGATCATGGCGACGTGCTACACCATCATGGTGAGCGGCATGTCGCTGTTCCAGCCGCATATCGTGGCCGACCTCGGCATCAGCGTCGGCACGTACAACACGGCGAACTCGCTGTCGACGCTCGTGTCCATCGTGGGCGCGCTCGTGGTGGGCAACGTCGTCGACCGCGTGCCCGGGCGCATCCTGGGCGGTCTGTCCGTCGCCATCACCGCGGCGGCGCTCGTCGGCTTCGCCTGCGTGGGCGAGGCTTGGCAGCTGTTCGTGCTGTTCGCCATCGATGGCCTGGTCGTCGTCGCCGGCACGCGCCTGCTCATCTCCATCGTGGTCACCAACTGGTTCACGGTCAAGCAGGGCCTTGCCGTGGCGCTCGCGCTTTCAGGCTCGGGCTTCGGTGGCGCGATCCTCGGCCCCGTGGTCAACGGGCTCATCGGCGCCTATGGATGGCGCACGGCGTTTCTGGTGCTCGCCGCGGTGTGCTTCATCATCTCGTTCCCCATCACGGTGGCGGTGTTCCACAGCCGTCCGTCCGACATCGGGCTTGAGCCCTACGGCGCGGGTGCTGCGGCCGCCGACGGGTCCGGCAAGAAGCAGGCCACCGGTGACGGCGCCATCGTCGACATCGAGGTCGGTTGGAAGAACGTGCGCCGCCATCCGTCGTTTTGGATGCTCGTCGCGGGCTTCGTGGTCATGGGCGTGCTGAACGGTGCTGCCATCCCGAACTCCATCACGAACCTCACCTCCGTCACCGTCGAGGGCCAGGAGGTCATCACGGGCGGTCACACGGCGGCCTTCGCGAGCATGTTCTACTCCTACAACATGATCGTGGTGCTCATCTCCAAGATCGTGACCGGCAGCCTGTACGACCGCGTGGGCGTGCGCTGGGGCATCATCATCGGCAGCCTTGCGTGCCTCATCGGCAGCGCGGGCATGTGCTTCCCCGCGACGACCGTCGGCCCGTTCCTTGCGGCGACCTTCTTCGGCTTCGGCACCTGCATGGGCACGGTCGCGCCGCCGCTTGTTGCCGTGCGCCTGTACGGCACGAAGGACATGGGCCAGATCACCGGCTGGATCACAAGTCTCGAGATGCTCGGCTACGCGCTCGGCACCATCATGTCCGGCATGGTGTTCGACATGTTCCTGTCGTTCGTTCCCATGTGGATCATCTCGATCGTCGGCGCTGTCGTCATGCTCGTGCTGCTGATGGCAGCCGCGCCCTCGGCGCGCCGCCTGGTCGACCGCCTGCGTGCGGAAGGCGCCTCGGCGTAAGGGACGCGGCTTCTCGTGCGACATCGCAGCCCTTTCCGGCTCGGTTGGCCGGGGAGGGCTGCTTTTTTGCGTGGCGGTGTGGGGAACCCGCTGCGTCGCGCTGAACTCCGTGCGAGGTTTCCGTGGCGGCGTGATAGCATGGAGGGCTGAACGTTTCTGATGACAAGGGGTGCGGCGCATGGCCATCCTTTTGGGCTGCGATTCGGTGCAGCTTGAGTTTCCGACAAAGCGGATCTTCGACGAGGTGACCCTCGGCGTGAACGAGGGCGACCGCATCGGCATCGTCGGCCGCAACGGCGACGGCAAGTCAACGTTGCTCTCGGTGCTCGCCGGCGCGCTGGAGCCCGACTGCGGCCGCGTGACGCATCGGCGCGGCGTGACGGTGGGCCTGCTCGGCCAGAAGGATGCGCTTGACGACAACATGACCGTCCACCGCGCCGTGGTGGGCGACGCGCCGGAGTACGAGTGGGCGTCGAGCCCCCGCGTGCGCGCGGTGCTCGACGGGCTTATCGCCGACGTCGACTGGGAGGGCACCGTGGGCGAGCTCTCCGGCGGCCAGCGCCGCCGCGTGGACCTCGCGCGCCTGCTCATCGGCGATTACGACGTGCTCATGCTCGACGAGCCCACGAACCACTTGGATATTCGCACCATCAACTGGCTGGCGGCGCACCTCAAGGCGCGCTGGACATCCGGCGTCGGCGCGCTGCTCGTGGTCACGCACGACCGCTGGTTTCTGGACGAGGTGTGCCTTTCCATGTGGGAGGTGCACGACGGGCGCGTCGATCCCTTCGAGGGCGGCTACTCCGCCTATATTCTGCAGCGCGTGGAGCGCGACCGACTCGCCGCGGCGGCGGAGGACCGCCGGCGCAACATGGCGCGAAAGGAGCTCGCATGGCTTTCGCGCGGCGCGCAGGCCCGCTCGACCAAGCCGAAGTTCCGTGTCGAGGCCGCGCGCGCCCTCATCGCGGACGTGCCTCCGGTGCGCAACGAGCTCGAGCTCAAGCGCCTGGCCGTCTCGCGCCTGGGCAAGCAGGTCATCGACGTGATCGATGCGACCGCCGGCTACGCCGACGCCCAGACGGGCGCCTTCGAGCCGGTGGTGTCGGACGCCACGTGGCTTATCGGCGCGGGCGACCGCTTCGGCCTTCTGGGCGAGAACGGTGCGGGCAAGTCGACGCTGCTCTCGGTGATCCAGGGCAAGCTCGCTCCGGTGCGCGGCCGCGTGAAGATCGGCGCCACGGTGCGCTTCGGCGTGTTGTCGCAGCAGCTCGACGAGCTCGCGCCCTATATGGACCAGACCATCCGCGAGGTGCTGTCGCACTACAAGCGGCTGTACGTCGTGGACGGCAAGGAGACGAGCCCCGAGAAGCTGCTCGAGCGGCTCGGATTCACCACCAAGCAGCTGTGGAGCCGCATCGGCGACCTGTCGGGCGGCCAGCGCCGCCGCCTGTCGCTGCTGCTGACGATCTTGGACGAGCCCAACGTGCTGATCCTGGACGAGCCGGGCAACGACCTCGACACCGACATGCTCGCCATCGTGGAGGACCTGCTGGACGGCTGGCCGGGAACGCTCATCCTCGTGACGCACGACCGCTACCTCATGGAGCGCGTGACCGACAGCCAGTACGCCATCATCGACGGGCACCTGCGCCACGTCGCGGGCGGCGTCGACGAGTACCTGCGCCTCGTGGCGCATGACGGGGCGCCCGAGGGCGCGGGCCGCTCCGGGCGCGCGGGGGTGCCTGCCGCATCGCAGGCCGCCGGGGCGGGCCCTGTCCCGGATGCCTGCGGCCTCACGAACGCCGAGCGCCAGCGGCTGCGCCGCGAGGTGTCCTCGCTCGAGCGCAAAATGGAGAGCCGCCGCAAGAGGCTCGAGGAGCTCGAGCGTGAGCTCGGCTCGATCGACCCGACCGACTACGAGGCGCTCGTCGCCACGCAGGCGCGAATCGACGCCGAGCGCGCCGAGATCGATGGGCTCGAGACCGCATGGCTCGAGGCGAGCGAGCAGCTCGAGGGGTAGGGGAGCCGTGGCGCAGCTGCACATCAACAGCCTGAGCGCCCACGAGCGCGCGAAGCTCGTCGAGAGGCGCTTCTCCGTCGACGAGCTCGCGGCGCTGCACGCGGCGCTCGCGCGCGCCCATCGGGCGCGCCGTCGGGCCTTCCGGCGGGTGACCGTGTTCGTGGCGGTGCTCGTGGCGGCATTGCTCATCATGACCGGGTCGCTCACGGGCCCGACGCCCGCGCTTGCGTTCAGCGCGGTGGCGCTCACGATCCTTGTCGCCATCGTCTTGACCCTCACCTGGGTGCTCGCCATCGGGCTGTACGCGCATCAGTTCAACGACGCCGTCGATGAGGGATACCCCGAGCTGTTCGGCCGCTACCACCTGTAGCGAGCCCCGTCTGTTTTCGGCATGCCTAGTGAGGCTGAAAAGGTAAGGGCCCGCGACGCCGGTTTATCCCGTGCGTCGCGGGCCCTGTGCCGCTTCGCTTGCGCGTGCGCCTATTCCGCCGGGCGCGGGAAGGGGAATCCGGCGCGGTCGGCGCGCATGAGCACGGTCGCCGCCTGGGCGCGATCGAGGTCGCCCTGCGGCTGGAGCTCGGTCGTTCCCCCGATGCCGCGCAGGTAGCCCTCATCGACCGCCCACGCGACGGCCTCGTATGCCCAATCGGACACCGTTGCGGCGTCGGTGTAGCGGGACAGGTCGGCTCCGCTCGCGTCCTCGGGCTCGGCGATGCGCCACAGGATGGTCGCCATCTGCTCGCGCGTCAGCGGGTCGTCCGGCCCGAACTCGCCGCTTCCCCCGTAGCCCTCGAAGATGCCCTGCTGCGCGCACCAGGTGACCGCATCGCGGTACCAGGCGCCCTGCGCGCAGTCGCTGTAGGGCATCGGGATATCGACCGCCGGCTTGCCGGCCATGTTGTAGAGGACCTGCGCCATCTGGGCGCGGGTGAGCGAGACCATGGGCCCGAACACGCCGGCGTCCGCGTCGACGCCGAGCATGACGCCCTCATCGACCGCCCAGTCGACCGCCTTGTGATACCACGCGGACACGTCGAGGTCGACGTAGCCCTCCGTCGGGCACACAGCACCCGTGAGCTGCTCTGCGGCAGCGCGCGGGAGCGTGTAGAGCGCGCCCGTCGCGGATGCCGCATCGGTCCCGTGATCGAAGGCGGTCAGGTGGACGCAGCCGTCGAAGACCGCGGCCGAGGTGATGGAGACGCCCGTCGCGGAGTCGCCGCCGAGCCATGCCGTCCCCTCGCAGGCGAGTGTGTCGAGGTCGATGTACGCGGTGTCGCCGGAGCCCGCGATCGGGCGCGCGAAGATGAGGACGCCGTCTTCGACAGGGACGGTTACGCTCCTCTCGATGTCTCCGTAGTCCGAGTATGTGAAGGCGGGCGCGCCCTCGATGGCGCCGAGGTCGTCGAGCACCCCGCTTGCCGGGTCGACGGTGTATGCGTGCGACACGTACGACGTCGAGAGGTCGGTCCGCCCGCCGCCGACCGCGCCGATCACGTAGATCTCGCCGTCATGTGCGATGGGAGCGATCGGAGCGAGCGTGATGCCCGGGAACTGCTCCGTTCGGATCTCGGTCGCGGAGAGCTCCCCGTCGAGGCCCTCCAGCGAGGCGATCGCGTATCGTATGACCTGCTCGCCCGACGCGAGCTGGTACGCGGCGCCCACGAGCGCGTAGGAGGTGTCGCCGATCGCCGTCGCGCCCACGATCGAGGAGGCATAGATCGCCCCTGCGGCCTCCTCCGGGGTCGCGATGGCGACGGTTCGCCGATAGGGGCTCCATTCATCGCTCTTCGCGCTGTAGGTCGCCGCGAGCACGACGATGCCGTTCTCGTCCAAGTCGGTCGTGACGGCGACGATGTCGCTCCCGACGGCCGTGTAGGCTATCGGGGCGTGGGAGTCATGCGTCGCCGACTGCCACGGCGCTCCGGGCGCGGCGCATGCGGTCCATGAGCCGCTTCCGGGATTGTCCGAGCGGTACAGGTAGGTGCCGACCGTGTCGGCAAGGTACAGGGCGTCCGAGGTGCCCACGAGGGCGCCCGTGGCGGCATCGGTCGCGCCGACGGGGAAGCCGTCGGTCCACATGATGTCGAAGGACGCCTCGCGCGTGGGGAGGCTGTAGGAGGCGCGATGGGTGCGGCCGGTCGACCGGTCGAGCACGTCGATGCGGTGGGACTCCCCGTCGAAGGCGTCGGAGGGCGCCGTGAAGGTCAGCTCGCTGTCGGTCTGCGCCGTGCACGCGACGTCCTCGCCGTCGAGGGTGACGCTCGCGTCGCTAAGGGCGTAGCCGTGGACGGTGACCGAGCCGGTCGCCGGGTCTGCGTCGACGGACCACGTGTTCGCGCTGATCGCGTCGTCGTCGATCGCCACGTCCCAGTCGAAGCGGCCGTCGGTCGCCGTGTGCTTCTCGACGCCTCCATAGGTCGTCGTGCTCAGCGGGACGGTCGATCCCACCAGCTTGCCGCGCAGCTCGAGCGCGCCCGCCTCGGGGTCGAGCGCCGCCAGCTGGCCGACGGTGCCCGCGGCGAGCGGGGTCGCCATGGACGTCCCGCTCATCTCGCCGTAGGGGGCGTAGTCGCTCGTCTCGTCGCTCACGCCGTCGCCGCCCACCAGGCCGATGCCGTAGGGCTCGATGTAGAAGGTGGTCCGCTCGCTCGACCAGACGCCGTCAGCGGGCGCGATGGAGGCCTGGACGGCGCCGATCAGCCGGTCGGACTCGGTGTCGAGGGCGGATAGGGAGGTGTCGTAGACGGTGGTCAGGTCGATGTTCACCTCGGAGACGGTCGAAACGCCATGGAGCGGGACGGTCGCGCCGTCCTTGACCGAGTAGAGGGACGGCACGATATACAGCCTCGTGTTGGCGGGGCTCGCGGCATCGATGCTCGCGCTCGCCCCGATGGCGAAGTCCTGCACCGCGTGCGACGTGCCGACGAACGGGTTGTCGAAATACCACTGGAGCGTCATGGTGTACGAGGAGCCCCCGTCGGCCCGGGAGGGGTCGAAGGTCACCTTGAGGCCGGGGGTGCCGTGGCCCGCATCGGCGACCTGCTCGATGGTGAACGCGTCGGTGGCCTCGGGCGAGGCGGGCGTTCCGTCGGCGCTATAGACGTAGAGCCGGTAGGTGGATGAGTCCGCGGCGTAATCGGAGAAGTCGTTCACGTACTCCAGGTCCTTGCCCGCGGCCAGCGACACGCTGGGGGAGAAGTAGGCGTGCGCGGCGTCGGTGCTGACCGTGGACATGATGTTGGAGCCGGGCAGCGCGACATCGACGTCCGTCTCGTTGAAGTTCGAGAAGGTCGACAGGGCGTTCGACTTGTTGCTCGAGGCGATGATGGCGGCGTAAGGGCTCTCGAGACCCGTGGTCGCCCCGGTGCCGACGGTGGCGGTGTCCGAGCCGGCGTTGCCCGCGGCGAAGACGGACAGGATGCCGAGCTTTCCGGCCTGGTTCACCAGGTAATCGAGCACCGGTGCGTAGAAGCCGATCTCCCAGGAGTTGCTCGCGCAGACGACGTTTTGCCCGGAGAGCGCGGCGCCGATGAGGTACTCGTAGGCGGAGACGATGTCTTTGAGGTACAGCACGCCCCCGCAGTCCTCGGGGGCAACCTTCAGCGCCATGATCTCGGTGTCGGCGCTCGCGCCCGCGATCCCCTCCGCGTTGTTCTGGATGCCGGCGATGACTCCCGCGCAGTGGGTGCCATGGGAGTCGACGGACGAGGTGCCCGGCGTCGGGTCGTCGTCGTTGCCGGCGAAGTCGTATCCGCACGACCCCGCCTCGCCGGGCAGGCCGGGGATGCCGGGGTTCTCCCACATGTGGTCGGCGAGGTCGGGATGGGAGGCGTCGACGCCCGTGTCGAGGACGGCGACGATGTTGCCCGAGGTCGCAGGCGCGTCCTCGCGGGCGGCGAGGGCCGCCTCGAGGTCGATGCCGGCGCTCTCGCTGGTCATGCTGTACTGCCAGCCGCGATACAGCGTGTCGTCGGGTGCGGACCCGTCCACCGTCGCGATGTAGTTCGGCTGCGCCGCCACCACGAAGTCGAGTTCCTCGAGCTCGGCCACCAGCTCGTCGGCGTCGGCGCCCTCGCGCTCGACGAGGGCGACGCGCAGGTCCGCGCCCTCCGGGACGTCGCCGGATGTCCCCTCGTCGCTCTGGAGCTCGATGGCGCCCTGCTCGAGGGCTCGGTCGACGGTGGAGAAGTCCCACGTCTGGGCGACCGCGAAGCCCGTGCCCGCGAGCTCGTCTGCGCTCGCGGAGTCGTCGAGCAGGCTCACCTGGGAGTCGGATGCGCGGTACAGGACGAGCGCCTGGCCGGGCACGGCCTCCTGGTCGCTTCGCTGCGCCGCCGAGGAGGCCGCCGTCACGTTGGCGAGCAGGTCGGCCAGCGCGGGCTGGGCGAGCGCCGCGGCGGGGGCGAGTCCGCACGCCAGCGCGATGCCGAGCGCCCAGGCGAGCCTTCTGCGTCCGGTTGGTATCTTCATGGCTGTTCCTTTCCTTGTGGGTGCAGATTATCCGCCTGCGCCGGCGCGGCGGGGACCGTCTTCCCGACGGTGCCGTTATCCTTCGGCGAAGATGCCCGCGTCGACGGCGGAGACCATCATCTTGGCCATCTCGGCGCGGGTCATCGCGCGGCCCGCCTGGAGCTGCGCGCCCTCGGCGGTCTCGACCCCGCCGATGACGCCGCCTTCGACCGCCCAGGCCACGGCCGCGCGCGCCCATGCGGAGACGCCGTCGGCATCGGGGAAGCCGTCGAGGACGTCGGTCGGCTGGGCGTCGAGGTCGGCGCCCGCCGCCTTGGCGAGCACCGTGCAGAACTGCTCGCGCGTGAGCGCCTCTCCCACGCCGAACACGTCGGAGCCGCGGTAGCCCTCCATGACGCCGTCCGCCACCGCCCAGTTGACCGCGTCGGCGTACCAGGCTCCCTGGTCGACGTCGACGTGCCCTGCCGCGGGCGCGTCCGTGTCGGACGCTCCCAGGAGGTTCCGCATGACCTGTGCCGCCTGCTCGCGCGCGAGCGTGTCGGTGGGGCCGAACGCGCCGTCCCCGTAGCCGCCCATGAGGCCGAGGTCCGCCGCGCGCTCGACCCAGGAGCTGTACCACTCATCTGCGGGCACGTCCGTGAAGGCGTGGTCGAACGGGTCGGCGTAGGCCTTGATCGGGAAGTTGTCGTAGACGAGCATGTCGCCCATCGGAAGGTTGTCGCCCTCGAGTGTATCGGCCAGGTCGGACCATGTGCCGCCGGCGTACAGGTAGCTCTCACCCTCGTTGACGACCGAGCGGAAGAACACGGGCGTCTGCACCTGGATGACCGACTCCACGTCGTCTGCGATGGCCTGCTCCTGAGACGCCAGGTACTCGGAGACCTCCGCGTCCGTCGCGTCCGGATGCTCCTCGAGGTAGCCGGTACGCAACGTCTCGACGACCTGGTTCTCGATGGCGCGCGTCTGGCTCTCGCCGATGCGCAGCTCGTTGAGCTCATGGTCGCGATTCTGCCTGCTCGGCGCGCCCTGGAGCAGGATGCCGTACGCGCCGTCGGCAAGCCGCATGGTGACGACCACCGAGAAGCGGTCGCCCTGGGAGAAGCCCATCTTCTCGCGGTCCTGGGCGGGGATCTTCTCCAGATGGTAGCCGCCGTACTCGTAGCTCGCCTCGAAGCTGGTGAGCAGCTCGCCGTCAGTCGGGTCGTCGGCGCCCTCGGCCAGGCGAAAGACCTCGTAGGTCACCGTCGTGCCGGGTTGCGCCGTCTCGCAGGACAGACTCGTGAGCCTCTGGCCGTCCTCCGCCGTGAAGATGTTCGCCATGCGGGTGACATCCTCGTGCCCCTGGGAGAACGACATCTGGGTCGGCAGGTAGTCGTACTGGTTGACGATATAGGTTCCGTTCTTGTCGGTCTCCCGGCCGTCCACGTCGTAGTCGAGCGCCTCGACGGTCGAGATGCTCTGGTCGTAGTAGGACAGGTAGAAGTAGCCGTCGTCGCCGAAGTTGGACTTGTTGGGGAACTCGTTGCTCGCGGAGCCCCAGCTGTTCTTCACGATCCAGGCGCCGTCGGCCGGCGGTTGGTGCCCGGCCTTGAAGTTCTCCTTGGAGTAGTCGTCGTCCCAGCCCACGATGGTCACCGCGTGGTTCGTCATGGCCGGCTGGTAGGTGTAGTGCGCCCACGTCTCGGTGTTGATGTAGGCGTCGTCGGATTCCTCGCCGGGCTTGGACGCGTCGGCGCAAAACGCGATCGAGACGGCGCGCCCCTCGAAGAGCTGTTCCTTGATGGCCGCCGTCGCGTCCTCGTCGTACACGTAGGCGCCGCTCTCGTCGAACGTCGCGGGCGAGGGCAGGATGAACGACTCCTCGAGCGCCGCGGACGACCCGGCGCGCAGGGCCTCGTCCAGCGTCCAGGTGCCCGCCGCCGACCAGTACGCGTCGTGGTCGGCGATGCCCTCGTCGTTGCTGTACGGGGCCATCGATTCGTCGACGGGCCCGATGCCGTTGGAGAACAGCGAGGTCGCATAGGTGACGTAGCCGCCGTAGTTGAAGACCGCGTTCTCGAGCGGGTACCCCAGCACCTGCTCGGCGAACTCCGGGTCGGGGACGTCATCGGTCTCGGTCAGCGCGTTGTAGCCGCCCTCACCGCCCTGGCCGTCGTACTTCGCGTCCGTCTCCTCGTCGTCGGGCAGGTGGGTGACCGCGAAGTAGGCGAGATGGCGCTCGGAGAGGTCCAAGCCGGTCTCCGCATAGGTGGTCCCCATCTCGGAGAGCAGGCTCGTCTCGGAGGCGGCGATGGCCGCGAAGCCCCAGCAGGTTCCCCAGGGGTTCTGGAACTTGACCGGCGTCACCACGCCGCGGTCGCGCAGGTCGAACTTGTCGGGCAGGATCTCGGATGCCGTCTGGAGGCGGATGTTCGAGGTGCCGGGGGTGAAGTTGTACGCCTCGTGGGCCTTCGCGTAGCCGAGGTCGTCCGCGTCGAGTGCGAGCGCCGGCGCCGCCGCGGCCCCCAGCGCGGTGGTCGCGATGCCGAGCGCGAGCGCGCCGCGCCGGACGAGGTCCCTCGTCCGGTCGCGCCATGTGCCGTTCATATGCACCATTTGCGATTCCTTTCTCGGTTTCGATGCCGGCCGATCCGCATCCGGCATATATGTCGACTAGTATCCCACGGTGCGCGGCGCCGGCGGCAAGACGGCCGAATGGATGCTGGGAATAGAGGATGAATGGGATGGGGTTTTCGGCAAACGGTGCCGCGCGGACGCGGCGCTGCCCGGGGAGCCGTCGCCCGAAAGGAGGGGCTGCCGACGATCGGGGGAGGGGCGCCTGCCTCCCTGTCGCCCCCGCCTCCGTTTTTGGTTCCCGAACGGCCGGCACGGGGCCTTTTCGTTCCTCGCGGGCGGTGTTGTAACGTTTGCGGCAGCGCTGTCCGGTTTGGCGATGTCGCGGCGGGACGCTGCGCTAGAATGAAGCCACCTGACTGTTGGGCGCCGATGCGCGTCCGCAAGAACGAGGAGGATCTGCATGTCTACCGTTTCTGCTCCCATCGATGCCACGAGCACGCCCGCGTGGGCTGCCCTGCAGAAGCACTACGACGAGCTCATCGCCGCCGGCGTGGATCTCAAGGGCTGGTTCGCGGCCGATCCCGACCGCGTCTCCAAGCTCAGCTACGACCTCGGCGAGTTCCATATCGACCTCTCCAAGAACCTGGTGACTGACGAGACCATGAAGCTGCTCGTGGACCTCGGTCGCGCTGTGGGCCTCGAGGAGCGCCGCGACGCCATGTACCAGGGCGTGCACATCAACACCACCGAGGACCGCGCCGTCCTGCACACCGCGCTGCGCCGTCCCGCCGAGGATGCCGGCAAGTTCATCGTTGACGGCCAGGACACCGTGGCCGATGTCCACGAGGTGCTCGAGCGCATGTACGCCTTTGCCGAGAAGGTCCGCTCCGGCGAGTGGAAGGGCGTCACGGGCAAGAAGATCGAGCACGTCATGAGCATCGGCATCGGCGGCTCCGACCTCGGCCCGGTCATGGTGTATGAGGCGCTGAAGCCCTATGCGGATGCCGGCATCGACTGCCGCTACGTCTCCAACATCGACCCGAACGACATGGCCGAGAAGGTCAAGGGCCTCGACCCCGAGACCACGCTGGTCATCGTCGTCTCCAAGACGTTCACCACGCTCGAGACGCTCACGAACGCCCGCGAGGCCAAGACCTGGCTGCTCGAGACCCTCAAGGCCTCCGGCGCCATCGACGGCTCCGACGAGCAAAACGCCGAGGCCATCAAGAAGCACTTCGTGGCCGTGTCCACCGCGCTCGACCTCGTGGCCGACTTCGGCATCGACCCCGAGAACGCCTTCGGCTTCTGGAACTGGGTCGGCGGCCGCTACTCCGTCGACTCCGCCGTGGGCCTGTCGCTCATCGTCGCCTTCGGCCCCGAGCAGTTCGAGAACTTCCTCAAGGGCTTCCATGACGTCGATATGTACTTCCAGAACACCCCGCTCGAGGAGAACGTCGTCGCGCTCATGGGCCTCATGAACGTGTGGTACGTCAACTTCTTCGGCGCCAAGAGCCACGCCGTGCTGCCCTACAACCAGTACCTGCATCGCTTTGCCGCCTACCTGCAGCAGCTCACCATGGAGTCCAACGGCAAGAGCGTGCGCTGGGACGGCACCCCGGTCACGACCGCCACGGGCGAGATCTTCTGGGGCGAGCCGGGCACCAACGGCCAGCACGCCTTCTACCAGCTGATCCACCAGGGCACGCAGCTCATCCCCGCCGACTTCATCGCGTTCGTGAACACCCCGAACCCCACGAAGGACGGTGACCAGGACGTACACGAGCTGTTCCTGGGCAACTTCCTCGCGCAGACCAAGGCGCTCGCCTTCGGCAAGACCGCCGATGAGGTTCGCGCCGAGGGCACGGCCGAGTGGATGGTTCCGGCCCGCGTGTTCACCGGCAACCGCCCGTCGACCTCCATCTTCGGCATCGACCTGACCCCGCATGCCGTGGGCGCCCTCATCGCGCTCTACGAGCACATCACGTTCGTCGAAGGTACGGTCTGGGGTCTCGACTCCTACGACCAGTGGGGCGTCGAGCTCGGCAAGCAGCTCGCCAAGCAGATTACCCCTGCCTTCCACGACGACGAGGCGCTCAGCGTTCAGGACGCCTCGACGAAGGCCCTCATCGAGTTCTACCGCGCTAACCGCCGCTAGTTGATTCGACCGGCCGGCTGAGACGCCCTCTCAGCCGGCCGTCTACGTTGTTGTCCATTTTCAGGACGGAGATGTTTTCGGACATCCCGCGGCGGCCTGGCCTCCCTGGGGACGTAGCCGGAAGGCGCCACCGGGACACGGCTGCCCCGGTGGCGCCTTCCGGCTACGTCCCCAGGGAGGCCAGGCCGCCGCGGGATGTCCGAAAACATCTCCGTCCTGAAAGTGGACACAGGAAAGGATGTGCGATGGCGTTTCCGTTCAAAGCCGTCATCTTCGATATGGACGGCGTGATCGTCGACACCGAGAAGTTCTATTTCGATGAGCTCGCCGTCTTGAGCGACGATCTGGGGCTCGGCATCACGCTCGAGGAGCGCAAGGCGCAAGTCGGCATGTCGCATCAGGCCTTCCAGCGCAGCCTCGTGAAGTGGATGGAGCGCGGCGGCCGTGGACACATGACCGGCGATGAAGCCGAGGCCGTCTACAACGAGTGGGCGGCGGGGCGTCCGCATCCCTATGCCGAGCTGCTGAACCCCGGAGTCGCACAGACGGTGGATGCGCTGCACGACCTCGGCGTGCGCGTGGCGCTCGCGTCCTCCTCGCCGATGGCGAATATCCTGGCCGTGCTTGAGGACTGCGGCCTTTCCGGCAAGTTCGAGCCCATCGTGTCGGGCGAGCAGTTCCATGAGAGCAAGCCCGATCCCGAGATCTACCTGCACACACTCGACCTGCTGGGCCTTCCCGCCAAGGTGTGCTGCTGCATCGAGGATTCCGTATACGGCATCGCCGCGGGCCGCGCGGCGGGGCTTACGGTCATCGCCAAGCGCGAGGAGCGCTTCGGCTTTTCGCAGGAGGGCGCGGACCGGATCATCGATACCGTCGCGGATCTGATGCGCGTGTAGGGGAGACGGTCGGTCACACTCGGGACGCTGTAGTCCCGCGGCGAATCGCAAGGAAAACGGGGCCCGCGGGCCCCGTTCTTGTAAGGTGCGTCGCTATGGATAACGCCCTATGCCGCCTGGCGGATCGGACGGTTGTTCATGAGCGGACGGCTCGATGTCGGATGCAGCGGCTTGCCCGCGATCGATGCCTCGCCTTCGGGTGCCAACACCTCGGCGTGCGTGGACCAGGCGATGTCACGGTCGGCGACATCGGGGCTGAAGCGCACCTGCCAGCGGTGGAGCACTGCGGGCAGAACAAAGGAAAGCGCCTCCAGCAGGACGAACACGATTGCCAGCGGAACGATGATCTGCAGCAGCAGGGCGATGGACTCGACCATGATGGCTCCTTTCCCTCTCGCGTCTTCGTGGGGGCGCTGTGGCGCGTCCTATATAGTCCATACCCGCCCGTATCCGCGTTATACGCGAACAGCGCCGGGCGGTGCGGGGTGATTCGGCGAGGCTACAGGAGGCCGAGAAGCTCACAGCTGTGGCTGCAGACCTGCTGTCCGAGCTGCTCTGCGTCAATGCCCTTGAGCTCGGCGATGGTCGCGAGCGTGCGCTCGAGCGAGGCGGCGATAACCTCAGCCGAGCCGGGTCCGCGGTCGGCGGGAAGGTCGGTTTCCAGCAGCAGGCGCTCCACCGGGATCTGCCGCGCGTACTCGCGGCCGCGACGCGTGCCCAGCATGAACTCGTTGACCGAAAAGAGACAGCCGGCCTTGCGCGCCCGCGCGAGCTCATCGCTCGTGCCGGAAAACCAGTGGATGATGCAAGCGGCGCTGTGCGTGAGGCCGTGGCCCTCGAGGATATCGAGCACATCGCCGGCGGAGCGCACGGCGTGGATGGTGAGCACGCGCCCCGGCAGGGGATGCTCGGCGCAGGCGCGCACGATGCGCTCGAAGGCATCGCGCTGGGAGGACGCACTCGCAAGGTGGCTCTTCCCGTAATCGAGCCCGACCTCGCCCACGAACGGCGTGCGGGCGATCTCCTGCTCAAGCAGGTCGACATCGTCGACGCTACAGGTGCCGTCGTCGATCCACCAGGGGTGCAGACCCGCGGCGCAGCGCACGGTGGGGGAGTCGCGATAGGCGTCGCGCGTTGCCAGATAATCGCGCGGCGCCACGCTCGCGTTCAGGATGCCGAGGCCGATCTCTGCAGCCTCGGCGGCGACCTCCGGTCCGTTGGCCATGAGGTCGAGATGGCAGTGCATGTCCACAAGGCGCATGGGGCCTCCTATCGCACGACCGTGCCGTCTGCGCGCACGGTTTCGCAGCCCACGCCCGAGATCTGCCGGATGACCTCGCCGGCGATCATCTGCCCCATGATGGGCGGCATGTACGAGGCGGTGCCGAGCTCGGTGCGGCCGGCGGCGGCGCTGTCGTCGCGCGGGGCGGTGCGCACCGGCTCCTCGCAGGAATAGAGGACCTTGAGGCGACGGATACCGCGGCGGCGGCACTCTTTTCGCACGATGCGCGAGAGCGGGTCGCGGTTCGTCTCGTGGATGTCCGCGATGCGCAGGCATTCGGGATGCAGCTTGTTGGCGGCGCCCATGCTGCTGATAAGGGGCAGGCAGCGCCGCTCGGCGAGCTCGGCGAGCGCGATCTTGGTCGATACGGTGTCGATGGCGTCGACGATGTAGTCGAGCGCGCCGCCGCAGGCCTCGAGCATCTCGTCGATAAGCGCCTCGAGGTTGTCAGGCAGCACGAACGCTTCACGCGCGATCACGGTGCAGCCCGGGTTGATGTCGGCGATCATGCCCGCCATGACGTCGATCTTGCGCTGCCCGACCGTGCTCGTGAAGGCGATTGCCTGCCGGTTGATGTTGCTCGGGGCGACGACATCCTTATCGACGATGGCGAGCGTGCCGATGCGTCCGCGGGCAAGCGCCTCGACGCAGCTGGAGCCGACGCCGCCGCAGCCCAGCACGAGCACGCGGGAGCGCTCCAGGCGGTCGACGCCCTCTTTGCCCATGATGATCTCGAGCTTGTCGGTTGCGGTTTCCGGCGCAGGGTCGATTCGGGTCATCTCGGTCCTTTCGTATCGCGTGGCGGCTGTGCCCGCCGCCTTCATTCTCTCACAACCGCACGATGGCACCCCGAGAAACCCGAAAGCAGTTGGCTGCGGCATGCGAGCGCGGCTGCGTCGGGGATATCGCGGCAGCACGGGCGCATCCACCCGTGGATTTACCGCGCAGGCCCTCGCGCCGCTGCCGCTCCATGCGACAATAGGCGCGCTAGCATTGCATACGATAAGGAGAACCATGGCAGAGTTCATCTACACCATGTATCAGGCGCGCAAGGCGCATGGCGACAAGGTCATCTTGGACGACGTGACCCTGTCGTTCTTCCCGGGCGCCAAGATCGGCGTCGTGGGCCCCAACGGCATGGGCAAGTCCACCCTGCTCAAGATCATGGCGGGCAAGGAGGAGGTCTCCAACGGCGAGGCGCGCCTCACGCCCGGTTATACCGTCGGCCTGCTCGAGCAGGAGCCGCCGCTTGACGACGACAAGACGGTCATCGAGAACATCCGCATGGCCTTCGGCGACCTGCTCGCCAAGGTCGACCGCTTCAACAAGATCGGCGAGGAGATGTGCGATCCGGACTGCGATATGGACGCCCTCATGGCCGAGATGGGCAAGCTTCAGGACGAGATCGACGCCGCCGACGGCTGGGATATCGATTCCAAGCTCGGTCAGGCCATGGACGCCCTGCAGTGCCCCGATGCCGACATGCCGGTGAGCGTGCTTTCCGGCGGCGAGCGCCGCCGTGTCGCCCTGTGCAAGCTGCTGCTCGAGGCTCCCGACCTGCTGCTGCTCGACGAGCCCACGAACCACCTGGACGCCGAGTCCGTGCTGTGGCTCGAGCACTTCCTGCACAACTACCCGGGCGCCGTGCTCGCCGTCACGCACGACCGCTACTTTCTGGACAACGTCGCCGAGTGGATCTGCGAGGTCGACCGCGGCCACCTGTACCCCTACAAGGGCAACTACTCCACCTACCTTGAGACCAAGGCCGCGCGTATCGCCGCCCAGGGCCAGCGCGACGCCAAGCTCGCCAAGCGCATGGCCGCAGAGCTCGAGTGGGTGCGCAGCTCCCCGAAGGCGCGCCAGGCCAAGAGCAAGGCCCGTCTCGAGCGCTACGAGGAGATGGAGGCCGAGGCGCGCGCGAGCCAGAAACTCGACTACACCGACATCCGCATCCCGGTCGGCCCGCGTCTGGGCTCGAAGGTGCTCGAGGTCGAGAATCTTCACAAGGAGTTCGATGGCCGCGTGCTGATCGATGACCTGTCTTTCAGCCTGCCGCGAAACGGCATCGTGGGCGTCATCGGCCCCAACGGTGTGGGCAAGTCGACGCTGTTCAAGATGATCGTCGGCACCGAGCAGCCGACGTCCGGCAAGATCGAGCTGGGCGAGACCGTGAAGATCTCGTACGTCGACCAGATGCGCGAGGGCATCGACCCCGACAAGAGCCTGTGGGAGGTCGTGTCCGGCGGTACCGACAAGATGCTCGTGGGCGAGACCGAGGTACCGAGCCGCGCCTACGTGGCGAGCTTCGGCTTCAAGGGCTCCGACCAGCAGAAGCGCGCCGGCGTGCTCTCCGGTGGCGAGCGCAACCGCCTGAATCTGGCGCTCACGCTCAAGCAGGGCGGCAACCTGCTGCTGCTCGACGAGCCGACGAACGACCTCGACGTCGAGACCCTCTCGTCGCTCGAGGCGGCGCTGCTCGAGTTCCCGGGCTGCTCCGTGGTCATCAGCCACGACCGCATGTTCCTCGACCGCGTGGCCACCCACATCCTGGCGTGGGAGGGTACCGACGAGAACCCCGGCAACTGGTATTGGTTCGAGGGCAACTTCCAGTCCTACCAGGAGAACCGCGTGGCGCGTCTGGGCGAGGACGCCGCCAAGCCGCACCGCATCCGCCGCAAGCTCACGCGCGACTAGGTCGTGCGGTCCGGCGATTCCGGCATCGTTACCTCATATGAAAACGGCCCCGTGCGGGGCCGTTTTTGTTTTCGGGTGCTTTACGCTTGCATGCTGTCGACAACCCAGGGGGCTCCATGGGTCGCAGTATTGCGCTTGATGCAGACGGTCGCGTAGCAGCGCTCGCCGTCTTTCGCGTAGCCCATGGGGAAGGTCGCGCGGTTGCGGGCGCACGTGAGCGTGCCGCGCAGCAGCGCGATGTGGTAGTACTCGTTGAGGATCCCCATGACGTCGGCGCCATAGGGGAGCAGATACGAGATCTCGGAGAGCAGCGCGCCGGAGCAAAAGGCGTCGACGGTGAGGTCGTCCGGGTAGCCCGCGGGCAGCGTGGGCACGGACTGCGCGGAGCGCGCGTCGGCGGCCGGTGTGGGGGCCGGGACTGCAGGAGCGGGCGTGGGCGCAGGGGTGCCGGCATGCGAAGCGTGCTCGGCTTCGCACGGCTGCGACGCGCTGACGGGCTCTACCGGCGCAGCGACCTGGGCGTCCTGCGTCGCGGGTTCTGCCAGGCTGCGCGGCGCGAGTGATGGCTGGTCGGCGGCGTTCGCGGCAGCTGCCTGTGCAGCTTGCGCCGGAGTATCGTGGGTGACGCCGGACGGAGCGTCTGCCGGCGCGCTCGCCGCAGTTTCCTGCGCAGCAGGCTTCGTGTGATGGCGGCGTGCTTCCGTGTGAGGCCTGTCTGCCAGAACCGTGTTCGCCTGGGCGGCGGGGGAGGGGCTGTGGTGCGCGCGACAGCGCGTGCGATCCGCTTCGGCTTCAGGCGAGGGGCTCGCTGCCGGGGCCTCATCGGATCTCGGTTGCTCTGTGGCTGCTTGCTCCTGCGGGGCCAGGGACGTATCGGCGCCTGCGGCGACCTCTGACATCGCGATACCGGGGGTCGAGACGAGTGTCTTCATGCCGGCGTTTGCGTTCTCGGGGTCGTAGACGATCGTGAGCGAGATCGCGGGCTGGGGTTCCTCGATAGCGGCGTCTACCTGCGCGGGAACGGCCTCTTCGCTGCTGGATTCGTCAGTAGGGGACGCGTTCGCATCGTCTGCGGCCACATCCGGCTGCTCTTCGGGTGCCGGCGCGCTTTCGGGAGCAGGCTCCTGATCGGAGCCTTCGGGCTGGGCGGCGACGGGAACATCCTGCTGCGTTGCGTTATCGTCGACGGGTGCGGGAGACGTTGCGACCTCCGGCTCGGGTTCGGGCTCGGGTGTCGGTTCGGCAATCGGCTCCGGTTCCGGGCGCTTGACGCGCTTGGGCTTCACGGCCTTCAGGCCCTTATCGGCCTTCTTGCGCTTCCAGGGCTTGCCCGCCGGAGCGGCCTGCTTCTTCTCGGGAGCGGCCAGGGCCTCGTCCCATGCGGGCTGTGCGACGATGGTGGCGTAGACGCGCCCTCCTTTGAATACGGTGAGATCGACGAAGTCATCGAGTTCCTCGAGCAGCTCACGGGTGCCTTCGTAGCCGAGGTCCTCGGCGGTCATGCGCTCGGTCTCGAGTGCCTCCTCGACCCGCGGCATCAGCGTCTGCTTGCCACAGCCGAGTGCCGATGAAAGCAACTGGTAAAGATAGATATGGTTGCCGACCGAGAGCTTCGGCCGAATGTCCTTCATGCCCATGATGGCCTCTCTTCTTGTTTTCCACTAGCCATCTTACCATCGCTGTGGATTACAGCTTATTTGGCCTCTCTGGGGACGTAGCCGGAAGGCGCCAAAAATGGCGCCTTCCGGCTACGTCCCCAGAGAGGCCAAATGCGAGGGAGCTATGCCGCCGATGAGTTCGTGGCGTCCGATGCGCCGGTCGACGTGGAGCTGTCGGTATCCGACGTGCCTGATGCGCCCGTGCCTGCGCCGGATCCCGTGGAGGAGCTGCTGTCCGACGAGGTGCCGGACTGGTCGGCTCCGGTCATGGAGCCATCGCTGTCCGTGGTGGCGCCGGAGCTCTGGGAGGAGTCTCCGCTCGTGCCGGCTCCCGTGCTGGTGGAGGAGCCGACGGTATCGGTGGTCGTGCTGCCGGCAGTCGAGGAATCCGCGCTGGTGTTTCCGCCCTCTGCGGGCGTCTCCGTATCGACGGAAGGCTCAGCCGCCGCATCCGCGTCGGTCGCGGTGTCCGCAGGCGGCACGGACTCGGGTTCAGCGCCTTGCTGCACAGCCTCATGGACCTGCGGGATGAGCGGCGGGGTCTTCTCGCCGATGCCCTCGCCGGCGGTACCCAGAAGGATCGCGCCGGTCACGACAACGACGGCGGCCACCGCGGCGACCACCGAGAACGCGATGACCTTCCGCTGGGTCGCCGCGCGCTCCGCCGCGGCCTTCTCGCGGAGCTCGGAGGGGGCGATGCGCGCGCCGCGCACGGGCTTGCTGCCCAGGTTCACCGTCGCGTCCTCGCGCTGCTCGCGCAGGGCGTTCGTGATGCTCTTGATGTTCGCGTTCTTGAGCTTGCGGGCGCTCTCGTCAAGGAAGCGCCGGTACAGCTGCGACGAGATGACCGTCACGACGGAGCTCACGGCGGCACCGATGATGGATCCCGCGACGCCGATGTAGGACGCGAGGGCGACCGACGTGGCCGCCGCGGCGGCGCCGGCGATGACCTGCGCGGCCGAGATGCCGTCGAACAGCTTGGGTTTCTGCGGTTGGATGGCCTGCGTCTGGCCGATGAGGTTGGCGGGCGCGGCCGTCTCCTCCTCATCGCGCCGGTACACGCGCGTGCGCCGGCGCGAGGTGTAATCGTCCATATAATCGCTCATGGACGGACCTCTCCTTCATATATGGATGCGACGCGACGCTGTGGTTTCTGCGAGCCGAAGGCCTCGCGTCGGAATGGTTCTCCCTACGATTTTGTACCCCCTCACCCAAAAGTGAAGCCGGGAGCGCGCAACAACAAAAAGAGGGGACACACGGGGAAATGTTATGGAGATGCTCCTTTGTAACAGATGCGAAAAGCCGTCGGGCGAGGCCACCTGCATGGCCTCGCCCGACATCGGATCGATGTGAAGGTGCTCCCGTAAAGCCGGGCGCACAGGTTATTCGCCGAGCGGCGGCATAGGCGTCCAGGTCTTGTCGCGGTAGATCTTGCGCGCGTCGCGCATGCCGCGGAACAGCGCCGGGATGCCTGTCTTCAGGCAATCGCGGTTCACCATCACGAGACGGATGATCTCCTTGGCAAAGGTCGCCGCGGTGCCGATGCCGAAGACGAAGCGGTTGTAGTCGCCGTGCTCGCGGAAGTACTTCATCATGTAGCCGCGGTTGCGCATGATGTGGTAGCGGTTCATGTCCGACGTGCCGTTGAGCTGGCGCACGCCGGCGATGTCCCAGTTGGCGATATCGCGGGTACGGCGCAGGATGAGGTCGGCGATCACGATGGGCTCGGTGACCTTCGAGGCCAGATAGCCGTAGACGGTGTCGTCCCAGTAGATGAAGAAGCGCGGGTCGGGGAAGCCGATCTTGGACACCACGGAGCGCGCGAACAGGCCGCCCTCGAAGCACATCGTGTTCATAGGGCGGAAGCCCTCCGGCCCGAAGGCGGCCGGAGCGATGGGGTTGGGGATGCCGAGCGAGACGATGAAGTGGTACTGCCAGTAGAAGGCGCCCTCGTCGTAGTCGAGGCGCGAGCCCTGGATGACGTCGTGGTCGTGCGTCCACGGCTCGAGGCGCTCGATGGCCTCGGGCAGGACGGCCACGTCGTCGTCCATGACCCAGAACCACTGGGCGCCGAGCTCCCAGGCGCGCTTGACGCCGGCGGAGAAGCCGCCCGCGCCGCCGAGGTTGTCGTCCTGCGGCGCGTAGACCACGCGGTCGACGCCGCCCTCGGCATCGGGTTCCGCCGTGTCCTGCCCCCACAGCTCGTCGGTGCGCTGGGCGAGCTCGCCGACCATGGCGGCCGTTTCGGGGGAGTGCTCGTTGTCCACGATGACGATGCGCCAGGGCGCGCAGGTGAGCGCGCAGAAGGAGTCGAACAGCTTCTCGAGCAGCTGCTGACGCTTGAAGGTCACGACCACGATGGCGAGTTTGGGGATGCCGCTTTGACCCACGGCGGGCGATGTGGTTGCCGCCTCGCCTGTGTAGCTCATGTCGGTCTCGCTCACGTCGCTGCCTTCCTGGTCGGTCGAATAATCAAAGGCCACGCGGCCCCGTCGATTTCTATAGTATAGCCCGCGCCTGCACTTGTTTTGCATGTCGGCACCGTGCCCATCGGGGTCACATAGGGCGCGCGGGCGGGCGCGTGGGTGAAGATGCAAAACGGGCGGCCGCCGCTCGACGCGGCTGCCGCCCGCAAAACCCGAGGTGGGAAGTGGTGTATCAGGCGCTTACTGCCCGAGCGCGAGGTAGTGGTTCGCGCGCTCGACGAGCCAGTCGACGTCGAGCTCGAAGGGGCATTCGGTTGCCGTGAACGAGCTGTGCACGTCGACGTTTTCTCCCATGACGAGCTTCGTCCAGCCCTTCTGATGCGCAAGCGAGGCCATGAGCTTGGCGCTCGTATCGAGCGTCTCGTAGGTCGCGGGGTTCTCGCGGGTGCCCACGTGCTCGATCGAGACGGTGCGCGTGTTCCAGTTCCAGTTGCCCACGCCCCAGGCGGTGTCCTCCAGGCGCACGTACTGGTGGATCTCGGTGCCGTCGACGCAGTAGTGCGCCGAGGCGGAACGGCCGTTGGTGTCGGCGAAGACCTCATCGACGCCCTCGATCGTATCGATGAGCGTGGTGTGGATGACAAGGCGCTCCCAATCGTTTCCATCGCGGCCGGGGGTGTACTTCTCGGTGCCGACCCACTCGACCTTCTGCCTGATGACGGCTTCGCCCGTCACGCGGTCGAACAGGCAGGTCATGCCGTCGATGTCGCGCCAGCCGTAGACCATGCGGCCCGTGACCTCGTCGTAGTAGACGGTCTTGGTGCCGTCGTCGGTCGCGACGTCCATCCAGCCGTAGGTCACCGCGCCGGTGACGCCGTCGAAGTGCATCCAGCCGGGCTCATCTCCGTGAGCGTCGTCGATGTAGCGCTCTCCGTGGGCCATCTGGCCGGTGATGTAGTCGTAGAACACCCATTTGCCTCCGTTGGAGGGAACGAATACGAAGCCCTTGAGCATCTCGCCGGTGATGTCGTCGAAGTAGTACCAGCCGCCGTAACGGCAGTCCTCGCCCTTGACCATCGTGTAGTCGTCGTCGATGCGGACCCACTTGCCGCCGGCGTCGCGGTCGGACTCGTCCTTGGGGATGAACACGTCCTTGCCGTGGGCGATGGTTCCGTCGGCATCGGCCCAGTACCACTCGTTGGTGGCGGCGTCAAAGAACGCGTGCTCGCGTACGAACAGGCCGTTTTCGAACCAGTAGCGCTCGTTCGTGTCGGGATCGGTTACGAAGACGCAGTTCGCGATCTCGCCGCCGATGAAGTAGCGGTCCTCGCCGGTGGCGGGGTCGGTGGCCCAGCCGTTCAGCGTGCGGGTCTCGGCAGCGGGGGCCGGCTCGGTCGCGGGCTCGGCGAAGGCGCTGACAGGCGCGGCGACGCAGCCCAGAGCGGCGAGCGTCAGCGACGCGCCGACGGCAAGGCGCGCGAGCGGGGCGTGACAGAACAGGGTGGTACGTTTCATGAGTTCGTCCTTTCTGCGCTCTGGACGAGTGCGACGCGCCGGGGGCGCGCGGTTATACCGCTCCCTAGTGTACCGGGGCGGCGGGCAAGGGGGTGGTGGAATTTCGCGGGAGCGCTTTTGTAAAACTCTTTTTGAGCGTACAGGGGGTCAATACGCAATACCCCTGGCAACTTTTGCAACTTGAGTATTTTTGTAAGCGTGGTTTTGAGTGTTCCAGCGCTCGAATTCGCCTTCTTAGGTCGAATTTCAGGTCTGATTGGAGCCGATAAGGCCCAAAACGCCAAGTGAACGTGCCTTCAAAAATGCTCAAGTTGCAAAACTTGCCAGGGGCGGCACGAGGCGGCCGGTTCTGCCCGCGTGCAGGCGATCCGGAAACCGGGTAGGCGCGCCTCACGGCTTTCGGTCTCGTGCTGCCATGGCACGCGGCCAGCCGTGCATCCGAAAGGAATGCCCGAGGCATGCGCGGCGCCTCTGCGCTCCTGCGGTATGATTGTTGGGCCGGTACGTGCGTATCGGGTGGCCAACAAGGGGAGTTTCACTATGGAGGAACTGTACTTCACCGGTATCGGGTCCGGGGCCGGTGCGGGGTCGGGCGATGGCTTCTTTCGCATCGCCGCCGCGACGCCCGCTATCCGCGTCGCCGATGTCGAGGGCAACGCGCAGGCGATTCTCGCGTGCGTGCAGGATGCCGCCCAGAGCGGTGTCGGCGCGCTCGTGTTGCCGGAGCTCTGCCTGACGGGCTATACGTGCGCCGACCTCTTCTTGGACCGCACGCTGCTGCGCTCCTGCGAGCGCGCGCTGGCGCGCCTGCTCGACGAGACGCGCGAGCTGCCGATCCTCTTCACCGTCGGCTTGCCCGTCGCGCACGGCGAGGCCATCTACAACTGCGCCGCCGTGTGTTGTGCCGGCGAGCTGCTCGGCCTGACGGTCAAGGAGAACCTGCCCAACTACAGCGAGTTCTACGAGCAGCGCTGGTTCACCCCGGCACCGCGCAACCCGATGGGGTACGTGAGCTTCGCCGGCAGCCGTTCCGTTCCCATGGGGTCCGCCCTCGTGTACCGTTGCGTCGACCCTGGCATGGAGTCGGTCGCCATCGGCGTCGAGATCTGCGAGGACCTGTGGGTGCCCGAGCCGCCGTCGATTTCCATGGCGGTGCAGGGCGGGGCGACGATCATCTTGAACCCGTCGGCCTCCGACGAGACCATCGGCAAGGCCGAGTACCGCCGTGACCTCGTGCGCGGCCAGTCGGCGCGCCTGTACTGCGCCTACGCCTACGCCGATGCGGGGGAGGGCGAGTCGACGACCGACCTTGTGTTCGTGGGCGAGAACCTGATCGCCGAAAACGGCAGCCTGCTCGCGAGGACCGACCTGTTCACCTGCGATATGGCCATGGCCGATGTCGACCTCGACCGCCTGCTGGCGGAACGCCGCCGGTCGAACACCTGGGCGCGTCCGCCGTTTTCTGCGCGCGGCATGAACGACGCGACGTTCTCCTTTCGCGGCGCCGCTGGACGCCAGGGTGGCGAGCCGCAGGGCGAGGACGCCGCGGCGCCCCTCGGCTTCATGCGCACCGCCCTCGATATCGACCGCGTCTACAGCCGCGCGCCGTTCGTGCCGGCCGACCGCGGCGACCTTGCCGAGCGCTGCGAGACCATCTTCGGCCTGCAGGCCGCCGGCCTGAAGACGCGTCTGGCCCACACGGGCACGACGCGCGCCGTCATCGGGCTCTCTGGCGGTCTCGACTCCACGCTCGCGCTGCTCGTCACCGTGCGCGCCTTCGATGCGCTCGGCCTCGACCGCACGGGCATCATGGCCGCGTCCATGCCGGGCTTCGGCACGACCGGCCGCACGAAGGGCAACGCCGAGACCCTCGCGCGCTCGCTGGGCGTGAGCTTCCGCGAGATCTCGATTCACGACGCCGTGAAGCAGCATTTCGCCGATATCGGGCACGACCCGTCCGTCACCGACGTGACCTACGAGAACAGCCAGGCGCGCGAGCGCACGCAGATCCTCATGGACCTCGCCAACGAGCTCGGCGGCTTCGTCATCGGCACCGGCGACCTCTCCGAGCTGGCGCTCGGCTGGGCTACCTACAACGGCGACCACATGAGCATGTACGCCGTGAACGCGAGCGTTCCCAAGACGCTCGTGCGGCACCTGGTGCGCTACGCGGCGGGGCTCTACGGCGGCCAGATCGAGGCGACGCTCCTCGATATCCTGGATACGCCCGTTTCGCCCGAGCTGCTGCCGCCCACAGGCGACGGCCAGATCGCGCAGAAGACCGAGGACCTTGTGGGGCCTTACGAGCTGCACGATTTCTTCCTGTACCACCTGCTGCGCTTCGGGTTCGCGCCGGGCAAGATCTACCGCATGGCGTGTCGCTCGTTTGCGGGCGAGTACGACGAGGAGACCATCTGGAGTTGGCTGCGCGTGTTCTACCGGCGCTTCTTCGCCCAACAGTTCAAGCGCAGCTGCCTGCCGGACGGCCCCAAGGTCGGATCGGTCACGCTCAGCCCGCGCGGCGACTGGCGCATGCCGTCCGACGCCTCGGCGCGCATCTGGCTTGCCGAGATCGATGCGCTTCGCGATGCCGGCGCGGCTGCCGATGCCGGTGCCGTGGCGCCGCGCCCGGCCACGGAGGTCGTCGTTGCGTCAGAGGCGGTTTCCGTCGTCGCTACCGAGGAGTAGCACCGCCGCCCTTTGCGCGGGCCTGCGCCTCGCACCCTTCATCCACCGCTTGTTCCTGAAAGGAAGTCCACCATGCAGTTTTCCCAGAGACTCGATCGTTTCGGCGCCGAGGTGTTCGCCTCGCTCAACCAGCGCCGCCTGAAGCTCGAGGCTCAGGGCCGCACCATCTACAACCTCTCGGTTGGTACGCCCGATTTCGCCCCGTACGACCATGTGGTCAGCGCCCTGCGCGATGCGGCTGCCGATCCGACCCAGTGGAAGTACAGCCTGGGCGACCTTCCCGAGCTCAAGCAGGCTGTGTGCGATTACTATGCGCGCCGCTTCGGCGTGGAGGGCATCACGCCCGATATGGTCGCCTCGTGCAACGGCACCCAGGAGGGTGTGGGCCATCTTGGCCTCGCGCTGCTCGATCCCGGCGATACGGTGCTCGTGCCCGACCCCTGCTACCCGGTGTTCGAGGCGGGCGTGAAGATCGCCGACGGCGAGCTTTCGTACTACCCGCTCGAGGCGGAGCACGACTTTTTGCCCTACGTGGCGGGCATCGACCCCGAGGTCGCCGACCGCGCCAAGTACATGATCGTGTCGCTTCCCGCCAATCCGGTGGGCAGCGTGGGCACGCCCGAGCTCTACGAGGAGATTATCGCGTTCGCCCGCGAGCACGACCTGCTCATCGTGCACGACAACGCCTATTCCGACATCGTCTACGACGGTCCGCGCGGTGGCAGCTTCCTGCAGTATCCCGGAGCGCTCGAGGTTGGCGTGGAGTTCTTCTCGCTCTCGAAGTCGTTCAACGTCACCGGCGCGCGCATCGGCTTCCTTGTCGGTCGCTCCGATGTGGTGCAGGCGTTCGCCAAGCTGCGCAGCCAGATCGACTTCGGCATGTTCTTCCCGATCCAGAAGGCGGCCATCGCCGCGCTGACCGGTCCGCTCGACGAGGTCGAGGCGCAGCGCCTGAAGTACCAGGAACGTCGCGACGCGCTGTGCGACGGCCTGGAGGCCATCGGTTGGGAGCGTCCGAACGCGCACGGCACCATGTTCGTGTGGGCGAAGCTGCCCGGCGGCCGCACCGATTCCATGGCGTTTTGCGAGGAGCTCATGGACCGTGCGGGCGTCATCGTGACGCCGGGCGCGAGCTTCGGCCCGTCGGGTGAGGGGTACGTGCGCATGGCGCTCGTGCTGCCGCCCGAGGGCATGCGCGCCGCTGTCGCCGCCATCAAGGATGCCGGCATCTGCTAGGATCGCCGCCTCGGTACGAGCCCCTTTCCATGTGCGCTTTCGCCCTGGTCCTCGGTGTGAGGGCCAGGGCGTTCTGCTGTCAAGGGGTCATTTGTGAAAATCCTATAGAGCAAATAGGAAATAAAAGGAGGCTGCTTGGGCGCGCCCAGCGGGGGAATATCCCCATCGGTCAGATAGGTTTTCTGACGATACGATTCGAAGGAGCAGTCATGATCGATACCAGGAAAGTTGCCGTTGTCGGATGCGGGTTTGTGGGGTCCTCTTCGGCGTTTGCACTCATGCAGAGCGGGTTGTTCTCGGAGATGGTGCTGATCGATGTCGACCGGGCGCGCGCCGAGGGCGAGGCGCTCGACATCGGGAACGGTTCGCCGTTTGCACACCCCATCGATGTGTATGCGGGCGATTACGAGGACGCAGCCGACGCCGCGATCATCGTGGTCACAGCCGGCGCCGCGCAAAAACCCGGCGAGACGCGCCTTGACCTCGTGAACAAGAACGTCGGTATCTACGAGTCCATCATCCCCCGTATTCGCGAGGTCGGGTTCGAGGGCATCCTTCTCGTGGTGTCCAATCCGGTGGATGTGCTCACCTACGCCGCGATCAAGATGTCCGGCCTGCCCGAGAGTCATGTGATCGGATCGGGGACGGTGCTCGATTCCGCACGTCTGCAGGAGGCCCTCGGCGACCATCTGGGCGTGGATCCGCGCGATGTGGGGGCCTACATCATCGGCGAGCACGGCGACTCGGAGCTCGCGGTGTGGTCGAGCGCCGACGTGGCGGGCGTGCCGCTCAAGGATTTCTGCGAGATGCGCGGCCATTTTGACCACGTTGCAGCGCAGCGGCGCATCGCAGACGACGTCAAGGGGGCGGCATACGAAATCATCGCGCGCAAGAAGGCGACGTACTACGGCATCGCCATGTCGGTCGCGCGTCTATGCGGCGCCATCATGCGCGACGAGCACTGCGTACTTCCGGTTTCGAGCTTGATGGTGGGGGAGTACGGTCTGACGGACATCGCAATCTCGCTGCCCACGATTATCGGGCGCGCCGGCATTGAATGCCGTGTGCCCATCTCGCTCGACGAGGACGAGCTCGCACGGCTGCACGCCTCGGCGGAGGCGCTTTCCGATGTTATCGACCGGGCGGGTCTGCGCGAGCTGTAGGCGCGATCGATCGAAGCTGGGGTCCTCCTGTCTCGGTAGGTATGAGCGGCATCTTGCCATATGGCCAATCCTTGTTCGTACAAGATGTCCGGGCTACAATTGACCCAGGTGACGCGGGGTATCCCGCGGCGATCGGACAGGAGGACGCTATGCTGGGCAAAGGTGCCGATTGGTGGAAACAGGCGGTCGTGTACCAGGTGTATCCGCGCAGCTTTCGCGATGCGAACGGAGACGGTCTCGGCGACATCCGCGGCGTCGTGACGCAGATGGGCTACCTCAAGCGGCTCGGTGTCGACGCCATCTGGCTTTCGCCGTTCTACCCGTCAGAGCTCGCCGATGGCGGCTATGATGTCATCGATTACCGGAACGTTGACCCGCGCCTCGGAACGCTTGACGATTTCGACGACCTGGTTGCCGCCGCCCATGAGCGCGGCATCCGCGTGATCGTCGACATCGTGCCCAACCATACATCCGATAAGCACCGTTTCTTCCAGGCGGCGCTTGCGGCGGGTCCCGGCTCGCCCGAGCGCGACCGCTATATCTTCCGTCCAGGACGCGGCGAGGCCGGGGAGCTGCCGCCCAACGGTTGGAGGTCGTGTTTCGGCGGCTCGGCGTGGGAACGCGTCGAAGATGGCGAGTGGTACCTGCACCTGTTTGCCAAGGAGCAGCCCGACCTCAACTGGAAGCATCCTGATGTGCATGAGGAGTTCAAGCGGACGCTGCGCTTCTGGTCCGACCGCGGGGTCGATGGCTTCCGCATCGATGTGGCGCATGCGCTGGCGAAAGATCTTGACAGCCGTCCGCTCGATGAGCTCGATCAGGTGCCCGACCAGGGCGCGGGCAACGAGGACAATCCGCTATGGGACCGGCCGGAGGTGCACGAGATCTACCGTGAGTGGCGGCAGGTCTTCAACGAGTACGAACCGCCGCGTTTCGCGGTAGCGGAGGCATGGGTGACGCCGGAGCACCAGCGGTATTACGCCTCGACCGAGGAGCTCGGACAGGTGTTCAATTTCGAGTTCGCCAAGGCCGATTGGCGCGCGGACGATTTCCGTCGCGCGATCGAGGAGGGTCTTACCTGTGCGGAGCTGTCGGGTTCCACGAGCACGTGGGTGCTGTCGAACCATGACGTGCCGCGTCATCCGACCCGCTACGGCCTGCCGCAGGTGCGCTCGCACGCGCATCATCAGCTTGTGAACGATTGGCTGCTCCGCGATGGTGCGACGTACATCGAGGACCGCGCACTCGGGACGAAGCGCGCACGCGCGGCGCTGCTCATGGAGATGGGGCTTCCGGGTTCGGTGTATATCTATCAGGGCGAGGAGCTCGGGCTGTTCGAGGTGGCGACCATTCCCTGGGATCGCCTGGAAGACCCGCAGGCTCGGCGCACGGCCCATGGCGATGCGCTCAAGGGCCGCGATGGCTGCCGCGTGCCGCTGCCGTGGTGCGCGTCCGACCTGCCTGCCCCGGCTGTATGGGACGCTTCGTTCGGGGATGGCGCGACCGGGTCGTTCGGGTTTTCCGCACCGGTCGAGGGTGTCGCTCGGGTTGCCGCGCCCACTGCACCCCATCTGCCCCAGCCGCTGTGGTATGCCGAGTTCGCAGCCGATGCAGAGCAGGCCGATGGCCGCTCGATGCTTAACTTCTACCAGTGCGTATTGGCGCTTCGTGCAGAGATGCTTACCGCAACGGGTGACATGTCGCTCACGTGGCTGCCGGCGCTCGAGTTGGGCGCCACACCCGACCAGGTGATCGCCTATGAGCGGCCCTGCGCCGATGGGCGCACGTTTACGTGCGTCGTCAACTTCGGCGCTGAAGCGGTTCCTGCTCCGGTCGGTGCGCTGCTCGTCGCTTCGGGTGATCTTGCTTCCGACGGGTCGGTGCCGCAGGATACCGCTGCCTGGTTCGTGCGCTAGAAGCTGCGTTTGCTGCGTGGGTTCGCGACTTGGGGGCTCGCGCGTCAGGCGATGCACCTGTTGAGTAGGGGGTCAGTGTCAAATTTGTGACTTTTGAGAGAGTGTCGTCTTTAGTGACGCGGCGTAGCTTACCAAAATGTATCAAAAAGCCAATGTGATCTGGTAAAACGATAGCACGAGTGGATAAAACTGGAGCCTGGTAAGCGTGGAATCAACCCACAATATCGGTGAGGTATCTCAAAAGTCGCGAATTTGATCCCCAGCTAAAAACAAACCCCTGTATGTGCGCATCGACCGGGCTTCAGAGCGCTAGCATGGAGACAGAACGTGCAAGTTTGGGGTCTGTCCCCAAACTTGCAGGGCATGATTGGGGGTCCTATGGGCGAGGACAGGGTCGAGCAGCCGCTGGGTGCTTTCGTCAGCGATGCAGATGGTGACGTCGCTCCGTTGAAGGCTGATACCGCCGGCGAGGCCGAGGATTCCGAGGGAGCCAGTGAGGGAGGTCGCCTTGCGAGCCTCATCGAGGCGATCGCCGGTCGCTTCGGAAGCGATCGACAGGACGACGCGGATGAGGACGCTGGCTCAGACAGCGACGAGAAGCGCTCGAAGCGCAAGTCCGACCCCGACAACTTCCTTACGTACGCGCAGACGGCGTTCGAGACCTTCGATGAGCGTCCGCTCTGCACGCTCGACAGCCTCGTGTTCTCGTGGATGTCCTACTATCGGCTGAATCCCGGCGCACGGCGCAGGTGGTCGAGCGAGGGCATCGCGCTTCACGAGCTGCTGCGTGCTGAAGAGTTCGACACCATGTTCGGCACGAGCTGGGACCCCGAGGGCAGCCGCGACCTGCTGTTTGCCGTGTGCGCCAGCCCACGTTTCCGCAATGCTCGCCTGTGCGCCTTCGATTTCAAGACCGACCTCGCCACGGCCGAGCAGTTCGCGGCCATGACGTTCTCGCTTCCCGGCGGCGGCATGTACGTCGCCTTTCGGGGTACCGACTCGACGCTCGTAGGGTGGCGCGAGGACTTCAACATGGCGTCGCTGTGCCCGGTGCCCGCGCAGCGCGAGGCCCATGAGTATCTCGAGCGCGTGGCGACGCTGCTCGACGGTCCGATCTACATCGGCGGGCACTCCAAGGGCGGAAACCTCGCGGTCTATGCGGCGGCCTGCGCGTCGCCTGCAGTCCAGGAGCGCATCGTGCGCGTGTTCTCGCACGACGGCCCCGGCTTCAACGCGGAGTTCCTGGCGAGCGAGGGCTATGCGCGCATTCGGGAGCGCATCGACAAGACCGTGCCCAAATCGTCGATCATCGGCCTCATCATGGACGAAGATCACGATTTCACGGTTGTGGAGAGCGATGGCATATCGATCCTGCAGCATAACCCGTTCCTCTGGGAGGTCGATGGCCTCGTATTCAAGCAGGCAGACGGCCTTTCTGCGAGCTCGCGGTACTTCGGCTCGACCGTCGCCGCGTGGATGGACCGCTTCACGGCAGAGGAGCGCGGCACGTTCATCGACACGCTGTTCGGCGTGCTGGACGTTACCGGCGCGACACGTCTGGCGGATATCCGCGAGAGCTGGCGCGTGAGTCTGCCTGCGATGCGGGATGCTTACGATACGCTCGAGCCCGAGCAACGCGCCTTCGTCGGCGATGTGATGAAGGCGCTCGCGCGCGTCGCCACGATCGATAAAGTGACGGGTGTCGCGTCGACGCTCCTCGATGGGCTGGGCATCGCGCGCGACGACGAGGATGAGGAGCAGGACGAGGGCATCTGACGGTCGCCTCGCGTCGAGGGGTAGAAGCGGTCTGCTTTCCTTTTTGTGCGCGGGCGTTCGATTCGGTCGCGCGGCGCCATCGTGCCGCTATACTTTTTCGAGCCGATACTGCGCCCGAAGGAGACCGCCGCATGAAGATCAACCACGCCATCCTGCATATCCTCGATTTCGAGTCCGCCGTGAACGTCATGAGCGCGCGCGAGCTCGACCTTGATACGCGGGCGGTCCGCTCGTTTCTGACCTCGCATCTGCGCCGCGCGCGCACGAGCGCCGACAACCGTCGTGGGTCCTTCGCGGAGAACAGCGCGTTTGCCGGCGAGCTCAAGGCGTTCCTGTTCGGCGACCGCGAGTTTATCGACCTCTCGCAGCAGATCGCCGAGTTCATCGCCGGTGAGCTGGCAAAATGCGATAAGCAGGAGTCGACCGACGTGCTCGTGGCGGACTTCGAGGACGATGACGAGGTCCGCTGGTTCGCCGTCATGCTGATGACGAGCCGCATGGCGTTCATGCATGAGGTCGACCGCGAGGGCGGGGCGGTGCGCAACGACATCGCGCGTCATTATGCGATCCTGCCGAACCCCTCGCAGAAGGTGTCGAGCTATGCCGTCGTGCGCGCGAGCACGATGGAGGTCATGTACCAGGACAAGAAGCGCAAGATCGCCGGCGAGGACACGATGCTCATCCCCGACGGCCTGTTGCAGTGCGTGACGGGCGTTTCGGGCAAGGAGGTCATCGACACGGTGACGCGCATCGTCGAGGAGGTCGCCGAGGAGCACGGCGCCAACACCGCGATGGCGCTCGCGCGCGCCAAGGAGGTTGTGGCCGAGCGCGTCGAGGAGGACGAGGAACTCGCCCCTTGGGACCTCGCCGACGAGATCTTCGAGGACGAACCCGCGATGAAGGAGCGCTTCGAGGCCGAGATGCGCGAGGAGAAGCTGCCCGAGCGCGTGCCGGTCGAGCGTGCGAACGTGGAGCGCGCGGCGGTGCGCAACCACAAGATCCGCACCGACACGGGCATCGAGATCACCTTCCCGGCCGAGATGCTGCGCAACACCGAGTACGTCGAGTTCGTCAACGAGCCGAACGGGCTCATCTCCATCGAGCTGAAGAACATCGGGAGCATCGAGAACCGCTAGCGGCGGATCGGTGCTGGCGGCGAGTGCCCTGCCGTGCCCTATTCCGCCTGATGCAGAATCTCCTCGTCGATGGCGCGGTCGATGGCCTCACGGATAAACTGCGAGCGGGTCATTCCGTGGCGCGCGGCGATCGCGGCGCAGGCTAGGGCGCGCGAGCGCGGCATGCGGAAGGTGACGGTGATGCTCTCCTCGGTGCTGCTGAGGGGCGGGCGACCCATGACGACGGGAATCCAGTCGCCTTCGGGCCATTCGCCGCGCTCGAACATCTCGGCGTCCTTCTCGAGCATCTCGTCGGTGACGATCTTGCCGGATTTCAGCTTGTACTCCATTGATAGGAACCCCCTTATATCCAGCGAATGCCCAGCTCTAAGTATGTGCGCTTAGAAGGCGGGGTCATTGCGTGGTATATCATCCAATCTCCTGCTTCCGTTTCGGCTGCAACCATCTCAATGAGGCGATTGCGCCGGTCGATTCCAACTGCTACATACTGGTCAGGCGCGGATATTCCGCGCCAGGAGATACGGACTGCTTGATTCCACGCATGCAGCACGTCCTCCTCGGTAATCGATGGGTGCCGCTGCGTGACTCTCGGATGGACGATGACGCGATCCATGGTGCTCACCTACTTTTGTAACGCAAAAGTGTTCGGGCGGCAAGCGCCCGACGGTAGGCGAGAGGGTACACCCGGCGATGCAACCGGTTTTAGCGAGGTCTCGAGCCGATATCCGACCGTATGCATATGCGCGTCCAACCGGTGAGGTGCCAGCTTGAGCATATGCGGGTTTACGAACATGATCGAAGGCGATGCGGCGGAAGATTCCGCGAAACGCCCATGCAGCGGCAGCAAAAACGGCGGCCGCGCTGCCTTGATTGGGAGCGCGGCCGCCGCATAAGGGGGATGGGCTGCTGTGATGTGTGGACGCTACAGCGTGCGCAGGGCCTCCTCGAGGCCGGTCTTGCTGTCAGTCTTCTCGTCGCGCTGCTTGATGACGCGCGCGGGCACGCCGGCGACGACGGCGCCGGCGGGAACGTCCTCGACACAGACGGCGCCTGCCGCCACGACCGCGCCCTCGCCGACGTGTATGCCCTCGAGCACGACGGCGTTCGCGCCGATCATGACGTTGTCGTCGATGATGACCGGCGTGGCGCTTGCGGGCTCGATGACGCCGGCGAGCACGGTGCCGGCGCCGATATGGCAGTTCTTGCCCACGGTGGCACGGCCGCCCAGCACAGCGCCCATGTCGATCATGGATCCCGCGCCGATGCGTGCGCCGATATTGATGATGGCACCCATCATGATGACGGCGTTGTCGCCGATCTCGACCTGGTCGCGGATGATGGCGCCCGGCTCGATGCGCGCGTTGACGCCCTTCAGGTCAAGCAGCGGCACGGCGGAGTTGCGGCAGTCGTTCTCGATATCGAGGCAGACGATGTCGTCCGCATGCGCCTCGATGATCGCGGCGAGCTCCTTCCAGTCGCCGAAGACGATGCGTCCCTCGGGCGTGCCGTACACATGGGCGGCTCCCCAATCGATCTGGGCGCCCGCCGCCTCGTGCACGTAGAGCTTGACCGGCGTCTTCTTTTCCGCCGAGGCGATGAAGTCGATGATTTCCTGAGCGTTCACACGCGTCCTTTCTCTAGCTGAAAGTTTGGGACCTGTCCCCAAACTTTCATGCGAACATGATGTCGTCGAAGGTGTAGAAGCCGGCTTCGCGGGCAAGCAGCCTCTTTGCGGCGGCAAGGGCGCCGTTCACAAAGATCTGGCGGTTCGTCGCGCGGTGCGTGAGCGAGACCTCCTCGTCGGTGCCGAAAAACGAAACCGTGTGCACGCCGGCGACCGTGCCGCCGCGCAGCGAGTGCATGCCGATCTCGTGCTCGTCTCGGGCGCCACACATGCCCTCGCGGCCGTAGACCGGGTGGTACCCCATGCCCTCATGCGCGTCGATGACGGCATCGAGCAGCATGGCGGCCGTGCCTGAGGGGGCGTCGGCCTTCTGGTTGTGATGGGTCTCGACGATCTCGACGTCGAAGCCGGGGAGCTCGCGGGTCGCCTGTGCCGTGAGGTGCCTGAGCGCCGCCACGCCGATGGAGTAGTTGCCCGACCACACGACCGGTACGTCCGCACCGAGGGCGCGCAGCTCGTCGAGCTGCTCGGATGTGTAGCCGGTGGTGCCGCTCACGAGCGCGCAGTCGCAGCGGCGCACATAGGAGACGACCGCCGGCAGGCAGGCGACGTTGGAGAAGTCGATGAGCACGTCGGCGGCAGGGGCGTCGTCTACCGCGGCGAGGTCGAAGCCGACCTGCGCCACGACCTCGAATGCAGGCTCGCCGTCCACGCCGCGCGCGGCTTCGGCGGTCGTGCGGATGAGCGAGCCCATGCGGCCCGCTCCCATGATGGCTATGCTAATCAACGAGACCAGCCTCCTTCATCGTCGACACGAGCTTCTCGCGGTTGCCGTCGGCCATGGGCACGAGCGGCAGGCGGTAGTTGGCGTCGCACAGGCCCATCTGCGCGCAGGCCTCCTTGACGGGGATGGGGTTCACCTCGGAGAACAGGGCGTGCACGAGCGGCAGCCCCTCCAGCTGGATCTGGCGTGCGCGCGCCAGATCGCCATCCAAAAACGCGTGGGTCATCTCGCGCACCAGGGCGGGCTGCACGTTCGCCCACACCGAGATCACGCCCGAGGCGCCGAGGCTCATGAGCGGCACGACCATGTCGTCGTTGCCGGAGAACATCTTGAAGTCGGGGCCGATCACGTGCGCGATGTCGCTCGCGTAGACGATCGAGCCGCTCGCCTCCTTGATGCCCAGCGCGTTGGGATGCGCGGCCAGGCGCTCGACGTTGGAGACGCTGATGGAGCAGCCCGTGCGGCCGGGCACGTTGTACAGGATGCAGGGCACGTCGACCGCGTCGAGCACGGTGGCGAAGTGGCGGTAGATACCCTCCTCGTTGCTCTTGTTGTAGTAGGGCGTGATGAGCAGCAGGCCGTCGACGCCCAGGCGCTGGTAGGAGAGGCTCTTCTCGAGCATCGTCTGCGTGCAGTTGGAGCCCGATCCGGCGATGATGGGCACGCGGCCGGCCACGCGCTCGACCACGAACGACACGACGGCGTCGTCCTCCTCGTGCGTCATCGTGGAGCTCTCGCCGGTGGTGCCGAGCGGCAGCAGCGCGTCGGTGCCGGCTTCGAGCTGGAAATCGACCAGTCGGCCGAGCGCGTCGAAGTCGACGTTGCCGTCGCTGTCGAAGGGGGTGATGAGGGCGACGATCGAGCCCTCGAGGTTGCGGATGTCCATGTTCGGCCTCCTTGCCTTAGGATGTGCGCGCCGCGCGCGCGATGAGGGCGCGGCCCGTGTCGGTGATGTCGAGGGTCGCGAAGTAGTCGGCTGCGGTCTCGGCGCGGCGGATGAGCTCGCAGCTGCCGTCGGTGCGCAGCAGGACCTCGGCGTGACGCAGGCGCCCGTTGTAGTTGTAGCCCATCGAGTAGCCGTGCGCCCCGGTGTCGTGGATCACGAGCAAATCGCCGATATCCACCTGCGGAAGCGCGCGGTCGTGGGCGAACTTGTCGTTGTTCTCGCAGAGGTTGCCCACGATGTCGTAGGTTCTCGTGGCAGGCAGACCGCTCTTGTCGGGGCCGCCCGCCTGGCCCATCACGGTGATGTGATGATAGGCGTCGTACATGGCGGGGCGGATCAGGTCGCACGCGTTGGCGTCGACGCCGACGTAGTCCTTGTAGATATGCTTCTCGTGGATGGCGCGCGTGACCAGGCATCCGTAGGGACCCATCATGAAGCGGCCCATCTCGGCGCAGAGGGCCACATCTCCCATGCCCGCCGGCACGAGCACCTCCTCGAAGGCGCGGCGCACGCCCTCGCCGATGGCGTGGATGTCGTTGGGCACCTGGTCGGGGCGGTAGGGGATGCCCACGCCGCCCGAGAGGTTGATGAAGCCGATGTGCGCGCCGGTCTCGCGCGCGAGGTCGACGGCGAGCTCGAACAGGATGCGGGCGAGCGCGGGGTAGTAGTCGTTCGTGACCGTGTTGCTGGCGAGGAAGGCGTGCAGCCCGAGATTCTCCGCGCCGCGGTCGACGAGCATGCGGTAGGCCTCGAAGAGCTGCTCGCGCGTCATGCCGTACTTGGAATCGCCCGGGTTGTCCATGATGCCGTTGGCAAGCTGGAACAGGCCGCCGGGGTTGAAGCGGCAGCTCACCGTCTTGGGGATGGGTCCCGCGACGCGCTCGAAGAACTCGATGTGCGTGATGTCGTCGAAGTTCACGATGGCCCCGAGCTCGCGTGCGAAGCGGAAGTCGTCGGCGGGCGTGTCGTTCGACGAGAACATGATGTCGGAACCGCGGATGTCGAGCGCATCGCAGATCATGAGCTCGGTGTCGCTCGAGCAGTCGCAGCCGCAGCCGTACTCGGCGAGGATGGAGATGAGCCGCGGGTTGGGATTCGCCTTGACGGCGAAATACTCCTTGAAGCCCGGGTTCCAGCTGAACGCGTCGAGCACGGCTTCCACGTTCGCGCGGATGCCGGCCTCGTCGTACAGGTGAAACGGGGTCGGATAGTGCTCGGCGATCGTGACGAGCTGGTCTTTTGTCACAAAGGGGTGCTTGGCTGGCACGTGCTGCCTCCTTGATAGCTCTCCTGCAGACCCTGCAGACAGTCCCGCAGGTGTTTCCTGCGGTCCCACCCGGTTCCGCCGCGCCCGGCGGCCGAGTTCGGCGGGATTGCCCCCGCGCGGGGTCGATGCCTGCCGGCTCGCCCGCGCATCTTCGCGCCCGCTACCTCTATCGATTGGAGGAATGCTATCACGAACGGGCTTTACCGAACAAGAGTGAACGCTGCGGCGATACACATCTGTAACGTGTCCACTTTCAGGACGGAGATGTTTCCGGACACCCGCCGCCGCGGGCCGGTTGGCCTCCCGGCTACGTCCCCAGAGAGGCAAGCGTGGTGACGAGGGGCGGGGAGGCTATACTTTTGAAAACCGTGGGAGAGGATGGGCAGATGAACTTGATGCCGGATGTGACCGAACAGGATCTGGAGCTGCTGGCGCGCTATCGGCGCGATCTGCATCGCATCCCGGAGCTCGACTACGACCTTCCGCAGACCAAGCGCTACCTGCGCGGTGTGCTCGAGCAGCTCTCGTGCGAGGTGTTCTCACCGAGCGCGAGCTGCATCTGCGCGCTGTTCGATGCGGGGTGCGCCCGCACGATGGCGATCCGAGCCGACATGGACGCCCTGCCTATCAGCGAGAATACGGGTGCGCCGTTTGCCTCCGAGCACGAGGGGCACATGCACGCCTGCGGTCACGATGCGCATATGGCGATGGCCCTTGCTGCTGCCGTGTGGGTCGACGGCATCGTGCGCGAGCGCCCGGGGGCGCTCCCGCGAAACGTGCTCTTCGTCTTTCAACCCGCCGAGGAGACGACCGGCGGTGCGAAGCGCGTGTGCGAAAGCGGCGTGTTCGAGCGCTGTGCGGTCGAGCGCATCTTCGGCTTCCATGTGTGGCCCGACCTGCCGTGGGGTACGGTGGCGTCGCGCCCCGGCCCGCTGCTGGCGCGCTCGAGCGAGACGCATATCTCCATCCACGGGCAAAGCACGCATATCGCCAAGACGTACGGCGTGTCGGACACGGACAGCCATGATGCCGCGCTGGCTGCCGCGCGCTTCATGGTGAGCGAGCGCTGGCTTATGCGCAAGCTTGCCCAGGAGGAGCCTGTGATCTGCCAGTTCGGGCAGCTCGAGGCAGGCACCGTGTGCAACGCCGTGGCGGGGGAGGCGCGCCTGGCCGGAAGCCTGCGCGTGTTCACGGACAGCATGTTCGAGCGGGCGAAGGACGAGATCCGTGCGCTGCTCGATGAGTCGTGCACCTCGTGCGGCTGCACCGGTGAGGTCGATTTCGCCGAGGGGTATCCTCCGGTGACGAACGATTCGGTGCTGTATTCGAAGGCGGCCGACGTGCTGCCGGAGCTTACGCTGGTGGAGGAGCCCCTGCTGATCGCAGAGGACTTCGCGTTCTACCAGCGGCATCTGCCCGGTGTTTTCTTCCTGCTGGGCGTGGGCGCGCCCGTCGCCGATGGCATCGCTGATGCGGATTGCGGCGACCTCGGCTATGCGACCTGCGCCCTGCACGGGGATACGTTCATGTTCGACGAGCGCGTGCTGCTGCGCGGCCTTTCGGTCTACAAGAGGCTGGTCCTGATGGAGTGAAAGTTTGGGGACAGGCCCCAAATGAACTGCGCCCCAAAACTTGGATGTGATTAATCATAACCGCTAGGCGGCCTCCCGGAGGGCCTGCTCCCGGAACTCGACCGGGGTCAGGCCCTTCAGCTTCACCTGGCGTCTTCTCGTGTTCCAGTGGACGATGTACTCTTCGAGGTCGCGCTTGAACGACTCGAAGTCGCCCCAGTCGCGCCCTCGGAAGAACTCGTCCTTGATATGGCCGAAGACCTGCTCGGTCGCGCCGTTGTCGATGCAGTTGCCCTTGCGCGACATGCTCTGGATGAAGCCGTTCTCCCTGAGCCTCTCCACGTAGGACGCGTGCTGGTACTGCCAGCCCATGTCGGAGTGCAGTATGGGCTCTTTGCCCCTCGGCTTCGCGGCGACGAGCATGGCGAGCATCTCCTCCTGCTGCGCGAGGTCGGGGTGCTCCGAGACCGACCAGGCGACGATCTCCTTGCTGCCGAAGTCGTACGCCGGCGCGAGGTAGGCCTTGCCGAAGGAGAGCTTGAACTCGGTGACGTCGGTGCCCATCTTCTGCCACGGGCCGTCGGCCTCGAAGTCGCGGCCGATGACGTTCCCGAAGGTCTCGCCGACCTCGCCCTTATAGGAGTTGTACCTGTGATAGTCGGTCTCGCGGCGGATGCCGCACCTGAGTCCCATCTCGCGCATCATCTTGAGCACCGTCTTGTCCGCTATGCGCTCCCCGTCGACGGCGCGCAGCTCCATGGCGATCTGGCGGTGGCCGACGCCGTTGGGGAGCCGGCCGAAGATCTCGGCGACCCTCCCGCGCAGCTCGGGCCTGGTCGGCCTCCTCGGGTGCGCGAGCGCGTAGTGGTACGACGACCTGGCGAGTCCGGCGCACTCCAGCAGGTCGGACAGCTTGTGGCCACGCCCTGAAAGCTCGGCGACCGCTAGGGCCTTCTCCCGGTTCGGGAGCGCAGCTCCGCCTTCAGGGCTATCGATTTTTTTAGATACGCCACCTGCGCCTCGAGCTTGCGCACGCGCTCCTCGAGCTCCTCCTCGCGGGTCTTCGGGGCCGCCTTCGCGCCCGATCCCCTGGGCCTGCCCCTGGGCTTCGGCCTCAGGGCCTCGGCCCCGCCCTCGCGGTACAGCCTGCACCACCGCTTCAGCGGCGTGGCGCTCGCGATGCCGAAGCGCTCCATCGCCTCGGGCTTGGGCATGCCCCCGTCGACCACGGCGCTCGCCGCGGCGACCTTGGTCTCGTAGTCGTATCTGGCGCGCTGCCCTCCCATGGCCAGAAGCCCGTCCCTTCCGATCGCGCGGTACGTCTTCAGCCAGTTTCTCACAGCCTCGGCGGGGACGCCAAGGGCCTTGGCGGCGGAGCGGTAGCCCCGCCCGGACTCGAACATGTCAGCGGCGAGCTCCCTGACCTCGCGGTCGTGCCTGCATCTAAGGTCGATCGGCATGAGAAGGCCTCCCATCTCTCGGACTTTATTACTTTGTCCAAGAAATGGGAGGCAGTTCACTGCAGGATGTGCGGGGGTAAGAATTTCATGGCGAATATAATCGGCGCCCGCGACCTGTGATGAAAGTTAGGGGACAGGCCCCAAAACTTTCATCTCCGAAGCCGTCGGACGGCCTGTCGCGAACGGGGGCTTTGGGGCGCGAGGTGCTCGCCCGCTCGGGATGCGGCCATGCCACAATAAACGTGTCAAGAGGCGCATACCCCGGTTGGCAGGCCGGGAACGGAGCAAAGCAGTTGCAGCGAAGGAGGCAGCAATGACAGACGACAAGCGCGTGCCCGAAGGTGTCGAGCGCCTGGATAGCGATGACCTCTCCCAGGTGTCGGGAGGTAAGCTCGTGGGTCAGCTCTGGCACGTCAAGTGCTCCAACTGCGGGGCTGACTACATTTGCGAGACATCCATGATGTCCGAGCCGCCTCATTTCTGCAGGGAGTGTGACGTTCGCATTCGTGCGGAAAGGGCCGGGTACCACGAGGAGCGTTAAAGATTCTGCGTCTGACCGTGGAGCAGGGTCGAAATAAGCATCCTGCCGGCAATGCTTTGGAAGGGGCTCGGAGATAATCCGGGCCCCTTCCTTCTGCTATGAGGCTGCCCAGCGTGAAAGTTTGGGGACAGGCCCCAAACTTTCACGAACCATACCCATTATTCGAAGCAATCGGATGTAATGCCGCAGCGGATCTCTCGATATGATGTTCGCAAGATGCGGCATGCAATCGACCGCGTGCCTGCTTTCACCTTCCGACCGAGCCTCCTTTGCGCCGCGGCTGCCCAGGCGCCCGCCGGAGCTGCCATAGACGCGCTGCGCGAGGCTGAAAGGGGAGCAGTATGGAGAAGATCGCGAGGGGGCTCTACGAGCTGGCACTCAAGGCGCAAAGTGTCGAAGAGCTTGCCGGTATCGCCGAGGGGGCGGGCTTTACCCTGACGGAAGATGAGGTGAAGGGACTGTACGAGCACCTCCATGGCGAGGGTGCGGAGAGGCTCTCCGATGATGAGCTTGAGGGCGTCGCGGGCGGCTGCCGCAGATCCGACATGCCCGTGAACAAGGGGCAACGGTGCATATGGGGCGATGTGGCCTGGTGCGGTGCCGATTGCACGTACTATACGATGTCCGCGTGGGACGGATCGGGGATTTGCAGCAGACAATCGTAATTGATCTCGTGCCTCGTCTATGATGTTTGGGGCGACAGGCTGCATTCGAAAGGACGCCACATGTACTGCAGGTTGAACGACTGCATAGCGCTGCGCAGCTGGAAGCTCGTGCCACGCGCGTACTACGTCGACGGCATCCGCGAGGCACGTGGCCTTTCGCCGGAGGAGTTCTTTGTGATGCTCGCGTGCGATGGCGAGCACGACGTGGAGGATTCGCCGACGCTTCGCGACCTTATGGCACGCGGTCTTGTGGAGGAGTGCGAGCCGGGCGACGGGATCGACGACTGGCAGCGCCTGCGCCTGTTTTCCAATCGGTACTTCCCCCATATCAACTGGTCGATTACGGGCAAGTGCAACTTCAACTGCCTGCATTGCTTCATGGCGGCGGACAACGCGCCCATGATGGAGGAGTTCACGTGGGATGAGTGCCTGGCGCTGCTCGACGAGATCGAGGGCTGCGGCATCCAAGCCGTCACGCTCACGGGTGGCGAGCCGACGCTCCATCCGCACTTCATGGATATCTGCCGCGAGATCGCACGGCGCCATCTGACGCTTTCCGAAATCAATACGAATGGCAGCTTCATCACCGAGGCGATGCTCGACGAGTTCCATGAGCTCGGGCTCAGCCCCGAGATCAAGATCAGCTACGACGGCGTGGGGCACCATGATTGGCTGAGGAACCGGCCGGGTGCCGAGGAGCTTGCCCGCCGCGCCTTCGAGCTCTGCCACGCGAAGGGCTTCCGCACCCGCGCGCAGACGAACGTCCACCGCGGAAACCTCGATTGCATGTACGACACGGTGAAATGGCTCGACGACCTCGGCGTCGAGGAGATCCGCATCATCCGCACGAGCGAGGCACCGCGCTGGGAGGAGAACGCCCACGGAATGTGCCTGGACATCAAGGAGTACTACGACGCGATGCTCGAGCTTATGGCGCGCGTTGCGGCGAGCGACATGCGCATCGTGGTAGACGTGTGGCAGTTCGCGTACTTCAACCCGCGCGGACGTTGGTACGGCGTGCATCCCGTGCAGGGTTCGTGCGAGCGATACCGCGACAACGTGCCCGTCTGCAAGGGCGCGCGTGGCACGATCGCCGTGTCGCACACCGGCGAGCTGTCTCCCTGCAACCAGCTGTCTGGCTGGTTTGCTGCGCACGGCATCAGCCTCGGCAACGTGAAGGAGAGGCCGTTGCACGAGTATCTGATCGAGGGCACCTACCTTGAGTGCGTGACGACGCCCGTTTCGAAGGTGCTCGAGCGCAACGAGCGGTGCGCCGCGTGCCCCTACTGGCGCCTGTGCCTTGGTGGCTGCCGCGCCATCGCCTGCACGCTTTCTGGTGAGTTTCTCGCCGCCGACAAGGCGAAATGCCTCTTCTTCCACGATGGCTACCTCGAGAAGGTTCCCCAGGTGCTTAACAGTGCAGGTGGCGTGCCCTATCGCTGCATTAACGACTGCGAGTGAAAGTTAGGGGACAGGCCCCAAACTTTCACAGGTGGCTGGCGCTCGTGAGACCAAGCGCCCGTTGTCTTGGCTGCATGAGCGCCGCTTTGATCCCGTGCTTTGCGCTGAAGCCCGGTCAGCGAGGGCGTTTCAAGGCTGATCAGGGGGTTGGCTCATAACGGTGTACCAAATCCGCGACTTTTGAGATATCTCACCAGAATGGTGGGCTGATCTGAGCGCGAAGCGGGTTCGGTGTTATGCAATCAAGTTGGAAATACGCCGCATAGCGAGCGTGGTTGATACATTTCGATAAGCGACACAGCGTCACTTGGACGATTACCCTCTCAAAAGTCGCGGATTTGGTACCAGCCCCCCCCCTCTTGAGGCTTCAAGTCAGCCAAGCGCACGTGCCTTTGAACGTTTGGGACCTGTCCCCTAACTTGCATGCGCAAAGTCGCCTGTTCGCTCCTACTCATTTTCTATGTCGACCGGGTGTACCGGCGCGGTATCGGACGTTTTATGATTGCGCTAGAAACGGATGGTACGCGATTCAAAAGAGGCAAGCCATGTCAGAGACCGTAAACAAGCTGCAAGAGCTGGCTTTGAGCGCACAGAGCGCCGAAGAGATCGCCCAGCTCGCCCAGGATGCAGGTATCGAACTTGCTGACGGCGATGCCGAGCGTCTGTTCGAGCGTCTTCACGGCGAGGGCATGCAGGAGATCGCTGACGATGAACTCGGCTCCGTTGCAGGTGGTGCCTGCAAGGGTACGCGAACCGTTCGCCCCGGGGTCGATAAGTGCGGACATGGCTTTTGCGCCTGCTTCAGCACCTGCAAGTTTTACAAGGTCCATGACGATGATCCCAACGTGGGCGAGTGCGGCAATCCCGGTTTCACGCCGTAATCGCGAATACGCATAACCCCGCGCACGTACGAAAGGGCGCTGTGCCGGGTTTTCGGCCTTGCCCTCATTGGGTGCTTATGAACCGCTTTCCATCTCTTAGGGGACGAGTGCTCCGAGAGATGGAAGGCGGTTCATCTGTCTATCGTCAGGTATTTTACTGAGCACAAACATGGCCGTGCGCCCTGGCTGCGGCCCGTGAAAGTTTGGGACCTGTCCCCAAACTTTCAAACTTTCATAGCTCGCAGCTAATGTTATTCGCTTTTCGTTTTCCTACCATGCAGGAATCAAGGGGGATAGCCCCATCGCTAAGGGAACGGAAGTGATTTCATCATGGCTAAAGAAGGCAAGAAGCCCATCGGCAAGATCATCCTCATCGTGGTTGTCGTGCTCGTGGTGATCGGCGCGGTAGGCGCAATGGGAGGGAAGGGGTCGTCGGGCGGCGACGCCCAGCAGGCATCCGCGCAGGGGCAGGCCGCGACGACGGAGCAGCAGCAGGCAGCTCCCGAGCCTGAGCCCTTCACGATCTCCGACGAGACGCTGAATACCGAGAACCCCTATTCAGCGACCATCACCGGCACGCTGACGAACAACACCGGTTCCGAGAAGTCGTACGTCTCGGTGGAGTACGTCATCTACGATGCCGACGGCGCTCAGATCGGCAACGCTTACGCCAACACGACCAACCTGAAGGCCGGGGGCACGTGGAAGTTCGAGGCGGGAACGCTGAAGGCCCCTGAGGAGATCGGGAGCTGGGAGCGCGTCGAGGTAACGGGTTTCTAGCCTGTCAAAACCCCAAGCTCGTTATGATGTTTGTAAAGACGCGGTAACGTAATCTCAAAACTGACACCTTGTAGGTGTCGGAAGTGTTGTAGGTTATATCAGTGCGGCGTCGTGTATTCCGGTCTGCGCATATGGTCGGGGCGCAGAAAGGCGACGACGCCGTGCTGTCCTGAAGGGACGGGGGTCGAACCCATGACAGAGCGGCTGACCGAAGAGGTCCTCCACGAGTTGCTCGAGGCTCCCGATATCGATTCGTTTGTCGACGGGCGCGAGTTTCCCGCCTGCACCCTGTCCGAGTACCTGCAGCAGCTGCTCCAGAAGAAGAACCTCGAGCGCGCCCGGGTGGTGCGCATGGCCGATTTAAACGAGACCTTCGGGTACCAGATCTTCACGGGCGCGCGCAATCCCAGCCGCAACAAGGTGCTGCAGATCGCCTTCGCCATGGCGCTTTCGCTGCGCGAGACGAACCGGGCCCTTACTGCTGCGGGTGTGGCGGCGCTGACCTGCAAGAGCCGGCGCGACGCCATCATCATCTTCTGCATCGACCACGGCTGCTCGCTGCAAAAGGTCAACGAGGAGCTCTATCGCCTGGGCGAGGAGACCATCTGCTAGGGGCAGAGCGCGTCGGCGGCGCCGGCGTCCGATGTCGGGATCGGCGCGAATCTGTCCGCACGCGCTGGTACTATGACAGCTATGGATACCAACGGCACGACAGATCGCATAGCACCCGAGCGCCTCGATGCTTTTCTGTCCGCGTGCGAACGCGCGGACAGCTGGAGCGTCGTGCGTACGCTCAAACAGTCCGACTTCGAGACGACCGATCTCGTTGAGTTCGAGGGCGCTCGCGGGGGAGCGCTCGGCCCCTTTGTGCGCAAGCGCATCGACTGCTCAGCCGGTGTGGGAACCGCCTATGAGGAGCTGTGGGAGGCGCAGCAGCGCGGCGTGATGCTGCGCTACGCACCGCGTATCATCGACTGCGTGCGCGCGGGCGATGAGCTCACGGTCGTTCTCGAGTTCATTGCAGGCCCCACCCTGGAAGATGCCGTTGCCGCGCGGGGCGGATCGGAGGCGCTCGCCCGCAGCCTGTTTCCTCCGATGTGCGACGCGGTGGCGGAGCTTCACGAGCGTCTGCCGCACCCGCTTATCCATCGCGATCTCAAGCCGTCGAATATCATCGTGCGCGGCGAGGAGCCGGTGGTCATCGACTTCGGCATCGCGCGCAGCTGGCACGAGGGCGCCGAGGCCGACACGACGCATTTCGGCACCAAGGCCTATGCGCCGCCCGAGCAGTTCGGCTTCAAGCAGACCGACGAGCGCAGCGATGTGTACGCCCTGGGCAAGCTGCTGCTGTTCTGTTTAACAGGCAGCGAGCCTGCGGTCTCGTCGGACGAATTCGCACTCGAGCGGCTGGGTGTTCCCGCGAGCTACGCGAAGATCATCACGCGCGCCACGGCGTTCGATCCTGCAGCGCGCCATGCGGGCGCCCGCGAGCTCAAGCATGCGTTTGTCCTGGCGGGTGCAAATCGCTCGGCTTCGCAGGTAGCGGCGTCTGAGCAGGTTGATGCGTTGAGCCATGAGCCGTATTCGGGGAGCAATGCAAGGCGGGATGATGGGTCGAGCTTCAGCTCGTATGGTCTAGGAATCGCTTTAACGCAGGCCTCGATGAGCACGGCCGCGGCGCATGGGGTGCGGCCGCCGGCTCGCACAGGCGCCGAGCGCGATGGTATTATCGCCCGAGCGATGCGCTTTTTGGCCCGCCGCGTTCCGCAGTCGGTTGGGCGCGCCTGGAACATCCTCGTGCTGATCGTCTACGCATTTTTCTTCGTTGTGTGCTTTGCCGCCGTGCTCTTTCCCAACGAGCACGACAGCGCGTTTCCTCTATGGTTCCTGCTGCTGGAATACGGCGCGGCCGCCCTCGCTGTGTTCGGAGGCGCGGCCTACTTGTTGCTCGATAAGCGCCGGCTGTTCGAGCGGTTTCCCACGCTTGCCCGCGTACCGCTTATGCGGCAGCTCCTGCTCTATATCGGCATCTCGTTCGCGTGCATCCTCGGCGTCACGATCATCGGCATGGCGGCCGGCCTGCTGTAGATATGACAGTTAGGACGGGGCCCACTGTCATGTTTTCGCTAAAGTCAGACCGAAGCGAAAAAGTATGACACTGGGCCCCGTCCTAACTGTCATGAAAACGCCCGCTCCTGGGGAGCGGGCGTACGGGTTGCGATATCGACTCGAGGCGAACCCTAGATTATGTTCATCTGGGAGGCGACGGTGCTGTACCAGTCCTGCCAGGTGGGCGGGCAGTAGCGCTGAGCGCCCTCGGGCGTGAGCGTCGGGCCGTAGTTGGCGCTGAGGAACGCCACGTGCGCGGTGATGGACTCCTCCCAGCTGCTGAAGGTGCGGCTCGTCATCCAGCCCCATGCGTTGTAGTCGCGGAAGCAGTAGGTGCCCTTCGTGCTCTCGGTGCAGGCGATGGCGGGGGAGAAGCGCGGGTCGAGGCTGTTGTCCCACGCCGCCTGGGCGAACACGGCGCCGTAGCCGGCAAGGGGGCTGCCTTCGAGGTAGGCATCGATGCGGGCGGTCCAGGTGGCAACGAAGTCCTGCTCGGAGAGGCCCCAGTCGACCGCGCCGCCGGCCATGACGGTCGAGACGGTCTGGCTGCCCTGGTTGGCGGTGTTCTCGGCGTTGCCGCCGTCGACGCCTTCACCCGCGGCGGGCGCGGTCTGGTTGGCAAGCAGGGCAAGCTGCTCTGCGGCCTCGCGCTCGGCGTCTGCCTGAGCCTCGCTGCGCAGGCGCGTCGCCTCGGCAAGGGCGTCGGCGGCCTTCTGGCGTTCGGTCTCGGCCTGGCTCTTCGCCTGGACGAGCTCGGCCTTCTTTTCCTCGAGCTCCGCCTCCATGTCGCGCAGGCGGTCGATCTCCTCGGTGGTCGCCTCCTGGATCTGGTCCATGTAGGCGAGCGTCGAGATGGCATCGTCGAGCGTGGAGATGCCCAGCACGACGCCGAGCAGCCCGTTCGAGCTCTTCTGGTACTTATACTGGGTGCGCATGGCCTCGGCGGCGCGCTCGCGCTGGGCGGGAAGCTGCTCCTCGATGGCCGCGATGTCAGCGCTGTCGGAATCGATGAGCGCCTGCAGGTTGTCCACATTGCCCTGTGCCTGATCATAGGCCTGGGTCGCCTGCTCGACCTGCTGGCGCGTCTGCTCGAGACGTGCCTCGGCCGCGCTGGAGTCGGCATAGGCGGTGGCAGGGGAGAAGGTGGGCGCAGCCGCGAAGGCGACAGCAAGGGCGGCGCAGGTGATGATGCGCGCCGGCTTCTGCGCAAGCATGTGAATACTGTTGCGATGACTCTGCATACTCGATCCCGGGAACGTTGGGTTTTATCCGCGGTCGATTATACGACATGGTTTAGACCTCTACTTGAACCTTAGACCTCCTTAAGGGTCAACTTGAAGGTTCAGGATACGTGTGAACAGGCCTTTCGGTGAGTTGTCGAGATATCTTGGAGTTTCAAGTTCACCTTGAGGGTTAAGCCGCGGGTTCGTCAAGGGTGGCCCGGTAAAGAAAAAGCCGCTCGCCAGAAGACGAACGGCCTGAATCAATCAGAAGATAGGCTCCCGTTTACGCGTGGGATCCGCTCAGGAAGCGCTTGCGGCTGAAGTAGTTGTACCAGGTGACCATGAAGGTGGAGATGAGCTTCATGAGCTGGTAGCCGATGCTCAGGAAGGCGACGCCCACGAACATGAAGAGGTCGGTGAGGCCGAGGCCGATAGCGGAGAGCACGGCGAAGATCGTGAACTCGCGCTTGCGCGACATGTCGTCGCGACGGCCGAACACGAACTTGACGCTCAGGAAGTAGTTCACCACGACCGATGCGATGAACGAGACGGAGGTCGCGATGAGGAAGTCGGCGTGGAACAGCTCCACGAGCGCGATGAGCATCGCGTAGTCGACCGCGAGGGAAGCGAAGCCGACCAGCGCGAACTTGGCGAACTGCTTCGCATCGGGTTTTTGGAGCACGTTGTGCACGCAATGCCTCCTCGGCGGACGGGAATCGAGGTGTCCCTCGAACAGTGAACCATTACTCTACGCGTTGGGTTTGAAGATGGTAAGGGTACCGCGTCGATTTAACAAAACTGCAGATGGTATCCATATTCATCAAGGCCTCGCCGCGGCAGCGAGGCAGGGCTCGCGCCTATCGTCCGGAGTTGCCGCTGCCGTCGAGCAGGACCTTGCGGCTCACGAAGTTCCACACCATGACGACGGCGGTGGCGAAGAGCTTGACGATACGGTAGTCGATGCCCGCAAGCTCGGTGCCCACCCACATGAGGGCGGCATTGATGCCGAGGCCGATGATGGACAGCACGAGGAAGATGATGAACTCGCGCCGACGGCTCATGCCCTCGCGGTGGCTGAACACATAGCGCATGCTCGCGAGGTAGTTGAACACCACGGAGATGGAGAACGAGATGGTGGACGACGCCACGGGCGGCACGCCGAAGACCTCGGTCAAGACGATCATGACGACATAGTCGAGTAGCGTGGCCAGGATGCCGACGACACCGAATTTCATGATCTGGGCTATCAGGTTCCGCACGGCTGATCGACCTTTCGTTGTACGTTTTTCGCATGCAGCGGTGAGCCATTGTAGCAAAGCGGCCGCCTCGGGGACGGCCGCTTTTGGGAATTATCCGGTCGCGCAGGCGCAAGGGACGCTATCCGCGCTTGTGCTCCGTGATGATGCCCGCGCGATAGGCCTCGAGCAGCTGGCGCAGGTCGTTGATCTGCGCGCGGATCTCCTGGCCGGTGTCGGTGTCGGACACCATGACGCGCCGCTCGGCGACATCGATGTAGGTGGTCTCGCTCTGGATGTCGGCGTTGCGGGTGAGGGCCTCCTCGACGCTCTTGAACGCCTCGTGCGCCTTCAGACGCACGCCGCGCGAGCTCGCGATCAGCGTGTATCCCGCGATGCCGGTCTTGGGGTGGTAGGCCTGGCAGAAGCCGCCGTCGATGACGACCAGGCGCCCCTCGGCGCGCAGCGGCGACTCGCCCTGAATCGCCTTGACGGGGGTATGGCCGTTGATGATATGGCCGAAACCGGGGATGAGGCCGAACTCGCGCATGATCGCGTCGCAGGCGGGCGCCTCGCGGGTGAGCTCGAAGTAGGGATCCATCGGCTCCTCCCAGGCGGATTTGTCCTCGATGTAGGAGCGCTCGAAGGTCTTCACCACGCGGCCCGACATGGGCGAGCGGTGCCCGACCCACAGGTACCACAGCCAGTCCATGGCCTCCGGCTCGCGCGTGCGCCAAGCGCGACGGGCGATATCGTCGCAGAAGTCCATATAGGCGCGGCCCGCGCGCCAGGTGCCCAGGCAGTTCACGCTCGCGAAGGTGCCGTCGGCGTTCATGGGCACGCAGCCGTGGAATAGCAGGTTTCCGTTGCGCACGAGGTAGACCGATCCGTGACGGTACAGGAAGCTGATGTGGTGCTGCAGATGGTCGGCGTTCGTGAACTCGTAGACGAGCTTGTCGACGATGCGCTGCTCGGCTTGGGAGAGCTCGTAGGGATGCTCGGGGTCGAGGGTGGGGAAGTCGCAGGTCACGAGGTCGTAGGTGGTGTCGCCGATCGTGACGGTGCCCGCCTCGAGGTCGATCTTGTCGAGCAGCAGGCGGTCCTCCATGTCGAACTCGGGGTGGCGCTGGATGATCTGCCCCTCGAGTTTGAACAGCAGGACGTTGATGGCCTTCATGAGCGGGGTGATGCGCTCGCCCGCGCGATAGGTACGCTCGGCGAACGATACGAGCTGGCGCAGCGAGATGCCGTAGTCGTTCTCGAGGATCTCGTAGTTGTTGTAGCGCAGGTTGTTGCGCAGCACGGTGACGATGCACGCCGGCACGCCGGCAGCTGCGCCCATCCACAGCACGTCGTGGTTGCCCCACTGGATGTCGGTGCGCTGATGCGTGCAGCGCAGCAGCCGGTCCATGATCTTGGCGGCACCGCCGCCGCGGTCGAAGATATCGCCCACCAGATGGATGTGGTCGACGGCAAGCACCTTGATGAGCTCGGCGAGGGCGCAGATGAAGTCCTCGGTCGAGTCGGTCTCGAGGATGGAGTCGATGATGCGCTCGTGGTAGCGCACGCGGTAGTTGTTCTCGTCGGGATGCGTGTGCAGCAGCTCGTCGATGATGTAGGCGAAGTCGTGCGGGATGGCCTTGCGCACCTTGGAGCGCGTGTAGCGGCTGGACAGGCGGCGCGCGACGGTGATGAGCTGGTCGAGCATCGTCTTGTACCAGGTGGGGGAGTCGCGGCGGGCGCTGCGCACGAGCTCGATCTTCTCGCGCGGGTAGTAGATCAGGGTGCACAGGTCGCCCTTCTCCTGATCGGTGAGCGTGTTTCCGAAGTCCTCGTCCACGTGCTCGCGGATGACGCCGGAGCAGTTGTTCAGGATGTGCAGGAACGCCTCGTACTCGCCGTGTAGGTCGCTCATGAAGTGCTCGGTGCCCTTGGGCAGGTTGAGGATCGCCTGCAGGTTGATGATCTCGGAGAACACGGCGCGTTGATCGGGGAACTGCTCAGAAAGCAGATTGAGGTACTTGAGGGTCTGTTCGGAATATTCCATGGGAACCATAAGGACCTGCCTTCCGGTGCCGTCCCCTAAAACCCCTGCGGCACCCTTGCATATGTGTACAACGATATAAAGTATGGCCCAAAGCTGTCGAGAGGTTGTGGAGGTGGCTGTCTTGGCCGTGTTCGGGGCGGCGAACGGTCGCAGCCGCACCGCGGAGGCCGGTGAGGCTGCAACGAAAACCGCCCACCTGTCGCGCTGACAGGCGGGCGGATGGATACGCGCTGTGGCGGGCACGCTGCGCGGAACCTAGTTGAACTGGTTGCGGTAGGCCTCGCAGACCTCCTCGACCGGGCCGTCCATGCGCAGGTCGCCCTTCTCGATCCAGACGGCACGCTGGCAGATGCGCTCGACCTGCTTGATGGAGTGCGACACGAACAGGACCGTGACGTTGCCGCTCTCGATGAAGTGCTTGATGCGGCGCTCGCACTTCTCCTGGAAGAACACGTCGCCCACCGAGAGGGTCTCGTCGACAATCAGGATGTCGGGCTCGGCGATCGTGGCGATGGCGAACGCGATGCGCGCGACCATGCCCGACGAGAAGTTCTTGAGCGGCATGTCCATGAAGTCGTGCAGCTCGGCGAAGTCGATGATGCCCTGGAGGTTGTCGTCGATGAACTCCTTGGTGTAGCCCAGCAGCGCGCCGTTCAGGTAGATGTTCTCGCGCGCGGTGAGCTCCATATCGAAGCCCGCGCCCAGCTCGATGAGGGGCGAGATGTTGCCGTGCACGGTGCAGGTGCCCTCGCTGGGCTCGAGCACGCCGGCGATGATCTTGAGCATGGTCGACTTGCCGGAGCCGTTCGTGCCCACGAGGCCCACGATCTCGCCGCGGCGCACCTTGAACGAGATGTTCTTGAGCGCGCGGAACTCCTTGAAGAAGAGCTCGTGGCGCATGATCTTGATGAAGTACTCCTTGAGGTTCGTCAGGGTCTCGGACGCCATGTTGAAGATCATCGTGACGTCGTCGACTTCGATGGCGTAGTCGGAGGCGTCCTGCTTCGTGATGTTTGCCATGGGGGTACCTTGGATTCCTTAGATGTAGAGGATGAACTTGTGCTCGAGCTTGTGGAACACGGTGTAGCCCGCCGCGAAGGCGACGAGCGCCCAGCCGGCGCAGATGATGACGGTCACGGGCTCGGGGTTCGTCTGCCACAGGAAGATCTGGCGCATGAAGTTCACGTAGTTGTACATGGGGTTGCCGTACATGAAGAACTGCAGGACGGGGTGCATGAGCTTGATGAAGTCGTCCGTCCAGAAGATGGGCGTGAAGTAGGTCCACGCCGTGATGACGACGCTCCACAGGTGCATGATGTCGCGGAAGAAAACCGTGAGCGACGAGAGCAGAAGGCCGATGCCCATGCAGAACAGCATGAGGAACAGCAGGCCCACAGGCAGCCAGATGAGGTGCCAGGTGGGAACGATGCGGAACCACAGCATGACGATGGCGACCGCGATGAGCGAGAAGCCGAAGTTCACAAGCGAGAAGAGGACCTTCTGGACCGGGAACACGAAGCGGTGGACCTTGACCTTCTTGAGCAGCGACGCGTTGTCGATGATCGACATGAGCGCCTGCGAGGTGGAGTCGGACATCACCGAGAACGTGACGTTACCGACGATGAGGTAGAGCGGGTAGAGCTCGGGCGACACGCTGCCGTTGCGGCCCTGCGCGAAGATCGTCGAGAAGACGATGGCCATGACGACCATCATGAGCAGCGGGTTCAGGACGCTCCAGACCACGCCGAGAACGCTGCGACGGTACTTGCGCTTGAAATCGCGGCCGACGAGCTGCTTGAGGATGAACACATCTTTTTGGAAATCGCTCTTGGCATGGGTTGCCTTAAGCGTCGTGAGGGTATCCGCCACGGGCTGACTCCTCGAGCGTATCGATGGGATTATGTCGAAGTGTCATGGTAGCACACGCAGATGGCTGCACGGGATTTGCACGAGGTGCACGCGAAGGCTGCAAAACGGCGGCAGAGCGGCGCGGCACGTGCGGCGGAGATGTGGCTACTTGAGGAGCTCCCAGGGCTCGACTCCAATGCCCTCGGCAAGTCGATGGAGGGTGGTGAGCTTGATGTTGATTTCCTTGCCCTGCTCGATCGCGCTGATGATGGGCCTGCTGACCCCGACCATCAACGCGAAGTCGCGTTGGTTCAGGCCGGAGCGCTCGCGGGCGCGGCGAACGTTATCGGAAAGTTTCTGTGAGGGCGAGGTATCCATGGGCACGAGTGTGCTCGCACGTTTGCGAAACTTGGTATAGCGCAGTTGACCATTATCCGTAAGCGGACAATTTGAACACGGGGGCGGTGTCTATTAATGGACAGCGCCGCTGGCGCGGGTGGTCGCACCGCTTACAGTTGCGCAATTTTGTGCGCGATGGGCGCCCTATACTTGACAGGTGTTGGGTTAATTGTGAGAGGAAGGAGTTCTCATGCTCAAACAGCTCCAGAACCTGCGAGGACGGGTGGGTCGCACCTGCGCCGCGCTCGCGGTGGCGGCGCTCACGGTAGCGGCACCGGCGGCTCCCGCGCTCGCCGAGGAGTACCCGGACATCCTGCTCGCCGCGTTCTTCAACAGCGAGGAGGACCAGACCGACACGCTCTACACCTCGGTCGACGGCCAGAACTTCCAGTCGATCGGCGTGGCGTACCAGGACGCGACGCCCAACGACGGCGCGCAGGCGTGGATTCCCAACACGCCGTATAACGTGGCGTGCCTGCACGACCCGAGCATCATCTACCACAACGGCTGGTTCTACATGCTCTCGGGCTATACGGACCACAGGTCGTGTCCCGGCAAGTTCATCCCGATGATCGGCTACTCCAAGGACCTCGTGAACTGGGCGTACCCGAACAGCGGCAGCTCGTCGAACGTGGCGCTCTCGGAGCTTCCGCCGACGTCGAACGCCTCGAACTTCGACATCGTCGCGCCCGAGTTCTTCCAGACGAGCAACGGCGACGTCTACATCACGTTCAGCGCGGGCTACTACGGCGCGAACCATGGCCAGCCGCAAAACGACCAGATGTACCCCTACATCGTGAAGCTCGACTACCTCGAGCCGGGCACGCAGAACCCCGAGTCGAACCCGGGTGCCCAGCCGAGGCTGAACTACGGCACTGCGCAGCGCATCAACCTGCCCGAGGGCAGTACCAACCGCATCGATGGCTCTTTCTACGAGGAGAACGGCGTCTACTACTACATCATCAAGAACAACGGCATCACGAACGAGATCTGGAGCATCCGCGACATGAACCGCGTGAGTGACCCGTCCGCCTGGACGAAGGTCTGCGGCAACGCTCTCACCGGCTATGAGGGCCCCTCGCTCGTGAAGTTCCAGGGTCAGTACTGGCTCTACACCGATAAGCTCGCCGACTATCCGGCGGGCGCCTCCGACGGCAAGACCGGCACGTTCGTGCAGCGCTCGAACAGCCTCGCGTCCGGCTGGTGGGGCAACGACCGCATCACCACCAAGAACCTCGATGGCCGCGACATCCCCAACCGCCACGGCACCGTGATCGTCGTGACCGATCCTGCGGCCAAGGAGGTCGTATGGAAGGCGCGCGAGCGCGCGGGCTACGTGTACGAGGCCGGCAAGAACGGCTCCGAGACGCGTGAGGTCAACGGCGTGACGGAGCGCTTCTTCTGGGAGAACGGCGTCATGGCCCAGTCCAAGGAGGCCTTCGTCGACGGCGCGTGGCGCTGGTACGACTCCGACGGCACCATGGCCTTCAACAAGGACGCCTACCTGCCCTCGAGCGGCGGCAAGTGGGTGCGCTACAACGAGAACGGCGAGATGATCAAGGGCGAGGACTTCCGCTACGGCGGTTGGTACTACTTCGACCCGATCACCGGCGCCATGTGCAAGGGCTGGCGCACGCTGCCCGATGGCCGTCAGGTGTACTACGACCTGGTCAACGGCCAGATGCTGCACGGCTGGCATGTCGTCGACGGACAGAACATCCACTTCGACGAGGTCACCGGCGCACGCCGCTAGTGAAAGCTCGGGGACAGGTCCCAAACCTTCATCGTGATGAGCGGGCGGATCGCTTGCGGTCCGCCCGCTTTCGTTTGCGGGACTGCAGTGGGGCTACAGCGCGATGCCGCCGTTCCAGCCCCAGCCGAAGTATCCGTCCGATTCGGTCCAGACCTCGACGGGTTCCAGGTAGACCAATCCGTACATGAGGCTCGCGACCTTGCCGCCTCCGACATAGATGCCCACGTGGCCGTAGTCCTCGTAGTAGACGCCATCGGTCCAGCCGTGTGAGCCGGAGCGGCTCTTGGAGTAGACGGTTGCGCCAACGGGGATGCCGCCGCGGCTCGTCGAGACGCGCCAGGCGCGCATGGCCTCGTAGGCGCAGGCCCGGCTGTCGGCGGATTCGCCTGCGCGGCGGTAGGTGCGTGAGATCCACGCCTGGCACCAACCTCCGGAAAGGCCGTAGGTGTCGCAGCGCTTCGCCTGGTCGGCCACGCGACGCTGCCGCTCCGTCACCGGGATCTGGGCCGCACCTGTGTTCATGTCGAAGTGGATCGTGCGACCGTCGTCGACGACCTGGTTGCCGTAGAGCATGGCGCCGTCCGAGCCGTACCAGACCCATTTGTCACCGTTCTCCAGGTACTTCCAGCCGACCCGCATCTTGCCGGTGATCGTGTCGAAGTAATACCAGCGGCCGTCGATCGCCTGCTCGCCGTAGCGCATCGCGCCGTCGTCGCCGTAGTAGACGGTCTTTGCGCCTCCGCCCTCGCCGAGCGTGACGAACCCGGTCCGCATTGCGCCGTTGTCGTCAAACAGGTGCCACGAGCCGTCGACGACGGCCTCGCCGGTCATGAGCGTGTGGGTAGAGGGGTCGGCATAGTAGGTGGATCCGTCGACCGTGATCCATCCTGATGCCAACCTCCCCGTTTCGGGGTCGGCATAGAAACGCGTCCCGCCGATGGACAGCATCCCGGTCAGGCGCTCGCCAGACTCATCGGTCAGATACGAGCCCTGCGCATCGGCGATAAGGAGATAGCCCGTTGCGGTGCCGGTGCCATCGAAGAAGCGGAGCGTGCCGTCGCCCAGGTCGCCCCAGGTGTTCGTGAGAAGCGCACCGGTGATGCGGTCGAAATAGCGCAGCCCGAGGCCGGGCACGTCCTGGGCGCCGTAGCGCATCGCGCCGTCGTCGCCGTAGTAGACGGTCTTGCCGGCCGGCAGGTCGGTCAGGCCGCGCGACATCTCGCCGTAGACCTCTTCGAAGTGATACCAGCGGCCGTCGACGCAGCGCTCGCCGTACTGCATGCGGCCGTTCTCGTCGTAAAAGACCGTCTTGGTCGTCTTGCCCGGTCGGTTATCGGGGATATCGGTGAAGCCGGTGGCTCGGGCACCGCCCGCATCGGGGTCAAGCCAGTACCAGCCGCCGTCGATCGCCTGCTCGCCGGTGAGGAAGGCGCCGTCGGAGCCGGCTCGGTAGGTGCCCGTGTCGGTTGCGACCCAGCAGTTGGTCGCCATGGCTCCCGTGATCGTATCGAAGTATCGCAAGCCGAAGCCAGGCACGTCCTGCAGGCCGTAGCGCATGGCGCCGTCGGGTCCGTAGTATACGGTTTTGCCCGGAAGCTGCATCATGCCGGTCACCTTTTGGCCCGTGGCGTCGTCGATGTAGCACCAGTGGCCGTCGATGACCTGCTCGCCTAGGAGGCTGATTTCGGGCTCGGCCTCGGTTTCCAACTGGATTTCGGCAGAGGGGGTATCGGCTGGCTGCGCTGCCGCATCGGTTGCAGCGAGCGCGCTGATGGGGGAGAGGACGCCGAGCGCAGCCGACATGCCCGCTGTGCACAGCAGTGCCCTGAAAGGAAGCTTCATGGTAACCACCGGGTGAATCGCGATGAGTGGGTTGAAAAGCAATGTATCAGCGTTGAGGTCAAAGACGTTGCGCAACATGCAAGTTCAAGGACAGGTCCCAAACTTTCACCTGCCGCTAGGCGCCGTGAAAGTTTGGGACCTGTCCCCGAACTTGCATGTTGCGCAACGGGGTGGGAGGGAGGTTGGCTAAACTTAAAAAGATGTGTATCCATACCGTGTTATCTGTTTCGGGATGGGAGTGGGGACGTATGGTCGACATGCTTCACGGGTGTATCGGCGCTCGTGCCGCCGTGTGCGCTGCGCTCGCAGCGGCTTTGGTATGCCCTGGCGCCGCCTTTGCGCTTCCGGATCCCGGCGAGGCCGGCCCCGCCTACACCGGCTGGGTGGACGCCGGCGGCGAGCCCTGCGCCCCCGCGGGCGCCGCGGGCTGGGTCGACGCCGGGGGGCCGGCCGAGTCCAAGTTCTTCTACGACCCCGCGACCGACGCCTGGTACTGGGCCGAGGCCGACGGCTCGATCGCGCGCGACCACGACGCCTTCGTGCCGCGCGACAACGGGGTGG
>NZ_JACJKB010000088.1 GCF_016900375.1 Collinsella tanakaei | reverse complement strand
TGTTCCAGCGAGACAAGGAGGTATCGGGCATGGCGAGAAGGATACCCGTGAGGGAGATACTGAGGCTCAGGGCGTCGGGGCTGTCGGCGACGGCGATAGCGCGGGCGCAGCCGGTCTCGAAGACCAGCGTGGTCGACACGTTCCACGCCGCCGACGAGAAAGGGGTCGCCTGGGAGGACGTCGAGGGGATGTCGGACGCGGA
>NZ_JACJKB010000087.1 GCF_016900375.1 Collinsella tanakaei | reverse complement strand
CCCAGGCGCCGCAGGTTGCCGCGAAAGCCGAGGGCGCGCGCCTTGCGTGCGGCGCCCAACGATTGAACGGCAAGATGCGGTGCCTGGGCCACACTGGACAACGGAGACGGCTTGCCCAGGCGCCGCAGGTTGCCGCGAAAGCCGAGGGCGCGCGCCTTGCGTGCGGCGCCCAACGATTGAACGGCAAGATGCGGTGCCTGGGCCACACTG
>NZ_JACJKB010000086.1 GCF_016900375.1 Collinsella tanakaei | reverse complement strand
CGCGAGATGGCGTGCTGGGTCTGGGCGATAGCGGGGATGGCGACCGCGTAGCGCGGCCCCTCCCGCCCGAAAGCAGGGTCCGACCCCGGGCCCGCCGCCGTTCGAGGCCGTTGGGAGGCCACTCGAGTCTCTTTTTATGGGCAGCGGCATCACCGCCACGCCCGCCGCCAAGACTTCGGCCGAGGCCCCCAGCCGTAGCAACGAAATGCGCAGCCG
>NZ_JACJKB010000085.1 GCF_016900375.1 Collinsella tanakaei | reverse complement strand
CTGCGGGGGAAGCCCGTGGGAGAGCAGGGCGCCGCTGACCGGTGGACGGCGTTTCATCGCGGGGAGGGCCCCGGGGGAGCGATCCCCCGGGGCCCTTTCCCCTTTTCGGGGGCGCCTTATATTCACGCGTCCAGGATGGCAAGTCGATCTGTTACGGCTTTGAGGGTGAGCGTGCTCATGCTCCGATCGGTTTGCCGGCCCTCATGAGTTCTCTTCCTCTT
>NZ_JACJKB010000084.1 GCF_016900375.1 Collinsella tanakaei | reverse complement strand
ATCTGCCTCTTGAAATCGTCGGTGAAATGCCTCGGGTGCTTTGGATCGGCCATCGAGCCTCCTTCCATAGGCCCTCGTGAAACTGTCCAACCTAGTGTAGCCAATCCAACGAGCTCCTCCGGGAGGGACTTCCGCACGACGCTGTCGCGCCAGCCGCCCGGGCGCACGCAGAGCAGCCTCAGCTGCAGGGTCGGGTCGGCGGAGTCGGTCGGCGCGCCGCCC
>NZ_JACJKB010000083.1 GCF_016900375.1 Collinsella tanakaei | reverse complement strand
CTTACATAGACGTGGATGCGCTAGTAATAAGGCGTTCCAAAACAGCAGAGCGTTCTATCCTTTGCGAACCAAGAGTCGAATATGAAGCCCACAACGCGCTGGCGCGCAGAAGAGGAAGAGAACTCATGAGGGCCGGCAAACCGATCGGAGCATGAGCACGCTCACCCTCAAAGCCGTAACAGATCGACTTGCCATCCTGGACGCGTGAATATAAGGCGCCCCC
>NZ_JACJKB010000082.1 GCF_016900375.1 Collinsella tanakaei | reverse complement strand
GAGCGCAGGGCGCCCTCCACCGCTGCGCCCCAGCCCCGCCTGGCGCTCACGTCGCGCAGCGCCCTGAGGTCGGCTCCGAGGTCGGCGGGCGCCTCGGAGTCGAGGAACGCCACGAGCTCCTCCGGGAGGGACTTCCGCACGACGCTGTCGCGCCAGCCGCCCGGGCGCACGCAGAGCAGCCTCAGCTGCAGGGTCGGGTCGGCGGAGTCGGTCGGCGCGCCGCCC
>NZ_JACJKB010000081.1 GCF_016900375.1 Collinsella tanakaei | reverse complement strand
TAGGCCCCGTTGGGGATGGTCGGCGTGCCCATGCCCAAACCCGAAAGTTTTTCGTGACCATTCCCGAAAGCTCCGGGTGATCAAATCCGCAAGTCAGACGTTATCAAACACATGTTCCAGCGAGACAAGGAGGTATCGGGCATGGCGAGAAGGATACCCGTGAGGGAGATACTGAGGCTCAGGGCGTCGGGGCTGTCGGCGACGGCGATAGCGCGGGCGCAGCCGG
>NZ_JACJKB010000080.1 GCF_016900375.1 Collinsella tanakaei | reverse complement strand
GCTGGGCAAGTCAGGAAGATAGCGGCGTGCCCGCGCCGAAACCCGAAAACCTTTCGTGGCGAAACCCGAAAGAAAGGCGCGCTCTTTTCCGAAAGCAAAGCTTGACTAAACACATCCGCGTCCGACATCCCCTCGACGTCCTCCCAGGCGACCCCTTTCTCGTCGGCGGCGTGGAACGTGTCGACCACGCTGGTCTTCGAGACCGGCTGCGCCCGCGCTATCGCCGTC
>NZ_JACJKB010000079.1 GCF_016900375.1 Collinsella tanakaei | reverse complement strand
GTGCGGAGCGTGTGAACGGCGCAGCCGTTCGCCGCGGAGCACGCAAGGGCGGCACAGCCGCCCGCAGCGGGAGCGGATGCGCAGCATCCGCGGAATCCCTCATCGCCCACCATAGGAAAGATTTCGGCACCAGCAATGGTGCCGTTTCTCATTAGGGCCCCGTGCATAGGGATTCGAACCCCGTTCGGGGTGCGGAGCGTGTGAACGGCGCAGCCGTTCGCCGCGGAGCA
>NZ_JACJKB010000009.1 GCF_016900375.1 Collinsella tanakaei | reverse complement strand
AATAACCCCTGTCCCGATTTCACGCGGTGGCGCCTCCCGGCTGCGTCCCCAGAGAGGCCAGCCCGCCCGCGGCGCCGGGTGTCCGAAAACATCTCCGTCCTGAAAGCGGACACGAATGAAGTCGCGGGGGATGGGTATCCTAGGAGCGCCGATAAAACTACTGAGTAAGTAGGAAAAACACAAGCGGGACCATAAAAGTTAGAAGTTTCTAACACAAGTCTGAAAGCTGGTATGTTATCCTCGGCTTACATTTGATGCGGCACTTGGCAAAACCTGTTCGAGACTCGGAAAACAAGCAGGTCAAAGGCATCAGCGCATCAGATATCCACCCACTTCGTGCGCAGCGCATCGCCGCTGGGCACGCGAACCGCGAGGAGCGTGGTCAAGCAATGCAACAAGCATGGGAAGGCTTCACTGGAGGCATCTGGGAGCGCGAAGTCGATGTTCGCGACTTCATCCAGCGCAACTACACGCCATATGAGGGCGACGAGTCGTTTCTCGTCGGCCCGACCGAGCGCACCAAGAAGCTCTGGGGCACGGTGCTCGACCTGCTCGAGGAGGAACGCGCGAAAGGCGGCGCCCTCGACATCGAAACAAAGGTCGTGACCGGCATCACAGCATATCCCGCCGGCTACATCGTGGCCGATCACCCCGAGCTCGAGACCATCGTCGGCCTGCAGACCGACAAGCCGCTCAAGCGCGCCCTGCACGTCAACGGCGGTATCCGCATCGCCTGCCAGGCGGCCGAGCAGCACGGCTACGAGATCGACCCCACGGTCGTCGATATCTACACCACCAAGCGCAAGACGCACAACCAGGGCGTGTTCGATGTGTACAAGCCCGAGATGCGCGCCTGCCGCTCCGCCCACATCATCACCGGTCTGCCCGACGGCTACGGCCGCGGCCGCATCATCGGCGATTACCGCCGCGTGGCGCTCTACGGCTTGGACTACCTGATCCGCGACAAGGAGGCCCAGAAGGCCGCGACGCCGCATACCATGACCGAGGCGGTCATCCGCGACCGCGAGGAGCTTGCAGAGCAGATTCGCGCGCTTCACCAGCTCAAGCAGCTCGGCAGCATCTACGGTTTCGACATCTCGCGCCCTGCCGAGAACACGCAGGAGGCCATCCAGTGGATGTACTTCGCGTACCTCGCGGCGGTGAAGGACCAAAACGGCGCCGCCATGTCCATCGGCCGCACCTCGACGTTCATCGATATCTACGCCGAGCGCGACCTTGCGCGCGGCAGGTTCACCGAGGAGCAGATCCAGGAGTTCGTCGACCACTTCATCATGAAGCTGCGCATGGTCAAGTTCGCGCGCACGCCCGAGTACCAGAACCTGTTCTCGGGCGATCCGCAGTGGGTCACCGAGTCCATCGGCGGCATGGGTGTCGACGGCCGCACGCTCGTCACCAAGACGAGCTACCGCTACCTGCACACGCTCGAGAACATGGGCACCTCGCCCGAGCCCAACCTCACGGTCCTGTGGAGCACCAAGCTGCCGCAGAACTTCAAGGAGTTCTGCGCCAAGACCTCCATCGCGAGCTCGTCCATCCAGTATGAGAACGACGACGTCATGCGCGTGTACCATGGCGACGACTACGCCATCGCGTGCTGCGTGTCGTCCATGCGCGTCGGTAAGGAGATGCAGTTCTTCGGCGCCCGCGCCAACCTTGCCAAGTGCCTGCTGTACGCGCTAAACGGCGGCATCGACGAGGTTTCCAAGAAGCAGGTGGGTCCGAAGTACCGCCCGGTCGAAGGCGACACCCTCGATTACGATGACGTCATCGCCAAGTACAAGGACATGATGCGCTGGCTTGCCGGCGTGTACGTGAACACGCTGAACATCATTCACTACATGCACGACAAGTACTGCTACGAGGCCATCCAGATGGCGTTGCACGACCATCACGTGCATCGCTGGTTCGCCACGGGCATCGCCGGCCTGTCGGTCGTGGCCGACTCGCTTTCTGCCATCAAGTACGCGAAGGTGCACCCGGTCCGCGACGAGGACGGTGTGATCGTGGACTTCGAGATCGAAGGCGATTTCCCCAAGTACGGCAACGACGACGACCGCGTGGACCGCATCGCCCACGACGTCGTGCACGAGTTCATGGAGTTCGTGCGCCGCAACGACACGTATCGCAACTCGGTGCCCACGACCTCGGTGCTGACCATCACCTCGAACGTGGTCTACGGCAAGAAGACCGGCGCCACCCCCGATGGCCGCGCCGCCGGCGTGCCGTTCGCCCCGGGCGCCAACCCCATGCACCAGCGCGATACGCACGGTGCCATCGCCAGCCTGTCCTCGGTGGCGAAGCTGCCGTTCCGCGATGCGCAGGACGGCATCTCGAACACCTTCTCCATCATCCCGGGTGCTCTCGGCAAGGAGGATCAGGTGTTCTTCGGCGACCTCGACCTGGGCGACATCCAGTTCGAAAACCCCGTCCCCACCTGCAATTGTGACAGTTAGGACGGGGCCAGCTGTCACGTTTTGCCCGAGCATGACAGGGGGAACCGTCCTACCTGTCATGGTTTGCGACTAGTAAGGAGTCTTTCATGAAAGTATCCGATGTTTCCCAGAACCAGGCCGATAACCTGGTCAGCATGATCGATGCATACGCCGAGAAGGGCGGGCATCACCTGAACGTCAACGTGTTCAACCGCGACACGCTGCTCGACGCTCAGGCCCATCCGGAGAAGTACCCGCAGCTCACCATTCGCGTGTCCGGCTACGCGGTCAACTTCCACAACCTCACGAAGGAGCAGCAGGACGAGGTCATCTCGCGCACGTTCCACGAGGGCATGTAGGAGGCGCATCCAAGCGCCGGGGCCGGCTCGCCGCGCATGGGCCGGCCCTGGCGCTTTTCCGCGCACTCGGCGTCGGAGCCCGGTTCGCGCGCGGGGACTTGAGGCTCCCGGGCGTTTCTGGTAATGGTGAGGGCGAATGAAGTTTGCCGCCAGCCATAAGGAGGGCCCGAATGGAGCGCATGGGTTTTGCCGTCGTGGGAACGAGCGCCATCGCCGACAGCATGATCGAGACGACTGCCGCCAGCGAGGCGGCGCGCTACGTGGGAAGCATGTCGCGATCGGAGGAGCGCGCGGCGGGCACGACGGAGCGGCATGGGGGAACAGCGCCCTTTGCGAGTATCGACGAGGTGTGCGCATGCCCCGAGGTCGACGCGGTGTACATCGCCAGCCCCAACGCGCTTCATGCCGACCAAGCGCTGCAATGCGTCCGCGCCGGGAAGCACGTGCTGGTGGAAAAGCCACTTGCCCAGAACGCGGCGCAGGCCGAGCTCCTGTTCGACGAGGCCGCGGCGCATGGCGTCGTTGCCATGGAGGCCATGCGCTCGGTGCACGATCCGGGTATGGACGTGATTGCGGCTGCCATGGAGCGCATCGGCCGTGTTCGCCGCGCGAGCCTGCGCTTCGGCAAGTACTCCTCGCGCTACGACGAGGTGCTCGCCGGCAGTCAGACCAACATCTTCGACGCGCGCTTGGCCACAGGTGCCCTCATGGATATCGGCATCTACTGCGTCGAGGCCATGGTGCGCCTGTTCGGCGCGCCGCAGACGATCGCCTGCGCCCCGGTGCTCATCGCAGATGCCGCGACGCAGGCCACGGGCGGCGTCATCGACGGCGCGGGAACGATTCTCGCGGGGTACGGCGATAAGATCGTCGAACTTTCCTACTCCAAGATCTCGCAGGACCTGATGCCCTGCCAGATCGAGGGCGAGCTGGGAACCGTCACCTTCGGCGGGGCGTCCATTCCCTCGCACGGCACCCTGCGCCTGCGCGGCCAGGCGGCGCGCGACGCTGGGTATTCCGCCGCGCAAAGCGCGAGCGACATCGTCGAAGAGCTCGTCTTTCCACCGTGCGAGAACAACATGTGCTACGAGCTGGAAGATTTCGTGGCATGCGTGCGCGGCGAGATGGATGCTGCCCCGTGGCGCGATATCACGCTCGCCTCGCTTGCCGTGACCGACGAGGCGCGCCGGCAGGCGGGCATCGTCTTTCCCGCCGATACCGCAGCGGCGCATATCGAGTAAAACCGTCGCGCACGGCGTCGCGGCGGGGGAGGGGGCGAGCCGCCATGGCGCGCAAGACATTCGAAACCGCAGGCAGCGACCTGCAGTCCAGCTATACGATCGGCCGCATCCACTCGGTGGAGAGCATGGGCACGGTCGACGGCCCGGGCATCCGCTTCGTGGTGTTCGTGCAGGGCTGCCCGATGCGGTGCCTGTACTGCCACAACCCCGATACGTGGCAGGCAGGCCCCAACGCGGGCACGCCCGTGAGCGTCGAGCAGCTTGTCGATGAGTTCGAGAGCAACCGGGCCTTCTATCGCTCGGGCGGCATCACCGTGTCGGGCGGGGAGCCGCTCCTGCAGCCGGCGTTCGTGGCCGACCTGTTCGCCGCCCTGCATGCGCGCCCTGCCGGCCGCGTGCAAACCTGCCTCGATACCTCGGGCTACGCCTTCGACCCCGCCCATCCCGAGCGCTTCGCGCGCCTGCTGGACGAGACCGACCTGGTGCTCCTCGACATCAAGCATGCCGATCCGGATGGTCATAAGCGCCTGTGCGGCCGCGAGCCCGAGCGCATCCTCGCGTTTGGCGATGAGCTCGCGCACCGCGGCATCGATGTCGTGATTCGCCACGTGGTGGTGCCGGGCTATACCGACACGGAGGAGGAGTGCGAGGCCTTGGGGCGCCTCATCGCGCCCTGGCACAACGTCGTGGGCCTCGAGATGCTGCCGTACCACACGATGGGCGCGTCGAAATACGAACAGCTGGGCATCGCCTACCCGCTCGCCGGAGTGGAGCCCCAGGACAAGGCGCGCATGCCGGAGCTCCGGGCCGCCGTGTTGCGCGGCATGCGCGCGGCGCGGGTGTAGCGGGAGCAATCGCGGCCGCGCCGCAGCGCAGGGCTAGCGCCCGAGCCAGCGCAGGATGAAGTTCACGATCGCCGCGGCGTCGTTGATGTTGATGAACGGCGGCAGCTCCCGCAAAACGCCCGTCTCGGTCGTCTCGCGGGTCGCGCGAGCGCGGAAATCGCGCTCCACCACGTCGTTGCAGGCGACGGCGATGGTGTTGTCGTCGACGAGGTCGAAGGAGGTGTCGCCGCGCAGGCGGTCGACGCCCGAGCGGGTCACCACGATGTTGGGGAGCCCTGCCGTCTTGTAGCCCTCGACGATGACGATGTCCACATCGGTATAGTGCGTGAGCAGGTCGGTCACGGGAACCTCGCCCTGGGTGCCGGCGTACTCCGCATACTGGCCGGGCGAGATCAGGCCCACGTGCCGGCTGCCCGCCTGCGCGTGGCGCCAGGAGTCTTTACCCGGCTGATCGATATCGAAGCCCTTGTGGCCGTGGTGCTTGATGGTGCCCACGCGCAGTCCGCGCTGCGTGAGGCGGGTGATGATCTTCTCGACGAGCGTGGTCTTGCCGGAGTTCTGGTAGCCGATGAACGCGATGGCCGGCGCTGCCATGCCGGATCCGGGGCCGCCGGGCAGAGGCGAGGCGGGCTCGGCGGGAGTCTCAGGCTCTGCGGGCGTCTCGGCATCAGCGGGCGCCTCGCCTTCCTCCTGGGCACCGCGGTCCCACACGCCCGAGCGGCCGCCCTCCTTGTGCAGCAGGCGCACGTCGACGATCTCCATACCGCGGTCGACGGCCTTGCACATGTCGTAGATGGTGAGGCAGGCGACCGACGCCGCCGTCAGCGCCTCCATCTCGATGCCGGTGACGCCGGTGACGCCAAGCGTCGCCGCAACGTGGAAACCCACGCGTCCATCCTCGCGCGAGCCGTCGCCCTGGGCGGGAATGGGCTCGATCTCCACCTTGCTCTTGGTGATCATAAGCGGGTGGCACATGGGGATGAGCTCGCTTGTGCGCTTGGACGCCATAATGCCGGCGATGCGCGCGCACGCGAGGACGTCGCCCTTCTTCGCGCGGTCCTCGAGCACCATGGCCTGGGTCTCGGGATGCATGAGGATCGAGCCTTCGGCCACGGCGAGGCGCTGGGTCACCGCCTTTTCGGACACGTCGACCATACGCACGTCGCCCTTCTCGTCCACATGGGTCAGGGCGTCGCGGTAGGCGTCGCGCGGGGCGGCGGTATCGGGCTGCTGCGCGGCGGTGCTCGTCTCCTTCTCAGGAACGGTCGTAGCTGCGGCCTTCTGCTGAGCCGCCGCCTGGGGCTTCCTCGTCGTTCTCCTTGCCATGGCGTCAGCCTCCAATCTGGGACATGAAGCGTGCGGTGCCGTCCGTCGTCTCGTGCTCGAGCGGCTTGTGAGCGAGGGCGGTGCGGTAGATTTCCAGGACGCGCGCATCGTCGTTCGCGCGCAGGGCGTCGCGCACGGGATACTCATCGTCCGAGAACAGGCAGGGCCTGAGCTTGCCGTCTGCGGTAAGGCGCAGGCGGTTGCACTGGCTGCAGAAGTGGTTCGACATGGCGGAGATGAACCCGACGGTTCCCTCGGCGCGCTCGAAGCGCCAGTACTGGGCCGGTCCCGCGCCCGAAGGGGCGTGCGATCCCACGGGTACGAGCGGGCCCGCACCGGCGCGCTCGCCGGCTGCGGAGATTTGCGCACGGAGCTCGTCGGAGGGCACGATATCGCTTTCGTCCCAGGCCTCGGGATGCAGCTCAGGCGCCGCGCCGCTCACGCCCGGAGGGCAGTGGGGCTCGCTTGCGCATGCCGTCATGGTCTCCTCGTTGCCGATGGGCATGTACTCGATGAACCTGACGTGGATGGGCCGGTCGATGGAAAGACGGGCTAGGTCGAAGGCGTCCTGGTTGAGCCTGCGCACGACCACGGTGTTGACCTTGACCGGGTCGAAGCCGTACTCGAGTGCGGCGTCGATGCCGGCGAGCGCCTGCTCAACGCGGCCGAGGCGCGTGATGCGCGAGAACTGTTCCGGATCGAGCGTGTCGAGCGAGATGTTCACGCGGTCGAGTCCCGCCTCGGCAAGCTGCGGCGCCATGCGCGGCAGCAGCGCGCCGTTGGTGGTGAGCGAGATGTCCTCGATCTCGGGGATGGCGCGAATGGCGCGGATCAGGGGCACGATGCGGTGCGAGACCAGCGGCTCGCCGCCCGTCAGGCGCACGCGGCGAATGCCCTCGTCGGCAACAAGGCGGACGAAGCGCGCAATTTCCTCGGCAGTGAGCAGCTCCGTGTGCTCGCGCGCCGAGACGCCCTCGGCGGGCATGCAGTACACGCAGCGGTAGTTGCACTTATCCGTGACGGAGATGCGCAGGTAGGAGATGCTGCGCCCGAAGCCGTCATGAAGGTCGTGGGTCGACAAGGTGTCAGGGCCTTTCCACGTCGAATGGTATTCGTTCAAGAATAACACCTGACAGGTAGGACGGGTCCCAGTGTCATGCTTTGCGGCCGATCGGGCTGCGGGCTGCTCGCCGGCTCGGGAGCCCAGCCGCCTTGCCGCAATGGTATCCTGCTTTTCGGCTACATAGCTGCCCGACGACAGGGCAGCGTTTGCATCGAAGGAGCGTCCCTTATGGAAAAGATCGCAAGCTTTACCGTCAACCACCTCGTGCTCCAGCCCGGCGTGTACGTGTCGCGCGTGGACCGCGATCCGGCGACCGGCATGGTGGTCACGACCTTCGACCTGCGTCTGACGGCGCCCAACCGCGAGCCCGTCATGAACACCGCTGAGTGCCACACGATCGAGCACCTGGGTGCAACGTTCCTGCGCAACCACCCCACATGGGCCGAGCGCGTGGTCTATTTTGGTCCCATGGGCTGCCGTACGGGCTTCTACCTGGTGGTGTTCGGCGAGGTGACCTCGGAGGACATCCTGCCGCTCGTGCGCGAGCTGTTCGAGTTCGTGCGCGATTTCAAGGGCGATATCCCCGGTGCGGCGCCCGAGGAGTGTGGCAACTACCTCGACCAGAACCTGCCCATGGCGCACTGGCTGGCCGAGCGCTACCTGACGCGCGACCTCTCCGACATCGACGAGACGCGCCTGCATTACCAGTAGGCGGTCATACGTCAGCGGGCTGATGCCCGGGCGCGGCTGCATCCGGCCCGCTATGCGGGCGGCACGGGCAGATGCGTGTAGGGCAGTGCGCCTTTGAGGAAGGTCGCGCTGCGGTCGTAGTCTGCGGCGAATACACAGCTGAACAGGATGTCCAGCACGAACTGCACGGATATGTGGCTCGCGAACTGCGTGATGCGCTCCTGGAGGTGCTCGCGGTCGCCGACCAGCAGGTAGGCCGCAAGCCCCGGATGCCGCCGCCGCGCCGCCGCCGTTCCGATGTAGACGACGGGCACGTTTCGCTCGGTGAGCAGGGCGAGCTTGCGGTTGATGTCGGGCGCGAGCCCTGAGTACGAGATGAACACGGCGACATCGCGCTCGTCGCTCACGAGGGCGCTTCGGTACTGCCGCTCGACGTCCTGGTGGCAAAACGCGTCGCGGCCGATGGAGAGCAGGCGGTCGCAGAACATCTGCGCGGGGTGCAGGTTGTGGGACTGCGTGAAGATGCCGATCTTGCGGGCGCTCCCGATCAGTTCGGTGGCGCGCTCCAGCTGGTCGATGTCGAGCACCTCGCTGGTGTCGCGCACCGTCGCGGCATACACCGAGCCCATCGTGGACACGATTCGCGATGTCTCCTCGTCTGGGCCGAAGGGGAAGTTGATGTCGACGTCGGCGTTTCTGCCCTGACGCGCCATGGAGCGCGCGACTTCGACCTTGAGCTCCTTGAAACCCTCGAGGCCGAGCTTCTTGCAGAACCGGTGCACGCTGGCGATCGACACGTGCGCTGCCCGTGCGAATTCCTTGATCGACACCGAATGCAGGCGGTCGCCCATGTCCAGCACGACATGCGCCATCTGCGTCTCGGTAGGGGTGAGGTTGCGGGCGGTCTCGATGCGCCTCTTGATGCTCATGCACAGCTCCTCAAAATAGGTATCAAAAAGTATCATAGACCACCGCGACCTGCGGTGTCGGGCAGAAAAGAAGTGTCTGAATGGCTTCGCTCGCTTGTGGGCGCCGACCGCTGTGGGCATACTCAGGCTATGGGTACGCGGTTGCGCATTCGGTCGGGCAAAGGGGCCGGTCGAGCGCGATCGCAGGTGAGAAAGGATGAGCTCATGGCATTTCCCGACGGCTTCCTGTGGGGCGGCGCGACTGCGGCCAACCAGTGCGAGGGCGCGTACAACGAGGGCGGGCGCGGCCTCGCCAACGTCGATGTGATCCCGCACGGCGAGGCGCGCTGGGCCGTGATGGCCGGCGAGCGCAAGATGCTCGACTTCGAGGACGGCTTCTACTATCCCGCGCAGCAGGCCATCGACATGTACCACCACTACAAGGAGGACATCGCCCTGTTCGCCGAGATGGGCTTCAAGACCTACCGCCTGTCCATCGGCTGGAGCCGCATCTTCCCCAACGGCGACGAGACCGAGCCCAACGAAGAGGGCCTGGCCTTCTACGAGGACCTGTTCCGCGAGTGCAAGAAGCACGGCATCGAGCCGCTCGTGACCATCACGCACTTCGACTGCCCCATCCACCTCATCAAGGAGTACGGCGGCTGGCGCAACCGTAAGCTCATCGACTTCTACAAGAACCTCGTGACGGTGCTTTTCAGCCGCTACAAGGGCCTGGTGAAGTACTGGCTCACCTTCAACGAGATCAACATGATCCTGCACCTGCCGTTCATGGGCGCGGGCCTGGTGTTCGAGGAGGGTGAGGACCGCGAGGCCGTGGAGTACCTTGCCGCGCACAACGAGCTCGTGGCGAGCGCTTGGGCCACCAAGATCGCGCATGAGATCGACCCCGACATGATGATCGGTTGCATGCTGGCCGCCGGCACGGTTTACCCGTTCTCCTGCCGTCCCGAGGACGTGCGCGAGGCGCAGGTCGGCAATCAGCAGAACTATTTCTTCGTGGACGTTCAGAGCCGCGGATATTATCCGAATTACGCCAAGAAATTCCTCTCGCGCCGCGGCATCGACGTGGGCATGACGGAGGAGGACGAGAAGATCCTGGCCGAGAACACGGTGGACTTTATCTCCTTCTCCTACTACAACACGCGCTGCGCCGCCGCCGAGACCACGACCGAGGCGCCCAGGTCGGGTAAGGGTAACGTATTCGCGGGCGTGGAGAACCCCTACATCGCGCGCAGCCAGTGGGGCTGGGGCATCGATCCGCTCGGTTTCCGCGTTACGCTCAACGACCTGTGGGATCGCTACCAGAAGCCGCTGTTCGTGGTGGAGAACGGCTTGGGCGCGAAGGACGAGGTGAATCCGGACGGCACCATCGATGACGACTACCGCATCGACTACCTGCGCCAGCACATCGAGGCTATGCGCGATGCCGTCACCGAGGACGGCGTCGAGATGCTCGGCTACACCACCTGGGGCCCGATCGACCTGGTCTCCGCCAGCACGGGTGAGATGTCCAAGCGCTACGGCTTCATCTACGTCGACCGCGATGACGCCGGCAACGGCACCCTCGCGCGCTCCAAGAAGAAGAGCTTCGACTGGTACAAGAAGGTCATCTCCACCAATGGCGAGGATCTGGCCTAACAGTTAACTGACCTGATCGGCCGGACTGAGGCACCTCAGCCGGCCGTCTCCGTTGTTGAGAGTTTGGGGACAGGTCCCAAACTTTCATCGAGAGCGGTCTGGCGTAACCGGGGATATGTACCGGGCGTAACGGATTGTGGAAAGGGCGCTTCGCGGCGCCCTTTCTGCTGTGTCGCGTGCAAGTTTGGGACCTGTCCCCAAACTTGCACGACCGTTTACGGAAAAATACCTGCCGTTCGCGCCGTGGGGGGCGCGATATTTCTCCGAAAGTCCGTATCTTCTATGTCGCGCAAAGTTGTTACTCCCCGGAGGCATTATTTGCGTGCCGTTCGACCAACCACCCCCGGTCGAACTCTATGCACGCAAGGCTGGCCCCAGGGAGTTTTTTTCATGCTCATCGTCAAGAAGATCAACAACAACGTCGCGCTCGCCCAGGCACCTGACGGCAGCGACCTTGTTGTCTTCGGCAAGGGTATCGGATTCCCTGCCACCCCCTACGAGCTGGAGGACACATCCAGCATCCAGACCGTGTTCCACCATGTGGACAACGAGGTGCTCACCGCAGTCTCCTCCATCAAGCCTGAGGTCATGACCTCGGCCGTAGAGATCGCTGGCCTTGCGGCGGACAGTCTCGATTGCGAGCTCAATCGCAATCTGTTCCTTACGCTGGCGGACCACCTGCAGTTTGCCATCGAGCGCTTCGAAGACGGTATCTTCATCGAGAACCCGCTCGCCTCGACGGTGCGCGCCATCTATCCCAAGGAGTACGAGGTCGGCGAGAAGGGCATCGCCATCGTGCGCGATCACTGCGACATCGAGCTGCCGTCCACCGAGGCCTGCTCGATCGCCATGCACATCGTCACGGCCGAGGCGGGTACCGAGTTCGATAACGACCTCCACGACTTCCAGAAGACCATGCGCTCGATCGACGAGGTCACCGATATCGTCGAGGAGTGCCTCGGCATCGAGATCGACCGCGCGTCGTACAACTACAACCGCTTCGCCATCCATCTTCGCTACCTCATCAAGCGCCTGTCGACCGGCGAGGCCGTCTCCTCGCAGAACAAGGGGCTGTTCGCGCGCATCGCGAGCGACTTCCCCGAGGTCAGCGCCTGCACAGGCTACATCTGCGACTACCTGAAGGAGCGCTACGGCCGCACCTGCGGAAACGAGGAGCGCCTCTACCTCATGATGTACCTCAACCGGTTCCTGGTGACCCGGTAGGTAATAGACGCGCCCAGGGCCCGGGCGTGCCGCATATGCATAGTTGAAATAATGGAAGGAGAGAAACGTGGCTAAGGATTACACCCAGCTTTGCCAGGACATTCTTGAGAATGTCGGCGGCAAGGAGAACATCAACGGCTTGACGCACTGCATCACGCGTCTGCGTTTCAAGCTGAAGGACGATACCAAGGCCAACACCGAGGTCATCGAGAAGCTCCCCGGCGTCATCAAGGTCATGAACGCCAACGGCCAGTACCACGTCGTCGTGGGCAACAAGGTCGAGGACGTCTACGAGCAGTTCATCAAGGTTTCCGGCGTCGCCGCGGGCGGTGCCGTCGAGGTCGAGGAGGCTGAGGGCCCCAAGACCCCCGCTGCCATCGCCATCGACCTCATCTCGGGCATCTTCGCCCCCATCCTCGGCCCGTTCTGCGCCGCGGGTATCATGAAGGGTATCCTCGCCTGCATCACGCAGTTCTATCCCGAGTTCGCTAACGACGGCGCCTACACGGTGCTCTACACCATCGCTGACGGCCTGTTCTACTTCCTGCCCGTGATGCTCGCCATCACCGCGGCCCGCAAGTTCAAGATGAACGAGTTCACCGCGCTCGGCATCGGCGTCGCCCTCGTGTACCCGACCATGGTCGCCCTGACCGGTGGCGATGTTCTCGGTAGCGTCGACCTCGGCTTCTTCGGCACCTTCTCCTGGTATGCCACCTTCTTGGGCATCCCCATCATCATGCCGGCCTCCGGCTACACCAGCTCGGTCATCCCCGTGCTGCTCATGGTGTGGTTCGGCTCCGTTGTTGAGCGCTGGACCAAGAAGTGGATGCCCAACTCCGTGAAGATGTTCTTCACGCCGCTGCTGGTCATGACGCTTTCCGTCGTCCTCGGCTACCTCATCATCGGCCCCGTCGCCACGCTCATCACCAACATCCTGAGCTCCATCTTCCAGCTCATCTTCGGTCTGCCCGTCGTCGGTTCCATCGTCGGCTCCGTCGTCGTTGGCGCCTTCTGGATGTGCCTCGTCATCTTCGGCTTCCACTGGTCGCTCGTGCCCATCGGCATCGTGAACCTGACCACCCTTGGCCACGATTTCATCCTGGCCTCCATGATCGGCCACTCCTTCGCTCTGGGTGCTGCCCTGTTCGCCATGTTCCTCAAGAACAAGGATGCGCAGTTCCGTGAGATCTGCCTGCCCGCTATGATCTCCGCGTTCTTCTTCGGCGTCACCGAGCCCGCCATCTACGGTATCGCCCTGCCGCAGAAGAAGCCGTTCGTCATCGCGTGCATCGGCTCCGCCGTGGGCGGTCTCATCATCGGCATCACCGGCGCCACCGTCTTCATCTCCGGCGGCCTGGGCATCTTCAACCTGCTGTCCTTCCTGCCGACCGACCCGGCGAGCACCGTGGGCTTCTCGATGATGATCAGCGCCATCATCGCCTGCGTCGCCTCTGCCGTCGTGGCCTTCGCCATCGAGTTCATGACCTACAAGCCCGAGCAGGCCTAAGGTCCAACAGTTTGCGTTCCAGATGCCGGGCTCGCGCAGGGGATAGCCCGGCATCATGGTCCATCGCCTTTCTCTGAGGGGAGAGGGGATGAGCAGGGGCTGCCGTCCTCTAGGGTCCGACGGCAGCCCCGTCCGTTAACGGCACAGGCACAGCCGTTGGCGGACATCGCCCGACGTGTATCAAAACGTATCAACGCGCATGCCCCGCATACGGCGGGGCACCGAAAAGAAGTGTCGGAATCCCCGGTTCCGCTCGAGGAGGAATCGCGGCGGGGGATACTGACATGCGGCACGGCGCGTCGGTCGATGCCCGTTAACAGCAATGCGGCACGCAGCGGAAGAGTCGCGTTTTGCCGCCCGGAGCAAAGGAGCGAAGATGGCAGCAGGTTTCCCCGAAGGCTTCCTCTGGGGCGGCGCGACCGCCGCGAATCAGTTCGAGGGCGCGTGGGATGTCGACGGCAAGGGCGCGTCGGTGTCCGACCACTGCACGAACGGTACGCACACGAGCCCCAAGCGCGTGACGATCGGCTTCGAGGAGGGCACGCTCTATCCCTCCCGCGAGGCGACCGATTTCTACCACCACTACAAGGAGGACATCGCCCTCTACGCCGAGATGGGCTTTAAGGTCTTCCGCCTGTCCATCAACTGGACGCGGATCTTCCCGACGGGTATGGAGTCCGAGCCCAACGAGGCCGGCCTTGCCTTCTACGACCGCGTCTTCGACGAGCTGCGCGCGCACGATATCGAGCCGCTCGTGACCATCTCGCACTACGAGATGCCCTATGCGCTGGTGGAGAAGTGCAACGGCTGGGAGGGTCGCGAGTGCATCGAGTACTACCTCAACTACTGCCGCGCGATTTTCGAGCGCTATCAGGACAAGGTTACATACTGGCTGACCTTCAATGAGATCAACGCGGGCACGCAGCCGTTTGGTGCAGTGCTCTCCACCGGCACCATCAAGGGCTTCGAGGGCTCCATCTTCGATATTCCCAACAATCCGCAGGCGCGCTTCCAGGCGCTGCACCATCAGTTCGTGGCGAGCGCCCTGGCCGTCAAGTACGCGCACGAGCACTACCCGCAGTTCAAGATGGGCTGCATGATCGCGTTCTCCGCGCAGTACCCCTACAGCTGCAACCCGGCCGATGTGCTCTCTGCCCAGTACGAGATGGACATCATGGACTGGTACTGCGGCGATGTCCAGGTGCGCGGTGCCTACCCCTATTTTGCCCAGCGCATCTGGGACGAGCAGGGCGTGAAGATCGCCATGGAACCCGGCGATATCGAGGCGCTGGCCGAGGGCACCGTGGACTTCTACACTTTCAGCTACTACATGAGCACCGCGGTCTCGACCGACCCGAGTCTCGCCGGCATCGAGGGTAACCTCATCGGCGGTGTTAAGAACCCGTATCTGGAGAGCTCCGACTGGGGCTGGCAGATCGATCCGGAGGGCCTGCGCTGGTCGCTGAACGAAATCTACGCCCGCTACCAGATTCCGCTGATGGTGGTGGAGAACGGTCTTGGCGCCTTCGACAAGGTGGAGGAGGACGGCTCCATCCACGACAGCTACCGCATCGACTACCTGCGTCGCCACATCGAGTGCATGCGCGATGCCGTGGCCGACGGCGTGGACCTCATCGGTTACACGCCCTGGGGCTGCACCGACCTGGTGTCCGCCTCTACCGGCGAGATGGCCAAGCGCTACGGCTTCGTGTTCGTCGACAAGTACGACGACGGCACGGGCACCCTCGCGCGCAGCCGCAAGGACAGCTTCTACTGGTACAAGAAAGTTATCGAGTCCAACGGCGCCGACCTGGCCTAAAAGGTGACGGACCCGATCGGCTCTCCGTAGCGCCCGACCTTCGCCTTCAATCGTCGGTCGCCGCACGCAAGGCGTGCTCCCTCCTCTTTCAGGCGAATCTCGGGCACTACGAAGAGCCGTCTCCGTTGCCCGACAAGATGGGGCCAGGTACAAACTTGTCGCCCCTCCGCAAAACGTAAGGTTTCTTCTCTAGAAAGGAGATTGCATATGGCAGTTGTGTTCCCTAAGGGCTTCTTCTGGGGTGGCGCCACCGCCGCTAACCAGTTCGAGGGTGCGTGGAACGTGGACGGCCGTGGCCCGTCCGTTGACGACCACTTCCTGGGCGGCAGCTACGAGAAGCCGCGCGAGATCACGATCGAGATCGATCCCGACAAGTTCTATCCCAACCACGACGGCATCGACTTCTACCACCGCTATGCCGAGGACATCGCGCTGTTCGCCGAGATGGGCTTCACCATGTTCCGCATGTCCATCTCCTGGAGCCGCATCTTCCCCAACGGCGACGACGCCGAGCCCAACGAGGCCGGCCTCGCCTTCTACGACCGCGTCTTCGACGAGTGCAAAAAGCACGGCATCGAGCCGCTCGTGACGCTCTCGCACTACGAGATGCCCTACCACCTGGTGGAGAGGTACAACGGCTGGGAGAGCCGCGAGCTCATCGACCTGTTCGTGAAGTACTGCGCCACCGTGTTCGAGCGCTACCGGGACAAGGTGACCTACTGGCTCACCTTCAACGAGATCAACTGCGGCACCTCCGACATGGGCAACCTGTTCGAGACCAGCATGATCCGCGGCTTCGAGGGCCCCGCCTCCGAGGCCAAGACCACCGCTCAGCAGCGCTTCCAAGCCCTGCATCACCAGTTCGTGGCGTCCGGCCGCGTCGTGCGCCTCGCGCACGAGAAGTACCCGCAGTTCAAGATGGGCAACATGGACTGCTTCATCCTGAGCTATCCGGCAACCTGCGACCCGGCGGACATCTGGGCCTGCGAGTGCGAGATGCGCCAGATGAACTGGTACTGCTCCGATGTTCAGGTCCGCGGCTACTATCCGTCCTATGCCAAGCGCTACTGGCGCGAGAACGACATCGAGCTCGACATCGTCGAGGGAGATATGGACGACATCGCCGCCGGCAAGGTCGACTTCTACACCTTCAGCTACTACATGTCCAACATCGTGGGCACCCATGATGTGGAGCAGACGCAGGGCAACATGACCTTCGGCGGCAAGAATCCCTACCTCGAGAGCACCGAGTGGGGCTGGCAGATCGACCCGACCGGCCTGCGCTACGCGCTGAACGTCATCTACGACCGCTACCAGATCCCGCTGATGGTCGTGGAGAACGGCATGGGCGCGCGCGACGAGGTCACCGAGGACGGCAAGATCCACGACGGCTACCGCATCGAGTACCTGAAGAAGCACGTCCGCGCCATGGGCGAGGCCATCGACGACGGCGTCGACCTCATCGGCTACACCTGGTGGGGCCCCATCGACCTCGTGTCCGCCGGCACCGGCGAGATGCGCAAGCGCTACGGCTTCATCTACGTCGACAAGCACGACGACGGCACCGGCACCTACGAGCGCACCCGCAAGGACAGCTTCTACGCCTACCAGCAGATCATCAAGAGTAACGGCACGGAAGGCCTGTAGGCCTTCCTGACGACCGGCCGGACTGAGGCACGCCACCTCGCCCTTCAATCGTCGGGCGCCGCACGCTAGGCGTGCGCCCTCCTCTTTCAGGGCGATCTGGCGCACCTCAGCCGGCCGTACATCCGGGCCTGTCCACTTTCAGGACGGAGATGAAAGTGGACATTGCCGGTCCGCAGCGGGTCCGCATCTGGCCCCATTCCATCAATGTCCTCTTTCATCTCCGTCCTGAAAGTGGACATCGGAAAGGAGATTGCGTTGTCCGACAGCAAGGTCGTGTTCCTTGATGTGGACGGGACCATCACCACATACGAGAACGTGATTCCCGAGTCCGCGAAGCGCGCCATCCGCACGGCGCGCGCCAATGGCCACAAGGTGCTCATGTGCACCGGCCGCAGCAAGGCGGAGAATCCGCCCGAGCTCACCGAGATCGGATTCGACGGCATGGTCGGCGGCAACGGCAGCTATGTCGAGGTCGACGACCAGGTGATCATGCACGTGCATATCGATGCCGGGCAGTGCCGCCATATCGTGGACTGGTGCCACGAGCGCGGGCTCGAGTTCTATCTCGAGTCCAACAACGGCCTGTTCGCCAGCGAGCGCTTCCGCGAGGCGGCGCGCCCGGTCCTTCAGCTCTATATGGGGCGCAAGGGCGTGGAAAACGCTGACCAGCTCGAGACCGACGACGTCATGCACGGCATGGTCTACGACGGCGAGCTGTACCGCGACGACGTGAACAAGGTGAGCTTCGTCCTCTCCAGCTACCAGGATTATCTGGACGCCATCGAGGAGTTCTCCGACATGAAGGTCGGCACCTGGGGCGGCGCGGGCGAGCTCGCGCTGTTCGGCGATGTCGCCACCAAGGATATCGACAAGGCTGTGGCGGTCCACAAGGCCGTCGAGGCCCTCGGCACCGATATGGCAGACACCATCGCCATGGGCGACGCCAAGGTCGATATCCCGATGTTCGAGGCCTGCGCGACGAGCGTCTGCATGGGCAGCGGGGGCGAAGAGGCCAAAGCGGCCGCGGACTTCGTAACCACTGACGTGGATAAAGACGGCCTTTGGAACGCTTTTTCGCATCTAGGTCTTGTTTAGAGCGGTAAAGTAAGGTCTAACTACGGGGTTGATAAGACAGGGGAGCCCCGCGAAGTAAGGAGTGATTCTCATGGGACTGTTCGACATGTTCAAGAAGAAGGCTGACGCCGCGCCCGCCGGCCCCGCTTCCGTGACCGCGCAGGAGGCCGCCGACATCGTGTGCGCCCCGGTGACCGGTCGCGTCATCAAGATGACCGACGTGCCCGATCCGGTGTTCTCCGGCGAGGTTGTGGGCAAGGGCTGCGCCATCTGGCCCGACGACGAGACCGTCTACTCTCCGGTTTCCGGCACCGTGACCGTGACCATGGGCCACGCCGTGGGCATCACCGGCGATAACGGCATCGAGGTCCTCGTCCATATCGGTATCGACACGGTGGATATGGAGGGCAAGGGCTTCACCGGTTACGTGAGCCAGGGCGACAAGGTCAAGGCCGGCCAGCCCGTCATCAAGATGAGCAAGGCCGCCATCGCCGAGGCCGGTCACCCCGACTGCGTCGTGTGCGCCGTTTCCAACTCGGCCTCGTTCGCCGACGTCGCGCTGACCGTCGACGCCGAGTCGACCGTGTCCGCCGGCGCTTCCGTGCTCAAGATCACGAAGTAGGCTTCCTTCATCTCGTGTAAGCGGGTGGCATGCATGAGCGTGCTGCCCGCTTTTCGCTCGATATGCGTCATCCAGCCACCAGGAGGAACCGGTGATTCAGTTCTCACATGTCATCAACGATCCGCAGGGCCTGCATGCCCGCCCGATCGCGTCCATCGCTGCGGCGCTTGCCACCGCAAGCAGCGCGGTCGAGCTGGGGCTTCATGGGCGCACGGCGGATGCGCGCGACCTGCTGGGCATGCTCGGCCTCGAGGCGCGCGGAGGCGACGAGCTCCTCGTGACCGTCGAGGGGGCCGACGAGCAGCAGGTGGCCGAGCTTCTGAAGACGACGCTTCCGTAGCGGTTGCTGCCGGTCACCGGTCTGGGTGTCAATCGCCGATGAACGTGCTACTCGCTTGGCGTATAGTTATCTGTTAAGGCTTGTTGTTTGAGCCGTCAGCTTTGACGCAGGAGGTACACCATGATCAAGTTCCAGCATCTCATCGAGGCCGAAGAGGGCCTGCATGCGCGTCCGGTCGCTCTGGTCGCCTATACGCTGACCAAGTGCTCGAGCGACGTTCAGATTTCCTTCAACGGCAAGACGGCCTCCGGCCGCGACCTCATGGAGATGCTGACGCTTGATGCCAACAAGGGCGACCTCATCGACATCACCATCGTGGGTGGCAACGAGGAGGAGACCAAGGAGGAGCTGCTGAAGGTTCTTCCGTAGGCCTTCCGGCTGCACAGCCATATCGTTTACTCGGGGCGCCGCGGCATCTGCTGCGGCGCCCTTTCGTAAAGCGAATGCCATCGCGGGGCGGTTTCTGATTCAAGGCTGTCTATCGGGTCGTGTTGGTTACGCCTTTGCGCTCACCTGCGGTGCTGCGATTCGCTTGCGTATAATGGTGAGCGTTCGACCGAAAACGGAAGGAGAGCGCCCATGGCACTCACCGAAACCGACGTGCGCGGCATCGCCGATTACGCTCGCATCGCGCTTGAGGGCGACGAGCTTGCGCAGATGACCGCCTATCTCAACGACGCGGTGGATATCCTCGCGCCGGTGCTCGAGTACGACCTGCCCGACGTGGAGCCCACGTTCCATCCCATCGGCGACCTTGCCAACGTCATGCGCGAGGACGCGGGGCTCGCGGCCCGTGCCCTGTCGCTCGACGTTGCTCTCGAGAATGCCGGAAGCGCGCGCGATCGCTACTTCCGCGTGCCCTCGATTCTGGGAGAGGGGGGCGATCGATAATGGCAACGAGCTTCGACACCCTTTCTGCTGCCCAGATCGCTGCCGGCATCGCCGCGGGCGACTTCACCGCCCGCGAGGTCGCGACTGCCTCGCTGGATGCCATCGCGGCGCGCGAGGATGCAGTCCAGGCGTTTCTGCAGGTGTCGCCCGAGCTCGCGCTCGCGGCTGCCGACCGCATCGACGCCGATCGCGCGGCCGGCAAGCCCCTGCCGCCGCTTGCGGGCGTGCCCCTGGCCATCAAGGACAATATGAATCTCGTGGGTACGCGCACCACCTGCGCCTCCCGCATGCTCGAGACCTACGAGAGCGTGTACACCGCCACCTGTGTGCAGCGCATGCTCGATGCCGGCTGCGTGCCGGTGGGCAAGGCCAATATGGACGAGTTCGCCTTCGGCTCCTCCACGGAGAGCTCGGCGTTCCATCCCACCAACAACCCGTGGGACACCGGCCGTATTCCCGGCGGTTCGTCGGGCGGTTCCGCTGCGGCTGTTGCTGCGGGCGAGGTTCCGCTGGCGCTCGGTTCCGATACCGGCGGATCCATCCGCCAGCCCGCTGCGCTCTGCGGCGTTGTGGGCATGAAGCCCACGTATGGAGCCGTGTCACGCTACGGCGTGGTCGCCTTCGGCAGCTCGCTCGATCAGGTGGGGCCCTTCGGTCGCACGGTCGAGGATGTCGCGCTTGCCATGAACGCGCTTGTGGGCGCCGGCCGCGACCCCTACGACGGCACGAGCCAGGACTGCGCCGTGGATTTCTGCGAGCACCTGAACGATTCCATCGAGGGCAAGCGCGTGGGTATCATTCCCGCGTTTATGGAGGCCGAGGGCCTGACGCCCGAGGTCCGCGCCGCTGTAGAGGGTGCCGCCAAGCAGCTCGAGGCCCAGGGCGCCGAGCTCGTCGAGGTCGAGCTGCCGCATCTGGATGCCGCCATCGCCGCGTACTACGTTATCGGCCCTGCCGAGGCCTTCTCCAACCTCGCGCGCTTCGATGGCATCCGCTACGGCTATCAGGAGCCCGACTGCGCGAATCTCGACGCGCAGAGCTCGCTGTCGCGCGCGCACGGCTTCGGTGCCGAAGCGAAGCGCCGCCAGCTGCTGGGCGCCTACCTGCTTTCCTCCGGCGTGTACGACAAGTACTACTACGCCGCACAGAAGGCCCGCACGCTCATCACAGCCGACTACAACGCCGCGTACGAGAAGTGCGACGTGATCCTCATGCCGTCATCCCCGCGCACCGCGTGGAAGCACGGCGAGATCTCGGACCCCACGCAGATGTACCTGGCCGACCTGTACACCATCTCCATCAACATCGCCGGCAACGGCGGCGTGTCCGTGCCGCTGGGGCTGGGCGCCGATTCGCAGCTGCCCGTCGCGGCGCAGCTCGTCGGCCCCGCCTTCAAGGACCGCACGCTGCTGATGTTCGCCCGCGCGCTCGAGCGCGGCCTCGCCGATGCTTCCAAGGGGGCGCCGGCGCTTTCCGTTGCCCCTGCGTTTGCCGGGAAGGGAGGTGAGCTCGCATGAAGGAGCTCTCCGAGGTCCTGAAGGACTGGGAGGCCGTCATCGGCCTCGAGATCCACACCGAGCTCACGGCGCTCGACACGAAGATGTTCTGCAATTGCAAGCTCTCCCATGAGGATGAGCCGAACGCCAACGTGTGTCCGGTGTGCCTGGGTCTGCCCGGCGCGCTGCCGGTGCCCAACAAGCGTGCGATCGAGAGCATCGTGAAGGCCGGTCTCGCCACGAACTGCGAGATCCAGAAGCGCTCGATGTTCTACCGCAAGCACTACTTCTATCCCGATATGGCCAAGAACTTCCAGACCACACAGGGTCCCGTGGCGTTTTGCATGCACGGCCGCCTGGATCTGGAGGTTACGGGACGCGGTGCCGCCGAGCGTCCCGACTGCGCGTTCGGCGAGGCGGAGGGCCTGAGCCTGGCGAGCGCGTCCGCGAACGCCGAGGGCCTGTCCACCGCCATGGCTCAGCAGATGCGCGAGGGCGGGGAGACCCGCGGCGGTGCGCTTGCCGGCATGAGCGGATACGACACCGCGAACCTCGCCCTGCCCGAGCGCCACGAGGACGGCTCCTACACGGTGCCTATCCGCATCCTGCGCATCCACATGGAGGAAGATGCCGCCAAGATGGTGCACGTGGGCGGCGAGGAGGGCCGCATCGCCGCGGCCAGCGAGTCGCTCATCGACTACAACCGCTGCGGCACGCCGCTTATCGAGCTCGTGACCGAGCCCGACCTGCGCACGCCCGAGGAGGCGCGCCTGTTCATGGAGAAGCTCCGCCGCATCTTCCTGACGCTCGGCATCTCCGACTGCTCCATGGAGCACGGTTCGATGCGCTGCGACGGCAACGTCTCGCTGCGCCGCCGCGGCGAGACGAAGCTGGGCACCAAGACCGAGCTCAAGAACCTGAACTCCTTCAAGGCGCTGCATGACGGCCTGGCTTACGAGATCTGCCGTCAGGCCGAGGTTCTCGAGGAGGGTGGCATCATCTACCAGGAGACGCGCCACTGGGAGCCGGGCCGCAAGCGCACGGTGGTCATGCGCGTCAAGGAGACGGCCGACGACTACCGTCTGTTCCCCGATCCCGACCTGGCGCCGTTCGACCTGTCCGACGAGTTCATCGAGCACTGCCGTTCCGAGATTCCCGAGCTGCCCGACGCCAAGCGCGATCGCTTTGAGGCCGATTTCGGCATCAAGCGCGCCGACGCCGAGCAGATCGCTGGCGACCCGGAGACCGCGGCGTTCTTCGAGGAGTCGGCCGCCGGCCTTTCGGGCAAGCCTGCCCAGGCGGTGGCGAACCTCATCGTGAACGAGCTTGCCGCTTACCTGAAGGGCGTCGAGGGCGGTATCGCCGACTGCGGTATCGCGCCGGCTCAGGTTGCCTCGCTGGCCAAGCTGCTGGCCGAGGACGCCATCAGCTCCAACCAGGCGCATGAGGTCTTCGGCCTCATGGCGGAGTCTGGCGAGGACCCCGAGAAGATCGTGGATGAGCGGGGCATGCGCCAGGTGAGCGACGCCGGTGCGCTGCAGCCCATCGTCGACGAGGTACTGGCACGTTGTGCCGACCAGGCTCAGCAGTACCGCGATGGCAACCAGAAGGTGCTCGGCTTCCTCGTGGGCCAGTGCATGAAGGCAAGCCGCGGTCAGGGCAACCCCAAGCTCTTCAACGAGCTGCTGCGCGCAAGCCTGTCGTAGAGACGGTTTTCACAGGGTTTTACGCTATGAGATCCCCCGGCCCCACCGCCGGGGGATTTTTGTATCTCGAGGGCAAAACACGCGTTTTCAAGGGAGCTCCAACACATATCAAACAACGTAAAAATACTTGTTTAACTGGGAAAACAGCTAAATTGGACATTGCGGGATTCATGGCATAATCGGATGCGCGGTAGAGTCCGTTCGCGGGTGACGCTTCCTTATCAGATCCCTAGCCGAGGCTGCGTCCAGGTTGGGAGGTTTTGCCTATGGATACCTTTGGCACAAAGGATATTCTCGAAATCCTGCAGTCGGTGTATTGCGCACTTCTGATCGTCGGGCTTGTGCTCAAAATCAGGCGGGACCATAAGCGAAGACGGATGGAGCGTAGAAAGAAATAGGGGTCAGCTGGAACCTGACCCCTACCAAAACTAAGCGCCGCCCGTAGCCTAGATACGGGCTCTGCCGCTTCTCTCATTGTACCCCGTGTCAGGCGGCCGATAACGAAGAACCTCAGAGATGAACGCTTGGTGCTCGGAGCCTTCACGCGGCGACGAGGGATGTTCACGGCTATTTAGCAAAAACGGCGACGTCTCTAAAGACGCCGCCGTATGCAAGCTGTCGAGTGACCATAGCGCGAGGCGCCTGATCAATAATCGTATGTTGTCCGTCTAAGTCGGAGCGCGAAGACTAGAGCGTCGAGACGGCGGCCTTGATGACCTGGACCTCGGCCATGCGCTCGGCGGCCTCGAGGTTTCCGTTGCGCTCGATAGCGGCCAGGGAGCGGTAGATCCACGCGTTGACGTTCTGGTTCTCGTTCGTCTTGTCCTTGACGGCGAGGGCGACGTCCTGGAGCTCGCCGAGGAGCTGGGTCTTGATACCGCCGAGCTCGACCATATCGGCGATGGAGTGGGCGGGCACGCCGCGCTTCTCGCTCACGTGGTCGATCAGACCCGTGACGGTGCTCATGTGCTCGTTGCGCTGGTCGTCAGAGAGCGTCTTATCGAGAGCGGAGAGGCCGTCGATGATGACGGAAGCGGGGTGGCCGCAGGGAACGAAGTCCTCGATCTCGTCCATGGCCTGGGTAATGGTAGCGCCAAGGCCGACGAGGGCACCGGCGAGCTGTGCGTTCTGTGCGTTCATGTGTAAACCTCCAAATACGAGGGCAAACATAATGCGATGAGAACGATACCGGTCGTGTCCAGCCCCATTCAAGATTTGTGATGGAGTCTTCACGTATGTGAAGATAAGCGCTTCGGTGGGTTATTTTGCTGGTAAAACGCAAAACCACAAGGTCAGATGGGGTGAATTGAAATCGATTCCAGCTATTTCAAAACTACCGTTCGCCGAATAAACAATTGCGCTTACCGAAGATGTGCGGGTCCAGCTGTCCAAAATGGTCGTATTTATGTCCATTTACGTGCGCGATTCCCGCACATGTCCCTTTTCAGGACGGAGATGAAAGCGGACATCCGCGGATGTCCGCTTTCATCTCCGTCCTGAAAAGGGACATGTGCGTTTTCGGAACACGGCGCGCTGGTGCCTGTGCGCTAAGGGAACGTCTCAGGTCGCCATGTGTTCCGATAGCGCACAACCAAGCCCTGCACGGTGTTCCGATAGCGCACATGCGCTCTGGATGTGAGCCTGATGCGCTCCTGCTCGCTACGAAGAGCCCGCCGGGCTCTTCGCTTGACGCTCGCGCCCTGCGCAGAGTTCGATTCTCCGCGGGTGTGCTTCCGAGAATAAAAAAGCAGGTAGATACTGCTATCTACCTGCTCGTTCCTTTTGGTGGAGCCGCGGAGAATCCGCGTATCCGCTGCGCGGATCCGCACCGGCTTCGGGCGCTTGCGCGCCCTCGCCTGCTCGCTACGAAGAGCCCGCCGGGCTCTTCGCTTGACGCTCGCACCCTGCGCAGAGTTCGATTCTCCGCGGGTGTGCTTCCGAGAATAAAAAAGCAGGTAGATACTGCTATCTACCTGCTCGTTCCTTTTGGTGGAGCCGCGGAGAATCGAACTCCGGTCCACGAAAGCCCCCTGATCGGCATCTCCAGGCTCAGTCGCTGTTTTAGTCTCGGACGCGTTGCGCGCAGCGACACGCTCGCGGCGCCCTAACCGGTTCGGTCTTAGCCCGCGCCATACCGGTTACGTGCGCGGGAGCATTCCCCTTAAATGACATCGGACTCGGGTCGGGGAACCTCCCGAGTGCGACGCGCTGCAATTAAAAACTAAGCAGCGAGAGCCAGCTGGGGCTCATAAGAAGAATTCTTGTCAATTCATTTTGACGGTACCCCTGTTTAACGTGGGCGAGGAGACCACGGCCTGCTTCCTCTCTCAGAACTATCGTGTCGAAACCAGTCGGCCCCTTGGGTTGACCGGGCGGCGCAGCCGCTCGACCTGTCAATGTGCTCACGGCCGCACGCGACCGTGGATTACGTATTCTACCACGCGCGCCACCGTTTTAAACGCGATGGCCTGCAAGAAGCGCACTCGACCCCCCCGCTCCGCGCCATCGTGGGCGGACGGGCGAGCGCAAAGCCTACTGGACAACGGGTTTCGGGCAGCTCTCTCGATAGGCGCGCGGGCTCTGCCCCGTCATCTTGGAGAAGCGATAGGAGAAGTTGCTCTCGCTGTTGAACCCCACTGCCAGCGCGATGGAGCCGACCTTGTCCGTCGTCTCGGCGAGCAGCTCCTTGGCGCGTGTGATGCGGTAGCGCAGCAGGTATTCATAGGGTGTGGTCCCCATGTGCTTGCGGAACAGCTTGAGCAAGTAGGACTTGCTGACATTGGCCCCCGCGGCGATGTCGTCGAGCGAGATCTCCTCGGTGTAGGCGGACTCGATCAGCGCACAGGCACGGCGCACAGCCTCATCTCCCGCCGCGCTCTCATCTGTCGTCTGCGCCGATCCCACCATCTCGGCGAGAAGGCTGTGAATGGAAAGGCCGATGACCGTGGTAGGCAGCATGCCGGGCAGCTCTAGGTTCGCGGCGATCGCCGCCATGTGCTTGCGCACGATGGGTTCGGCGAGATAGGTGGGTTTGAGGGCCCCGACATCCAGCATCTTGGCGAACTCGTCCACTCCTGGCCCGTCAACATGGGCCCACAGATGATGCCAACGGCTCGACGATTGCGCCGTGCGGTAACGCTGGGGCGTCCGGCAGTCGATGAGCAGGGCGGATCCCCGGTGAAGCACGGTCCGTTTGCCGCCCTGCTCGAGGACTCCGCAGCCGTCAAAGGTGTAGAACAGCTCGTAGCTGTCCTTATCGGAGCGCTCGGTGAAAAAGCCGCTTCGAGCGAAGAATTCCCCCTGCTCGGTGCAGAAGAACGGTTGCGCAAGCTCGTGCTCGCCGGGAGTCGTTCTGAGCCAGGTGCTGCGCTCGTCGATGTCCAAGTTGTACGACAGCATGAATCCTCCGGTGCGATATATCGAAAAGACAAAGAGAACTTGCTGTATAGAGCTAAGTCATAGACCTAAATATACTGCAAATCAATACAACAGGCGAGCGGATGAGCAGGGGAGTGAGCAAAAAGATGCGACATCTGGCAATCGATATCGGCGCATCGAGTGGCCGCCATATCGTAGGCGAGGTCGTGGAGGATCGCCTCCAGTTGACCGAGGTCCATCGATTCGAGAACAAGCTCGTGGAGCGCGGCGGCCACCTGTGCTGGGACATCGACAATCTGTTCGAGCAGGTGGTCTTGGGTCTCAAGGCCTGTGCGGAGCGCGGTCTTGTGCCCGATACGATGGGCATCGATACCTGGGCGGTCGACTTCGTCCTGCTCAATGCGGCGGGGGAGCGCCTGGGCGATGCGGTCGCCTATCGCGATGCCCGCACCGAAGGCGTGCGCGACGAGCTGGAGCGCGCGGGCATCCTTCCGTTCGATGAGCACTACGCCCGCTGCGGTATCCAGTATCAATCGTTCAACACGGCATATCAGCTTGCGGCGCTCAAGCACGAGCATCCCGAGCAGCTTGCCGCCGCGAGCGCGCTGCTGATGGTGTCCGATTACCTCGCCTATCGGCTGACGGGAACCCAGGCGTGCGAGTACACCAATGCCTCGACCACGGCGCTCGTGAGTGCGGAGACGCGCGATTGGGAGGGGAGCTTATCGATCGGTTGGGTATCGATCGCGCGCTGTTCCCGAAGATCGTGCAGCCTGGAGCGTCCCTGGGTCAGCTCAAAGCCGATATTCGCGAACGTGTCGGTTTCGATTGCCGCGTGATCGCCCCGGCGACGCACGACACCGGATCTGCCTGGCTCGCCGTGCCTGCACCGGATGCGCAGTCGGTCTTCATGTCGAGCGGCACGTGGAGCCTGATCGGCGTTGAGAATACGGAGCCCGTGCTTACATCGGAAAGCCGCGAGCTCAACTTCACCAACGAGGGCGGTGCCTACGGAACGTACCGCTACCTCAAGAACATCATGGGTCTGTGGATGGCTCAGTGCGTGCGGCGCGAACTGATCGTCCGTGACGGCGATGCCCCGAGTTTCGCCGAGCTTGCCGACATGGCCGCTGCTGCTGAGGGCGAGCCTTCGCTCGTGGACGTCAACGACCAGCGCTTCCTGGCCCCGGCGTCCATGATCGACGAGGTCCGCGATGCATGCTACGACACCGGCCAGCGCGTGCCGGAGACGATCGGCGAGCTCATGCAATGCATCTTCTGCTCGCTGGCGAAAGCGTATGCCGGTGCCGTCGCCGATCTTTCTCGGCTTACCGGAACGACGTATCGCCGCATCAACATCGTCGGCGGTGGCTGCCAGAACGCATATCTCAACCAGGTAACGGCAAACGCCTGCGGCATTCCGGTGTACGCAGGTCCCGTCGAGGGCACGGCTCTCGGCAACATCATGGTCCAGCTTATCGCGACGGGCGGGGTTGCCGGCCTGCCCGCGGCCCGCGCGCTGGTGCGCCAGAGCTTCGAGATCAAAGAGATCGAGCCGCAGCGCTAGGGGGACAGCCGGATGCGCAGCGGATCCCTCCGACTCTGCTGTCTGCCTGGTTGGAGAAAACGATTTATCCGGCGCGCGTCACGCACGACGGATTGAAACGACGAAGGAAACGAGGAAAACGATGTCTGCAAATCACAAGAGCGCACCCATGCCAACGTGCGCCCCGCTCGTCGAGACCAAGGCGAAGGTCGGCGTGTTCGCCATCGCGCTCGGCGCCTATCTGCCCCAGTTCCCCCAGCTCGTACCCAACTTCGAGCAGCAGTACGCCGACTTCAAGGCGACGCTGCCCACGACGGTCGAGCTCGTGGACGGCGGCATGGTGACCACCAAGGAGCAGGCGCAGGATGCAGGCGACCTGTTCCGCGCAGCCGACGTGGATCTGGTGATCCTGCAGATGCTCACCTACGCCACGTCCTATAACGTGCTGCCCGCGGTGCGCGACCTGAACGTGCCCGTCGTGGTGGTCAACGTGCAGAAGAAGGCGCAGCCCGACTACGCGAACACCGACATCCCCACCTGGCTGGGCGACCTGTATGCCTGCGGTGCCCCTGGAGAGGTCGTGGCCGACCTCAACCGCGCCGGCAAGCGTCATGCCGTGATCACGGGCGTCGTGGAGGGTGGCGACCCGCAGGTTGCCCGCCAGCTCGATGAATGGTGCCGTGCCGCCCAGGTGCGCCGCCGCCTGCGCCGCACGAACATCGCCCAGATCGGCCGTCCGTACCCGGGCATGATGGACCTCTATATCGACGAGACGAATCTCTACAACCGCCTGGGCCTCTACACCAAGCAGTTCGACTGGGAGAAGATGTGGGCCATCGACGAGGGCATTACCGACCAGGCTGCCATCGACGCCAAGGCGGCGGAGATCCTCGACACCTTCGACGTGGAGGGCGGCGCCAGCGTTTCCGACGAGCCCATCCAGGAGATGGCCCGCTACGTGCTCGCCTTCGAGCAGTGGGTCAAAGATGAGCAGATCGGCCTCGTGGCGAGCCACTACGACGGCTATGCCCAGGGCAAGGCGGGTGTGCTCGACTCCATGCTCATCCCGGCATTTTCGATGCTCATCAAGCAGGGCACGGCGTGCGCGGTCGAGGGCGATATGAAGGTCGCCATCGCCATGAGCATCCTGAAGACCATCGCAGGCACCGGCCAGCTCTCCGAGATGTACTCCATCGACTTCCCCGAGGACGTCGTCATCATCGGTCACTCCGGCTCGGGCGATGCGGACATCTCCACCGCGAGGAAGCCGACGCTCAAGGTGGTGCCGGTGTTCCACGGCAAGACCGGCGGCGGCTACCTCACGCAGTTCTACTCGGGCCTGGGCACCGTGACGTACCTGGGCATCACGCAGGACGGCAACGGCAACTTCAAGTTCGTCGTGGCCGAGGGCGAAAACGTCGACGGTCCGATCTTCACGTTCGGCGACACGAACATGCGCATGAAGTTCTCGATCGGTGCGCGCGAGTTCATGAACCGCTGGAACGAGACCGGCCCCACGCACCACATGGCGGCGGCGCTCGGCAGCCACACGGACACCATCCTAAAGGTCGCCAAGATCCTCGGCGTGCCCGTCGAGGTGGTGTGCCGCTGATCTGTCCCGCAAACCCGCTGGAAGCAGGTCGGGCTCGCCCGTCCGGATCGGTGAAAGAGGCCAGACGGGACACGCGTCTTTCCTGCAGCGGGCTGCAGGTTTAGGTAAAGCCAGGGCGAATGCCCCGAAACATGAGTAGAGAGGACTATGACCATGACCGATATCTTGAAGACACCTGCACTCGAGGGTTTCATCCGCATGTGCGAGGACGGCTGGCTGCAGGGCTGGCACGAGCGCAACGGCGGCAACCTGACCTACCGCATGCGCGACGAGGATGTCGAGGCGGCGCGCCCCGCGTTCGCCGAGGTGCCCAGCGACTGACACGAGATGGGCGTTACCTGCGAGAACCTGGCGGGGGAGTACTTCATCACCACCGGCTCGGGCAAGTACTTCCGCAACGTGCCGCTCGATCCTGCGTACAACATCGGCATCGTGGAGATCAACGACGCCGGTAGCGCATGGCGCAGCGTGTGGGGCTTCGAGGGCGGTGCCGTGCCCACGAGCGAGTTCCCTACGCACTTCATGAACCACAGTGTGCGCAAGCGCGTGACGGATGGGGCGAATCGCGTCATCTACCACAGCCACACCACCAACGTGATCGCACTCACCTACGTGCCGCCGCTGAATGCGCGCGACTTCACCCGTCCGCTCTGGCAGAGCGCGACCGAGTGCCCCGTGGTCTTCCCCGAGGGCGTGGGCGTGGTGCCGTGGATGGTGCCGGGCGGCGTGGACATCGCCCGCGCCACGAGCGAGCTCATGGAGACCTACCAGGCCGCGGTGTGGGCTCAGCACGGACTGTTCGCCTCGGGTCCGGACTTCGATACGACCTTCGGCCTCGCGCACACCATCGAGAAGAGCGCGGAGATCCACGTGAAGGTGCTCTCGACCGGCCAGCCGGTTCTGCAGACCATCACCGACGACTCCCTGCGCGCCATCGCCCGCGACTTCGGCGTGACGCTCAACGAGGCGTTTTTGGACTAGTTCCTCTCCCTTCCAAGCGGGGCCGTTTGCGTGCGGCCCCGCCGATGACATCGTGCGGCCGGGCTTCGATCGTGAAGTCCGGCCGCCTTGTTTTTAAGGATGGAGATGGTTGAGGTCAAGTGGCATGAGTGCTCAGCGCACATCATCCTCGCTGCGCGGCAGCGCGCATGCCACGACAGCGCCGATGAGCGCTGCCGCTGCGAGCACGCCGATTGCCGCCGTGAATCCCTCGAGTGTGCTGCTCCCGCCCGTTCCGCCCGTGGCTATCGAGACCGTCTGCAGCGTCATGGCCACGAGCGCCGTGCCGAACGACGAGCCGACCTGCTGCATGATGCGCGAGAGCATGGTGGCGTGGGGAATCTGCTCCGGCGCGAGTCCCACGTAGATGGCGGAGTTGATGGGAATGTTGACGGTGCCCTGGGCGATGCCGCGCACGAAGAGGAGCACGAGCAGCGCGGGTACCGGTGCGGTCGTCGCCAGGCAGAACACCGCCGTCGTCGCAGCGAGCAGGATGAAGGAAGCGACCGAGGTCCTGCGGTGCCCGAGACGCTCGATGACGCGCGTGACGAAAAGCCTGCTCACGAGGACGCCGACGCCCTGAGCCATCATGTAGGTGCCCGTCTCGAACACGCTTGCCCCGCGGAGCTGCTGCCACCAGAGCGGCAGCACGAACTGCGCCGCGTAGAGGCATATGCCGAAGAAGAACGAGGCGCTGCCCGAGGCGCGCTGGTTGATATGCGAGAACAGGCGGATGTCGACGAGGGGATCGGCGCTCCGGCGCAGGGTGCGCTTGCAGAACAGTGCGAGCAGCGCCGCTCCGATGGCTATGGGGGCTGCCACATCGAGCAGCATGCTCGCCGGCTGGCTCGCGATGTTGGCAAGTCCCAGCAGCACGAGGACGAGTCCGCCGGAGATGAGCGCGAGGCCCGCGATGTCGAGCCGTTCGGTGCCGCCTTCTGCCTGCCTGTTTCCGGCGTTGATAAAGCGTCCGGCGAGGAAAAGGGCCACGATGCCCAGCGGGATGTTGACCAGGAACAGCCAGTGCCAGGAGCCGAAGTTGAGAATGAGGCCTCCGACCGGCGGGCCCAGCACCGGACCGAGCGCGATCGGCAGGTTGATGCTCGCCACGATGCCGGCGGTCTTCGTCACGCCGCGCCGCCGCGCCTCCATGACGGGAAGCGTCTGCGTGAGCGGCATGATGACGCCCGCGGCAAGGCCCTGGAGCGTTCGGGACGCGATGAGCAGGCCCGCGGTGGGGCTCGCTGCGCAGCAGGCAGAGGTGAGCACGAACAGCGCGAGACAGAGCATCCACAGGTGCTTGCCGTCCAGGCGGCCGAGGGCCCAGTTGGTGATGGGGACCGCCGCTGTCAGCGCGAGCAGATACGAGGTGCTCACCCATTGCATGGTGATGGTGTCGGAGCCGAACGCCTCGACGAGGGTGTCCATACCGACCGCGACTAGCGTGGAGTCGATGACCGGCATGAGCACGCCGCAGCAGATCGCCGCAAGGTAGCCGAGCCCGAGGACGCTGATGGTGCCGGGGGCTTGCTGGCTGCCGCCCTGACGGCTTGCGCGCCGTGTCGTGTTCATCGAGCTTCACCTGCCCTTCCATGCGGTCGGGATTGTCGCTCGCGAGAGCATCCGATCGCCGCGCGCGAATCTGCGCGCCGAGATGATCCATTGTTCAATGGGAGGTCGTCTGTCTCTTAAGCATACGGCAAACGGCGGATAGGAGGCTGTCCATTCCGCCGTTTCGCATCCATCTGGACGCGGGGGAGGTTTGCGGTGCCGCCGTTTGTGGTAGAAGAGGAAAAACCACGCAACGAAAACGAAGGGCGCAGTATGGACGAGCGTGCGGCGAATGCGGGCAAGACGGCGATCATCCTCGAGGGCGGCAGCTTTCGCGGGCAGTTCACGGCGGGCGTGCTCGATGTCCTCATGGAGCACGGTATCTGGCCGGACGCCTGCTATGGCGTGAGCGCCGGCGTGTTGAACGGCCTTTCCTACAAATCGCGGCAGATCGGCCGCCCCAACCGCGTGAACCTGGCGTTTTGCAACGACGAGCGCTACATGGGCACGCGCTCGTTCGCGCGCAGCGGCAGCTTCATCGGCTACGACTTCATGTTGAACGACGTGCAGGACCGTCTCGACCCCTTCGATAACGATGCGTACCTGGCAAACCCCATGCCGCTCGTGGCTACGGCGACCAATATCGTGTTCGGAACGGCGGCGTATCTCGAGATCAAGAACGCCGTGCTCGATATCGACGCCGTGCGCGCCTCGACGTCGCTGCCGCTCATGGCCCCTCCGGTGGAGATTGACGGGCACCTGTACCTGGACGGCGGCGTGGCGGATTCCGTTCCCATCGAGCACGTGCTCGAAGACGCCGGCTACGATCGCGCGGTCGTGGTGCTCACGCGCCATCGCGCCTACGTGAAGGGGCCCTACGAGCTGATGGCCGCCGCGCGGGCGCGCTATGGCGAGTACCCCTATCTGCTCGAGGCCATCGAGAACCGCCACGAGCGCTACAACGAGCAGCGCGAGCATATCTGGGCTTACGAGGAGCAGGGTCGTGCCCTCGTGCTCGCCCCGCGCCGCCCGGTCGAGGTGGGGCACATCGAGCACGATACCGCCAAGCTGCTCGACCTCTACATCCAGGGTCGCCAGGAGTGCACCCGCCGTCTCGCGGACATCAAGTCCTTCCTCGCCTGACCAGCCGCGTGTCCACTTTCAGGACGGAGGTGTTTTCGGACATCCCGCCGCCGCGGGCAGGCTGGCCTCTCTGGGGACGTAGCCGGGAGGCGCCACGCCGGCGACTGCGGCAAAGCTACCATCCGGAATCCCCGGCGTGGCGCCTCCCGGCTACGTCCCCAGAGAGGCCAGCCTGCCCGCGGCGGCGGGATGTCCCCGAACTTGCACGACATGTGCAGAAACTCTGGGTGCGGGATTTCTTCAGGTTGACCTCCTGTATGGGCGCGCTATAATTCTTCAGTCATTTGCAGAGCCCCGTGAATCTCTGTTAAGACACACGTACTGTACATGGAGGAGTCAAGTGATTCAGAAGTCGACTCACTACGCCAAGCAGGGTGAGGTTGCCCGCAATTGGGTCCTCGTCGATGCCGAGGGCGCTGTCCTGGGCCGTCTTGCCACTCAGATCGCCATGATCCTGCGCGGCAAGAACAAGCCCCAGTTCACCCCCAACTCTGACTGCGGTGACTTCGTGGTGGTCATCAACGCCGATAAGGTCCAGCTTACCGGCAACAAGGCCAACCAGAAGGTCTACTACCGTCACAGCGGTTACAACGGCGGTCTCAAGGCCGAGACGTTCCGTCAGGCCATGGAGAAGCACCCCGAGAAGGTCATCGAGCGCGCCGTCCGCGGCATGCTCCCCAAGACCACGCTTGGTCGTCAGCAGCTGAAGAAGCTCAAGGTCTACGCTGGCCCCGAGCATCCGCACACTGCTCAGAACCCCACTAAGATCGAGCTGGAGGCTTAAAGATGGCTGAGAACACCGTTGTTTATTACGGCACCGGCCGTCGTAAGAACGCCGTTGCCCGTGTCCGCATCGTTCCCGGTACCGGCAAGGTCACCGTCAACAAGCGCGACGCCGCCGAGTACTTCGGCCGCAAGCAGCTGGTCGAGAACGCTCTCGCTCCCTTCAAGGTCACCGACACCGCCGGTACCTTCGACGTCATCGCCCTGTGCGATGGCGGCGGCATCACCGGCCAGTCCGGCGCCCTGCGTCTGGGCATCGCCCGCGCCCTTCTGAAGGCTGGCGACTACCGCGCCGACCTCAAGCGTGCTGGCTTCCTGACCCGCGACGCCCGCGTCGTCGAGCGCAAGAAGTACGGCCTCAAGAAGGCCCGCCGCGCTCCGCAGTTCTCCAAGCGCTAAGCGCACCTACTTGCACGTATTGGCAGGGCCTGTCGAGCTTTTCGGCAGGCCCTGCCTGCTTTTGTGCGGAATTCCTGCCTTCCAATACTATCTATATCGCTACGCTGGGTGAACGGAACGAGGGTGTTTTTATGCCCTGTCGCGCGGTCCGAAACTGCCAAAATGGCGTATCCTGCCTAAGGTCTTTGCGGTAGGATAACGGTATAGATTCTCTGATTCTATGCACGGTTTGAACAAGGGGGATCATGTTCAGCGAGTTTCTCAAGTCGTTTGGCTTGCGAAAGCGGTGCAATGTGCTGCTTTCGCCGATTGCGGGCAAGGTCATCCCTCTGTCCGAGGTCAACGACCAGACATTTGCTGCCGGCCTTCTGGGTCAGGGGGTTGCGATCGAGCCCACGGGCAACAAGGTCGTCGCTCCGTCTGACTCCAAGATCGAGGCGATCTTCCCCACGGGACATGCGCTTGCGCTCCATACGGACGAAGGCCTCGATGTCCTGATCCATGTCGGCCTCGATACCGTCAAACTCGACGGCAAGTACTTCAACGTGAAGGCTTCCGTGGGCCAGACGGTCAAGAAGGGCGACGTGCTGATCGAGTTCGACCGCGAGGCTATCGAGCGCGAAGGGTTCGACGTCACTGCTCCGATTCTCATATGCAACTCGGTCGAGTTTGCGAGCATCAAGGGCAATGTCGGCGACACCGTGAACGAGCTCGATCAGCTCATCACCGCCCGCGAGCGGTAGGCATTCGGTTGGATTGGCCCTCGCGCCGGATGCGGGGACCGGTTTGATATCGGAAGGTATTTCGAGAAAGGGTTCCGGCATGATTTCTATCGTACGCGCGCGTGATTACGACGATATGAGCCGTAAGGTGGCGAATATCATCTCCGCCCAGGTTATCCTCAAGCCCAACTGCGTGCTGGGCCTTGCGACGGGCTCCACCCCGATCGGCGCTTACCAGCAGCTTGTCGAGTGGTACAAGAAGGGCGACCTGGACTTCTCCCAGGTTTCCTCCTACAACCTCGACGAGTACCGCGGTCTTGCCGGCGATCACCCGCAGAGCTACCGCTACTTCATGAACACCAACCTGTTCGATCACGTCAATATCGATAAGTCCCGCACCCATGTGCCCGACGGCCTGGCCGAGGACTACGAGGCCGCCTGCGCCGCCTACGACGAGGCTGTCGCCGCCGCCGGTTATCCCGATCTGCAGCTGCTCGGTATCGGCAACAACGGCCACATCGGCTTCAACGAGCCCGACGACCACTTCTCGAAGGGCACGCACCTTGTCGACCTGACCGAGTCCACCATCCAGGCCAACAGCCGTCTGTTCGACAGCATCGACGACGTGCCGCGCCAGGCGTTCAGCATGGGCGTTCAGACCATCATGTCCGCCAAGATGATCCTCGTTGCCGCCAACGGCGACAAGAAGGCTCAGGCTGTTCACGACATGTGCTTCGGCCCTGTCTCGCCGACCTGCCCGGCTTCCATCCTGCAGCTGCACCCCAACACGGTGCTCGTTGCCGACGAGGCCGCGCTTTCTCTGTGTGCCGACGAGCTCGCGTAACGCACTGACGCATACAACTGACGCGAACGATGCGCTCCGGATTATCCGGAGCGCATTTTGTTAACATCTGATATATAACTTGACTACCCTGATGAGCTGGCCCTTTGTGCCAAAAGAGAGCCAAAATATAGAAGATACAATAAATATTATTGTATGAGCGCAATATTACGGTCAGAAAAGTGCTTTACTTGTGTCCCACAACCGTAAGGCCCTTCGCGAGACACGGAGTCGCGAATGGAAGGGCCCCTTCAAGGGAGGACACCATGGGTAACGCGACAATGGACAAGCAGGCGGGGCGCAAGAGGACGACGAGGGATTCCGATCAGCAGAAGGATGCGGGCGAGCAGTGGTATTCCGGCACGACCGTCCGGCGTGAGCGCCTGCTGCGAGAAATCGGCGGAAAGGGTGCGGAGTCGGGCATCGTGCTCGTGGTCGCACCGGAGGGATTCGGTAAGTCGACGCTGCTCATGCAGTACGGACATGCGGTGGAGGCCGAGCGAGACCGCAAGGGTGTCATGTTGGTCGATGGATCGGATCTGGATATTCAAGAGCTGCTGCAGCACCTCGATCTTTCAGCCGATGCGCTTCCGTGGGAGCTGCGTCCGTTGATCTTGGTCGATGGGATCGGGCACCTGACGCGCGGGGAGGCAGGACGCCTGGCGTCAGCGCTGCGGGCACTGCGCAACCGGGGCGCCGAGGTGGTGGTCGCCTGCACGCCGGCGAATCGCGCGCTGGTCGACGAGCTCTCCGATGCCGGGCGCATCGGCGCGCAGAGCCTGACGGTGCAGCCGAGTGAGTATTCCGAATGGGTAAGCGTGTTCTCGATCGCGCAGACGCTCGACGTCTACGGCCTGACCGAGGGAATCCCCTGCCTGGTGGCAGCCCTTCAGGCGGTGACGGATCGCTACGGAAGCGAAGGGCCGCTCGAGGACGGAATCATCCAGCTGTACGGGCAGGTGATCGATGAGCTTCGCCACGACCGCGACCCGATTTACCGAATCGTGAGCATGATGGTGCTGATGGGGTCGGGAGCGTTCGGAGAGCTCTCGAAGAGCGGTCTGAAGATTCGCGAGGAGACTGTCGCGCGCCTGCGACGCGACTATCCGATGTTCGGGATGGAGCAGCAGGAGGGCGGCTTCTCGTGCCTGACGACCAAGGTGTCTGCGCTCGCCAAGCTCCGCAAGAAGATCGCCGCACGCAAGCCGGGGTACGCCGCGCAGGCCGCCCGCGCGTTGGTGCGAAGCGGGCGCGTGGACGATGCGGTCGCGCTGGCGCAGCTCGTTCTGAACAAGGATGAGCGCCTGGAGATCGTCGTCCAGTATCCCCTGCGGTTCGCGCTTGCCGGGCACGGTGCGTTCGTGAACAGCGTGCTGGCGACGGCCGGTCTGACTATATCGACCGGCATCGAGAGCGGCGCGCTCGTCGCTGCCTACGTGTCGGCGCTGACGTTGGGCGACTATCGCCTTGCCCGCAGCGCGGCGATCGAGCTCAGGAGGCGCTCCAGCGCCATCGCGCAGGAGCTGAGCGACGAGGATTGGGCCTGCGTGCGCGCGGTCTCGGAGGTGTGGGACAGCGTGTCGGGCATCGGCCTGCCCGATATCCCCGAGCGCCCCGGTGCCCGTACATCGTCGACGTCGGCCATGCTGCTTCGCGCGCATGCGAGCCAGTACGCCGAGCTCGTCGGCAGGTCGGGTGATATCTCGTGGAAGGAGCTGTCGAAGCTGCTGGAGACGCCGGCACGTCCCGTTGAGGTGGACATACCCCTTCTGCTGCTTCGCTGCGACCGGTATCTCGACGACATCCTGCACGGACGCGGCATCGGCGCGCCGGCACGCGAGGAGCTGGAGCGCTTGGTGGAGACCCTCGTGAGCCGCCGGCTGACGCCCATCGCCGCGCGGGTGCGCATGGTGGTGAACCTCTCGCGGCTCTTTGCCGGCGAGCCGGTGGTCGACGAGCGCGGGTTCGTGGACGCCGGGACGACGGCTGTGCGCGAGTCCGATCTGTCGACCCAGCTTCTGTGTTTGGCTGCCGAAGGATGGCAGGGGCTCGTGGTGGGGCAGGCCGTCAACGCCCAGTTCCGCGGACAGCAGGTCATAAAGCTCTCAGGCGATCAGCAGACCTTTCTGATCTCGTGGGCGAACCTGCTCGAGTGCGTGGGGCATCTGCGCTGCACCTCGCGCGTCAAGGTCCGCGAGGAGGCCGAGAGCCTCGACCTGTCAGAGGAGGGCTGCGACGTCGCGCGGGCGTGGAGCGTCGCGCTGCATCTTTCCGCCGCGCGCTTCGACTCCGAGCTCTCCGCATGGTATTCGCTCCATAAGGGAACGATGCTCGAGAAGCGGTTCTTGCCGGCGGCACGGCTTGCCATGACCATGCTCGGCAACCGGGCCGACTCGATGCGCCGCCTGCTGCCGCGCCGCGCCGCGGTGCGGAACATCCAGGGCGTCGAGTGCGCGCCGGTATCCGAGACGCTCTTCGAGGTGATACCAGGCGGCATGCTGCCGGAGACGGGGCAGGTCCTCATCAACCTGTTCGGGGGCTTTCACATCGAGCGCAACGGCCATGCGCTCACGGAGGGCATCTGGCGCCGGAAGAAGGCGAGCGTGCTTGCGGCGCGCCTCGTGCTGACGCTCGGCACGTTCGTGAGCCGTCGCACGATCATCGATGAGCTCTGGCCCGAGGCAGAATACCACCGGGGGAGGGAGAGCCTGTACGTGACCCTCTCGGCGCTCAGGTCGGCTCTGGGCCAGCGCAACGGAGGCCCGCAGTACATCCTGACGCAGGGCGAGGGCCTCGCGCTCAACGGCGAGTACGTGTATTCGGATACCAAGCGCTTCGATGGCCTGGCGCGCGAGGTCCTGCTGGGAAGCGATGCCATGCCGACCCAGCAGGTGGTCGAGACCTGCCTTAAGATCGAGCAGCTCTACCGCGGACCGCTCTACATCCCCGACAGCGGGAGCCCGGCGTTCTTCACGAACGCGCGCCGTGCCTATCAAACGCGCTTCATCGATTGCATGGTGCGCGGCATCGACGCCGCCATCGAGCTGGAGAACCTGTCGTCAGCGGCCTGGCTGGTCGAGGCGGCCCTGCGTCAGGCTCCGACGCGCGAGGATGTGATCAGACGTGCCATGACGGTGTTCGACCTGAACGGACGCCGCCGCGAGGTGGTCGAGCTGTACAACAGCCATCTGCACTATCTCGAACGCGAGCTCAACACCCTGCCCGAGGAGGAGACACGCGAGGCCTACGACCGCATCATCAACCGTGCGAAACGAGCGGTGATGCTGTAGACGGGGTACGGCGGGCAGGACCCCGATACGAAAAATCCCCTCCTTCCGGCTTCGGAGGGAGGGGATTGCGGGGCGAATCGGCGGGTTAGGAAAGCTTGATCTTCTCGATATCGGTGCGCGAGCTCTCGCGGTAGAGCGTGAAGCGGTGGCCGATGACCTGAACGACCTCGGACTCCGTCATCTCGGCGAGGGCGTTCGCGGCGTCGCGGGCCTCGAGGCCGCAGCCATCCTGGACGGCGCACTTAACGAGCTCGTGCGCCTCGAGGCACTCCTCGGTCTGCTCGACGACGCCGTCGCTGACGCCGCTGCGGCCGATATGGATGATCGGGTTCAGATGGTGGGCGAGAGCGCGGAGCTGACGAACCTGTTTGCCGGTAAGTGCCATGAGAGGAAATCCTTTTCTTCGTTGTGGTCTAGCTGATACACGATAGTGCACCAGGTCGAACAATTCCACCCTATCCGTCAATCACCTCGGTTTTCACGCGGAATTCGCGGTTGGGTGCCCGATGGGGGGATGAACGGCGGGTTCCCGCCGGCAGGCGGAGGAGGCGTCAGCATGCCTCCCACGAGATGAACGCCCAGCGCACCAGACGGGTGTGGTCGAGCCTATAGCGCCCCTGGGGACGTCCTTTCGAACCCGGCTCTCCGGCATGGGGGTTCGGGACCATGTGACGGGCAAGATAGGAGCGGAGCTCGTCGATCTTGTTCTCGTTGCCGTCCTCGAGCATGCGGGAGAAGTCGGCGACGCCGTCTTCGAGCGAATCGAAGGTGTCGCGACGCGGCGAGTCGATGTAGCGGACCTCGGGCCGCAGCCCCATGCCTATGAGGATATTGAAGGCGTATACGTAATCGCGGCTGTGCGTGATCGATGCTCCGATGGCATTCATGATGTGCTCGTCATAGCGCGGGCTTGCCCCGGCGATCAACGTGATGCAGCAGCGCCGACGCGCCGCGTCGGTAAGCTTGGCGAGCGCAGCCTTGAGGTTTGAGGTGGCGATGGACCGGCTCGCAAGCGCGACGTCGACCGATTTCGCACCGATACCCGCCTGTTCCCAGTCTTCATCCCAGGCAACCCGAACGGCCTCGATACGATCCGAGACCCCATACGTGGCGGCGCTCTCAGCGAGCACCTCAAGCATGCGGTCCGAAAAGTCGGCAGCTACCACACGATGCCCTGCCTGCCCCAGCGGAATGGCAAGCGAGCCGGCCCCGCATCCCATGTCGAGCACCGACTCGTGCGCCTCGATACCCGCCAGCTCCAAAAACGCCTGCGCATACGGATGCGTCTCCCGCGGCCTGAAATGCCGGGCCCGGGCATCCCAAAACGCCGGATCGTCCGGATCGCGCCGCTCAGCCTGCAGCGCCATCCACTCCTCATTCCAATCCGTCTCCAACAGCGAAGAGCGCATCCCACCCACCCCTATAAAAAACGCGCGGCGCTCCAGCGCCGCGCACCAATTTAAAACCAAGCAAGAACCGTACCCATACCGGCCCCGCCGTCCCATCGCGGCGGACGCATCCCGCCGCCGCGCCCCCGCAACAACGCCGTCGCCGTAGCGGGAGGGAGGCGCAAGGTCCGCCGCGAGTTCCGCACGAGCCGAAGGCGCCAGTGGCGCCTTCGAGCGAGCAGGACTGCCCGAGCGCCGGACCTTGCGCCTCCCTCCCGCGGTCGGCCCGAGCGCTAGTTCTTCAGCGAGTTAAGCGGCGCCGGGAAGCGTCCGCCGCGATGGGCGAACACGGTGCCGGCATGGGGGTTCACCGGCATGATGGGCGCGCGCCCGAACAGGCCGCCGTAGTCGACGGACTCGCCGAGACCCTTGCCGATGGCCGGGATGACGCGGACCGCCGTGGTCTTGTTGTTGATGACACCGATGGCCATCTCGTCGGCGATGATGCCGGCGATGGCCTCGACGCTCGTATCGCCGGGGATGGCGATCATGTCCAGGCCCACGGAGCACACGCAGGTCATGGCCTCGAGCTTCTCGAGGGTGAGCGCACCGGCCTCGACGGCATCGATCATGCCGGCGTCCTCGGACACGGGGATGAACGCGCCGGACAGGCCGCCCACGCTGGAGCTCGCCATGACGCCGCCCTTCTTGACGCAGTCGTTGAGCAGGGCGAGCGCGGCTGTTGTGCCGGGGCCGCCGCAGGTGCCCACGCCGATGATCTCGAGAATGCGGGCCACCGAGTCGCCGATGGCGGGCGTCGGGGCGAGCGAGAGGTCGACGATGCCCTTCTCCACGCCAAGACGGCGCGCGGCCTCGCGGCTCATGAGCTCACCGGCGCGCGTGATCTTGAAGGCGGTCTGCTTGATCTTTTCGGCGACATCCATCATGCTCGCGGACTCGGGCAGCTGCTCGAGGGCGGCGGCCATGACGCCGGGGCCGGAAACGCCGACGTTGATGACGGCGTCGGCCTCGCCGGAGCCATGGGTGGCGCCGGCCATGAAGGGGGAGTCCTCGACCATGTTGGCGAAGACGACGAACTTCGAGGCGCCCACGGAGTCGCGGTCGGCCGTGAGGCGAGCGGAGTCGAGCACGGTCTGGGCGACCATGAGAACGGCGTCCATGTTGATGCCGGCGCGCAGGCTGGCCACGTTCACGCTCGAGCACACGCGGCTCGTCTGCGCGAGCGCCTCGGGGATGCTCTGGATGAGGCGGCGGTCGCCGTTGCCGATGCCCTTGTGCACGAGCGCCGAGAAGCCGCCCAGGTAGTCGATGCCCAGAGTCTCGGCAGCGCGGTCGAGCGCGTGCGCGAGCGGGGTGAGATCCTCATCGGGGCAGGCGGCGGCGATCTGCGCCACCGGCGTGACCGACACGCGCTTGTTGACGATGGGGATGCCGTACTCGCGCTCGAGCGCCGTGGCGGTGGGCACCAGCTGCTCGGCCGTCTTCGTGATGCGGTCGTAGACCTTGGTGCACATGCGGTCGAGGTTCTCGTCGGCGCATCCCATGAGCGAGATGCCCATGGTGATGGTACGGATGTCCAGGTGCTGCTCGGAAACCATGTCCCGAGTCTCAGCAATTTCAGCAGGCGTAATCGCCATGAGCGCTCCTTCGTTCGTGCGGATGCTTATTGCTGCACCCATTCTAGCGAACCACCTGGGCACGTGAAAGTTCGGGGACAGGTCCGAAACTTTCACGCCAAAGCGAAACCCAACGTGTCGAATCGTCTTCCGGCGGCATGAAAGTTTCGGACCTGTCCCCGAACTTTCACGTGCGCAGACGGTTCGTTACAATGACGTGTGCGATAGCGGGCAATCGGGGATGGCGACTATGGGATTCAAGCATATGGCGCAGGGTCAATGCGGGCCCGAGCGGCGCGAGGGGCCGCTTGCCGCGCGCATCCTCCGGGCGCTTCCCGAAATCGGACGGGTGGGCTTCGGCGCCTACATCGCCATCGTGATCGTTCTGCTCGCTTTCGTGAACGGACAGGTGGCGTATTACCAGCAGTACGGGCTTGCACCCTATGACCTCGCGCTTTTGGCTGCGGCCGTTGTGCTCGGCGTCATCGCGCTCGCCATCATGCTGGGCGCGCGGAAGCGCCTGTCGCGCCTGCTCTCCTCGCCGAGGGCCTTTCTGCTGATGACCCTGATCGGCACCGCCCTTCTGGTCGCTGTCCAGCTGGTCGTCATCTTCGGCGCGCGGTTCGAGACCGGCTGGGACGTGGGCGTGCTGACCGATTTCGAGCATCATGCCGATCAGTCGACCTATTTCTCGACCTACCCCAACCAATGGTTTCTAGCGGGCTTCTTCTCGCTCGTGGGCGGTCTATGTTCGCAGGCGGGCGTCGATTCCTACCTGGTGTTCACGGTGATCGGAGCGCTCGGCGTGGCGGCGAGCGTCGGCCTGTCCGCCTATATCGGACGCGCGCTCGCAGGCCCCGTGGCAGGTATGTGCGCCTTCACGGTGGCGTGGGTCCTGCTGGGTCTGAACCCCAACATCCTGGTGCCGTATTCGGATGCCTACGGCATGCTGTGCCCTACGCTCGTCCTCTTCCTGTACGTCGTTGTGCACAACAGGGCGGCGCAGTGGCTGCTCATGCCGTTTTTCATGTACATCGGCTATTGCATCAAACCGACCGCGGTGTTCGCGCTCGCGGCTCCGGTGGCCGTCGAGGGCCTGCTCGCCCTTGCGCGCCTGGTGCCCCGCGATGAGGATGCTCCCCTCAAGGGGCGCCATGCCGCAGCCGTTCGGCCCGATGCCTGGCGGGGTGGTTTCGCGTCGCGCACACTGCCCCTCGTGGGCTGTGCCGTGCTCTCCCTGGCGCTCGCCTTGGGTGCTGCCGGTCTCGTCGAGCGGCAGACGCGCTTTACGGTGGACGAGAGCAAGGCGGTCGGCATCCCGCACTATCTGATGATGGGTTTCAACGAGGAATACAACGGGGTCTATTCGCCCGAGGACTTCGCGTTCACCTCGAGCTTCGCGACCGTCGAAGAGCGCGCCGCGGCAAACCTGTCGGCTTGGTGGGAGCGCGTGGAGCAGCTCGGCCCTGTCGGTATCGGGGAACTGTTCGCGAAGAAGGCCATGCTGGCCTATGGCGAGGGCGCCTTCACCTGGCGCGATTGGTATTTCGAGGACGTTTTCGGCGAGAATGAGATCGTCCGCTGGGTGTACGGGATTCCCGACGAGGAAGTGACGCCCGCCAAGCTGGCGCCGGACGATGTCGTTCCCTGGGCATGGCCGGCCCAGGTAATCTGGTTCATGGTGCTCGTGGGCATCGTGCCCGCAAGCATCGCGCGGCGTGCCGACCGGCGGCTGACGGCGATCTGCCTCGCCCTTCTGATGATGAGCGCCTTCCTCCTCATCTTCGAGTGCCGCGCGCGCTACCTGTTCCTCTTCGGGCCCTGGTTCGTGGTCGCGGGCACAATCGGTTGGCGGAAGATTGGCCTTGGGGTTCTGAGGCGCATCCGGTAGCGTTCGCTGCGCTCTGGCCTACCCGAAGACCTCCTCGGCGATGCGGGCCGCCTCGGCGGCGTCCTTGGCGTAGAAATCCGCTCCGATCTGCTCGGCGTATTCGGGGGTGAGCACGGCTCCGCCCACGATGACTTTCACGTTCGGCGCCTGCGCGTGCAGAAGCTCGATGGTCGCCTCCATGGCCGGCACCGTCGTGGTCATGAGTGCCGAGAGTCCCACCAGGCGCACATCACGGGCAAGGACCTCGTCGAGGATGACCTGCGGGTCCACATCGCGTCCGAGGTCGAACACGGTGTAGCCATAGTTGTCGAGCAGCATCTTCACGATGTTCTTGCCGATGTCGTGGATGTCGCCCTTCACGGTGGCCAGGCAGATGCTCCCCTTGGAGGCGATATCGCTTGCGGGCATGAGGCGCCGGATGGTGTCGAAGCCCACGCGGGCCGCCTCGGCGGATGCCATGAGCTGCGGCAGGAAGTACGTGCCGCGGTCGAACAGCTCGCCCACCTCGTCGAGCGCGGGGATGAAGTGTCCGTTGATGAGCTCCATCGCATCGCAGGTGGCGAGCAGCTGTTCGGTGACGGCGGCCATCTCGCCCTTGCGGCCCGAAAGGATCAGCCTGCGGATGGGGTCGGTGACGTCGTCGAGCACGGGGGCAGCCGACGCTCCGGCTGCCGGCGCCGCTCCGCCCTTGTAGGGGTCGGTCCATCCGGCAAAGTGCTCGATATAGGCGGCGGAACCGGCGTCCTCTCCGTTGAGCACGCGGAAGCTGCGCACCACATCCATATAGCGCGCGGATCCCGGGTTCATGATGGGCGCGTCCAGGCCGGCGCCGAAGGCGGCCGCCAGAAACGCCGCGTTCAGCACCTCGCGCGCGGGCAGGCCGAAGCTGATGTTCGAGACGCCGAGCGCGCATTTCACGCCCAGGCGCTCGCGGCACATCGTCACGGCGCGCAGGATCTCGAGCGCCTGATCCTGGTTGGTCGAGGCGGTCATGACGAGGCAGTCGATCAGGATGCGCTCGGGTCCGATGCCGTAGCGCGCGGCCTCGCCCACGATGCGCTCGGCGATGGCGAAGCGCTCGTCCGCCGTGGCGGGAATGCCGCGCTCGTCGAGCGTGAGGCCGATGACGTTCGCGCCGTAGCGCGCGGCGATGGGCAGGATGGCGTCCAGGCTCTCCTGCTTGCCGTTTACGGAGTTGATGATGGGCTTACCGGCGTAGCGGCGCACGGCGGCCTCGATGGCCACGGGGTCTGTCGAGTCGATCTGCAGCGGCAAAAGCGTGCTCGCCTGCAGCTGCTCGCACACGCGGCAGAGCATGTCGGCCTCGTCGATGCCGGGCAGGCCGACGTTGACGTCGAGGATGTCGGCGCCCTGCTCCTGTTGGCTGATACCCTGGCCGACCACGTAGTCGATGTCACCGTCGCGCAGCGCCGCCTGCAGCCGCTTCTTGCCCGTGGGGTTGATGCGCTCGCCGACCACGGCGATGGCGTGGCCCTGCGCGGGCAGGCTCACCAGGCGCTGGGCGCTCGTGACGGTGAGCGCGGGGGTGGGCAGGTGCGGGTGGGGCGTGCGATCCGCCACGATGTCCGCGAGCAGGCGGATGTAGTCGGGGTTCGTGCCGCAGCAGCCGCCGATGACGCCGACGCCGTCGGCGACCATCCCGGCCACAGCCTCGGCGTACGATGCCGGGTCGATGTCGTAGACCGTGCGGCCGTCCTCCACATGCGGCAGACCGGCGTTTGCCTGCACCATAACGGGCTTGGCGGTCTGCGCGACCATGCGCGCCGCGAACGGGCGGAGCTCGGCGGGGCCCAAGGAGCAGTTGATGCCCACGACATCGGCGCCCAGTGCGTCGAGCGTGACGGCGGCGACCTCGGGCGAGGTGCCCAAGAACGTGCGGCCGTCCTCCTCGAAGGTCATGGTGGCGAAGATCGGCAGGTCGGAATTCTCCTTGGCGGCGAGCACCGCCGCCTTGATCTCGGCGAGGTCGGTCATCGTCTCGATGACCAGGAGGTCCACGCCCGCGCTGGCCGCGGCGCGCACCTCCTGGGCGAACAGCTCGTAGGCCTCGTCGAAGGTGAGCGTGCCCATGGGGCGCAAGAGGGCCCCGAGCGGGCCGATATCGCCGGCGACATAGCGGGCCCCCGAGGCGCGGGCGCAGCGCGCGGCGGCGTCGAAGATCTCCTCTACGGTGGCGGCGTCGCCCAGCTTGCGCGCATTGGCGCCGAAGGTGTTGGTGGTCACGACCTCGGAGCCCGCTTCGACGTAGGCGGCGTGAACGGCGGTGATCTCGTCGGGGTTCGTGAGGTTCAGCAGTTCCGGCAGCTCGCCGGCGACAAGGCCCGCCGCCTGCAGCATGGTGCCCATGCCGCCGTCGAACAGCAGGTGGCGCCGTCCTTCAAGGACGGCGCGCAGGTCGTCGTCGGCGATGCGCAGGGTGTCGAGCGTGCGGGGCGTGCATGCGGTCATTGGGGGTCCTTACGATTGCTTGTCGGCAGCTTGGTGCCAGTATGACATAACGGGGGAGCGCACCTGTCCGCATCAGTAGCAGGTGGTACCGCGCTCACGGAAGGCACAGGCACCGGCTACACGGCAGTTAGCGCAGCTGGGGCGCGCATCGGCTGCGGGCTCCATGCCCTCGAACAGCCCAATCATCGCGGTGACGCTCTTGGAGGGGAGCAGCAGGTGCGTCGGCGTGACGGTGAGGCCGATGCGGCGAGTCGCGTCGAGAGCGGCCACGATGGCGTCCTGCGCCTCGATGGGACAGTCGCCGTACCCGCAGGAGAAGCGCCTGTTGCGCGAAAGGCCGGATTCTCGCGCTGCCCGCCCGATGGCGGCATCCATCTGGTCGACGGCGGCTTCGACATAGGCAGAGGCCGCGGCGTCGAGCACCGTGGCTTCAAGCGGGCTCTGGCCGCCCAGGGCGTGCAGGCGTCGCTCGCTTTCCATGCCAAGCGTGCAGGCCAGAAGCACGCAGGATGTCGAATCTTTCAGATGCCGGAAGATGTCGCGGCCCTGCAGCTCGACCGTCGTGCCTACAAGGCGGATGCACGGATTGCCCGACGCGTCGATCCCGCGTGCGTCCACGGGAAACGCTCGCCAGATGCCGCGCGGGGCTATGTCGTGCTCGAGGTTGCATTCGATGAGCTCGATGCGAGCCGCCAGCTCCCCATCGATATCCTGCCCCGTATAGCCGAGGTAGCGCAGGACCTCCCCGCGGTCGATGTGCGGGCAGGCGGACGCGTCCGGCCGGTAGAGGGTCGGCGATGCAAGGTGCTCAGGTGCGGCGGGAACGGCTTCTGCCATGGAATCGGAGCTCTCCGCCGTTAGGCGCGCAGCGCGCTCATGGCGGCCTCGGCCACATCGGCGCGGTTCATCGTGTACACGTGCAGGCCGTCGACGCCGTGGCTCTGCAGGTCTTCCAGCTGGCGGCAGGCATACTCGATGCCCGCGGCACGCAGGCTCTCGGGGTCGTCCTCGTAGCGGGCGAGGATCTTGATGACCGGGGCGGGCAGCGACGCGGCGCAGGTGAACACCATGCGCGTGATTTGCTGCTTGCTCGTGAAGGGCATGATGCCCGCCGTGATGGGGATGGTGATGCCCGCCGCGTCGGCAAGCTCGCGGAAGCGGTAGAAGTACTCGTTGTCAAAGAAGAGCTGCGTCACGAGGAAGCTCGCGCCCGCATCCTGCTTCTGGCGCAGGTGCTTGACGGAGGTCGGCAGATCGTCGCAGGTGAGATGCCCCTCGGGGTAGGCGGCGCCGCCCACGCAGAAGCCGGCGTCGATGAGCGCGGGCACGAGGTCCTTGGCGTAAGGGAAGGCGATGTCTTCCGCCTCGGCCTCGCTCATGCCGGCGGGCAGGTCGCCGCGAAGCGCCAGCACGTTCTCGATGCCGGCATCCATGAACTCGAGGATCTTCTCAGCGAGCGTCTCGCGCGTGAGCGAGATGCAGGTGAGGTGCGCCACGGAGGAGATGCCGAGCTCGGTCGAGATCATCTGGGCGATCTTTGCCGTGGCGCCGGAGTTGCCCGATCCGCCCGCGGAGTACGTGACGCTGATGAAATCGGGGGAAAGCGGCGCGAAGCCCCCCGCGACCTCGCGGGCGCGCTCGAGCGTGAGCTCGCCTTTGGGAGGGAACATCTCGAACGAGACGGGCTGGGTTCCGGCGGCTTTCGCATCGGCGAAGATTTGGTCGACTCTCATGGCGTTTCCCCTCGTATCGCATGATGTGCTGTGGGGGAATCATACACCGCGCGCAGCAGGGGGCGGCGCGCCGCCCATGCCGTAACGCGTTGTTCACGGGATGAGCGGGCAGGATGCTGCGGCAAGTGGGTCAATAGATGGTGTCTGGCTCGGCTACGTGGACAAATCCCCCAGATATGTATTAAACGGGTGGCACCCACGAGCGATTTCCGCGAAGCGTGCTACTCTGGAGCGCTTATGCAATACATATTATGTTATCCGGTGCCTGCTCAAAGGGCTGTTCTATCAAGGCGATGCCCAGAATGGCGCCGGGACCTTGCGAATAAGTACATATCTGGGCAATTTGTCCACCCGAGCCCTCGGGGCTGGTGCGTGAGACCGAGGCAGGCGTGAACCTGGTCGGGGATTGGGCATCGTGCAGGGCGGCCAAGCGGCGGGAATGCTTGGCCGAGGTCCTGGGCGCGTCGCACTGGCTTGGTAAAACAGCTTACCCGGTCGTTTGTGACAGATTTGCCCGAAAAGCGTCACAACCGACTGGGTAAGGGGTTTACCAGGCAGCCGTGGGCTGCTGAGAGGGGATGGGGCGGAAGCCCCATCCCCTCAACCGTTCACAGCCCGCAGGCTGCTGCGAGTTCGCGGGCGCAGGCGACGCCGTCGGCGATGGCGTTCACGACGAGCGAGGCGCCGTTGCGGGCATCGCCGCAGGCCCAGACGCCATGTGTGGGCTCAGGCGCCGTTTCGGCGAGCGCGCAACGGTGCCCGCCGGGCTCCGTCATGATCGGCAGGGGCCTGCCGGTGCCCGGTTCGGGCAGGGTCGCGCCCAGTGCTTCGAGCACCCCGCGCTGGGGTCCGGTGAAGCCGCAGGCGATAAGCACGAGCTGGGCGGAAAGCTCGCGCTCGGTTCCGGGAACGGCCTCAGGCGCGCCGCCGGACCAGTCGACATCGACGATGCGCAGGGCGCGCACGCGTCCATCGGCGTCCGCCAGCACCTCGCGCGTGTCGACCGACCAGGTGCGCATCTCTCCCTCCATAAGGGCGATGGCCTCCTGCTGCCCGTAGTCGGTCTTCTTGACGTTGGGCCACTGGGGCCAGGGGTTTCCGGGCAGGCGCTCCTCTGCGGGCTCGGGCATGACCTCGAGCTGCCGCACGCTGCGCGCCCCCTGGCGCACGGCGGTGCCGACGCAGTCGTTGCCCGTGTCGCCGCCGCCGATGACCACGACATCGAGTCCCTGCGCCTCTATGGCGGGCACGCCCCCGTCGAGCACGGCGCGGGTGGAGGCGGAAAGGTAGTCGACGGCCATGACTACGCCGGCGCTCTCGACCCCGGGAACGGAAAGCGTGCGCGCGGCGCCCGCGCCGACTGCCGTCACGACGGCGTCGAAGGTGCCTGCCAGCGTCGATGCCACAGCGGGATCGGCGGCGTCGGTATCCAGCATGAACGCGATGCCGCGCTCCTCCATGAGGGCGCAGCGCCTCTCCACGACATCCTTCGGCAGCTTCATGTTGGGGATGCCGTACAGGAGCAGGCCGCCCGGCCGGTCGGCGCGCTCGACGACCGTCACGCGCGCTCCGCGCCGCGCGAGCTCCCAGGCGCAGGCGAGGCCCGCGGGACCCGATCCGATCACGGCGACGCGCGGCGCGTCGGCTGCCGGCTCTGCGAACGCAGCCGGCCCTCCGTGCTCCCACTCCCAATCGGAGATGGCGCGCTCCGTATCGTGGATCGCCACGGGTGCGCCCTCGAAGGATCCCAGGTTGCAGGCCGCCTCGCAGGGCGCGGGGCACACGCGGCTCGTGAACTCGGGCAGCGGGCTCGTGAGCGCCAGGCGGTCGGCCGCTTCGCGCCAGCGCCCGCGCCACACCAGGTCGTTCCATTCGGGGATGAGGTTGTGCAGCGGGCAGCCGCTCGAGCGGGCGCGGCCGAAAGGATGGCCGGTCTGGCAGAAGGCGACGCCGCACATCATGCAGCGGCTCGCCTGCACACGGCGCTCGCCCTCGTCGAGCTCGCGGTAGAGCTCGTCGTAGTCGCGCACGCGCTCATCAACGGGGCGCAGCTCGTGCACCTTGCGGTCGTGTGTGAGAAAGGCGCCCGGCTTACCCATGGCGCTTCACCTCCTTTGCGCCCGTCACGACCTCGAAGGCCGTCTCGAGCGCCTCCTCGCGCGTCGCGCCCTCGCGCTCCGCGTCCTCCACGATGGCCATCACGCGCTCGTACTCCACCGGCACGACCTTCACGAAGTGCGCGGCGATGGCGTCGAAGCGGTAGAGCATCTTGATGCCGAGCGGGCTTTGCGTGGCGCGCACATGGGCGACGATGAGCTCGCGGATCTGCGCGAGCTCCGCGGGGCTCGGCTCCCGCAGCGCCACGGTGTCCAGATTGCAGCGTCCGGCGAGTGTGCGGTACTCGTCGTACACAAAGGCCACGCCGCCCGTCATGCCGGCGGCGAAGTTCGGTCCCACCTCGCCCAGGATGAGCGCACAGCCGCCTGTCATGTACTCGCAGCCGTGCGCGCCGACACCCTCGACGACCACGGTGGCGCCGGAGTTGCGCACGCAGAAGCGCTGGCCCGCCCGCCCGTTCACAAAGCCGCGACCGCCGGTGGCGCCCATGAAGGCAACGTTGCCCACGATGATGTTCTCGTCGAACTTATAGCTCGCCGCCTCGGACGGGCGGACCGACACGGTGCCGCCCGAAAGGCCCTTGCCGAAGTAGTCGTTCGCGTCGCCCTCGACGTTGAGCTCCACGCCGCGGGGCAGAAACGCCGCGAAGCTCTGGCCGGCAGATCCCGTGCAGTCGATGGTGATGAGCCCCTCGGGCAGGCCGTCGGGATGCGCCGCGGTGACGGCGTGGCCGAGCATGGTGCCCACGCAGCGGTTGACGTTGGCGATATCCGCGTGGAAGCGCACGGGCACGAGATGCCGCCGGGCGCTTGCGGTATAGGGGATGAACAGGGTGGCGTCGAGCGTGCGGTCGAGCAGCACGTCGGCGGCCATCGAGGGCAGGAAGTGCGGGCAGTCGGCGCCCGGCACCTTCGCGCCGAACTCGCATACGGCGGGCGCGAGCACGCAGGACAGGTCGATGCAATCGGTCTTCCAGTTGTCGGCGACCCCGACCTGGCGCAGGCACTCGGGGTGCCCCACCATCTCGTCGATGGTGCGGAAGCCCAGGCGCGCCATGACGCCGCGCAGCTGCTCGGCGACGAACAGCATGAAATGCTCCACGTGCTCGGGCTTGCCGGCAAAGCGGCGGCGCAGGCGGCAGTTCTGGGTGGCGATGCCCGCCGGGCAGGTATCCTGCTGGCAGTCGCGCTGCATGAGGCAGCCCATGGCGATGAGCGGCATGGTTGCGAAGCCGAACTCCTCGGCGCCCAGCAAGCACGCCACGGCGACGTCGGTGCCGTCCATGAGCTTGCCGTCAGCCTCGAGCACCACGCGTGAGCGCAGGCCGTTTCGCACGAGCGTCTGCTGCGCCTCGGCGAGTCCGAGCTCGAGCGGCAGGCCCGCATGCCAGATGGAGTCGCGCGGCGCGGCGCCCGATCCGCCGTTGTGGCCGGAAATCAAGATCTTGTCGGCGGCGCCCTTCGCCACGCCGGTGGCGATGGTGCCCACGCCCGCCTCGGATACGAGCTTCACGCTCACGCGGGCGTCGGGGTTGGCGCACTTGAGGTCGAAGATGAGCTCGGCCAGGTCCTCGATGGAGTAGATGTCGTGGTGCGGCGGGGGAGAGATGAGCCCGATGCCCGGCGTCGACTGGCGCACCCGCGCGATCCACGGGTAGACCTTCTTGCCGGGCAGGTGCCCGCCCTCGCCGGGCTTGGCGCCCTGGGCCATCTTGATCTGCAGCTCGATGGCGGAGGACAGGTAGCGGCTCGTCACGCCGAAGCGGCCGCTGGCCACCTGCTTGATGGCGGAGTTGGCGGAGTCACCGTTCTCGAGCGGGGTCTCGCGCCGCGGGTCCTCGCCTCCCTCGCCGGAGTTGGAGCGGCCGTGCAGGCGGTTCATGGCGATGGCCATGCACTCGTGCGCCTCCTGGCTGATGGAGCCGTAGCTCATGGCGCCGGTGTTGAAGCGCCTGACGATGCTGTGCGCGTCCTCCACCTCGTCGAGCGGTACGGGCGTGCGTCCGCGGTCATCGAAATCCAGAAGGTCGCGCAGGCGGACGGCGCGACCGGGACGGTGCAGGTGCTCGCTGTAGGCCAAGAAGGTGTCGTAGGAATCGGTGCGCACGGCCTGCTGCAGCAGGTAGACGGTATCGGGGTCGATCAGATGGTCCTCGCCGCCCTGCGGACGCCACTTCGTGAGGCCGAGACTCGGCAGCGCATTGGGCGCGGGCGAGACGCCCATGGCGCACGCGGCGTCGAAGCGCTCGTTCAGCTCGCGCTCCACGCCGTCGACGTCCAGGCCCTCCACGCGCGAGACGGTGCCGGTAAAATAGCGGTCCACCAGCTTCGAGGCCAGGCCGACCGCCTCGAAGATCTGGGCGGAGTGGTAGCTCTGGACGGTCGAGATGCCCATCTTGGACATGATCGACACGATGCCCGCCACGGCTGCGCGGTTGTAGTTGGCGATGGCCTCCTCGGCGCCGATTGCGCGGCCGTCCTTCGCCGTGAGGTCGCCCTCTTCGGCCATGCGCGCCACGAGCGCATGGGCGCGGTACGGGTAGATGCCGCTTGCCGAGTAGGCGACAAGCGCGGAGAAGTCGTGGGCCGAGATCGCGTCGCCGCACTCGACCACCAGGTCGGCGAAGGTGCGCAGGCCGGCGCGCATGAGGGCGTTGTGCACGGCGCCCACGGCGAGCAGCGCGGGGACCGGCACCTCGTCGTCGCCCGTGCGATCGGACAGCACGACGATGTTCACGCCCGAGCGCACGGCCTCGATGACCTGCGCGCTCAGGTCCTCCAGTGCCCGCTCGAGCGCGCCTGCGGCGTCGTCGCGGCGGTAGGCGGCGCGGAAGCGGCGCGCCTCGAAGCCCGCGCGGTCGACGGCGCAGATGCGGTTGAACTCATCGCGCGTGAGCAGGGGTGTATCGAGCTTGATGAGACGGCAGGTGGCGCGGCAGTCCTCCAGCAGGTTGCCGTGGTTGCCCAGGTACAGCACGGTCGAGGTCACCATGTGCTCGCGCAGGGCGTCGATGGGCGGGTTCGTCACCTGGGCGAACAGCTGGTAGAAGTAGTCGTAGAACGAGCGCGCCTTGCGTGAGAGGCAGGCGAGCGGCGCGTCGATGCCCATCGATGCGAGCGGTGTTGCGCCCGTAGCCGCCATGGGGCGGAGCACCTCCTGGATGTCATCCCAGTGGTAGCCGTATTTCAGGTCGTCCGCGGGGTGGGTCGGCATCTCGTCCGCCTCGTCCTGCGCGGCATCGTCCAGATCGGCGAGCGAGAGGGTCTCGTCCGCGATCCAGTCGGCAAAGGGCTTGAGCTTGGCGAAGCCGTTGCGGATCTCGTCGTTGTAGCGCACGCGCGCGCTCGCCATGTCGACCTCGAGCATCTCGCCAGGGCCCAGGCAGCCGCTCGTGAGCACGTTGGCGGGGTCGATCTCGAGGGCGCCCACCTCGGAGCAGAGCAGGAAGCGGTCGTCGCGCGTCACCACGTAGCGGGCGGGACGCAGGCCGTTGCGGTCGAGCGCGGCGCCGAGGGTGCGCCCGTCGGTGAAGGCGATGGCCGCCGGACCGTCCCACGGCTCCATGAGCATCGACTGGTAGGCGTCGTAGGCGCGGCGCGCGGGGGAGAGCTCGCTGTTGTGGTCCCAGGGTTCGGGCATGAGCAGCGACACCGCGCGCGTGAGGGGCCGTCCGTTCATCACCAGGAACTCCAGCACGTTGTCCAGGATGGCGGAGTCGGAGCCCTCGCGGTTGATGATGGGCAGCGCACGCTCGAGATCGCCCTGGAAGATGGGGGAGTACAGGTTGGGCTCGCGGGCGCGGATCCAGTTTACGTTGCCCTTCAGCGTGTTGATCTCGCCGTTGTGGATGATGAAGCGGTTGGGGTGGGCGCGCTCCCAGCTGGGCGTGGTGTTGGTGGAGTAGCGCGAGTGGACGAGCGCCACCGCGGTCTTGACGGCCGCATCGTTCAGGTCGGTGAAGAAGCGCCTCATCTGCGTGGCCACGAGCATGCCCTTGTACACGATGGTGCGCGAGCTCATGGAGCATATATAGAAGATCTTGCCCGCAAGCGCATGTTCGGCATCCCCGCGCTTCTCGATGGCGCGGCGGCACAGGTACAGGCGGCGCTCGAAGGCGTCGCCCGGGTCGACGTCGTCAGGGCGGCCCAGGAAGACCTGCCTGATGGTGGGCATGCAGGCTCGTGCGGTCTCGCCCAGGTCGTGGGCGTCGACCGGCACGTCGCGCCAGAAGAGCACGGGGATGCCCTCCTGTGCGCAGCCTTCCTCAAACAGGCGCACGGCCGCCTGCACGCCCCGCTCGTCCTGCGGAAGGAAGAGCATCGCCACGCCGTAGTCGCCCTCGGCTGGCAGCAGCTGACCGCAGCGCTGGGCCTCCTTGCGGAAGAACCGGTGGGGAATCTGGAAGAGGATGCCCGCGCCGTCGCCCGTGTTGCGCTCGAGGCCCGTGCCGCCGCGGTGCTCGAGGTTCACGAGCAGTGAGAGCGCGTCGTCGAGGATCTGGTGGCTTCGCGTGCCGTCGATCGCCGCGAGCGCACCGATGCCGCAGGCGTCGTGCTCGAATTCGGGGCGATACAGGGTTTGGTGTCTCATGGGGCCTCCCCGGAGAATCTGGTCGGAAGGAACGTGCGCCCGCGCGCGAGCGGCGCGTGGCGCGGCGATCCATGCTACGCAGCTGTGGTTGCGACGGGTTTTCCCGTACGTTTCGGCGCGGTTTCAATTCGGGGGCAACTTGGATTCATGGCGCCGCCGAGGTGCCTGCCGTGCGGTGCAGACGATAGCGATAAGCTGCGGAAACGGTGCTATCGAGAAATGTTTCGGGCTTACGCGGGCGTGCTCGGCGCCCCGCCCCGCCCGTCTTCAGACGGTCACGGGACCGTTGCAATGCGGCAACCCGTATGAAATTAGACCGAAACCAGCGGCTTGTAATCTACAATTCGTTCGTTGGGACAAAACGTCGGCAGCACGAGGCCGGCGTGTTACGAAGGGAGCCCCTATGGCCGATACCGAGCTTACCAGTCGATTCGGTACCATGGTCTTTTCGGAGGACGTGATGCGCAAGCGTCTGCCGAAGGACATCTACAAACGTCTCGCCGCCACGATGGACCAGGGAGCGCCGCTCGACCTGGACGTGGCGAATGCCGTCGCGCACGCCATGAAGGAGTGGGCGATCGAGAACGGCGCCACCCACTATGCGCATTGGTTCCAGCCCCTGTCGGGCATCACCTCCGAGAAGCACGACAGCTTCCTCGAGCCCAACCACGATGGCACGGCCATCACCAAGTTTACCGGCAAGAACCTCATCCAGGGCGAGCCTGACGCCTCGAGCTTCCCCAACGGCGGTCTGCGCGCCACCTTCGAGGCGCGCGGCTACACCGCCTGGGATCCCACGAGCCCCGCGTTCATCAAGGACGACGTGCTGTGCATCCCCACGGCGTTCTGCGGCTACAACGGCGAGGCCCTCGACAAGAAGACCCCGCTGCTGCGCTCCATGAAGGTGCTCGACACCCAGGCTAAGCGCGTGCTGGCGCTCTTCGGCAAGCACCCCAAGCGCGTCACGCCCAGCATCGGCCTCGAGCAGGAGTACTTCCTCATCAAGAAGGACGCCTACCGCAAGCGCCGCGACCTGGTCATCACCGGCCGCACCCTCTTCGGCGCGCCGCCCTGCAAGGGCCAGGAGCTCGAGGAGCACTACTTCGGCGCCATCCGCCCCTCCGTGTCCAAGTACATGAAGGAGCTCGACGACGAGCTGTGGGCGCTCGGCATTCCCGCCAAGACCAAGCACAACGAGGTTGCCCCCTGCCAGCACGAGCTCGCGCCCGTGTACTCCGAGCTCAACGAGGGCATCGACAACAACATGCTTGTCATGGAGAAGATGAAGCTCGTGGCCTCGCGCTTCGACCTCACCTGCCTGCTGCATGAGAAGCCGTTCGAGGGCATCAACGGTTCGGGCAAGCACAACAACTGGTCGATTTCCACCGAGGACGAGAACCTCATGGATCCCGGCGACACGCCGCTGGAGAACCTGCAGTTCGTGGTTTTCCTCACCGCGGTGATCGAGGCGGTCGACAAGTACCAGGACCTGCTGCGCATGTCTGTGGCGAGCTGCGGCAACGACCATCGTCTGGGCGCCAACGAGGCGCCTCCGGCGATCGTCTCCATCTTCCTGGGCGACCAGCTCACCGAGGTCGTGCAGAAGATCATGGACGGCGAGGCGTCCGTCCACGCCACGCATGGCGTGCTCGACCTGGGTGCCGACGTGCTGCCCAACCTCGAGCAGGACAACACCGACCGCAACCGCACCTCGCCGTTCGCCTTCACGGGCAACAAGTTCGAGTTCCGCGCCGTGGGTTCCGAGGCCAACGCCTCCGACTGCAACCTGGTGCTCGACACGGCGGTCGCCGAGTCGCTGAAGGAGTTTGCCGACGCGCTCGAGGGCACGCCTGCCGATGACTTCGCCGCCGCCGCGCTCGACTACTGCAAGAAGGTGCTGAACGACCACCGCCGCATCCTGTTCTCCGGCGATGGCTACTCCGACGAGTGGCAGAAGGAGGCCGAGCGCCGTGGCCTTGCCAACCTGCGCACCACGGCCGACGCCCTGCCCGCGATGGTCAACGAGAACAGCATGAGGCTCTGGACCAGCATGGGCGTGCTGTCCGAGACCGAGGCCTTCAGCCGCTACGAGGTGAAGCTCGAGAAGTACAACAAGCTCATGAACATCGAGGCCACGACGATGATCCGCGAGGCGCGCCGCACGTACCGCCCGGTCATCACCGCCTACGCCACGAAGGTCGCCAAGGGCCTGGCCGCCATCCGCACGGCCGGCGCCGAGGCCGCCATGGAATGCGAGCAGAACACGCTCAACAAGCTGTGCTACGGCATCACCGAGATCAATGACGCCATCAAGCAGCTCGATGCGGTCCACAAGAAGGCCGAGACCCTTATCGACGCGCAGGAGCAGGCCAACTGCTATGCGCACGAGGTCGCGCCCGTCATGGGTCGCCTGCGCGAGGCCGTCGACGCCATGGAGGAGATCGTCGCCGCCGATTACTGGCCGGTTCCCACCTACGACGACATCCTGTTCTACGTGTAGAGCGACGGTTCAGCGATTCGTTTGCATCGAAAGCCCGGTTGCCCGAGCGGCAGCCGGGCTTTTTGCCGCGAGGTGGGTACACTGAGGGCAGCTCGCCGACCTCTGTGCGGCGTGCCCCTACGATAAGGAGGTATCCCATGAAGTTCGTTTTGACCGGCGACTCCGATTGCCCGATCGTGCGCATCGCGCTTGGCTATGGCGAGTCGGTGAGGACCGAGTCGGGAAGCATGGTCTACTCGCGCGGGGTCGACATCTCCGGCGGGCTCAATACGAAGAAGAAAGGCCTCGGCGGCGTGTTCAGCGCCATCGGCCGCAGCATCACGAGCGGCGAGTCGATGTTCATCACCACGGCGACGGGAACCGCCGATGACGGCGAGATCGCCGTCGCGCCCGCGATTCCCGGCAAGATCGTGGAGCTCAAGGTCGATGCTGTCCATCAGTACCGCCTGAACACCGGTGCGTTTCTTGCCTGCGACGAGACGGTCGAGTACACGATGGTCAGTCAGGGCATCTCGAAGGCGCTGTTCGGCAACACCGGCGGTCTGTTTGTGATGGAGACGTCGGGTGAGGGTTCGCTGCTCGTCTCGGCGTTCGGCGACATCCTCGCGCTCGACGTGAACCCGGGCGATCCGCTTAGGGTCGACAACGAGCACGTGGTCGCCTGGGACGCCACGCTCGACTACCACATCGAGGTCGCGAGCGGCATGCTCGGCTTCACGACCGGCGAGGGCCTGGTCAACACCTTCACCGGCAGCGGCCGCGTGTATATCCAGACGCGCAACCTGGCGAATCTCGCCCAAGCGATGCATCCCTACCTGCCGACCTCATCCAACTAGAAACCTGACAGTTAGGACGGGGTCCAGTGTCATGCAAAAAGCCCGGCTACCGCGAGGGTAACCGGGCTTGGCACTCAAATGGTGCCCCCAACGGGACTCGAACCCGTGTCGCCGCCTTGAAAGGGCGATGTCCTGACCACTAGACGATGGGGACAGCAACAGCAAAGTATACCAGATGGAGCAGCGGCACGTGCGGCAAAGGTTAGTACATTGCGAGTACACAGCTGCGGGGCTGGCGAGTGCCGGCGCTCGCTATACTCGACGGCAGTGATGACTTCAACAAGAAGGAGATGCGCTATGGATACTCGGCAGATCGCCCGTGCGGGCGTTTCGGTTGCCCTGCTGGCGGTGTCGGCGTGGGTGACCATCCCCATCGGACCGGTCCCCTTCACGCTGCAGACGCTTGCGCTGGCCATCCTGCCCGCCGCGCTCGACCGCAAGACCGCATGCACGGCGGTTGCCGTGTACCTGTTGCTCGGAGCCATCGGTCTGCCGGTGTTCTCCGGCTTCGGTGGCGGCATCGGCTCGATCGCCGGTCCGACCGGTGGCTTTCTGTGGGGCTTCATCCTCGGCATGCTCGCCGGCACCACCGTCGAGTCGCTGCTGCCCAAGCGCGTCCCGCTGTTCGCTCGCTCGCTCGCGGCGAGTATCGTGCTGCTGCTCGTCTCCTATACCTGCGGCACGGTGCAGCTCATGATCATCGGCTCCATGGACGTTCTCGCCGCGCTCGCGATCGCGGTCATCCCCTTCGTGATTCCCGACGCGGTGAAGCTCTTCATGGGCACGAGCATCGGCTGCACGGTCGCCCGCGCCATGGGGCACACGATGCAGCACGCCTAAAGCCTTTTCGCCATTGCCAGACAGCCCGCCCTTCCGCAAAGCGGAGGGGCGGGCTGTCGCTTGCCGGTGGATGCGGTTTGGACGGTACCCATCCTGTCCATCCGGTACCGAACGGCCAACGCGCGCCTAACGCTGGGCTGCAGCGTAGCGGGCGCGGGACTTCTCCTCGACGCCCATGCGCGAGCGGGGGCTGTAGATGACCTGCGTGCGGCAGTAGTTGCAGCACAGGTCGCAGCCGGCGCAGGCGTCCGGGTCCACCTGGTAGACCGGCGGGGCGAACGACAGCGCGGGGCAGGCGGTGATCTGGAAGCACCGGTGGCAGGCAACGCAGGTGTAGCGGTCAATCTCAACGGGCTCGTTCGCGCCTTCGCCGCGCTGGAGCTGGGCGCAGGGGGAGGCGAAGATCACGCCGTGAACACCGGGGGTCTCCAGAAGGCTGCCGAGGACCTCGGCGCAGCGGATCGCGTCGAAGGGGTCGAGCACCACGACGGTGTCGGCGCCCAATCCAAGAACGCGCTGGCCGAGCTCCTCAACGGCATCGCGTGCCAGGAACCGCCTGCTCGACGCCATGACGGCGAAGAGGGTGATCTCGCCCTCCGCAGCAAGGCCCGCGAAGCGCTCGGCGGCATCGTCGGCAGCGACCTCAAGGTCGGCAGCCACGTGCACGCAGACGGGGGCTGCCGGCTCGTCGACGGTGCCGCCTGTGGGAACAGCCTGGTTGTAGCGCGGCAGCAGGGCGTCCATGCCGCCCGGGCAGGTCGCCGCGGCGGGATGAACCTCGCCGACAGCGGTGCAGCCGGCGTTTCCGCAGATCACGCGGCCGCGCTTGCGGCGCGTCGCCTCCTTCAGCGCGAGGTATGCCGCGCGATGGGGGCAGCCAGCGCACAGGATGCCGCGTTGGGGGTTACGCATGGGCTTCGCCTTCCTCCGACTCGGCGGAAGGGTTGTAGGGCTCGCGGCTCAGCAGTTCGATCTCGAAGTTGAGCGCGCAGCCCGCCATGGGGTGGTTGAAGTCAAAGATCGTGTCGCCATCGTCCTCGACCTTGGCCACACGGGCAAGCTGCTGGTAGCCGTCGGAGTTCATGAGGTAGATCATCTCGCCGACGACCAGATCGTCGTAGTTGGGGATCTGGATGGTCGGCATGGAGTACACGAGTGCCGCGGTGCGCTCGCCGTAAGCGTCCTTGGGCTCGAGGTGCACCTTCTTGGTCTCACCGGGCTCCATGGAGAGCACCGCCGCCTCGAAGCCGGGGACGACCTCGTGGTTGCCCTCGACAAAGGTGAGCGGCGTGCGGCCGCGCGTGGTGTCGAACACCTCGCCGTCGTCAAAGCTTCCGGTATAGTGCACGGTCACGACGTGCTTGAGGGAGAAATCAGACACAAAAACCGCCTTTGATGGGTGTCTGGCGCATGGGCGCCAAAACGAAGTCGATGTGCAGGAAAACACAGGTAACTCTAGCATGACGCGCAAAAGATAACCGGAACGCTATGGAATCGACAGCTCTTGCGCCCGGGTCGGGCGGCGCGGAAAGAACGCCTGCCGTGTCGATGTGCGCCCCGGCCCGCTCCTAGAAGCCGTAGCGCTGGGCGAAGCGCTCGGATGCGTCCTCGATGCCCTCGACCGATGCGGCCCATCCCACGAAATCCGGAGTATCGACGATGATGCCGTCGGCCTCCCACACCGCCTGATGCGTGAGCTCCCAGGCTTCGCGCACGACGGGGCGGACCGGCAGATAGGGGGTGAGGTAGGTCGGGTTGAGCAGGAAGAACGCGCCACCCTCGCAGCGTGATGAGAAGTCGCGCAGCGCGCGCCGGGCGTTCTTGCGGCGCCCGAGCTTGTAGAGCAAAAGCGTGCGGCCCAGCAGGAACCACGGCGAGTCCTCGACGGCAAGCGAGGCATCGGCCTCGCGGGCGCACGCGAAGAAACCGTCCTCGTCCTCGAGGCGCGCGAGCGCCAGCAGGACCGTTCCCACCGCGTAGTTCGTATATCCGCGGGCGCGCATGGCGCAGCGAGCGTAGCGGATCGCGGCGCGATAGCGCGAGCTCGCGAGCGAGAGCTGGGCGATGGCCTCGAGCGTGTGCAGCCATCCGATCATCGTGGGATCGCTGCGGGTGCGCAGGGCCTCGTCCATGTCGATAAGCTTCTCGGCGCGCCAGAAGGCGGGGGCATCGTCGTCGAACTCAGGCAGGGCGCGCAGGTGCTCATGGACGGTGTCCTCGAGTTTGAGCAGGTCGTTCAGGCAGGAGTCGATCGGCACGTCGGCCAGCAGGATGTCGAGCAGCTGCGCGTCGATGCACAGCTTGTCGTCGCGGACGATCTCGTGCAGGGCGAGGCGCGTCTGCCCGAACAGCTGCTCGCGCTGGCGGTCGAACTCCTCGTCGGGAAGGTCGTCCATACGATCGAGCGCGCGCATCATGCCCTCGTGCACCTGGCCGTACGAGATCAGGGCGCGCGCGTGGTCGTCCGCGGCGTACTGAGCGGGATTGCGCATGATCTGGTCGTGCACGAGCTGCCGGGCGGCCGGGGTCAGGTCCGTATGCGAGGCGAGATATGCCTGCTCGAGGTAGGCGGGGATGTACTCACGCGGGTCCATCAGTTATCGCCTCCCGTTCCCGTGCGGCCCACATGCCCCGGCGTTCGCTGCGTCCGTCCCTGCATCGCGCGGCGGATGAGCTCGTGGTTGGCGATCCAGCTGGCAAACGATGCGTTGTCGGGCGCGCCGATGCCCTCCTGGAGCAGCGGCGTCGCCTCGCTGAGCGCGAGGATCAGCTCGTCTTGGCTGCCGGGAACGATGTTGACGCGCGCGAACAGCCCGTCGGGAAACTCCGCCTGGAAGTAGAGCGGCTCGGCAGCGTCGGGGTAGGCGCGCATGAGCTGATGGAGGGCGCGGTCGGCCCCCGCGTAGTCAAACGACCGGTATGAGGCGCTCATCTCGGCGAGCAACGTCCAGGCGTCGAGGGCCTTCTCGGTCATGTGGTGGCGCCGGCGAAGCGGGCCGGCGATCTGGTAGGACACCGCGTGGCGACGGCGGTACTGCTTGAGATCCTGCAGGGGCGCCTCGAGCTTGGCCAAGGCGAGCATGCCGGTATGGCGGATGCCGCCCGGGTCGGCGGGGGCGTAGCCGAGGCTTTCCTCGACGACGCTGAGCGCCAGGCGATATTGTCCGGCGATGACGGCCCTCGACGCCGTGGCGGCGAGCCAGCGCAGCAGGGGGCGGCGCGCCAGGTCGTCCGCGAACTCGCGGCTGTAGGCGTCGTCGGCGGACTCGATGGTCGCTGCGAGGTCGCGTTCGACCGCGGCGCGGTTGTCGAGCAGGTAGCTCACGTAGGCATCGTTGCTCGGGGCATCGAGTGCGGCGAGCATGCGGCGTGCATCCCAATTCGACGCGTCGAGCTCGATCGCCTCCTTGAGGTGGTTCTGGGCGAGGGATTCTTGACGATCGATTTCCGCCTCGTCGGTCAGGAAGGGGGTCCGGTAGTCGAGGATCTCGGTCGCCTTCGCCATCAGATGGAACGAGCGGTCGCGGTCGCAGGTGATGAGCTGCGCGGGGTCCTCGCGGAAGCGCTCCATGGCGCGCTCGATGTACATCGCGTCGTCGAGCGGGTAGATGCGATCGCGGCGCATGGATTCCAGGATGAGGCGCAGGCAGTCCTCCTGAATGGGGTCGAAGGCCATGGCGCCTCCTCTCGTTGCGGTTCGGTACAAGGTATCCGTTCAGTGTAACGCGCCGCATGCCGCCGCGTCTATGTGGCGGGTGTGGCGAAAAGCGGGTCGTGCTGCGGCCGCTACCTTACGAAAGGACGGTGGCGTCCTCTTCGTGCGCGAGGACCTCGATGACGACGCCATGGGGCAGGCACACGATCTGCTCGCCGACCGACGAGATGGGCGCGTGCTCGACGCAGACCTGGTTGGAGCAGTCGGCGGACGTCACGTCGACGGTGCCGTTTTCGATGACGACGTTGTTCTCGCCGGCGAAGGTTCCCGCGGCGGTTCCGGAGACCGTAACGGTGTACGCGACATCCGAGTCGAGCGGGTCGCATCGGTAGAAGCCGTTGCTCGATTGGCAGACGACGACAGGCCCCGCCTCGCCTTCGGATGTGGTCGAAACCGGGAGCGCCGAGAGGCAAAACCAGATGCCGAACGCCGCGAGCAGCACGACGATGACGATGATATCTGCGCGGATGGCGCGTTTCATGGACATGCCTTTCCAGCCGGGGCCTCGCTGCCGGCGATGGGCTTGCAGGTGTATGCGGGACGGATGGGCGCCCCGGGACGACATAATTATAGAGATGCGCGCCGGCGGTATGTTTCCTGCCTTGCGGTGCCCTCCTCGAAGGCAGAAAAAGCGGACAATCCGGCAGACCGCTTACCCATATCTGTGAATACTTTGTTACGAACACGGTAAAATAAGGGCGGCTGCGGGTCCATCCGGCAGCCCGCCGCCAGAGGCGTTTTGGCGGCAGATATAGGTCCTTTGCGAGGCCGCAGGGCCTCGCAGCAGCTGCACCGTGCCGGTGCACGACTTTTTGGAGGCAAAAACATGGGACGTTTTACCAATCCTCGCGACCTGTATTTCGGTGAGGGCGCTCGCCATGAGGTGAAGAACCTCAAGGGCTCCCGCGCCATGATCGTCACCGGCGGCGGCTCCATGCGTCGCGGCGGCTTCCTGCAGGACGTTGAGGCTGACCTCAAGGAGGCCGGCTTCGAGGTCGAGATCTTCGAGGGCGTCGAGTCCGATCCCTCCGTCGAGACCGTGAAGCGCGGTGCCGACGCCATGCTCAAGTTCCAGCCCGACTGGATCATTGGCATCGGCGGCGGTTCGCCTATCGACGCCGCTAAGGCCATGTGGCTGTTCTACGAGTATCCGGAGGAGACCTTCGAGCAGGCCATCGTCCCGTTCAGCTTCCCCGAGCTGCGCACCAAGGCCCACTTCTGCGCCATTGCCTCCACCTCCGGCACCGCGACCGAGGTCACCGCGTTCTCCGTCATCACCGACTACGAGAAGGGCATCAAGTACCCGCTGGCCGACTTCAACATCACCCCTGACGTCGCCATCGTCGACCCCGAGCTCACCTACACCATGCCGCAGAAGCTCTGCGCCCACACCGGCATGGACGCTCTGACCCACGCCATCGAGGCCTACGTCTCCACCGCCGGCTCCATGTACACCGACGGCAACGCCCTGCACGCCATCCGCGAGATCGTCGAGTGGCTGCCCAAGTCCTATCAGGGCGACCATGAGGCCCGCCAGCACATGCACGACGCTCAGTGCATCGCCGGCATCGCCTTCTCCTCGGGCCTGCTGGGCATCGTGCACTCCATGGCCCACAAGACCGGTGCCGCCTTCACCGGCGACCACATCATCCACGGTTGCGCCAACGCCATGTACCTCGGCAAGGTCATCCAGTTCAACGCCAAGGACGCCCGCGCCAAGAGCCGCTACGCCTTCATCGCCAAGGACATCCTGCACCTCGAGGGTGAGACCGAGGACGAGCTCGTGGCCGCTCTCGTCCAGTGCATCCGCGACCTCAACGACAAGCTGGACATCCCGCAGGGCATCAAGAACTACGGCAAGGGCGGCGTGAAGGCCGAGGAGTCCATCATCGACTACGCCGAGTTCGAGGCCAAGAAGTCCGATGTGGCTGCCAACGCCATCCTCGACGCCTGCACCGGCTCCAACCCGCGTCAGCCGACCCAGGAGGAGATGGAGAAGCTCCTCGAGTGCGTCTACAACGATCAGGACGTCGACTTCTAATCTGCTTGGCTGGGCACGTGCTTCTACCGGAAGGCCCTCGGGGATGTCCTCGAGGGCCTTCTTGTTTTTGTGTTTGTCTGGCACATAGCGCCTGTCTGTGACATCCCATCACAGACGGTTTTGGAGATAATCCCTAAACCCGGGAAGGGCAAACGCGAATATGCCGGGACGGGTCTCCTCGATCACGCCAGCTTCGAGCAGGCGCTTCTTGTAGGTAGATATATAGCTTGAGCTGCGTCCAAGCCGCTCGGCAAGCACGGATCTATCCGTGATTACCTCATCTGCTGCCATTGCTTGAAGAAACGCGATGTCGCCCTTTGAGAGTTCTGCTATCGTGGCGTCGAACACGCGGTGCTCAAGCTCCTCCTGAGCTAAGCGAATACCACGACGCATCGATTCAATGCCGATAACATCGTCTGTCCCCGTTGCGTTCCATGCGCGGTATCCCACAAGTTGCAGCATGAACGGGAAGCCATCGATGGCATTGACCGCTTCTTGCAGCGCCCCATCATCGATATGCTTGCCGCCCGACTCAACGGTGAGCCGAAATGTCTCTTCTACTTCATAACGGGGAATCGGGCCAAGATTATGGCGTGCGGCTCGGCGCAGAAACGATGTTGCGCGACCGGAAAGCAGCCGGGACACGCGATGCGGCAGTCCCGCCATGAGCAGCATCGTGCGCTTGCCCTCTTCGACAAAATGCTGGTATGTGGTGATGAGCTGCACCATCTCTTCAAACTCTGGGTCGACTTCGTCCACACAGATGATGATGCCCGTTTCAGTGTTTTCTAGGGTGGAGAACAACTCGTTCATGCGCGTTCTCCAGTTTGCGGGCGCTTCCCGTGCAGTTTCCCAGTACACGCCGCCAAGCGGAGCAATCTCGATGCCGCTGAGATGCCGCGCTGCCTGGCTATCCAAAAGATGGGCTGCCGACTCATGCAGCCGTTGCACGATATCTTCGAGCATGCCTGGTGCTGCGGTGACTCGTGCGGATATCCAGCCTTGTTGTTCAGCCTCATTCGCGAGATAGGTGAGCAGTGAGGTTTTTCCCGTTCCGCGTGCGCCCACGAAAAGAGAACAGATATCAGGACTGTTGCCGTTCGAGACAAGCGCAGCGGCAATGTCGTGTATGACTTGTTCGCGCCCCGCCATAAAGGGAGGCACTTTCCCGAATACCGGGGTGAACGGATTGGCACGCACGGTCTCTTCGAATGTCATAACCACTCCTCTCTTATGTGTCAGTATACCCAGAGTCGTTAATCTCTTTGATTTCTGTTGACTTTTTTGATTTTCGTTGATTTGCTTTGAACGCTGTCGGTATGAGATGCCACTTCTGAGTTTTCCGCTCATCATGGGTAGGGCATCAGACCAACTGCGGAGAAAGCCGAACAATTGTTATTGACACATCGCCGGGCTGCCTGCTAAACTTCACTAGTCTAAAATCGCGTGGACTTTTCTGGGCGAACTTGTCACCTTTTTGCCACGCAACCGAGGGAATCGGTTGCGTGGCTTTTTCATGTCGTGGCAACACGCCGGCATGCGCTTCCGACCGATCTCTTGGATGTCAGCGGGGATCGGCCCCATCGGATGATGGGCAGAAAGGGGAGCGTTATGGAACAGATAGCGTGCAAACAGGGCGTGCAGGCGAAGGGGAGCCATCGGCAGCTTGTAGCGGCGCTACAGGTGTTTGCCGGTGGCGCGTGCTACGGAGCAATGGCCACCACCTACAAGCTCGCCTATGCGTCCGGATTCACCTCGAGCCAGGTCGTCGCAAGCCAGGCGTGGTTCGGCTGCCTCTTTTTTGCCCTCGCGTTTGGAATCCATTGCGCACGCGGTGGCCAGTGGGAGCGCATCGGCATCAAGCGGGGGCTGAAGCTGATGGGACTCGGCGCGCTTACCTGTCTTACCTCCATTTTGTACTGCTACGCCATGAGTGTGCTGCCCGCGCCAGTTGCCCTTACCTTGCTGTTCCAGTTCACCTGGATGGGCCTCATCTGGCAGACCATCATGACGCGCCGTGCGCCCAAAGCCCTAGAAGTTGTTTCCGCTCTGGTCATCTTGTGCGGGACGGTGTTCGCGAGCGGCGTCTACAAGACCGGCCTTGCGGGCTATGACCCGATCGCGCTGCTCTGTGCGCTCGGCGCCGCGGTGAGCTGCTCGCTGTTCGTCACGCTGTCCGGCCGCGTGAAGGTCGAGTGCTCCAACGAACAGCGCGGCATGATCGTCTGTGCCGGCTCGATCGCGATGTCGCTTACCGTTTGCCCCGACTACATCATCTCCGGCGTGCTCGCCCAAGGCATCCTGCCCTTTGCGGTGATTGCGGGCTTTTTCGGCCTGCTCTGCCCGGTGTTGCTCTTCGGCCTGGGGACGCCTTATCTGCCCGCGGGCCTCTCCACCGTCATGGCGGCCGCCGAGCTTCCGGCGGGCCTTCTGATCGCCATGATCGTGCTCGGCGAGCCCTTGGGCGTCATCGAGTGGCTGGGCGTGGCGGTCATCCTGTTCGGCGTGTGCCTGGCGCAGGTGCCCGGCTTGCTCCAGGGCCGTATGGTCGCGGTCGAACAGTAGCGGACATCGCATATTCGGTCAGATAGGCGAGAGGCGGCCCAAGTGTGCTGTTGTGCGGGCGCCTTCGAGATTGCTTCGTTTACGTATGAAGGCAGCGTGCGCCCGCAACGAGGGCGTGCGACCGATAGATAGGAGGAACCATGCCGTTTCCCGAAGGCTTCCTGTGGGGAGGCGCCACTGCTGCGAACCAGTGCGAGGGGGCGTATGACGAAGGCGGGCGCGGGCTTGCCAACGTCGACGTCATCCCTCACGGTTCAGAGCGAAACGATGTGAGTCGCGGTTTGCGCCGCATGCTCGATTTTGAGCCCGGGTACTACTATCCGGCTCAGACGGGCATCGATTTCTACCATCATTATCGCGAGGATATCGAGCTGTTCGCCGAGATGGGCTTCAAGGTCTTCCGCCTCTCGATCGCGTGGACCCGCATCTTCCCGCACGGCGATGAGGAGACGCCCAATGAGGAGGGTCTCGCTTTCTATGAGGATGTGTTTCGCTGTTGCCGCGCACACGGGATCGAGCCGCTCGTTACCATCACGCATTTCGATTGTCCCATCCATCTCGTGAAGGAGTACGGCGCTTGGCGCAACCGCAAGCTGATCGACTTCTACAAGAAGCTCGTGCGCGTGCTCTTCACCCGCTACAAGGGCTTGGTGCGTTGGTGGATCACGTTCAACGAGATGAACATGATCTTGCATCGTCCGTTTATGGGTGCGGGTATCGTGCTCGAGCCGGGCGAGAATCCGCTTGCGGCGGAGTATCGCGCTGCGCACAACGAGCTTGTGGCAAGTGCGTGGGCGGTGAAGATCGCGCACGAGATCGACCCGGAAAACAAGGTGGGCTGCATGCTCGCCGCGGGTAGCTACTATCCGTACTCCTGCAGGCCTGAGGACGTGCGTGCCGCCCAGCTCAAAAATCAAGAGAACTATTTCTTTGTCGATGTTCAGAGCCGCGGGTACTACCCGGGCTACGCGGCCAAGTTCCTCGAGCACGAGGGCATCGACGTCGGAATGACGGACGAGGACGAGAAGATCCTGGCGGAAAACACCGTCGACTTCATCTCGTTTTCCTATTACTCGTCGCGCTGCATCGCGGGCGACCCCTCTATCGCCGGCGGCGTGGCGGAGGGCAATGCCTTTGCGGGCGTGGAGAACCCGTTCGTCCGCACGAGCGACTGGGGCTGGATCATCGACCCCCTGGGCTTCCGCATCACCATCAACGATTTGTGGGACCGCTACCAAAAGCCGCTGTTCGTGGTGGAAAACGGCCTGGGCGCCTACGACGAGGTGAAGCCGGACGGCTCCATCGACGACGACTATCGCATCGAGTACCTGCGCGAGCACATCGAGGCTATGCGCGACGCCATCGAGAAGGACGGCGTCGAGATGCTCGGCTACACCACATGGGGCCCGATCGATCTGGTGAGCGCGGGCTCGGGCGAGATGGAGAAGCGCTACGGATTTATCTACGTCGACCGCGACAACCAGGGCAGCGGCACCCTCGCGCGCAGCAAGAAGAAGAGTTTTAGCTGGTACAAGCAGGTCATCGCAACAAACGGCGAGGATCTGGGCTAGGGGCTCATACGGGTCGCAGGCATCCTGCGGCCCGCAACATCGATTCCTTGAGGAGGAACCATGGCAGGTAAGTACGACGATCTGGCGCGCGCCATAGTCGACAACGTCGGCGGTCGCGACAACATCACGAGCGTGGCGCACTGCATCACGCGCGTGCGCTTCAAGCTGAAAGACGAGAGTAAGGCCAACAAGGATGCCATCGAGGCGCTCCCGAGTGTCATCCAGGTGATTCAGGCAAACGGTCAGTACCAGGTGGTCGTGGGCAACATCGTGGAGGACGTCCACGCCGCGGTGCTCGAGGTGAGCGGTCTTGCCGACGGCGGTGCCGTCGAGACCGACGAGGGTCAGCCGGGCGAGAAGAAGACGGCGGCATCGGTGATCATCGACCTCATCTCCGGCATCTTCCAGCCGATCTTGGGGCCGCTTGCAGCTGCGGGCATCATGAAGGGCCTGCTCGCGCTTATCACCTTCTTCATCCCCGAGTTTGCAAACGACGGCCTCTACACCCTTCTGTACACGGTGGCGGACGGCTTTTTCTACTTCCTGCCCGTGGCACTCGCCTACAGCGCGGCGCGCAAGTTCCGCATGAATGAGTTCACCGGCGTCGCCATCGGCGTGGCGTTGCTGTACCCCACCATGGTGGCGCTGACCTCGGGCGAGGTCCTCGGAAGCATCGATCTGGGCGTCGCCGGCACGTTTTCGTGGTATGCCACGGCGCTCGGCATCCCCATCATCATGCCGGCCTCGGGCTATGCGAGTTCGGTCATCCCGGTGCTGCTCATGGTGTGGTTCGGTTCTCTGGTCGAGCGTTGGCTCAAGAGCTGGATGCCCGCAGCAATCAAGATGTTCCTCGTGCCGCTTTGCACCATGACGCTGGCAATCGTGCTCGGTTATCTCGTCATCGGTCCTGTGGCAACGCTTATCACCAATCTGCTGAGCGCAGCGTTCTCCTTTATCTTCGAGTTGCCGATTGTCGGCTCCGTGTTCGGTAGCGCGCTGGTGGGCGGCCTGTGGATGTGCCTTGTCATCTTCGGTTTCCACTGGAGTCTCATCCCGATCTCCATCATGAACCTCAACACCATCGGGCACGACTACGTGCTGGCGGCCACCATCGCTCATGGTTTTGCTCTTGGTGCAGTGGTTTTTGCGATGTATCTCAAGAATAGGGATGAGAAGTTCCGCGGCATTGCCCTGCCCGCCATGGTGTCGGCCTTCTTCTTTGGCGTGACGGAGCCGGCGATCTACGGTGTGGCGCTGCCCAACAAGCGGGCGCTCGTGGTGGCATGCCTGAGCTCAGCGGTAGGCGGTGCCATCGTGGGCGCTACCGGCGCGCTCATGTTCATCTCGGGCGGTCTGGGCGTCTTCAACTGGTTGAACTTCATCGACGAGACGCCCGGTGGATACGGCATCTCGATGATGCTCTGTGCGATCATCGCCTCGCTCGTGGCGGCCGTGCTGGCCTTCGTCGTCGAATTCGTCACATACAAGCCCGAGGAAAAGTAAGGCAGTTTCGTCCAATCGAGTGTGGGGATCCGACGCGCGATAGGCCGCTTCTGCCAAGTGCGTCTTCCCATACCGAGCGGTGCCCTTTCGAGCAGGGGAGGAGGGGCGCCGCTCGGCTTTTTCGACTTCAAGAACCTTCTGCTCCGTTTGAGTTGCGTTTATGTGGAGGTGTCGAAGGTGGGTCTTCCCACATGGAGACGCGCCTACCTGACATTATCTCCACCTCCGGCACCGCGACCGAGGTCACCAGTTCTCCGTCATCACCGACTACGAGAAGGGTATCAAGCACCGCCAGCCGACCCAGGGGGAGATGGAGAAGCTCCTCGAGTGCGTCTACAACGATCAGGACGTCGACTTCTAAGTCACGCGGCAAAACCAAGCCAGCAAAGAACCCTCGCCCCGGCGGAGGCTTTTCATGACAGTTAGGACGGGGCCCAGTGTCATGAAAACCGCGGGCCGTCGACAAGTTTGTACCTGGCACCATCTTGTCGCTCAAATAAAACGGCCTTCCGCCCGCAGGGGCAGAAGGCCGCAAAAGCATGACAGTGGACCCCGTCCTAACTGTCATCAATCGATGGGGGCGCGGTAGAAGTTGCCGAAGAAGTTCTCCGTGCGGAAGACGTTCACCACAGCGCCGCCGTCGTGCACACGGATGAGGTGCATGATGTCGTCGACCTCGTAGGACGACACGACGGTGGTGATCATCCAGTAGCGCTTGCGGCTGCGTCCGCCCATGATCTCCACGACCGACGAGCCATGCTTGTGGATCTCGTTGTAGTCCTCGAGGATCTGCTCGGGGCGCGTCGTGGTGATCTGCAGCGTGACGCGGTCGTAGCGGGTGTAGAACATCTCGATCGCCTTGGTGGAGATGAACTGGAAGATGATTGAGTAGGCCGCCGCCTCCCAGCCGAACAGGGCGCCGAAGATGAGGAGCACCACGCAGTTGCCCGCAAAGATGAGGCCCCAGATGGATTGGCCGGTCTTGTTGGACACCATCAGCGAGATGAAGTCCGTGCCCGCGGTCGAGGCGCCGCCGCGCAGGGCGACGGCGATGGCGAAGCCGTACAGGAAGCCGCCGAAGATGACCTGGAGCATCAGGTTGTCGATGATTGGCTCGAAGGTGAACACGCGCAGGAAGAACGAGGCCAAAAACACCTGGATCATCGAGAAGACCACGAAGCGCCGGCTGATGGACCTCCAGCAGATGAGCGCCACGGGGATGTTCAGCGCCACCATGCCCACGAAGGTGGGGAAGGAGAAGCCGAACAGCGAGGTGATGCGGTCGATGAGGATGGCCACGCCGGTGAATCCGCTGGAAAGCAGATTCGCGGGGTTCACGAACGCCTGGATGGTGTAGGCCTGGATAAGGGCCGAGAGCACCACCGAGGCGAGCGTCATGCACCGACGGATGAACACGAAGCGGCGGAGGTTCTTCAGGCGCTCCATCTCCGCCTTGAGGTCGACCTTGACCTCGGGGAAGGTGAACAGGGGCTCCTCGGGAATCTCCTCGAGCTGCTCCATGACGGCCGCCTGCTTGGCGGCGCGCTCCTCGTGCAGGTGCTCGACGGCACGGCTGCGCTGGGCACGCCGCCGCTCAGCGGAGACCTCGTGGGCGCGGCGGCGCCGATCCTTGGAAGAAGAGGTCTGGGAATCAGTCATCTTAGAAGCATGCCTTCTGCTTGAGCTCGGTGGTGTCGGTGCCGTCGGTCAGGGCCTTGGCAACGAGGCACATGTTCTTCAGGGCCTCGTTCAGGCCGGTGCCGCCCTTCTTGGGGGTCTTGACGATGAGGACCTTGTCGCGGTAGCGCTCGATGGCCTCGGTGTTCTCCTGGCTCACCGCGGCGAGCGCGTGCACCTTGCCGCCGGCCTCGAGGTCGGAAGCGATGCGGCAGGCCATCTCGGCGTACTCGGCGTAGTTGAAGGTGGGGCCGCACATGACGACGTCGGGGTTGATCTTGACGCACATGGCCTCGAGCTTGCGGGCGACCTCATCGGGGTTGTCGGCGTAGGTGCCCCAGCCGCAGTACAGGGTGGCGACGACCTTGCCGCCGACCTGCTTGAGCAGGTTCTCCATCATGATGGCCGGGCCGACGGGCTCCTTCAGGATGCCGAGCGGCAGGTTACGGTCGTCCTTGGCGCCGAGGCCGGACTGGATCTGGTCGTAAATCATGACGATCTTCATAGTGGTTTCCTTTCGCTTCGATGCGATGTCTTGCAGAACCTCAGGGTGGGCGATGGCGTATGACATGGGGTTCCCTCCATATCCGGGTGCCCTGCCGCGGTCTACGACTTCTCGACGAGCGCCACCTTGGTGCCGGCGATGAAGTCGTGGATGCAGCGGTGATCCTTGCGAACGAGGATCATGATGCAGCTCACGAGCGTGAACGCGAAGCCTACGTACATCAGGGGGTGGACGAAGTTGATGCCGGTCGCGATCGAGAGCATCTGGTGCCAGATGCCGCTCGCGTTGGCGATGACGCCCTCGATGATGGTGACGCCGACGATCTGGCGCAGCGCGAGGCACGGCAGCGTGACGGGGCTGCCGTCGGCCTGCACGATCATGACGCCGCACAGGCGCTTGCCGGGCGTCTGGCCGCGCCAGACGAACAGCGGGACCAGGATGTAGTACGCGAAGGCGAACAGCAGCGCGCAAGCGCCGGTGATGATGCCGATGGGAGCGGGGAGGTCGGTGAGGTACTGGTTGGTGATGTCTCCACTCGTCTGGTAGGCAGCAAACGAGATGGGGATGGCGGTGCACAGGGCTCCGACATACCAGTCGATGAGGTACGCGAAGAAGCGGCGGGTGACCGGGGCGGGCGCGCCAGCGCGGTCCGTGAACTGGGTGACCGTCTTGGTGGCCTTCGATTCGGACGCCTGCTGCTGCGGTTGCGCCGCCTGCGCGGCGGGCTCGGTGTGCGTGCGCTTCTTTTTGTGCTTCTTGGAACTCATGCTCCTCCTCGGATCGTGTTGCTCTTGCTCGGGGCAAGATAGCATAGGCGGGGCGCAGCGCGGGGTTGCGCCCCGGGACGGTCTAGCGCGAGAGCAGGTAGAGGCTCAGGGCGTAGATCTTGGCGTTGGTGATGATGTCGGCCACATCCATCCACTCGTTGGGCTGGTGGCCGATGCCCTTCTGGCCGGGGAACGACGGGCCGAACGGCACGATATTGGGCATGAGCTTGGCATAGGTGCCGCCCGTCGTCGTGACCGGGGTGCCATCGGAGCCGGTGGCGTGCTCGTAGGTGTACACGAGCGTGCGAACGAGGCGGCAGTCCTTCTCGAAGCGCACCGGGTTGAAGTTGCCCGTGACCTCGAAGGTGAGGCCCTGCTCGTCGGCGACCTTGTCCAGGCGCTCTTGCAGCTCGTCGGCGGCGATGCCGGCGGGATAGCTGATGGCGAACTCCACGGCGGGCTCGTCGCCCTCGAGGACGAGCTTGTAGTTACGGACCTCGGTGATACCGAATTCGGGATCGGTGCAGTCGATGCCGAAGCGCTCGCCGTTCGGCTTGGCGTTCAGGACGTACTCGTTCACGAAACCGAAGAAGCGCTCCAGGCGCGCGCTCGCGTCCTCGCCGTCCTCGGGTTTCGCGGTGAGGCGGACGGCCATGCGGCCGCGCTCGGCGTACACCACGGGGTACTTGCAGTCGGGCGTGAAGCCCATCACGGGCGCGGGCTCGTGCTCCAGGTAGTAGCGCAGGTCGCCGAAGCCGCACTCCTCGTTGCAGCCGAAGATGATGCGTACATCGCGGCGCGGCGTGAGGCCCAGGCGCTTGAGCGCCCAGAGGGCGTACAGGCACGAGTAGATGGGGCCCTTGTTGTCGAGGACGCCGCGGCTCGTGATGCGGCCGTCTTCCAGGTGCGCGCTATAGGGTGGCACCTTCCAGCCCGTCGTGCCCTCGGGCACGACATCCAGATGGCCGAGGGCGCACACGTAGCCGGGAAGCACCGGCTCGCCGTCGGCGCCGGCCTCGCCCTTCCAGGTGGCGTAGCCCATGTAGCCGTCGACATCGGTGGTCTCGAAGCCCAGCGTGCGGCAGAGCTCGAGCGTCTGGTCGAGCGCGGCGCGCACGTCGGTGCCGAAGGGGGCGCCGGGGGCGGGTTCCCCCTGAACGCTCTTTTGCCGCACGATGGTGCGGATGGCCTCGATCATCTCGTCGGAGATGGTGTCGACCTCAGCGAGGATGCGCTCTTCGAGCTCAGGTTCGATAGCGATATGTTCCTCGTTCTCAAGGCAGTCTGCACTGCTCATGACAACTCCTTTACGGATGGAAACAGGTGGATGTCCACTTTGAGGACGGAGATGATAGTGGACATGTTCTGCCGGCTGCGGCCCTTTTGGGGCGTGGCCGGCAGGGGGCATCTTGAGGGCCCGCTGTCGGAAGCGGAGAATGTCCACTTTCATCTCCGTCCTGAAAGTGGACAAGTTTGGCCTCTTCTGGCTACGTCCCCAAAGAGGCCAAGGGGACAGGACACTCGACAACGGAAACTCAACAACAACGAAACCCAACAACGGAAACTTGAACCCCGAGATGCGGCGCCTGGGAAAGCCGCTAGGTTAGGTCAACGGAGCCATGCGGGAGCGCATGTATTCTTCCTGCCACTCGTCGCTGGCGACCTCGTGCGTGCAGGTTCCGTCGGGCTGCGGGTGGGCCAGGTACACGCAGGCGGGCTCGTTCTCGGTCTGGACCACGAACGAGAAGCCCTCGATGTTGCTGGCGGCGCCCCAGCGGCCCTGGGCGTCCATGGCCACGAAGCTGATGTCGCCCGCATGGCCGCGCTTGCGGTTGAGCACCTCGGTGAAGGTAGCGATGGCCTGCTCGCAGGCCTGCTGCGGGTGCATGCCGGTCGCCATGAGGCGCACGATCTCGTAGCCCACGCAGCCCTTCATGACGTCTTCGCCCAGACCCGTGGAGGCCGAGCCGCCCGCGTCGGAGTCGGCATAGAAGCCGGCGCCGGGGATGGAGGAGTCACCCACGCGGCCGGCGTGCTTCATGAACAGGCCGCTCGTCGAGGTTGCCGCCGTGATGGTGCCGGACGCGTCCAGGCAGACCATGCCCACGGTGTCGTGGCCCTCGGGGCAGGTGCCTTCCTGGTCGATGCCGGGGCGGGCGTCCTTCTCGGGCATAGCGCCGCGCGCCGTCTCCTGCTCGGCCTCCGGCTCGCCCAGCATGCGGGCGGCGTTGGGAAGGCGGCCGCCCTCCTCGGCGACGCGGCGGGCGTAGTGGATCTTGGCGCGGTCGGTGAGCATGTTCTTGCGCTCGAAGCCCATCTCGTCGGCGAACTTCTCGGCGCCGGCGCCGACGAGCAGGTTGTTGGCATCGCCGTGAGCCAGCGCGCGGGCCACGCTCACGGGGTTGGCGATGTTCTTGGCAGCGCCCACGGCGCCGAACTCGAGCGTGTCGCCGTTCATGAACGACGCGTCGAGCTCGACCTGCATATCCTCGTTTGGCAGGCCGCCGTAGCCCACGGACTTGTAGTACGGGAAGTCCTCGACCTCGCGGACCGCCATCTCGATGGCGTCGCCTGCGTTGGCGCCGCCGGCAAGCGCCTCGCTTGCTTTCTCAACGCCCTCGCGCGCCATCCTCCATGTTGCGATGATGCCCCACATGGCTACTCCTTGTGTGCTGGGGTGTACAGCGATGCGGTTGCGTGCCCTCGCAGCGCGCCGCCTCGCCGCTTACAAAAAACCGCCCGTGCTCGTATCGGCATTGCCGAAGTGAGCACGGGCGGCAATGCTGCGAAATGCAGATGCTCGCGGTCGCCGGAGCCGGGAGGCCCCGGCGATCAGTGCATCTTACAGGTCGTCGAACGACAGGTCGTCGAGGTCGATGTCGTCCTCGTCGGGCTCGTTCGCGGCGGCCTCGGCAGCCAGCTGCTCGTCATGCAGGTACTGGTTGTCGATGGTCTTGATGAACGGCAGGTAGATGAAGACGCCCATGATCAGCAGCAGGATCTGCAGGACGCCACCCACCCAGTTGGTGGCCAGCAGGCCGGAGATGCCCAGCGGCATGGTCCAGGGGATCTGGACGCCGGAGCAGATGGGCACGATGCCCCAGTCCATGGCGAAGTAGGAGATGATGATGTTCAGGGTCGGCACCAGCACGAACGGGATGATGATGACCGGGTTCATAACGATAGGCAGACCGAAGACGATCGGCTCGTTGATGTTGAACACGCCGGGGATGAAGGCGAGGCGGGAGAGCTGCTTGATACGGGCGGACTTGCAGAACAGGATCATGGCGATCAGCAGCGACAGGGTGGAGCCGCAGCCGCCGAAGGTGGCGAACAGGTCCTGGAACTGCTGGCAGATGATGTGGCCCTCACCGACACCGGTGCGGAAGAACTCGAGGTTCTCGGCAGCGAGCGTCTGAAGGATCGGGTTGAACACGGCGCCGACGACGGAGCCGCCGTTGATGCCGAAGAACCAGAAGGCGTGCAGGAACAGGTAGGCCACGATCATGGCGCCGAGCGTGTCGCCCAGGCCGAGCAGCGGAGTCTGCAGGAACGTGAAGACGATGTCGAACACGTTGGTACCAGCGAGACCGAAAGCCACGTTGATGAGGAAGAAGATCGTCATCGTCACGGTGATGGGGATCAGTGACGAGAAGGACTCGGTGACGGTGGGCGGAACGCCAGCGGGCATCTTGATGACCCAGCCGCGGTTCTTGACCCAGGTGTAGATCGCGGTGGCACCGAAGGCGCTGAAGATGCCGACGAAGATGCCCTTGGCGCCGACCCAGCCCAGAGGAATACCGGAGAGCGCGACGTCAACAGCCTCGCCGCCGACCTCGACGGAACCGGTCACGGTGTAGGGCATGATGAGGAACCAAGCCATGAGGGCCGCGGCGGCGCAGAACAGCGAGTCGCTGTTGATCTGGCGGGCATAGCTGTAGGCGATGCCGAACGTCGCGAAGATGGCCATCAGCGAGAAGGTCGCGTCAGAGGGCTTGGACAGGTAGGTGGCCAACGTGCCGTCGGCGATGGGGATGCTCGCGATCCAGTCGGAGAAGCCGGGGAACGGCAGGTTGGCGATAACCAGGAAGATCGAGCCGGCGATCAGCAGCGGCGTCGAGATCAGGAAACCGTCACGGATAGAGACGAGGTACTTGTTGTTGCCGATGGCCTCGGCAAGAGGCATGAGTACCTTCTCAAGCTTTTCGAACATTGTGCCTCCTTGTATGCGCGTGGCTAACGCAGGTGTCTTACTTCTTGTAGGTCTTGATGAGCTTGACGGCGTACTTCAGGGAAGCCTCGCCATCCATCATGCCGTAGGCCTGCTGATCGAGGATGCCGACGGGGATGTCGAACGTGCTCTCGATGCGCTTCTTGGTCTCCTCGTACTGATGATGAACCTGCGGGCCGAGCAGGACGCACGCGGGGTGCTCGGAGCCGGCGATCTCGTCGACCTTGCCGATGGGGAAGGCACGAACCTCCACGGGCAGGTTGTGGGAGTCGCCCACCTGCTGCATGTTCTGGGCGAGCATGCTGGTGGACATGCCGGCGCTGCAGAACAGGTAGATCTTCTTCTTGTCTGCCATAGTCCTTTCCTTTCTATCCGCGGCCTTCCGGCCGCTCGGACATAAACCGCATCGACCCTCCCTCTGGTCGCATGCGGGGAGCAACGAAACGAATCGCGGTCTACTGGGCCATGTGGCGGTAGACGTCGATCAGCTCGGTGGCCACGATTTTGAAGGTCTCGGCGGCCATGAGCTGGTCTTCGGCGTGGGTGATCATGAGGGTCATGTGCACCGGGTCGCCACCGGCCTCCTTCTGGATCAGGCCGGTGTGGGCGTCGTGTCCGGTCAGGAAGCTCTCGTCGCCCTTCTTCATCAGCTCCTCAGCCTTCTCGAAGTCGCCCTTCTTGGCGGCGTCGACGGCCTCGACATAGCAGCTTCGGGCACCGCCAACTGCAGCGATGATCTGGAAGCTCGTGCGTACCAGCTCGTCCATTTATTCTCCTTCCAATTCGCTCAGGAGCACATCGAAGCGCATATCGCTCGTGAGCTTCTGAATTGCCGACTGCTGGGTGAGCAGACCGCCGATGGCGCGGTAGAACGCCTCGAGGTCGGCTCCTGCGTCGCGGGCGACGCATATCATGAACACCGCCTGGACGGGCGTGCCGTTCCAGTCGACGGGCTCATCAAGGAGTGCCACCGCCACGAAGGTCCGCGTGCTCACGGCCTCGTAGGGGTGGGGAAGCGCGACCATGTTGCCAAAGGAGGTCGCGGCCGCGCGCTCACGTTGCCACACGAGGTGCTCGAAGTTATCGGGAAGCTCGTCGTGCGCGGCGCAGGCGGCGCACAGGTAGGAGATGATCTCCTCGCGCGTGTGCAGCTTGAGGTGGGGGAAGAACAGCTCGGGGGTGAAGTAGGCCTTCACGCTCGCGGTGCTGTCCTGGGTGAGGGCGCGCTTGACGTCGCGGCGGCTCGTGTCGTCCAAAAACAGGCTGATATGGACGACCGGGATGCTCACGCGGCGCGAAAGCGGCACGGTGGTGAAGATGTAGTCGATGCCGTCGAGGTCGCGGTCTTCAAACTCAGAGGCATCGCAGGTCTCGACGTGCTCGAAATCGGAGCTGAAGTCGTTCTGCAGGCGGTAGGCCAGAAGGCGCGCGCTGCCCGCGCCCGACGCGCAGACCACGAGCACGCGCTTCTTGGCGTGAGCGGTCTTCTCGCGCTCAAGGGCGAGCGCGAAGAACAGGGCCACGTAGCCGATCTCGTCGTCGGAGACGGTGGCGCCGTAGCGGTCGGAAAGCAGGCTCATGGCGTCGGCGGCCATGGAGAACGGCAGGGGATAGCGCGCCTTGATGTCGGGCAGCAGGGGGTTCTCGAGCGCCATGCCGTAGCGCAGGCGCACGATGAGCGGCATGGTGTGGCGCGCGAGATTCATGCGGAGCTCGGCGTCGTTGCGGAAGTCGAAGCGGAAGGCGCGCCAGATGATCTCGATCATCTCGGCGGCGAGGTTCCAGGCTTCGTCGGAGATCTCGAGGTTCGCCTCGGAGCCGTTTTCCATATGCGACGGGCTGCCGCCCTCGACGAGGTGCTTGCTCGCCAGGTGGATCGCGATGTAGGCGATCTCCTCCTCGGGGAGGTCGATGTCAAAGGTGCGCTCGATCTCGTGGGCGACGTTGCCGGCCACCGTGTACTCGTGCGTGCCGCGCACATGCTCGAGGTGCGCGGCCTCCATGGGCACGTAGCACTCCTTGCGGATGCGCGCGATGGCGATGGCGATGTGCACCACCAGGTTCTGGTGGGACACGGGGTTGATCTTGTAGCGCTCGCGGTCGAGGGCCTCGCTCACGCAGGTGCCCACCGCGTCGAGCATATCGGGCGAGATGGCGCCGGAGAGCTCGTCATCGGCAAGGCGCGTGTCGACGGCGATGCTCGCCAGGCAGATGCGGCGGTTCATCTCGTCGCCCGCGACGCGGATGCCGTAGCGGGGGCGCTTCTCGATTGTGAGGTGAAAACGCTCGAGAACCTGCTCGATGGTGCGCAGGTCGCTCGAGATGGTCGAGCGCGATACGAACAGCAGGCTCGCGAGGTCCTCGAGGGTGATCCAGTCGGAGCGGGACAGCAGGTCCTGAAGCAGGTAGTCGGCGCGCTCCTCCGGCGTGGAGGGGAGGCGGTCGAACGGGTCGCGCGGGGCGGTGCCCTCGAGCCACGCCTTGAACGCGTCCTCGTCGGAAACCTTGACCACGTAGCCGCCCTGTGCGCGGCTGTACGCGATGAGGGCGGAGCCATTCATGGCGTCGTTCGCATGGCGGATGCGGTCGCGCATCGCGCGCTCTTTGGTGCCTAGATAGGCAGACAGATCGGCTGGGGCGATTCCCTCGTGCTTGAGGATATGTCGCACCAAACGGGTATCTTGCATGCCTTCACCATCCCTTCACATTCAATCTATAGGGAAAGGCGCGGGGTCTCAAAACCGTTTTATGCCGGTTTGCGCGGCAGTGGATGTGCACGAGATGTTCACCAAGTGTTTTTTGCAGCTCTGAACTGTGAAAACGGCACTGCATTCTCGTGCAGTGAACTGCCGCGAACGCCGTTTCGGGGCGGTTTTCCCCCTTTGTCAGAGAATCTGCCGCCACGCCAAACGGCATGTTTGGCAGGGTGGGCGGTGGCCCGATGTGCATGGAATCGCTCCCGCTGTCCGTATTCTGGCCGTAGGTTCGGGGTCGATAGCATAGCGGACAAAGTCGACATACAAGACAAAATGGACACACATTCAGAAAGGCCACATCGACATTGACAAAAGGCTCCCGGGGCACTTGTCGGCAGCACAAAAATGAGCGCCGCCCCGCTGACGGGGGCGGCGCTCGGGGTGGAAGGAGAGCGTGTGGCAGGCGAAGGCCCTGTGCCTGCCGACGCCCGGAGGTGGTGTGAGCGCGTTACTCCTTGATGAACGCGAAGGGGTTCTCGGACTTGATGTAGTCGAGCAGGAAGAGCTCCTCGGCGGAGATGCGGCCCACGAGGTTGCGCGTGCCGTCGTTGGGCATGTCGCGCAGGGCAACATGCAGCTCGCCGCGGTAGTGCGCCAGGTTGTCGTTCACCACGAGGACATCGCCGCGATGGAAGGTCTCGGGCGCGGTGCGCGCGGGGATGCTCGTCTCGCGGAAGTCCATGCGCGGCCAGCTGGAGCGCAGCATGTAGGCGGAAGAATCGGGGCGCTCGGTGTGGTCGTAGCCATACACGACGCGCAGCTCCTCTTCGGTTGCGCCCTCGTCGAGCGCGAGGCGCATGGTGGTGCGGGTCATGTCGACGGCAGCCATGGCGGCGAGCTCCTCGGCGCTTGCGAAGGCATTGCCGATGATGATGTCGTCGATGAGGCCGGTGGCGATCATATGGCGCACCTGCAGGTCGATGGGACGATGGCGGTCGTCCTCGCAGGTGGGCAGGCCGGCGAACACGGGCCAGGGGCCAAAGGTGTTCTCCTGCTGGCTCGACACGAACGCGGCGGTCTGGAAGCCGTGGCTCTTGTACTTATGGGAGAGCTCCCAGAAGCGCTCCTCGGACATGCCGGTGAAGGGCTCGGGGTAGAAATTCGCGCAGGTCACCATGTTGCGCTTGTCGGCACCGCGCTCGGCGAGCAGGTCGATGGGCAGGTTGCCGCTGCCGTTGAACTCGATCTGGATGCCCTCGCGGTTGCGGGTGAGCATGATGTCGCCCATGTCGCCGAAATGGCCGTCGAGGCGGATGATGTCGACGGCCAGCTCCTTGAAGGGCTTGAGGTTGCTCGGCGTGGCGCCCAGGCGCTCGAAGACCTTCTCGTTCGTGTCGACGGCGACGGTAAAGCCGAGCTCATGCGCCTTGGCCATGAAGCCGCCGAACTCGGCGATGGTGTCCTCGGCGTTCTTCTCGACGGAGAGCAGGCAGGTGAAGATGCGGCTGAAGCCGTTCATCGCCGCAAGCTCCATGTAGGCGTAGTCCTTGTCGGGGGTCGAGTGCTCGGGGTACAGCGAGATGCCCAGACGATGCATGTGCGGTCCTTTCTACGTGATGACGGGGATGCCCCGCTTGCTGCTGAGGGGAAGTTGGGCCCCGTGAGGCGCATGTACCTCTCGGGGCCCGATTGGGGGTTTAGCGGTTGATGGAGCGCGCCATGCGCAGATAGGTGTGGCGCTTGCCGCGGATGGCGATGCTGTATGCCATGAGGTTCTCGGGGTTGAGGCCGCCCACGCCGGCGTCGCCCACGTGATGGAGGTCGGTGCCGGCCATTTTGCACATGAGAGCGATCTGCTCGATGGTCTGGGCGCTCGCGCCCTCCTGGGAGGTGCCGATGGCCGTGAGCGAGAGCTTGCTCAGGCTGTGGATATAGGAGACCATCTCGCGCACGAACTCGAACGTCACGCCCGGAACGGTGCCGGGGGCGGGCAGCAGGATGACGTCGGCGCCCGCGTCGGCGAAGGCGCGGATCATGTCCTTGCTGACGATGTTCTCGCCCGCCTCATCCTTGGAACCGGCGGCGTGCATCTTGCCGGCGAAGATCATCATGTCGTCGCCCAGGGCTTCGCGCATGTCGCGCACGGCCTTGAGGATGGCGGTGTTGTCGACGCCCGTGCCGGGGTTGCCGGTGAGCAGGATGAAGTCGAAGCCGAGGTCGCGGGCGCGCAGGGCGTTCTCGACGGTGCCGGCGCGGCCGGAGGGCATGGACTCCTGCTCGCCCAGCATGGCGGAGTCGCCCACGGGCTCGAGGTTGAGGCCGATCAAGCGGCCGGTGTAGCGCTTGAGGGTGCGGACGGTCTCCGCGGGCTCGGCGTCGATACCCGCCACGTGCGGATGCTCGCAGTCGAAGGCGTTGAGCAGGATGAGGTCGGCGCCGAACGCGCAGGCGAGCTCGGCATCGGAGATGGGCTCGAGCATCATGGCGTTGCGGAACAGCGAGAGCTCCTGGACGATGACGCGACCTTCGCTCGCCTCGATGGCGTCGAGACGCTCTTGGCGGCTCATGGTCGCCAAGTCGGAGGTTTCGCAGTTGAGCAGACGCTTCATGGCACGGCCTTTCTCTTTCGCGCGCGTATGGCACGGTGCTGCGGACGCGCGCACGCTCCTCGTCTTTCTATATATGCTAATGGCGCCATCAGGCCGACTCAATCGAGTGCGGTGCCGCTCCAGGCGGCAGCAGAGGTGAACATACGCAGGGCGTAGGCGTCCCGGGCGCGGGTATACCATCATGTTGTTGGAATCGTGTTCGGTGCGCGCCGCGACACGGGATTTGCGAGCGCCGCGCGACGTGCGCGTGGCGGCGAAGGAGGAGCCATGGCGTTGCTGAGGGAGTTCTGCGCGGAGAACATGGAGCGGGTTCCCGCTGCCGTCGCTGCCGGCGCGGGCCGTATCGAGCTGTGCGACAACCTGACGGTGGGCGGTACGAGCCCGAGCTATGGCGTGATCCGCGCTGCCGTGGCGTTTGCCGCGAAGCACGACGTCGCCGTCATGGCCATGGCGCGCCCGCGCGGCGGCAACTTCGTGTACACCCCCGAGGAGGAGCAGATGATGCTCGACGACGTTGTCTGCGCGCGTCGTCTGGGCATCACGGGTGTGGTCTTCGGCTGCCTGGTTGCCGACCCCGAGACCGGCGAGCCGGTGATCGACCGGGCGATGACCAAGAAGCTCGTGGATGCCGCCCATGGCGAGCTCGACGGCGTCGCCCCCGTGTGGGTCACGTTCCATATGGCGTTCGACGAGCTGTCCGAGCCGCGCCAGCTCGAGGCCATCGATTATCTGGCGGAACTCGGTGTCGAGCGCATCCTGACTCACGGCGGTGCCGCCGGGACGCCCATCATGGGCAACGTCGATCACCTGAAGCGCCTGATCGATCACGCGGCAGGCCGTATCACCATCCTGCCGGGCGGCGGCATCACCCACGAGAACGCCGAGCAGGTCGCTGAGGCCTTGGGCGTCAACGAGGTTCACGGCACCAAGATCGTGCAGCTGTAGCAGGCAGGGGCCGGGGGCAGTTCGCGTGCGCGCTGCCCCTTTTTTGCCTTGAGCGAAAAGTCAGTTCAGATATGCGTAACGCTAGCGAATTAGTAGGATAGTAGCCGAGCCCGGATTGTCCGAATTCCTCTGTTTGAGCGCCCGATTTGGGGCCGTCGGCGGGGACATCGCACCCATGTGAGGGTGTGTATATCACCAAATATTATCCTACATAGCATATAGGTAACGCATATCTGAACTGACTTCTATAAACCGACCCCCATCTACAGCGATTATTGAAATAAAGACCCCCTTTTCTTCCGTATATACGGACGATATCGGCCCCTACGGCACTCTGAGCCCACGCACCATTGCCGCATCAAGAAACTCGGCAGATGCCGCCGTTCCTGGCGGTGTAGCGTGCTACGATGGGTCTGCTGTTTCAGGGCGGGGTGGAATTCCCCACTGGCGGTGAATCGGCCGGACGTCGTCCGGGCGCGGGGCAAGGGGTCCCGCGCGGAACCGATGAGCCCGCGAGCCCGGCAGGCGTTGGTTCGCCTGCGGGCCGATCCGGTGAGAATCCGGGGCCAACGGTTACAGGCCGGATGGAAGAGGCAGGTGATTCTTGTGGCTGAGCAGTCTCGTCATATCCATTTTGAGAATACGAATCGGTGGAGCACCAAGCAGCTCGTGACCATGGCGCTGATGTGCGCCGTGAGCGCGCTGTTCATGTTCGTGCAGATTCCGCTCATTCCCGCGGCGCCGTTTCTCACCTACGACCCATCGCTCGTGCCGGCGATGGTCTCGGGCTTCGCATACGGACCGGGATCGGGCGTTGCCGTGGGCGTTCTCGCGGTGGTCATCCATGCGCTCACGACCGGCGACTGGGTCGGTGCCCTCATGAACATCGTCGCCTGCGTGTGCTTCATCCTTCCCGCGGCGCTCGTCTACCGCAGCAAGCGCACCTTCATGGGCGCTGTGGTCGGCCTGGCGCTGGGCGTGGTGTGCGCCACGGCGGCCTCGGTGGTATCTAACCTTACGATCGGCGTGTGGTTCTGGTACGGCTCGGCCGATGCCATCCTGCCGCTGATGGTCCCCGCGGTCATCCCGTTCAACCTGGCCAAAACGGTTCTGAACTCTGTGCTCACCCTCGCGGTGTACAAGGCGATCTCGAACCTCATCACCCCCGAGAAGGACAGGGTCCGGGGACGCGCATGATCTCGTGCGAGCATCTGGTCTATTCCTACGACGGGGCGACGCGTGCGCTCGATGATGTGAGCCTGACGGTGGCCGACGGCGAGTTCGTCTGCCTGCTGGGCGGCAACGGTTCGGGCAAGTCGACGCTCGCCAAGCACATCAACGCGCTGCTCGTGCCCGATCGGGGGCGCGTGCTGGTCGATGGGCTCGACACCGCCGACCCGGAATACGTGTACGACATCCGCTCGACCGTGGGCTATGTGTTCCAGAACCCCGATGATCAGCTGGTCGCCACGCTGGTGGAAGATGACGTCGCCTTCGGTCCGGAGAATCTGGGCGAGCAGCCCGAGCGTATCGAGCGCGCGGTGCGCGACGCCCTGCGCGAAGTCGGTCTTATGGACTTCGAGCGCCACGAGACGTATGCGCTCTCGGGCGGGCAGAAGCAGCGCGTGGCCATCGCGGGCGTGCTCGCCATGCACCCGCGCGTGCTCGTGCTCGACGAGGCGTCGGCCATGCTCGACCCGCGCGGTCGCGCAGGCCTCATGCGCGTGTGCCGCGAGCTGCACGACCAGGGCATGACCATCATCATGATCACACACTATATGGAAGAGGCTGCCCTGGCCGATCGCATCGTGGTGCTCGATGCGGGAAAGATCGCCCTCGAAGGGGCGCCGGCGGACGTGCTGACACGGGTGGACGAGCTCTCCCGGCTGAACCTCGAGGTTCCACCTTCGTGCCGCCTCGGTCTGGCGCTTCGCGAGCGCGGCGTGGACGTCGTGCCGCGCGTGGACGAGAGCGCCATGGTGCGCGAGGTCGCGGCGGTGATCGCTCCGGTTCACGCGACCCTTGCGCGCGAGCCGAGGGCGGGCGCCTCGTTGGATGGCGGCAGGGAGGAGCCTTCCCGGGAGCCGCTCATCTCCTTCGAGCACGTGAGCTACAGCTACGAGTCGTCGGTGCGCGAGCGCTCGCGCCGCCGGCGCGCTGCGCGTTCGAAGCGGGCTGCTGCCTGGGGCAACGACCCCGAAGCCGTGTGGGCACTCCACAACGTTGACCTCACGGTGCACGAGGGGGAGTTCCTGGGCATTGCGGGGCACACGGGATCGGGCAAGTCGACGCTCATCCAGCACATGAACGGCATCGTGCATCCCACGATGGGACGCGTGTCGGTCTGCGGCCGCGACCTTGCCGACAAGCGCGCCGCGGCCGAGGCCAAAGGGCTTGTCGGGCTGGTGTTCCAGTATCCCGAGCACCAGCTCTTTGCGCCTACGGTGTACGAGGACGTGGCGTTCGGCCCGCGCAACCTCGGGCTTGCGCCCGAGGAGGTGGATGCGCGCGTGCGGCAGGCGCTGGAGCTTGTCGGCCTGCCGTTCGACAAGGTGGCCGACAGGAGCCCGTTCTCGCTTTCGGGAGGCCAGCAGCGCCGCTGTGCGTTTGCCGGCGTGCTCGCCATGCGCCCACGCGTGCTCGTGCTCGATGAGCCGGCCGCTGGGCTCGACCCCGCGGCGCGCGATTCGTTTTTGAGCCTGATCGCGCAGCTGCACGACGAGGGCCTCACCGTTGTCATGGTGTCCCACAGCATGGACGACCTCGCGGCGCTCTGCGACCGCGTCGTGGTGCTCAACGAGGGGCGCACGATGCTCACCGGCACGCCGAGCGAGGTGTTCTGCCAGGGCGAGCGGCTGCGTCGCGTGGGCTTGGGCATGCCCGCCGCCCAGCGCATGGCCGATGGCCTGCGGGCAGCCGGCGCGCCACTCGCGGATAGCCGCCTCTATTCGATCGAGAGCCTGGCGGATGCCGTGGCGTCGCTTGCGAAGGGAGGCTCCCGATGAACGAGGTCTTCTCCTTCGGCAGCTACTATCCGGGCGACAGCGTGCTTCACCGGCTCGATCCGCGCACGAAGCTTTTGGGCGGCATCGCGTTTCTGATCGTGTCGCTTCTGGCGGGCAACGTCGCGGGGCTTATCGCTCTCGGTGCGTTTATCGTGGCGCTGTATGCGCTCGCCCGCATACCTGCAGGCAGGGCGCTGCGATCTCTGGCGCCGCTTCTGGGTATCGTCGCCGTGGTGGCGATCCTCAGGCTTTTCACCCAGCAGGAAGGCCGCGTGCTGTTTCGGCTGGGGGTCATCTGCGTCAGCGAGGGCGGTGTCGCTACGGCTGCGTTCACCGCGGTGCGCATGCTGTTCATGATGTGTGGCATGAGCCTCGTGACGATGACCACCATGACGCTCGACCTCACGCACGCGGTGGAGCGCCTGCTGTCACCCCTCGCGCGCGTGGGGCTTCCCACCCACGAGCTGGGTATGATGCTCGGTATCGCGCTGCGCTTCATGCCGCAGTTCGCCACCGAGCTGCAGACGACGTACCGCGCGCAGGTGAGCCGCGGCGCGCATGCGGCCAGCGGCCCGCTCGGCAGCATCCGTATGCTCTCGAGTGTGTCGATTCCGCTCTTCGCGAGCATCTTCCGCCACGCCGAGACGCTGTCGGCGGCCATGGATGCGCGCTGCTATCACGGCGAGCAGGGGCGCACGCGCCTGCATCCGCTGCGCTTCACCTCGAGCGATATCGTGGCGGCGGTCGCGCTCGTGCTGCTTGCCGTGGTGGTCGTGCTGCTCAGGGTGCTCGCGTAAACGTAGACAATCCCGCGCTGCGGGTCGCAAAGGAGGCCGATATGACCGAAACCGACCAGATGAGCCCAGCTGCCGACGGCATGTCGACGGTGCTCGAATACCTCACCTCTATTCCCGCGTGGTATCTGGCCACGAGTGTCGACAACCAGCCGCATGTGCGGCCGTTCTCGTTTGCCGCCGAGCAGGATGGGAAGATTTGGTTCTGCACCGCCACCACGAAGGACGTGTGGCAGGAGCTCGTGGCTAACCAGCTGTTCGAGGCGACGGCATGGTGGCCCGGCCACGGCTGGCTCATCCTGCGCGGACGCGCCGGGCTCGAGGATCGCGCCGAGCCGGAGCTGCGTGAGGCGGGGTGGCGGCACCTCGAGGGGCTGGGCGAGCACTACGATGGTCCGAACGACCCGACGCTCGTGTTCTTCAGCGTCGAGGACCCGCAGGTCTGGATCTGCAACCACGACGAATGGAAGCCGGTCGCGCTGTAGCGCGGCTGTAGGGGCGGCTGCCGCCTCGATCGAAAGGAGATCGCACATGGACGAGATCGTTGCGTATCTGACCTCGATTCCCGCGTGGTATCTGGCCACGATCGACGAGAGCGACCCCACCCAGCCGCGCGTGAGGCCGTTCTCCTTCGTATGCGAGGACGCGGGGCGCCTATGGTTTTGCACCTCGCGCGACAAGGACGTGTGGCGCGAGCTCACCGAGCATCCCAAGTTCGAGCTGTCGGGTTGGAAGCCCGGTGCGTTCTGGATCGTGCTTACCGGTGAGGCCGACCTCGAAGCCGACGCCTCGGCGAGCGAGGCGGTGCGCCAGGCGGGCTTTGCGCACATGGTGGGGATCGGCGAGGAGCACGAATCGGCCAACGACGGCCGCCTCGTCTTCTTCAGCGTGCGCGCGGCGCGGGCGCGCTTCTGCGATATCGACGGCAGTGAGCGCATCGTCGAGCTGTAGGGCGTCTGGGCGCGTGCCCCGAGACGGATTGTGGACAAAGTGCCCAGATATGTACTTTTTCGCGGGCGGGGAGGGCCGGCTTGGCGGCAATCCCCGCCCGTTTCTATGTGAATAGCAGCCTTCGAGGTGCCGATTAGGGCTAAATCGTCTTCATCTGGGGCCTGTCCCGGGGCGCCAAGCGCTGCGAAGAGCCCGAGCCGCCAGGGAAAAGATACATATTCGACCCCTTTTGTCCACCTGGCCCGACAAGGGATAAAAACGAACCCATCGGAGTGCGCCATCGGCCCCACGTGCCCTTGTGCGCATGGTTCCGATGGTCCCCTCATGTTGCAAGACTATGACGGTCGAAAAAAGTCGGCGCGATGCGTGCTGCGAGTGGTACTCTCTCAATCTGTTCGATACAATTGGCATCTGCATACGACATTATGCATTTTCGTGCCATCAGCATACATTTTGGGAGATGAGGTCCTATGGCCTACAAGGTGGGAGTCGTTGGAGCTGCGGGCTATGCGGGTATCGAGGCGGTCCGATTGCTGCTGGGCCACCCCGAGTTCGAGCTCGTGGCTATCACGTCCAACGCCGACGCCGGCCAGCCGCTTGCGAGCGCCTACCCTGCGTTCGCCGGCACGACCGACCTTGCGTTCACCACGCACGACGACCCGATTCTTTCGACCTGCGATGCGGTGTTCCTCGCCGTGCCGCACACCGCGGCCCTCGCGGCGGTGCCCGGCCTGCTTGCGGCGGGCGTGACGGTGTTCGACCTGTCCGCCGACTACCGCCTGTCCGATCCCGAGGTCTACGAGCGCTGGTACAACACGCCGCACACCTCTCCGGAGCTGCTCGCCAGCCGCGCCTTCGGTCTGCCGGAGCTGTTTGCCGACGACTTGGCCGCGGCGGCGTCGCGCCACGCGAACGGCGAGGCCGTGCTCGTCGCGTGCGCCGGCTGCTATCCCACCGCGACCTCGCTCGGCGCGTATCCGGCAATCGCCGCCGGTTGGGCCGCCCCCGGGGCCGCCGTGGTCGTCGATGCCATCTCGGGCGTGACCGGCGCCGGCAAGAGCGCCAACGCCCGCACCCATTACTGCTCCGCCGACGAGAACGTCGAGGCCTACGGCGTGTGCAAGCACCGCCACACGCCCGAGATCGAGCAGATCCTCGGCCTTCCCGACCGCGTGGTGTTCACGCCGCACCTGGCTCCGCTGCGCCGCGGCCTGCTGTCCACGGTCAATATCCCTCTGGCACAGGATGTCGCCGCGCGGCTCGACGATGCCGCCGTGGTGGAGCGCTACCGCGCCTTCTACGCCGGCCGCCCCTTCGTGCGCGTGCTCGATGCCGGCCAGTGCCCCAAGACGAGTTCGGTCGCGGGATCCAACGCCTGCCAAATCGGTGTTGCCGTGAACGCGCGCGCGGGTATGCTGGTCGTGACCTCCGCCATCGACAACCTGTGCAAGGGCGCCGCTGGCCAGGCGGTCCAGTGCGCGAACATCGTGTTCGGGCTCGACGAGCGCTGCGGCCTCCCGCTGACTGCGATGCCGGTGTAGGCGCGACCCATTCGTTACGAGGAGGACCATCCCATGGATATCGATTCGTTTGATTCCAAGCTGCGCGCCGTTCCCGAAGGGGGCGTTACGAGCGCGCGCGGGTTCAAGGCGGCGGGCATCCATGCCGGCTTTCGCCACGACCCGGCGCGTGCGGACTTCGCGCTGCTTGTTGCCGACGAGCCGGTGAGCGCCGCGGGCGTGTTCACCACGAACCGCTTCTGCGCGGCGCCCGTCACGGTGAGCCGCGAGCATCTGGGCGGCGCATCGCAGGGCTTCGGTAAGGTGCGCGCCGTGGCGGTCAACTCCGGCAACGCCAACGCCGCCACGGGCGAGCCCGGCCTGGCCGTGGCACGCGAGACCTGCGATATCGTCTCGCAGGTCGTGGGCTGCGAGCCGACCCAGGTGCTCGTCTCGTCCACGGGCGTTATCGGTCAGCAGCTGGACATCGCGCCGTTCGAGGCGGGTATTCCCGCCGCCTTCGAGCAGTGCTCGCGTGAGGGCGGCGCCTCGGTGGCGCGCGCCATCATGACGACCGATACCCGTCCCAAGGAGTACGCCGTGACCTACGAGAGCGGCGTGCTGGAGTACGTGGGGTGCACCTTCACCGTCGGCGGATGCGTCAAGGGCTCGGGCATGATCATGCCCAACATGGCGACCATGATCGCCCTCATCACGACCGACGCGCCGGTGGAGCCCGAGACGCTCCACCGCATGCTGGCCGCCTGCGTGAACGAGACGTTCAACAAGGTGACGGTCGATTCCGACACCTCCACCAACGACACGTGCATCCTGCTCGCCTCGGGCGCTGCCGCCCCCGATTGCGAGCCCATCTGCGAGGGCAGCGAAGCCTACGAGGAGCTCGCGTATGCCTTGAAGGTGGTGTGCGAGAGCCTGGCGCGCGCCATCGCCGCCGACGGCGAAGGGGCGTCGCGCCTCATCACCGTGAACGTGATCGGCGCGCCGAGCGACGAGGACGCGGACACCGCCGCTCGCGCGGTGGCGAACTCGCCGCTCGTGAAGACCGCTGTTGCCGGGCACGACTGCAACTGGGGGCGCATCGCCATGGCGCTCGGAAAGTGCGGGGTCGTCTTCGATCAGCAGGACGTGTCCATCGACATCATGGGCATGCCGGTGTGCCGCGACGGCCTGACCGTTCCTTTCGACGAGGACGAGGCGCTGCGCCGCTTCGAGGCGCCCGAGATCACCATCTGGGCCGATCTGGGTGCCGGCGAGGGCGAGGCGACGGTGTGGACCTGCGACCTCACCCACGAGTACATCGTCATCAACGGCGACTACCGAACCTAAGGTTTGCCGCCGCCCGTCTGCCGACGGGCGGCTCTCTTCTATCCGCCAAGACCCGAGACCCTAAGAAGGAACCATGAAGTACGCACGCGACTCCCGCTCCACGCGCCCGAACGAGGAAACCGCACAGCTGCTGTTCGAGGCGCTGCCTTGGATCAAGAACCTGACCGGAAAGACCGTCGTCATCAAATATGGCGGCGCCGCGATGGTCGACCCCAAGCTCCGCGCCGACGTCATGAGCGATATCGTGCTGCTCAAGATCATCGGTATGAAGCCCGTGATCGTCCACGGCGGCGGCAAGGACATCAACGCCGCCCTCAAGCACTACGACATCCCCGTCGAGTTCAAGGACGGCCAGCGCGTGACGACCGAGGCCACGATGGATGTCGTGCGCCAGGTGCTGGTCGGCAAGGTGAACGAGGAGCTCGTGGCCTCCGTCAACGTTCACGGCAACCTCGCGGTGGGCGTATCGGGCTGCGATGCGGGCACGATCGTGGCCAAGCAGCTCGACGCCGATCTCGGCCGCGTGGGTGAGATCACCCGCGTGAACGCCGACTACCTGAACAGCCTGATGGACAACGACTACATCCCGGTCGTCGCCACCGTGGCGCAGGGCGAGGACGGCGGCTTCTTCAACATCAACGCCGATGTCGCCGCCGGGCACATCGCCGCCGCGGTCCACGCCCACAAGGTCATCTTCCTTACCGACGTCGACGGCTTGTACGAGGACTTCTCCGACAAGGATTCGCTCATCTCGAACCTCACGCTTGAGGAGACCGAGGCCATGCTCACTTCCGGCGAGGTCGATAGCGGCATGATCCCCAAGCTGCAGAGCTGCGTGTATGCCCTCAAGGCCGGCGTGTACCGCTCGCATATCATCAACGGTACGACGCCGCACGCGCTGCTGCTCGAGCTTCTGACCGACACCGGCGTAGGCACGGTGATGCACTCGACGCAGGCGGCGTACGAGAACGATACGCACCCGCATCCGCTGACGCAGTTCGCCGCGCGCCTGGCCGAGAACATCTAGTGAAAGGACGATGTATGTCGCTTGATAACCAGAAGGCCCTCGAGTCGTCGTACGTGATGCACACGTTCGGCCGCTCGCAGGTCGATTTCGTAGGCGGCCACGGCATGGCGCTCGTGGACGATGCCGGCCGCGAGTACACGGACTTCCTCGCGGGCATCGGCGTGTGCTGCCTGGGCCACGGCCATCCCGCGCTCGTCGAGGCGGTGCGCGACCAGGCGGAGCAGTTGCTCCACGTGTCCAACTACTTCTACATCGAGCATCGCGGCGAGGTTGCGGCGCTGCTCTCCAAGCTCGCCAACGACGACGTCGACGGCGCGCGCATTCTGGCCGACGCCATCGTTTCCGGCAAGGCCGACGAGGTGCTCGCCGCCGCGAAGCCCGCTGAGGGCGAGCAGGTTTGGGAGACATTCTTCGCCAACTCCGGCGCCGAGGCCAACGAGGGCTCGATGAAGCTCGCCCGCCTGTATGCGCACCGGCAGGGCAACGGCGGCAACACCATCGTGTGCCTGCGCGGCGGCTTCCATGGCCGCACGCTCGAGACCATCGCCGCCACCATGCAGGACTGGCTGCAGGACAGCTTCAAGCCGCTGCCCGGTGGCTTCGTGGCCTGCACGCCGAACGACGTCGATGAGCTGCGCTCGATTTTCGACAAGCTGGGCAGCGAGGTCTGCGCCGTGATGGTCGAGCCTATCCAGGGCGAGTCCGGCGTGCATCCGCTGACGCGCGAGTTTTTGCAGGAGGCGGCCGATCTGGTCCACGGTGCGGGCGGCCTGCTGATCGCCGACGAGGTGCAGACCGGTATCTTCCGCTCCGGCAAGCCGTTCGCGTTCCAGACGCTCGGCGTCGAGCCCGACATCATGAGCCTCGCCAAGGGCATCGCCGGTGGCGTTCCGGCGGGCGCTTGCATGGCCAAGAAGGAGATCGCCGACGTCTTCCATCCGGGCGACCACGGCTCGACGTTCGGTGGCAGCTGCCTTGCGGTCGCCGCGGCGAAGGCCGTGCTCTGCGAGCTCGTGCGCGGCGCATACGACGAGCACGCCGCCTCGGTGGGCGGATACTTTGCCGAGAAGCTGGCAGCGGTGCCCCATGTTGTCGAGGTGCGCGGCAGCGGCCTTATGGTCGGCTGCGATCTGGATGAATCCGCCGGCGACGCCCACGACGTGGTGGCCGCCATGCTCGACGCTGGCTTCGTGATCAACGCGACCGGTGCCCATACGCTGCGCTTCCTGCCCCCGCTCATCTGCGAGCGCGAGGACGTGGACGCGTTGGTGGCCGCGCTGGCGCAGGTGCTGGCGTAAAGCCGACCGAACCGGCGGGCAGCGTCTGTCTGTCCGCTTGTGCCATCTTGCATGCTAAAAGATTTACCCGGTCGGTTGTGACACTTCGAGGCCGATTTCTGTCACAGCCGACCGGGTAAAACCATTACCAAGGTAAAAGCGGCGAGGCCGGGCGGCCCCGGAGCGGCGCTGGCTAGCGGCCGCCTTCCGCAGGACGGGCGATCCACGCGCGGCGCATGAAGCCGTTGAACGCCTGCTCGACGGGCAGCGCCGCGCAGATGCCGCAGACAGCGGCGCTGATGGCAAGGACGATCAGCGTACCCCAGAGAGGGTCGAGCAGAATCGGCAGGTCATAGAAGGGCGTGCGGAACGTGAGCGCCGCGCGGATGAGTCGGTGGATGACGTAGATCTGCAGCGAGCGCCTGCCGAGCAAGCCGAGGCGCGGCCGAGTCTCGTTGGGGATGAGCTTGATGACGGCGAGTGAGAACACGATGGCGACCGCCGTGGCCACGAGTTTCTCCACGAGGCCGATGCCGATGCCGGCGAGATACGGGGTATCGCCGTAGACGCGCTGGAAGAACCAATCGTAGACGGTCGAATCAAGCAGGCGCGCGAGGGCGATTGCTGCGGCTGCGGGCACGGCCGCCCAAAGCCAGCGGCTGTTATGCAGATGGGCCACGCGCTCCGGCTTCAGGTAGTAGCCGCAGGCAAACCAGGGGAGAAAGGTCAGCGTGCGGCTGATGGCGAGCAGGCCGTTCGAAAGATCGGCCGCACCCCATGCAAGGGCGATGGCGCAGCTGGCGGCGATGCCGACGGCGGGCCGGACGCGCGTGAGCAAGGGTGTCATCAGATACCACCAGGCCATGGCGATCAGGTACCAGGGTGCCGAGGTGAACAGGAACAGCTTGGGCAGCAGCGCGCTTCCGTTGATGAGGATGATCGCCGCCTGATAGGCGAAGCCGAGTACGAGGTAGGAGATTATGCGGTTCACGTTCAGGCGCCCGTCGCGGTAGGCGCCCTTGGCGAACAGGCCCGACATGAAAACGAACAGCGGCATGTGGAACAGGTAGATGATGTCGAAGCCCGCGCTGATAGCATGGTTGTCGTTGTGGACCGGATGCATGAAATGCCCGATGACCACGAGGACGATGAGCAGTCCCTTGATGTTGTCGTACAGCTCGATACGGGGTTTGGGATGTACGGTGGCGGTCGACACGGTTCGCTTTCTTTCGCAGGTCGAGGGCGATTCTGCGCAACCGTTTAAGGCTGCGGCCGCTATTCTACGCCGGGCATGGCGGACCGTCGAGGTCGAACGTGGTGTTTCGCGCGATAGCTGGGCCGAGGCGCCCGCGCGTGCGGGGCGATAGTGGGGCGGATTTTGCAAAAACTGGGGACTTTGGACGGATTTTGCGCTTCGGGTCCGTATGAGCGACCTTTGGACCTGCGGAAACGTCGAGGTCAGAGGGGTGCTTGTCTCGACCCGGAGCAAAATTGCCGTCCAAAGTCCAGACTTTTTGCAGCGGGAGATTGAATCGCAGCGTTGCCGGGGTGGGCGGTGAGGGATGTCGGCCGCCGCTCCGCGACGGCCTCACGCTGAGGAGGCCTTGCAGGCCTCCTTGCGCGCTTCGCTGGAAAATGCTCGACGCATTTTCTCAGCTCCACACCCTTCGGGTTCGAATCTCTCTGCACGGGGCCCAAAAGAAAACAACTCCATCGCTGGAGTCGTCAAAATACATATGGTGGGCGATGAGGGATTCCGCGGATGCTGCGCATCCGCTCCCGCTGCGGGCGGCTGTGCCGCCCTTGCGTGCTCCGCGGCGAACGGCTGCGCCGTTCACACGCTCCGCAC
>NZ_JACJKB010000078.1 GCF_016900375.1 Collinsella tanakaei | reverse complement strand
GATACCGCCTCGCGCCCACGCCGATATTCCCGTTCGATACCGCCGGTATTCCGCCTCGGTACCGGCCGCGGACGCCGCCGCCCCGCGAGCGTCGGGCCGGCGCTACGCTCGCGGGGCCATGTGTTCCAGCGAGACAAGGAGGTATCGGGCATGGCGAGAAGGATACCCGTGAGGGAGATACTGAGGCTCAGGGCGTCGGGGCTGTCGGCGACGGCGATAGCGCGGGCGCAGCCGG
>NZ_JACJKB010000077.1 GCF_016900375.1 Collinsella tanakaei | reverse complement strand
CCGGACCCCTTGAGTTTGCTGGAGGCGAAGCCCGGATTCGAACCGGGGGTAAAGGCTTTGCAGGCCTCTGCCTTACCACTTGGCCACTTCGCCGGATATGAAAAGAGCCGATCGTGAAACCGGCTCGAATCGTGCGATGGAGCGGACAACGGGGCTCGAACCCGCGACCCCAACCTTGGCAAGGTTGTGCTCTACCAACTGAGCCATGTCCGCTTGCGAGGAAGTACTATACGCGA
>NZ_JACJKB010000076.1 GCF_016900375.1 Collinsella tanakaei | reverse complement strand
CGAGTCCCACTGCCCCTACCAGGTTATGACGGGTCCCGGCTGCGGGGCCCTTCGGTTTTTGGGCGCCTTGCCGGGACTCGAACCGCGAGGTCGCGAGGCTGAGCAAACGCGCAAAGCGTTTGCCAGCGAGCGCGCGAGGGCGCGCAGCGCCCGAAGCCGCCGGCGCCGCAGGCGACGGCGAGTCCCACTGCCCCTACCAGGTTATGACGGGTCCCGGCTGCGGGGCCCTTCGGTTTTTGGGC
>NZ_JACJKB010000075.1 GCF_016900375.1 Collinsella tanakaei | reverse complement strand
CTGGGCAAGTCGGGAAGCTAGCGGCGCGCCCGTGACCGAACCCGAAAAAGTTGCGTGCCCAAACCCGAAAGTTTTCCGTGATCATTTCAGAAAGACGGACTTGACCAAACACACTGGAACACATGGCGCCGCGAGCGTAGCGCCGGCCCGACGCTCGCGGGGCGGCGGCGTCCGCGGCCGGTACCGAGGCGGAATACCGGCGGTATCGAACGGGAATATCGGCGTGGGCGCGAGGCGGTATC
>NZ_JACJKB010000074.1 GCF_016900375.1 Collinsella tanakaei | reverse complement strand
TTTCAGGACGGAGATGTTTTCGGACACCCGGCGCCGCGGGCGGGCTGGCCTCTCTGGGGACGCAGCCGGGAGGCGCCACCGCGTGAAATCGGGACAGGGGTTATTTCACATGGGGCCGGGCAATCGCCGTCCCATGTGAAATAACCCCTGTCCCGATTTCACGCGGTGGCGCCTCCCGGCTGCGTCCCCAGAGAGGCCAGCCCGCCCGCGGCGCCGGGTGTCCGAAAACATCTCCGTCCTGAAA
>NZ_JACJKB010000073.1 GCF_016900375.1 Collinsella tanakaei | reverse complement strand
GAGCGCAGGGCGCCCTCCACCGCTGCGCCCCAGCCCCGCCTGGCGCTCACGTCGCGCAGCGCCCTGAGGTCGGCTCCGAGGTCGGCGGGCGCCTCGGAGTCGAGGAACGCCACGTGGATTGGCAACACTTATTTGGACGGTTTCGACAGGATCAGCCCCGCCTTCCTGAACTCGACGGGGCTCATGTAGCCGAGCGTCGAGTGGATCCTGAAGTTGTTGTACCAGTGCACGTAGTCGGACAGCTTG
>NZ_JACJKB010000072.1 GCF_016900375.1 Collinsella tanakaei | reverse complement strand
GGGAAAGGGCCCCGGGGGATCGCTCCCCCGGGGCCCTCCCCGCGATGAAACGCCGTCCACCGGTCAGCGGCGCCCTGCTCTCCCACGGGCTTCCCCCGCAGTACCATCGGCGCTGGCCGGCTTAGCTTCCGGGTTCGGAATGGGACCGGGCGTGCCCCGGCCGCCAGAGCCGCTGACCGGTGGGCGGCGTTCCGCCCACCCGGGATGGCCTCCGCGTGCCCTGAGGGCCGCACAGCGAGGTTCGCACCG
>NZ_JACJKB010000071.1 GCF_016900375.1 Collinsella tanakaei | reverse complement strand
GTTCTCCTTTCGGTAAGGGCCCAGGTAGACCACCTGGTTGATAGGCCGCAGGTGCAAGGCGTGCGAGCGCCTCAGCCGAGCGGCACTAATCGCCCGAGCTCTTCGCTTATCTTCTTTCCCCCTCCGGACCAGGATCCCCGGTGCGAACCTCGCTGTGCGGCCCTCAGGGCACGCGGAGGCCATCCCGGGTGGGCGGAACGCCGCCCACCGGTCAGCGGCTCTGGCGGCCGGGGCACGCCCGGTCCCATTCCG
>NZ_JACJKB010000070.1 GCF_016900375.1 Collinsella tanakaei | reverse complement strand
CGGAATGGGACCGGGCGTGCCCCGGCCGCCAGAGCCGCTGACCGGTGGGCGGCGTTCCGCCCACCCGGGATGGCCTCCGCGTGCCCTGAGGGCCGCACAGCGAGGTTCGCACCGACCGGTCCGCGTCAGGAGGCGGAGGAAGATAAGCGAAGAGCTCGGGCGATTAGTGCCGCTCGGCTGAGGCGCTCGCACGCCTTGCACCTGCGGCCTATCAACCAGGTGGTCTACCTGGGCCCTTACCGAAAGGAGAAC
>NZ_JACJKB010000069.1 GCF_016900375.1 Collinsella tanakaei | reverse complement strand
TAGGCCCCGTTGGGGATGGTCGGCGTGCCCATGCCCAAACCCGAAAGTTTTTCGTGACCATTCCCGAAAGCTCCGGGTGATCAAATCCGCAAGTCAGACGTTATCAAACACATGCCGCATTCCCGGGCCTCCTCCATCCCCTCCCGTGTAACTGGCGATTATCTGTTCCTCACGGAAGGAGAAAGACGTATGACAGCTTGCGTCAACAGGAAGCATTCTAGGAGGGTCGCGGCCGTCATCAGCGCCTCGCTGG
>NZ_JACJKB010000008.1 GCF_016900375.1 Collinsella tanakaei | reverse complement strand
TGGTGCCCTCCTCCGTCGCATGTGGCGCGCGGCCACGGTTGGTGGTACGACCATTGTCGCCCGACCCACGGAGCCGCGACAGGGGGAGGGCCCAATGTTCAGCTCATATCGTCTTGGGAAAAAAGTGCCTGTCCCTATTTTCCCTGGGAAAATAGGGACAGGCACTTTTTTCCCATTTTGCGGGCCCGCTCCGGATATGGGCAACCTGACGTCTGCGGGAACAGTCCCAATCGTTTTAGGGACGCACAGCAACGCAACCCCACCGCAGCGAACCTGTCCCCCGAGACGCCAAAGTGGCGCCTGCCACCCCGTCCCAACAGAGGCCACAAGGCCTGTCCCGGGAGAGGACATTTTGTCCCCTGGGACCCCCGTCCCCAATGGGGACAGAGCGGCGCCGGCGGGGGAAGTTCCCGCCGGCGCCGTGTTACACGTTGCAGCTCGAGACCTACTCCGCAGAGCGGGCGGAGAGGCTCATCATGAGGGCGGCCATCTCGGCACGCGTGCAAGCGCGGGTCGGCTGCAGCTCGCGCGCGCCGTCCGCGGTCTCGACACCGGAGAGTACGCCCTCGGCGACAGCCCAGGACAAGGCGTCAGACGCCCAAGGGGAAACCTCATCGGCATCGGGGAACGCGGAGAGGTCCGTGCGGGCAGACACATCGGCTCCCAGCACCGACGCGGCGTTCATGAGGACGCAGGCCGCCTGCTCGCGGGTGAGCGGGTCATCCGGCCCGAAGGAGCTCCCGTCGCCGTACCCGTTGAACACGCCGACACCAAGCGCCCAAGAAACACAAGAGGCGTACCAGGCGCCACCGTCGCAGTCCCCCGGCAGCCCAGACACATCCACATCAGGCTTGCCCGCCACGTTGTACAGCACCGCGGCCATCTGCGCGCGGGTGAGCGAGTCGTCCGTACCGAAGCGCCCCGAGCCGTCGGCGTAGCCGGTCATGATGCCGTGCAGCCACGTCCAGCGCACGGCCTCGGAGTACCACAGGTCCTCGTCGGCATCGGCAAACGGCAGCGCATGGCTGCGCGCATCGAGCGCGATGAGCCACGAGGAGGCATGGTCGATCGCAAGGCGAACGGTGCCGTCCTCATCCACAACACCGGACACCTCGAAGTCCAGCGCTTCCGCATCGTCGTCGTAGCGGTACAGGTTGGCATACATACCCGCGACGTCCTCACCCATGGGCGCGACAAGCGTCGCCTTGAAGCCAAACGGGCCATCGTGCTTGAGAGTGAGCTGCACCGTGCCTGCCTCGCCTGTGACAGAATTGATGAGGTTTACAGGGATGGTGCTGGTATTCAGGCTCACACCCATGTCAAGGTCGGTCAGGTCGGCGTTCTCCGGGATGTCCTGGCCGTTGACGGTCCAGGTGACGCCATTGCTCAGGCTGATCTCCAGGGTCACATCCCGGCCTGCCAGCTCCTCGAACACTTCTTTGTCCAGCTTGGTCTGGCCGGTGCGGAGGGTGATCTCCACGGTGCTGCCTTCCTTGGCGCTCTCGATCTTGTCCACGGCCTGCTGGCTGGGGGTCTTGCTGGGGGTGGTGGAGCCGCCGCTGGAATTGCGGTCAAAAATCGCCTGGATCTCCACATTTCCCGCAGGCATGGTGAATTGGTTATTCTGAATGGTGACGGTATTGGGAACAACGCTCCATCCATCAAAGTGGTACCCGCTGTCGGGGGTGGCGGTGAGGGTGACGGTTTCGCCCGCTGCCGCCGTGTTTTTGTCGGCGATGGCTGTGCCGTTACCCGACACATTGACAGTGACCGTATAGACCTGTTCAAACTTTGCGGTGAGGGTGCTGTCGCTGGTAGCGACGAAGGTAAAGGGATTGTCGCTACTCACCGACTGACCGCTCTGACCCACCCAGCCCACGAAGCGGTAGCCTGGATTGTTGGTAGCGGTGAGGGTGACAGATGTACCCTCTGTGTAATTGCCGCCGCCGGACACGCTGCCCGAACCTGCGGGGGTTACATCGGCCCTGATAGTGTAGGTGGTCGGTGGTGTATATGTCTCAACCGTCAGGGTGGCGGCTTGGCTGATGACGCTGACGCCGCCGGCGCTCTTCACCACGCAGCGGTATTGGTTGCCGCTCATACTGGTAGTGGTGCTGCTTATGGTATAGCTGGCGCTGGTTTCTTGGGAAATATCTGTCCAGTCACTTCCGCTGGCCGCAGTTTTCTGCTGCCACTGGTAGGTCGGGGTTTCACTCCCTGCGCTGGCCTCCACAGTAAAGGTGGCGCTTTGGCCCTTGGTCACCGTCTGGTCTGTGGGCTGGGCGGTGATGCTGGGGGTCGTGACCTCCGTGCCGTCGCTCAGGTTGCCCGACACGGTGCCGCCGTCCTCCACATTGATGGTGCCGTTGTTGGTCAATTTCTCATTGCAGTCGAGCTTGGAACCATCCGGGACGGTCAGGGTTTCGTCATTACCGATCTCCAAGTCCTCCTGCAAGGTCACATCGCCGTAGACAGTGCCGTTCTTGCCGTTAAAGACGATACCTCCGTTGCCATCGCCGCCTGCACCAACCTGAACACCCGTTTCCTCATTGTTAGTCAGTATTTTACTGTTTCTTGTATCTACCACTGCGTTGCCGCTGACGGTCAGGCTGGAAGTGCCAGCATTGCTCGTGCCAGACCAATAATAGTAAATTCCGACATTACCATTGCCACCGGTGGTCAGGCTGCCATTATTTACCGTAATAGTAGAAGTGGATGATGCGTCGGTACTAGAAATTAGATAAACTCCATACTGGGCAGGAGATGAAGCTGTAACATCCGCACCGTCGATATCCAGGTTCGTATTCTTTGAACTACATAGCGTAATTCCTGAATTACTCCCTTTCGGTTCGACATCTAAGCTGCCAGGACCCTTAATAGACAAGGAGGCATTTCCAGTCGTGGACTCTACACGAATCCCGCCGGTTCCCGTTATGGTACTATCTCCTTGTAATTCTATTTTGAGAGAAACATCGGCAGTTTGACTAAAGGCAATCACGCTACCTTCGTAGGTGTAACCTTCTGCAACATTCACAGTTCCATCGTAAGAAATCTCCGCCTGATTCAGCGTAAGGGTGACGCTGTCGGCGTCATAGTAAAACTGACCGCTGGAAGGACCTGTGCCCTCAACCTTTGTCCAAGTTCCATTTTGGTTTGCATAGCAGCCGCTTTCTTTGATTTGCTGACCGCCTACATACAGGTCAATTTCGTCCGCCGCCAGCGCCGTGACGGGCAGCAGGCCCAGGCAGAAGGCCAGGACGCAAAACAGGCTCAAAAATCGTTTTTTCATCTCACACTTCCTCCTTGGCTCTCACAGGGATTAAGGCGGCGATGGCCGCGGCCGCTGCAAGGACCGCGCCGATGGCAGCGAAAATGGCCCACCGCCGATTCCGCCGGTTGATCTCTCCAATGCGCCGCTTGACTGCGGCAACCCGTTCTTCCGTGGTTCGCATCATATTCCGCCTCCAATCTCCAAATTCCGAATGGTCAGCGCCCCGTCGGGGCGAGTGGTATAGCGGCTGTCCAGTTCTGACAGTGCCGCCACCAGTTCCGAGGCAGGCCGGGCCGTACAGCCCTGGGCCACCTGCTCCTGGGGTACCTCGTCCCCCTGGACGGACAGGCGCTGGTCATAGATGTTGTTATCAAACAGACGCGTCGTTGATGTTCAGGGAGACGTTGCCTGTTCCGCTTTTGACATATATTCCGTAACCAGAACCAGATACTCCCAGGCTGCCATTGTTTTCACCCGAAATAGTCAGGGTGGCGTTTGTACCATAGCTGGACGCGTCTATCTCTGCATTTAAAAAAATCCCATAGGTGCCTGTGATGGTATTCGTGCCAATCAGTTCGATGGTCAGGGCAACTGGTTGATCTTGGCTGCACAGAGCATAGATCCCGGCAGTGTGTGGATTATAGTATTGATGATAATTTCCTGTAATACTCGCACCTTTTAGCGTCAGGGTGGCGTTGGTAGGATTGTATCTGACACTCCAATTAGCAGAATTGTCGGTGGCATTTTCGACCCGTGTTAGCCCCCCACTGTTATCTGTAGTCCAGTAGGTGGTACTACTGCCACTTATAACCTGCCGATTTCCAACATAAAGCGTATTAGGCGCATCTTCTCCCGCCGCCAGCGCCGTGGCGGGCAGCGCGAGGGCGGAGACCACGAGCGCCGCGAGCAGCAGGCTCAACGACAGGGCTGCGGCGGCCAGCCGGCTCCGCCTCCGCGCGCCGCCCGTTTCCGACCGTTCGTTTCGTCTGATGTTCGGTGTCATGTCGCATGTTCCCCTCTCGGCGCATCGGGCCGCGTCGCCGGCGGCGGCAGGCCCGCGTGCCGCCTCTCGCGCCACGGCGATCGCCGTGCCCGCCGGGAGCGGCACCGGGATACTCTCGGCTTCATTATCCCAGCGCGCGGCCGGGCGCACATCACCCGCCCAAGGGGCGGACACGGGTGGTGGGCTCATGCGAGCATGAAGCGAGCGAGGTCCCTCCTGCTCGAGACGCCGAGCTTTCGCATGGACGCGGAGAGGCAGCTCTTCACCGTGTTCACGGAGACGCCCAGGTGCTCCGCGATCTGGGCGTTGGTCCAGTCGCGGGCCGCGAGCATGCACGCCGCGAACTCCGTGGTGGTGAGGTTGTCGGCGACGTCGTCGCCGGTCGCCGGGTTGTGGATGCGCCGCCACCCTGCGGAGAAGCGGTAGGTGATGTCGATGATGCGGCGGAAGTCGTCGGGCCACGCGGGCTTTATCGCCGCCTCGAGCATGCCGCCCAGAAGCCCGTGGTGCTCGCCGAAGCCCTCGATGAGGCCGTCGGGGCGCGCGAGCTCCCACGCGGCGAGAAGATGCGCGCGGGCCTCGTCGACGCGCCGCAGGGACACGAGGTCCATCACGGCGACAAGGTGCAGGTAGATCGACGGGATGGGGTGCACCGCGCCCTGAGCGAGCAACGCGGCCTCCGCGATGCCGAGGCTGCGGGCGTAGTCGCCCGAGAGGTATACGGCGTGCGCGCGCACGTAGAGCGCGAATGCGCGCAGGCCCGGGGACAGGAGCGGGAGCAGGGCGTCGGTGTCGGATACCGACGCGGGGACGGGCAGGTGCAGCAGCACGCTCGCCGTCTGCGCGATGAACGCCTCGGCGGCGCTGGCGCGCGGGTCGGCGGCGGACGTTTCGGCAAGGGCGCCGCGCGCCGCCGCAAGCGCCCGCTGAGCCCGGTCGATGCGGCCGAGTGGCAGGTTGGCATAGGCGCAGATCAGACAGGCCGACAGGCGCGCGCCCAGGTCCTCGTGGCAAAAGTAGGGCTCCGCGGCCGCCGCGGCGTCCTCGGCACGACCGCTGAAGTAGGCAAGCTCGGCCCGGGCGATGTCGCGGGCTGCGCCCTCGGGGAAGGACGCGGCGGCTTCCGCCGCGCTCCCGGGGACGAACGGCGTTGCCATGAGCGGCATGAGGCCGTCGAGGGGGAAGGGGGGCACACCGGCTCCGGCGTCTGCCGCATCATCGGTTTTGACATCGGTTTCCCCCGCGGGAGCCGGGGCGGCAACCGCGTGCGATGTGCTTGAGCGGCGCGGGTCGTCCGGCTTGGGCGCATCCTCGGGAATGCGCCACGCGCGACCGAAGCGCTCGGCGCCCGCGACGCGGCCCTCCGCACAGAGGACCTGCACGCGCCGGGGCGTGACGCCCCACTTCCTCGCGGCCTCCGCCGCCGTCATCCAGCCCATGGCGCCTCCGCTCCCTCGGTCTTTTCCCCATCATACTTGAACTGGCTTCGCGTACGCGAACACTTCGGCGCATGGCGGCTTTGTGACGCGACCGTAGCCTGTGCCCATCTGATGGGTGCGGGGTGGTTCTTTGCCCGCCCTACTGCAAGGACAGGCAGGTGGGTGGCTTGCAGGCCGAGGCGGGGCTCGAAGAGCAACGCGCGACGCGGCAGCCGTCGGAGCTGCAGAGCGGGCAGGCGTAGCAGTCCGCCCAGCAGGGCACAACGCCGAGGAGATCGTGGTCCGAGGATCGATGTCGCAGGCAAGCTTTTACCGCCAATGGCGGTAAAATGATGGCGGTAAAAGGAGGCGGCATGGCATACGAACCACCTTTTGAGCAGACAACCGAAATCAGCAACCTCTGCATGGAGATCGCCGAGCTCGTCGGCATGATCCACCCCACCTCGGAACTCAGCACGAGCCCGACGCTCCACCGCGAGCTCCGGATACGCACCATCCGCTCATCGCTCATGATCGAGGGCAACACCCTCTCTGAAGAGGCGGTGACCGCCATCATGGACGGCAAGCGCGCGCTGGGGCCAGCCAAGGACATCCTCGAAGTAAAGAACGCCCAGCGCGCCTACGCCCTCGCTCCGTCGCTCGATCCGTACAGCGTGGAGGACTTCTTGCGCGCGCATCGCGAAATGATGGAGGGGCTCGTCGAGGGCGCCGGCTGCTTCCGCGCCAAAAACGCCGGCGTCTTCGATGGGACCGAGCTCATCCATGCGGGAACGCCAGCCGGCTACGTCCCCAGCGTCATCGCCGACCTGTTCGCCTGGCTCGCCTCGACAGACCTCCATCCGCTTCTCTCCTCCTGCATCTTCCACTACGAATTCGAGTTCATCCACCCGTTCGCCGACGGGAACGGTAGGACGGGAAGGCTCTGGCACACGATGCTCCTCGCCCGCTGGCGTCCGGCCCTCGCTTGGCTCCCCGTCGAGAGCGTCATCCGAGAGCGCCAGCAGGACTACTACGCCGCGCTCGCGCAATCAAACCGCGACGGCTCGTCGGAGGCGTTCGTCACGTTCATGCTCAGGGTCATCCGCGACGCGCTGCGACCCTTCGCGACCCCCGAAGAAAAGCGACGTGAGCGAGGGCAACGGGCGCTCTCCTACTTCGCGGCGCACCCAAAGGGAACGGTACCCGAGCTGGCGGACGAGCTCGGCTGCTCCAAGCGCTCCGCCGAGCGCATCGTGGCCAAGCTGCGCGAAGACGGGCTGCTCGTTCGCGAAGGCAGCGCCCGCGGCGGAAGGTGGGTCGTCCCAGGCCGCCCCGATGGCGCCGATGCGCTCTAAGGCGGCTCAACGATTAACTTTGGACCAATACGCATCACATCGTGGCAATCCCGGCAGCAACGATGGCACGATGCAGACAAGACCTCCCATGCAAACAAGCGCGCCTTATCACCACTCAGCAATCAGATCGCACACTCCCATTGCCACTCGTCTACGTGGCGTACCGCCGTCTCGCCATTCACCGGAATCGGTCGGTTCTTGAGCGACTGAGTTGAACTCAAAAGCGAACTCAACCCCCTCCCTATCGGTCAGCGTCTCTCCGAGACAACCCACACAACACGAGGAAGGCAGACATCTCTAGCATAGACGGGCTCAGCAATTACCGCCGAGGCTTTCTACCGAGTTTCCTGCCCGATAGGTCGTCGACCTGCCGCGCCCCCACACAGCCCATGGGGTCGACTTCTCAGAGAGCGCGCTCCGCCGCCGTCGGGCGGTGCTCCAGCATGAGGCCAAGCCGCCCGACCTCGTCCAGGACCCTGAGGGCGGCGCGGTAGCGCTCGCGCCTTTCGGAGAGCGCCGCCTCGTCGGGCCGCCCGTAGCCCTCGAACCGCGTCTCGTCCAGGTTGTGCGCGAGGTCGGCGCGCCTGATCGTGCGGGCGACCGGGTTGGTGGCGAGGGCGCCCACATAGTCGCGGTAAGGCACGGCGGGATCGCGCGTGAGCAGGCGCAGGGCATCGGTCACCTCCGGCGGAAACTCGCGCTCCAGATCCTCGAGCGTTACGGGCGTGTCCTCCACCACGTCGTGCAGCAGGGCGACGCAGGTCGTGGTCTCGTCGGACATCTCGCACTTCGAGGTAGCGCTGCGCGAGCCGTACGACAGAACCCTCCGCGAGACGCGTTCCCGCCCACCGCCGTGGATGCCGACACCATCCGGCTGGCGTGCGACCTGCGCCCGAAGGCGGCGGAGACCGTACGGAGACAATGTTGAGACCTCCGTGGAGCACTACGTGCGCGAGGCCTGCCCACCACCCCGGGGCGTCCGCGATGGTCGGGGCGTTGAGGGTCGTCCACTCGCGTGCGGGCAGGCAGAAGGTCGCCGCCGAGCTCAATCGGACGTCCTCCCGGATGATACGCTCAAACGCACTGCCGATGAAGGAGGCGGCGCGGACGATTCGCGGGGAGCGGAAGACGTACTCAACCAGTTCTCCACGAGGCCGTCGAGCGGGATCCTCAAAGGGCATGAACACGGCTATCCAGTCACCCAGACGCGCCTCGAGGACTTCAGAAACATCGGGTGCTTCGCCACGATGATATTCCCCCGACCGGGCAGGCTCGGCTTCTCCGGCTGGCATCGACGTGCGCCGCCCGCCAAAATCGCCGAAAAGCCAGTTTTCATGGCGAGACGGGGCGCTCGTCGGCAACGTCACCCCTGCGGCGAACCCAAAGACGAAAGCGCGAGGCGGCAGCCCTGGGCCGAGCGCCCGCCGGAAGGAGTGCGGCATGGCAGGCCGCATGCGATGCGCAGCCACCCCAGCGCCTATCTCCCCTATCCCCTCGTGCAGATCTTGGTGACCCACAGCTGCAGGGCGAGCGCCGAGTCGGCAGAGCCCTTCAGGGCGGATTCGACCTCGACGGCGTCCGACAGCGCATCGATAAGCTCACTCATCTTGAAGCGCCGCGCCCACGTGAGGTGGTTTTTCACCTGCCAGCTCTGGACGCCGAGCACAGAGGCGAGCTCGCGGCCCGTTCCGCGCGCATCGAGCGCCTTGGCGGTAATGAGTTCGCGCAGCCGCGTTACCAACAGCGAAAACAGGCGCACCTCGCTGCGGTCCGGCTGGAGCGCCAGCAGCTCGAGGGCGCGCGGCAGGTCGCGGGCAGACACCGCGTTCAGGAAGTCCCAGGGCTTGACCTCGGCGGTGCGCATCACCAGGCGCTCGACGTCGGCAAGCGTGATCTCGGGGCCCTCCACCATCTGCGAGAGGCGCTTGAGCTCGTTGTCGAGCATGCGCGACTGCTCGCCGGCGCGGCTCACCAGCGCCTCGGCCGCCGGCAGCCCGATGGTCTTGCCGTGCGCGCGCGCCATCGACACGACCTGCTTGGGCATCTCCCACGCCTTCTTGGGCGTGCAGTCGACCACGGCCTTCTTGTCGATCTTGGCGATCGCCTTGTACAGCCGCGTGTTCTTGGCAAGCGTGTTCGCCACCACCAGGCACACGGTGGTGGGCGACGGGTCGGCGAAGTACTCCACGAGCGGCTCGCTCACGGCCTTGGGCAAGCGATCGCAGCCGTCCAGAATCACCAAGCGGAAGTCCGAGCCCATCGGGAAGGTGTTCAGCGAGGCGATGATGTCGTCGATGGCGGGATCGCGCGTCATATCCCGCTCGTCGAGGTTGAACTCGGCCATGCCGCTCTTCTCGAGGCGCGCCTTCATGCGCTCGATCGCGCGCGAGCGCTTGTACTCGTCGGCGCCCACGATGAGATACGCGGGCAGCAGCGCAGATGCGGCCATGGGTTCAGATCCTTCCTTCTCGGCGTTGCCCTATTCTACCCGCACGGGGCGCTGGGTGCGCACGCGGATTCCATCTGGGCACGACTCGACCGTGACATCGCCCGCATCGATCGTGCAGAGCATGCGCGCCCCGCTGCGCTCGACGGCCTCGACGCATTCCTCTGCGGGATGGCCGTAGGAGTTGCCCCGCCCCGCGCTCGCGATGGCAAGCGCGGGATCGAGCCGATCGAGCACCGCATCGTCCACCGATTCCGCCGAACCGTGATGACCGAGTTTGAGCACGTCCACACGACCCACCTCGGCTGCGTACAGCCGCTCCTGGTCCACCTCGGTGTCGCCGGTCAGCAGCGCATCGAGCCGGCCCGCCCGGCCCTTGTAGTCGACATCCAGCGCCAGCGACTCGGCGTTCTCGGTACCGACGACCTCCTTGCGCGGCCATACGGCCGTGCAGGCGAACCCGCCCACGACGAGCCGGTCGCCGACGCCGATCTCCTCGATGTCGGCAGCGCGGTTCCCGAGAGCGCCAACCGCCTCTTCCGGAATCCCCTCCGCGGCGCCGTTGGCAACAACGATACGGTCGACCTGCACCGTCTCCAGAATAGCTGGAAGTCCGCCCCAGTGATCGCGATCCCAGTGCGAGATGACCACCGTGTCGATCTGGTACACGTGGTTGCGCGCAAGGGCGCTCACCGCGGCATCGTCCACCCCCGCATCCATGAGCAGGCAGGCGGGGCCTTCGCGCACGAGGATCGCATCGGCCTGGCCGACGTCGAGCACCGTGATGGACGCGGGCGCGAACAGCAGCCAGTAGCCGAACCACGATCCGGCAAGCGCGCACGTTCCTCCAGCGCCCCATGCGATCTGGCACCTCGTCGGATCTGGCCAGCGGACATATACTGCCGCCGCAAGCGCGTAGAGCAAAAGCAGGTGTGCGTCCTCGATGGCAACGGGAATCGACGCGAGCGGGACGGACGAGAGCGCCTCGGCGGCAAAGATCGAAAGGGTTGCCAACGCGGAGGGAACCTCCATGACGCTCGCGGCCCAGGGCGCCACAAGGCATACGGGCACGGCGATAAGCCCCGCGATGAGCAGAGCGCTCATCAACGGCCCGACGACGAGGTTCGCAAGCGGCGCGATGAGCGAAAGCTGGCCGAACACCGGCAGCGTCAACGGCAGGGTCGCCCACTGCGCAGCCAGGGTGAGCGACAGGGCCTCGGCCACCATGGCGGGAAGCCCCAGGCGCGCGAGCAAACACGAAAGATAGCGGCCGAACACCTGGATGAACAGGACGCTTGCCGCCGACAGCTGAAAACCGAGGTCGTAGACAACGCCCGGGCGCACGACGATGAACGCGATGACCGTGATCGAAAGCGAGGACAACCCATGCCCACGGCGCCGTCCGCCCTGGGCCGTCATGGTCAGGCATACCATGGCGGCAGAACGCACCGCCGAGGGCGCAGCGCCGGTGAACACCACGTAGCACACGGCCATGGTCCCGATGATCGCGAAGCGCGTGCCGCGCGAGCACCGGGTGCGCGCAAGAGCCCGCTGGACGAACGACGCGATGAGCGCGAGATGGCTTCCCGACACCGCCACGAGATGCGACAGGCCGGTCGCGCTGAACACGCGCGACGCGTCGGAGTCGGAAAGCTCGGTCGTGCTGCCGCAGACGGTGCCCGCCACGAGGGCACGCGCCGGGCCGCTCTCGGGCGCGATAACGCCCAGCGCCGCGCGTCGCAGATCACGCAGGATGTCGATGCCCGCGGGCTCCCTGACGTTCAGGATGCGCATCGCGTCGACCGACGCAACCTCCCCGCGCATGAAGCGCGAACGCGCCCACTCGCTCGCATCGAGCGGCTCTATGCGCCCCACGATCGAAAGGCGACTGCCGATGGCAAACGCCTCATCCGCCGTAAGGCGCACCTTGGCGGCAAGGGCGCCGGTCTTGCCATCGCGCGCCTCCGCCGTGCACGAGATGCCGTATACGCCCCGGCTCGGCTCGGAGACGGCCGTGAACTCGTAGGCGCTCGCCGGCAATGCCATGCGGGCGCTGTCGGCCTCGAGCCCGCCCAGGTAGAAGGCAGACGCCAACGCCGCCGCGACCGACGCGGCTCCCGCCCAGCGCATCATGCTTGCCACAAAACGCGGCAGCCGGCGACGCAAGCAATACGTCGCAAGCGCCGCAGCGGCGCCCGCCGCGCAGCATGCGGCGGGCGCCGTACCGTTCAGCCAAGGCTCGGCCCTCAAGCACCTTCCCTGCCACCCAAGTTCCAGCAGAACCGCCGCGACCGCAAGCGCGGCGACGGCACCAGCAAACGAAGGCGGAAGGTACGGCCTGCTCGGCAGCTCCTCCCTCTCGCCCATGGTCACACGCAGATGAGCGACGAGAGCTTCTCGAACTTCTTCTCGCCGATGCCCGAGACGCGCATGATGTCCTCGACCGAGGCGAAGGGTCCGTTCTGCGTGCGATCGTCGATGATGGATTGCGCGGTCGAGGGGCCGATCCCGGGCAGCGCGTCGAGCTCATCGAGGCCGGCGCTGTTGATGTTGACGGGCGATGGCGCCGCGCTGCCCGAGGTCTCCAAGCCCGTAGCCCCCGTCGTCCCCGTAGCCCCCGCTGCCGCGGCATCGGCCCCCGATGTCGCCTCCTCCCCCTGCAGGGGCACGAACACCTGCGCGCCGTCCGCCAGGGGCGCCGCCCGGTTGATCTTCGACGCATCCGCCTCGGGGAGCAAGCCGCCCGCCGCGGCGATCGCATCGTTCACGCGTGCTCCTTGCGCAAGCGTCACCACCGAGGGGTTCACGACCGCACCGGCAACGTCGACGACGATCGTCGTGGGCACCGCGACCTCGACTTCTCCCCCATCGCCTTCTGCCGTCTCCGACGCGGCTCCGTCGCCCGAATCGTCTCCTGCAGCCGCGCCCTCGTCACCGGCCCCCGCGTCGTCATCGGCACGCAGCTCCTCGGTGCCCTCTGCGCCCTCGTCCTGGCGCTCGATGACCACCCCGCCCGCCTGCAGGGCCCCAAGGGCGCAGACCCCGGCGAGCAGGGCCAGCACAAGGGCCGCCACCGCCAGATACAGCGGACGGTCCTTCACCAGCCCCGCGGCACGCGCCATGCCGCTCTCATCACGCATCTCAACCTGTGCCATACCGCCACCTCCTTCCCGCCATGGTTTCACGGCGGGAGCATGCGGCGGCAGACGAAGCGCAATCGAATCCCCGCGGCCTTACGGGCATCTATACGCCATCTTGCCCTGCTGTCGGATTCGGGTGAGAACCAGCCAGATCGCAGGCCCAACGCATACGAAAAAGCCCCCTGGCTCATCCCGAAGCGACGTCGGAGAGACCCAGGGGGAAAAATGTGAAGAAACGCCTTCGAAAAACGCGTTTAGCCGCGCGGCGCCAACGTGTCGTGGCGCTCCGAAAGCGCGCGGGGCGCATGGTAGCAGGGCGCCGGGTAGTCGATGTACTCGGCGGCCTCGACCAGCTGCTCGATCATGGCATCGTGGTCGAACATGTCCCATGCCGCATGGACCGCGTCCATCTTGGCATGGGTCTCGGGACGCCGCGGCATGAACAGCGTGCAGCAGTCCGGCGCGTCCTGCGTCGAGATCTCGTAGGTGCCGATCTCCTTGGCGCGCGCGATGATCTCCTGCTTATCGGAGCCGATCAGCGGCCTGAACACCGGAAGGTCGACGACCTCGTTGACCGCCATGATGTTCTCGAGCGTCTGAGACGCCACCTGGCCGAGCGACTCGCCCGTGACGATAGCCTTGGCGCCCTCGAGGGCAGCCAGGCGCTCGGTCACGGCATACATGACGCGGCGGTACATGATCACGCGCAGGTCGCTCGGGCACGCAAGCGAGATCTCGCGCTGGCAGTCGCCGAAGGGGACGACGTACACGCGGCCGATCTGCACCGCGGGCGCCAGAGCCGAGACGATGTCCTGAACCAAAAACTCGCTCGTATCGGAGGTCTGCGGACGGCCCGAGAAGTGCACGGGCACCGGAACGGCGCCGCGGCGGGCGAGCATCCACGTGGCAACGGGCGAATCGATGCCGCTCGAGAGCAAGGTCATGACCTTGCCCGCACTGCCCTGGGGCAGGCCGCCCACGCCGCGGATGCTGCGCGCGTACACATAGACGCTGCCCTGCACCACCAGCACATGGACGGTGGCGTCGGGGTCGTGCATGCGCACGAGCTTGTCGGGATACGCCTCGCACAGCACCTCGCCCACCTGACGGTTCAAATCGATCGAGGTGAGCTCGTAGTCGGTATTGGACCGCTTTGCCGCGACCTTGAACGTGGTGAACTCCCCCGCCTCGGCAAGCGCCTTGACGGCGGCGTTGCAATACTCGTGCGGCTCGCGGTTCGTGTGGAACGCGAGCGACACGCGCGCCACGCCGGGCACGCGCGCGATCAGCTCGAAGGCGCGCTCGGCCTCGCCGGCCACGGAGAACGTGACCAGCAGGTGGCCGGAGATGCGCACGATCGTAGCCACGGAAAAGGCGGCCAAGGCCGCCTTGAGGTTATCCATGAGGATGCGCTCGAAATGAGCGCGGTTCTTTCCCTTGAGCCCGATCTCGTGATAGTGGACCAGGCAGACACGGCTTGCCATGGGGCCTTACGCCTCCGGCGTGCTGTGCCTGAGCGCATCGTGGAAGCGCTCGTGATCGAAGGAGATATCGCCGTCGAGGATCTCGTCCATCGCCATGGTGATGGTGTCGGCACCGGAGAGGGCGATCGTGATGTCGTCGACATCCTGCACCGCGAGCACGCGGCTGTGCTGGCCGCGCAGCATGCTGTTGATATCGCAGGCGCGCTTGGAAGCGAGCGAGGCCAGCAGGAAGCGGTTGTTCTCGGTCTTATCGAGCAGGTCGTCGATACGGGGCTTGATTACGGACACGGGGCCTCAGTTCCTTTCATGCTTCTTGATGACATCCAGGAGCTCCGCCGTGGAGCGCTCGAGGTCGTCGTTCACGACGATGTCGTCGTAGCGGTCGGACAGGGCCATCTCGCGCTCGGCGTTGGCAAGACGCAGGGACAGGGAGTCCTCGGTCTCGCTCCCGCGGGCGATCAGGCGCTCCTTAAGGACAGAGAGCGAGGGAGGCATGATGAACAGCAGGACCGCCTCGGGGAAGCGCTCCTTAACCTGAAAGGCACCCTGAACGTCGATCTCGAGCACGAGCGACTGGCCGGAGGCGAGCTTGGAGGAGACCTCGCTCACCAGCGTGCCGTAGCGGTGCCCGTGGACCTCGGCCCACTCGACGAACTCGCCGGCGTCCACGCGGCGGGCGAACTCGTCATCGGACAGGAAATAGTAGTTCAGGCCATCTACCTCGCCCTCGCGCGGCTCCCTCGTGGTAGCAGAAACCGTCAGGCCGAGATCGGGGTACTGCTCGCGCACGCGCGCGACCAAGGTACCCTTTCCCGCACCTGACGGACCGGAAATCACAAAGAGCTTAGGGCTTACGCAGCACACTTACTTGGAGAGCTGCTCGAGCAGCTGCTCGCGCTGACGGACGCCGAGGCCCTGGACGCGACGGGTGGCAGAGATGCCCAGCTCGTCCATGATCTTGGCAGCCTTGGCCTTGCCGTAACCCGGCAGCGACTCGATGAGGGTGGAAACCTTCATGCGGGAAGCGATCGGATCGTCGGAGTTGAGGACGGACTCGAGGGTGACCTCACCCTTCTTGATCTTCTCGCGAAGCTCGGCGCGGGCGTGACGGGCGGCAGCGGCCTTCTCGAGAGCGGCCTTGCGCTGCTCATCGGTGAGCTGAGGAAGCGCCATGATACCTCCAATACGTAGGTTTACATATGATTCTACGCGTCTGCGCACGTAGACCAGTGGTTTTCGTGCACGCGCGGAACTACCTTAGTCGATGTTCCTGCAAGTTTCAAGCAAAACCGCAGGAAGATACGACAAACGGTCACGCGCTCCATAGAACGTACGCGACCGGGGGCGGCGAGGGATGCCCGCGCCGCCCCGTGCGCTAAGCCTGCTCGACAAGCTCGGCGACGATGGCCTCGAAGGCCGCTACCGGGTCATCTGCACTGGTAATAGGCCTGCCGACCACGATATGGCTCGCGCCGCCAGCGATAGCGGCAGCGGGCGTGGCCACGCGGCTCTGGTCGCCGAGGGCTGCGCCGGCGGGACGAACGCCCGGCGTGACGATGAGCGCATCCTCACCTAGAAGTTCACGCATGCGGGTCGCTTCCTGCGGAGAGCACACGACGCCGTCGATACCGTTATCGCGCGCGAGCCGCGCCAGACGGTCGGCCTCGTCGGCCACCGGGGCGTCGACGCCGATGGAATCGAGCGCCTGCTGGTCCATGCTCGTGAGCACCGTGACGGCGATCACCTTGGCGCGCTCGCCATCGCCGGCGGCGGCAGCGGCGCCCTCGACGGCGGCGGCCATCATGGGACCCGCGCCGAGACCATGGACGGTCAGCAGGTCGGCGCCCGTGGACGCGGCTGCCTCGGCGGCGCCGCGCACCTGATGCGGGATGTCATGGAGCTTGAGGTCCAAGAACACCTTGAAGCCGCGCTCGCGAATCTCGCGCACGATGGCGGGGCCCTCGGCGTAGAAGAGCGTCATGCCGACCTTGAGCCAGCAAGCATGGCCTGAAAGCGCGTCGGCCAGCTCGAGGGCGCGCTCGCGCCCGCAGTCGATGGCGACGATCACGCGCTCGCGCGCATCGGTCTCTAGCATATGACGGCCCCCCTGAGCTCGTTGATGTCGGACACGCCCTGGCTTTCGGCCCACTCCTCGAGCTCGTGCAGGATGCGAACCGAGGAGGTGGGGTCGTTGAAGTTGGCCATGCCGACCGAGACGCAGGTCGCGCCGGCAAGGATGAACTCGGCCGCGTCCTCGCCGGTCATGACGCCGCCCACGCCGTTGATGGGCAGGTCGACGGCGTTGGCGACCTCCCAGACCATGCGCACGGCGATGTGGTGGCACAGCGGGCCCGACATACCGCCCGTGGGCTTGGACAGACGCGAGCGCCTGGTGTGGACGTCGATGGCCATGCCCGAGATGGAGTTGATCACCGAAAGGCCGTCGGCGCCCTCCGCCTCGAGGGCGCGGGCGATCTCGGCCACATTGACCGGGGCCATCTTGACGAGCAGCGGCTTGTCGGTGACCTTTCGGCAGGCGCGCATGACCTCGGCGGCGCCCGCAGGCGTCGAGCCGCACGCGGCGCCACCCGCGGCGATATTCGGGCAGCTCACGTTGATCTCGAAGCCGGCGGCCCAGGGGCACAGCTCGCAGAACAGCTCGAGCGCGCGGACGTACTCCTCGGTGGAGTGGCCGGCGACCTGGCAGATGACCTGCGTGCCCTTAGCGGTGAGGTCGGCCAGGTACTCGCCGGACTCCTCGGCAAAACCGCGGACGCCGGGGTTCTGCAGGCCCACGGAGTTCATCATGCCGCCGGGGATCTCGCACATGCGCGGAGCGGGGTTGCCCGGCCACGGCTCGGCGGCGCAGCCCTTCGTGGTGATGGCGCCCAGGTCGCTCACGTTGATGAACGGCTCGAACTGCCATCCCTGGCCGAACGTGCCGGCAGCCGTATTGATGGGATTCTTCATCTTGATGCCGCCGAAGTCGACGGCCATGCTCACCTGGCTCACCAGACCACCACCTTGCTCGCATCGAACACGGGGCCGCACATGCAGGCGCCCTTCATACCCTCGGTCGTCTCGACGTTGCACGTGTTGCAGGCGCCGAAGCCGCAGCTCATCATGCGCTCGAGCGAGGCCTCGCAGTACACGCCCGCACCGACAGCAGCCTCAGCCACCTTTTGCATCATGATGCCGGGGCCGCAGGTCGCCACGTAGCCGTAGGCGCCCTGCTCGAGCAGCTCGGTGGCGACGTCGGTCACGAAGCCGTGACGGCCCTCGGTGCCGTCGTCGGTGGCGACCTCGATGCGCTCGGCACCGAGGGCGTCGAGCTCGGACTCGCCGACGAGCACATCGGCGCTCTTGGCGCCAAGGCAGACATCGAACGGGATGCCCACGCTCCTCAGCGCGGCCGCCAGCGGAACGAGGGGCGGAACGCCAATGCCGCCGCCCACGAGCAGCGCGCGGGAACAGCCCTCGGGAACAGTCCAGCCATGACCACCCGGGCCGAGCACCGTGGAGTAGTCGCCCGGCTTCATGGCCGAAAGGCGACGCGTGCCGTCGCCCACGACGGCATACCAGACCTCGACCGTGCCGGTGCCCTCGTCGGCGCGCGCGTAAGACAGCGGGATGCGCAGCAGCGACTGGGCGTTGCCGGGCACATCGAAGTTCATGAACTGGCCGGGCTTGATGGCGGAGGCGAGAGCCGGGGCCTCGATGACGAGCGAGAAGATGCCCTGGGCGATCTTGTCGTTCGAGACGACCCTGAACTCATGCAGCCGCGCGGAAGAAGGTTGGGGCATACGCTGTTCCTCTCCTCGGTTGGATCTCTGCAGTACGCAAGCGGGCCGCGGCCCCTTTCCGCCGAAGCGAAAGGGGGACGAGCGGCCCGCGGTGTTGCCTATGGGCACTCCGGCAGCATGCAGCGCCGGGCGGCACCCTCAAAAGCTATGTTAGCAGACGACGCCGTCGCGCATCGTCGCCACGCCGCCCACGAACACGTCCGTGGCACGGCCGGTGAGCTCGGCACCCTTGAAGCCCGAGTTCTTGGCCTGGCTCTCGAAGTCGGCCTCGTCCACCGTCCAGGTGGCCTCGGGATCGAAGACGGTGATGTCGGCGAGCGAGCCGGCGGCGATGGTGACCTGCTCCAGGCCGAGGATGCGGCGCGGGCCGATGGCCATGAGCTCGACCATGCGGTCGTAGCCGATCTTGCCGGTCTTGACGAGGTTCGTCAGCACGAGGCCGAGCGAGGTCTCCAGGCCGGTCATGCCGAAGGGAGCGAGCTCGAACTCTCGGGACTTCTCCCAATCGGCGTGCGGGGCGTGATCGGTCGCGATGGCATCCACGGTGCCGTCGGCAACGGCCTCGACGAGCGCGGCGGCATCGTCGGCGGTGCGCAGCGGCGGATTCACCTTGAGGCAGGTGTCGTAGGTGCCGGTGATGGCGTCCTCGGTGAGGAACATGTGGTGCGGGGTGGCCTCGCAGGTCACGGGCAGGCCCTTGGCCTTGGCCTCGCGCACGAGCTCGATGCCGTGGGCGGTCGAGATGTGCTGGATGTGCAGCTTGGCGCCGGTGAGCTCGGCGATGGCGATGTCGCGGGCGATCTGGATCTCCTCGCCGACCGCCGGCCAGCCGAGCAGGCCCAGGCGCGTGGAGGCGACGCCCTCGTTGACCATGCCGTCACCCACGAGGTCCTCGTCCTGGCAGTGGCTCATGAAGGTCTTGCCGAACATCTTGCCGTAGTCCATGGCGCGGCGCAGCATGCCGGCGCCCTGAACGCCGCGGCCGTCGTCGGTGAACGCGACGCAGCCGTGGGCGACCATGTCGCCCATCTCGGAGATGATCTCGCCCTTGAGGCCCTTGGTCATGGCGCCCGCAGGGTACACGCGGCAGTGGCCCTTCGCGGCGGCGACGGACTTCACGTACTCGATCGTCACGCCGTTATCGGTCACCGGATCGGTGTTGGGCATCGAGCACACGCCGGTGAAGCCACCGTGCGCGGCGGCACGCGTGCCGCTCTCGATGTCCTCCTTGTGCTCGTAGCCCGGCTCGCGCAGGTGGACATGCATGTCCACGAGGCCGGGAACGAGATACTTGCCGGTGAGGTCGATGACCTCGGCGCCAGCGGCGTCGATGCCCTCCCCCACCTGCGCGATGCGTTCGCCGTCGATGAGCACGTCAGCGACTCCGTCGATGCCGGCAGCGGGATCGACGATATGGGCGTTCTTAAGAAGCAAGGCCATTATCGGCACCTCCAAGCAGCAGATACAGGGCGGCCATGCGCACGCAGATGCCCGCATAGACCTGGTCCAGGATGACCGAGCGCTCGGGATGGTCGGCCATGTAGGAATCGAACTCCACGCCGCGGTTGATCGGGCCGGGGTGGCAGATGATCGCGTCCGGCTTCATCAGGTGCTCGCGCTTCTTGGTGAGGCCGAAGAGCTGATGGTACTCGCGCAGGCTCGGGAACGGCGCGCCCTCGAGGCGCTCGCGCTGGATGCGGAGCATGTAGACGACGTCGAGCTCGGGCAGGACATCGTCCAGGCAGTAGCTCACGTGATCGGCGCCCAGGACCTCCGGGCAGGCGGGAATGAGCGTGCCGGGGGCCACGATGGTGACCTCGGCGCCCATGATCTTCAGGGCGGGGATGAGCGAGCCGCACACGCGGGAGTGCGCGATGTCGCCCACGATGCCGACCTTCAGGCCGTTGAAGTCGTGCTTGCGCTCCCAGATGGAGTACAGGTCAAGCAGGGCCTGGGTGGGATGGCCGTGCTTGCCGTCGCCGGCGTCGATGACCGAAACCGGGCTGGACTGGGTGATCATGTAGGGCGCGCCGGCGTGCTTGTCGCGCACGACGATCATGTCGATCTTGTAGGAGTTGAGCGTCATGACCGTGTCGATGAGGCTCTCGCCCTTGACCGTGGAGGTCGAGGAGCCGCCGAAGTTCAGGGTGTCGGCGGACAGGCGCTTCTCGGCGAGCTCGAAGGAGCTGCGGGTACGGGTGGACGGCTCGTTGAACATGTTGACGATCGTCTTGCCCTTGAGCGTGGGAACCTTCTTGATGGCGCGCTCGTTCACCTGCGAGAAGGCCTTGGCCGTCTCGAGGATGGTCATAAGATCGGTATCGGAGTACTCCGTGATATCGATCAGGTGCTTATGATTGAAAGCCATGGGTGCTACTCCCCTCCCAGCGGCGCGGAGCCGACGTGGGCGCCAGCCGCGACTTCCGTGATCTCGACGGCCGTGCGGCCATCGACATCCTTGAGGTACAGGCGGACGTTCTCCTCATGGGAGGACGGAACGTTCTTGCCCACGAAATCGGGGCAGATGGGCAGCTCGCGATGGCCGCGATCGACCAGCACCGCCAGCTCGACACGGGAAGGACGACCGAGGTCCATGATGGCGTCGAGCGCGCAGCGGATGGTGCGGCCCGTGTAGAGGATGTCGTCGACCAGCACGATGCGCTTGCCATCGACATCGAAGGGGATGTTCGTGGCGTGGACCTCCGGCGAGAAGTGGGTCAAGAAGTCATCGCGGTAGAAGCTGATATCGAGGCTGCCCAGGGGAACATCCACCCCCTCGATCTCCTTGATGCGCTCCACGAGCTCCTTGGCGAGCAGGTCGCCGCGGGTCACGATGCCGACGACGGCAAGGTTCTCGCAGCCCTCGTTGCGCTCGAGAATCTCGTGCGCGATACGCGTCATCGCGCGCGAGACCGCAGCCTCGTCCATGATGACTGCCTTGGGTGAAGACGTGCTCATCAAACTCCTTCCCTTAGGTAGGGGCGGCAGGCAGAACCTGGCCGCACATGAAAAAAGATGCCCGACCGCGCACGGCGAGACATCCACAGGAAAGAGCTGAGAACAGCTTTTATGTTGCTCCTTGCGGTATCTCGTACGCGCTTAAAGGTCGAAACTCAGTATAGCCGCGCCCGTCGTCGAGACGCCTGACTGAATAAAAGATTTCGTCAGCTGCATATAATCCCCCGCAAACGGCAGGAAACGCGCATGTCCCCATCCGCCCCGCCACGATTCGTCCACATCTCCCCCATGTCCACTTTCAGGACGGAGATGTTTTCGGACATTTCGCCCGTACAAGACGAGGGGACGCCTCGCGTGCGTCCCCTCGCTCCTGTCAACCTATGGGTTCGGCGGCGTATCGGCCTGTTCCTAGTCGAGCCAGACTTGATCGTCGGCAAGCTGCTCGAAGAAGATGCGGCCCTGGTACTTCTCGTCGCGGGCGCTGTGCACCTTGAAGGCGGCGCGGCCGTCGTCGATGAAGCCGACCATCTGCACCTTGCCCAAGCGGTGGCTCATGATGTAGCGGAAGCTGTTGGCCATGCCGCTCATCTGCGCCTTGGCCTCGCCCACGATGCGGATGCCCTCGGCGAGCGGCACCTGCAGATGGTCCTCGAACCCGGCGGGAACGCGGCACTGATACAGGTAGTAGGGCACCACGCCGATGGAAACGAGACCGGTCATGAGCTCGCGCAGGGTCTTGGCATCGTCGTTCACGCCGCGCAGGAGGACGCCCTCGTTGCGGACCGTGCAGCCAGCCTCGCGCAGCAGGCGGATGGCGGTGTACGCCTCTTCCGTGATCTCGCGCGGATGGTTGAACTGCGTGACGACGATGATGGCCTTCGCCTTGGCGTAGCGCGCAAGGAGCGCGAGCAGCTCGCCGTCGTCCTCGGTGATGCGCTGCGGGAAGGTCGCGGGAACGCTCGTGGTAAAGCGGATGTAGTCGACGTTCGGCAGGAACGCGAACGCCTTCAGGTACTCGCCGATGCGCTCGTTGGTGTTCAGGAAGGCATCGCCGCCGGACACCGAGATGTTGTCGATCTCGGGGTGGTCGCCGATGTACTCGGCGAGCTTGGGGATGCGCAGCGACGCCTCGTCCTCATCGAGGCGCGCAAAGTCGCGGCGATAGCAATGGCGCGCGTAGCCGAGGGCCTGATTGTTGGAGATGATCAGCACGGACTTCTGGTACTTGTGCTGGCCGCCCTGGATGACCGACTCGGTGTTCTTGCCGGCCTCGGCATCGATGGTCGCCGGGACGCTCAGGTCGGGCACGACCATCTTCTTGATGGGATCGTCCGCATCGAGACGGTTCATGAGACGCAAGTAATACGGAGTGACGAGGATCGGATAGTTCTCCTCGAAGGGCGCGAGCTCGGCGTAGCGCTCGTCGCTGATCCCCAGAGGCTCTTTCAGGTCGGACAGGCTGCGATAGCTCTCGTCCAGAAGTTTCTGCCAACGCTTCATTGCATGACCTCGCTTCGATTACTGCCGGGACGCGTGGCCCTTAAGCCCGCGCCTGAACGGCGCCCCTACATCGCACGGAAGCCGGCGATGCCGAGCTTCCTCGCAAGAAGCGGACATCCCTGGCGGGGTGCCCGCAAACCGTGGTCCGGTATGGTCTTATAGATACCAGCATTAGCTGTTCTTTATGCGTTTCTCCCGCTGTATGGTCGTAATTCGGCTGCAACCGGATGAAGCGGACAGCCGCATCGAGCATGACAGTTAGGACGGGGCCCAGTGTCATAAAAAAGTCCCCGAAATTGCCTCTTGCGCGGCTCGAGGATTTGCCTATACTATTTCTTGTTGCGAACAGGCAACCGAGATTCCTCGATAGCTCAATGGTAGAGCCCGCGGCTGTTAACCGCGTTGTTGTAGGTTCGAGTCCTACTCGAGGAGCCAGAACTTGATGCCCCGTCAGCTCAGCTGGCGGGGTTTTTGTTTGATGGGGCGCTCTCCCCGTTCTAGGGATTGTTTTACAGTGCTCATCCAGCCCCTCTGCCCCATGGTGGCATTCGTGGCGAGCAGGCGCACGCGCCGATCGTCCGCCCACCTTAGGCTCAGCATCCCATTACCTTCAAGCTGTATACTGTGTCCCGTCATCCAAAGCCATGTAGGCAGGAGATTCCTGATGTTTCTTCGCATGGTAGCCACGATGTTTTGCACGCTTTGTCTTGCCGCCCTATCTGGTTGCTCGCAAACGGGCGGTGGAGAGAACGGGCCGGTCGCCCATTACGAATACGTGCGCATCATCTCGGTTGATCGGAAAAGTCAATCCGCCAATGTTTGCATCCTTGAGTGGCCAGACGATATGGACATCGCGCAAAGCGCGCTTGCTGCGGGTGCCGAGGGCATGGCAGACTTTGAAGGCATGATGCCAACCGAGCTGCCGGCAGCGGGCGAAAAAGTGATTCTATACTGGATCGGAACGCCATCGGAAGAAAGCTCTTTTCCCATCGATGTGTATAGATGGAATACCGTGGAGAACTTCATAGCGGGCATGGAAGAAGGCTGGGAGCAGCCGAGTGCTTCATAGCGAGCGTGTTGCCACGCCACATTGCAGCGTGAACGGCCATTAAACTTGTCGCGGACCGTCGAAGAAAGGGCTCACATTCCCGCATTCGAAGCGACAACATGCCTAGCGATCCTGCACGAGGGCGTCCCGACTAAAAAGTTCGTCAAAAAAGGCTTGCGCACGGCAGGTATTTGGCTATACTAATCTTCGTTGCATAGCCGCAACCACATTCCTCGATAGCTCAATGGTAGAGCCCGCGGCTGTTAACCGCGTTGTTGTAGGTTCGAGTCCTACTCGAGGAGCCAGAACTTGATACCCCGTCAGCCCAGCTGGCGGGGTTTTTCATGACAGTCAGGACGGTTCCCAGTGTCATGAAACCGGAGTTCGGAAGCCATGCTCCCAATCGCTCCGATTCATGACACTGGGAACCGTCCTGACTGTCATGAAAAAGGGCCCCGAAGGGCCCTTGTTTTGACTAGCTTTCGATGTAGTCCTTGAGCTTGCTCGAGCGGCTCGGATGGCGCAGCTTGGCGAGCGTCTTGGACTCGATCTGGCGGATGCGCTCGCGGGTGACGCCGAACTCGCGGCCGACCTCCTCGAGCGTGCGCGGATGGCCGTCGACGAGGCCGAAGCGCAGCTCGATGACCTTGCGCTCGCGGTCCGCAAGCGAATCGAGCACCTGCGTGAGCTGCTCCTGCAGCATCGAGAAGCTCGCGGCATCGGGCGGAACCTCCGCGTTGGAATCCTCGATGAAGTCACCCAGCTGGGAATCCTCTTCCTCACCGATAGGCGTCTCGAGCGAGACGGGCTCCTGGCTGATCTTCTGGATCTCGCGCACGCGGTCGGCGCTCATGTCCATCTCGGCGCCGATCTCCTCGGGCGTCGGGTCGCGACCGAGGTCCTGAAGCAGCTGGCGCTGCACGCGGACGAGCTTGTTGATGGTCTCGACCATGTGCACCGGAATGCGGATGGTACGGGCCTGGTCGGCGATGGCGCGCGTGATGGCCTGGCGGATCCACCAGGTGGCATACGTCGAGAACTTGAAGCCCTTCTCGTAATCGAACTTCTCCACGGCGCGGATCAGGCCGAGGTTGCCCTCCTGGATCAGATCGAGGAACAGCATGCCGCGACCGACATAGCGCTTGGCGATGGACACGACCAGACGGAGGTTCGCCGAGATCAGGGCCTGCTTGGCCTCGAGACCGACCTGCTCGACGCGGGTCAGGCGGCGCATCTCGGCGCGCGTGAGCTCGAGCTCGCCGGCGTCGGCCGCCTCGAGCTTGCTCGTGGCGTCGAGTCCGGCCTCGATCTTCATGGCGAGATCGACCTCGTCGGCGGCCGTCAGAAGATCGACCTTGCCGATCTCCTTGAGGTACATGCGCACGGGGTCGCCGGTGAGCATGACGGTGGAAGCGTCGATGCCGCGAGCGCGCGAACGGGAACGCGAGGTGCGCACGCGGGACTTGCGCTTCGTCTTGACCGACGCCATCTCGGCATCGGCGTTCTTGGCAACCTTGATCTCGTGGTCCTCGATGCTCTCGTCGCCGAGTTCATCGTCGTCGAGGACATCGTCGGTATCGTCCACGCCGAGCCCGGGATCATCATCTTCAGACGCGGACACGATGTCCACGCCATGGTCCCGCAGGCTTCGGTACACGGAGTTCAGCTGTGCATCGGACACATCGACATCTTTGAGGGCGACCTGGATGTCGTCCTCGGTCACGGTACCGGTCCTCGACCCCTGGTCCAGGAGCTTTTCGATATACGAATCGAGCTCGGTACCCATGCTATCGGTCTTTTTAGGCACAGATTCTCCCTTCATGACACGGACCCACTACTTTAGCACAACGTTCTATACCCGCCTAGCCGAAAGATGAGCATTCGTCAAGGATTCTCCCCACAGACGGCAGAGCTTCGCGGATACCCGTTTCTTCCCGCCGGCGGCCGGCATCGCGCCTCCCCTATCCCGCATCGATCGTCCGGAACGGATCGGCCACGCCCTCGACGGCTCGTTCGAGCTCGCGCACGCGCGCGGCGTCGCGGCTCGCCTGAATGGCCATCTCGCGCCGCTCCTCGGGCGTGAGGCTGCGGTCGCTGCGCAGGCGCGCCTGCATGGAGCGCATCCGTCGCCGCGCGGTATACAGCTCGAGCGTATCGAGCAGAAACTCGATATTCGTCTCGGTGGGGTGCGCGCTCGTGGCGGCGATGGTGCCCGCGCTCACGAGCTGCGGCGCCTCGGGGCACACGGCACGCACCGCTGCCATCACATCGGCAACGGCCGTTCCATCCGGCGTGGCGAGCACCGCCCAGGCGATGGCCTCGCCGCGCGGGTCGACCCAATCGATCTCGGTGATGCGCTCGGCAAACGGCCTGAAGCTATCGGGATAGGTCGTAAGCAGGCACAGAAGTTCGCGCTCGCCCGTGAGGGAACGGCGCTCGAGATCGGTCAGGACCGTCGGCTGCGCGTCCTCGCGGGGCAGCGCGACCTCGCCCGCCGGAGCGGACCCACCCGCCTCGGGCGGCAGGTAGTCGTAGGGCTCCTCGTCCTCCGGATACTCGCCGTACGGCACGCTCGGGTCGCCCGGAACGGCATCGCGAGCCGGCGTGCCGGCGGGACGCTGCCCACCGGACCCCGAGTTCGCACCTGCGCCGCGCGCCTGGACGGCAGCCCTCCTGCTCTCGCGCTCGCGGGCAGTCCGCTCCTCGCGCTCCACCTCGCGGAACACGCGCGCGGCCGCCTGGCGCACCATGTCGACATCGGCACCCACGCGGTCGGCGATCTGCATGTAATACGTATCGATCATGTAGCTCGACCGAAGCGGGTAGATGAGGCGGCAGGCGTCCTCGAGCGCGCGGGCGCGACCGCCCGGCGTGGACGTGTCGGCGCGCTCCTCGAGCTTGCGGAACACGAAGTCGAGCAGCGGCTCGGCGCCCTCGAGCAGCCCACGGAGCTCCTCGCCGCCGCGCTGGGCGATGAAGTCGGCAGGATCGAGGTCGTCGGGCAGAATCACGCAGCGCAGGTCGATCGACCCATGCTCCACGAACTGGATGGCGCGCTCGGCGGCCTTCTGACCTGCGGCATCGCCGTCGAACAGGTAGACAATCCGCTTGGCGAAGCGCGAGAGCGTCTTCACGTGGTGCTCGGTGAGCGCCGTGCCGAGCGTCGCCACGACGTTTTTGATCCCGGCCTCCCAGCAGCCGATGGCATCGGTATAGCCTTCGACCACCACGGCCTCGTTGGCGGCCACGATATGCTCCTTGGCCCAGTTGAAGCCGTACAGGTTGCGCTTCTTATGGAAGACGGAGGTCTCGGCGGTATTCAGGTACTTGGGCTCGCCCTGCCCCATGATGCGGCCGCCGAACGCGATACAGCGGCCCTGCTCGTCGAAGATCGGGAACATCACGCGCTCGTAGAAGCGGTCGGACAGGCCACCGCGATCGCGCCGGATGGCCACGTTCGCGTCGATCATCTCCCGCGGCGTGAAGCCCTTCTGCGACAGATGCGCCACGAGCGCACCGCGCCCCGGGGCGTACCCGAGCCGATAGCGCTGGCAGATATCGGAGCCCAGGCCGCGCGAGGAGAAGTACTCGCGCCCACGGCCGTCCTTGCCGCGCATGAGCATCGTATGGTAGAAGGCGCAGGTCTCCTCGCACACGTCGATGATGCGCGAGCGCTTCGTGCCCTGGCGGGCCCGCGGGGCGTCGTCGGCGATCTCGATGCCGGCGCGGTCGGCGAGGTACCTGATGGACTCGGGGAACGAGAGGTTCTCGCGCTTCATGATGTAGGTGAAGCAATCGCCGCCCTCGCCGCAGCCGAAGCAGTGCCACACCTGCGTAGCGGGGATGATATGGAACGACGGCGTCTTCTCGCCATGGAAGGGGCAGCAGCCCCAGAACTCCTGGCCACGCGGCTTGAGCTCGACCGTCTCCTGAACAAGCTGGACCAGATCGGTCGCCGCGCGCACGCGGTCCTTGTCCTCGTCGGAAATCATCCGATCGCCACCCCGCTTCCACCGAAATCAGAACGGATCTCGTCGATGTTGGCGAGCACGGTCGAAACCAGCTCGTCGTTGGTCGCAAACACCCGGGACGGCCGGATGAACCGGCAGAACGCGAGCGCGATATCGTGGCCCCGAACGTTATCGGAAAGCCCGATGAGGTTCGCCTCGAGATGCGCCGAACCCGGAAGGGAGGCGAAGGTCGGCGGAAGCCCCACGTTCACGGCAGCGGGCCAGACGATGTCGTCGAGCAGCGCCAAGCCAGCGTAGACGCCATCGGCCGGCATCTGCATGGCGGCGTCCACGGAGATGTTCGCCGTGGGGAACCCCATGCCGGTGCCCTTGCCGCGGCCGCTCACCACCGTCCCGCGCACGAGGTGCGGGCGGCCGAGCTCATAGGCGGCACCCGCCACATCGCCCTCGGCAAGAAGCGAGCGGATGCGCGTCGCGGAAACCACGGTGCCGTCGGCGAGCACGAGCGTGTGGCCGAACACCTCGATACCATGCGCATCGCCCCACGAGCGCAGCGCGGCGACGTCGGATGCGCCGCCCGCGCCCATGCGGAAATCGCTCCCCACGTGCACGGCGCACACGTCGAGCGACGGCAGAAGCACCTGCTCGAAGAAGGCTGCGTGGTCGAGGCGCGCGAGCTCGGGCGTGAACGGGACCACGACCACGCCATCGACGCCCGAGGCGGCAAGCGCGCGCAGGCGGTCATCGAGACAAAGCAGCCGCGGCGCGGGACCGGGCCCCACCACGCAATCGGGATCGGGGTCGAAGGTGACCACGAAGGCGCCGGCGCCGCGCTCGCGCGCATCGGCGATGGTCTTGGCGATGAGCGTCTGGTGGCCGATATGGAAGCCGTCGAAGGCGCCGATGGCGATGACGGCCCGGCCGAGGGGCATCCCGCTGCCCGGCTCGAGGCGAACGACCGGGCAGGTGGACCCTGCAACCAAAAAGGCGCGCTGCAGCTCGCTGCGAGCCGGCATCATAGGCACACGCCCCCAATGGGCTGGGGAAACACGTCGGACATGGCGAGCCGTCCGCCCTCGAAGCGCGCGATGGCGAGCAGCTCGCCCGCACGCACGAGCGCCACGGACTCGCCCTCCCCCACCGGCGCGGTGGCGGAGGCGACAAGCGCGGTCGGCAGCCTGCGGCCACAGCGGATATCCTCATCGAAGCGCTCGGGAACCTCGATCGCGGGGCAGCCGAGCACCTGCACGGGGTCGAGCATGTGCTCGCGTGCGGCAGCCTCGTCCAGGCCATCCAGGTCGGCGCACGACGCCAGGGTCACGCAGCCGGAGGCCGTACGCCTCAGCGAGGCCACATGCGCCGCTCCGCCCACCGCGCGGCCGAGGTCGCGCGCGAGCGCACGGATATAGGTGCCCTTGCTCACCGTATAGGCGACGGTCCACACGGGGGCGCCGTCGACCTCGCCGACCGCGATCAGGTCGGCGGCGTAAACGGTGACGTCGCGGGCAGGAAGCTCGACATCCTCCCCCTCGCGGGCGCGGCGATAGGCCCGCACGCCGTTGACGGAGATGGCGGAAAACGCCGGGGGAACCTGCTGCTGCGGACCGACGCTCGCCGCGACGGCCTCACAGGCGAAGGCCTCGTCGAGCAGCTTCGCCTCGGGCGCCACGACACGGGTCGGCTCGCCCTCGGCGTCGTCGGTATTGGTCTCGCAGCCGAACGCGATGTCGGCGATATAGCTCTTCGTGTCGAGCGTCACCCGGCCGAGCAGGCGCGTCGCCTGCCCCACGCCGACGACCATCACGCCCGAGGCAAGCGGATCGAGCGTGCCGGCATGGCCGACCCGCCGCTCCGACAGGGCGCGCCGGACGCGCGCAACCACGTCGTGAGAGGTGCAACCCACGGGCTTATCGACCGCGAGCAGCAGATTGATTGTGCTGGGAGTGCGTTTGGCCATGGCCGCTCCGCTACAGCTCGACGCGCAGGCCGGTCGGGTCCTCGCCCACGAGCTCGCAGAGCATCGGCAGGGCGTCGTTCAGCGTCTCGACGATGCTGCCCTCATAGGTGAAGCCCGCAGCCGCCGTATGACCGCCGCCGCCGAAGCGCGCGGCCACGCCGGACACATCGAGGTCGCACTTGGAGCGCAGGTTGCCGCGCACCTGGTGGCACACCTCGGTCTCCTTGACGAACAGGCAGACCTCGACTCCCTGCACGGACCTGACGACATCCACCAGGCCGTCGCACTCGTCGGGCGTCACGTGGAGCCGCGTGAGGTCGGAGGCGTAGGCGTAGCTGTAGGCGACGCGCCCGTTTGCCACCGTGCGGATGCGCCCCATGACGAGCGACTCGAGCTTGAGGTACTCGAGGCGCTGGCTCTGGTAGACCTCGAGCGCCACGAGCGAGGGCTGGGCGCCGGCGTCGACCAGACGGGCGGCGCAGGCGAAAGCCGCAGGGTCGGCGTTTTGGTACTGGAAGCGCCCGGTGTCGGTCATGAGACCGCACAGCAGGCAGGTCGCGACATCGCTCGAGAGCGGGATGTCGCTCAGGCGCAGGAAGCTGTCGATGAGGACGGCCGTCGCCGCGGCGGAGACGCTGCGCACGCAGCGCTCCGCGAACTCCTCGCGCGCGGGATGGTGGTCGAAGCAGGCAACGTGCTTCGCTCGGGCGAGGGCGCGGGCCGAATCGGCCAGGCGCTCGACCACCGGGCAGTCGACCGCGATGAACAGATCGGGGTCGGCTTCGTACTCGGCAGCGGGCACGAAGCGCTCGGAGCCCTTCATGAACTTGTAGATGCGCGGCACGCAGCCCCGGTCGGCGAGCAGGAAGGCAACGTCCTTTTCGGGATAGCGGTCGGCAAGCGCGAGGCCGAGTCCGAGCACGGAGCCGAGTGCATCGCCGTCGGGCGAGGTATGGCCCGAGATGGCGATGGTGGACGCATCCTCGATGAGCTCGAGGATGCGTCGGCATTCTTGCTGCATCTCGGCGGAAAGGCTCTGACAGCAGCTAGTCATCGAGGTGCGCCTCCTGATCGGCGGCGGAGTCCGTCGGGCCCTCCGCCGTATCCGTCGTCACGGGGTACCCGTCCTCGTCCTTCTCGACACCCATGGTGGCGGGAACGTTCTCGAGGGCACGGGCGATCGCCTCGGCCTCATCGGTCGAGCGATCGATCCTGAAATCGAGCTCGGGCACGACGCGCCAGTCGAGCGAGCGCGCGAGCAGGCTGCGGATGCGGCCGCGCGCGCTCTCAAGCGCCTCGAGCACCTCGCCGTATCGCTCGGGATCGCACGACACGTACACGCGGGCGTACGTGCGGTCGACGCTCACCTCGGCACCCGTCAGGGTGACAAGGTCCAAGCGGGGGTCCGAAACCTCGAACAGCAGGATGTAGCCGAGCTTCTCGCGAAGCTGCTCGCCGGTTCGGCGGGTGGCGGCGGTCTGCTTCACTCTCGCGCCTCCTACTCCGTACGGGCGACCTCGACGACCTTATAGGCCTCGAGGATATCGCCCACCTTGATATCCTGGAACTTCTCGATGCCGAGACCGCACTCGTAACCGCTCTTGACGCTCTTGACGTCGTCCTTGAAGCGGCGCATCGAGGCGAAGGAGCCGTCGAACACGACGACGCCGTCGCGCACGACACGTACCGAGTCGCTGCGCTCGATCTCGCCCTCGGTGACCATGCAGCCGGCGATGAGACCGACCTTGGGCACGCGGAAGGTCTCGCGGACTTCGGCCTCGCCGGTGCGGATCTCTTCCTCCGTGGGCTTGAGCAGACCGACGCGGGCGGCGTCGATGTCCTCGATGGCCTTGTAGATGATGGAGTACGTCTTGATCTGCACGTTCTCCTTCTCCGCAAGGTCGCGAGCCTTGCCCTGCGGGCGCACGCCGAAGCCGATGATGATGGCGTTCGAGGCGGCAGCCAGCACGACGTCGGTCTCGGTGATGGCGCCGACGGCGGAGTGGATGATGTTGATGCGGACCTCGGACTGATCCATCTTGCCGAGCGCGTCGGCAAGCGCCTCGATAGAGCCCTGGACATCGGCCTTGACGACGAGGTTGAGCTCGGCGAGCTCGTTTTCGCTCATCTCGGAGAACAGGGTCTCGAGCGTGACGTGCTTGACCTTGTTCTGCTCCTCGATGCGGGCCTTGAGCGAGCGCTGCTCGGCGAGGTCGCGCGCGTCGCGCTCGTCCTCGAAGACGCGGAACTCGTCGCCCGCGGCGGGCACGGAGGACAGGCCGAGGATCTCGACGGCGTCGCTCGGACGGGCCTCCTTGACGGGCAGGCCGTGCTGGTCGAGCATGGCGCGCACGCGGCCGTAGCTCATGCCGGCGACGAGGGTATCGCCCACGTGCAGGGTGCCGCGGTTCACGAGCACGGTGGCAACCGGGCCGCGGCCGCGATCGAGCTTGGCCTCGATGATGTAGCCGGACGCGAAGGTGTCGGGGTTCGCCTTGAGCTCGAGCACGTCGGCCTGCAGCAGGATGGTCTCGAGCAGGTCGTCGATACCCGTCTTCTGGCGCGCGGACACGTTCACGAACATGTTCTGGCCGCCCCACTCCTCGGGGATGACGCCGTGCTCGACGAGCTCCTGGCGCACGCGGTCGGGGTTCGCATCGGGCTTATCGCACTTGTTGACGGCCACGACGATGGGCACGCCGGCAGCCTTGGAGTGGTTGATGGCCTCGACGGTCTGCGGCATGACGCCGTCGTCGGCAGCCACGACCAGCACGACGACGTCGGTGATCTTGGCGCCGCGGGCACGCATGGCGGTGAACGCCTCGTGGCCCGGGGTGTCGACGAACGTGATCTGACGGCCGTTGATGGTGACCTGGGATGCACCGATGTGCTGGGTGATGCCGCCGGCCTCGTGGCTCGCCACGCCGGTGTGGCGGATGGCGTCGAGCAGCGAGGTCTTGCCGTGGTCGACGTGGCCCATGACGGTGACCACGGGCGGACGCGGCTTGAGGTCGGCCGGGTCGTCGTAGAAGCTGAAGGAGTTCTCCTCCTCGGGCGTGACGATCTTGATCTGGCGGCCGAGGTCGTCGGCCACGAGCTCGACGAGGTCATCGGACATGGACTGCGTCATGGTGAGCGGGGTGCCCAGCAGGAACAGGCGCTTGATGATGTCGTTGGCAGAGACGTCGAGGGCCTCGGCGAGCTCCTGGACGGTCACGCCCTGGGACACGCGCACGGCATCGAGCTCGTCGGGGTTCACGCCCTGGGCGATAGCCTCCTCGAGCTTCTTCTCCTCGCGCATCTGCGCGGCCTCGCGCTCGCGCTTCTCCTTGCGCTTCTTGCGGCGGCCGGTGGACTCGCGCGAAGCCTCGGCGACGGCGGCACGGGCCTCCTCGAGCACGCGCTCGCGGCTGTACTCCTCCGCCTCGCGGGCCATGCGGGAGTAATGGTCGCCGTGGCTCTCCTCGTGGCCGCCGCGGCGCTTCTTGCTGCCGCGACCGGCCTTGTCGGGCGCGGGAACGTCCATGGCGGCGGGAACGGGAGCGGAACCGGAGCTGCGGCGTGCGCGGGGCGCGCTGTCGCTGTTTGCACGCTCCTGCTTGCGGCCGCGACCGCGCTCGCCGCGCGGGGCGTCGGAATCGGACTTCTTCTTGGTCTCGGCTTCCTTCTTCTCCTTGAGCACGACCTCCTGCTGCGCGATCTGGTCGAGCAGGGAGCGGAAGCGCGAGCCGGAATCGGACGCCGGCACGGCGCGGCGCTTGGCCTCGAGCTCGGCCTGGCGGACGGCCTCGGCGGCACGCTCGCGCTCGCGGCGCTCAGCCTCGGCGGCGGCGGCGCGGGCGGCCTCCTCGGCAGCCTGCGCGGCCTGGGACAGGCGGCGCTCCTCCTCGCGGCGGCGCTCGGCCTCGATGCGCTCGGCCTCGGCGGCGGCGGCGCGGGCGGCCTCCTCGGCAGCGGTCGCCTCCTCCTCGGCGCGCTTGGCGGCCTCGATCTCGGCGGCGCGGGCCTCGAGCACGGGCGCGAGCTTCTTCTTGACCATCGACACGTAGGCGTCCTCAAGGGCGCTCGACGCGGACTTTGCAGGAATCTTCATCTCGGCGAGCTGCTCGAGCAGCTCTTTGGACGTCATTCCGAATTCCTTGGCCAGGCTGGATACACGAACCTTCGCCATATGCCAATCACCTACCTCTCGGGCGCTTTTCGCGCCCACATCAATCCAACGGGTACCGACTCTTCGGGTGCGCCCGGTCTGGCGGACGCGCTACCCGTTAGATGAGGTCCTCGGCATCCTCGAAGGCATCCGAGGCGTCCATGTCCTCGGGGTCATGGACACCGCAGTAGCGGGAGCCGGGACGGGCCTGGTTGCGGCAGCGGATGCCGGACTCCGAAACGTATGCGCAGCGCTCGGGCTCGTCGTCGGAAAGCAGGTCCTCCGCAACGGGGGCGGCGGGCACGACGGGCACGTTGCGCAGGATGTCAGCGGCGAGCGACTCGCTCTTGATGTCGATGTGCCAGCCGGTGAGGCGGGCGGCCAGGCGGGCGTTCTGGCCCTCCTTGCCGATGGCGAGCGAGAGCTGGTCGTCGGGAACGATCACGCCGGCGTAGTTCTTCTCCTCGTCGATGAGCACGCGGGTCACCTTCGCGGGCGAAAGCGCGTTGGCCACATAGGCCGCCGGGTCGGCATCCCACAGGATGACGTCGACGCGCTCGCCGCGCAGCTCGGACACGACGGTGCGCACGCGGCTGCCCTTGGGGCCGACGCAGGCGCCCACCGGATCGAGGCGGTCGTCGAGCGAGCGGACGGCGACCTTGGAGCGCTGGCCAGGCTCGCGGGCGATGGACATGACCTCGACGGTGCCCTCGTAGATCTCGGGGACCTCGAGCTCGAAGAGGCGACGGATGAGCGCGGGATGCGTGCGCGAGATGACGATGGGCGGACGGGAGTGCTCGCCGCGCACCGGGGGCAGCGTGGAGTTCGGGTCGCGCACGTCGATGATGACGGCCTTGATGCGCTGGTTGTGCATGTAGCGCTCGCCCTGCGGACGCTCGTTGCGCTCGTTCTCGTAGCGACGCAGGTCGAAGTGCGGCAGCTCGGCCTCGACGCCCTCGCGGATCTTCACGATGGTGAAGTCGGGCGTGGACTGCAGGACGGTGCCGGTGATGATGTCGCCGATGCGGCTCGAGAACTCCTCGTAGATCTGCTCGCGGGCGGAGTTGCGCACGATGGCGTTGATCTCGGCCTTGGCGTGCTGCGCCGCGATGCGGGAGGTGTCCTTCGGCGTGACGTCGATCTCCTCGAACTCGGTGTAGTTGCCCTCCTCATCCATGGAGTCGTCGATGGGGATGAGCTTGTAGACGTAGATCTTGCCGGTGGCGCGGTCGATGGTGACCTTCGCACCCCAGTCGAGATGGAGGATCTCGGCGTAGCTCTTGGCGAGCGACTGCTCGAGACGGTCGATAAGATAGAGCTGGTCGATATGCTTCTCCTGGCAAAGAGCCATGAGCGCTTCCATCATCTCCGATGCCATTACTTGCCACCCTTTCCGCCCTTGAAGTCATAGACCGGCTTCAAGGTGCACTTCTTGATCTCGTCATGGAGAATCGTCACGGTTTCGTCGCCGTCCAGGGCGAGCGTGACGCCGGCGTCGTCCGCGCTGGCGATGGAACCCTTGAACTTGCGGCGACCCTCCGTTGCCGTGGTCGTGAGCTCGACATCGGAGCCCGCGAAGCGGATGAAGTCCTGGGGCCGACGCAGCGGACGCGCCATGCCCGGGCTCGACACCTCGAGGGTATACGACCCCGAGATGGGATCGAGCTCCTCCACGGTATCGCTCACCCACTTGCTCTGCGCGGTGACCTCATCGAGCGAGATGGCCTCGCCATCGGCCCGATCGATGCGCACGCGGACGCACGGGGCCTTCGTCGCGCCCACGACCTCGACGTCGACGACGTCGATGCCGTGCTCGCCGGCGACCGCCTCCAGCGCATCGATGATCTGCTGCTCGAGCGCACTCTTGACCATGCAACACCTCCCCAAACAAAAAAGAAGCGCGGGCGGACCCGCACTCCTTTCACGTTACAGCTTCAATTGCCCAGCAATCATAGCACACGCAGGTGAAATGCGTCATCCTGCGCCGTCAGCGGCGGTTTTCCGGGCATCCGCCTTCGCAAATTGCACACATTATCGGCATGAAAGCTTGGGGACAGGTCCCAAACTTTCATGGGGGGCCGGTTGGTCAGGGGTCGTTCTGGGGTACTGCCGAGAATATATATATATTGTCGGAAGGCGCGAAGAACGAATCCTGCGGAAACGCCAAATGGGGTTCCGAGAATAGATATATTCTCGGAACGGCCCAGCTAGGCGCGGGGCAAGGCAACGCAAGCGCCCGTGAATGTCCCAAAACATCTCCGTCCTGAAAGCGGACAAAGCGCCTGCCGCGTGAAAGTTTGGGACCTGTCCCCGAACTTGCAAAACGCCCCGCTCGCCGGGGCGAACGGGGCGCGAAGGGAGATTCCCATTGATGCGCGGACGTTACTCCAAAAGGGCTACTCCTCCAGGTAGGCAGACGGGGCTGCGGGCACGCCGCGCTTCCACTCGATGGCGTTCACGACGAAGAACACCACGCAGGAGACGAAGCAGCCGAACACGACGGGCAGGATGCCGAACAGGAAGTCGCCGCCGGAGAGCACCTGCCAGAAGATGAAGCCGATCGTACCGCCGACAAGCGAGATGATGCCGGAGTTCTTCGTGGCGTTCTTGACCACGAGGCCCAGGCCGTATGCCGCGAACGGGCCGGCGCAGCGGATGCCGAAGGCGAACGTGTTCATCGTCACGATGGGCACGCCGAACATCGAGATGCAGATGGCGATGATGGCAAACACGACGTTGCAGGCGCGGGTGTAGAAGACCTTCTGCTTGTCGGTGAGCTCGCGGCCGCCGAACTTGAGGTATAGGTCGTTCATGATGATCGTAGACATGCACAGCAGGTTGGAGTCGGCCGACGACATGGTCGCGCAGATGATGGCCGCGCACACGATGCCGGAGATGAAGCCCGGCGCATGGGCGGTCGTGACCTCGAGCATGGCGTTGGCGCCCCCGTTGGCAAGGCCGGGCATGGTCGCCGCGGCGCAGAGGCCGAGCAGCGTCGGGAAGAACGCCATGGCGGCCATCAGGATGGCGGACAGCCAAGCGGCGCCCGTAGCGGTCTTCTCGTCCTTGGCGGACTCGAAGCGCGAAACCATCTCGGGGCCGGCCAGGAAGGTGCAGAAGTAGTTGAATATGTAGCCGATGATCGTCACGACGCCGATGGTCGTGAAGTCGAGCTGCGCCGGGGGCAGGGCCGCGGAGACGGCATCCCAGCCGCCGCAGCCCTCGATGACGATAGGCGTCGCGATGCCGAGGCCGACGAGGATGACGCAGAACTGGATCAGGTCGGCCACCTGGTCGGCGACCATGCCGCCGAAGGTGGTGTAGAAGATCACGACAAAGCCGGCGGCCACGAGCGCGACGTTGGTCGGGATGCCCAGCAGCGTGGAGACGACGCTGCCCGCTGCGGTGATCTGCGAGGACGTCAGGCAGAACAGCGACAACACGGACAGCACGGCGGTGATGGTGCTCGAGGTGGCGCCGAAACGACGGCCAACGACCTCGGGGATCGTCACGGCCATGGTCTTGCGAATCTTCGGCGCAAAGTACGCGAGCGGGATCATGGCGATGGACGCTGCGAGCACGTACCACACGGCGCTGATGCCCCACTCGCCGTAGGCGCGCTGCGCCAGGCCGGTGGTGGAACCGCCGCCGATGTTGTTGGCCGACAGCGAGAACGCCACGAACAGCAGGCCCATCCTGCGGCCCGCGACCATGTAGTCCTCACTGCTCTTGATGTTGAGCTTACCGACGATGTAGCCGATCGAGAGCATGACCACCAGGTACACGCCCACAATCACCAACGCCTGCGTCTGCAGCTGCATGCGATCGCCTCTTCCCTCTTCCCTCTCCGTATGGACATATGCAATAAGAATTTATTGCAATCGGTAAGGAAATCTTACTGCTTCATCCATCACAGTCACAACACATCTGGATAAACGGTTCAATCCGACGGATGGGCGTAAGGGGCGTAACGAAGAAGGCGGGTCGCTTCCGGCAAAACCGGAGGCGACCCGCCTTGGGAGGCACATGTCCTAAAACATCTCCGTCCTGAAAGTGGACAAGGCTACTTCACGACGAGGTTCACGAGCTTGCCGGGAACGCAGATGGCCTTGACGACCGTCTTGCCCTCGAGCCACTTGCCGGCGACGGCGATGGCCGCCTCCTGCATCTGCTCGGTCGTGGCGTTCGTGGGCACCATGGCGTGGGCGCGCATCTTGCCGAGCACCTGCACGGCGATCTCGACCTCGTCCTCGACGGTCTCGGCAAGGTCGAACTCGGGCCACGCCGCCGCGTAGGCGTACGTATCGTGGCTGAGCGCGGCGTGCCACAGTTCATCGGCCCAGAACGGGCAGATCGGCGCCATGACCGACACGATATCGGTCGCCACGAGCGTGCTCAGCGCGGGGTCAAGCGCCTCACCGGTGTTGATATAGGCACTGGCCGCGTTCACGAGCTCCATGATCGCCGAGATCGCGGTGTTGAACTGCTGGCGGTCGAAGTCCTCGGTGCACTTGGCGATGGTGCGATGGCGCTCGCGGTACAGCTTCATCGCCGCGGCGGACAGCGCGCCCTTGTCGAGCTTCGCCTCGGCGTCGCCGGCGTTGGCGAGCGTCCACACGATGCGCCACGCGCGCTTGAGGAAGCGGTTCGCGCCGGCCACGGCATCGGGATCCCAGTCGAAATCCTTCTCCGGCGGGGCGATGAACAGGATGGCGAGGCGCATGGTGTCAGCGCCGTAGGGCTCGATGACGCTCGAGGGCGGCACCACGTTGCCCTTGGACTTGGACATCGTGTCGCCGTTCTCGTCCTTCACCATGCCCTGGCACAGCAGGTTCGTAAACGGCTCGTCGACGTCGAGCATGCCCATGTCGCGCAGCGCCTTGGTGAAGAAGCGCGAGTACAGCAGGTGCAGGATGGCGTGCTCGATGCCGCCGATGTAGTTGTCGACGGGCATCCAGCGGTCGGCCGCCTCGCGGGAGAAGGGCAGTTCCTCGTTGTGTGGATCGCAATAGCGCAGGTAGTACCAGCTGGAGCACGTGAAGGTGTCCATGGTGTCGGTCTCACGACGAGCAGGACGGCCGCAGACCGGGCAGGTGGTCTCGTAGAAGTCGGCGCACTCGGCGAGTGTCTCGCCCGCACCGAGGTCGAGATTGTCGGGCAGCATGACCGGCAGCTGGTCCTCGGGCACCGGCACGATGCCGCAGTGCTCGCAGTGGATAGCCGGGATGGGGTTGCCCCAGTAGCGCTGACGGGAGATCAGCCAGTCGCGCAGGCGGAACTCGACCTTGCGGCGACCGGTGCCGGCGGCCTCGAGGTCGGCCACGATCGCAGCCTCGCCCTCGGAGTGCTTGCCGCCGCGCATGCCGGTGTACTTGCCGGACTGCACGAGCGTGCCCTCGGCGGCGTGAGCGTTCTCCCAGTCGACGGTCTCGGCGTGGTAGGTGTCGATGGACTCCCCCGCCTCCTCGAGCGCGGCGAGCTCGTCGTCCATCAGGATGATGGGCACGATGGGCAGGTCGTACTTGCGGGCGAACTCGAAGTCGCGCTGGTCGCCGCAGGGCACGGCCATGACGGCACCGGTGCCGTAGTCGGACACGATGTAGTCGGCGACCCACACGGGCACCTTGGCACCCGAGACCGGGTTCACCACATAGCGGCCCGTGAAGGCACCGTGCTTCTCGAGCGTGCCCTGGGCGCGCTCGACGGCCGAGATCTTCTTGGCGCCCTCGACGATCGCCATGACATCGTGCTCGTACTCGGTGCCGGCAACGAGGTCGTGCAGACCCTCGTACTCGGGAGCGAGCAGGAAGAACGTGCAGCCGAACAGCGTGTCGGCGCGCGTGGTGAAGACGGTGATCTTGCCCTCGTCGCCCTCGATGGGGTTGCCCTCGGCGTCGCAGAGGGTGAAGTCGACCTCAGCGCCCTCGGAGCGGCCGATCCAGTTGGCCTGCATCTGCTTCACGCGCTCGGGCCAGCCGGGCAGCTTCTCGAGGTCGTCGAGCAGCTCCTGGGCGTAGTCGGTGATCTTGAAGTACCACTGCTCGAGGTCACGCTTCTCGGGCTCGGAGCCGCAACGCCAGCACTTGCCCTCGGTGACCTGCTCGTTGGCGAGCACCGTCTTGCAGGTGGGGCACCAGTTGACCGGGCTCTTCTTGCGATAGACCAGGCCGCGCTCCCACATCTTCTCGAAGATCCACTGGCCCCAGCGGTAGTAGTCGGGGCTGCAGGTCTTCACGAGGCGATCCATATCGTAGGAGAAGCCCATGCGCTTCATGGTGGCGAGAGCCTGATCCATGTTCTTGTACGTCCAGGCGCCGGCCTGCGTGTTGTGCTTGATGGCTGCGTTCTCGGCGGGCAGGCCGAAGGCATCGAAGCCGATGGGATGCAGCACGTCGAAGCCGCGCATGCGGGCCTGGCGCGCCATGGCGTCGCCGATGGTGTAGTTGCGCGCATGGCCCATGTGCAGGTCGCCCGACGGATACGGGAACATCTCCAGCACGTACTTCTTCGGCTTATCGGAATCGGTGTCCACCGCGAACACGTTGTCGCGATCCCACGCCTCGATCCATTTGCTCTCGATCGCAGCAGCGTCGTACGCGGGGATCTCCTTATGATCGGTGCAGTCGCACATAGGGGCTCCTTAGAGGGTTCAAACAGTAACGGTTTCGAATTCTAGCAAAAAAGCCCTACGGGTTTAGGGCAGGTCCATTTCCTGCACAGGGCTTTTACCGTAGGGAGCCATGAGAAACAAAGCCGCTTCACGCACAAAAGCGGGGCCTGCAGCCACACGGCCGCAGGCCCCGCCTCATCGTTCGGAAAACGAGCGGTAACTCGCGAGCGGTTAGTTATAGCTCACGCTCTGCTGCGAGTCTTTGACGACGACGTCGTGCGCACCGCCCTCGACGATGGAGGTCGAGCTCACGAGCGTCAGACGCGCCTTGTCCTGCAGTTCCTTGATGGTGAGCGCGCCGCAGTTGCACATCGTCGACTTGATCTTGTAGATGGTCTGGCGCACGCCCTCCTTGAGCGAGCCGGCGTAGGGCACGTAGGAGTCGACGCCCTCGACGAAGCCGAGCTTGGTCTCGCCGCCCTGGTCGTAGCGCTGCCAGTTGCGGGCACGCGCAGAGCCCTCGCCCCAGTACTCCTTCATGTACTGGCCGTTCACGTTCACGCGGTCGGTCGGGCTCTCGTCGAAGCGGGCGAAGTAGCGGCCGAGCATCATGAAGTCAGCGCCCATGGCGAGCGCGAGCGTCATGTGGTAGTCGTAGACGATGCCGCCGTCAGAGCACACGGGCACGTAGATGCCGGTCTCCTCGAAGTACTCGTCGCGCGCGCGGCACACGTCGATGACGGCCGTGGCCTGGCCGCGGCCGATGCCCTTGGTCTCGCGGGTGATGCAGATGGAGCCACCGCCGATACCGACCTTGATGAAGTCGGCGCCGCAGTCGGCGAGGAAGCGGAAGCCGTCGGCGTCGACGACGTTGCCGGCGCCCACCTTGACGGAGGTGCCGTAGTTGGCGCGGATCCACTCGATGGTGCGCTTCTGCCACTCGGAGAAGCCCTCGGAGGAGTCGATGCACAGGACATCGACACCGGCCTCCACGAGCAGCGGCACGCGCTCGGCGTAGTCGCGCGTGTTGATGCCGGCGCCCACCATGTAGCGCTTGTTGGCGTCGAGCAGCTCGTTGGGGTTGGTCTTGTGGGAGTCGTAGTCCTTGCGGAACACGATGCCGACCAGGTGGTCGTTCTCGTCGACGCAGGGCAGGGCGTTCAGCTTGTTATCCCAGATGACGTCGTTGGCCTTCTTGAGGGTGATGTTCTTGTCGCCCACGATGAGCTTCTCGCGCGGGGTCATGAACTCGCTGACCTTCTTGGAGTGGTCGTCGCGAGAAGGACGGTAGTCGCGGCTCGTCACGATGCCCAGCAGGCGACCGCGCGGGGTGCCGTCGTCGGTCACGGGCATGGTGGAGTGGCCGGTTTTGTTCTTAAGGGCGATGACCTGCTCCATGGTCATGTCGGGCGTGAGGGTGGAGTCGGACTCGACGAAGCCCGCCTTGTGGTCCTTCACGGCCTTGACCATGGCCGCCTCCTGCTCGGGCGTCTGGTTGCCGTAGATGAAGGCCATGCCGCCCTCGGTGGCCAGCGCCACACCCATGCGCTCGCCGGAGACGGACTGCATGATGGCGGAGACCATGGGGATGTTCAGGCTGATCTCGGACTCCTCACCGCGCTTGAAGCGCACGAGCGGGGTCTTGAGCGAAACGTTGCCGGGAACGCACTCAGAAGACGAATAACCGGGAACCAGCAGATACTCAGAGAACGTGTGGGACTCGCCAGGGAAAAACATCGCCATAGGTACTCCTCTTCAGGTCGTGGTGCGCACCAGATGCGGGCTCAGCGGCACCGCCTCACGGCGCACGGTTTCGCGGATGAACCGCATGGCGTCGCGGTTCGCGGCTATTGTAGAGCAATCGCCGCTGCTACAATGCTCTATGTTTGAACTTTCACGGGGAATATGCGCGAGCCGTGGCAAACTCGAGCAAAGGCTTTAGCGAAGAGGAGCGAGTCGGATGACGATCAAGCCGAAAACGCGTCTGACGTTCATAAGCGACGAGAACCTGCCGGGCGCCTTCGGGCACGGCATCGCCCTGCTCATGGAGGGCGTGGAGCAGGAGCATTCGCTCAACGCCGCAGCGAAGCGCATGGGCATGGCCTACTCAAAGGCCTGGCGCATCGTCAAGGAGGCCGAGGCGCAGCTGGGCTACGAGCTGCTCGCCCGCGACGGCGCCCGCGGTTCGACCCTCACGCCCGAGGGCAAGCAGGCGCTCGCCACCTATCGCAGCATCCAGCAGGAGATGAACGAGCTCCTCTGCCGCCGCGCCCACGAACTCGAACTCGGACATGACAGGTAGGACGGGGCCCAGTGTCATGTTTTCCCGAACCGTCGCACACGTATGACAGGCAGGACGTGCTCCCCTGTCATACGTTCGCGCGCAGCTTCTGGTGAATGCCTGCGAAACGCGCTCCGTTAGCACCGAATGGCATCGCGGCGAAAAACATGATAGTGGGAACTGTCCTACCTGTCAGGTTTAGCTGATGAGGGCTTTGAGGCCGATGAGCAGCAGCACGATGCCACCGGCGATGGTGGCGCGCGGACCGAAGTGCGCACCGAGCCTGCGGCCGATGAAGATCACGGCCAGGCAGCACAGGAAGGTCGTGACGCCGATAGCGCCGCCGTACAGCACGATGTCCTTGCCGCTCGCCGCAAACGAGACGCCCACGACGAAGGCATCGATCGAGGTTGCGATAGCCTCCATGCCGATCGTCGCCCACGTCAGACGCGTCGGCGAGCAGCTCTCGGGCTCGCGCAGCTCATGTACCGCCTCCCAGATCATCTTGCCGCCGACGAACGCCAGGATCGCAAACGACACGATGCCCGCATACGCCTCGATAAGCGGTGCGACGAGGGTGCCTCCGAAGTATCCGGCGATGGGCATGCCCATCTGGAACAGCGCGAAGGCCACCGGCATGGCCAGCTTCTTCACGCGCGGCATATCCGGCTCGCACAGGGTGTTCGATAGGGTGACGGCCATGGCGTCCATGGCGAGCGCGACGCCCAAAAGCAGCGCCTCGATGAGGTTTGCAGAGGTAAATGAAGGGTCCATAACATCCTCCCCGATGCATGGATCGAACATGTCATATCAGGTTGTGGCGGCGAAATCTCCCGCCTGCGCATCGCTTCCTATCAGGCGTGGGGAGGATTGCAGTACAGGCGCATGGCCTGCTCGAGACTGTCCACGATGTCCAGCGGGTCGTCGACGCCCGCGAACAGGCGGATGAAGCGCGCGTCGTCGCCATCGAGGGCCGACAGGCGCGTGTAGGGACCGCCGGCGGCTTGGGCGCGGCCGGCGCAGGAGCAGCCTTCGATGAAGGAGCCGGCAGTCGCGGAACCCGGGAGCTCGAAATCGATAGCAGGGCCGAAGCCGTGGGTCAGCACGTTGGCGGCGATGCCGTGATCGGGATGCCCCTTGAGTCCCGGATAGCTCACGCTGGGAACGAACGGGTTGGCAGAAAGGTACTCGGCGATAACGCGTGCGTGGTCCATGTGGCGCTGCATGCGGTCGGCAAGCGTCTCCATGCCGGCAGCGATGACGGAAAGGTCCTCGTCGTCCACGTTGAAGCGAACCTGCAAGTACTCCCCTCCCAAGCGCTGGGCAAGCATGCAGTACGCCTGATGCGCAAGCGCATCGACCTGTTGCTTTCTCCCCTTCCCCACGATGTCGCGGGCAACGGAGATGGCAACGGCCTTGGTACGGAGGAGACCGGCTGCCACGCGGTCGAGCGCCTCGAAAACCATATGGGCGCCGAGCGCGAGCGGCTGGCAGCAGTACGTCGAGGCGACGGTATTGTCCACGATGAGCAATGCCCCGGCTTCGCGAGCGGCAGCGGCAAGTGAACGCAGGTCGGGCACGCGCAGGCCACGGCAGCCGATGGAGTTCACGAACCAGAACACCCGGTCGAAGCGGGCGCCGGCACCGTCGGCGTAGGAGGCGTGCCCCTCCTCGCGCGGCTCCATGCGGCCAGTCGCCGCAGGATGCTGAGCCGACCAGGTGGCATCGACGAAAGCCTCGGCGGAATCGTCCTTCGCGAAGGTGAGCACGCCGGAGCCGAAATGGCGCAGGAAGGCCTTGGTGAAATCGTTAGCGCGCACGACAAGGCGGTCGGAGGGGCCGATGAGCCCGAGCTTCGCGATTGCCTCGGGAACGTTTCCGGCACGAACGAACCAGGACGCACGTGCATGTGCGGCAGCAGAGAACTCCTGAGCGAGCTCTGTATTCGCCTGCGTCACGCGCAATCACCCTCCCCGTTCGTGCGTACTCGTCTAGTATACCTGCCGCACGCCTGCACCGCGCAAACTAATTGATGTCCACTTTCAGGACGGAGATGTTTTGGGACATTGCGCGGGCGCGCCCGATGGCCGGTGCCCCGCACGCCGCCGCTGCGCGCCCGGCTGCGCGCTATCGGAACATCGCCCGCGGCCGGATGCGCGCCAAGGGAACATCCCAGGGCCCCGATGCGTTCCGAAAGCGCACAGGGCGGCCTTGGCCTCATTGGGGACGTAGCCGGGAGGCGCCATTTTTGGCGCCTCCCGGCTACGTCCCCAATGAGGCCAACATGGAACGGGCCGCTCCCAAGGGAGCGGCCCGGCAATCGGTCGTTAGCTGCGGCGCTCGGAGATCTCGACGGCGAGCTGCGCGATGAAGTCCTCGACGGTCGACTCGTGCGTCTCGTTCGTGCGGTCGCGCACCGAGATGTTGCCGGCCTCGGCCTCCTTCTCGCCCAAGATCAGCATGTAGGGCACACGGTCCACGCCGCGGGCCTCGCGAATCTTGTAGCCGATCTTCTCGTCACGGTCATCCACGACCACGCGGATACCGGCGGCGTCAAGCTGATCGGCAACGGTGTGCGCGTAGGCGCGGCTCTTCTCGGACACGGGCAGAACCTTCACCTGAACCGGCGCGAGCCAGGTGGGGAACTTGCCCGCGTAGTGCTCGATCAGGATGCCGATGAAGCGCTCGATGGAGCCGAAGGCCACGCGATGCAGCATGATCGGACGCTTCTTGGTGCCATCAGCGTCGGCGTACTCCAGGTCGAAGTTGATCGGCATCTGGAAGTCGAGCTGGACGGTGCCGCACTGCCAGGTACGACCGAGCGAGTCCTCCAGGTGGAAGTCGATCTTGGGACCGTAGAAGGCGCCATCGCCCTCGTTGATGACGTAGTCCTTGCCCAGGCGGTCGAGCGCCTCGCGCAGGCCGGCCTCGGCGCGCTCCCAATCCTCATCGGAGCCCATGGAGTCCTCGGGGCGCGTGGAAAGCTCGAGGTGATAGGTGAAGCCGAACTTCTGGTACACGGAGTCGATCAGGTTCACCACGCCCACGATCTCATCGGTCAGCTGGTCGGGACGCACGAACAGGTGCGCATCATCCTGGTTGAAGCAGCGCACGCGGAACAGGCCGTGCAGGGCGCCCTTGAGCTCGTGGCGGTGCACCAGGCCGATCTCGCCGGCGCGGATGGGCAGCTCGCGATAGCTGTGCGGATGGCTCTTGTACACGAGCACGCCGCCCGGGCAGTTCATCGGCTTGATGCAGTACTCCTCCTCGTCGATGATCGTGGAGTACATGTTGTCCTTGTAGTGATCCCAATGGCCGGAGGTCTTCCACAGCTGCTTGTTCATGATGAGCGGCGTGGAGATCTCGACGTAGCCCGCCTTATGATGGATCTCGCGCCAGTAATCGAGCAGCTGGTTCTTCAGGATCATGCCGTTGGGCAGGAAGAACGGGAAGCCCGGGGCCTCGTCGCGCATCATGAACAGGTCCATCTCGCGGCCGATCTTGCGGTGGTCGCGCTTCTTGGCCTCCTCGAGCATGCGCAGGTGCTCGTCGAGCTCCTCCTTGGTGGCAAACGCCGTGCCGTTCACGCGCGTGAGCATCTTGTTGTTCTTATCGGCCTTCCAGTAGGCGCCGGACACGCCCGTGAGCTTGAAGGCCTTGAGCGCCTTCGTGTAGGTGATGTGCGGGCCGACGCACATGTCGATGTACTCGCCCTGCTGGAAGAAGGTGATGCGCGCGTCCTCATCGAGGTCGCCGATGTGCTCGACCTTGTACTTCTCGCCGCGCTCCTCCATGAGCTTGATGGCCTCGGCGCGAGGCAGCTCGAAGGTCGTGAACTTGAGGTTCTCCTTCACGATCTTCTTCATCTCGGCCTCGATGGCGGGAAGGTCGTCCTCGGAGAGCTTGGCCTCACCCAGGTCGACATCGTAGTAGAAGCCGTTGTCGGTCGCCGGGCCGTAGGCGAAGTCGGCCTCGGGGTACAGGCGCTTGATGGCCTGGGCCATGATATGGGCCGCGGAGTGACGGATGACGTGCGTGACCTCGTCAGCCGGAAGCTCGGCTACGGAACCGTCGTTATACAGCGCTTTCATGTGAATCCTCTTTCTGGAGACGTCGGGGTCAAGAAAAACGCCCGCTCGTCACGGTATGTGACGGCGAGCGATATGCGGCGCCTGTCCGTGGCCTGCCGGCCATGCGATGAGACAGACGCCTAGATAGTCTGAGTTCGAACGTTATGTGCGAACGCGATCTGCATGAATTCAAACCCCTTCGTGTCGTGGGTGCATCTGTTGTACCACTGTTAGCGTCCGAGGTCTAGCACCACCGCTCGCCACCCCGAAACCGTTACATGTCCACTTTCAGGACGGAGATGTTTTGGGACATTGCGCGGGCGCGCCCGATGGCCGGGGTCCCGCACGCCGCCGCTGCGCGCCCGGCTGCGCGCTATCGGAACATCGCCCACGGCCGGATGCGCGCCAAGGGAACATCCCAGGGCCCCGATGCGTTCCGAAAGCGCACAGGGCGGCCTTGGCCTCATTGGGGACGTAGCCGGGAGGCGCCAAGCCCCGCCCCGCCCCGTCGCGCCGTTTTCTGCGCGGCGGGGCGGGGCGGGGCTTGGCGCCTCCCGGCTACGTCCCCAATGAGGCCAAAAGCGCCCCCGGCTGTGGGGCCGGGGGCGCTGAGCATTCCGTGTTACTGGATGTGGGTGCGGCAGTACGGGCAGACCTTCCAGTGCGCGTCGAGCGGGCGATGGCAGCTCGGGCACACGTTGCGCACCTGCGTGTTGCACACGGGGCACACCACGAAGTCCTTCTCGATGGGGCTTCCGCACTGCGGGCAGGTGCCGTACTGGGCGAGCTGACGCTCACGCAGCGCCATGTCGAGCTCCTGCTCCTCGCGATCGGCGAGGTAGGAGTTGGGACGCAGCACCAGGTAGGCGATGAGACCCACGAACGGGATGAGCGCGACGATGCCCCACACCCAGAACAGACCCGCACCGCGGCGCTTGGCGTCGATGAACACGTACACGACGGAGAGCACGTAGAGCGCGGCGATGAAGCCCACGAAAGCGTAGATGGCCCCCATGAGCTCAGGCGACATGATCTCCTGGATGTATTGAGACATGGCAGAACAACCTTTCAGTCTCGTTCGCGATACAATTCGGTTCATTTTACCGCGTGTCCTCACACGCCCGCGCGGCGACACGCTTTCGACATAGTGTACACCGACGCGCCCCGGGGCAATGGGCGACCAAGCGCGGGGCGCTGCCCTACCGGTCGATCCGGCACGGCTCCTTGGTGTAGGAGTTCAGGATCTCGCAGCCGTCCTCGGTCACGAGCACCAGGTCCTCGATGCGCACGCCCGTGCGTCCGGGCAGGTAGATGCCCGGCTCGATGGAAAACGTCATGCCCGCTTCCACGACAGCCTCGTTCACGGCCGACACGTCGCCCGGCTCGTGGTCCTGAAGGCCGATGGAGTGACCCAACCGATGGGTGAAGTACGGGCCGTAGCCGGCGTCCTCGATCACCCGGCGCGCCGCGCGATCGAGGTCGCAGAAGCGGACGCCCGGCGCCACGAGCGTCTCGGCGGCCTCGTTCGCCCGCCGCACGATATCGTAGATGCGCCGCGACTCCTCGTCGGGCTCACCCCAGAAGAAGGTGCGGGTCATATCGGAGCAGTAGCCTTCGTACTGACCGCCGATGTCGAACAGCGCGACCTGCCCGGTGGCAAGCGCCGTGTCGTCGGGCTCATGATGCGGGTTCGCCGCGTTCCCGCCGAAGCTCACGATCGGCGGGAACGAAAAGCCCTGCGCACCGTGCTTGCGGTAGAGAGTGAGCATCTGCGAGGCGATCTCGTGCTCGGTGACGCCCTCGTGCACGAGGGCGGGCAGCTCGGCCATCACCGCGTCGTTGATGCGACTCGACTGCCGCATGAGCTCCCGCTCGCGGGCATCCTTGTGCGCACGGGTATCGGCCACGGCATAGGAGCCGAGGAAAAACGAGGACGCAGCCTCGCGCTCCTGCAGCGGGATGAGGAAGCCCGAGCGCATGCTCGCGTCGATGCCGAGCGGTGCGGTCGGATCGATGCGATCCATGAGGACGGAGGCAAGGTCATCGGTGTCGTTGAACACCACGACGTCCGCGTTGTCGTAGGCATCGATGGGATACAGGGCGTTGTCGAAGATGACCGGGCGCGCACCCGCGCGCAGCAGCACACCCGAGAAGCGCTCGAACATCTCAGCGTAAAAGCCCGTAAGGTAGAAGATCGACCAGGGATCCGTCACCAGAAGCTGGCTTCCCGGATGCCCCGCCTCGAGCCGCTCCAGGACCCGCGCGACACGCGCCTCGTCAACCTGTGCCATCTCTCCTCGATTCTCTTGCGTCTGGATTCGGTCCCGCCCATTGTAGTCCAGACGGCAGGACGGCGGGACGGCTCGCGCGGCACGGCGCTCGGGCACGCGACAGCAAGGCGCCCCGCAACATCTGCCGCAGGGCGCCTTGAGGTCGCATTCAGTTCAGGTGCGCTACAGGAAGCGATACTCCACCGTGCCGACGCCGACGGACAGGAATCCGAGCGCGCGGGCAACAGCGGGCTGCATGTCGATCACGCGGCCGTGCACGTAAGGACCGCGGTCGTTCACCACGGCGACGACCGACTTGCCGTTATAGCGGATCTCGACATAAGTGCCCAGCGGCACATCGAGCATGGCCACGCCCATGGAGGTCTCGGTCACGATATCGCCGCTCGCGGTGGTACCGCCCATGAAGCCGTCACCCGTGCCGTAGTGGGAGGCCACGCCCGACATCCAGCCGCTCGCGTTGGACGAGGAATCGTCCTCGACCGGCTGCTCGGGCTCGGGGTCCTCGGCAGGCTGCTGCTCGGGGGTCTCCTGCGTCGGCTCGGACGGCGTCGCATCCTGCTCGGGTGCAGGCTGGGTGTCCTGTGCGGGCTGCTGCTCGGGCTGGGCGGTCTGCTGCTCCTGGGCCGCCGTCTGCTGCTCAGCTGCGGCCTTCTCCTCCATCTGGCGCTGCAGGGCTGCAGCCTCCTCGGCGGCCTTGCGCGCAGCCTCCGCCTCGGCGGCATCCTCGCTGTTAGCGCGCTGCTGCATGGCGGCCTGCGCCTCGCTCACCTGCTGGAGCGCATCGGAGGCGAGCTGCTCCTGCTGGACGGCCTGGTCCTTCATGGACGAGAGCTCCGCCAGGCGGGTCGAGAGCTCGGAGCGCGTCTCCTCGAGGTCCTCCAGGATATCGACGTTGCCGTCCTGGATGGTGGTCAGATACTTCATCGAGGTGATGAAGTCGGAAAGCGAGCTTGTGGAGAAGAGCATCGAGACGATGTTGCCCGACGTCTCGCGCATCTTGTAGAGATTGGCGGCAGCCTGGGAGGCGCGCTCGCGCTGGGCGGGCAGGACCTCCTGCTCGATGTGGACGATCTCGGCCGCCTGGGTGGAGATCTGGGCATCGAGGTCGGCGGCGGTCGCCATCGCCTCGTCGTGGGCTGCAGCGGCATCGCGCACCTGGGCGGTCAGCTGCTCAAGCTCGGCCATCGTGGCGCTCGAGGCGGCGTACGCGCTCCCCGCCCACGGGGTCAGGGCGCCCGCGCAGGTAAGGACGGCCGTCAGGCCGGCCGTGCAGGCCACGCGAGCCCAAGGGCGCACCATGGCGCGATGCGAGACTACGGTTTTGCTCATACGGTGGTACCGCTCCAATCGTTATCGATTGGAATCAGTATAGAGCAGACATTAACCTTTAAGTCCAACTTGACGGTTTGACCACACCTCTGCCATGTACCGATGACCCAAAACATCTCCGTCCTGAAAGTGGACATCGAGAGGTTGAGGGGCAACTAGGAGCGCAGCAGACCCGCGACCTCGCCCGCAAGCGTGATCGTGCCGGCGGCGACAACGGGCTCACCTGCCGCCGTCAGGGCATCGAGCGCCTCTGCGACCGTCGGGTACACCGCAGCGAGGTCCGTCTTCGGCCTCCCCTCGCGGGTGAGCTCGTCGCCAACGAGGCGCGCGAGCTCGTCCGGGGCAAGCGCACGGTCGGATGCCGTCGCCGTCACGGCCACCCGCGGAAACGCCGGGACCAGCGTGCGGACGATGCCGTCGACGTCCTTGTCGGAAAGCGCCGCCATGAGCAGCAGGGGGCGCGCAGCAACGTCATCGCCGAACTCATCGAGCGCGCTGACGAAGTTCTCGCAGCTCTGAGGATTATGGCAGGCATCGATCAGCACGAGCGGATCGGTGCGCACCACGTCGAAGCGGCCCGGCGTGGGACAAGTCGCCAGGCTTTCCTGGAGCACAGCGGCATCAAGCGCGCGGCCGAGATAGGCCTCCGCCAGAAATACGGAGCAGGCAGCGTTTTGCGGCTGGTAGCTCGGCTTGGGAATGCTCAGCTCGTAGGAGGCGCGCGGGGTATCGACAGAGAACGCCACCGGCTCCCCCAGCGCGCTCGGCAGCGAACGCACCCGGCGCGCGACCACGAGAGGGTCGACACCGCAGGCCGAACAGCGCTCGTCCATCACGCGCTGGACGCTGGGCTCGTGCGTGCCCTCCCCCAACACCACTGCGCGGCCCGGCTTGATGACGGCAGCCTTCTCGCCCGCGATGGCCTCGAGCGTATCGCCCAGGATGCGGATGTGGTCGAGGCCGATGCCCGTGATGGCGACGGCAACCGGATCGGTCGCGCTCGTGGCGTCCCAGCGGCCTCCCATGCCGACCTCGAGCACCGCGACGTCGACGCGCGCCTCGGCGAACACGACGAGCGCCGCCACGGTCAGCAGGTCGAAGGGCGTGATGGTGTAGGCTCGCTCCCCCGCCGCCGCGCGGGCAGCGTTGACGCGGCGGCCCGCCTCCACGGCTGCCGACACACCATGGGCGAACGCGTCGTCGGAAACCACCTGGCCATCTATCTCCATGCGCTCGGGATAGCGCACGAGCTGCGGCGACGTATAGAGGGCAGTCTTCAACCCCTCGCCGTGCAGGATCGCCGCGGTAAAGCGCGTGGTCGACGTCTTGCCGTTGGTGCCGGCAACTTGAATGCAGTCGTAGTGCTCATCGGGCCGCTTGAGCTCGTCGAGCATGTCGATAACGGTCTCCAGCAGCGGACCCGCGTCGCCGGAGATCTTGCCGGTATCGGCGGCGAGCGCCACCGCCTCGTCAAAGGAAAGCTCCGGCACCTCGAAGGGCACCGCGTACACATCGGTTCGTTGAGGCATAGAGGGTCAGCTCCTACGTTTCATGTGATCCAGAGCGCCGCGTCACCTGAGGCGGCACGCTAGATACTACCACGCGCCGTCCCCGCCCGGGCCGATGCGGGCAAACCGGCAGCGACACCCCGCGCCGCGGCGAACCCGTAGGTACCGGTACCTGATTCGCAGCCTGTATTCGCCTCCGCTGCTGGCGCATAGAACAAAACCACATTAAGAGCACGTTGCCGCACGCTATCGAGCGCGCAAAACCTCTATGTTAGAGATAGCCGCACACCATTTCGGCGTCAAAGCAGAACGCAACGTAAGCGATGGGAGAAGAGCATGTCGATTCATGTTGTTGAAGAAGCCAACCGGTGTCTCGGGTGCAAGCGCGCGATGTGCCAGATCAAGGGATGTCCCGTCCACACGCCCATCCCCGAGGTCATCCGCCTGTTCAAGGAGCGCAAGATGGACGAGGCGGGCGCGCTGCTGTTCGACAACAACCCCATGAGCGCCGTGTGCTCGCTTATCTGCAACCACTCCAACCAGTGCGAGGGCAACTGCATCCAGGGTCGCAAGGGGAACCCGGTGCACTTCTCGAGCATCGAGAGCTACATCTCCCGCACCTTCCTCGACCGCTATCAGCCCAAGCGCGCGGAGCCGAACGGCAAGTCCGTCGCCGTCATCGGATCGGGCCCCGCGGGCATCACCGTCGCCATCAAGATGGCCGAGGCCGGCTGCGACGTCACCGTGTTCGAGCAGAAGGCCGAGGTTGGCGGCGTGCTGCGCTACGGAATCCCGGAGTTCCGCCTGTCGAAGGAGCTCGTGAGCCGCTATCGCGACATCATGACCTCGCTTGGCGTACACCTGCGCCCCTCGACCACCATCGGCGGCTCCCTGCACATCGACGACCTCTTCCGCGACGGCTACGACTGCGTGTTCGTGGGCACGGGCACCTGGCGCGCCCGCAAGCTCGACATCCGCGGCCAGGCGCGCGGCAACGTCCTGTTCGGCATCGATTACCTCGTCGACCCCGATTCCGTGACCGTGGGGCAAGACGTGGCGATCATCGGCGTGGGCAACGTCGCCATGGACGTGGCGCGCACAGCCCTGCGCCACGGCGCGCACCGGGTGACCCTGTACTCCAACACCAACAGCGTCACGGCGAGCTCGGAAGAGGTCGAGTACGCGGAGCTCGAGGGCTGCGAGATCGTGCGCGGCAAAGACGTTATCGCCATCGAGAAGGAGGGCCCGGTCTTCCGCACGGCGATCTTCGACGAGAACGGCGAGGTCGTAGGCTACGAAGACGAACTCGACCACGTAAGGTGCGACACCGTCATGATCGCCGTGTCGCAGCTGCCTAAGAACAAGCTCGTGCTCACCACCGACGGCCTGGCCACCAACGACCGCGGCCTGCTCGAGGTGGATGAGAAGAACATGTGCACCGTCCCCGGCATCTTTGCGGCAGGCGACGTGGCGACGGGCCCCCGCACCGTCGTGCATGCGGTCGCGGGCGCGAAGGTGGCCATCGAGGGCATGAAGGAATACATGGGCATCGCCTAGGCAATACCCTAAGGACCCATTGCAGCAATCATGCAGCGGGCAAGGTATGGGGCGCATGCAATTCGGGAATGCGCCCCAACATATAGCGTACATTCCGGCAAATCGGGTACCTGACTTTTATTCTGTACGATTTTGAAGAGCGATTCGTCCACACGCGCCGTACCGCCCGACAACGCCGCAGGAAATACCTGCGGCGTTGTCGGGCGGTACGGCGCGTGTGGAGCGAAGAGACTCGAAAATCAAACACAATTTCACCGAAGCGGAAAACCGCTCCATCATCATCATCTTGTGTCCCTGTGCTCGGCATAATGTTTTATGATGCACACTCCTACATTCGGGGGCAGAAAAGAGCGCCGCCCCAGACTAACTGTCTGGAGCGGCGCAAAATCAACCTCAATCGGTCGCATCCGATTTCATCGGAACGAACTCAAACCGTTACGCGAAATCGGTCAACTGAGCCTTCAGCGCGGCGATCTCGGCGGCCAGCTCCTCGGCGCGCTCGCGCTTCTTGGCGACGACCTCGGGCGCGGCCTTGGCGATGAAACCCTCATTGGAAAGCGTCTTGTTGGCGCTCGCGAGCTCCTTCTCGTCCTTGGCGATGGCCTTCTCGATGCGCGCCTTCTCGGCGGCGAAGTCCACAAGGTCGCCCACGACCACATACGCATCGAAGTCGGGACCGGCGAGAGCGATGGCGGCCTCGGGCTTGGCGAAGCCCTCCTCGCCGGCAACCGTGAGCTCGCTCACGTTCGCCAGGCTGCAGATGAAGCCGTTCATGCCGTCGATGGCCTGCGCGGCGACGTCGCTATGGGCGCACACCACGACCGGCAGGGCCTCCTTGGGGCTCAGGCGGTACCGGGCGCGCGTGGAGCGCACGTCGGTCACCACGGCGCGGGTCAGCTCGAAGGCGAGCTCGGCGGGCTCATTTACCCACTTCTCGTAGTCAGCGGGCTCGGGCCACGCGGCAATCATGAGGGCCTCGGCGCGCTCGCCGTCCATATCGAGGCAGCTCGCGGGCATGGCGTCCCAGATGGCCTCGGTCACGAACGGCATGAGCGGGTGCATGAGGCGCAGCGAGGTGTCCAGCACGAAGATGAGGTTGCGCTGCGCCTGTAGGCGGGCGCCCTCGTCCTTGAGGCGGGCCTTCGTGACCTCGACGTACCAGTCGCAGACCTCGTTCCAGAAGAACGACTGGACGCTGCGTGCCACGTCGCCGAAGGTGTAGCCCTCGACGCCCTCGGTCACGGACTTCACGGTCTTGGCCAGGCGGCTGAACATCCAGGCGTCAGCGGCGGTCTCGGCAACCGGCTCGCCCGGCGTATAGCCCTCCATGTTCATCAGCAGGAAGCGGCTGGCGTTCCAGATCTTGGTCACGAACGCGCGCGCCTGCTCGGTGCGCGGGCTACCCAAAAACTCGTGCGTCTTCTTGTCGATATCGGCGTCGAACTTGACGTCCTGGTTGTTGGTGAAAAGCGACAGCAGGTTGAAGCGCATGGCGTCGGCGCCATACTTGTCCATGAGGTCCATGGGGTCGACGCCGTTGCCCTTCGACTTGGACATGCGGCTGCCGTCCTTGGCGAGGATCGTCGGGTAGATGACGACGTCGCGGAACGGCTCCTCGCCCAGGAAGTACTCGGAGCTCATGATCATGCGGGCGACCCACAGCGCGATGATGTCGCGCGCGGTCACGAGCGCCGTCGTGGGGTGATGCCCCTCGAGCGCCGCGGGATTCTGCGGCCAGCCCTGCGTGGCGAAGGTCCACAGCTGCGAGCTGAACCAGGTGTCGAGCACGTTCTCGTCCTGATGCACGTGGTGGCCGCCGCACTTCGGGCACACGTCGATGTCCTCCATCGACGCGTCCTCCCAGCCGCAGTCCTCGCAGTAGAACACGGGGATGCGATGGCCCCACCACAGCTGGCGCGAGATGCACCAGTCCTTCAGGTTCTCCATCCAGGTGAGGTAGCTCTGCTTCCAGCGCTCGGCGTTGAAGCGCACGCGGCCGCTCTCGACGGCCTCGATGGCAGCGCCCTTCAGCTTGTCGACGGCAACGAACCACTGCTCGGACAGCCAGGGCTCGAGCGTGGTGTCGCAGCGGTAGCAGTGCATGACGGAGTGGTCGTGCTCCTCGATGTGATCGAGCAGGCCGTGCTCTTCGAACCACGCGACGACGGCCTCGCGGCACTCGTCACGGGTCATGCCGGAAAACTCGCCGTAGCCCTCGACCACGACGGCGTGCTCGTCGAAGATGTTGATCTGCGGCAGGTCGTGCGCGGCGCCCATGGCGTAGTCGTTGGGGTCATGCGCAGGCGTGACCTTCACGAAGCCGGAGCCGAAGCCCGCGTCCACGTGCCAGTCCTCGAAGATGGGGATCTCGCGGTTCACGATGGGCAGCATCACGGTCTTGCCCACGAAGGCGGCCTTCTCGGGGTCCTTCGGGGAGACGGCAACGCCCGTGTCGCCGAGCATGGTTTCGGGGCGCGTCGTGGCGACGACGATGTACTCCTGGCCGTTGACCGGCTCGGTCAGCGGGTAGCGCAGGTGCCACAGGTGGCCGGACTCCTCCTTGTACTCCGCCTCGTCGTCCGAGATCGCGGTCGTGCAGGAGGGGCACCAGTTGACGATGCGCTTGCCGCGGTAGATCAGGCCGTCGTGGTACCAGTCGCAGAAGACCTTACGGACCGCCTCGGCGTAGTCGGCGTCCATGGTGAAGCGCTCGTTGTCGAAGTCGACCGAGCAGCCCATGCGCTTGATCTGCTCCTTGATGGTGCCGCCGTACTCATGGGTCCAGTCCCAGCAGGCGTCGATGAAGGCGTCGCGGCCCATCTCGAGGCGGTTCTTGCCCTCCTCCTTGAGCTTCTTGTCGACCTTCGTCTGCGTGGCGATGCCGGCGTGGTCGGTGCCGAGGATCCACTGCGTGGAGCGACCGCGCATGCGCGCCTGGCGCACGATGGCGTCCTGGATGGAGTCGTCGAGCGCGTGGCCCATGTGCAGCTTGCCGGTGACGTTCGGCGGCGGGATGGTGACGGTGCAGTCGCCCACACCCGGACGGCGCTGGTAGTAGCCGCCGTCAAGCCACTTCTGGAGGATCTTGGGCTCGTTTTCCGCCGGATCGTATGTCTTGGGCATCTCTTCCATGGAAGTTCCCTTCTATCGCGATACACAAACGTTGAGGATACCACGCATCTTTGATGACAATTAGGACGGGTTCAGCTGTCACAAAAACGGACGGCCGGGGCGCTTCCACCCCGGCCGTCCGCGTTTATGACGGCTGAACCCGTCCTGGTGAAAGTTTGGGACCTGTCCCCGAACTTTCAGTAGCGCTTCTGGGCGACGTCGACCTCGGTGAAGCCGATGCGGCGGATACGGCGGAACACGCGCAGCAGCAGGCCGTACACGCCGTAGAGGTGCAGCATGTGCTTGCCCTCGTCGACGAGGTAGCTCATGCGCTCGCCGGTGAACTTCACCTTGGGGCAGGGCTTGTCCTGCATCGCGAAGTAGAACTTCTTGCGGCCCTTGTTGAGGCTCACCATCGAGACCACGAGGTCGTCGTCCATCATCGCGAAGACCTCGCGGATCTTCTTCTGGACGACCGGGTGCTTGAAACCGTCATCGGTGATGGCGCCGCGGATGTAGTTGAAGCCGCGCATGTAGTGCGCCTCCCACACCCCGCGGTCGGTGACGCCGATGCGCTGCATGATCTTCGTCATGGTCATCCAGCGGTCGAACGGGCGCGCGACGAGGTCCTCCGTCTTGTGGTTCCACGTCGAGCCGAGCAGGTCGCAGCGATAGTTGTAGTACGGCTTGTCGAAGTACACGATGGCGTCGGTCTGGCAAAAGGCCTCGACGAGGAAGGGGTTGTCAGCCCAACCGGAGCCGGGGTACTCGATGAACTTGATGCCCTTCTTTTCCAGGAAGGCGCGGCGGTAGATGGCCGACCAGATGGAAGGGTGCATCTCGATGAGGCGCGGCATGGCGGTCAGCGGCGCGGGCGCCGTCGACGTCGGGTACAGGCCGTCGAGCGTGCAGCGCACGGCGTTCTGCTTCTTGGGGTTATTCCAGTCGACGATATCGGTCCACGGGCACTTGACGATGTCGATCGTCTCCTCGAAGCTCGCGGCGAAGGTCAGCATATCGCCGTACATGCCGGCATCGATCCAGTCATCGGGCTCGATGATCGAGATCCACTCGCCGCGCGCCTCGGACAGGCCGCGGTTGCAGGCCATGCCGTAGCCGCCGTTCTCCTTGTCGATCATGCGGACGCGCGGGTCCTTGGCGGCAAAGCGGCGGATGATCTCGGGCGACGAATCGGTGCTGCCGTCGTTGATGCACAGGACCTCGATGTTGCGGTAGGTCTGCCCGAGCACGCTCTCCAGGCACTGGTCGAGAAACTTCTCGACGTTGTAGATGGGGATGATGACGGACACGAGCGATTGGGCATCTCGATGCATCGAGGGTCCTCCTCAGGGGTCAAAAGCAAGCAGGCGCCCGACGGCTGCCGGGCGCGAATCGTTCATATAGGTCTCTAGGATACCACCGCGCGTATACGCCGGGTGATGCCGTCGAGCATGCCCTCCATATGCGCAACATCGTCAAAGCGCAGGAAGAAGATTCCGAGCGCCTTGCCGGCGCCGTCGAAGCGCTCGACCGGCTGCCCGGGCTCCACGTACATCACCGAGCGGTAGATGCACGGCGCGATGTCGGGATCCGTCTCGACGCCGCGCAGGATACCTTCGCGGTCGGTGTGCAGCACATAGGTGGCAAAGGCGGCATCGGAGCCGTCGAAGGCGACGTCAAGCGAGGAATCGCCCATGGCGTAGCGCACGTTCGCCTCGATGAGGTCCACGCCGGAGATATCCGAAAGCTGGACGGGGATCATGTTGCCGCCGGCGCGCGCCCCGAGCTCGAGGAAGTACGGGGTGTCGTCCTCGCCGACGATGATCTCGACGTTGAACTCGCCGAAGCGCATGCCGAGCGAGGTCACGAGCGCTTGAATCTGCTCGCGGACGGCACGCTCCTGGGCGGCGGACAGCCCCGAGGGGCAGCGCTCGCCGATGGGCACAAGGCCGCCGAGCTCCTCGTCGCGCAAACACGACATGAGGCCCCAGAAGCGGACCTCGCCGTCGACGACGAACACGTCGCCGCCGATGACGCGCGGGAACCCCGCGCGGATGTACTCCTCGAGCAGCAGCACGCCGTTGCGCGAGTACGCGGCCGCAGCCTCAAGGGCGCGGCGCACCTCCTCGGCATCGGGTCCGTCGAGCACGCTCACGCCCTTGGAGCCGCTCGAATCGGTCGGCTTGATGACGACCGGCTGCCTCATGGTCGCCGCCAGCTGCGCGACCTCGCTCGGGTCCGCATCCACCGTGACGGGATGGGCGGCGGGCGCGGGGAACCCGTGCTCGGACAGATAGCGGCGGAACAGGTGCTTCGTGCTCAGGGTCTCCACCGAAGCGAGCGGGTTCGTGGGAAGCCCGAGCTCCTCGGCCACATAGGCCGCCGTCAGCGCGGCGGGGTCGGAGGCGTAGGCGAGCACGCCGGACACGCCCTCGGCCCGCGCGATCTCGAGCATGCGCGCGCGGTCGGTCGTGCTCTCCTGGTAGAAGACGTCCGCCGCGTACTGACCGGGGTTGTCGGGCAGATAGTCGCAGAGCACCGTGTGGTACCCGAGGCGCTTGGCGCACTCGATCGCCACGACCTGCTGGCGCGATCCTCCCAAAAGCAGGATCGAGCGTTGTTCACGTTCCATGTCGGCGAATCACCCGCGCCTAGCGTGCCCAGGCGTTGCGGCGCGCGATGGCCTCGTCGTCCAGAGCGTCGATCTTCGCGAGCTTGTCGGAAAAGAACTCGTTCATGAAGGCGTCGGCGCGATACGGACGGAAGACCTGCAGGTACTTGCAGCCGGAGTGGGAGTTGATCTCCATGAGCTTCACGCCCTTGTCGGTGATGCCCACGTCGTAGCCCAGGTACTCGAGCGGGCCGATGCGCAGCGACATCTCGGCGAGCATCTTCTTGATCTCGGGCCACTCCTCGATGGTGCCCGCGGCCTCCACGCCGCTGTCGGGGTGCAGGTCGGTGTCGATGCGCTTGTAGCCGTAGATGATGTGGCCGCCACCGAAGTGGCCGGTCTCCATGTCGAAGCCCACGTTGTAGGAGCTGATGTCGCGCGACTCGGGACGGTGGTAGTTGGCCTTGGAGTCGTCGCCACCCGTGCCCATGGCGAAGCGCAGGTAGGCCGACGCCGGATAGGGATTCGCGCCATCGCGGTTGACCATGAGGATGCGCAGGGTGTGGATGAGCGGGTCGATGCGGGCCATCTCGGCGCTCGGATGGAAGAACTCGGTGTAGATCAGGTTCTTCTTCTCGGCGACGAAGGTGCGCACGGAGGCCTCGTCGGAAGGCTTGTTGTCGATGAGATAGGAGCCGTCGATGTAGGACAGCTTGTGGAAGCCGCGCGCCCACTCGCCGTTGCACGGCTTGGCGGCGTACTCCCCCTTCTCGCGCAGCAGCGCGAGGAAGCCGTCGACCGTTGGATCCATATTGCTATCCAGCAGCGGCACGAGGCGGTCCTGCGCGCAGTAGTAGTACGACTCGGGCAGGTACTTCTGGAACTCGGTGCCCCAGAACATGTAGGCGAAGGTGAGCTTGTCGTTGATCCAGATGCGCTGCCAGTCGTTCAGCGGCCACACGCGGCAGTAGTCGTAATCGGACAGGTAGTTGTCGATAGTGTCCTCGGTCAGGTTGTAGGCCGTGGCGGACTCGCCGTAGAAGCCGTGCTCGTGCGCCCATGCGAGGTAATCGGCATCGAAGAAACCGTCGCGCTTCTCGCGCTCAAGGTTATTCAGATAGAGCGTGGCCATCTTCTTCGAGAAGCCACGCTTGAGCATCGCATCGAGATTGTTCTCCACTGTAACGGCCATAACAGACCCTCCCACAAAACGGTTACCGACAGGCCCCATTATGACACAGGGTATGACAATTAGGACGGGTCCCACTGTCATGCTTTCCCCTTTGTCCACTTTCAGGACGGAGATGTTTTCGGACACCCGGCGGACGGGGCGGCTGGCCTCTCTGGGGACGTAGCCGGGAGGCGCCACGCCGGCCACCGCGGTGAAGACGTCAGCCGGAGTCCACGGCGTGGCGCCTCCCGGCTACGTCCCCAGAGAGGCCAGCCGCCTCCGTCCCCAGGGGGCCAGCGGGCCCGCGCCGCCGGGTGTCCGAAAACATCTCCGTCCTGAAAGTGGACAAAAAGACCCCGCGGGGAGCGGGGTCTTCGTTGCAGAGGTTGTCGGCGAGCCTAGTAGCGACGCCAGATGTAGACCTTCGTGCCGTTGGCGCAGTTGTCCCACAGCCACTTGGCGTCCACCTCCAGCAGGCGCACGCAGCCGTCGGAGATGTACTTCTCGAGCTGCTGCTCAGCGGGGATGGAGCTCGTGTACACGGTGCCGTGGAAGCCCTGGTCCCAGATGTAGTGGATCCTCCAGCGGACGCCCGAGGTGGTGTCGTTCTCCATGCGGTCGTAGTTGGCGCGCCACAGATCGTCGGGCACCGGGTAGGACGGGACGTTCTCGCCCAGGTACCAGACGCCTTCCTGCGTGCCGCGGCCCATGTTGGCATCGGGACGGCCGAGACCGCACTTGAAGACCTTCAGAACATCCCAGTCGTTGCCGACACGCTGGAAGATGATCGTGCGGAAGTTGTCCTTGTCGACGCAGATGTACTTGTCGGTCTTGCTCGTGCCGTCGTACATGCGCAGCCAGCTGTCGTGGGCGGCGTTGCCGCGGTCGTCCTGGGTCATGCACTCGCCGGTGTAGCGGTTGAAGAAGTGCCAGTTGGTGTTGTTGCCGACCACCTTGTCGCCGGTGTCGACCCAACCGTACTTCATCCAGCCGAGAACGCGGTCGTAGAAGACGACCTTGCCGGAGGCGGGAATGGTCCACCAGCCGTAGGTAACGGCGCCGGTGTAGTCGTTGAGGTAGTACCAGTGATACGTGTTGTCGGTCTTGTTGGAGGTCTTGTACTGCTCGCCGTAGAGCATCTGGCCGGTGATCTCGTCGTAGAAGACCCACTTGCCCTGGCCGCCGTTGGCAGGCGTCACGTAGGCGAAGTGCTTCACCATCTCGCTGGTCGTGGTATCGAAGTAATACCAGTGATCGTTGTAGTAGTTCTCGCCCTTGACCATGACGTAGTTGTTGTCAAAGCGGACCCACTTGCCGTTGGCGTTGCGGTAGTCGGCATCGTTCAGGAAGCGATCCATGTCGACGGAGCTGTCCTTCGGGATGAAGGCGTCCTTGCCGTGGGCGATGGTGCCGTCGGCATCGGCCCAGTACCAGTTGTTGGTCACGGGATCGTAGAACGAGTGGCTCGCGACGATCTCGCCGCCCTCGTACCAATAGCGCTTGCCGGTCGTCGGGTCGTTGAAGAACACGCAGTCGGGGTTGGTCGCCACGCCGTCCTTGTAGTAGGTGCGGTTGCCGTTCTTGTCGACGCTCCAGACGAGCTTGCCGTTCTCATAGTAGTTCGCGTTGCCGGCGGAGTCGGAGCCCCAGCCGGTGCCGCTCTCGGGCTTGCCATCGGGAATATCGGGGGTGTCGGGGTCCTCCTCGTCGTCGCCCTCGCCCTCGCCGGGCTTCTCCTCCTCGGACTGATCGCCCTCGCCGGGCTTGGTCTCCTCGTCGGGGTCGGTCGTGGGGTCGGACTCCTCCTCACCCGTACCGGGCTTGGTCTCCTCCTCGGACTCCTCGCCCTCGTCGGGATCGGTCGCGGTCGTGATGTCGCCATCGGTCGCAGCGTCGCCGGTCTGATCCTCGACGTCGGTCGCAGGCTGCTTGGTGTCGTCGACATCCTCGGTGGTCTCGGTCGTGATGACGGAGCCCTCGAGGGCAGCGCCGCCGGTCACGACATCGGTCGTGTCAGTGGCGGGCACGGTCGCGACGTCGTCGACGACGGTCTCCTCGACCGTGGCGGTCTCGATCGCCTCGACCTGCTCGGTCTCGGAGATGACTGCAGGCTCGAGAAGGGTCACAGCGGGGGTCTCGGCGGGAACGGTCGGCTCGGTAGCGTACGCGGCGGTCGCGCCGAAGGCGAGACCAACGGACATTGTGGAGGCGAGCGCAAGCTTGACGGCATTGCGGCGCCACCAGGATGTGGAGCAATCTGCCATAGCTCAAAACCTTTCTGCAGATACGAAACGTCCGGATTGAATCCGGACGCGAACGTACCACATTCTAACACAGCCGTTTTTATTGGAACCCGCCATCGGGAGTCCACACACCTCTCATGCCAAACGCCGTTCGCCGCCGTTCGCCTATGCAGGGCAACCGCAAGCGAGGTGTGACGCATACCACCTGGCGCATGAGGGGTATGGTTGAACGTAGGCACATCAGCGGCACTCGTGCGCCCACAGAAAGGAGTCGCAAATGACCAAGAAGGTTCTTATGCTCTGCGGTGATTTCACCGAGGATTACGAGACCATGGTGCCCTTCCAGGCGCTGTCCATGCTCGGCTACCAGGTCGACGCCGTCTGCCCCGACAAGAAGGCCGGCGACACGGTTGCCACCGCCGTCCACGACTTCCTCGGCGAGCAGACTTACACCGAGCTGCGCGGCCACAACTTCGCCCTCACCGCCGATTTCGACGCCGTCGACACGGCCGATTACGTGGGCCTATTCATCACCGGCGGTCGTGCACCCGAGTACATCCGCCTGAATGAGCGCGTCCTCGAAATCACCCGCGAGTTCTTCGCCGACGGCAAGCCCGTCGCCGCCATCTGCCACGGCCCGCAGGTGCTCGCCGCCGCCGGCGTCCTCGAGGGCTACAAGGCCACGGCCTATCCCGCCGTCGGCCCCGACATCACCCTTGCGGGCGGCACCTATGTGCCCGTCGATGTCGATCAGGCCGTCGTCGACCGCAACCTCGTGACCGCTCCCGCCTGGCCGGGCGACACCGCGATCTGCCGCGAGTTCGCCAAGCTCATGGGCGCCACCTTCGAGGTGTAGGCGCAGGCGACTGAATCCATCTTGCAAAAGCGGGCCCCGCATCGAGCGCTCGATGCGGGGCCCGCTTTGTGAACGTTGCCGCTCGCGCGGCATTTTGGTACCGGACGGCCGCCCCTGAAGCGGATGACCGCTGTCCGATCAGGCAGCATCCTCCGGCGCCACGTCGACGCCCTCCACCCGGTACAAGCGCATGTCGCCCTCTGAGAGCACGACGGTAAAGCCCGGCGTGCCGTCCTCGATGCGGTTGATGCCGCACCAGCCTTCCTTGCCGTAGCCGCTCAGGTAGAACGAGCCGTCCTCGTTCATGTCGGCCGGTCCCCTGCCCTGATCGAGCTGCAGCACGTAGGCCGCGTCGAGCTCCTCGAAGGCCTCCTGGACCGAGGGGCTTCCCGCAACGGCCAGGCCGCGCAGCCGCACGGTCGTCGACGCCTCGTCGTCCATCGGGTTGTACTGCTTGAACAGAAGGTTCAAATCGTCGATCGCATAGCCGAACACGCTGCCGTCATAGGGCTGGTTCACGATCATCGCCTCGGTGCCCACCTCGTCGACGACGCGATCAAGAAAATCGCGCTCCTCCTGCTCGAGCGGACCGGTCTCGCCGTTCTCGCCGATGCCGTACATGTCGCGCATCTCGTACATCACGGCGTCGTAGGCGTACGACCTACGTTCATCGGGCAGAAACGACACCGGGTTGCTGTTCAGGACATACATGAAGGTGAGCACGGCGCAGATGAGCACGCCGGCAACGACGCCGGCGGGACGCGTGATGCGACCCGCGGCATCGTGCGAGATCTTGCGGAACACGAAGAAGATCGCCGAGACCACGTAGTCGAGGGCAACCGCGAGCGGAACGATCGCGAACACGCTCGCCGCAGCTGCCATGCGATGGTAGTCGTTGTACCAAAAACCGGTGAACACCTCGCGCAGGCGCCCGCCCACGCTGATGGAGATGACGAACAGCAGGGCGGTCAGGCCATAGCCGAAGACGATCCAGCGGCGCCGGCGCTCGAGCAGCAGGAAGAGGCTGCCGAACACGACGAGCCAGCCCGCCATGTACTGGGGGCGCTGAATGACATACGAGAAGTGAAGGGCCCATCTGCAGGCGTCCTCCACGTTGAGCGGCGTGTCGCGCGGATAGGTGACGATAGCGTCGAAGAACGGCACGTGGAGCAGGCCGACCCAGATGGCGGCAATGGCAGCCCCGACCGCGAGCGCCGCCGCGATTGCCACGAGCACGCCAGCCCTCCCCCGCCACGCCGCGCGCGCATACGTGCCGGCGGCGTACAGGCAAAACGGGATCAGGAACACGCCCGCCGAGAACACGCCGTTGGGCTGCGCGATAGCCAGCGACACGCCGCCTACCACGAACAGCACGGCGGCGCGGATACGGGCCGCGCGCTCGGTCTCGCGCTGCACCATGACGACGAATAGGCCGACGACGGCCGGCATGAGCGAGAACGACAGCACGTTGGGATAGAGCGGTCCGAACAGCATGATGCGCCAGGGGAAGTACGCGATGGCCGTGCACGCGAGCGCACCGAGGACCACGCGCTTCGGCCGGTCGGGGAACAGGGCGGCGAGCAGGGCCACCATGCTCAGCGGGTAGGCGACGCCCTCGATGGTAACGAGCGAGGCGTTGACCGCCAGGGGCACCGACGCCGCGGTCGAGGTGCCGATGAGGGCGACGAGGCAGTGCCAGGCGGAAGGATAGAAGCCGCCCGCAAGCGAGCTGAAGACCCCGGTGTCCATGAAGGTGCGCACGCGGCTCAGGTGGAAGGCGTTGTCGTAGTTCTGCGAGAAGGCCTCGGGATCGCCCAGACTCGGCAAAAACACCGTGCAGCAGGTGACGATTCCGACAGCCACCGCGACGATGGCGGCCAGCGTCAACCAGGAGATGTCGCGCCCGGCAACCGTGAAGGCGCGCTTTGCGACGGGGATGGCGCGCCCGGGCACCGCACGCGCATGGGCGCCCGCCGGCGCATCTTCGCGGCGGGCGCCGCGGACGCGAAGGCAGACCAGCGCGACCACGGCAAGCAGCGCGGTTGGGGCGGCGAAGAGCGTGAGCGGGCCGCTCGGGATACCCACGAGGGCATATGCCGTTCCAAGCACGCCATACAGCGCGATCGAGACGGCGGGGGCAAGCATCGTCGCGACGACGGGGCGCGTGCCGATGGCGCGCACGGCGAGCCAGCCCGGAAGCATGAGGATGACGATGGCGGCAAGGCAGGAGATAGCGAGGTGGAGCATAAGCCCTTCCCGAATAGATGAAACAGATGGTACGCCCGATTATAACCTGCACAGAAATCGTGAGGACGCGGAGGTTCCCCGCCGTGAAGGGGGTCATCAAGGTCACAGACGGGTATCATGGACGATTAGGAATGAAGCCCGAACCATTTGGAGGCTGCATGAAGAACAACCGCAACGCCAAGCTGACCTTCGCCCCGCTTCTCGCGGGCGCCGGAATCGCGTGCGCCCTCATGGCCGCGCCCGCCCCTGCCTTGGCTGTTGACTGCGGCGCGGAAAACGTGATCGCCGATAGCGAGGTTGCGAACCACCCCGGCTACAACGGCTGGACGCGCGCCGACGACGGCGAGATGTACTGGTACGACTACGGTGTCCAGGCGAAGTACAAGGAGGTCTACGACCCCGAGACCAACGCCTGGTACTGGTTCGACATTGATGGCACCCTGGCCTTCGATAAGGACGTGCTCATCCCCAACCAGCTCAAGTGGGTCCGCTACGACAAGAACGGCCACATGGTCTACGGCGAGGACGTCCGCGTCTCTCCCATCGACAACAAGGAGCACCGCTGGTACTTCGACACCATCACCGGCGAGATGCTGAAGGGCTTCCAGGTCGTCCCCGATGGCGAAGGCGGCACCAAGACCGTCTACTACGACATGACCTTCGGCTGGATGCTCCTCGGCAAGCACATCGTCAACGGCGTCGAGATCGAGTTCGACAAGGTTACCGGCGAAATCGTTGTCGATCTTCCCGCCGACGTGACCGCCGAAGAGGCCCGTATCATCTCCATCGCCGAGAGCAAGCTCGGCTGCCCCTATAAGCACGCCGGCCTCGGCCCCAACGAGTTCAGCTGCGACGGCTTCACCTACTGGGTGTACAACGAGGCGGGCTACCAGCTCTGGGAGTCCATGGCCGACAGCTCCTTCAACGCCCAGTCCAAGTGGCTGCGCGAGCGCGGTCTGCTCAAGTACAGCAAGGACGAGCTCGAGCCGGGCGATATCGTGTTCTTCGGCTACGGCACCAACCCCAGCTGGGATAACCTGCGCCACGCCGCCATCTACCTCGGTGTGAACGAGGAGACCGGTGTCCGCGAGATCATCCACTCCTCCGGCCACTGGGTCGATGGCGTCAAGGTCGGCGTCTGCATCAGCCCGCTCGACGGCGACCAAGGCTTCCTCGGCGGCGGCTCCCCCATCCACGCGAACTAACCGCCACCGCAACGCAACGCAAAAGCGCCCCGGCAGCACCGGGGCGCTTTTTGGTATCCGCGGGCCTTGGCCTCTCTGGGGACGTAGCCGGAAGGCGCCAGGGCGTGAAAAGGGGACAGGGGTTATTTCACATGGGACAGGCGCAATCGCCGTCCCATGTGAAATAACCCCTGTCCCCTTTTCACGCCCTGGCGCCTTCCGGCTACGTCCCCAGAGAGGCCAAGCTGTTAGCGGGCGCAGGAACGGACGATGGCGCAGATGCGGTCAACCTGCTCCATCGTCAGGTCGGCGAACATCGGCAACGTGAGCACGTGGGTCGACACATGGGCCGCGATGGGCGTCTCGTACGAATCGAAGCGACCGCGGTAGCAGTCGAACTGCGTCGTGAGCGGATAGAAGTACTTGCGCGCGAAGATATCCTGGGCGCGCAGGGCGGCGTACACGTCGTCGCGGGTGGCGCCGAACTCGTCCTCGAACACCACGGGCAGATAGCAGTAATTGGACTCGATGCCCTCCGCCGGACGGTGCACCACGATGCCGGGCACGTCCTCGAGGTTGTCCCAGTAGCGCTCGGCCACGAGCTTGCGCTTGGCGATCTCGTCGGGCAGATGGCGCAGGTTGCACACGCCCATCGCCGCGCAGAACTCGTTCATCTTCGCGTTGCCGCCGGCGTACTCGACCTCCTCGAGTCCCGAGATGCCGAAGTTCTTCCAGTGGTCGAGCTTCTCCTTGAGGTCGTGGTCGCGGTAGCACACCGCGCCGCCCTCGATGGTGTTGAAAACCTTGGTGGCGTGGAACGAGAACATCGACGCATCGCCGAACATCGCCGAGCTGACGCCGTTCTTGCGCACGCCGAAGGCATGCGCCGCGTCGTAGATCACCTTGAGGCCATGGCGCGCGGCGATGTCCTGGATCGCCTCGACGTCGCACAGGTTGCCGTACACATGCACCGGCAGGATGGCCGTCGTCTCGCCGTCGATCAGCTCCTCGATCTTGGCGGGGTCGAGCGTGTAGTTATCGGGCCTGATGTCGGCGAACACCGGCGTGAGGCCCTTGCGCACGATGGCGTGCGTGGTCGAGGCGAAGGTGAAGGGCGTCGTGATGACCTTGCCGTGCAGGTCCATGGCCTCGAGCACGCACTCGAGGGCGTTGTGGCCGTTCACGAACAGCGTGATGTTGTCGACGTCGAGATAGCTCAGAAGGTCGCGCTCGAGCTGCTGATGCTTCTCGCCCATGTTCGTCAGGAAGTGCGAATCCCACAGCGGGGCGATCTCGTTCACATACTCCTCGAGTGTCGGCATCGAGGAACGGGTTACCAGAATTCTCTCGTCAGGCATAACGTCTCCTGTCGTTGCGGGTTGGCCCCTATCATACGCCTCAGCGCGCATCGGCGCCCGAACGGCCGCCGCGCATGCCTTTGAGCGTGTTGAGCAGATACGTCAGCTCCTCCACCCGAAGGAGCTTGGCGAGCACCAGGTACAGCACCATCATGGCGACGCACATGAGCGCGATCGTCGGGATCTCATGCAGCCCCAGCCACGAGATGGGGTACACGGCGAGGCCGCAGACGATCGACAGCGCGAACGCGGGCGCGATGTCGCGCAGCTGCTCGCTATAGGCATAGCCGAGCACGCGCTTGCTCGGCGAGGCGTTCACGAAGGTGCAGATGACTCCGCTCACGGCATAGCCGAACACGATGGCGGTGAGGTCGTGCAGCACGAAAGCGGCAAAGCAGAGGATGACCAGGCCGATGATCTTCTTGACTACCTCGAGCTTCAAAAACAGATCGCTGCGGCCGACGCCGTTGAACGCCTGGAGGTTCGTGCTGTGGATGGGAAGCAGCCCGTACACGAAGCAGTAGACCTGCAGGTAGGGCACGCAGGCGACCCATTTCTCGCCCAGCAGCAGCGTCACGAGCGGCTCGGCGGCCACCGCGAAGAGCGTCATGGCGGGCATGATGAAAAACGTGCTCGTCTTGAGCGCGCGGCGCACGAGGCGGCGAACCCGGGCGCGGTCGTCCTGCACATGGGCCACGGCCGACAGCATGACGGGCTGCACCGCGCCGTCGAGCACGGTGCCGAGGGCCTGCGGGTACTTCTTGCCCTGCGAGACGTACCCCAGCTGCGTGCTGTTGAAGAGCTTGCCGATGATCAGGTCGGACAGGCTCTGGTACATCTGGTCGAGCAGGCCCGAGGCCAGAAGCTTCCAACCGAAGCGAAACAGGCGGACCGCACGCGCGCGCTCGAACACCAGATGCGGTTTCCAGGGAACCTGAGCCGCCAGGACGATGCACTTGCACAGCTGGTAGAGCAGCTGCTGGACCACGAGCGCCCAGATGCCGCCGCCGGCGAGCGCCACGCCGATGCCGATGCTGCCCGACACCACGGCGGCCGTCACCGTGGAGCGAAATGTCTTGAAGAACTCGAGCTGGCGGGCGACGATCGCCTCCTGGATGGAGTTGTAGGAGTTCACGATCAGCACGAGCACGAGCACGCGCAGGGGCGCCACGATCGCGGGCATGGCGTAGAACGCCGCCACGACCGGTGCCAGGAAGAACACGAACGCATACAGCACGAGCGAGACGACGAAGCACATCCAGAAGACGGTCGAGTAGTCGCGCTCGGTGATGTCGGGCGCCTGGATGACCGCCGTGTTCAGGCCCGACTGCACGACCACGTTGCCGATGTTCACGAACACCAGCATGATGGCGAGCATGCCGAACTCGTCCGGCGCGAGGATGCGCGCCATGACGATCTGGACGATGAGCGTGATGGCCGCCGCACCGCCCTGCTCGAACAGCTTCCAGAACAGCGAGCCGATCGTTCTTTCCTTCAAGCTACCCGTAGGCAAAATCAACAACCTTTCCGAGCGTCAGCCGCGCGGGCGATGGCACCCTGCGGCTCCCGCCGTGCGCTAGAGCTTGCAGTACACCTTGAGCGCGAGCTTGTGGAGCGGGCGCGCATAGGTGTACAGGTGCAGGTCGACCTTCGCGAGGAAGCCCTCCGCCTTCAGGCGCTCGGGCCAGCGGCGGCGCAGGGTGCGCAGGTCGCGGATGTCGCGGTAGTAGGCGTAGTGGATGCAGTCGATACCGCGCTCGATGGCGTCGTGATAGGCTCCGTTCGTCTCGTTATCGGCAAGCTGGAGCAGCTCGACGCGGTTGTCGTGCTTCTTCTTGGCCACGCCCGAGGTGTCACCGCCCAGCAGCATGGAGCGGTTGACGGAGTTCTTGGAGAGCACGCGGTAGGCGCTCATCACGCGGTCGAGGTAGTAGATGCCGCCGCCGATGAGGCCGAAGTGCACGAGCATCTTGTGGTCGCCATCGGCGCGCAGGGTAAAAAACGACGACTCGTGGTAGGCGCGCATGGCCTCGGCGCGCACGAACAGGCTGTTCGTCGCATAGCACTGCGAGCGCGACGTGATGTCGGCAAGGGAGATCATGCAGTCGCCCTGGGCATAGCGCACGGTCGAGATGCGGTGCTTCGTGGCCGCCTGCACGTTGTCGTTGGCGTGCACGCAGGCGGCGATCTCCGGGCGCTCCTGCATCACCTTGAGCTGACGGGAGAGCTTGGTGGGATCGGTCCAGTAATCGTCGCCCTCGCACATGGCGATGAAGCGGCCGCGCGCGAGCGGCACGAGGAACTGCCCCATGGGGCTGAAGCCGAGGGAGTACTGGTTCTCCTCATGGGTGACGATGCGGAACACGTCCGGACGGCGACGCTGGTAGTCCAGCAGCACGTCGGTTGTGCCGTCGGTCGAGCAGTCGTCGTTCACCAGGATCTCGACCGGCACGTCGATGTCCTGGGCAAGGAAGCTGTCGAGGGCGTCGGCGATGTAGTCGATCTGGTTGAAGGTGATGCACAGGATGCTGACGACCGGCTCGGCGGAGAGCAGCTCGGTGTTCTCGACGATCTTCATCGCTCCACCCCGTTGGCCTCGCACCAGACGGCGAAGGTCGGATGGCGGCGGTCCTTGTCGGAGAGCACGGGGGTGATGCCCTCGGGGATCGGCCAGTCGATGCCGATCTCGGGGTCGTCCCACATGAGGCCGCCCTCGTCGTTGGGATGGTACTCGTCGTCGCACTTGTAGGCGAAGGTCGCGGTGTCGCTCAGCACGAAGAACCCGTGCGCGAAGCCGTGCGGGATGTACAGCTGGCGATGGTTCTCGCCCGTGAGAAGGGCGCCCTCCCAGGCACCAAGCGTGGGGCTGCCCGGACGCAGGTCGACGCAGACGTCGAATACCTCGCCCGAGATGACGCGCACGAGCTTTGCCTGGGGATGGTTGATCTGGAAGTGGAGGCCACGCAGGACGCCCTTCGTGCTCATGGACTGGTTGTCCTGCACGAACGTCGTGTCGATGCCGCCCGCGACGAAATCGGAGCGCTTGTACGTCTCCATGAACGAGCCGCGCTGGTCGCCATAGGACGTGCAGTCCACCAGGACGACCCCCTCGATGCTCGTCGGGATGAACGTGAAATTACCTGACTTCACAGACTCTGCCATAGGGTCCCTCCACCTCGAATGTACCTATGACAGTATACGCGCCGGCCGCGCCAGCGCCCGTACCCTCCAAAAGATATGCACGGTGTGGTGCGCGCCTTCGCACCTGCGGCAGTGTCGTACGCATGTGGTACCATTTTGGCCGTGACCAGCTCACGACGGTAAGCCCACAAAAGAAAGCACCCTCACGATGAAGATCCTGGCGGTCATCCCAGCCTACAACGAGCAAGAATGCATCGTCGACACGGTCGATTGGCTTCGCCGCGAATGTCCCGATATCGATTACCTCGTCGTCAACGACGGCTCGAAGGACGCGACGGCCGACCTGTGCCGTGCGCACGGCTTCAGCTACGTGTCGCTGCCCATCAACACGCGCCTCACCTCGGCGTTCCGCTGCGGCATGAAGTACGCCTACCGCAACGGCTACGACGCGGTGGTCCAGTTCGATGCCGACGGGCAGCACCTGCCCTCATACATCCCCAAGCTCGCCGCGGCGATGCAGGAGCACGACGCCGACATCGTGATCGCCTCGCGCTTCCTCGACGGCACGAAGCCCACCGGCGCGCGCGGCGTGGGCCAGCGACTCATCACGGCGCTCATCAAACTCACGACCGGCACCACGATCACCGACCCCACGAGCGGCATGCGCCTGTTCAACAGAAACATGATCGAGCACTTCACCAAGGATTTCGACATCGCGCCCGAGCCCGACACCGTGGCGCTCATGGCCCGCAAGCACAAGACGATCGTCGAGATCCCCGCCAAGATGCAGGAGCGCCAGGGCGGCACGAGCTACTTAGACCTGCCGCATATCGTGAGCTACATGGGCCGCACGTGCCTGTCCATCCTTCTGTTCCAGTGGCTAAGGTAGGTGCCCGCACATGTCTATCGCATTGAGAATCCTGCTCGTCGCCGGCGCGGTCCTGGCGTTCGCCTTCGTGGCGCAGCGCATCCGCAAGTCGACCGTCCTCATGGGCGACGCCATCTTCTGGGTTGCGCTCTCCGGCCTGCTCATCGTGCTCGCGGTCTTCCCCGAAATCACGTTCTTCTTCTCCGACCTCTTCGGCTTCGTGAGCCCGTCGAACTTCATCTTCCTGTTCATCATCGTGCTGCTCATGGCCAAGATGTTCGCGAACTCCTCGGAGATCTCGCTGCTCAAGCACCGTGTGAACGAGCTCGCTCAGGAAAATGCCCTGCTCGAGCGCTCGCTGCGCGACCGCATGGGCGAACTCGAGCAGAAGAAGTAGCGCCTGCGCGCAGATTGACCGGCGCTCAGCCCGTGAAGGCTACCCGCTGGAAAACCGGGGCCCGCGTGGAGGACGATTCCCACGCGGGCCCCGGCATGTATGGGCATTTAGCACCAGATGTCCGTTTTCCGCCCTTTGGGAAGGCCGATTCCGGGCATCCGGTACCAGACGGACATCGCCGGCGGCCCGGCTAGGCCCGGCTAACACGCCTTACCGGCAGTAGGCCCTCTGTGCGAGCGCGAACAGGCGCGGATGGCGCGCGAACAGCCAGACGGCAACCCGGTTGGCCAGCGCATCGCTTGCGGGCTGCGACGGCTTCGCGTACGGATCGCGCCGCCATCCCGGCAGGTTCGCATCGAGCCAGGCGATGTAATGCGAGCGCTGCCTCGCAGCCTCGGCGGCGCCGTCGCCGCGGCAGGTGTACATCAGATACCACGCCACGAACCGGATGAGATAGTGCCGCACCATATCGGACACCGACAGGCCGTGCCGCTTGAGCTCGGCAATGAGCGCGTCGAGCGTCTTCTCGAAAGCAAGGCCGCTCGAGGTGCGGTGCGCCGTGGACGACACGCTCTCGGTGTTGTAGAACCAGTTGTACGCCACGCGATCGAGCACGACCGTGCGACGCGACAGCTCGACGGCGGGCAGCGTGAACACGAGGTCCTCGCCGATATTCGTATCGAAGAAGGCCAGGCCATGCTCGCGCACGAACGCGGTGCGGAAGATCTTCGCCCACGCCGCGACGATGGCATAGGGCGCCCAATCCGATGACGGATCGGGGATGATCCCGTCCACGATGGCACCCTTCTCGTCGGGACGCTGGAAGCCGGCGCACACGAGGTCCGCATCGGCATCGAGCGCGGCGTCGACGAGCATCGTCACGCATCCCGGCTCGAAATAGTCGTCGTTATCGGAGAACATGAGGTACTCACCAGCAGCGAGCTCGATCGCGCGGTTGCGCGCGGCGGCCACTCCCCCGTTCGCGCGGTGCTCGACCCGAACGCGCCCGGGATACTTGGCGGCATAGGCGTCGAGCAGCGCCGGCGAGCCGTCACGCGAGCCGTCGTCCACCGCCACGATCTCGATGTTCGGATAGTCCTGCGAAAGCACGCTGTCGAGGCAGCGCGCCAGGTAGCGCTCCGCGTTGTAGACGGGGATGAGCACCGACACGAGCGGCGCGGCGGCGCGATCAGAGGTCATTGCTCTCAGTCCCCTTCGCATAGAAGCGCTCGATGAGGCCGGCTACGGGACGGGGCCAGAAGCGCTCGAGCATGGCCAGGTCCTCGGCATCGCGCTGATGCGACGCGATGAGCTCGGAGGTCGCCGAGTCCTCGTGGATCCGGTGGTGCATGCGCACGGCGGGGTCGTACAGGAAGGCGCCCGAAAGACGCGACAGCGACTCCCAGGTCGCCCAATCGAGATTCGACTTCATGCCCACCACGAACGGCGGCATGGGGCAGCGCTCGACGTTGAAGGTGACGGCCGGGCAGCAGATGGCCGAGCCGAAACGCAGCGCGGCGCGCTTGCGCCACCGGGCAGCCGCGGCGCGGGGCGCGCAGCGCAGGGGACGCAGCAGCGTGCGCTTCACGCGCAACAGGCGGTTGTCGTCCACGCGCTCGCCGGCACGCAGCTCGCCGTAGTCGCTGAAATAGATCAGCGCATCGGGCGTGGCATCCAGCGCAGCCACCGCAGCCTCGGCGTAGGTGGGCTCATAGGTGTCGTCCTGATGCGCAATGGTCACATAGCGGGCGTGGGCATGGCGATAGGCGAAGTTCCAGTCCTGCCCGATGCCCGAGGCTCCCGTGTTCACGTAGACGGGCAGGGCGAACGACTTGGCGATGTCGTAGAGCCAGTCGCTCGGGGTCGAGGTCGCGATGAACACCTCGCTGTCGCCATAGGTCTGCGCCGCCAGCGAGGCGAGGCATTCGGGCAGATAAGGGCTCTTCCCGTACGCGCAGACCGCGAACGCGTGCTTGACGTCGGCCATCGCCATCATGCCCCGAGATGCTCGAGGTTGGCCATATAGGTGTCGAGCGCGGCCTCCCACGGGCGCATCTCGTCGCCCACGGTGCGAGCCAGATGGGCGTTCGCCAGCGCGGAGAACGCCGGACGGCGCGCCGCATCGGGATGCGCGGCGGCGTACTCGTCGGAGGTGCACGACGTCACGATCGCCGGGTCGTAGCCAGCGCGCTCCACGATGGCGCGGGCGAAGTCGGCCCAGGAGCAGATGCCGTTGTTCGTGCAGTGGTAGATGCCGTAGTCGTCGGTGAGCGCGATCTTGAGCAGCTCGTAGGCGAGGTCGTTTGCCGACGTGGGGTTGCCCAGCTGGTCGGCCACGACCGTGAGCGCACCCAGGCTGTCTGCCAGGCGCAGCATCGTCTTGACGAAGTTCTTGCCCACATAGCCGTACAGCCAGGCGGTGCGGACCACGAACGACTTCTCCCAGGTCTCGAGCACGGCACGCTCGCCGGCGAGCTTCGTGCGGCCGTAGGCGCTCACCGGGTCGGTTTGATCCTCCTCGGTGCGCTCCCCCGCCTCGGTGCCCGGGAACACGTAGTCGGTGGACACGTGCACGAGCTTGGCGCCCTGCGCGGCGCAGGCGCGCGCGAGGTTGCGCGGTCCCTCGGCGTTGACGGCATAGGCGAGCTCCTCGTTCGCCTCGCAGCCGTCGACGTTCGTGTAGGCGGCGCCATTGATCACCACGTCGAAGGCGTGCTCGGCAAAAAACGCGTCGACCGCGGCGGCGTCGGTGATGTCGAGGTCGTCGACATCCGCCGCGAGCACCTTTGCGCCCTCATAGGCCGAAGGGATGGGGCCGATCTCGGCCATGCCGCACGACAGCAGGCGCTTGAGCTCGCAGCCCAGCTGGCCGTTGCATCCCGTGATGAAGATTCGCATGCTCAGATGACCTCCCTGATCCTACTGACCCTGCGCGGCGTACTTCCGCTCAGTTGCCTCCTTGGCGGGGCGCCACCATGCCTCGTGGTCGCGATACCACTGGATGGTCTGCGCCAAGCCGGCGTCGAAGTCGGTATGCGCGGGCTGCCAGCCGAGCTCGCGGCGGAGCTTCGTCGAGTCGATCGCATAGCGGCGGTCGTGGCCGGGACGGTCGCGGACCCAATCGAAATCGTCCTCCGCGCGGCCCATGGCGCGCAGGATCGCGCGCAGCACGTCGATATTGCCCTTCTCGCCATCGGCGCCGATCAGGTAGGTCTCGCCGATCCTGCCCTTCGTGAGGATCGTCCACACCGCGGAGCTGTGGTCCTCGGTGTGGATCCAGTCGCGGACGTTCCTGCCGTCGCCGTAAAGCTTCGGGCGCACCCCGTCGATGATATTGGTGATCTGGCGCGGGATGAACTTCTCCACGTGCTGGTAGGGACCGTAGTTGTTCGAGCAGTTCGAGATCGTCGCAGCGAGTCCGTAGGTGCGCACCCAGGCGCGCACGAGCATATCGGAGCTCGCCTTGGTGGAGCTGTAGGGCGAGCTAGGATGGTACGGCGTCTCCTCCGTGAAGCGCGCGGGGTCGTCGAGCGCGAGGTCGCCGTAGACCTCGTCGGTGCTCACGTGGTGGTAGCGCACGCCGTGCTTGCGGCAGGCCTCGATGAGGGTGAAGGTGCCCATGACGTTCGTGCGCACGAAGGGCTCGGGATCGGCGATGGAGTTGTCGTTGTGCGACTCCGCCGCGTAGTGCACGACGGCATCGGTCTCGGACACCAGCCGGTCTACGAGCTCGGCGTCGCAGATATCGCCCACCACGAGCTCGACGCGCTCGGGATCCAGGCCCGCGATGTTCTCCGGGTTGCCCGCGTAGGTGAGCTTGTCGAGCACCGTCACGTGGACGTCAGGATGCTCGCGGACGACATGGTGCACGAAGTTGCTGCCGATGAATCCGCAGCCTCCGGTGACGATGATGCGCTCGGGCTGGAACTCTTCCGCCATCTCAGCGCTCCCCCTTCCCGCCCGACGCGCGGGCGCTAACCTTTCGCCGCAGCCGGTTGGGCCGGGCGCTTTTTGTCCTTTGACGATCAACCTGCCGTCTTTGGCTACCAATCGCGCCTCGGGGCCACGTAGGCGCCCTCAGCGACCTTCCTCAGGTGCTGGCCGTAGACGCTCTTGCCGTAGCGCTCGGCGCAGGCAAGCAGGGTCTCGCGGTCGATCCAGCCGTTCTCGTAGGCGATCTCCTCGAGCACCGACACGGGCTGGTCCTGGGCGCGCTCCACGGCTCGGACGAACTCGCCCGCCTCGTAGAGGCTCTCCATCGTGCCGGTGTCGAGCCACGCGTAGCCCCGGCCGAGCGTGACCACGTCGAGCGTGCCGTCATCCAGATACATCCGGTTGAGGTCGGTGATCTCGAGCTCGCCGCGGGCCGACGGACGCACGCGCTCCGCGAAGTCGCAGACGCGCTCGTCGTAGAAGTACAGGCCCGTGACGGCATAGGAGCTCTTCGGATGCTCCGGCTTCTCCTCGATGGACAGGGCGCGGCCCTCCGCATCGAACTCGACGACGCCGAAGCGCTCGGGATCGTCCACATGGTAGCCGAACACGGTCGCGCCGCCCCGCTCCTCAGCGCGCGCCACGGCGCGACGCAGATGGCGGGAAAGGCCGTTGCCGAAGAAGATGTTGTCGCCCAGCACGAGCGCGCAGGGCTCGCCTGCGATCCACTCGCGGCCGATGAGGAAGGCCTGCGCAAGACCGTCCGGCGAGGGCTGCTCGGCGTAGGAGAGGCTCACGCCGAAGTCGGAGCCGTCCTTCAGGAGGCGCTCGAAATTGGGCAGGTCCGTCGGCGTCGAGATGATCAGGATGTCGCGGATACCCGCCATCATGAGGACCGAGAGCGGGTAGTAGATCATCGGCTTGTCGTAGACCGGCAGCAGCTGCTTGCTCGTCACGAGCGTGAGCGGATAGAGCCGGGTGCCTGAGCCGCCCGCAAGGATGATGCCCTTCATTCGGGTCTCCTTCATCGTCTGATCAACATACGCTTCCATACTACCAGCCATGCGCGTCCCGTGCCCGCCAAATGATATCCCCATGCATCGCGGCGGGAACCAGCGATGGCACGCTGCGCACCGCCGCCCGCCAGAACGAAGCCCCCGCGTCCACGGCGCTTGCGCGTCGAGGCCGCGGGGGCTTATCAACCGTTGTTCGAGAGCCGGGCTACGCAGCGTCGAGCACGCGGCGAGGCTGCTCCTCGCCGCGGACGCTCGCAGCCGTGACCACGACCTTCGCCACACCCGTCTCGGAGGGAAGGTCGAACATGGTCTGCTGCAGCAGATCCTCGCAGATGGAGCGCAGGCCGCGCGCACCCGTCTTGCGCTCGAGCGCCAGACGGGCAATCTCGTGCAGTGCCTCGTCCTCGAACTCAAGATCGCAGTCCTCGAGCTGGAACATGCGGCGGTACTGGCGCACGATGGCGTTCTTGGGCTCAGTCAGGATGGACACGAGGTCGTCCTCGGTGAGCGCATTGGTCTGCGTGATGACCGGCGTGCGGCCCACGAACTCCGGAATCATGCCAAAGGCGTTCAGATCCTGCGGGAGCACCTGCCTGAGCAGATCGTTCTCGTCGGCCGAAGTGGGGCCGGCGATCTCGGAGTTGAAGCCGACGCCCTTGTTGCCCACGCGGTCGCTCACGATCTTGTCGAGGCCCACGAAGGCGCCGCCGCAGATGAACAGGATGTTCGTCGTGTCGATCTGGATGAGCTCCTGCTGCGGGTGCTTGCGGCCGCCCGTCGGCGGGACGCTCGCCACCGTGCCCTCGAGGATCTTGAGCAGCGCCTGCTGCACGCCCTCGCCGGAGACGTCGCGCGTGATGGAGAGGTTCTCCGCCTTACGCGCGATCTTGTCGATCTCGTCGACGTAGATGATGCCGATCTGCGCGCGGGCGACGTCGCCATCCGCCGCGTTGATGAGCTTGAGCAGGATGTTCTCCACGTCCTCGCCCACGTAGCCCGCCTCGGTGAGGGCGGTGGCGTCGGCGATGGCGAAGGGCACCTCGAGGATGCGCGCGAGCGTCTGCGCGAGCAGCGTCTTGCCCGTGCCGGTGGGGCCGAGCAGCAGGATGTTGCTCTTCGCCAGCTCGACGTCCTCGAGGCTCGCGTCGGTCGCATGCGAGCCCTGCTGCTGGGATGTCTCGCCGTTCGCGGCGGCCTCACCCTGCAGCACGCGACGGTAGTGGTTGTACACCGCCACCGACATGGCGCGCTTCGCGGCCTCCTGGCCCATCACGTACTCGGAGAGCTCGTCGTAGATCTCGTGCGGCGTGGGCACGCGCTTGATGAGGTTCGTCGCCACGTGGGCGTCGTCATCAACCTCGGGCTCAGCCTCAGGTTCAGGCGCATAGCCCATGTTCCCGAACGGGAAGGACATGTCCTGCTGGGCCGCCAGGAAGTCCTGCGCCAGCGACTCCTCGAGGATCTCGGAGCAGGCGGCCACGCACTCGTCGCAGATATAGATGTTGCTCGGGCCCTTGACGAGCTTGCGCACCTGGTCCTGCGTCTTGCCGCAAAACGAGCAGTGGATGGGGCCGAGCCCCATCGGATCGCGCGGCATATCGTTTCTGGCCATTACTGCTCGCTTCCCTGGGTGGCCGCACGGGAGGTCACGATGCGGTCGACCAGACCGTACTCGAGGGCGGCAGCGGCACGCATGTAGTGATCGCGCTCGGTGTCGGCCTCGACCTTCTCGAACGGCTGGCCGGTGGCGTCGGACAGGATCTGGTTCAGGTTGCGGCGCGTCTCCTTGATCTCGCGCGCGGCGATCTCGATCTCGGTCTGCTGACCCTGGGCGCCGCCGCTCGGCTGGTGGATCATGATCATGGAGTTCGGCAGGCAGAAGCGCTTGCCCTTAGCGCCGCTCGCCAGCAGCACGGCCGCCATGCTCGCCGCCATGCCTACGCAGATGGTGGACACGTCGGGCTTGATGAAGTTCATGGTGTCGAGGATGGCCAGACCCGAATACACCTCGCCGCCGGGCGAGTTGATGTACAGGGAGATGTCCTTCTCGGCATCCTGGCTCTCGAGATGGAGCAGCTGCGCGATCACCAGGTTGGCGGTCGTGGAGTTGATCTCCTCGCCCAGGAAGATGATGCGGTCGTTCAGCAGGCGGGAATAGATGTCATAGCTGCGCTCGCCGCGCGGCGTCTGCTCGATGACGTAGGGCACGAGCGCGGAATCAATCCGGTACATGGAAGCATTCCCCTTTCGCGTTCAGTCGTACATACGCGTTACGGTGCCCGCCCGCGATAAGCGCGGAGTCGAAGCACCGTAACGTCAGATCCGGTCTCCCGGTATGATACCCCGTTGCGGGGACAGCCTACTCGGCGTCGTCAGCCTTGGCGTACTCGTCGACCTCGGTCACGACCGCGTTGTCGACCAGCCAGTCGACGGCCTTGGAGCGACGGATGGAGTCGCGGACGGCGGGCATGCGGCCCTCGGCGATGAACTGAGCCTTGGAGGCCTCGACATCCTGGATGCCGGCGCGCTCGAACTCGGCGTCAACGTCCTCGTCGGTGACCTCGATCTCGAGCTTGCGGGCCAGAGCGTCGAGAGCCAGGGACTCGCGGGCGACGTCATCGGCCTGACGGTGCAGGTCGGCCAGGAAGGCGTCGGTGGACATGCCGGCGGTCTTCAGCCAGCCGTCGAGGGTCATGCCGCGGCCGGACAGGCTCTGCAGGAAGTTCTGACCCAGCTCGGAGAAGACGGACTGCTCGTAATCCTCGTCGATCTTCTCGGCCTCGAGGCGCTCGGCCAGCTTGGCCACGGCGCGGTTCTCCTTGATGCCGGGGAGCTTGGAGGTCTTGTCGGCGTCGAGCTCGATCTTGACGGCGTCGCGCATGGCGGCGATGTCATCGAAGCCGAAGGAGGCCTTGGCGAACTCGTCGGTGAGCTCGGGCAGGATGCGCTCCTTGATGTTCTTGACGGTCACCTTGACGGAGGCCTCCTCGGCGCCCTCGACCTCGGGGGTCCAGGAGATCTCCTTGGACTCGTCGACATTCATGCCGGTCAGGCCCTCATCGAAGGCAGCGGGCAGGTTGCCGGAGCCGACGACGACCATGCGGCCCTCGCCGTTGAGCGCCTCGGCGTTCTTGATGTTCTCGATGTCGACGGTGACGTAGTCGCCCTCGGCAACGGCGCGCTCGGCGTCCTTGAAGGAGGCGTGATAACCCATGAGCATCTCGATCTGGGCGTCGATCTCGCCCTCGGTGACCTCCGCGGGAGGCATCTCGATCTCGACGGGATCATAGGAGTTGAGCTCGTAGCTCGGACGGAGCTGGAACTCGATGGTGTAGGTGTAGTCCTCGTGGTCCTTGACCATCTCGTCGATGTTGCCGTAGTCGCCGGACTTGACGGGGACGATGTCGAGCTCGTTCAGGACAGCGGACTCGTTGGCACCGATCAGGTCGTTGGTGGCCTGAGCGAGCACGGCGCCGGCGCCGAGCATGTTGTCGATAACGGGACGGGGCGCATGACCAGCGCGGAAGCCCGGGAAGCGATACCTCTTGGCAGCCTCCTTGTAGGCCTTCTTGATGGCAGCGTCGACGTCGGCGGCCGGGATGGTGACCGTCGCGGTGAGCTTGGCGTCCTTCACGTCAGAAGTGATGTTCAACGTTCCTCCTCTTACAGTACGTCGGCATATCGTGGGTGCCGATAGCCCGTTGTAACCAATCACGGCGTTTTGGTGCGGGCGAAAGGACTCGAACCTTCACGGGAAGCCCACTGGAACCTAAATCCAGCGCGTCTACCAATTCCGCCACGCCCGCAGTTTACGCACAGTTTCTGAATGATAGCAGATACGGCCAGCGTGCGTGCGGTGAAGCTTTCCCGCACAGCACGCGCACATAGCCGCCGAGCATGACAGTTAGGACGGGGCCCAGTGTCATGTTCATGACACTGGGCCCCGTCCTAACTGTCATGCGCCTCGGCACCGCACATCGCTGTGCGCTAACGGAACATAGGCCAATGCAAACTGTGCGCTATCGGAACATCCAAAGCGCCCCCGTGTTCCGAAAACGCACAGTTAAACGCTACAAGACGTTCCAAAAGCGCACATGCCAAGCCAGCGACAAGTTTGCACCCGGCACCATCTTGTCCACGCCTGGCGACAAGTTTGTGCCTGGCACCATCTTGTCCACGCCTGGCGACAAGTTTGTGCCTGGCACCATCTTGTCGGCAACGGAGACGGCCGGCTGAGGTGCCGCAGATTGCCACGAAAGCCGAGGGCGCACGCCTGGCGTGCGGCGCCCGAAGGCTTGAGCGGCAAGGTGCGGTGCCTCAGCCGGCCGGACGGGTCGGGCTATTCGCCGAAGAGGGCCTTTTCGGGAGTGATGGGCAGCGTGCGGACGTAGTGGCCGGTCGCATGCGCCACGGCGCTCGCGATGGCGGGCGACGGCGTGTTGATGACGACCTCGCCGATCGACTTGGCGCCGAACGGGCCGGTGGGCTCGTAGCTCGGTGCGAACTCCATGCGGATGTTCGGCAGGTCGAGGCGCGTCGGCACCTTGTACGTCATGAACGAGCGCGTGCGCATGCGGCCGCGATCGCTGTACTGCACGTCCTCGGTAAGCGCCATGCCGATGCCCTGGCCGATGCCGCCTTCGGCCTGCACGCGCGCGAGGTTCTCGTTCACCACCGTGCCGCAGTCGACGACGCTCACATAGTCGACCACGGTGACCTTGCCGGTGGCCTTGTCGACATCCACCTCGGCGATACCGCTCATGAACGGCGGCGGGCTGGTGGGCGAGCTCGCGGCGGCATGGGCCGTCAGGCAGTCGCCGTCGCCGCCTGCCACGAGCTTGTTCGCAAGCTCGGTGAGCGACATCTTCGCCACGGGCTCGGCATCCGGGGAGGCCTGGGCGAGCTGGTAGGAGCGCGCGATGGCCTCGACGTCGTCGTAGATGCCGGAGAACTCCGGCTTGTCCACATCGGCGGGAACATCGAGCACACCCGGCTCGAAAGCGAGCATGTCGTCGCCATCGAACAGGACGTCGTTCACGTCGACGCCCATGAAGCCCGCTGCGCGACGGCGCAGCTCGGCGATGAGCTGCTCGGCGGCCTTCAGCACGGCCATACCGGTCAGGTAGGTGGATGCGCTCGCGTAGGAACCCGTGTCGAAGGGCGACACGTCGGTATCGACGCCGTGCACGACGATGCGGTCGGTGTCGCAGCGCAGCGCCTCGGCGGCGAACTGCGCGAGGATCGTGTCACAGCCCGTGCCCATGTCGGTGGCACCGATGGACAGCGTGTAGAAGCCGGACTCCTCGACGCGCAGGTCGACCGAGCCGATGTCGATCTTGGCGATGGCCGAGCCCTGCATGGAGAGCGCCACGCCCAGGCCGCGCACGCGGTCGCCCAGGTCCTGTCGCAGCGGCTTGTCGGCCCAGCCGATCATCTCCATCGCGCGGCGCAGGCAGTCGGCGGCGGTGCAGGAATACAGCTCGTTGTCGTCGTACTGCGCCAGGCGCTCACCCGGCGTGACCAGGTTCTTCAGGCGGATCTCGCAGGGATCCATGCCCAGGCGGTCGGCCAGCTCGTTCACGGCGGACTCGACGGCGAACAGGCCCTGGGTCGCGCCGTAGCCGCGGTAGGCGCCCGCTGGCATGGTGTTGGAGTACACCACGTCGAAGGCAAAACGACTCGCCTTGGCGTGGTTGTACAGCGGCAGGCTTTTGTGGCCCGAAAGGCCGACGGTCGTGGGACCGTGCTCGCCGTAGGCACCCTGGTTGGAGAGCGTGTACAGGTCGATGGCCACGATCGTGCCGTCGTTCTTGGCGCCGAGGCGCACGTGCAGCTGCATCTCGTGGCGCGAGTTAGACGACGCGAGCGTCTCCTCGCGCGTGTAGATGATCTTGGAGGGACGCCCGGTCTTCGCGGTCACGAAGGCGCAGAAGATCTCGTTGCAGCCCGTCTGCTTGGCGCCGAAGCCGCCGCCGATGCGGGGCTTGACCACGCGCACGCGCGACTGCGGGATATCCAGGGCGTTGGCGACCATGCGGCGCACGTGGAACGGCACCTGCGTGGAGGAGGTCACCGTGATGCGGCCGTAGGCGTCGATCTCGGCGAAGGAGCGGAACGTCTCCATCATCGCCTGGGCGTCGGCCAGCGTGTGGTAGGTCTCGTCGACGACGATATCGCACTCGTCGAAGGCCGCCTCGAGGTCGCCGTGCTCCGACAGACCGGAGGCCACGACGTTGTTCATGCGGTCGTTGTTGATCCACGCACCGTTCACGTGGTAGTTGTCCTCGGTGTGGATGACGACCGGGTTGCCCTTGGCGCGCGTGAAGTCGAGCACGGGCTCCATGACCTCGTAGTCGACCTTGATGAGCTTGAGCGCACGCTCGGCCGCGTCCTCGGTCTCGGCCGCCACGATGGCGACCTCGTCGCCCACGTAGCGCACGACCTCGTCGAGGATGAGGCGGTCATACGGGCTCGCCTCGGGATAGCTCTGGCCGGCGAGCGTGAAGCGCTTGTTCGGCACATCCTTATAGGTGTAGACGGCAACGACGCCCGGGATCTTCTCCGCGCGCGACGTGTCGATGGACCGGATGCGCGCGAAGGCGTGCGGGCTGTGCAGGATCTTGAGGGTGAGGACATCGGCGGGCACGATGTCGTTCGTGTAGAGCGGCTTGCCGGCAAGCAGGGCGTAGGCGTCCTTCTTGACGGTCTTCGCGCCGATATGGGTCAGGTTCTCGCGCTCGCTTTCGCGCGTGACGATCATGCTCATGGGCTACTCCCCCTCTCCAGCCGCCGCGGAAGCCTCGCCGGCTGCGGCGAAGCGGCTCTCCATATAGCGGCGGATGGCGCGGCGCTGGCTCGTATATCCCGTGCAACGGCAGAGATTGCCGGCCAGATAGCTGTTCATGTCATCCTCGGTGGGCATGGCGGGCGCGGTGCCCTCGGCCTCCGCGCGCTCGCGGATCTCGCGCTCCATTGCGAGCACGTTCATGATCAGGCCGGGCGAGCAGAAGCCGCACTGCTCCGCGCCCTCCTCGGCCATGCAGCGCGCGAAATCGGCCGACTCCGCCTGCAGGCCCTCGAGCGTCGTGACCTCGTGGCCGTTCGCGCGGGCCATCGGCACGGCGCACGACAGCACCGCGCGGCCATCGAGCCACACCGTGCATAGACCGCAGTTCGTGGTCTCGCAGGCGCACTTCACGGACTTGCAGCCGTGATCGCGCACGAAGGCGAGCAGCGACTGGTCGGGCGCCACGGAGGCGGCGACCTTCTTGCCGTTCAAGACGACGGTGACGTCCATCAGCTTTCCGCTCATGCGATCGCCTCCTCACCGGAGCAGACGGCCCGTGCGGCATCGGCCGCCTCGGGCGAGGAATACGGGGCCGCCTCAACGATGGCGCGGGCAGCAAGCACGCCGGCAAGGTGGCGGCGGTAGCGCTCGGAGCCCCACAGGTTGGAGCTGTATTTCAGGCTGCGAACCGCCTCGATGGCGCACGCGATCTCCTCGGCGGTGGGCTCTGCAGAGGCGATACCCAGGGCATCGCCGGCAAGCAGGCGCGCCTTCGCGGGACGCGCACCCACCGAAACGTGCCAGGAGCCGTCCCAGTACGCGGCGCACGCATTGGCGGAAGCGAAGTCCGTCGCCGCCTTGCGCATGCACTGGTACGCCGCGCGGTAATCGCGCTTGCGAACGATCACATGGGTCAGAACATCGAGCTCATAGGGCATGTCGATAAACTGCGCCAGCGGCATGCGGCCAGCGCCGGCGAGCTCCACGTCCGTGTCGAGCGCCAGAAGCGCGCAGATGACATCGGAGAAGCCGAAACGTCCGAAGACGCTGCCGCCCACCGTCGCGAGCTGGCGCATCTGCACGCCCACGATATCGTGGACGGCGTCGCGCAGCACGTTGCCCGTCACCGCGTTGAGCTTGCCGGCGACCTCGAGGTCGCGCAGGGTGACGTAGGCGCCGATGCGGAACTCGTCGTCGGTCTCCTCGATCGTGTTGAGACCGCAGTCCGAAAGGTCGATCACGCAGGGCACCGTACGGTTCGAAAGACGCATCCAAATGCCGCCGCCGAGGACCATAGCGCCCTTCTTGAACCGCAGCACCTCCAGAGCGTCATCGATGTTCGCCGCGCGAACATAGCTCCCAAACTTGAGCATTGCTCTCCCATCTGCAAAGATTGGCTGCTTTTATGCACATCTTCACAGTGTACCTGAGGGCCCGGCTCCCCGCTCACGGCGCTTCGGCGACACGCAAAATACCCGCTGCGCACGGCGCTGGCGCATCATCGACAGGATGGCGCTGCAGAGAACAGCTTTGTGTTAGATAGTATTCATTTGTTGATAAGTTCAATAACCGGTGGAAAACTCCCTGCCATTCCTGCAATTTCGGGGACAGGTCCCAAACTTTCATCGATGCCCTGGAGGGCATCGATGAAAGTTTGGGACCTGTCCCCGAAATTGCAGGAATGGCAGGGAGGGACGGCCTCGATGACCGTCCCTCCACATAACGATTCGATTGGCAGCGCTATTACTAGCAGACGCCCTGGGCCATCATGGCGTCGGCAACCTTCAGGAAGCCGGCGATGTTGGCGCCCATCACGAAGTCGCCCTCGTGGCCATAGGTGCGGGCGGTGTCGTCCACGTTGTGGAACATGCCGCGCATGAGGCTCTCAAGCTTGCCGTCGACCTCATCGAACGTCCAGGACAGGTGCTCGGCGTTCTGGCTCATCTCGAGGCCGGACACGAGCACGCCGCCGGCGTTCGCGGCCTTGCCGGGCATGAAGGCAACGCCGTTCTGCTGCAGGTAGATGGTCGCGTCGGGCGTGGTGGGCATGTTGGCACCCTCGCCGACGATCTTGCAGCCGTTGGCGACGAGCGCCTGGGCATCCTCGAGCAACAGCGTGTTCTCGCGGGCGCAGGGCAGCGCGATGTCGCAGGGCAGCTGCCAGACGCCGCGGCCGTCCTCGGCGTGCCAGATGGCGTTCGGACGCTCGTCCACGTACATGGCCAGGCTCACGCCGGCGTCGTGGCCGGAGCGCTTCTTGTTGTAGATGTTCTCGAGCACCTTGTAGTCGATGCCGTCGGGGTCCTCGACCCAGCCCTTGGTGTCGGAAGCGGCGATAACCTTGCCGCCGAGCTGCGACACCTTCTGGATCGCGTAGATGGCGACGTTGCCGGAGCCGTGAACGACGACCGTCTTGCCCTCGAAGGAGTCGCCGTTGCTCTTGAGATACTCGTCGACGAAGTACACGAGACCGTAACCGGTGGCCTCAGTACGGGCAAGCGAGCCGCCGAAGGTGAGGCCCTTGCCGGTGAGCACGCCGCTCCACTCGTTGCGCAGGCGCTTGTACTGACCGAACATGTAGCCGATCTCGCGGCCGCCGACGCCCAGGTCACCGGCGGGAACGTCGGTGTTGGGGCCGATGTGGCGGGAAAGCTCGGTCATGAAGCTCTGGCAGAATGCCATGACCTCGCGGTTGGACTTGCCCTTGGGGTCGAAGTCCGAACCGCCCTTGCCGCCGCCCATGGGAAGCGTGGTCAGGGCGTTCTTGAAGATCTGCTCGAAACCGAGGAACTTGAGCATGCCGAGGGTGACCGTCGGGTTGAAGCGCAGGCCGCCCTTGTAGGGGCCGATCGCAGAATTGAACTCGACGCGGAAGCCGCGGTTGACCTGGACCTTACCCTCGTCATCGACCCACGGCACGCGGAACATGACCACGCGCTCGGGCTCGACGAGGCGCTCGAGGAGCGCCTGCTCCTCGAACTCGGGATGCACATCGAGAGCGGGCTGGATGGTCTCGAGGACCTCGGTGGCCGCCTGCAGGAACTCGGGCTGGTCGGCATAGCGCTCGCGCAGCTCAGCGATGACCTTCTCGGAATACGTCATGGAGAACCCCCTCGGAAACGTTGTTATGTCAAAAAAACCTGACCCATGGTACTACGGCAGATTGACGCGCTTTACCTAAAAGCAATGAGCCCGCTACAGAGATTTCAACGTTTGGCCTGCTAAATATCTATGTCGTATCCGTGATGTTGCGAAAACGTTTCACCCGTGTTTCTCAACTGCGCAGATGTCGTATGTCGCACGGCAAATCAGGACGTACGGGACCCGCCTGGATACTTTTGCGAGTTTTGTACCGCAAGGGCACCCTCCCCCGCCGCTGAATAGCCCAACTGAACCCCGAAGCGATGTAAATAGCTCCTCCGGCGGGGCTCTGAGCCTCCGCCCATGCGCCGGAGCGGGTACAAAACCCGCGAAAGCATCCAGGAGAGCGGCATGAAACCGCCGCGCGCAGCCCTCAAACAGCGAACGAGGATGGCAAAAGGTACAACCTATGCACGACACCGCCGATTCTATGCAGTTTGAGTTTCCCGGCTGAGCGAGCAGACCTCAAAGCGAGGCGTCGAGCGCTCGGACACACGGTGCCCGCTTGAGAGCCCTACCGCACGCGAACGCGCGCCCCGCCCTCGTAGCTCCGCACGACGCCGATCCGCTGCGCCGCGGGCACCGCGCCGTCAAGCGCCGCCATGAGAGCATCGGCATCGGAGGCGTCGACTGCGAACAACAGGCCACCGGAGGTCTGAGGGTCAAAAAGAGCGTCGGCAACGGAAAGCGAAACCTCGGGCGCAATCTCGACCTCCGCCTCCGCATAGCGCCGATTGCGGTACACGCCGGCAGGCAGAATACCCATTGCGGCGAAGTCCAGGGCTCCGGGCAAGAACTCGAACGCAGCGGAATCGAGCTCGATGCAGGTGTCGGACCCTTGCGCGAGCTCGAGCATGTGCCCCAGCACCGCGAAACCCGTGATGTCGGTGCAGGCGTGCACCGCAAAGGGGCGCGCCGCCTCCGCAGCAGCGCGGTTGAGCGTGCACATGAGCCCCTCGACGCGCGCGCGATCCTCCTCGCCGGCAAGGCCACCCTTGAGGGCTGTGGTCATGATTCCGATGCCCACGGGCTTGGTGTAGATGAGCACGTCGCCGACCTGCGCGGTGTCGTTGCGCAGCAGCTTCGCCGGGTCGATGACGCCCGTCACGGACAGGCCGTACTTGGGCTCCGCATCGTAGATGCTATGGCCGCCCGCCACGATGGCACCCGCCTCGGCGACCTTCGTGGCGCCTCCGCGCAGGATCTCGCGCACGGCGTCCTTGGGCATGTCTTCCGGCACCGCCATGATGTTCAGCGCCGTGATGGGGCGTCCACCCATGGCGTAGATATCCGACAGGGCGTTTGCCGCCGCGATCTGACCGAACGTGAAGGGGTCGTCCGCGATGGGCGGGAAGAAGTCGAGCGTCTGCACGATCGCCAGGTCATCGCGCAGCTTGTAGACGGCGGCGTCGTCGGCATGATCGAATCCCACCAGCAGGTTGGGATCGTGAACATCGGGAAAGCCCTCGAACAGCTGCGCGAGCTCACCGGCTCCGACCTTCGCCCCGCAGCCCGCGCAGTCCGCGAGCTTGGTGAGCTTGACCGTGGTCTCCATGGCTAAAACCTCCCCATGCCGCCTGCTGGACCAGCCCAACAGGCATCAGAACCTCTTACAACATCAGGTGATGGATGCCCTCGGGAACAAGGTGCCCCTCGGTTGCCGCGTTAAATGCGGCAAGCACCGCATCGTCATCGGTGGGCATGGACCACGCCAGCCCGCATTCGGAATCGATCTCGACGGGAAGCGGGATGATGCGCCCCGCGACACCCGCCTCCTGGCACAGGCGCTCCGCCTCCATGGCATCGAAGGTGCTGGAAAACGAAACGACGATGCGCTCGGTCCGCTCACGCCCCATGCGCTCCCCTTCCCTCCATCAGTCGAGCTCCGCCGCGATTGCGGCAAGAGCCTCCACGGCGGCATCGATGTCGCTTGCGGTGGTGTACCAGCCGAACGAGAACCGAACCGCGCCCTGCTCGAGTGTACCCAGCGCCGCGTGCATGCGCGGGGCGCAGTGCAAGCCGGCGCGCGTGGCGATGCCGTGCTCGTAGGCCAAGCGATCGGCCAGCGTCGAGGAATCCATGCCGGCAAGGTTCAGCGCCACCACGCCCGCGTGCCCATGGCCGTCATCTTGACCGTACACGGTGACGCCCGCGGCGCCAGCCACACCTGCGCAGAAGCGCTCGCGCAAATCGCGCTCGTGGCGCTCCACCTGATCGACACCCAGGTCGAGCAGGAACTCCAGAGCGGCATCGAGGCCGGCCAGGCCGTGCCCGTTCATAGTGCCTGCCTCCAGATGCTCCGGATAGCTTTCGGGCTGGAGGGGATCAGCGCTCTTGACGCCTGTACCCCCGTGCACGAGGGGTGCGAGCTCCACGTCGGAAACCACGGCAAGACCGCCGGTGCCCTGCGGGCCCATAAGGGCCTTGTGACCCGTGAAGCACAGGATGTCGGCCCCGAGCGCCACCATGTCTACCGGCAGCGCGCCGAGTGTCTGCGAGGCATCGAGCACGAACCGGGCGCCATGCGCATGGGCCGCCTCGGCGAGCGCGGCGGCGTCCACGATGGCGCCCGTCAGGTTGGACGCATGCGTGGACACGACAGCAGCCGTGTTGGGGCGGAAGAGCCCCTCGAGGTCCTCCATATGCAGGCGGCCCGATGCGTCGGCGCGCAGGTAATCGAGGTCGATGACGCCGCGGCGCTCGAGCTCGTGCAGCGGACGCAGCACCGAGTTGTGCTCGAAATCCGTCGTGATCACATGATCGCCCGGACGCAGCAGGCCGAAGATGGCCGTGTTCAGCGCCATCGTCGCGTTTTGGGTGAAGATCACGCGCTCGGGGTGCGAAAAGCCGATAAGGCGCGCGAGCCGTACGCGCGCGCCCGCGACGGAGCGCGCCGCTGCAAGGTCGTTGGCGGACGCCCCGCGCGAGCTGCTGCCTGCGCCCGCCATGGCGGCGACGACCGCCTCGGCGACCGCCGGCGGCTTCTGGATGGTCGTCGCGGCGTTGTTCAGGTAGATCATGGTCGGTGCGGCCCTCTCTGCGCTACAGCGTCACGACCTTGTCGGGGCCGAGCACGAACTCGGAGATGGCATACAGGTTGGTCACGCCGCCCACGGCGAGCTTGTCGCGCAGACCATGGAAATCGAGGCAGGTGCCGCAGGTCAGCACCTCGCAGCCGCGGCGCTCCAGCTCGCGCACATCGTCGACGAGCTCGGAGCCCTCGCAGGTGAGGGCGGCGCCGTCGTTGAAGAACACGATACGATGCGGCACCTCGTCGGCCTGCGACATCGCGTAGACGAGACCCTTGATGAGGATATTTCCGAGCTCGGGCGCACCCTGGCCGAGTGCCTTTGAGCCCACGAAGACGGTAACCTGCTGCTTGGCAGGCGCGGCCTCGGGCACGGGGCAGGCGATACCCGCCTCGGCGAGCGCGGCTTCCTCCCCCGCCGGGTTTTCGGCAGCGGCGGCGGTGACGCCGGCGATCGTGACGGCCCAACCGCCCTCGATCTCCTCGACCTCCGCCGTACCCTGCTTGCTGGCGGCCAGGCGCTTGAGGTTCTCCACGGCAACCGTGTTGTCCACGAGCACGCGGACGGCGCCTTCTGCCGCGGACTCCTGCAGCGCCTTCATGGCGCGGATGACAGGTTTGGGACAGGTTTCGCCAAAGCAGTTGAGCTCGATCATGGGAGGTCCTTTCGTCTACGGCGTCTCAGCCGAGATGTCCGCTTGATTATCCTCATTGCTAGGATAATGACAATGATAATAAAACATTCTCGGGCAAGGCTGGGCGGCGCGGCGCAATCGGCGACCGGTCGTTTCTGGCGCGGCACAAGGTCGGGTGCACCCCCATATCGCCAACGCATGAAAAAGCAGGCCATGGCATATGCCCTGGCCTGCTATGTACGTAGGCTCTCGCATCGATCCCGCGCCATCAGATTGGAAGCCTGCGGATGCTGCTCGATGGTCGCCCCTTACCCCTTGCGGTGGTAGACGAACCAGTACGCAAGCGCGACAAGCACCGCTCCGCCCACGATGTTGCCGAGCGTCACGAACGCCAAGTTGTAGAAGATACCCGCGACGTTCAGCGACGCCGCCCCGGCGATGTCGGCCCCGTAACCGTTGGCCACCATGGCGGCGCCCATCGGCAAAAAGTACATGTTGGCCACGCAGTGCTCGAATCCGCAGGCCACGAATCCCGAGATGGGCAGCAGGATACCGACGACCTTGTCGGTGACCGTCTTTCCCGCGAAACCGATCCACACGGCCAGGCACACGAAGACGTTGCACAGGATGCCGCGGAAGAACAGCGTCACCGCGTCGGGCGTCACCTTGCCCGCAGCGATGGAGACCATCGTCGCAGCGACAGCCTCGCCGTTCATCTGGTAGATGCGCGCAAAGAACACGATGGCGGTGACGATGAGGGCGCCCGCGAAGTTGCCGAGCCACACGATCACCCAGTTGCGCAAAAGCCCGCGCACATCGATCTTGCCCGAAGCGAGCGCACACACCATGAGCGAGTTGCCCGTGAAGAGCTCCGCGCCGCAGACGAGCACGAGTACGAGGCCGATGCAGAACACGAGGCCTCCGACCACGCGCTGAGGCCCCCAGCTGAGCGCCGTGTCAGATAGAAACACCGTGAAGTACAGACCGCCGAAGGCGATGAACGCACCGGCGAGCATCGCCAGCACGAACATCTTGCCTGCGGGCAAGGCCGCCTTCGTTATGGCCGCCGCCTCGACCTTCGCCTCGATCTGCGCCGGCGCGAGGCATTCCGTTGTCGGAAACTCCTTGGATTCTTGCACGGCCATACGCCACCTTCCCCCATATCGACCGATGCTTGAACGTCGCGCCGAAACGCGACACTACGACTATACGAGCTTTCAGGGCGTCAGTTCGCGTCGTTCGCGGCATGTAACATCAAAACGGCGCGGCATGGCTGGAAGATGGGCGCCGGGATGTAGCGAGCAGGGCCGTGGGCTGCCCGAGGCCAGGCAGCGCGCTGAGAATCGTCGCCATGGTGATGCGCCTGCTAGGGGGCCAAGGCGCCAAGCGAGCAGGACCGGGGCCGCTACCCAGACTGTGCGCTATCGGAACACCCAGCCACCCTAGGCTGTGCGTTTTCGGAACATCGCGGCGCCATGGATGTTCCTTTAGCGCACAGTGAAGGCATGGCAGTGTTCCGAAAGCGCACAGCCGCGATATCGGCGCCCCGAAAGCGCAGCCAGTGGACCGCGCGGCACGCAAAGAGCCCGGCACCGCGAGGGCGCCGGGCTCCGTAACGTTCTGGAGCGGGCGACGGGAATCGAACCCGCGTCATCAGCTTGGAAGGCTGGGGTTCTACCATTGAACTACGCCCGCATGTATGGTCGGGACGACAGGATTCGAACCTGCGACATCCTGCTCCCAAAGCAGGCGCGCTACCAAACTGCGCCACGTCCCGAAGGTGTTGAGCAGCTGGGGTCTTTGACCCTGCTTGTCCCAAGGCCAGATGATTATAGGGCATGGAGCATCTCGGGGCAACGGCGCGAACCAACTTCACGTTGTCTCCCCTAGCGATCCTCCCCCGGCGATGGCCCGGCCGCGCATCAGGCGCGGCGACGCGCAGAGGTCGCGCGGTTCACCTTCTCCGCAGCGACGACCATCACCGCCAGCAGCGCCGCAAGGTATACCGGGTACAGGCTGATATCGATGGCCTGCGCGATGACGCCGAACAGCGGAGACATCGCCAGCGAGCCGATGTAGGCGAAGGCCATCTGCATACCGGTGAGCTCGAGGGCGACGTCATCGCCGAAGCGCCGGGGCGTCGCGTGGATGATCGAAGGGTAGATGGGTGCGCAGCCGAGTCCCAGCAGAATAAAGCCCGCAGCCAGGAAATCCCGCGCCCACGGAACGAAGAAGATGACCAGTCCCACTGCGACCAGCAGCTGACCGAGGCGAATCATGCCCTCGTCCGATACGCGGAACGACAGAAAGCCGCTCGCCAAGCGGCCGATGGTGATGCCGATGAAGAACAGCGAGGCCCAGCTCGCCGCGGTCTCAGCGGGAATGCCCGCCTCGAGCGTGCAGTACGACGCGGCCCAGCTGCCGCAGGTCCCCTCAAGCGCGCAGTAGCAGAAGAAGCAGATGAGCACCGCGATGACGCCATCGATTCGCAGCAGCTCGCGACGGCTGCGGGCGGCCGGGACCGCCTCGACCCCGCTCTCCCGCGTGCCGTGAGGAAGCTTGCGGTCGCGCCATAGCGGAAGCGACAGCGTGAGCACCACCACGATCGCAAGCTGGATGGCGCCGAGCGCGCGGAAGCCATCGCCCCAGGTACCGATACCCAAGCAAGCGCTCATGATCATCGGTCCGCCGCTCGCGCCGACGCCCCACATGCAGTGCAGCCAGCTCATGTGCTGGCTTTCGTAATGCACGGCCACAAAGGCGTTAAGTGCGGCGTCGACCGCTCCGGCGCCGAGACCGTAGGGAATCGCCCACAGCAGCAGATGCCAGAACTCGCCGGAGATCGAGAAGCCCAGCAGCGCCAGAGCGGTCAGGGCAACGCTTGCCACCGTGACCTTTCCGGTGCCGAACCGCTCCACAACGCGCACCGACATGAGACTCGACACGATCGTGCCGGCGGAAATGATCATGGTGACGATACCCACCCACGACAGCCCCGCGCCGAGCGATGGGCCCATGACCGGCCAGGCGGATCCGAGCGCGGAATCTGGAAGACCGAGGCTGATGAAGGCCAGATAGATGATGGGCAGCAATCCTGCCGGCATGGTGTCCCCCTCCGTGATGCGTCGTCGCGCGCCTGCGCCCGACCATGCTAGCACATCTTGTCCGAACAGGTGAGAACGTTCTCAGGCTGTGGCAGAAGGCGTGCGCGCGGTCCCTAGCCGTGCCTGAAGCCCCATTTGAAGCAGCTTGCAGGGGGTGTTTGTTGGAAATCTGTTGGGTACGATGCCGGTAACGGTCACCCGCGCTAGAAAGGACACGCACATGGGCAAGTTCGTCATCAAGAGCACCGAGAAGGGCGTTCGCTTCGTGCTCAAGGCCTCCAACGGCGAGATCATCGCGACGTCGCAGGTCTACAAGTCCATGGACTCCTGCAAGAAGGGTATCGAGAGCGTGAAGAAGAACGCCCCGGACGCCGATGTCGTCATCGAGGAGGACTAGCCTCCGCGGCAAGCTCGCGAGGTCCCGGATGGCGCTAGGCCCCAGCCTCTCGCCCATCACCCACAACTGAGGCCCACAACTTGAGGGTAAACCGGTTTCGGATACGGCTTTTCCTCAGGTTGTGGGCCTTGGTTGTGGGTTGTTTCTACCGCGGGAGCTGCAGCGTCTAGCTGCGCGCCAGCGCGAGCGCCCGATCGGCGGCGCCCAGGGCGCCGGCATAGCGCGCCTCGGGACAGGTGGCCACCGGCTCACTCAGCAGGGCGGACAGCCGCTCGACCACGAAGCCGTTGTCGCAGAGGCCGCCGGTCAAGAAGTACGGAGCTGCCGCCGCCTGCCCGACGAGCGCGACCACGCGGGTCACAACCGAGTCGATCACGCCCCGCGCGATGTCCTCGCGCGGCACGCCGCGCCCGATGAGGCTGATGACCTCCGACTCGGCAAACACCGTGCACATGCTGGAGATCTTGGTCTCGGCACCGCGGCGCGCCATGGAGGCCATGTCCCGCTGCGATACGCCGAGCCGATCGGCCATGATCTCCAGGAAGCGGCCGGTACCTGCAGCGCATTTGTCGTTCATGGCGAACTTGGCCACGCGCCCGCCCTTGAGCTGGATAACCTTGGTGTCCTGCCCGCCCACGTCGATGACGGTGCCAGACGCGCCGAACAGCCGCACAGCACCGATGCCGTGGCAGGTGATCTCGGTCACCACCTTGTCGGCATAGGGCACCGCGATGCGGCCGTAACCGGTCGCGACCACGCGGGTTCCCCGCCCGCCGACCGGGAAGCCGGAGCTGACCAACGCGTCCGCAACCCGCTCGGCCGCGTCCACGCTCGAGAACCCCGTGGGCATGAGCTCGGTGTGCACGATCGCGCCTGCGCCATCGAGCACCGCGACCTTGGTCGCCGTGGAGCCGATATCCACACCGATGCCGAATATCTCAGCCATGGTCAAACAGACCTTCCCCTAAAAATCCTGTATCGTCCATCCGCGAAAGCATGACAGCGGGCCCCGTCCTACCTGTCATGCCCCGCGAAAACATGACAGTTGGCCCCGTCCTATCTGTCACAAGGTTTCGATGAAGGCGGCTATGCGGGTGTCGATCTGGCCCTGGTCGCCGGCGCTGTAGTCGGTCTCGACCTTCATGTACGGCAAGCCCGCAACCTCGACGGCGCGCTCCATGAGCGTCGCCTCGACATTGAAGGTGTGACAGGCGGTCAGCACGCTCTCGATCACGCCATCGACGTGGTATTTCTCCACCATGGCAAGGGTATTCTCCATGCGCGCGGCGTTCGGTGTCATGACCGAGCAGTTGATATCCAGGTAGCGATCGGCGATGGCGCGCAGGATGTCGTCGGCGTCCTCGTCGACCAGGCTCGCCTGCGTGCGCTCGCCCGAGCAGTCGTCGGCGCACACGACCACGCCGCCGTTGCGCTCGATGGTGCGGCCGATCTTGTTGATGACGCCGCCGATGGGACAACCGGTCACCAAGATGCGCTTGGCGTCCGCCGGCACGGGGCGCTCCCCCGTCTTGTACTGCGCTTGGCGCTCGGCCGCCAGCGCCTCGAGCTTCGCCGTGAACTCCTCGATGTCGAAGCTGAAGGTCGCCGCGAACATGGTGCTCATGAGCTCGACACCGCTCAGCGCGGGCGGCTCGTTCGCCTGCAGGTTGTAGAGCGCGATCATCGCCCGGCGCATGCGGTTGCGGCGGTGCGCCGCGGCGCGCAGGTCGTCATCGGTGATGGTGATGTCGTACAGCTTCTCCAAGCGCTCCTTCAAAAGGCGGCACTCCTCGTACCACGCATCGCGCTCGTACGCGCGGTCGCGCCCCTGCGGCAGGTGCAGGATATGCGTGGGCTTGAGCTCGCCGAGCAGCTCGTACATCTTCTTCTTGCCATCGCAGGTGGTCTCGCCCACGATGATGTCGGAAAAGAATGTGAACGGGCATTTCTCCGAGGCGGCGAAGCCGTAGGTCGACTTGATAAGCGGGCAGAGGTTCGCCGGCAGCATCAGCTCGGCGGTGGGGATCACCTCGTCGGACGTGCCGCAAAGCGCCACACCCGAGGCGCCGGCGGCGTCGATGATCTCGAGCGGCGTGTAGCTGCACAGGTAGCCAACCAGACGGCCGCCTGCCTGCTTGAAATCCTTCACGCGGATAAAGCTCGCCCGGCGCTGCTCGTTGAACTCCTCGAACGTGCGGGGCAGCGGGTAGCGGTCGGTATCGGTCATGGACGTTCCCTCCTAACGGTTGCGCGGATCGCGCGGCTGACATCATTATCCTCAAAGCGAGGATAATGATAGTAAATTATTCTCACCTTGAGGATAAAGCCCGCCGCCATCCGGCAAACGGCGCCAATCGGGCTGCCAGCGCGCAGCGCAAGCGAATCGCCTGGCGCTGGCACCCGTCGTAAACGCGACAGGTAGGACGGTTCCCAGCGTCATGTTTTTCCGCTCCCCGAATGGTCCGCCTACGAGGGGACATGCCGCCTACACTGGAATCTAGATAGCGCTGCCGTCCGTCTTCCGGGTACGGCACGCCAATGAAGGAGCAACGGGGAGGTCCCATGTCGTATCGACCGCGCCACATGCTTGTTATCGCATCGCTCGTCTCCGCTCTCGCCTGCGTGCCCATGGCTCCTGCATGGGCAGTATCCGACCCTGGGCAGCCGGCGCAGGAGGACGCGGTGAAGAGCGCTTCGGCAACGCTTGAGGCCACGGGGGCCACGGGGTCCTCGCAGGCCGAGGAAGACCAGACGACGCCCACGCTGGATGCCGCTGGGGCAGAGGCCGATTCGACGACGGCAGGTCCTGAGAACCAGATTTCCCCTTCCACTGAGCCGGAAGAGGATGTGCCGGAGGCATCCGAGCCGGAAGAGGACGTGCCGACGGGCCCCGAATCGGAAGAGGAAGCCGACCCGGCCGAACCGGCAGGCCCGACCGACCCGGCCGACCCCGACGATCCCGACC
>NZ_JACJKB010000068.1 GCF_016900375.1 Collinsella tanakaei | reverse complement strand
GTAGCGCTTGCAGAACCGGTCGTAGGACATGAAGGGCTCGCCCTTCGACCTCTGCCCGTCGCGGTATTCCTCGTGCAGCCGCTTGAGCGTCACGCCGACCCGGGCGAGCTCGCGGTGGACGCGGTCCCAGTCGGGGTCCGCGTAGACCGGCCCGTCGTGCACCCTCTCCGGGAACAGCAGCGCGTAGGCCTCCGCGTCCGACATCCCCTCGACGTCCTCCCAGGCGACCCCTTTCTCGTCGGCGGCGTGGAACGTGTCGACCACGCTGGTCTTCGAGACCGGCTGCGCCCGCGCTATCGCCGTC
>NZ_JACJKB010000067.1 GCF_016900375.1 Collinsella tanakaei | reverse complement strand
CTCTCTTCGTTCCATCTCTCAGAATTGGATCGAGAATCGATGCGGAACCGACCTTCGGTCGGTTCCTCTCGCTATGCGGCTCTCAAGGTACGCGGGGCTGACCCCGGGGACCGGGCACCGCGGGCGAAGGCCGGGACTCCGACGAGGGCGGGCTGGCGCCCGTCTGGTTTGAAATAAGCTCTTGATTCTAAGGTTTCTCCCTAGAAAGGAGGTGATCCAGCCGCACGTTCCCGTACGGCTACCTTGTTACGACTTCACCCCCCTCACCCTCCACACCTTCGACGCCTCCCCCCTTGCGGTTGGGCCGG
>NZ_JACJKB010000066.1 GCF_016900375.1 Collinsella tanakaei | reverse complement strand
GTAGCGCTTGCAGAACCGGTCGTAGGACATGAAGGGCTCGCCCTTCGACCTCTGCCCGTCGCGGTATTCCTCGTGCAGCCGCTTGAGCGTCACGCCGACCCGGGCGAGCTCGCGATGGACGCGGTCCCAGTCGGGGTCCGCGTAGACCGGCCCGTCGTGCACCCTCTCCGGGAACAGCAGCGCGTAGGCCTCCGCGTGTGTTTGATAGCCTCCGTGTTGCGGGTTTGAGCGTGGCGAACTTTCGGGAATGAGCACGAAAAACTTTCGGCTTTGAGCGCGGGCACGCCGACCATCCCGTTCGGCCTAACGT
>NZ_JACJKB010000065.1 GCF_016900375.1 Collinsella tanakaei | reverse complement strand
GACATGGACGCCCCCGCGGCGCCCTTCGCCGACGTGCTGCAGGGCGAGTGGTACGCCCCCTACGTCAACTGGGCCAACGAGGCCGGCGTCATGACCGGCTACGAGGGCGCCGGCGCCTTCGGCGTGGGCGACCCGCTCACCCGCGAGCAGTTCGCCTCGATGGTCGCGCGCGCCGCGGGCGCCGACCTCGACGCGGCCGACGCGTCCGCCCTCGAGGGCTTCGGCGACGCCGACGGCGTCTCCGGGTGGGCCGAGACCGCCATGGCGTGGGCGGTCGAGAACGGCGTCATCAGCGGCGTCGAGCTCGACGACGGCTCCCGCGC
>NZ_JACJKB010000064.1 GCF_016900375.1 Collinsella tanakaei | reverse complement strand
CCGGCCCAACCGCAAGGGGGGAGGCGTCGAAGGTGTGGAGGGTGAGGGGGGTGAAGTCGTAACAAGGTAGCCGTACGGGAACGTGCGGCTGGATCACCTCCTTTCTAGGGAGAATAGGCTTCCATAGAGAGCGAAGAGAATTTGTTGCGTCCCAGCCTTCGGCCGGGGGCCCAGATGCGCCCGGTCCTGCCGTCGCGAGCCCGCTGCGTCCGGTCCCCGGGGTCAGCCCCGCGTACCTTGAGAGCCGCATAGCGAGAGGAACCGACCGAAGGTCGGTTCCGCATCGATTCTCGATCCAATTCTGAGAGATGGAACGAAGAGAG
>NZ_JACJKB010000063.1 GCF_016900375.1 Collinsella tanakaei | reverse complement strand
GACATGGACGCCCCCGCGGCGCCCTTCGCCGACGTGCTGCAGGGCGAGTGGTACGCCCCCTACGTCAACTGGGCCAACGAGGCCGGCGTCATGACCGGCTACGAGGGCGCCGGCACCTTCGGCGTGGGCGACCCGCTCACCCGCGAGCAGTTCGCCTCCATGGTCGCGCGCGCCGCGGGCGCCGACCTCGACGCTGCGGACACCTCGGTCCTCGAGGGCTTCGGCGACGCCGACGGCGTCTCCGGGTGGGCCGAGACCGCCATGGCGTGGGCGGTCGAGAACGGCGTCATCAGCGGCGTCGAGCTCGACGACGGCTCCCGCGC
>NZ_JACJKB010000062.1 GCF_016900375.1 Collinsella tanakaei | reverse complement strand
GAAGACGGTGGACGCCGTGCCGTAGCGGGCCTCCATGAGCTCGAGCAGGAAGCCCCGGAAGAGCTCGTCGGGGCGGTCGAGCAGCCACTCGTCGAGCACGAGGACCCGGAAGGCCGCGTACTTCCTCGTGATCTTGCGCTCGCCGCCGGGGCGCTCGCGCGCCTCGCGCCAGAGCTCCTCCAGGTCCGGGCACCTGATGTAGCACGCGCGCATCCGCCGCTGGCAGGCTGCCTTGGCGATCGCGCAGGCCAGATAGGTCTTGCCCGTGCCGGTCGGGCCCTGGAGCACGACGCTCTGGCCGCGCTCGGCGAAGCCGCACGTGGCGAGCTCGGTG
>NZ_JACJKB010000061.1 GCF_016900375.1 Collinsella tanakaei | reverse complement strand
GAAGACGGTGGACGCCGTGCCGTAGCGGGCCTCCATGAGCTCGAGCAGGAAGCCCCGGAAGAGCTCGTCGGGGCGGTCGAGCAGCCACTCGTCGAGCACGAGGACCCGGAAGGCGGCGTACTTCCTCGTGATCTTGCGCTCGCCGCCGGGGCGCTCGCGCGCCTCGCGCCAGAGCTCCTCCAGGTCGGGGCAGCGTATGTAGCAGGCGCGCATCCGCCTTTGGCAGGCTGCCTTGGCGATCGCGCAGGCCAGATAGGTCTTGCCCGTGCCGGTCGGGCCCTGGAGCACGACGCTCTGGCCGCGCTCGGCGAAGCCGCACGTGGCGAGCTCGGTG
>NZ_JACJKB010000060.1 GCF_016900375.1 Collinsella tanakaei | reverse complement strand
TGGGGAGTTAGCTCAGTTTGGTTAGAGCGCCGGCCTGTCACGTCGGAGGTCGCGGGTTCGAGCCCCGTACTTCCCGCCATCGCAATTCAAGCCCCGCCTCGTGTGGGGCTTTTTGCTGTCGATGCGCGTGCTGCCTGTGCTGCATGGCTCGGGCGGCGCACGTTGTGGTGTGCTTGTGAAGCCGAAATGCCCTCTAGCCATATCTCGGGAACCCGATATACTTATCACTCGCAGCGACGAGCTGTGATGGGGAGTTAGCTCAGTTTGGTTAGAGCGCCGGCCTGTCACGTCGGAGGTCGCGGGTTCGAGCCCCGTACTTCCCGCCATCGCAATTCAAGCCCCGCCTCGTG
>NZ_JACJKB010000007.1 GCF_016900375.1 Collinsella tanakaei | reverse complement strand
TGGGGAGTTAGCTCAGTTTGGTTAGAGCGCCGGCCTGTCACGTCGGAGGTCGCGGGTTCGAGCCCCGTACTTCCCGCCATCGCAATTCAAGCCCCGCCTCGTGTGGGGCTTTTTCCTTTTTTAGGCTGCTGCCCCTTCGTCTTTTGTTCCTTGCGGCCCGATATGGGCTAGTCTCCACGTTGCGCAACAAGATCGGGTATCCCTGAGGTATCACTTTGCTGTGCCCGGGCGCGCGGGTTGCTAAGGTCGGGTGGTATCACGCGCGTCTGGGCCGTATTATGCTGGAGTCATTTCAGGGTGATGAGGTGGTTTTTTCGCCCTCGCCCTTCGACCCTGATGCTTGCGGGGCATCTTCCAGCGGATCTTCTGACGCTTGGAAGCCATGCTTCCGTGGCACATCCTGCTCATCTGACACTACATTGCCGCTGCGATCCGGTCGCTTGATACTGGATGGTCGTTTTCCATACTTTGGAAGTGCCCGCCCTGGCTATTCGGTACCGCATACCCGTTTTCCGTTCCGCGAGAGCTCCCATTCTGGTCATCTGGTACCAATCGCCCATTTTGAGCAACCGGCAAGCGTGATCAGCGCAGTTCGGATTCCCCCTTGCCGGCCCCACGGAATTAGCCGCGCATTTTGCGTTGCCCATGCAATAACGGACCCATCGATAGCCGCTTGGTCCCCGTGGCACAGCATTGTATCAAGCGGACACTTCCGACAGATTTGAAATCAGCAGCAAAACAGCCAAAACCGACTCGTCTAAACCAGTGACACAATCATCCCAGCTACTACGGTACATTTGTTTCATCGGTTCAAAAAACCTGACGCCGTGTGACGAATATCTGTCGTGTACCTCAAGACTGGGGTTAATCCGAAGAAAATGCTATTACCCAACCCACCAAACTGTTATGTTTGAACTTGTACAACTGGTTGCGGTTGGCTATTGGTCGGAGATGCCGATCGCACAGCGCTTGGCTCGCTGGTCGGGAAAGAGCCGAGTGCTGGCATAACCTAGGGGTCGGTTTGAGACAACGTAAGCGTTCGGCCTGCCGCATGCAGGTCGGGCCGCTGCTATGCATAGGGCATCCAGCGGTCGTTACAGGCATATCGTTCCCGACGCACGCGTCTGTCTTCGCTGCGGCGCGCCCAATCGTGTCGAGCGATGCTATGCCGCGTGACGCGCTATCCGACATCGCCCATACCGTTCGTATCGTTCGCTGTTCAAGCGATGGCGCCTGCAGGGCCCACGCTGCCGCCGGCCTTATCGGTCATATCTGCGCGTACGGGCACGTGCCTCAATCGAATTTCCCACACGGCGATGCCGCGCTCAGCGGTTCCTCGTCGACCGGTTCCATTCCCGACGTCGCGACCGGCACGCCGGAGCAGAGCGGTGGCATCTGGATGCCTCTGCTTGCTGCGCCACTCAAGAGAGGAGGCCACGTCGGCATATCCGCGCCCCGGACGCATCGGTGGTTGTAAGGCTACGCAATATTGGATGGGTTCAGGTTGTCCGCACGTTGAACGAACGCCGCCCACCGCGTTAGCTAAAAGCAACAAAAGCCCTTGTCGATTGGTGTGCAGGATTCTCCATAACGGGGGTCATATTGTAAATACCAGGCTGAGTGCGCAGGGTGGGTGCTATAGTATGCTGAACCGTTTTAGCACCTATGCCCATTGCATAACTGCCTCCGCGGTGCGTCCTTATATCTGTCAGGCCCTTTAAAGATTCGCCGCAGCCAATATACGAGGAGGAGAGATGGACATCTCTAGGAAGACGGATTACGCTCTTCGCATGTTGTCCATGCTGGTCAAGGACACAGACAGCTTGCTTTCGGTGCGCACTGCCGCCGACGAGGTCGGCGTGCCGTATTCGTTTGCCCGCTCGATCCAGCACGGGCTCGTTCAGGCGGGCATCGTCGAGAGCCTGCGCGGTGTGCACGGCGGCATGCGTCTCAAGATCGACCCGAAGCAGATCACGCTTCGCCAGGTGGTCGAGGCCGTGCAGGGGCCGCTTGTCATGAACGATTGCACGGCGCCGGAAGGCGTGTGCTCGCGGATGGACGGGTGCTGCTATCATCCCATCTGGTCCGGTACGCAGGCGCTCGTGTACAGTTACCTCGATTCCGTCACGCTCGACGATGTGGTCAACTGCAGGCGCGCACCGGCGGTGGACACCAAGTTTGCAGATCGCGAGGCGTTCTGCTCGTATGTGTCGTGCAGCGAGGGCTGCCCTCGGCGAAAACGCACGCACGGAGCGAGTGTCTCGGCAGGATAATAAGGAGCACACGTGCTTGATATGGACCCCTTTCGCACACTGGTTCGGGCGGAAGGGGTCCGTTTGTATCGCGACCTGCCGTGGCGCAACACGCGCGATCCGTATGGAATCTGGCTGTCGGAGGTGATGCTCCAGCAGACGCAGGTGGCGCGCGTGCTCACCCGGTGGACGGAATGGCTCGAGCGCTTTCCCACGGTAGAAGCCCTTGCCGCTGCATCCACGAGCGATGTGCTGGCAGCCTGGCAGGGCATGGGGTACAACCGGCGCGCGCTGGCGCTCAAGGCGGCGGCGGAGACCGTGGTTCGCGAGCATGGCGGCGTTTTTCCCCGTGACGCCCAGGCCCTGCAGGCGCTGCCGGGCATCGGGCCCGCAACGGCTCAGGGCATCCGTGCGTTCGCGTTCGATCTGCCGGGAGTGTATCTGGAGACGAACGTCCGCACCGTGATGCTGCATCATCTGTTTCCCGACGTGCCTGACGTGCCCGATCGCGAACTTGTGCCGCTCGTGGAGGCGACCTGCCCGCGCGGGGTGGGCGAGGGCGATGCTGCCGCCTCGGGTCCATATGCCGAGCCGCAGGACGTCGACGACACGCCCCGTTCGTGGTATTACGCCATGCTCGATTACGGCGCCTATCTGAAGAAGACGATTCCCAACCCGTCGCGCCGGTCCAAAAGCTACACGCGCCAGTCACGCTTCGAAGGCTCGCGGCGGCAGAAGCGCGCACATATCGTGCGGATGCTGCTCGATGCCCAGGCGGCTGGAGAAGCGGGGCTCACGCTCGACCAGGTGCGCAGCGGCGTCGATGACCTCGAGCGCGCGTCCGGGCGCGATGCCGTTCCCTCCGCCGAGGTGGAGTCGATTCTCTCCGACCTCGTTCGCGAAGGGTTCGCCGTCGTCGAAGGCCCGCTCTGGACCATCGCCTGATGGCCTCTTTGGGGACGTAGCCGCCAGGCGCCACATGTGGCGCCTGGCGGCTACGTCCCCAAAGAGGCCAGGTGCCGTTGGGCTGCGATTATGGGCCGTTGGCAGCGCAGGGGTCGATGGGTGTGAAGCCCGCGTGAAGTTGGGTATAGGAACTGTGTACGTAGGTGATTTCTTATTAGGAATCATTTACAATAAGGGCACCGGATCGCGCCTGATATCCGGAACCTTACGATGCAGAGGAGGAAACACCAATGGACTTCGCAAACTCCCAGACCAAGAAGAACCTCGAGACCGCGTTTGCCGGTGAATCCCAGGCCCATACCAAGTATCGTTACTACGCCTCCAAGGCCAAGAAGGACGGATACGTCCAGATCTCCAACATCTTCATGGAGACCGCTCTGAACGAGTCCGAGCATGCCAAGCTCTGGTTCAAGTACCTGCATGACGGCGCTGTGCCCGACACCCTGACCAACCTCAAGGACGCTGCCGCCGGTGAGAACTACGAGTGGACTACCATGTACGACGAGTTCGCCAAGACCGCCGACGAGGAGGGCTTCAAGGAGATCGCCGCCAAGTTCCGCGGCGTCGGCGCCGTCGAGAAGGCCCACGAGGAGCGCTACCTCAAGCTGGCCGAGCGCGTCGAGAAGGGCGAGGTCTTCACCCGCGAGGGCGTCAAGGTGTGGAAGTGCGGCAACTGCGGTCACCTGCATGTTGGCCCCACCGCTCCGGAGCTCTGCCCCGTGTGCGCTCACCCGAAGAGCTACTTCGAGGAGCATGTCGTCAACTACTAGTCGCACGTATCTGCGCATATGACGCTCTGCCCCCGGCGCTGTATCCGTCAGCGCCGGGGGCTTCTTAATATGAGAAAGCCATTGTCAATAGGCATGACGTCGCGGGTCCCGGAATTCCATCCGGGACCCGCGTTCTTTCCAGCCGGTCGGGACCGCGCGGATGCTCGTTAGTCGTCGCTCGCCTGGCAAGCTAATATCCGCGGGCTCGTGGCGCGGCGTGCGGGGGTATGTCGCCGCGCGCTACCGCATTTCGACTCTCCGTCCGGGACCGTCGTTCGAAATCCCCGTAGTCTTGTTTCCCGGGCGCAGCCCTCGGGCCGCCCATAAAAGGCCTCGTGAGCCGGCCCCGGCGATGCGTCGATGCGCGGTCCCTCCCGGCGGGAAGGCGTTTCCGCGGGAGGGTCACGCGAGCGCGCCCTCCGCCCTGCAGCCGATCTCCCAGACCCAGCAGGCGAGCTCGCGCGCCACCGCGACGTTGGCGACGCAGGGGCGCTTCCCGGCGGCGCGCAGGGCCCCGTGGCGCTCGGCGAGCCGCCTGGTCGCCTCGTCGCAGCGGCGCCTCACCGCGGGCGGCACCGACGACCCCGCCGGCGGCGCCTTCGGCTTCGGCGAGCAGGCCCTGAAGTGCCACGCGGCCTCGACGAGCGCGCGCCTGGAGGGGGAGTTGCCCGTCTTGGTGATGCCGCCGGTCGCCTCCCTCTCGCCGCTCGAGTGCTCCGAGGGGGTGAGCCCGAGCCACGACGCGTAGGAGCCCGCCGCCGGGAACCTGCTGAAGCAGCCCGCCTCCGCGGCCAGGCAGAAGGCGGTGGCGACATCGATGCCCTTGATGAGCGAGAGCGCCTCGATGCGCGGGCGCCACAGATCGGCCGCGGCCTCCTCGGCGACCCGCCTCTCCAGCGCCCGCTTGTCCGACTCGGCGCAGCGCACGCAGGTGACGTAGTGGTCGAAGGCCGCGGCGGCCGCCGGCTCTGCGGGCCTGAGGCCCTCGGCCCAGCGCCAGAACGCGCGCGTCCAGGCGCCCCTCCTGCGCCCCAGGGCGTCGGTCTCGTCGAAGGCGTGCCCGCGCCTCAGCAGGAACTTGGAGAGGCGCTGGCGCGCCCGCTGCAGGTCGTCCCGCGCGTCGTCGAGCGCCCGCGACAGGTCGCGGGCGGCCTCGACCTCGAGGGGCGGGACCCACACCTCGACGACGTTGCGCGTCGCGAGCAGCCTGGCGAGGAAGGCGGCGTCGTTGCGGTCGTTCTTGCGCCGCCTGTCCGCCGCGGGCCTCTGCATCCTCGAGACGGCGCCGACGACGCAGTCGACGCCGAGGCCGCGCAGCTCCCGGCAGAGCGCGAAGCCGGTCGGCCCGCTCTCGTAGACGGCCTTGGGCTCCTTGAACCCCTTGATCCAGGCCGCGATCTCGCCGGCGTCCGCGCCGAAGGCCCGCTGCACCACCTCGCCGGTGAACGGGTCGAAGGCGCACGCGGCGACCGAGCGGGCGTGTACGTCGAGGCCGATGGAGGTAACATGGGTCATGGGGAGCCTCCTCCCATGCGTGCGGTACGGCGGCACCGCAGGTGACGATACAACACCATTGTTCCCGCCCAGCCCGCGACCCGGCATGTCGCGGGAGGCTTCCCCTCAATGGCTTTCTCATATCGTCTTGTGCGAGGACGCGCTCCTTCCGACGCCTTGCTGCCGACGGGCGGACGTCGGCAAGAAGCCAGCCATATATACAGCATGCGAAATGCATCCTGACTCCCTTTCACCTTGGTGGGATTTGGGCAATAATGAGCACGGTGCCGATAGGTATCGGGCATCCATGCCGTGGCGATGCCGCGGGCGGATGCCGAGCAAAGAGGGGAAGACGCGTCTCGTGGCGCGCAATTGCATAGGGAGGTGTACGGATGGCGGAAACGACGAGGACCGCGCAGGGTTCCCTGGCCGAACGCCTCACGGCAAACGGCTTTACCCGGCGCGATTTTCTGAAGTACTGCGGTAGCCTGGCTGTCATGCTCGGGCTTACCGAGGCCATGGCGCCGCGCGTCGCCGAGGCGATCGAAATCGGCGAGACGTCAGGCAAGCTGCTGCCCGTGATCTGGATGGAAGGCGGCTCGTGCTCGGGCTGTACCGAGGCTTTGGCGCAGACCAACACGCCTGACATCCCGCAGCTTGTTCTCGAGACCATCTCGCTCAACTACAGCGAGACGCTCTCCGCGGCTGCCGGCCATTCCATGGAGCAGGCTCGCAAGGACACCATCGAGGCGGGCGGCTACATTTTGGTTTACGAGGGTGCGGTGCCCACGGTCTACGACGGCAACGTGCTGCTCGTGGGCGGCGAGAAGGGAACCGATTCTTTGGCCGAGACCGCCGAGAAGGCCGACGCCGTGATCGCGCTCGGTTCCTGCGCATGCGACGGCGGCTGGATGGCCGCGCGTCCCAACGACGCCGAGGCCATGGGTGTCCAGAAGTTCTTGGAAGAGCGCGGCATCGGCACGCCGGTGGTCAACATCCCGTGCTGCCCGGCGAACCCCGAGTGGCTCGTCGCGGTGATCGTGGAGTACGCGCTCATGGGTCGCCTGCCTGAGCTCAACGGGAAGAACGTGCCGGTGAGCATCGGCAATCAGACGGTGCACGACAACTGCCCGCGTCGCGGTCACTTCGAGAACGGCGAGTTCGTCTACCGCTTCGGCAGCGCCGAGGAGGCCAAGGGCTATTGCCTGTACCCGCTCGGCTGCCGCGGTCCGCAGACGTTTACCACCTGCCCCATCACGCGCTGGAACCGCTCCACCTCGTGGTGCGTGGAGTCCGGCGCGCCGTGCATCGGCTGCGGCAACATCGAGCCGATGCATCCGCAGCGCAACTGGGTCGACGAGAACACGCCGTTCATCAAGCGCCATCGCGACCTCTCGCTGCTCGGTTTCCACTTCCAGCCCACCACCGCCGCCCTTGCCGTTTCCGGCTTGGTCGTCGCCGCGCTCGTGGTGCATGGCGTCGGCATGAAGGTCGCCGGCCGTGTCGACGGCGGCGCCGACTTCGAGCCTGAGCGCCGTTGGGACGTCAAGCACGGCACCGAGGACGCCCACAAGGCGGGCGCCCGCGCCGCCGCGCTCTACGACGAGCTCGACGCGAAGGGGCTGGAGCCCAAGAACATCGACCGCTTTAAGAAGATCCGCGCGGCGAAGAAAGCCCGGCGCGCCCAGGGGGAGGAGAAGCCGCCGGCGAACCCCGCGGATGCCCCTGCAGACGCCGCGCCCACCGATACCGCTGAGAAGGGAGGCGATGAGTGATGGCTCGTTCCACCGTTGACCCCATTACCCGCATCGAGGGTCACCTCTCCATCGAGATGGAGGTCGAGGACGGCAAGGTCACCCAAGCCTGGGCCTCGGGCAACCTGTACCGCGGCTTGGAGCATGCGCTCGAGGGCCGCACTCCCTACGACGCCGCGCTCATCTCGCAGCGCATCTGCGGCGTGTGCCCCGTCTCGCATGTGCACGCCTCGTGCCTGGCTGCCGAGGACGCCTACGGCATCCAGATTCCCGACGGCGCCCGCCTGGTGCGCAACCTCGCCGAGGGTGCGCAGATCCTGCACTCCACGATCCTGTGGTTCTACAACCTCACGGGGCTCGACTACATCAACCCGCTGAACGCGCTTTCCGCCAATCCCGCCGACGCCTACGACGTGTGCAACCAGTACGGCACGTCGGCTGCCGATTTCGGCGCGCTTGCCGAGCGTCTGCAGGCCTTTGCCGACAACGGCCAGCTGTCCATCTTCTCGGGCAACTGGTTCGACGCCAAGGATCCGGACGGCTCGTCGGCGTTCCGCTTCGATCCGGCCGAGGACCTCGTGGGCACCGCCCACTACTTCGAGGGCCTGGAGAAGCAGGCGGTGGCCTCGCAGATCTGCGCGATCATCGGCGGCAAGATGCCGCATATCATGACGTCGATCCCGGGCGGCACCTCGTTCGTGCCCACGGCTGAGAAGCTTGACGAGATCATCTACCGCATCGACGAGCTCAAGACGTGGATCGAGTCGACGATGATCCCCGATGCGTACATGATCCTGGCCAAGTATCCCAACCTGGTGGATATGGGCCGTGGCCCGGGCCGTTTCATCTCCTTCGGCGTGCTGGACGCCGCGAGCCGCGAGCTCAACGACCGCTACCTGCCCGCCGGCATGTCGGTGCTGCGCGAGGACGGTTCGCTGGGCATCGATTACGTGGACGTGAGCCGCATCACCGAGGATGTCACCCACGCCTATTACGCCAACCGCCTGCCGCAAAACCCGCTCGAGGGTACGACGAGCCCGCAGTGGCCCGCCGACGGCAAGAACTTCGCCAACAAGTACAGCTGGTGCAAGGCTCCGCGCTACGAAGGCAAGACCTACGAGGCCGGCGGCATCGCGCGCATGGTGGCCGCCTACCAGCGCGGCGTGCAGCCCGTGGGCCTGCTCATGGATAGCGCGCTCGCGCGCACCGGCATCTCGTGGGCGCAGCTCGACGGCGTTGCCGGCCGTCTGCTCACGCGCGTGCTCGAGGCCTCCTACGTGGCCGGCAAGATGGCCGAGGACGCCCAGGAGCTCGTGGACCTTATGGCAGCGGGCGAGGCGGAGTACTACACGCCCGCCACGAACACGACCGGCGAGGGCGTGGGCCTGTGGGAGGCACCGCGCGGCGCGCTGCTGCATACCGAGCGCGTCGAGGGCGACGTCATCTCCCATTACCAGGAGATCATCCCGTCCACGTGGAACCTCTCCCCGGCGGACGGCCAGGGCAACCCCGGCCCGCTTGAGGAGATGCTGCTGGGCACCGACGTGACCGACCTGGAGAAGCCGCTCGATGCGGTGCGCATCGTGCACAGCGTCGACCCGTGCACCGCGTGCGCATGCCACGTGTCCGAGCCGGCGACGGGTCGCACGTTCGGCACCGTCACGTCTCCTTGGGGGGTGAGGTAAATGGCACATATGGCCCATTACCGCGAGGCGCATCCGCTGCCGTTTGTGATCACGCACTGGGTGAACCTCATCGCGATGATCATCCTGATCCTGTCGGGCATCTATATCCATTTCCCGTTCTTCGGCGGGTTCATGGGCATCGCCCGCGGGTTCCACGTGTTCTTCGGCGCCGTGCTGATCATCAACTGCATCGTGCGCATCATCGGCGCCTTCATCGTCAAGTCGGCTCCCGCGCCCGGCACACGCGAGGTCGTGCGCGATGTATGGACCTGGCTGCCCCAGCGCGATAACCGCCATCAGCTGTGGGCGTGGATCAGCTACTACCTGTTCCTGCGCCGCGACCACCCGATCGCAGCCAAGCTGGGCGTTCCGCAGAAGATCGTGTACCTGCTCATCCCGCTGCTCATCTTCTTCACCGGCTTCACCGGTTTCTGCCTGTGGGGCACCACGGCGAGCTGGCCTGTGTTCGCCTGGGGCCTTGAGGTGATGGGCGGCGCCATGAAGGTGCGCATCATCCACTACTTCTGCATGTGGGCCTTCATCGTGTTCATGTGCATCCACGTGTACCTGTCGCTCATCGAGGGCGCGAGCCCGGCCACGCTGATCTTCTTCTGGAAGGAGACACCCGGCCTGGTGTACGACCCCAAGACCATGAACATCGTCGGCTTCGACGGCATGGGCAAGGAGCCGGACGTGGGCGAGACCTTTAAGGAGTAGCAGCTCGTATACAGACGGGTTGTCCCGAGATGCCGGGGCCCTCCGCTTTGAATGCCGATCGCGCGTTGTGCGAGGGCTTCAAAGCGGAGGGTCCCGGACGTTTGAGAAGCGGTCGCACTTCGCTGCATGGTTTGCGGCAGGGCTTGAGGCTGCTATGGTAGGGCAGGGAGGTTGCGATGATTCGGGTTCTATGCGTGGGCAATGAGTACCAGGTCGATGACGGGGTCGGGCCGGCGGTCGGCCGCTGGCTGGTCGAGCGCTGCAGCCTGCCCGCCGATGTCGAGGTGCTCGATCGGGCGACGATGGGGTATGCCATGGTGGGCGACCTCATGGGTTGCGACGCGGTCGTCGTCGTGGATGCCGTCGACGGCACCGGCGAGGCACCGGGCACGGTCGTGAGGTTCGCCCCCGATGATATGGCGCCCTCGAGCGGTATGACATCGCTGCATGACGTCCGGTTTGCTGACGTGTGGAACAACGCCCAGTTCATGGGCTGTACGTGCGACAGCGCCGTGTGCTTCGGCGTGCAGGTGCTCGATCTGGGCGACGGCACGATGCGGCAGGGCATGACCGAGCCGGTAGCGGCGGCGGTAGAACCCTGTGCACGGGCGGTCATCGCGTATCTGCGCGATGAGCTCGGCTGCGACATCGCCTTGCGCGTGTAAGCGCCCTGTTGGTAAGAATAATGTCAGACGCTGTAAGAACATCCTAGAGAAAACAGTTCTTGACGAAATGCGTCAGATAGCACGACAATAGACAAACCCTCTTCCGTGCACGCTCCCAAAGGGGAGATTTGCACATGAACCTGTTTATCGAAACCCCTCAGCGCGAAGCTGAGCGCATGGCATACGGGCGACGCTCCGCCCCCACGACGATGCCCCCTGTCGGCACCGCCGGCTATCCCGCGGCCGCGCCGCGCCTGCCGCCGTCGCAGACCGGCCCCATGCCTCGTTGGATGATCGCCGCGCAGGAAGGCGAGAGGTATCGAGCCGAAGCCGCTCCGCCTCCCGCAGCAGACGAGTGGGCTTATGGCAGCGCGGCTGCCCGTCAGGCCCCCGCGCGCGGTCGCGGCTATGTGGATCCCCATGGCGGGGGCGCTCCCTACGGTGCCCCCTACAGTGTTCCCGATTGGGAGCGCTATTCGCTTGGCCAGGAGATGTACCGCGACGAGCTCGCGTACGACCGCATGCGCGCTAACCGGCGGCGCCGGAACGGGGCGCTGCGCGTCATCGCGTTGATCGTGGTGGTGCCGTTGATGCTCGTGTTGGCGTTCGTGGTGTCCTACGTGCTCACCTGCATCCTGAACGGTGCGTCGCCTGATGATATCGCGGGGCTGCTCGCCGACCTCGCCGACCGCGTGGGCAGCTGGATCGCCGACTTCCATCCGTTCGGATAGAGGTGCCGTCTGCGCCTAGCGGCTTGCCCGCCCAACGGGTGCCCGCCCGATATAATGGGCGCACGGATACCCAACGCCCGCCATGATGCGCGGCGGATAGGACGGATTATGGAAACGTTTCTTCTGATAGCGGTGCTCATCGTCGCCGTTGCCGCAACGGTGCTCGCCGCCCTGGCGCTTGTCGCGGCGCGCCGATCGGCCGCGTCGGCTGAGCGCGCATCGGCTCAAGCCGATGCCTGCAGCGTCGCGCTCGCGCAGGCGAATACCGTGCTCGCGGGCCTTTCGCAGCATGCAGCGGGCACGTCCGCCGTCGAGCAGGAGCGCTTCGACTCCCTGACGCGCGAGTTCGCGCGCGTCAACACCAAGATGGACGACCTGCGCCGCGAGACCATCGTGCAGCTTCGGCAGAGCCGAGAGAGCGTGGACACGCGCCTGGCCGAGATTCGCGCCGACAACGAGCGGCAGCTCGATCGCATGCGCGAGACGGTCGACGAGAAGCTGCAGACCACGCTCGAGCGCCGCCTTGCGCGGTCGTTCCGTCAGGTGAGCGACCAGCTCGAAGCCGTATACAAGGGCCTGGGCGACATGCAGGGTATCGCCCAGGGTGTCGGAGATCTCAAACGCGTGCTCGGCAACGTCAAGACGCGCGGTATGCTCGGTGAGGTGCAGCTCGGCGCCATTCTGGCAGACGTGCTCTCGCCCGAGCAGTACCTCAAGAACGTGGTGACCAAGCCCGGCAGCGCCGAGCGCGTGGAGTTCGCCGTGCGCATCCCCGTCGAGGGTTCCGACCCCGTGCTGCTGCCCATCGACGCCAAGTTTCCGGGCGATACCTACGAGCACCTGCGCGATGCGGTCGAGGCGGGCGACACCGAGGGCATCCTGCTGGCGCGTCGCCAGCTGGTGCAGCGTATCAGGCTCGAGGCGAAGGACATCTCCACGAAGTATCTGAATGTGCCGGAGACCACGAACTTCGGCATCATGTTCCTACCGTTCGAGGGCCTGTACGCCGAGGTCGTGGACATCCCTGGCCTCATCGAGGAGCTGCAGCGCGACTACCAGGTGAGCGTCGCCGGCCCCTCCACCATGGCGGCGATTCTGAACAGCCTGCAGATGAGCTACCAGAGTTTCGCCTTCCAGCGCCGAGCGGACGAGATCCAGCGCGTGCTCTCGGCGGTCAAGTCGGAGCTGCCGCGCTATCAGGCCGCGCTGCAGCGCGCCTACGACCAGATCAGCCGCGCGGGTTCCACGGTGGAGACGCTCATGACCACGCGCACGCGGGCCATGGAGCGCAAGCTGCGCACCGTGACCGCGATGGACGACGAACAGGAGGCGGCACTCGTGCTGGGTGTCGATGCCCTGCCCGTCGAGGCAGCGCTGGCGGACGGGTTGTCGGGCGATGACGACGCGCTCGAGTCCGATTTCGACGATGCCGCTGAAGTCGATGCGAAAGGGGAAGATGCGTAATGCCGCGCGAGACGAATGCCGCAAAGCGCGAACGCGCGATCGAGGTGTGCCGCAGGCTCAATGAGCGCTACGGTCCGGTCGAGTGCTTCTTGGACCACGCGAACCCGTTCAGGCTCGTGATATCGGTGCTGCTCTCGGCGCAGACGACCGACGCGCAGGTGAACAAGGTCACCCCGGAGCTCTTTCGTCGCTGGCCAACGCCCGAGGCCATGGCGGGCGCCACGCCGGCCGAGGTCGCCGAGGTCATCAAGTCGCTCGGCTTCTACAAGATGAAGGCTAAGCACTGCGTGGAGTGCGCGCAGATGATCGTGGCCGATTACGGCGGCGAGGTGCCGGCCGATATGAAGGAGCTCGTCAAGCTGCCCGGCGTGGGGCGCAAGACGGCGAACATCGTGCTGAATGTCGGCTTCGGCATCGTGGAGGGCATCGCGGTCGATACGCATGTGAACCGCATCGCGCACCGCCTCATGCTGTCGCCCAAGACGCACGCCAAAGAGCCGCTCAAAACCGAGCAGGACCTGCTTAAGATCCTGCCGCGCGAGTATTGGAACGACGTCAACCACCAGTGGATCATGCTGGGGCGCGAGATCTGCGACGCCCGCAAGCCCCTGTGCGGCGAGTGCCCGCTGGCCGACATCTGCCCCAGCGCGAAGATCTAAAAACGAAAAGCGGCCGTTCCCGCCTAAGCGGAAACGGCCGCTCTCCACCCTATAAAGGTTTCGGAGTCGGCCTGACCCGTGGCCGCGGGTGCCGTCCACCTCGTAGGGTAGCACATGCGCTTTCGGCAGATGTGCAGCAGTTTTGGTCGCGCTCTCTCAGCGTGCGGGGCGCACGGCGGTCTCATACAGCGAGAAGAAGCCGGGGACCTGGCGGGTCTCGGTGTACTCGACCATGATCCCCTCGACGTCGAAGGCGTTGCCGCGCACGACCGCTATCGCGTTGAAGCCGTCGAGGTCAAGCTGCTCGCAATCGGACTCGTTGACACCCTCCACCGTGATGCGGCGCTTGCTCGTGATGATCTTCATGCCGAGCACCTGCTCGAGGTACGCATAAACCGAGTTCGCCACGATCTCGGCGGTGAGCTCAGGCACGCGTTCGGTCAGGTAGTAGCTCTCGTCGGTCCCTACGGCGCGCTCGTCGGCATAGCGCTTGCGCATGATGTGCGTGAGCGTGCTGCCCTCGGCAAAGCCGGTGAGCTGGGCGATCTCGTCGTCGGCGACAACCTGCTCGACCAGAAGCGTCTCGGTGCGCGGCTTGAATCCGCGGCGTTCGGCCATCTCGCGAAACGTCTCGAGACCGTCGTAGCCGTGGGGTTTCTCCATGTGCGGGTCGCGGATGACGCGCACGCCCTTTCCCTGCTGCGAGAGCACGTAGCCGTTTTCTGCAAGCAGGCGGATCGCACGGCGCACAGAGCTGCGCGAGCATGCAAAACGTGCGGTGAGCTCGGCCTCCGAGGGCAAAAACGACTGGTACGCATAGGTTCCGTGCTCGATCTCGTCTTTGAGGTCGCGGTAGATATCCTGAAAAACAGCTTTAGGCATACTGATCCCATCTTGTTTGAACAACTACCCGAAGTGTTCAACAATGGGCAGCTAAAGTCAAGTTTCCTGAACACCTACGGACATGAACGGATAGCATCCAGGCACGAATGCCAATCATGTTCGAACAAGTATCACGCTTACCGGAAGATTCCAACCGTTCGCGGGAGGCTGCGCATAATGCGTTGACTTGTACGAACAAGCAGCGCATTATGATGGCATAACTTGTACGTACATGTTTGGTCGCAACGCCGGCAGCGTATCTGAGCAGGGGGACATGCAGGTTATACATGGTTACATGAACCGGATGCGCCTGTCCGGTTGCGCAAACAAGAAAGGAGGAGGGCTACCATGATGCAAAAGATCCAGAAGTTCGGCGGCGCCATGTTTACGCCGGTGCTTCTCTTTGCATTCGCGGGCGTGGTCATCGGTCTCGGTACGCTGTTTACCACCGAGGTCATCTTCGGCACCTTGGCAGCTCCCGATACGCTGTGGTATGGCGTGTGGAACGTCATCCTGCAGGGCGGCTGGACGGTCTTCAACCAGCTGCCGCTGCTGTTCGCGGTATCGCTTCCCATCGGTCTGGCCAACAAGCAGAATGCACGCTGCTGCATGGAAGTGCTCGTTGCCTACCTCACCTTCAACTATTTCGTTTCGACGATGCTCTCCCAGTGGGGCCCCACGTTCGGCGTCGACTTCAGCGCCGAGACCGGTGGCTCTTCCGGTCTGGCTATGGTTGCGAGCATCAAGACCCTCGACATGGGCATGATCGGTGCCCTTGCCATTTCCGGTATCGTCATCGCGCTGCACAACAAGCTCTTCGATTTCGAGCTTCCCGAGTGGCTCGGTGTCTTCGCCGGCTCCACATTCGTCTACATGGTCGCGTTCTTCGTGATGCTTCCCACCGCGCTGCTCGCGTGCCTCGTGTGGCCGCACGTGCAGGACGGCATCCGTGCCTTCCAGGGTTTCGTGGCGACAGTCGGCCTGCCGGGAGTGTGGATCTTCGCCTTCCTCGAGCGCGCGCTCATCCCCTTCGGCCTCCATCATCTGCTGTACAGCCCGTTCTACTATGACAACGCCGTGGTGAACGGCGGCATCTACGCCGCATTCGCCAAGCAGCTTCCCGAGATCGCCGCGTCCTCCGCGCCGCTCACCGAGCTTGCCCCCTATGCCGCCTTCACCTGCTCCACCTGGTCCAAGATGTTCGGCTGCCCGGGTATCGCGCTGGCCTTCTACGCCACCGCCAAGCCCGAGAAGCGCCAGGAGCTGCTGGGTCTTTTGATCCCGATCACCCTGACCGCCATCTTCTGCGGCGTTACCGAGCCTATCGAATTCACGTTCCTGTTCATCGCTCCCGCGCTGTTCATCGTCCACTGCGTGCTTGCTGCGTGCCTCGCCACGGCCATGAATGCAGTGGGTGTCGTGGGCGTCTTCGCCGGCGGCCTTATCGAGATCAGCTCGCTGAACCTCATCCCGCTGTGGGCCAACCACTGGATGACTTACCTCATCGGCCTCGTTGTCGGCCTGGTCTTCACCGGCGTCTGGTTCATCGTCTTCCGCACGCTTATCCTCAAGTTCGACTTCAAGACCCCTGGTCGCGAGGACGATGACGAGGAGGTCAAGTTCCACAGCAAGGCCGAGTACCGCGCGGCCAAGCAGGGCGGCACGCTGCCCGATGGCACCGCCGCTGCCGAGGAGAATCCCTATGCTGTGACCGCCGCTGCCTGCATGGAGCTCGTGGGCGGCCCCGAGAACATCGTGGACGTGACCAACTGCGTGACCCGCCTGCGCCTGAACGTGAAGGACGAGTCCCTCGTGGCCGAGGACGCCGACTTCAAGAGCATCGGAACCAGCGGCTGCATGAAGAAGGGCAAGTCCGTCCAGATCATCATCGGCCTTAAGGTGCACAAGGTCCGCGACGAGTTCGAGAAGCTGATGTAGCGCATCCGCTCATCCATACGCACCCTCTCCTCTTGCGAGTCTTACTGCCATCCGGCTCGCAAAGCCCCGGGCGGGCGGTGCCCCACCCTCCCTTTCGCGCCGCCCGCCCCTTCCATTCCGTGAATCCGCGTAACCGTTGCTGCGCGAATCCATCCAGCCTTCGTCCGAAATATGGAAAGGATGACCATCTATGTCCAAGAAGTCGTATGCAGTCACCATCGCCGGCGGCGGCTCCACCTTTACCCCCGGCATCGCGCTGATGCTGCTCAAGGAGCACGACCGCTTCCCGGTGAACAAGATCACGTTCTACGATAACGACGCCGAGCGCCAGGAGATCGTGGCCAAGGCGTGCGAGATCTACTTCCGCGAGAACGCCCCGGAGATCGAGTTCAACTACACCACCGATCCCGAGACCGCCTTCACCGGCATCGACTTCGTGCTCGCCCACATCCGCGTCGGCAAGTACGCCATGCGCGAGAAGGACGAGAAGATCCCGCTGAAGTACGGCGTGCTCGGCCAGGAGACCTGCGGCCCCGGCGGCATCGCCTACGGCATGCGCTCCATTGGCGGCGTCATCGAGATCCTCGACTACATGGAGAAGTGGAGCCCCGACGCGTGGATGCTCAACTACTCCAACCCTGCCGCCATCGTGGCTGAGGCCTGCCGCGTGCTGCGCCCCAACAGCAAGATCATCAACATCTGCGACATGCCGATCGACCTGATGGACAAGATGGCCGTCATGTGCGGCATCAAGGATCGTCGCGAGCTGCAGTACAGCTACTACGGCCTGAACCACTACGGCTGGTTCACCAAGATCTACGATAAGGACGGCAACGACCTTATGCCCGAGATCAAGAAGCACATGGCCAAGAACGGTTACCTCGATGGCATCAGCCACGAGGAGGGCCAGGAGCAGCACATCGACGAGTCCTGGATTCACACCTTCGGCAAGGCCAAGGACGTCTATGCGCTCGACCCGGAGACCATCCCCAACACGTACCTGAAGTACTACATCTTCCCGGATTACGTGGTCGAGACCTCGGATCCCAACTACACCCGCGCCAACGAGGTCATGGACGGCCGCGAGAAGCACGTGTTCGGCGCCTGCCGCGAGGTGATCGAGAAGGGCACTGCCGAGGGCTGCGGCTTCGAGGCCGATGCGCACGCCACCTACATCGTGGACCTTGCCTGCGCGCTTGCCGAGAACACGCTCGAGCGCTTCCTGCTGATCGTCCCCAACGACGGTGCGGTGTCGAACTTCGATCCGACCGCCATGGTCGAGGTACCCTGCATCGTCGGCAAGAACGGCTACGAGAAGATCTGCCAGGGCCAGGTGCCGCAGTGGCAGAAGGGCATGCTCGAACAGCAGGTCTCCGTCGAGAAGCTCGTCGTCCAGGCCTGGGTCGAGCACAGCTACCAGAAGCTGTGGCAGGCGCTGTCGCTGTCCGCCACCGTGCCTTCTGCCAAGGTGGCCAAGCTCATCCTCGACGACCTCATCGAGGCCAACAAGGGTTACTGGCCCGAGCTGCACTAGGCGCAGCTCGAAGCGTCAGCTACGCTCCTTCTCGGGAGGCGGCGGGCCCGATGGCCGCTTCCCGTGGGGCGCTGCGAGGCGGCAACGCGATCGTGGCGCCCCGCTGTGCGCGATTGGAGGGCTCCGGCGGCAGGATTCGGCCTGCCGCCGGGCCTCCCGATTGATTTCCGGACATTTTCCCCAGATATGTATCTTCGCAAGGCGTTTCTTCGTGCGGAAATAGCGGACTTCAGGGCATGATGGCGCATTTTAGGCGCCGATTTGGGGTCCGACATGGTCCAACCGGGCTTCGAGCGATGGGGGGCAGGGGCCCATCGCCGGTTTGCCGGTAGCGATTTGATACATATCTGGGGAGATTGTCCATCGCGAGCGATCGGTCGTTCGCCAGCATCGTTTTCAAGCCTGCTTCAGGCCCGTTTCAAGCCCACAGGAGGGACATCATGGCAAAGACGAGTCGCGCTCAAGCCGCCGCACGCGGGACGAAGCTGGATGTCGACCGCGCGATCGCGCCGGTTGCGGGGACCGAGCGTCCCCAGCGCCGCGTTCAGGCGCGTCCTCAGTCTAAGTATGAGCGGCGGACCACGAAGATCTTCACGGCCGTGCAGATCGTGCTCGTCGCGGTGCCGCTCGCGATGGTGGGCTATGTGTGGCTGACGGGCGGCGGTACCATCGATGGGCTCCAGAACGCCATGCGGGAGAACCCCGCGATCACGGTGTCGTTCATCTCGGCCATGTGTCAGCCGCTGATCGCCTGGCTGCTCAAATTCGTGCGCGAGCATTATCAGGCGGGCGACGGAGGCTATGCCGCGGCGAACCTCATCGGCCTTATCTGCGGCGAGATCATGCTGCAAAACGCGATGGGCGTCGTGGGCTGCGCGCTGCTGTTGTGGCGTATCTGGAAGCGCATCGATGGCGAGCTGACCTGCTGGAAGCGCGAGCGCGGTTTGGGCGGTATGCTTGCAGATCTTTCCGGCGTGCTCGTGGTCTGCGTGCTCGGCGCGCTGTGCGCCTTCGCCAGCTGGCGCATCGGTCTGCTGTAGCGCTTCGGTTGCCGACGGGCGGAGCGCAAACGATTGTCATCTGCGCCCCGATGTGGTTCCATTGACTGATAGGAACTAACTCCATCTGCCGCCAGGGCATGTAAGGGAGCGGATTATGGCGAAGACGAAACGGCGCGACGCCGCCGCGCGCGGCACGAAGCTCGATCCGGAGCGCGAGGTCAAGGCCAGGCCGGCGCAGGGCATGTCGCGCAAGGAGGTCCAGCTGGCCGAGAAGAGGGCCGCCCGCAAGGCCGCTCGTCGAGCCCGAGGACTCGATGCCTGCGAGCAGCGCACCGCTCAGATCTTCACGGTCGTCGAGGTCGTGCTCGTGCTCGTGCCCATCGCCATGATCGCCTACGTATGGCTGGTGAGCGGCGGTTCGCTTTCGACGTTGCAGGCGGCGCTGCAAAGCGATCCGATGGTGACCATCGCGTTTATCTCGGCGGTCGTCCAGCCGGTCGTGGCCTGGCAGCTGCGGTTCGTGGCCAAGCGCTATCGCGCTGGCGACGGTGGCTTCACGGCGGCGAACCTCATCGGCTTCGTGTGCGGTGAGCTGCTGCTGCAGAATCCGGTCGGCATCGTCGGCTGCGGCCTTCTGCTGTGGCGCGTCTGGCGCAAGCTCGACGGCCAGCTCTCCGAGTGGGCGGAGGAGCGCCAGGCGACAGGCATGCTTCTCGACGTCATCGGTGCGGTGCTGATCATCGTCGTCGGCGCGCTCTGCGCGTTTTCCACCTGGCGCGTCATGATGGCGGGCTAGCGACAAGATGGGGCCAGGTCCAATCTTGTCGGGTAGGGCCCGTTCTTCTCGTCGCGTAAACATTTCCGAATCCTGACCGCCCGTCGCCCGGGTGGTGCTACCATCCGCTTGGCTGATTGATCGAACGAGCCGGACTGCCTCCGCGCATCCGGCTCTTGCTATGAGAAAGGGCTGGACCGACGATGAAGAAGAGCCTTATCGCCCTCGCCATGGGCGCGTTTGTGCTCGGGTTCGCCGAGTTCGTGATGATGGGCATCCTGCCCGTTGTGGCCGAGGGCGTAAACGTGAGCGTCGCCTGGGCGGGCAATTTCATCACCGCCTACGCCGTCGGCGTGTGCGTGGGCGCGACCATGCTCGTGGTGGGGCGCCGCGTGCCGCCGCGTACGCTCATCGTCGCGTTCATGGCGATTTGCGCTGCGGGCAACGCGGTGTCGGCGCTGTCGGGCGATCCGACGATGCTGCTGATTGGTCGCTTCATCGCCGGTCTGCCGCATGGTGCGTTCTTCGGCACGGCGACGCTCGCGTCGAAGATGCTTGCCGATCCGGGCCGCGAGGGGCAGGCGGTCGCCACGATGGTGCTCGGCCAGACCGTGGCCAACATGATCGGCGTGCCCGCCGGCACGCTTATGGCAAGTGCGTTCTCGTGGCATGCGCCGTTCGTGTTCGCCACGGGCTGGGCGGTGCTCGCGGCCATCCTCATCCTCCGCTTCGTGCCCGCGCTCGATGCCATTCCGGATGCGGGCCTGGCAGGTCAGTTCGCCTTTCTGAAGGCGCCCGGCCCCTGGCTCATCCTGGCGGCGGTGCTGCTGGGCAACACCGGCATCTTCTGCTGGTGGAGCTACGTATCGCCCTGGCTGCAGCACATGGGCGGCTTTGCCGAGGCCGTGGTGCCGATGCTGCTCGTGCTCGCCGGTGCGGGCATGGTCGTGGGCTCCACGCTGGGCGGGCGTGCGGCGGACCTCAAGAGCCCGGGCATCGCCGCCGCGGCGGGCCAGACGCTTGGCGGCATCGCGCTCGTGCTCATCTTCCTGTTCGGCCGTGGGCAGATGCTGTGCGCCCTGTTCATGTTCCTCGTGTCGGTCGGTCTTTTCTTCGTTTCGAGTCCGCAGCAGATCCTGATGGTCGAGGTCGGCCAGGGTGGCGGAGAGCTGCTTGGAGGCGCCTGCGTGCAGATTGCCTTCAACGGCGGCAACGCCATTGGCGCCCAGGTGGGCCAGATGGTGCTGAACACCGGGGCGACCTACAACTGGATCGGTCTTGCCGGCGTGCCGTTCTCCATCGTGGCCGTGCTGCTCCTGCTTGCTTTCGCCAAGCGCTACGAGCGTGAGTACCACCTGCGCGCAACCGGCCGCGCCTGATGCGAAATCACTCCCGAGGGTTATTTCGCTCGCCTACGTGGACGGTTCGGATTCTGTGGGCATTTGGCCGAAATCCGACACGTTATCTCGATCTCCGGCTTGCCGCTCGAACAGTGCCTTCTGGTTTTCGATCTCCGCGCGCAGCTCCTCATCGGTCGGCAGATAGAGCTTGTACCTGCTGGCGAAAAGCTGCTCGCTGCCGGAAAGCACCGAGTATCGTGCGATGTCGGTATCGGTATCCGAACACAGAACGATGCCCAACGTGGGGTTGTCGTCGTCCCGGCGGTAGAAGTCGTCGAACATCCGCACGTACATGTCCATCTGCCCGACATCCTGATGGGTCACCTTGCCGACCTTGAGATCGATGAGCACATAGCACTTGAGGATGACGTTGTAGAACACGAGGTCGATGTAATAGTTTCCGCTTATGCCGCGCAGGTGGAACTGACGGCCCATAAAGGCATAGCCCTTGCCGAGTTCGAGTAGGAACGATTGGAGGTTGGCGAGCAGCGCCGCTTCGAGGGCCGACTCGCGTATGCGCTCATCTTCTGGCAGGCCAAGGAACTCAATCATATAGGGATCCTTGATGAACTCCGCCTGCTTGAACTCGCGCGTTTGGTAGGGTGCGGTGTTTCGCTCCATTTCCTCAACGACTGGCGGCTTGTCTCCAGAAAGGAGAAGCCGCTGGTAGTACTGCGTGTCGATATTGCGCTTGAGGGTGCGGACGCTCCAAGCCTGCTCAGCGGCCTCGCGGACGTACCAGGCGCGCGCATCGGCTTCGGTTACGCGCAGGAGCTCGCGGTAATGGGTCCATGTGAGGAGGAGGCGAGATTGTCGACTCACTGAGTCGACAATCTCGGGGAACAGGTTGTAGAACTGGACGTACTTATAAAGTTCCTGTTTCCCGAACCCTTTTCCATATGCACTTGAAAGCTCTTTCGATAACATCGCAACGATTTGCTTGCCATAGTCGGCGCGCCCCTTACCTTGGAGCTCCTCCTCGGCAATACGCCGACCCAACAGCCAGTTGCGCACCACCAGCGTGACGTTGACGGCGCGCCGGGCGGCGGCCTGCGCGCTGTCGATGATCGTACGTGCGTCGGCGACGATGTCCGACGACTGATGATACGCGATGCCGATTCCCTCGAGCTGGGGGTCGGCGCCGCTACCGATACGGGCTTCTCGTCTGCTGTCCTTTCCAGCTGCCATGTCCAACCTGCCTTTCTTTCGCAGATCTCACCATGAAGACATGCTACAACCTCGTGCGGACATATGTTCGATGTCGCTGCCCCACTGCGCGCCCTCCCACTCATGGGGAATAGGTGCCTGCGCCCTTTTCCCGCTATCATGTCGGTAGATATCGATTTGCCTCGCCCGCCCGGATTCGTCCTGGCGGGCTTTCGGCGTGCAAGTTTGGTACCTGTCCCCAAACTTGCATGGACGGGGGAGACACATGCTGATTCATCGAATCGCCGCGCAGCTCTTTACGGCGGAGGCGCTGCAAACCATCGAGGCCGCGCTCAACGAGGGCCAGGACGCCACGCTCGCCGTGTCGCAGTCCGGCCGCACCCTCATGCTCGCCGCGCAGTTCGCGCGTACCCCGCGACCCATGGTCTACATCGTGTCGGGCGAGGATGCGGCCGACCGTGCAGCCCGTTCGCTTGCTGCCTACCTGGGTCTCGAGCACGTGGTGCGCTTCCCTGAGCGCACCGACTACCCGTGGAAGGCCACCCAGCCCGACGACGCCGTGGTTGCCAGCCGCTGCGCGGCGCTCGGACGCATCGCCCAGGGCGATCCCTGCGTCATGGTCGCTTCCGCCCGCGCGCTTTTGCGCTGCGTGCCCCCGCGTGAGAGCCGCTATTGGGCCTCGACCACCTTCACGGTGGGGGAGGAGCTGCCCTACGACGAGGTGCCCCAGCGTTTGGTGGGCATGGGCTACACCAGCGCCGATGCTGCCGACATGCCGGGCCTCTTCCGCGTGCATGGCGACACGGTGGATATCTTTCCCGCGCAGGCGACCTCGCCGGTGCGCATCGAGTTCTTCGGCGATGAGATCGACCGCATCCGCCGCATGGTGAGCTCCACGGGCCAGACTATCGGCGACGAGGATGCCGTCGAGATCTTCCCCGTGCGCGAGCTCGCCCTCACCGACGACGCCGTCCGCCGCATCTCCGCCGCCCTGTACGCGCCGGCCAAAAACGATACCGAGCTCGCGGCGATGCTCGAGATGATCAAGGCGCGTATCGTCACGCCCGAGCTCGACCGCTTCATGCCGCTCATGTACGAGTCCACGGTGAGCCCGCTCGCGCACGTGAGCGACGACACCCTTGTGGTGCTCTCGGAGCCCCGCAGCCTCTTCGACGACTGCACGCGTGCCTACGAGGACCTGGAGTGCCGCGCCGGCGAGGCCAAGGTCAGCCACCTCGACGGTCTTTACGTGCGCCCGCAGCAGCTCGATTTCGGCCGCCAGCAGCGCCTGCAGTACGTGTCCATCATCCGCGCGGGCGGTGCCGTGACCGCCGAGCTCAAGATCGAGCAGCCGGCGCTCGCGGGCTCCGACAACCGCTTCATCTCGCGCGTCCAGGAGGTCGTGAACAACCATTACGCCGTGGCCTTCGCCATTCCCGACCGCGGTGCCCGTGACTCGATGGAGCTCTCGTTTACCGACGAGTCCATTCCCTTCGAGGAGTCCCTTCAGGCGGCGCCCGAAAACGCCGGTACCGTGGCGGGCGGCACGCAGGTCAAGGTGGCGCTGCTCAAGCGCGATGCGGATAAGCTGAATGCAGCGGACCTCGAGAGCGCGCCTGCAATCACCGTGCCCACGCTCACGCGCGGCCGCGTGACCTTTGTGGATGCGCCCATCCCCTCCGGCGTCGTGGTGCCCGAGGCGCACCTCGCCGTGTTCAGCCTCGCCGACCTCAACGCGCGCATGGACGCGCGCCGTGGCCGCGTGGCGCGTCGCCGTGTGGATATCACCGAGGTGACCTTCCCCTTCAAGCCGGGCGACTACGTGGTCCACGCCACGCACGGCATCGCCCTGTTCTCGGAAATCGTGCGCCAGGAGGTCGCCGGACGCGAGCGCGACTACTTCCTGCTGGAGTACGCAGGTGGCGATAAGCTCTACGTGCCGCTTGAGCAGGTTGATCGCATCACGCGCTACGTGGGTCCCGATGGCGATAACCCGCGGCTCACGCGCCTCAACACGGCGGATTGGAGCCGGGCCACGACCAAGGCGCGCAAGAGCGCCAAGAAGCTCGCGTTCGACCTCGTCGACCTGTATACGCGCCGCAGCTCCATCACGGGCTTCGCCTTCGGGCCCGACACGCCCGAGCAGATCGAGATGGAGGAGAGCTTCCCCTACGAGCCGACGCGCGATCAGCTCGAGGCCATCGCCGACATCAAGGCCGACATGGAGAGCGCGAAGCCCATGGACCGCCTGCTGTGCGGCGACGTCGGCTTCGGCAAGACGGAGGTCGCCCTGCGCGCGGCCTTCAAGTGCGTGGACGGCGGCCGCCAGGTGATGGTGCTCTGCCCCACGACCATTCTGGCGCAGCAGCATTACGAGACGTTCTTCGACCGCTTTGCCCCCTTCGGTGTGGAGGTCGAGGTGCTGTCGCGCTTCCGTACCCCCGCGCAGCAGAAGCGCGCGCTCGCCGCGTTCGCGGAAGGTAAGGTCGACGTGCTCGTGGGCACGCATCGTCTGCTATCGGCCGACGTCAACCCGCACGACCTGGGCCTCGTGATCATCGACGAGGAGCAGCGCTTCGGCGTGCAGCATAAGGAGCAGCTCAAAAACCTGCGTGAGCAGATCGACGTGCTCACGCTGTCGGCCACGCCCATCCCGCGCACCATGCAGATGGCGATTTCCGGCGTGCGCGATATGAGCCTTATCACCACGCCGCCCACCGGGCGCCGTCCCGTCATCGTGCACGTGGGCGAGTACGACCCCGACACGGTGAGCGCGGCGATCCGTCTGGAGCTCGATCGCGGCGGGCAGGTGTACTACGTGTCCAACCGCGTGAAAACCATCGACGACGCCGTGGACCGCGTGCACGAGGTCGTGCCCGAGGCCCGCGTGGCCGTGGCGCACGGCAAGATGAGCCCGCGCGAGGTGGAGGACGTCATGGTGCAGTTCGCCACGGGTAAGGTCGACGTGCTCGTGGCCACCACGATCATCGAGAGCGGTATCGACAACCCGCGCACGAACACGCTGATCATCGAGGATTCGCAGCGGCTCGGCTTGGCGCAGCTCTATCAGCTCAAGGGTCGCGTTGGCCGTTCGGCTACGCAGGCCTACGCCTACTTCATGTTCCCGGGCGAGATGCCGCTGACCGAGGAGGCGACCGAGCGCCTGACCGCGCTGTCCGAGTTCCAGGATCTGGGTAGCGGTATGCGTATCGCCATGCGCGACCTCGAGATTCGCGGTGCAGGCTCGCTTGTGGGCGCCGAGCAGCACGGCAACCTGTCGAGTGTGGGCTTCGATCTGTTCACGCAGATGCTGGGGCAGGCCGTGGCCGAGGCGCGCGGCGAGGGTGGCGCCGACCTGGAGCAGGCGGGCGTGGCCATCAACCTGCCGGCCGACTTCTACCTGGCCGAGGAGTACCTGCCGGCAGTCGACCAGCGCGTGCTCATCTACCGCAAGCTTGCGGCGGCCGAGCTACTTTCCGAGGTGGACGAGCTGCAGCACGATACCGAAGAGCGCTGTGGCGAGCTTCCGCTGGCGGCGGAAAACCTGTTCGACCGCGCGCGCATCCGCATCCGTGCGGAGCGCCTGGGTCTCGAGAGCGTGTCGCTCACGCAGGGGCGCCTTGTGTACCAGGGAATCGACGTGGCGAAGACCGTCGCCTTCGAGCTCAAGAACAAGCTGGGTGCCATCAACTACCCCAAGAGCCGCAAGTTCACGGTGCCGGCCCGCGCCGGCGCCGGCGCGGGATCGGGGTTGGGCCGCGGCGTCGATACCGGCGAGAACGGTTCCGGCGTGGTCGCCGCGGCGCTCGCGATCCTGATCCAGCTCGCTCCCTCCGGCGACGACGACCTCTAACCCGCCCCAGGCGGCCCCTCTGGCACCTTTGGGGACGTAGCCGGGAGGCGCCAGCGGCGACAAGTTGGTGCCAGGTACAAACTTGTCGGTTATTCCTTCGTGCCGCGGTGATCGAGATGCTCGATGGCGGTTTCGGCGGCGTGGCGGAACTCATCTGACGATCCGAGCATGCCGCGCTGGGCGCGCTCGGCCTTGCTGGCGGAGTATTCCGATCCGGAGCGGATGGCGTCGGCCAGGTTGTCGGCAAGCCCCAGCAAAGGGTCAGACGCTGGCGTGCCGTCGACCTCGGCGGGCAGGGGTTCGTCGGCCGGTGCACGGTGGAAATTGCCCACGAAGTTCTCCGACTTGCAGACGTTGATCACGGCCTGCGGGTCGATGCGGCGAATCAGGTGGATGACGTCATCCGATTCGTAGGACGAGATGACGCTCACGATATAGGTCACCGGCTTGCCGCTATAGCCGCCATATGCCTCGAAGCAGGTTGAGCCGTGATGAAACTCGCTGTTGTACGCGGTGAGCACCTCCTGCGGGCGCGCGGTGACGATCTGAAGGGTCACGCGTTCGTAGCGGCGGTAGAACGAGTCGATGGTCTTGGTGGACAGGAACTGGAAGATGATCGAGTAGGCGGCGTGCTCCCAGCCGAAGATCACGCCGAAGATGCACAGGATCACGCAGTTGCCCACGAACACGTATTGCCAGATGGTGCGCCCCGTCTTGTTGGACACCATGAGAGCGATGAAATCGGTGCCGGCGGTCGAGGCGCCGCTTTTGAGCGCAAGCGAGATGGCGATGCCGTTGAGCACGCCGCCGAACAGCACGCATAGGATGGTGTTGTCGAGCAGCGGCTCGAAGGGGCAGAACTGCAGGAAGGCACTGGCAAGAAATACCTGCAGCATCGAGAAGATGACGAAGCGCCTGCTGATGCTGCGCCACACGAGCAATGCCACGGGGACGTTCAGCGCGATCATGCCGAGCGAGGTGGAGAAGCTCACGCCGAACAGCTGGGTGATGCGGTCGATGAGGATGGCCAGACCGGTGAAGCCGCCCGACAGCAGGTTGGCCGGGTTGACGAAGACCCTGATGACGAACGCCTGCAGCAGCGCCGACATGATGACGGCGCACAGCGTGACGATCCGTCGGACGAATACATAGCGTCCCAAGCGCTTCAGCTGGTCAAATCCAGATTCTTCGAGCGGCGCGCTCATAGGGCGATTCCTTCCGTTGGGCGGATATCCGACCGTGCAGTATAACCCCGCCCGCGGCGCCGGGCGTCCACTTTCAGGACGGAGATGTTTTCGGAGGCCCGCCGGCCCCGCTGGCACCTCTGGGGACGTAGCCGGGAGGCGCCACGCCGGCCATTGCGGCGAAGTTGCCATCCGAAATCCCCGGCGTGGCGCCTCCCGGCTACGTCCCCAGAGGTGCCAGCCGTCAGCCTATGGGCTCGCGGTACTTCGCGCGGTCGGTGCGCATGACGCGTTTGGATGCGTACAGCGGGGCACCATCCGCACCGCAGACGTAGTCTGTGACGAGCATGAGTGGCGTCATCTTGGGCACGTCGAGAAGAAACGCCTCGTTCTGCGTGGCGAAGCAGACCTCGAACGTCTTATGGCCGCGGGCTGGCTCGCGGTGGAAGACCTCACGGAGCGCCCTGTGCAGCGAACCGGTGAGATCGGTGTCGATAAGCTCGGCAAGATCGGTGCCGAAGTACGAGGTCTCAAGGCAAAACGGCTCTCCGTCGACATAGCGCAGGCGCATGATTTTGACGAGCTGTTCATCGGCGGGAATCCCAAAGAACGCGGTGACGCCGTCGGTTGCAGCGGAGAGTCCGGCATCGACCGTGCGCGTTGCGACCTCGTGGCCCTGCTTGGCCATCTCGGCGGCAAAGCTCGTGAACGCGGTGCGCTTGGTATCGACGACGGGATCGCCCGTCACGAAGGCTCCCCGTCCACGCTTCTTGGCGAGCAAGCCCTCCTCGACCAGCACTTCGAGCGCGCGACGGACGGTGCTGCGCGAAAGGCCGGTGTCTTCCATGAGTTCCGATTCCGATGGGATTTTCGATCCAGGGGGATAGACGCCCGTGAGGATGTTCTCGCGCAGGGTGGTAGCGAGCTCGTCGTAGAGCGGATTGGCTGTGGTTTCGCGTACGTTCATGGCGTGCTGTACCTAACTTATATCAAACCTGTTCACAACGATTATCGCATCGACAGTCTACCTTGTCTAGCACGCAAACAACAGGTGAAGAAGGTTATAGAACGGCTGAATCTCGTGACCAGCCTGAAACGGATACGAATTGGTCATTGCCTAACTTGTATTCAACATGTATGCTAATGCCGCCGGAATCCACAAAAGAAAGGGCTAAACAATGACAACTAAGGAACAAGTTAGCGCACTCATCACTACGATTCTTGCAGACAAGAAGGACATCGGTGGCATCACGCGTGTCGTGTGGATCGGTGCGGGCGGATCGAACGGCGGTAACTACCCCGCCCAGTACTTCATGGAGCACGAGGCGCGTACCATCGCATCGGCGGCCTATACGAGCAACGAGTTCGTCTATGCAACGCCCTCCTACGTGGACGCCAACACGCTTGCCGTGGCGGTCTCCATGCGCGGCACCGCCGAGACCATCGAGGCGGCGCGCGTCGCCAAGGAGCGCGGCGCGGTGACCGTCGCGGTCTATGTGGATGAGTCCGATCTCACCGAGGTGTGCGACTACCGCGTGAGCTACGACAGCCTGGCCATCGACGAGAGCGATATGGGCCGCACGAACTCCGCGGTGGTGACGATGATCGCCATGGAGCTCGTCCAGCAAGTGGAGGGCTACGAACACTACGACGAGGCCATGGCGGCCTTCGATTTGGTCGATCCCATCTACCGCCGCGCCTTCGACTACTGTCAGCCGCTGGCTGCCGCCTGGGCGGAGCGCAACGCCGGCCGGCCGACCGTCAACGTCATGGCGAGCGGCCCTGCATTCGGCGCCGCCTACGTGTTCTCGATCTGCAACATCCAGGAGATGCTCCAGATCGACGCCGTGACCACCAACAGCTGCGACTTCTTCCACGGACCCTTCGAGGTGCTCGACAAGCGCACGTCGGTGTTCATCCTCATGAGTGTCGGGCGCTGCCGCCCGGCCGACGAGCGCGCGCTGACGTTCCTCAACCAGTACGGTGGCGAGGGCGTGTACGTGCTCGACGGCAAGGAGCTCGGCCTGAACGACATGCCCGATGCGGTGTCGGAGTACTTCAACCACCTGATCTTCTCGCCGATTCTAAACAACGTGTACATGCGCGCGCTGTCCAAGGTGACGCATAAGGACTATATGACCCGCCGCTATATGTGGAAGGTCGCCTACTAAGGCGGAGTTTCGAGAGGACGGGCCTCTCAGTCCCAGGTGCGCGCGGGCCGGGGTGCCCGCGCCGCATGCTCCAGAGCCCCCGCGCCGTGCGCATCGTACACGAAGGTGTTGTTCACGCCGCATAAAAGGTATATAACGACTATAACGATACATACCTAAAGGAGGGGTGAATCAGATGGGGGCGAACAAGGGTTACCTCATGGTCCTGGCAGCGGCGCTCATGTGGGGCTGCATCGGCATCTTCGTCAACGAGTTGTCTGCGGCGGGGATGACGTCGGTGAGCATCGCGGCGCTGCGCTTGCTCGCGGGCGCGGTGTGTATGGTGTCGGTGCTGCTTGTGCGCGGGGCGCGCGGCCCCAAGGGCGATCCGCTTGCGGCCTTTCGCATCGATGGGAAGTCGCTTGCGTGCTGTGTGCTGGTGGGTGTCTTCGGTCTGGCGTGTGCGAACTGCGCGTACTACGAGTCGATGCGCTGCGTGGGCATGTCCACGGCGTCGGTGCTGCTCTACACCTCTCCGGTCTTCGGCTGTCTGCTGGGGCGCGTGCTCTACCGCGAGCGCATCGTGGCGAACAAGGTCGCCGCGGTGATGTTCAACGTGGCCGGATGCGTGTTCGTGGCCACGGAGGGAGACCTGTCGCGCCTTGGTTTCAACGCGTACGGCATCGCAGTCGGCGTGGTGGCGGGCCTGCTCGGGGCGCTGCTGGCGGTCTTCAGCAAGATGGCGACCGAACGGGCGGACTCCCTTGCGGTCGCGCTGTACGGCTTCATCTTCGGTGGGGTGGCCATGGGCGTCCTTGCGTACCCCTGGGGCGATATCGCTGCATCCGCAAGCCCGCATGCCCTGCTCGTGCTCGCGGGGTTCGGTCTCATCCCGACGGCGCTCGCCTACATCCTGTATATGGGCGGTCTCGCACTCGGCCTCGAGGCGTCGAAGGTGCCGGTCGTCGCGTCGTTCGAGACCGTCGCGACCGTGCTGGTCGGTATCTGCGTCTACGCGGAGCCCATGGGTCCCATCAAGGCGGTGGGCATCTGCCTGGTGCTGCTCTCGATCGCGGTCATGAACGTCGATGTGCGCGCCCTGCGTTCCTCGGTAGTCGTGCGCCGTCTGTCCGAGGCGATGAGCTTCAACGCGAGCGCGTGGCGAGCCGAGAAGGCCTGCGCCTACAGCCGCCTGCTCGACGACGCCGATTGGCAGGCGTGGCTCGCGCCGCGCTAGGCCGCGGTGCGCATCACGCCGAGCGTGGCGGATCCGAGCCCTCGCCTAGCCGATCCCGTTGGATGCATACGCGTCTCGGCATGTTTGTTACCGGTCCGATATGACCTCTTTATGCGTCCGAAATATTCCCTCATCGGCGGTAAACGGTCGGTTACGAGCCGTGAACGGAGAAAAATGCCAGCAAACACTTTGGTAGGCTAACACACTATAGACGTAACGACTAAGACGTCTATAATGACCGTAACGACTTAAAGGAGGCGTGATGAATCAGATTATTCTGGCATCGCACGGCGGGCTGGCAGCGGGAGCCCGCGACACGCTCGAGATGGTTCTCGGCAACGTGTCCAACGTCCACGTGGTTTCCTTGGCCCGCGACGACAAGGAGCCCATCACCAACGACGTGGAGAAGCTGATCGCCGGCTTCGCGCTCGACGATGCGGTGTACGTGTGCACCGACATGCTGGGCAGCAGCGTCAACAACTCGATGGTCGAGCTCATGAAGAAGAACGGGCGCATCACCGTCATCAGCGGTATGAACATGCCGCTCGTGCTCTCGCTCGCCATCAGCCCCGAGCCCGTCACGGGCGCCGCGCTTCAGTCCCTCATCGCCGAGGCGCGCTCCGGTATGCGCAATTGCGCCTTGTCCGAGGAGCAGGAGCGCGCGCTCGCCGCGCCGGCGAAGAAGGGCAAGAAGGCCGCCGCGACGGCTGGCGCCGGCCCCGCGAACATCGTGCTTGTGCGCCTCGACTACCGCCTGCTGCACGGCCAGGTCGTGTTCTCGTGGGTGAACTCCGTGGGCGCCCAACGCATCATCGTCGTCGATAACGCCGCTGCCACCGACGAGGTCAAGAAGGGCGCCCTCAGGCTCGCAAAGCCCTCCGGTGTGCGCCTGAACGTGTTCACGGTCGAGCGCGCGCTCGCCAAGATGGACAAGCTCAACACGCTCGGCGAGAACGTCATGTTCATCTTCGGCAACGTCCACGAGATGCTCGAGTTCTGCCAGTCCTACAAGTTCCCGACCATCAACTTCGGCGCCGCCGCGAACCATGACGGGGCGCACGCCGTGGGCGGCAAAGACTCCTCGGTCTTCCTGGATGCCGCCGAGTGCGCCGACGCGCAGAAGCTCCTCGACATGGGCATCACGATCTACGAGCAGCAGACCCCCACGCAGGCTCGTACGGACATCACCTCGTTCTAGCACCTTCGGCTTCATCCCCCAAGGGGACGGCAATACAACTACTTGAAAGGAGAAGGGTATGGATACGCTCGTTAGCGCGTTCCTCGTCGGCCTTGTCGGCGTCTTCTGCATGCTCGATTCGCGCCTGCTCGGTCGTTTGAACTTCGAGCAGCCGCTGATCGGCGCCACGCTCGTCGGTGTGGTCTTGGGCGATGTGCCCACCGGCCTCGCGGTCGGCGCTGCCGTCGAGCTCATCAGCATGGGTCTGGTGAGCGTCGGCGCCGCCGTGCCGCCCGACATGGTGCTGGGCGGCATCGTGGCCTCTGCGTTCGCCTGTTTAACCGGCGCCTCGGCCGAGACCGCCATGACTATCGCCATCCCGGTCGCCGTGCTCGGCCAGCTGCTCGGCGTCGTCTTCCGCTCCATCATCGTGTTCCTCGGCCACATCGCCGATGGCGCGATCGAGGAGGGCCATTTCAAGCGCGCCTACCGCATGCACATCGTGTGGGGCACCGTCCTGTACTCGCTCATGTACTTCCTGCCGATCTTCGTCGCCGTCTACGCGGGCACCGACGTGGTCCAGGCTGTGGTCAACATGATTCCCGATTGGCTCACCAACGGCCTGAATGTCGCCTCCAAGATCCTCACCGCCTACGGCTTGGCCCTGCTGCTCTCCATGATGATCAACAAGGGCATGACGGTCTTCCTCATCCTCGGCTTTATGCTCGCATCTTACCTGGGTCTCTCCGTCATCGCCGTGTCCATCTTCGGCGGCATCCTGGCCCTGATCCTCATGGGCTTCAAGTTCGCGGGCGGCCAGCTTGCCACTGCCGGCGCTGCCGGCCCTGATTACGATCCGCTCGAAGACGACGATGAGTAAGGAGGAGATACCTGTGGCAACCACGAAAGACGTTTCGCTTCGCAAAAAGATCTGGCAGTTCTTCTGGCGTTCCTGGGCCATTCAGGATTCCTGGAACTACGAACGTCAGATGAATATGGGCTTCCTCTACGGCATGGTGCCCACGCTCGACCGCTGCTATCCGGATGAGTCCGATCCCCAGCAGCTCGAGCGCAAGAAAGAGGCCTACCGCCGCCACATGGCGTTCTACAACTGCACCCCGCAGACGAGCGCCTTCGTTCTCGGTCTTTCCGCCTCGATGGAGGAGAGCTACGCCAAGGACCCCGCAAGCCTCGATCCCGATTCCATCAACGCGGTCAAGACCTCCCTCATGGGCCCGCTCTCCGGTATCGGCGACTCCTTCTTCCAGGGTACGATCCGCGTTATCGCCTTTGGTCTGGGCGTTCAGCTTGCGCAGCAGGGCTCGATTCTCGGCCCCATCCTGGCCATGGTGATCTCGATTATTCCGTCGGTGCTCATCACCTGGTTCGCAGCCAAGCTCGGCTACCAGGGTGGCCACCAGTACCTGCAGAAGCTGCAGAGCGGCAACATGATGGACAAGGTCATGTATGTCTGCGGCATCGTGGGCCTTATGGCGGTCGGTGGCATGATCGCCACTCTCATCGGTGCCACCACGCCTGCGACGTTCTCCGAGGGCACCTTGGTTATCCAGGACATTCTCGACTCCATCATGCCCCAGATGATCCCGCTGGCGCTCACCGGCATCATGTACTGGCTCATCAAGCGCGGCGTGAAGACCGGCTGGCTGCTCGTCATCGCCATCGTCGGCGGCATCGTCCTCTCCGCTCTGGGCGTTCTTGCCTAGCGGAAGCTCTCTTCCCATGTGCGCGGCGGCCCGAGATGTGCCTCCTCGCCGCCGCGCATCTTCTTCGGTATCCATGCGCCCGTCCGGCAATGTGGCGAGCGCGTATACAGAAAGGAATGTTTTTCCATGTACGAGATCGACATGAACCTGCCCAAGGAGATCGTCGCTGACGTCCTCTCCAAGCACGAGATCGACAGCGTCGCCTTTGTTGGCTGCGGTGCCTCCATGTCCGAGCTGTATCCTGCGAAGTACTTCCTGGCCAACAACACCCACAAGCTTAACGTGCAGATCTTCACGGCCAACGAGTTCAACTACGACACCCCGGCGTGGCTCGGACCCAACACCTTCGTGATCACCTGCTCGCTCGGCGGTGGCACCCCCGAGACCGTCGAGGCCAACAAGACCGCCAAGAACGCCGGTGCCCCCGTGGTCGCCATCACACATGCCGCCGGTTCCGCGCTTACCAAGGGCGTCGACCACGTCATCGTTCACGGCTTCGAGGCCAATTACGCCGCTAAGACCGAGAAGATGGGTTACGCCATCGCCGTCGCGCTCGAGATCCTGCAGCAGACTGAGGGCTATGAGCACTACGAAGAGATGCTCGCCGGTTTCGCCAACGTCTTCGAGTGCGCCGAGCGCGCCGCTCAGTCCGTGGGCAAGACCGCCGAGGCCTGGGCGCAGGAGCACAAGGACGACGAGTGCATCCACTTCATGGCCTCTGGTGCGAGCGAGAAGGTCGCCTATTCCACCTCGCTATTCCTCATGATGGAGATGCAGTGGATCAACTCCGGCAACTTCAACTCCGGCGAGTACTTCCACGGCCCGTTCGAGCTCACTGACGACAAGCATAACTTCGTGCTGTTCATGGCCGACGGCGCCACCCGCGCCATGGATGCCCGTGCCCTCACCTTCCTGCAGCGCTTCGATGCCCGCTATCTGGTCATCGACGCCAAGGACTTCGGTCTGTCCGGCTGCGTGCCCGCGAGCGTTGCCACCTACTTCAACCCGATCGTGCACACCGCGGTCATGCGCGTGTTCGCCGAGCACCTGGCCGACGCGCGTCAGCACCCGCTGACCAAGCGTCGCTACATGTGGAAGCTCACCTACTAGTCAGCTCGCAGACGAGTGCGGGTTCTTGCCGCGCTCCATTCTAGGGGGCGGATGGCGGGCCCGCGCTCGCCGCAAAGGCAGCTTGCATGCAGGGGATGCCGACGGTTGCAACCTGTTGTGGCATGTGCATAGGGGAGGGGACGGCTCGGTCGGGCCGTCCCCTCCTCGTGTAGTACAAGGGGGAATGATGATCAAGGCAGTTCTGTTCGATATGGACGGCGTGCTGGTGGACACCGAGTGGTTCTACAATCGCCGGCGCGTGGCGTATCTGGAAACCAAAGGGTTCACGTTCGATGAGATTCCGGACCTTTCCGGCTCGAACGAGAAGGCCATCTGGGAGTATTTCGTGCCTGACGACGAGGTGCGGCGCGAGGAGCTGAGGCAGGGCTATGCCGCCTATCAGGTGTTGCACCCGGTTCCGTATGGCGAGCTGCTCAACCGCGATGCGGCGCCCGTCATGCGCGAGCTGCATCGTCGTGGCGTGAAGTGCGCCATCGCGAGCTCGTCGTACCGCGACCTGATCGACGAGCTTGTGGAGGTTGCCGATATCGCGAACGTGCTGGACTTCACCATCAGTGGACACGAGTGTTCGGCCTTCAAGCCCGATCCGGAGATCTATGAACGTGCGATGGGAGCCCTTGGCGTGGGCCCCGATGAGGCGCTGGTGATCGAGGATTCCCCGCTGGGCATCGAGGCGGGTAGGCGCTCGGGTGCACGCGTACTGGCGCTGCGGCCGCACGAGGGCGTGGTGCTCGACCAATCCGGTGCCGACCGGATAATCGATTCGCTGGCGGATATTCTGGACGAGCTGTAGCCATCTGCAGCGGTGTGTTTGGCGCAGACGTGTATCATTAATTACGTCATATACGTATTAGCGGTTCTTGATAGGACTCATGATGGCTGAACGGATGACCCCTCTTTACCAGCAGATCTTCGGCGAGATCAAAGCCGAGATCGACCGCGGCGATTACGCTCCCAAGGAGAAGATTCCCTCGGAGCCGGAGCTCTCGCAGAAGTACGGCGTGAGCCGCATCACGGTACGCCGCGCTATCGAGGAGCTATGCGCCGCTGGATACTTGATGAAGCATCAGGGGCGCGGTACCTTCGTGAGCACGCCCCACATAAACCGCCGCCTGCTGCAGACCGGGGTCGCGAAGAGCTTTACCCAGGTGTGCCGTGATAACGGCATGGAGGCAGGGGCGCATGTGATCGATCGGCAGATCGTGCCGGTGCGGCCCGACGAGGCGAAGTTTCTTCAATTGGATGAGGATGCCCTGCTGCTGTATATCCAGCGCATCCGCACGGCCGACGGCCAGCCGATTTTCGAGGAGAACGTGTTTTTGCCCTACGAGGGCTACCAGGAGCTGAGGACTCGCTCGCTTGAGGATGCATCGCTGTTCGATGCGATCGCCGAGGTCGGCGGCCGCCGTCCTGCGCATACGCCGCAGCGCACGGTGGAGGCGGTTCGCGCGACATCGGAGCAGGCGAGCCGTCTGGCGATTTCGGCCAACGATCCGCTGCTGTTCCTGAACGTCTGCTTTGCCGATGAGCGCGATGAGCCGGTCTGCATCGGCCGCCAGTACTACGTGGGCAGCCGCTACCGTTTCGTGCTCTAGCGCCCCGCGTCCGCTACGCTTCGGGGCATCCGCGGCGGCCTGGCCTCTCTGGGGACGTAGCCGGAAGGCGCCACCGGGGTTTGCTAACCCCGGTGGCGCCTTCCGGCTACGTCCCCAGAGAGGCCAGGCCGCCGCGGATGCCCCAGGGCGTCTCCGTCCCGAAAGCGGGTGCGGGGAATTGCTAGCGGCCGTCGTCCTGCAGCAGAGCGCCGCGCTTGCGGGTGGCTGATGAGCGCGGCGGCAGCTTGTCGGGGTCGGGCACAGCGGTCGGCACCGGCTCGTCCACATGCCCGTGCCACCAGCCGCCGATGAAGTTGTCGGTGTGGAAGATGTTCACCACCACGTTGGGGTCGATTGTGCGCATGAGGCGGATGACGTCCTCGGCCTCGTAAGTCGACACCACGGCGTGCAGCAGGTACATCTTCTCGCGGCTGTAGCCGCCGATGATCTCGGCGCAGCTGATGCCATGCTGGAAGCTCTCCACATAGGCCGTCATGATCTCGTCGGCATAGCGCGTCGTCACCTGCAGCGTCACGCGTTCGTACCGGTGGTAGAAGCTGTCGATGGCCTTGGTCGACAGGAACTGGAAGACGATGGCGTAGGCGGCGTTGTCCCAGCCGAACATGGCTCCGAAGATCACGAGCACCACGCAGTTGCTCGCGAAGATGAATCCCCAGATGGTCTTGCCCGTGCGATTGGACACGAGCAGCGCGATGAAGTCGGTGCCGCCGGTCGACGCGCCCGCCTTGAGCGCGAGCGCGATGGAGATGCCCGAGAGGATGCCGCCGAAGATCACCAGCATGATCTTGTCGTCGAGCAGCGGCTCGAAGTGAAAGGCCTGCAGGAACAGCGACGACAGCGCGACCTGCAGCATCGAGAACACGACGAAGCGGTGGCTGATGCTCTTCCAGCACAGGATCGCCACGGGGATGTTCAGCGCGAGCATGCCGAGTGAGGTGTCGATGCGCACGCCCGCAAGCGATGTGATGCGGTCGACGAGCACGGCGATGCCGGTGAAGCCGCTGGGCAGCAGGTCGGCAGGGTTGACGAACGCCTGGATGACGAACGCCTGCAGCAGTGCCGAGGCCGTGACGGCGACGGCGGTGATGATGCGGCGCACGATGGTGAGGCGCGCGAGCTCGAGTGCGCGGTCGGACAGGGTATCGGCAGCTGCCACGGATCCTCCTTCGGAATTCAAGCGATATTGCGCCGATTCTAGCATGCGCGCCGCGACGTACAACGAGCGCTGCGGCCTGCACGACCCCGCCATGAATGCGCAGGAATCGTGCGCTTGCGACGCGCCGGCGCCGCCCGCCGACCGGCCTTGCCCGGTTGGGGCTCGGTTGGACCCATGGCGTATAATCCTCGCGACATGAGCGGCATGCGCCACGCGGGCAGAAAGGCAGGGGAGCGATGGAGGGCACGGAGATGTTCGAGCGCACCATGGGCGGCGCGCACGAGGCGCTTGCGCGCTACTTTGGCTACGAGTCGTTCCGGGCCGGTCAGGACCGTCTGGTCCAGGCGATCCTCGAGGGCCGCGATGCGCTCGGCGTCATGCCCACCGGCGCGGGCAAATCCATCTGCTATCAGGTGCCCGCTCTCATGCTGCCGGGCATCACCTTCGTGGTGAGCCCGCTCGTCTCCCTCATGGGCGATCAGGTGCGCGCCCTCAAGGCCGTCGGCGCCCGCCCGAGCTATCTCAACTCGTCGCTCACACTCGGTCAGCAGAACACGGTGCTCAAGCGTGCCGGCGAGGGTTGGTACCAGATCATGTACGTGGCGCCCGAGCGTCTGCTCGAGCCGCGCTTTCTGGCGTTTGCCCAAGCCGCGGCGGCACCGGGCGGTATCGGCGTGCCGCTCGTGGCCGTCGACGAGGCGCACTGCATCTCGCAGTGGGGTCAGGATTTTCGCCCGTCCTACCTGGATATCGCAACCTTTATCGATGCCCTGCCCACGCGCCCCGTCGTTGCCGCCTTCACCGCCACGGCGACCGAGCGCGTGCGCACCGACATCGTGAACATCCTTGGGCTGCGCCGCCCTGAAACCGTTGTGACCGGGTTCGACCGAGCGAACCTGTTCTTCGGCGTGGAGGAGATGGGCGACAAGGCCAAGATCGCCTGGATCCGCGATTACGCCCTGACCCATGCTGACGAGAGCGGCATCGTGTACTGTTCCACGCGCAAGGCCGTCGACGAGCTGTACCTTAAGCTCGCGCATGCGCTCGAGCCGGTAGGCATCCATGTGGCACGCTACCACGCGGGCATGTCGCAGCCCGATCGTACCGAGAACCAGGTCGCCTTCATCAACGACACCGCGCCCGTGATCGTGGCCACGAACGCCTTCGGCATGGGCATCGACAAGCCGAACGTGCGCTACGTCATCCACAACAACGTGCCCGAGAGCATCGAGGCCTACTACCAGGAGGCGGGCCGCGCCGGCCGCGATGGCGACCCGGCGGGCTGCTATCTGCTGTGGAACGGCAACGACTTCCGCCTGCGGCGCTATCTGATCGACCGCGAGCACGAAGGCGAGGCTGCGGGCACCGAGGCCGCCGAGTTTGCGCGGCAGAACCGCTATCGCCTGCTTTCCGCCATGGAGGGTTATTGCCAGACGACCGGTTGCCTGCGCGGGTACATCCTGCGCTACTTCGGCGACGAGGGTGCGCTCGGCGTGGAACACGCGACGACGGGGGACGACGAGGCCGGTTGCGGCAACTGCTCCAACTGCACGACGCCCTACGAGACCGAGGACGTGACGGATATCGCGCGCGAGGCCGTGCTGTTCGTGCGCGACATCGGCGGCCGTTTCGGCCGGGCGCTTGTGGCCGAGGCGCTGCATGGAGCCAACAACGAGCGGATCCGGTCGTACCGGCTGAACGAGGCGCCGGGATACGGGTCGCTCGCCGCGGAGCCGACCGGGCGCATCAAGGACGTGATCGGCCAGCTTGTCGGCCGCGGGTACCTCGTGCAGTCGCAGGGGCAGTATCCGGTAATCGGTCTGGGTCCGTATGCGGCGGAGGTGCTGAGCGACAGCCCCGAGCACCCGTTCTCGTTCACGATGAAGCGGCGGGCGGCAAAGGCGAAGGCGGCGAGCCGCGCTCGGGTGAGGCGGGCGGTCGACCTGCTGCGCGACGAGGCGGAGCAGCCGCTGCCCCAGGCGGTCGCCGCGGATCTGGCGGCCGCACCGGCACCGGCACGGCAGCATGTGGGTGACGACGCGGATCTGTTCGAGCGGCTGCGCGAGCTGCGGCGCGACTTTGCGCTCGAGCGCCAGTGGGCACCCTATATGATCTGCTCCGACAAGGCCCTGCGCGGCATGTGCCGCCAGCGCCCCGCATCGCGCGAGGAGCTGCTCGAGGTGCCCGGCATCGGCGAGAAGAAGGCCGACGACTTCGGCGAGGCCTTCATCGCCGAGATCGCCCGCTTTGAGGAGGAGCACGCTGGGGGGCCCGATACGCCGGAGGCGTAGGTCCCGCAGGCTTTTCCCACGGGGTGCTAAATGTTGCCAGATGCCTAACCTTTGCGGGAAAACGCTCGACACTTGCCGAAAATCGTCTTGCTAAAACAGGTCTATACCTGTCTGGATTGCAATAATGGACACCTATCGCTCTTCCGACGACAGGGGGTCGCCATGTTCTGCAGGCACTGTGGCAAGAAGCTTCCCGATGATTCGCGTTTCTGCACGTTTTGCGGCAAGTCGGTCGCGGTATCGGACGAGACGCTCGGCGATGAACCCGAAGAGGCGCCGGCACCCGTCGACGATGCCGCTGGGGATGCCTCGGCGGAATCGCTGGATCCAGACGCGGAGAAGCCGGGCGACGCGGTCCAGGTGGATGAGTCCTCTGTCGCCGAGGGCGACGCGCAGGATGCCGCCGCAGCGGAAGGGGCACCTTCCTCCCTGTTTTCCGACAGTGCCCGCGAGGAGGTGGGGGATATCCCGGTGCCCGACGATTTAGCAGGTCCTGTTCCACCTGAAGACCCGGCACCTACAGATGGATCTACCAGCGAAAACGCTGATGCACAGGCGCCGGATGCCTTCACATACGAAAAAGGTGGAGGCGATCAGCCGGATGAGTCTGCCCGCGGCTTTTCGGGTTTCTCGATTCCCGATGGCAAGCGCCGCCCCCTCATCATCGGCGCCTGCATCGCGCTTGCTCTGGTTGTGGGCGGAGGCGTGTGGGCAAGCTCCGAGATGGCCCGCGCTGAGGAGGAACGCGCCGCAGCGGAGGCGCAGGAGGCCCGAGAGCGCGAACGCGCTGAAGCTGAAGCTGAGGAGACCGAACGGATGCGCGCAACGGGGCGAAACTTCGAGATAGATGTCGACGCGACGTTTTGGAATAAGAGCGGCTCGGGCCCGATTCCCGTCGAGATCGAGGGCGAGACGGCATCGGGCGACAGCGAGCGCTATGTGCGGTTTGTCGATCCCGACTGCATCGTTTCCGATATCCTGCCGGGATCCTACGAGCTGACGGTACTGGCATCGCCTATCGCCGCCGACGGCAAGATGTATCTATACGACGACGATGGCATCGACTTCTCGATCGATGAGGATGATGGCCCCGATAAGACCATCGACCTCACCGACGACGTGACGATCGAGCTTGTGCGCGCGTGGCGCGGCGAGGTGACCGAGGCCGATATCGACGATGCCTATGAGTACCTGCTCGATGCCGATGTGGATAATGCGGACGAGCTGCGCGATCTTGCTCGGGAGGAGTATCTGGAAACCGAGGACGACAAGAAGGACGAGGATGCCGACGTCGATGATGACGATTCGTCCTCCACGAGCGGCGCGATCACGCGTTCACCCAAGGCGATCGAACCCGATCCCTCCGACGTGAAGCTTCCGTCGGGGACGGAAGCACGCGTCTACGAGGGTCCATCGTTCAGCATCAAACTGCCGCTCGCTTGGGATATCCGCCTTGCCTCGGGTGGCGGCGACATCAAGGATCGCTACACCATCTCGAGCAGCAACGAGGACATCCTGATCATCGACGTCAAGCGGGGCGATGTCCAGGCGGGCTCCGACATCAGAGACGCGAACGGCACCGAGAAGCTCGGTATGACCAGCGACGGTGACGCGGTCGTCGCCATACGCGGCCAGGGCAATGTCGCCTATAACCTGATCGAGCTCATAGCCGAGGTGCTCGACACGATCGAGATCTACTAGATAGAACTGCGTGAGCGGCGGCTGCATGTCCTTTTGGCCACGCAGCCGCCGCTCACGGTACAATGGGTGCGCATCTGCTCGAGCGCAAGGAGACGATCAGCCATGCCCATCCGCATACCCGATGCCCTGCCCGCAACCGAGACCCTCGAGGGCGAGAACATCTTCGTGATGACCGAGTACCGGGCCATTCATCAGGACATCCGTCCGCTGCATGTGCTGATCTTGAACCTCATGCCCACCAAGATCGCCACCGAGACGCAGATTATGCGCAAGCTCTCCAACACCCCGCTGCAGATCGAGGTCGAGCTCATGCGCACGAAGAGCCACGAGGCAACCCATGTGGCGGCAAGCCATCTCGAGACCTTCTACCGCACGTTCGACGAGGTGCGCGAGCGCCATTACGACGGCCTCATCATCACCGGTGCGCCGGTGGAGCAAATGCCCTTCGAGGAGGTTGACTACTGGCCCGAGCTCTGCGACATCATGGAGTGGTCCACGACGCACGTGCACTCGACGCTGCATATCTGCTGGGGCGCGCAGGCGGGCCTGTACTATCACTACGGCATCAACAAGCGCGACCTGCCCGCCAAGGCATCGGGCGTGTTCGAGCACCGGCTCGTCAAGCCGTCGAGTCCGCTCGTGCGCGGACTGGACGACCGCTTCTTTGCCGTGCACTCGCGCAACACCGATGTCGCGCGCGAGGACGTGGAGGCCGTACCGGAGCTCGAGGTCATCGCCGTGTCGGACGAGGTGGGTCTGTATATCGTCAAGTCGACTGATAGCCGCCGGTTCTTCGTGTTCGGCCACCCTGAGTACGATGCCGATACGCTCAAGCTCGAGTACGAGCGCGACCTGAAACGCGGCATCGATCCCGAGATTCCGGTCAACTACTTCCCGAACGACGACCCTACGCGCGAGCCGCTCAACACATGGCGCGCCCAGGCGCAGCTGCTCTACACCAACTGGCTGAACTACTACGTCTACCAGACGACGCCCTACGACATTCGCCAGGCGGGCGACGCGCAGTAGCGATTTTTCGCTCTGTTCTTCGGGAATTCGGTGCCTTATCGAGTTCAAGGTGAAAGTTAGTTCAGATATGCGTTACCCAGTAAAAGGATTGGTTGAATAATCTGCTCTTAGCGGGCGCTCTCGAGACTAAATAGATATCGTTATAGTTTTATTAATTGCAGATTGTTGGCTAAGCAGCCAATACGGACATGTTTTTTGCCTGAAAAATCAACCTACTAGTTCTGTGCGCTTACGCATATCTGAACTAACTTTTCGAAAAAGGCTGCTTCGCTCTCCAAACAGGGGCGTGCGCGGCGTCAGCCGGCAATGATGCGTGGTAGCGGACGGTCGTGCGGCTCGGTGGGAACCCGTTCGACCTGCTGTTCGGCGAAAGCGACGCCGGCCACCAGGCAGTCTGGTCTCAGATCCGGCAGGTAGCGGTCATAGTTGCCGCCGCCATACCCCAGCCGACTGCGCTGTGGGTCGAAGGCGACGAGCGGCACGGTGACCATGTCGATCTCGCTCGGCAGAACAAGAGGAAAGCGATCGGCTTCACCCGACGCGGGCTCAAACGACGCGACGGGATGAACAATAAACGGCGCGGTGTTCTCGCGATAGTCATGGGCGCTCACTGCGCGCATGCACATGACCTGGTGCGTTTGCCCCTCTTGCATGCAGGGAAAGGCAACACGGCAACCGCGCTCATACGCACCTAGGATGAAGGCATCAAGGTCGACCTCCGAGCGCATGGCGGCGTACACGGCAACGGTGGACGTCGCGGCGCGGCTGGCGGTGAGAACGTCTAGCAGGGCGATAAGCTCGTGGCAGATGCGCTGCGAGCGTTCGCGGCGCTCGCAGCAAGGTATGGCATCCCTCGTCTGGAGGACATGTCGGCGAAGGGCCGTCTTGTTGCGGTTACCGCCCATGAGCGCCTCCCTTGACAGCGTCTCGCAGTGGGATATACGCCTCCACCAGGTCGTCCAGCCGCATCCGCGCGTTGGCTGCGCTCGTGGAGGGCAACGCCACCGCTTCGATGCCCCGCTCGCGCAGCAGCGCACCGTCAAAGCGGCGACACAGCTTGGCCGCCGTGCCGCCCGTGGTGAACACCCGCTCGATGGGCGCGGCATTCAGGATGCGCGTCAGGTCGTTTGGCACGGGGTCGGCGATGCTCGCGTCGGATGCGCCCTCGATGGAGCAGGACGCCAGTACGTCCCACAGGGCGATGCGGTGCTCCAACAGGAACGCGATGCGCGCCTCGTTTTCAACCAAAACGTGGTCGGCAAGCCCGAACAGGCGCTCCATCACGCGCCAGAAGCGGTTCTGCGGATGCCCGTAGAAAAAGCCGACCTCGCGGGAGGCCGGCGAGGGCATCGTGCCCAGCACGAGCACGCGCGACCGCGCGTCGAAGACCGGGTCGATGGTGTGCGTGACAACCTCGCTCATGGGGCGCCTTTCGAACAGGATGCCGATGGGGCCGGGCGACAAGATCAATCCCGGCCCCTGTTGCTAAGCCAGCAGGTCGATTGGGTTCAGGCCCGCATTGCTGCGCTCGATGACCTCGCGGCCTCCGAAGACGCACAGTGCCGATTCCTCGGCAACGCGACCGATGACCTCACCGAGCGACCGCAGCTTCTCGGGCGTGGTGGCAAGCATCTCGGCGCGCAGCTGCTCGCGCCAATGCACGGGGCGCTTGGAGAAGAACTCGGCGTTCTGCCTGCGCGTGAGGGCGTAGGGCTTCACGGGTGCATCGTGGCTGGCGACGCACGACACGATAAAGCCCTCGAACGACTGCGGGTCGGGATCGAACCCGTCGAGCCAGGCCCCCGCCTCGGCGATGCGCTCGATGGAGGGGTCGATCGCGGGATCGCGATAGGTGTAGAAGCTCAGGCGCCGGTTGTTGACGGCACGGAAACCGCAGCCGTAGGCGCCGCCCTTCACGCGGATCTCGTTCCACAGGAAGTCGTAGGAGAGCACGGTCGCGGCAACGCTCCACGTGCCGTCCATGGCAAGGCCGAGTGCGCGCGGGTCGACCGACTTCGCCACATAACAGATGTCGCTCGGGATGATAAACGCCTCGCGCTTGGGCTCGGGCATGGGCACGTAGAGCTCCTTGGCAGGAGCGGTGCGCGGGGCGAGCCCCATCGTGCCGGCGATCTGCCAGAAATGCTCGTAGTCTTCATCGCTGCCGGTAAAGCTCATGACGGTGCCCGACGAGGTGAAGATGCGCTCCTGCAGCTCGGTGAGCTTGCCGACCAGCTCGTCGACGCGTTCGTCGAAATTGTCGAGCAGCGTGCGCAGGAAGCGGTAGAAGTCCACGCCGGAGAGGTTCTCCGACACCATGCCGGCGGGCGACACGTAGCTCCACGAGCGCTGCAGGGCGGCCTGATGGCCTGCCGTGATGAAGCTCTGCTCCATGCCGATACGCATCTGCGTCAGCACGTCGCGGATGCGCTCCGTGTCGTTGAAGACCGTTTTGCCCCAGACCTCCGCCGGGATGCTCGCAAGCGCGTCGAGCTTCTCGGAGAGGGCGCCCGCCGCCACGGTGAGGACGGGGCGCGCGAGCTTCCAGTTCGGCTGCGCCATGACCTCGGGCGCAAACGCCAAGAAGCCCAGGTTCGAACCGATATAGCTGTCGAGCTCGGATGCGCTGCGCTCCGTGGTGCCCAGCTGCTTCATCAGCCGCGCAAGGATGGACACGTAGGGCAGCTCGGCGTAGCTCACGTGCGTAAGGTCGAAGTACGCCATGAGGTAGACGAGGCGATGGGTGGGGATGTCGTGTTTGAGGCAGGGCAGCGGCGTGCGCGTGTCGAGCGTGAGCGCGGGCTCCGGGCGCGCAGGGCCGATATCCGATACGTGGAGGCGCGGCAGAGTCGCCTTGGCCTCGGGCGAGTCCTCGGCCTCCTGCGCTGCACGCAGGGCATCGACCTCGGCGCGGACGGCGGCAAGGTCCGCGTCGGACATCTGCGCGCGCAGCGCAGCGAGCTCGGCGATCTCGGGGTCCTCGCCTGCCTCCTCGGCGCCGACCGGGATGAGCTCCACCAGGGCGCTATGGTCGCTTTCGAGCACGAGATCGCGCAGCAGGTCCTCGTAGTAGGTGCCGTCCAGCTCGCGGCGCAGCTCGGCGTAGACGGGCTCGTACTGAAGCGCCGCGGTCGCGGCATCGTCGTCGTACAGCCAGCAGCCCAGCAGGTCGCAGGCGATGGCAACGCCGTCAGCGATGCCGTAGTCGCGCTGGCGCAGCGCGTATTCCTCGCTCGAGATGACGGCCTCCAGTCGATCGCGCGGAATGCCTTCCTCCACGAGGCGGCGGCATTCGTCCTCGATCACCTGGCGCAGCGCACGCGCCGATTCGGGTTTGGCGCCCTGCAGGATGATGAGCTCATAGGGCTGCAGGCAAGCGGCCTCGGTGTAGCTCAGCACGTTGCCGCCGAGACCGGCGGCGAGGATCGCCTTCTTGACCGGCGCCTCGTTGGAGCCCAGCAGCGCGTCGAACAGCACATCCGCCGCGAGCACGCGCTTGCGGTCGAGTGCTCCTCCCAGCACATAGGCCATGCCGACCTGCGCGTTTTCGGGAGTGGTGCCCATCGTCACGCTCGTGTAGTCGCAGGTTACAGGCGCCTGCAGGGCAAGCTCGTTCGGCTCGCCCGGATGCTCCACGAGGGTGCCGGCGGCGCGCTTGGCGGCGTCGGCCTCCGCGCGTGCCCGGTCGGACAGATAGCGCTCGTCCAAAAAGCCGAGCACACGGTCGCAGTCGAGATCGCCGTACAGCACGATGTAGCTGTTCGCCAGGCTGTAGTGGCGCGCGTGCGTGTCGAGGAAGTTCTCGTAGGTGAGCGTCGGGATGGCGCGCGGGTTGCCGCCCGACTCGAAGGCATAAGCCGTGTCGGGGAACAGGGCGCGCATGACGGCGTTGTTCAGCACGTCGCTCGGGTCGGAGAGGGCGCCTTTCATCTCGTTGAACACGACGCCGTTGTAGCGCAGCTCGTCGGTCTCGTCATCGACCTCCAGGTGCCAGCCCTCCTGCTCGAAGATGGCCTTCTTGCTGTAGATGGCGGGGTTGAGCACCGCGTCCATGTACACGTCCATCAGGTTCAGGAGGTCCTGCTCGTTGGTCGTGGCCACGGGGTAGACCGTCTTGTCGGGATAGGTCATGGCGTTCAGGAACGTCTGCATGGAGCTCTTGATGAGGTCGACGAACGGCTCCTTGAGCGGGAAGCGAGCCGACCCGCAGAGCACCGAGTGCTCGAGGATGTGGAACACGCCCGTGTCGTCGACGGGCGGCGTCTTGAATCCGATGGCGAAGGCCTTGTTCTCGTCCTCGCAGGCCAGGTAGAGCAGGCGTGCGCCCGATGCGGCGTGGCGCATCACGTAGGCGTCGGCATCGAGCTCGGCCACCTCCTCGCGGCGCTCGAGGTCGAATCCGTGCAGGTGGGGGCTCGCATCCAGGATGGCGCGCGCACGCTCGCGCACGGGCGTGTTGTCTTGATGGGCGGTATCGGTCATGGGAGGACTCCTTGCGCTCGGCTCGCATACGGGGCTGATGCTTTCGGTAATACCCGTTATCTTACCCGCATGTCGCGTCCGGGCGCGCGGGATGCGCATGCGGAGGAGCCAAGGCGGCGACGCTCCCGCGTCATCGCTCCACTTGTGATGAGTTTATCGAGGCAAAGTGCCAAAGCGGCCGTGCCGCCGGCGTTTTCCAAGGGCGTGCTTCAGCTTGATGAAGTACGGCGCATATTTCGCTGCCGATATGCTGAAAATGCCTATTAACCAGCAAAAATGTTCGTTAAGGTAATCGGGTCGGAGCGCTGTGCGCCCGGCATCGGGTCACAGAGACGGACGGAGGGGAGAACATGGCAGACGAGCGCGTGATCGAAGGACGGGAATCGGTACCTTCAGGTGTCGACGCCACATCGCGCGCGGCGCGTCGTGCTTGGCGCGACAGGCTGAACGGCGAGGCTTCCCGCCGCATGATCATCGGTGTCGCCTGCGCTCTGCTCGGCGGCTCGTTCTGGGGCTTCTCGGGCACTGCGGCGAGCGCCCTGTTCGACGTCTACCACGTGGACACCATGTGGCTCATGAGCGTGCGCCAGCTGCTGGCGGGCGGTCTGTTCATGCTCATCATCCTGCTGTTCGACCGCAAGCGCTTCATCCAGCTGTGGACCACGCCCTCGCATCGGCGTACGCAGCTGATCTTCACCTTCTTCGGCCTTCTGGCCAACCAATTCTTCTACCTGAACGCAGTGCGCCTCACCAATGCCGGCACGGCGACGGTGCTGCAGTGCCTGCAGCTCGTGTTCATCATGGCATACACCTGCGTGAGCGCCCATCGCCGACCGCGCAAGCGCGAGATCGCCGGCCTTACGCTCGCCTTCGCCGGCACCGTGCTCATCTCCACGGGTGGCGACCTCACGCGCCTGTCCATTCCGCCGATGGGCCTTGTCATGGGTCTTCTGACTGCGCTGGGCGCCGCCCTCATCACGATTCTGCCCGTCAAGATCCTGCCGGTGTACGGCTCCACGATCGTGACCGGCTCGGCGATGTTCCTCTCGGGTATCGTGACCTTCATCTTCGTGCAGCCGTGGAACAATGCGCCGGCCCTCGACGCGGGCGGTATCGAGACGCTCGCCGTGTTCGTGCTCATCGGTTCGTTTGCCGCCTACCTGCTCTATATGCAGGGTGTTAAGAACATCGGCAGCATGCGCGCCGGCCTCATCGGCACGACGGAGCCCGTTGCCGCCACGGTGACGAGCGCCATCATGCTCGGCACGGCGTTTTCCGGCACGGATATCGTCGGTTTCATCCTGATCATCGCGATGATGTTCCTCACCGTATAGCCAGCCCGCCCGCACCGCCGGGTGCCCGGAAGCTCCTCCGTCCTGAAAGTGGACACGTTGGCGCGAGCGGGGGCGTATCGCTACAATGGTGGCGCTGGCGTATGCCAGTTGATTGAACAGCGCGCCGCCGCGTCCGCATGAACCCGCGGCGGTCTCGACGATGAGTCGAAGGGAACGAAACGATGAAGTACTTTGGCACCGATGGCTTCCGCGGCGAGGCTAACAAGGGCCTGACGGTCGACCACGCCTTCAAGATCGGCCGTTATGTCGGCTGGTACTACGGTGCTCGCCAGGATCGCAAGGCGCGTGTCGTGGTGGGCAAGGATACCCGCCGCTCGAGCTACATGTTCGAATCCGCCCTCATCGCGGGTCTTGTCGCCTCCGGTGCCGACGCCTACATGCTGCACGTCATTCCCACGCCGGGCGTCGCCTACGAGACGGTCGACGGCCGCTTCGACTGCGGCATCATGATCTCCGCCTCACACAACCCCTATACCGATAACGGCATCAAGCTCGTGAACGGCAACGGTTACAAGATGGACGAGGACGTCCTCGAGCTCATCGAGGCCTACATCGACGGCGAATGCGAGATTCCGCTGGCCACGGGCGACCATATCGGTGCCACCATCGATTACATGCAGGGCCGTAACCGCTATATCGCCCACCTCATCGCGAGCGCCAACTTCTCGCTGCAGGGTGTGAAGGTCGGCCTCGACTGCGCCAACGGCTCCGCCTCGTCGGTCGCCAAGCCCGTGTTCGACGCCCTGGGCGCCGACGTGCGCGTGATCAACAACGCGCCCGACGGCTTCAACATCAACGTCGACTGCGGCTCCACCCACATCGACCGCCTGCGCCGTCACGTGGTCGAGCAGGGCCTGGACGTGGGCTTTGCCTACGACGGCGACGCCGACCGCTGCATCGCCGTGGACGAGCACGGCAACGTGGTCGACGGCGACCTCATCCTGTACGTGTGCGGCGTGTACCTCAACAAGCACGGCCGTCTGACCGGCGGCACTGTGGTGCCCACCGTCATGAGCAACTACGGCCTGTTCAAGGCGTTCGACGAGGCGAGCCTCACCTACGAGACCACCGCGGTGGGCGATAAGCACGTGTACGCCTGCATGCGCGCCAACGGCTACAGCCTGGGCGGAGAGCAGTCCGGCCACATCATCTTCGGTGATATCGAGTGCACAGGCGATGGCATCATGACGAGCCTGCGCGTGATGGAGGTCCTGCGCGCCGAGCGCGAGACGCTCTCGCAGCTGTGCGCGCCCGTGAAGTTGTACCCGCAGGAGCTCGTCAACGTGCGCGTGACCGACAAGGACGCCGCGATGAACGATCCTGCCGTCCTAACGGCGGTCAAGGAGGCCGAGGAGTTCCTCGGCGACCGCGGCCGCGTGCTCGTGCGCGCGAGCGGCACCGAGCCTTTGGTCCGCACGCTCGCCGAGGCGCCGACCGACGCGCTGTGCCGCGAGGCGAACGCCTTCGTCGTCAAGGCGCTGGAGCCCTTCCGCGCCGAGTGAAAGTTTGGGGACAGGTCCCAAACTTTCACGTACAACTCCCCCTGCGCATAGCAAAGGGCGGCCGGGCATATGCGCCCGGCCGCCCTTTAACCGTTGGCTGTAGCCGCTGCCGTTTACTGCTGCGGCGTCGCAGGCGGCATGTTGCCGGCGTCGTGGGCGTCGCTCGCCACGACCATCTGCTCGAACATGCTCGCCGCCTGGCGGAAGTCGCTCGGCAGCACCACGGTGGCGCTCTTGCCGCTCTTGGCGAACTCGTTCATCATCTCGGCCCACTGCGTGAACATGAACAGCTGGTTGGCCTCGTCGTTGCCCACGCCGGTCTCCTGGATGATCTCCAGCGAGTCCTTGATGCCCGCGGCGATGGCCTTGCGCTGGTTGGCGATGCCCTCGCCGGCCTTCTCCATGGCCTCGGCCTCGGCCACGGCCTCGGTCACGCGGCGGATGCGGTCGGCCTCGGCCAGGTCCTGAGCGGCGGCCTTCGTGCGCTGCGCGGCGTTGATCTGGTTCATGGAGTTCTCGACCTCGGCGGGCAGGGCGATCTTGGTGATGAGCGTCGACACCAGGGTGAAGCCGTAGGCGGCCATCTGCTCGGACACGGTAGCGTTGACGTCCTTGGCGATGTCGTCCTTCTTGGCGAAGACCTCGTCGAGCGTGTAGACGGGGATGGAGCTGCGCAGCGCGTCGGTGATGAAGTCGCGCATCTGCGCCACAGGCTGCTGGAGCATGTAGTAGCTCTTGTACACGCCGGACTCCTGGGGCGTGTTGCCGAGCTCGTAGCTCACGTGGTACTGAGCGGAGACCTCGAGGCCGATGGTGACGTTGTCCTCGGTCTTCACGTCGATGTCGAAGCCGTTCTTCATCGTGCGCAGGCTCACCGTGGCGGCCTTGCGGTCGATGAACGGGATCTTGGCGTGGAAGCCCGCGCCCACGATGCGATGGAACTTGCCCAAGCGCTCGATGATGACGGCGTGCTGCTGTTTGACGACGAAGAACAGGTTGCCGGTCACCGTCGCGATGATGGCGACGATAACGATAAGCCCGAGGATGCTGAACAGAAGGGCCATGGTGCTTCCTTAGAACGAAGGGACGTTTGCGAATAGGGTACCCACATGTTAGCAGGCCCGTACGGTCGGAGGCCTGAGGTTACAGAGCGTAGAGCGCGCCGAACTTCTTGGCGAGGTACTCGCAGTACGGCGTGGCGTCGAAGGGCTGGCCGCAGGCGAGCTCGATGAGCTCGGGGGCGTCCTTGCTGCGGCCCCAGCGCCAGATCTTCTGCTCGAGCCACGAGCGGATGGGGGCGAGGTCGCCCGCGGCGCAGGCGGCTCCCACGTCGATGCCGTCGCCGACCATGGCGATCAGGAACTGCGCGTCGTAGGCGCTGCCCAGCGCGTAGCTCGGGAAGTACCCGAAGTCGCCGCCAGACCAATGCGTGTCCTGCAGGCAGCCATGCGTATCGTCGGGAACCTCGATGCCCAGGTAGCGACGGGTGAGGTCGGCCCACAGCCCGGGGACGTCGCGCGCCGTTGCCTCGCCGGAGAACAGCAGGCGCTCAATCTCGTAGCGGATCATGATGTGCAGCGGATAGGTGAGCTCGTCGGCCTCGGTGCGGATGAGCGAGGGCTGCGCGATGTTCACGGCGCGGTAGAGCTCGTCTTCGGAGACGCTGCCGAACACGGCCGGAACGCGGCGGCGCAGCACGCCGAGCAACGGGCCCATGAAGGCGCGGCTGCGGCCCACGATGTTCTCGAAGAAACGCGACTGGCTCTCGTGGATGCCCATCGAGGTGCCGCCGGCCAGGCAGGTGTAGCTGTAGGCGGGGTCGACGCCCAGCTCGTAGGCGGCGTGCCCCGCCTCGTGGATGATGGAGTAGACGTTCGAGATGAGGTTGTCCTCGTAGATATGGGTGGCTATGCGCGCATCACCCGCGGAGAAGCCCTCGGAGAAGGGGTGCTCAGTGAAGGCGAGCGTCGTGTCGGCGCGGTCGATGCCCATAAGCTCGATGAGGTCGAACGAGATCTTCTTCTGCAGGTCGGCAGGAACACGCGCGTCGAAGAAGCTCGTGTTCGGCTGGTAGCCGCGCTCGACGATGGCGTGCACGATGGGCACGACCGTCTCGCGCACCTGGTCGCAGAAGGCGTCGAAGCTCTTGGCGGTCAGGCCGCGCTCGTACTGGTCAAGCAGCACGTCGTAGGGGTCCTTGCTGCTGTCGAGATAGCCGGCGTGGCGCTTGAGGGTCTCCACGATGCGGTCCACATAGGGCTCAAACGACGCCCAGTCGTTTGCGAGCTTGGCCTTGTGCCACACGGCGTCGGCCTCGCAGGTCAGGCGCGTCCAGGCCTCTTCCTCCGCGGTTGGGATGGCAGAGGCCTCGCGCTGGTCGCGCGCGAGCACGCGCGCCTCGTCGGCCAGCTGACCGGAGATCCTGCCCTTGGCTGCAGCCTTCTTCAGATCGTGGATGAGCTCGCGCGAAGCGTCGCGGGTAAGCAGCGTGTGATGTGCAGAGCTCAGGGCTGCCAGCGCCTCGCCGCGCGCTGCGGCGCCGTTCTCGGGTGCGATCGTGGCGCCGTCGAACTGCGTGATCTTGGTCAGGTACTCGTAGGTCCACAGCTCGCGCTCGAGTTTGCGGAGCTTCTTTTCGAGCTTCTTCGCGCTGTGCTTGGTCTTGTTGCCCATGGCGACCCCCTTGTTCGGCGTTTCTCATGGGCTAAGTGTAGCCGGTTTCGGGCGGGTTGGCCTCTCTGGGGACGTAGCCGGGAGGCGCCACGCCGGCCACCGCGACGAAGCTGCCGTCCGGGACTCCCGGCGTGGCACCTCCCGGCTACGTCCCCAGAGAGGCCAACCCGCCCGCGGCGCCGGATGTCCGAAAACATCTCCGTCCTGAAAGTGGACATCGCGCGTTGAGGCACCGAGCGCACACATCCTTGTGTTATCCTTGCCCCCAACGCGATGACGGAGAGGGTTGCGCCCGCCGCGCCCCGGCAAGAGAGGGAAGGTCACCGGCTGAAAGCCTTCCTGCGTGGGCAAGGACGCAGCGTTCACTCCCGAGCAGCGACCTGAACGGCGCCAAGTGTGCTGAGTAGGGAAGCCGCCCGCCCGGGCGAGATCGGGCAAAAGAGGGCATGTCGGGCCTGACATCCGGCAGCCAAACAAGGTGGTACCGCGGATTTATCCGTCCTTGGCGCGAGGGGGCAGTCCCAAGCGCGAAGGACGGTTTTTTTGTTAGAGAAGGGATGATTCATGAGTCTGATCGAAGACCTTGACCAGCTTGAAGCCAAGGCCAAGGAGATGATCGAGGGCGCAGCCACGCCCGAGGCGCTCGAGCAGGCGCGCGTGGCGCTGCTCGGCCGCAAGGGCGAGATCACCTCGGTGATGCACATGATGGGCAAGGTCGCCCCCGAGGAGCGCCCCGTTCTGGGTAAGCGCGCCAACGAGCTGCGCCGTCTTGCCGAGAGCCTCGTCGAGAGCCGCGGCGGCGCTCTCAAGCGCGCCGCCATGCGCGATCTCATGGCCACCGAGGCTGTGGACGTCACCCTGCCGGGCGCCCGCCCCAAGATCGGCCATCAGCACCTCATCAACCAGATCATCGAGGAGATGGAGGACGTCTTCTGCGGCATCGGCTACACGGTCGAGGACGGTCCGCACGTGGAGACGACCTACTACAACTTCACCGCGCTGAATGCCCCCATGGATCACCCGAGCCGCAGCGCGCGCGACACGTTCTACGTCGTGGACAACGCGCCGGGCACCTGCGCCCACTCCGAGGCGCACGCGCACGGCGAGTCCGACGTCCTGCTGCGCACCCAGACCTCTGGCGTGCAGGTGCACATCATGGAGAGCCAGAAGCCGCCCATCTACATGATCGCGCCGGGCACGGTGTATCGCCCCGACACCCCCGACGCCTGCCACCTGCCCCAGTTCAACCAGGTCGAGGGCCTCGTGGTCGACGAGGGCATCACCTTCGGCGACCTCAAGGGCACGCTCGATTACTTCGTGAAGTGCATGTTCGGCTCCGAGCGCAAGACGCGCTACCGCCCGCACTTCTTCCCGTTCACCGAGCCCTCCTGCGAGGTCGACGTGAGCTGCGGCGTGTGCCACGGCGAGGGCTGCAGCTTCTGCAAGCACTCCGGTTGGATCGAGATCCTGGGCTGCGGCATGGTCGACCCCAACGTGCTCGTCAACTGCGGCATCGACCCTGAGCGCTACAGCGGCTTCGCCTTCGGCATCGGCGTCGAGCGCGTGGCGGCGCTGCGCTACGACCTGCCCGACCTGCGCACGCTCATGACGGGTGATATGCGCTTCTTGAACCAGTTCTAGGTTGACTGATCCCCGCGGGTTTCCCAGGCACCGCACCTTGCCCTTCAATCGTCGGGCATGGCGCGAAGGCCTATGCCCTCCTCTTTCAGGGCAATCTGCGGCACCTGGAAAACCCGTCTCCGTTGCAGGTCCATTGATCCCTGCGGCTTTCCCAGGCACCCGACCTTGGGGTTCAATCGTTGGGCGCCGCACGCTAGGCGTGCACCCTCCTCTTTCACCCCAATCTCGGGCACCTGGAAAAGCCGTCTCCGTTGTCAGATGTAAGAAAACCCCTAGGGTTATTTCACATATCGAGAGGAGAAGACGCGATGCGCGTTCCGTATAGTTGGCTCGGCGAGATGATCGAGCTGCCGAGCGACCCGGCAGAGCTGGTCGCAGAGTTCATCCGCACGGGCACCGAGGTGGAGTCCGTCGATACCGTGGGCGAGTCGTTCGACCACGTCGTCACCGCTCAGGTGCTGTCCAAGGAGCCCCATCCCGACTCCGACCACATGTGGGTCACCAAGGTCGATGTGGGCCAGTTCAATCTGGGCGAGGATGGCAATCCCGAGCCGCTGCAGATCGTCTGCGGCGCCCAGAACTTCAACGAGGGCGACCACATCGTGACCGCCATGATCGGCGCCGAGCTGCCCGGCGGCATCAAGATCAAGAAGTCCAAGTTGCGCGGCGTTCTGTCCTGCGGCATGAACTGCTCCGCGCGCGAGCTGGGGCTCTCCGGCGATCACTCGGGCATCATGATCCTGCCGCCCGACGCGCCGGTGGGCGTGCCGTTCGCGCAGTATCAGGGCACTTCCGAGACGGTGCTCGACTGCGAGATCACGCCCAACCGTCCCGACTGCCTCTCCATGGTGGGTATCGCCCGTGAGGTCGGAGCCATCTACGACCGCGATTACCACGTGGATTACCCTCAGATCAAGGAGGAGAAGGGCACTCCGACCGCCGATGAGCTCACGGTCACCTTCGACGGCGAGGGCATGTGCGACCGGTATGTCGCGCGCATCGTGCGCAACGTGAAGGTCGGCCCGAGCCCCGACTGGATGGTCCAGCGCCTGACCGCGCTCGGCATCCGTCCGCACAACAACATCGTCGACATCACCAACTACGTGATGATGCTTACCGGCCAGCCGCTGCACGCCTTCGACCTCTCCACCTTCGCCGCCCGCGACGGCAAGCGCTCCGTCGTGGTCCGCGCCGCGCAGGAGGGCGAGGCCTTCACGACCCTCGACGGCGTCGAGCGCACGCTCTCCGCGGGCATGACGCTCATCACCGACGGCGAGCGCCCTGTTGCGCTGGCGGGCGTCATGGGCGGCATGGATTCCGAGATCGAGGACGACACCGTCGACGTCATGGTCGAGAGCGCCTGCTTCGACGCCGGCCGCACCTCGCACACGAGCCGCGACCTGTCGCTCATCTCCGACGCCTCCATCCGTTTTGAGCGCCAGGTTGACGAGACCGGCTGCGTGGATGTCGCCAACATCACTTGCGCCCTTATCGAGGAGCTCGCCGGCGGCGAGGTCGCACCCGGCTACGTGGACCTGTATCCTGCGCCGAAGCAGCAGCCCGAGCTGACGCTGCGCCTCTCGCGCGTGCACGCCATCTGCGGCGCCGATATCGAGGCCGACTTCGTCGAGCGCGCGCTCACGCGCCTCGGCTGCACGGTCTCGCGCGCCGATGACGACACGTTCCACGTTGTGACCCCGAGCTTCCGCCCCGACCTACCGCGCGAGATCGACCTCATCGAGGAGATTCTGCGCCTGTGGGGCATGGATCGTGTCGAGGCGACCATCCCGGCGGCCAAGAACCACATCGGCGGCCTGACCCGCGACCAGCATCTCACCCGCAAGATCGGTCAGATCCTTCGTGCTTGCGGCCTCAACGAGACGACGACCTTCGGCTTCGCCGCGGCGGACGACCTGAAGAAGATCGGCATGTCCGAGGAGGGTCGCGGATGCCCGGTGGTCCTCATGGATCCGCTGATCGCCGACCAGACCGAGATGCGCCGCTCGCTCATCCCGGGCCTGCTGCGCTCCGTTGCCTACAACGAGGCCCACGGCACCGCCAACGTGCAGCTGTACGAGATCGGGCGCCTGTTCCACGGCCGCGAGAACGCGAGCAAGCCCAAGGAGCGTATGAGCCTCGCCGGCGTGCTGTCTGGCGCCATGGACGACATCACCTGGCTGCAGAAGTACCGTCCGCTGCGCTTCTTCGACGGCAAGGGCGTGGTTGAGGAGCTGCTGGCCCAGCTGCGCATCGAGAAGGTGCGCTTCCGTCCCGCCGAGGGCGAGGGTTACGCCTTCCTGCAGCCCGGCCGCGGCGCCGAGGTTCTCTCGGGCGGCACGGTGCTCGGATGGGTCGGCGAGATCCACCCCGACGCGCGCGAGGCCATGGATATCGATCTGCCCGTGGTGGCCTTTGAGCTCAACTTCGACGCGCTGCTCTCCGGTGCGCGCAACCAGGAGGCCTACCACGAGTTCTCGAGCTTCCCGAGCGTTGAGCACGATCTGGCCATCGTGGTCGACGAGAGCGTGACCTGCGAGGATCTGGAGCGTCGTATCACGAGCGCGGGCGGTAAGCTGCTCGCTGGCGTGCGCCTGTTCGACGTCTACCGCGATCCGGTTCGCGTGGGCGAAGGCAAGAAGTCGATGGCGTTCGCGCTGACGTACCGTTCCGACGACCACACGCTGACCTCCGAGGAAGTCGAGAAGGCCCACTCCAAGCTGGTCACGAAGGTCTGCAAGGCCACGGGCGGCGAGGTGCGCGCCTAAGGTTGCCGCACGGCTTACATAACCGCCTGTTTAACGGCGTATACTAGAGGGACCCGCGCTTGGCGCGGGTCCCTGCTATCACGGGGGAGAGGGCTGCGAAACATGCCGAGTTGGAACATCCATATCGCCCAGACCGAGCGTCTGCTGGAACGCGGCGGCGCCGTCACGCGTGCCGTCCGCGACGCCAACGCGTTTCTGTTCGGCAACCTGGTGCCGGATATCATGGTCGGCTATATGGTGCCCGGAATCGACCAACCCGTCCCGTATCGCAAGACCCATTTTGCGGCGCCGGAGTTCATCCCCAAGCCGCGCGAACGCGAGTTCTGGGATACCTATGTGGCTCCGCAGTATGCCCGGCTGACCGCGAGCGACCTGCAGTGCGCTCATGTCGTGCCGACGACGATCGAGCAGGAGCGCAATGCGATCGATCGCGTGCATTTTCCCCAGCGCTTCGAGGGACAGAAGGCGGCAGAGCAGCCCGCGAGCGCGCCCGACGACGTGGCGCCCTGCCTGCCGAGCCCTGCTCGCACCTTGTTTGACCTGTTGCTGGGCACCTGGGCTCACCTGCTGGCGGACAACCTGTGGAACACGCGCGTGAACCAATTTCTTGACGAGCACGGCGGCAAGCCGTCCGAGCAGTTCCGCATCAAGAAGCAGGGTGACTTCGATGGGTTCGGCAAGATGCTGCCTATCTCGTCGATTCCGCGTGAAACGTCGGAGCTCCTGCAGGCTGCTGCGGCGTTTCCCCAATATGCCATTGCCGCTCCTCACGTACACGACGCCATTGTGGTGACTCACGAGATCGTTCGCACGAACGGCGTACCCGATCACGTTCCGTACCAGCTCCTCACCGAGGACTTCTTCGAGATCACCTTCAACGACGTCCTCGATGCCACCGATCGGGCGCTTGAGGAGCGTTTGTAGACACCAACCTTCATCAAGCGAAGCTCTAATAGGCTATGTATACGAGTTGGGTACGATTTTTCGGTGCCCAAGTCTCACAGGTGCTGTATCCCTTAACAAAAGCCCAGTTGAATCCTGCGGTTTTATTACAAGGTGTTCCGCCTGTGGCGAATGGGCACCGAAAAATCGTACCCAACTTCACTTTCGCGCCCGGTCGTGCCCTTTAGCCCGTGAATCCTATACATATGCGCGGCAAGCAACTGGGAAAATACGAATATTCTAAACATTCCATGTAGCAGGCAGTAGAAGCCTCCGAAGGGCGAGGCGCTTTTCGGTCCTGCCGGGCTCGCACCGTGAGAAATCGATGCCTAGATAATAGGCAAGTCGCTGCGCTACGGCCTCGAATCGGTCGAAGTCCTTGATGCGGAAGGGCGTAATGAACATGACGGTATAGCCGGTCGCTTCGATATCATCGCGACGGTCCTCGTCGGCTTCGATCTTGTTCGGCTCACTGTGATGCTCCTGGCTCTGATATTCCAAGACGACGTGAGCCGATTTGAACACGAGGTCACCATAGCGAACCCCCGGTTCATGATTCGAGCCGAGGTATTGGATGATGGGAAGGTCGGCATTCAGTTCAGGCAGGGGAAGGCCGTATCCGCCTTCTGAGACGGGAAGACAAAGCAGAAGAAACAGATTGGTTTCCATAGGCGAAGCGGATTTGTCCTGTAGGTAGCGGGCAAATCGTGTAGCGCGCTTCATACCGTAGATTCCCGGGTTACGGGAAAGAAATCCACGGATAGAGAGCACATCTGTGAGCTTGCCAAGATCGTAAGAAGCGAAGCACTCGCGGTTGGAGTAGGCAGGGCGTGTATAGGTTCCGCATAGCTCGAGCCCGAGCTGCACGCTCGACGCCATGTTGTGCTGTTGACAGTACAGCGCGAATAGGAGTTCGGGAATGACGCAAAGACAGTGTTCATCGATGCCGACGAGATAGGGTTCCTCGATGGTTGCAGATAGTGATTTGCATGTGATGAGCTTCGAGGTCCGTCGCTGTGCATGTTCCGGAACAAGAGCCGTGTAAGGGGTACTGAGCCGACGAATCGCATCTGAGGAAGCGGCGAGCGGTTTGATATCGCGGGCGCAACTTGCGGCATCAAGGATATCGCTCGGGACAAACGCGTAGGATGCGTAGTCACGTGGAAGGAGGCCCAGACGAATGAGCTGTAACGCAGAGTCTCCTGTTGCATAAAATTTCTTCATACGAACAGTATGTCATAAAATAAGTACAGAATGTATTAGAAATTAAAATAACGTATCAAACAGAAATCAAAACTAGCAAAGCAAAGCATGTGGAAAACTAAGAAAACCCCCGCCCGGCGAACCGGACGGGGGCAAGCTGTCGCAAGAGCTGCGGTATGTGCGCTTAGCGGACCTGAGCGACGTAAGCCACGTTCGTGGAGGTCGCCTTGCCGTCGAGGTGGATGGACATACGCGGATCGCCGGCGGTCGCGACGGTCAGCTCGCCCTCCTTGACGTAGCCGAGCTCCTTAGCGGTCTCGATGGCCTTGATGATCGTACCGTTGACGGTGCCCTGGGTGATGGCGGCCAGGTGCGGCTCGACGCCCCAGTACATGATCATCTGCTGGACGGCCCACTCGTGGCGGGAGAACGCGCAGATGGGCACGTTGGGGCGGAAGTGCGAGATCAGGCGCGCGGTGCGGCCGGTGGTGGTGGGGGTGGTGATGCACTTGGCGCCCACGACGGTGGCCATGTTCACGGCGGACATACCCACGACGTTGTTGATCACGCGGGTGCCGTGAGCGTTCTCGGGGGCAACGAGGGGAGCGTGCACGGGCAGGTGCTTCTCGGTCTCGTGTGCGATATGGGCCTGCATCTTCACGGCCTCGACCGGGTACTGGCCGGCAGCGGTCTCGCCGGAGAGCATGACGGCGTCGGTGCCGTCGTAGATGGCGTTCGCGACGTCGGCAACCTCGGCGCGGGTCGGGCGCGGGTTGTGCTGCATGGAGTCGAGCATCTGCGTAGCGGTGATAACGGGCTTGTAGGCCGCGTTGCACTTGGCGATGATCTCCTTCTGGATGTGCGGCACGAGCTCAGCGGCGATCTCGATGCCCAGGTCGCCACGGGCGACCATGATGCCGTCGGAGACCTCGAGGATGTCGTCGAAGTTCTGGACGCCCAGGGCGCACTCAATCTTCGGGTAGATCGTGACGTGCTCGCCACCGTTCAGGCGGCAGAGGTGACGGATCTCCTCGACGGCGGCGGCGTTGCGGATGAAGGAGGCAGCGATGTAGTCGATGTTCTCCTTGATGCCGAACAGGATATCCTCGCGGTCGCGGTCGGTGATGGCGGGCAGGGAGATGTCGACGTTGGGGATGTTGACGCCCTTGCGCTCGCCGATCTCACCGGTGTTCTTGACGACGCAGTGCATGTCCTGGCCGTCGATGCTCTCGACCTCGAGGGCAACCAGGCCGTCATCGATCAGGATGAGGGAGCCGGCCTCGGCCTCGGAGGGGAGCTTCAAGTAGTCGAGGGAGATGTGGGTCTCGTCGCCGAGCCAGTCCTCGGTGGTGGGCTGAGCGGTGACGATGATCTTGTCGCCCTCGTGGACGGTGATCTTGGCGTGATCCTTGAGCAGGCCGGTGCGGACCTCGGGGCCCTTGGTGTCGAGCAGGATGCCGACGGGGATGCCGAGCTCGCGGGAGACGCGACGAACGCGCTCGATGCGCTCGTGATGCTCCTCGTAGGAGCCATGCGAGAAGTTGAAGCGAGCGACGTTCATGCCGCTCTTGATCATCTCGCGGAGCGTATCGTCGTTGTCGCAGGCGGGACCCATGGTGCAGACGATCTTAGTGCGCTTGTACATTCAGACCTCCATCTGACGTTGCCTTTGCGCTGATAAAACGAATTACCAATGGCATATTATAAGCGATTTGTTCGCAGGGGTTTGCAAACCTTCCGTCATCGAAGAGTTGCCACATTCCTTCTACGAAATCGATTTTATGATATCTGATGTAACTTGTTCGAACAGGATACAACAAGAAGAGTCCAAAACAAATCCCCAAGCGCCCATGCAAACGTTGCCTGCAAAGCATGGCGGCTGGACCTGCAGTTTGCAAAAAGCTGCAGAATCGTTTCGCTCAAACGATTCAAACGTGTGGGCCGTTGAAGCAAAAGTTAGACGCGGCTACACTAGGCGCGCTACATTCCTTAAGGTGCCTGACCATCGCACATCGGACGGCCGGGCAAAGATGGCGGCAGGTGATCGAGATGGGTGAGACTAAAGCGGTTGGACGTCGCCGCGGGCTTTCGCGCGACGCGCGTATCATGCTGGCGGCGAGCTTCTTCTATCTGAGCAGTACCATGCTTTCGACCCCGGTCATCTCGGGTTTCGCGGGCTCGCTCGGCGCGACCGCGGCCTTCATGGGTATCATCGGCGGCCTCATGAACGTCTGCTCGCTCGTCATGCGCCCCATCGCCGGCAACCTCTCCGACATCATGTGCAAGCGCCGCATCGCGACCATCGGCTCGCTCGTCCTGGGTGGCTCGATGATCCTCTACGCGTTTGCGACCGACCCCTTGCAGGTCGCCGTGCTGCGCCTCACGAGCGGCGCCGGCTATGCGTTCTGCTCGGTGTGCATGTCCACCTGGTTCGCCTCGCTGCTGCCTCCCGAGCACGTGGGTTCGGGCATGGGCATGTTCGGCATGATGAACGCGCTCGGCATGGCGGTCGGCCCGGCGGCGGCGCTCGCCATCAGCGATGCGTTCGGCTATCGTCCCGCCCTCGTGTTCGGTGGCCTTATGGCCGTCATGACCATGGTTCTCGTGCAGTTCGTGAGCAACCCCGGCGAGCCCGTTGCCGTCAAGCAGGACCAGCAGGGCGCGCCGCGCGCCCATCGCAAGCTCGCGCTAGTCGACAAGCGCGTCGTCCCGGCGGGCCTCATCATCGCGCTCTTCACCATTCCCTATATGGCAACCCAGTCCTTCATCGAGAGCTTCGTCGACGCGCGCGGCATCGACGTCTCGGTCACCCTGTTCTTCCCGGCCTACGCGCTCGTGCTGCTCGCCATGCGCTATCTGCTCAAGCACCAGTTCGATACGGTGAAGTTCGGTCCGTTCCTTATCGCCTCGTCCATCTCGGCGATCGCCTCGATGGTCCTGCTCACCGTCATGCACGGCAACGTGGCGATGTTCGCGGCAGCGGCCTGCATGGCAGGAGGCTACGGCATCATGTGCTCCGTGTGCCAGTCGACCGCGGTGCGCCTGGTCGGACCCGAGCACGCGGGCATGGCCAACAGCACCTATTACATGGGCCTCGACATCGGCATGTCGGTCGGCCCCATGATCGCGGGCGTGCTGTTCGGCGCCGTCGACCTCAACTTCTTCTATCCGCTGCTCGCCATCACCGTGCCGCTGGCGCTCGCCGTCTACGCGTGCTCGAAGGGCCTGCGCAGGATGTAACTATCCGATCCGAAACGATTGCGACCCCGGTTCCGGCGGCAGGCCGGAACCGGGGTCGTTTGCCTTGCGGCATGTTCTGAATGCGTTTTCGCAGCCCTTACGCGCTGTCGCGCACCACGAGGGTGGGGGAGAACACGAGGTGCTGCCGGGCAGCGTTGTTGCCCTCGGGCGTCTCGATGGCCTCGATGGCCATGCGCGCCGCCTTCTGGCCCATCTCGAGTGCGGGGACCTCCATGGAGGTCATCGTGGTTTCGAGCATGCGGCCGATCGAGTGGCCGGTCAGGCTCATCACGCGGACCTCGTCGGGGCAGCGGATGCCGCGCTCGTGCAGCACGCGCAGGGCGCCGAGGCCCTGGATGTCCACGGCGGCGGCGATGGCGTCGAGGTCGGGGTGCTCGTCGAGCAGGCGCGTGGCGCAGCGGTAGCCGTACTCGTAGTTGTTGGGCTCCATGTTGGATGAGGGCGTCACGTAGATGCTCTCGAGTCCGTGCTCGCGCACGGCGTCGCGGTATCCATCGTAGCGGCGCTTGTAGGGCGAGATGGAGCGCGGGCTGTTGATGAGGCCGATCTTCGTGCAGCCCTGCTCCATCAGGTAATGGATGGCCTCGTAGCTGCAGGCGTAGTAGTCGGCCACGACGCTCGAGAGGCTCTGCTCCTGCATGCGGACAACCTGGACGACGGGCGTGCCCTCCGTCTGGATGTCGCGCAGCAGACGGCCGTTCTTGCCCGTGCCGGCGATGATGATGGCGTCCACGAAGCCGCTGCGCATGCGATTCAGGCTCTCCGCCTCGCGCTTGGGGTCATCGCCGCTGTTGGCATAGATGATGGAGTAACCTAATCGCTGGGCCTCTTCCTCGACGCCTTGCGCGATCTCGGCGAAGATGGTGAGCTGCAGGCGGGGGAGCACCATGCCGATGGTGTGCTGCCTGCCGCGACGCAGCCCCTGCGCGATCGGGTTGGGGCGGTACCCCAGCTCCTTGGCGGCCTTGAGGATGCGTGCCTTCGTGGCGGGATGCACGTGAGCGGTGTTGTTGAGGGCGCGTGAGACGGTGCTCACGTCGACATTTGCCAGCTGGGCAACGTCTTTCAGTGTCGGCATGACACCCTCCCTGTCTACTCTATATATATGTGTGGTCGAAGCCCGCATCCGACCCAAGCGAAATCTCGTACCTAATATGGCCCTGACTTGCCGGTTTGTGCAAGTATCGGCGGACGTAATCCACGGTAAATCAGATGAATAGTACAAACGATTGCACAAACTTGCATGCAAGACATTTGCGAGACACATTCCGCCTAACCATCCTGCTATAACCTAAGTAAACAGCTAATTACCTGCTGTTTTTAGGATGAACGGTAGCAAATAGGGGCTGAGCGTATCGCCCATGCAAATTGTTGCAACAGTTGCATTATTCATTGAAATCGACCCACACTCCGGCTTTAATACTAGTCAAGCAAAGCAAACGTTTGCAGTACTTGCTACGCGGGCCCAGCTAGCCCGTACAGTTTCAAAGCGTGAGAAGGGATTTCCGACCATGGCTAAGACCGTTACTTTCAAGACCATCTTCCCGGCCGTCTCCGTGCCGCTGAACGAGGATTACTCCATCAACGAGCCCGAGTTCCGCACCTACCTGCACTGGATCAAGTCCTTCTATGGCAAGGGCATCGAGGGCCTGGTCTGCAACGGCCACACCGGTGAGATCACCAGCCTGACCCAGGCCGAGCGCAAGCGCGTCGTCGAGATCTGCGCTGAGGAGTGCGGCGACTGCATGACCATCATCTCCGGTGTCAACTGCGAGCACACCGCTGGCGCCATCGAGATGGCCGCCGAGGCCAAGGCTGCCGGCGCTGACGGCATCCTGCTCATGCCGCCTCACATGTGGCTGCGCTTCGGCATGAACCCCGACGCTCCGTTCCAGTACGTCAAGGACGTCGCCGAGGGTGCTGACATCGACATCATCATCCACCTCTATCCCGCGACCTCCAAGGCCTTCTATCCCGTCGAGACCCTCGTCAAGATGTGCAAGGAGATCGACCACGTCAAGTGCATCAAGATGGGCACCCGCGTGACCTCCATCTACGAGCACGACGTCCGCGTCCTGCGCGAGGAGTGCCCCGACATCTCGCTGATCACCTGCCACGACGAGACCCTCTGCCCCTCTTGGTTCACCGGCATGGACGGCGCCCTCATCGGCTTCGCTGGCTGCGTGCCTGAGCTCATCTGCCCGGCGTGGGACGTCTTCAAGAACCCCGAGCAGCACACCCTCAAGGAGGCCCAGGACTGGTCCGATCGTATCTATCACATCGCCCAGGCCATCTACGGCGGCGGCCAGCCCTCTGGTGAGGCCCACGCTCGCCTCAAGGAGACGCTGTACCAGCGCGGCATCTTCTCCAACGCCATTATGCGCAAGCCGGTTCTCCCGCTCGACCAGGAGGAGAAGGACTGGGTCGCCGAGGGCATCAAGAAGTCTGGCCTCGACAAGGTCGATATGACCCAGTTCGCGTAAGGCTAACTTATCCTCATACGCCCCGCGTGTGAAATCGGGCGGCCATCGCGAACCCTCAGAGCTCCTACGGGGTTGCGGTGGCCGCCTCTCTTATAAAAGAGAGGAGCATCTCAATGGCAGATACCACCACTGTCGATGAGGGCCTCGTCGCTGCCGATAACGTCTTCGGTTTTGAGCCCTCGAGCGTTAAGCGCCTGCCCTTTACCGAGTTGCTCAAGCGCATGGGACCCGGCTTCATCCTTGCCGGCATCCAGCTTGGCCCCGGTTCTCTGACCACCTCCGCGATGCTCGGTGGCGACTACGCTTACCAGCTGCTGTGGGTCCTTCTGCCCGTTATCTTCATGGGCACGACCTTCATCTTAGTCGCCTACCGCCTGGGCATGGCAACCGGCATGCCCACCATCGACGCCGTGCGCCACTACTACGGCAACGCCGCGGCAACGTTCGTCGGTTTGGTTACCTTCTTCGCCTGCGTGTGCTTTAACGTGGGCAACGTCGCCGGCATCGGTGCCGGCATGAGCCTGATCTTCAACATCGATTGGAAGATAGGCGCGGCCATCGTCATGGTCTTCGTGTTCCTGTGCTACTTCATGAAGGGCGTGTACGGCAAGATCGAGAAGGCCGTCACCGTCTGCATCGCCGTCATGGCGATCGCCTTCATCGTCGTGCTCGTCATGACGGGCGGCCCCAACTGGGGCGCCACCGCCGCGGGCCTCACCCAGTGGCAGTTCCCCGAGGGCAGCCTCGTGACCGTTCTCGGCTTCCTCGGCTCCTCCGCCTCCGTGCTTGCCGGTATGTACGGCACCTACCTGGGCGTCGAGAAGGAGTGGAAGAAGCAGGACCTCTTCAACGGCGTTATGGTTTCTGACGCTCTTGCTCAGGTTCTCGGTACCGTCGTCATCTCCGGCGCGGTCATCATCGTCGGCGCCATCGTGCTGAACCCCACCGGCCAGGACATCAAGAACATCGGCGACCTCGCCGTCATGATCGAGCCGGTCTTCGGCAGCTTCGCCAACGTCGTCATGGGCATCGCCTTCCTGGCTGCGGCCTTCGCCGCCATCATGGGCAACACCGGCCGCTGCTCCGTCTTCCTGAACGCCGGTCTGAACCTCCCGACCAACCTCGACTCCAAGAACATCAAGATCACCGCTGCGTGCATCTTGCTTGGTGCCACGGCCATCGCGTTCGCCTACGGCAGCTCGCCCATCCAGCTGACCTACTTCTCGAACGTTCTGACCTCCATCGGCACGCCGACCGCCGGCTTCTTCATCACGCGCATGATCTGGCGCAAGGATGTCAACCGCGGTGTCAAGCAGCCGCGTGCCCTGCAGATCTGCATGACGGTGTCCTACATCTTCTACACCGCTCTCATGCTCTTCGCGCTCTATCGCGCCGTTCCCAACTTCCTGGGCTCGATTATGTAGCGCTCCACACGTGAGGGACCTGTTGGCGCAGGTCCCTCGCCGGAAAAACTTGTCTCTCCCTTTTCCGTGTGCACGGGGGCTCGCAAGGCATATGCGAGCCCCCGCGCGCGTATATCTGAGGGCACGCGGTGCAGTAACTGTAGCGCACTGCGAATATGGAATCCGTTGAGTATCAGATTCGAAACCCATCGGTGCCGCGCGGCAGCCCTCAGTCATATGCCATGACCTGACCGTTCACCGATTGATACAGGCCGCTCGACTGCGGGTGAACGGCGCCGCACACAAGGCGCACACAGTCCGTAGCACTGGGAAAACGGGCTTCGATGCACGGTTTCCCCGCTTCGAAACGTGGTTCCACTCTGGTCTGCACCTCCCCGTGGGCGTGTGGATTTGGAGTATTATTTTGCTCATTGCAAGCCGTCGACCGGTACGCAGCCTCTAGAGGCCCTTGCCCTTCTTCGAGGGAATTAAGATCGGGCAAAATCTGCTGGTCGGCATGTTGTTCCCAAGAGGGGGAAGCAAAGTATGCAGAAGGAATACTTGGCTTCGGCTGAAGAGGTGCTCGAGGACCAATCCTCGAATGCCGAAACCGGCCTTACCGCCAGTACTGCCCAGCAGCGCCTGTCGCAGTACGGTCCCAACAAGCTCGACGAGGAGGAGAAGACTCCGCTCTGGATCCGCTTCTTCGAGCAGATGGCCGACCCGATGGTCATCATGCTTATCGTCGCCGCGGTCATCTCCGCCGTCACCGGCATGATCCAGGGCGAGTCCGAGTGGGCTGACGTCATCATCATCATGACGGTCGTCATCATCAACTCCGCGCTCGGCGTCATCCAGGAGGCGAAGTCCGAGGAGGCTCTCGAGGCCCTGCAGGAGATGAGCGCCGCCCAGTCCAAGGTCATCCGCGACGGCAAGATGATCTCGCTCCATTCGTCCGAGCTCGTGCCGGGCGATATCGTGCTGCTCGAGGCCGGCGACTCCGTGCCCGCGGACTGCCGTGTGCTCGAGAGCGCGTCCATGAAGATCGAGGAGGCCGCCCTTACCGGTGAGTCCGTCCCCGTCGAGAAGCACACCAATCCGATTTCGCTCGATGGCGCCGACGACGTGCCGCTGGGCGATCGCAAGAACATGTGCTACATGGGCTCCACCGTGGTCTACGGCCGCGGCAAGGCCGTCGTTGTCGGCACCGGCATGAAGACCGAGATGGGCAAGATCGCCGGCGCCCTGAACGAGGCGAAAGAGGAGCTCACCCCGCTTCAGATGAAGCTCGCCGAGCTCTCGAAGATCCTGACCATCATGGTCATCGTCATCTGCGTGGTCATCTTCGCTGTCGACCTCATCCGCAGCGGCATCGGCAACGTCATGGCCGAGCCGCACATGCTGCTCGACACCTTCATGGTCGCCGTGTCGCTCGCCGTCGCGGCCATCCCCGAGGGTCTCGTGGCCGTCGTGACGATCGTGCTTTCCATCGGCGTCACCAAGATGGCCAAGCGCCAGGCTATCATCCGCAACCTGTCCGCCGTCGAGACGCTCGGCTGCACCCAGGTCATCTGCTCCGATAAGACCGGTACGCTCACCCAGAACAAGATGACGGTCGTCAAACACGAGCTTGCCTCCTCCGAGGAGAAGCTCCTTGCCGGTATGGCCCTGTGCTCCGACGCCAAGTGGGACGCCGAGGCCGGCGAGGCCGTGGGCGAGCCCACCGAGTGCGCGCTCGTGAACGACGCGGGCCGCGCCGGCATGACCAATCTCGTCGACGAGCAGCCGCGCGTGGGCGAGGCTCCGTTCGACTCCGGCCGTAAGATGATGTCCGTCGTGGTCGACGCCGGCGACGGCACCTACGAGCAGTACACCAAGGGCGCGCCCGACGTCATCCTGAACCTGTGCACGCAGGTCTACGAGGGCGGCAAGATCGTCCCCATGACCGATGCCAAGCGCGACGAGCTGCTCGCCGCCAACAAGGCCATGGCCGACGAAGCGCTGCGCGTGCTCGCGCTCGCCAGCCGCACCTACACCGAGAAGCCGACCGACTTTGCCGCCGAGGCGCTCGAGAACAACCTCGTGTTCTGCGGACTGTCCGGCATGATCGACCCTGAGCGTCCCGAGGTGGCTCCGGCCATCAAGGAGGCCCACGGCGCCGGCATCCGTACCGTCATGATCACGGGCGACCACATCGACACCGCTGTCGCCATCGCCAAGAACCTCGGTATCGTGGAGGGCCGCGACCAGGCCATCACCGGCGCGGAGATTGACAAGATGTCCGACGCCGAGCTCGATTCCCAGATCGAGAAGTACGGCGTGTACGCGCGCGTCCAGCCTGAGCACAAGACCCGTATCGTCGAGGCGTGGAAGTCCAAGAACAAGGTCGTCGCCATGACCGGCGACGGCGTGAACGACGCCCCGTCCATCAAGCACGCCAACATCGGCATCGGCATGGGCATCACCGGCACCGACGTCACCAAGAACGTCGCCGACATGGTGCTCGCCGACGACAACTTCGCCACCATCATCGGTGCCTGCGAAGAGGGTCGCCGCATCTACGACAACATCCGCAAGGTCATCCAGTTCCTGCTGTCCGCGAACCTCGCCGAGGTGTTCTCGGTGTTCGCCGCCACGATCATCGGCTTCACGCTGTTCCAGCCCATCCAGCTGCTGTGGGTCAACCTCGTCACCGACTGCTTCCCGGCGCTCGCGCTCGGCATGGAGGAGGCCGAGGGCGACATCATGAAGCGCAAGCCGCGTAACGCCACCGACGGCGTGTTCGCCAACAACATGGGCCTCGATACCATCATCCAGGGCCTCATCATCACCGTGCTGGTGCTCGCGAGCTTCTTCTGCGGCGTGTACTACGACATGGGCTACATCGACGTGGCCAACATGATGGCGGGCACCGCCGACGAAGAGGGCGTCATGATGGCGTTCATCACGCTCAACATGGTCGAGATCTTCCACTGCTTCAACATGCGCAGCCGTCGCGCTTCCATCTTCCACATGAAGAAGCAGAACAAGTGGCTGTGGGGCGCCGCGATCCTCGCGCTCATCCTCACGCTCATCGTGGTCGAGTTCGACCCGTTGGCGATGATCTTCTTCGGCGTGACCGCGCTCGAGCCCATCGGCATGATCACGGCGCTCGTGCTCGGCTTCCTGATCATCCCGCTGGTGGAGATCTACAAGGCCATCATGCGCGCGGTGGAGAAGAACGACTAACCGACAAGTTGGTGCCAGGTACAAACCTGTCGCATCAAGGGCCCCGGGGCATGCCTCGGGGCCCTTTTGACAAGATGGGGCCAGGTCCAAACTTGTCGCTTGGATGTGTTTCTGGTGTTCCGAATCGGGCCTCTTCGGGCCCTGCGAACTCACAAAATGGTATACAGAACAGCTCTATGGCCGCTCTACGCTGCTGTTTCTCACGATACGTAACATGGCCTTAATTCATGTAAGGTCGTAGACTAATTACCGTCGTTATCGGGTACTATAGCAAGCATTGCAAGACGCCAGCTGACATGGCAGCCTTGACGAGCCCTTGCCCCTGTCTCCTGGGGAATTATGATCGGGCGTCAACCCGTTGGTTGGCTCGATCCCAGGAGGAGGGAATCAGCGTATGGAAAAGGAATACTTGGCCTCGGCCGAGGACGTGCTCGAAGCGCAGTCCTCAAATGCCGAGACCGGCCTTACTGCAGCCGAGGCGCAGCAGCGCCTGGCGCAGTTCGGCGCCAACAAGCTCGACGAGGAGGAGAAGACCCCGCTCTGGAAGCGCTTCTTCGAGCAGATGGCCGACCCCATGGTCATCATGCTTATCGTCGCGGCTGTGATCTCGGCGGTCACCGGCATGATCCAGGGCGAGTCCGAGTGGGCTGACGTCGTCATCATCATGGCGGTCGTCATCATCAACTCGGTCCTCGGCGTGGTTCAGGAGGCCAAGTCCGAGCAGGCGCTCGCCGCCCTGCAGGAGATGAGTGCCGCGCAGTCCAAGGTCATCCGCGACGGCAAGATGGTGCATCTGCCGAGCGCCGACCTGGTTCCCGGCGACATCGTGCTGCTCGAGGCCGGCGACTCCGTGCCCGCGGACTGCCGCATCCTCGAGAGCGCTTCCATGAAGATCGAGGAGGCAGCCCTTACCGGTGAGTCCGTCCCGGTCGAGAAGCACGTGAATCCCATCGAGCTCGATGGCGCCGACGACGTGCCGCTGGGCGACCGCAAGAACATGTGCTACATGGGCTCCACGGTCGTGTACGGTCGCGGCACCGCCGTCGTGGTCGCCACCGGCATGAAGACCGAGATGGGCAAGATCGCCGACGCGCTGACCACCGCCAAGAAGGAGCTCACGCCGCTGCAGATCAAGCTGAACGAGCTCTCCGGCATCCTGACCAAGCTCGTGCTCGGCATCTGCGTGGTCATATTCGCCGTCGACCTCATCCGCCACGGCGGTGAGCTGGGTTCCAACCCCGAGATGATTCTCGACACCTTCATGGTCGCCGTGTCGCTCGCCGTCGCGGCCATCCCCGAGGGCCTCGTGGCCGTCGTTACCATTGTGCTTTCCATGGGCGTCACCAAGATGTCCAAGCGTCAGGCCATCATCCGCAAGATGACCGCGGTCGAGACGCTCGGCTGCACCCAGATCATCTGCTCCGATAAGACCGGTACGCTCACCCAGAACAAGATGACCGTCATCAAGCATGAGGTCGAGGGTCCCGATGAGCTGCACGTGCGCGCCATGGCCCTGTGCTCTGACGCCAAGTGGGATGCGGAGGCCGGCGAGTCGGTCGGCGAGCCGACCGAGTGCGCTCTCGTGAACGATGCCGGCAAGCTCGGCTTCTACGAGAACGGCAACGCCGAGAAGTATCCGCGCGTGGGCGAGGCTCCGTTCGACTCCGGCCGCAAGATGATGTCCGTCGTGGTGAAGACCCCCGAGGGTACCTTCGAGCAGTACACCAAGGGCGGCCCCGACGTCGTGCTCGGCCGCTGCACCACCGTCATGAACGCCGACGGCACCGTCGAGCCGCTGACCGATGCGCGCCGCGAGAAGATCATGGCTGCCAACAAGGACATGGCCAATCAGGCGCTGCGCGTGCTCGCCTCCGCCGTGCGCATGCACGACGAGCAGCCCACCGATTGCTCGCCCGAGGCGCTTGAGCACGACCTCACCTTCGTGGGCCTCTCCGGCATGATTGACCCCGAGCGCCCCGAGGTTGCCCCGGCAATCAAGGAGGCCAAGGGTGCCGGTATCCGTCCGGTCATGATCACGGGCGACCACATCGATACCGCCGTGGCCATCGCCAAGAACCTCGGCATCTGTGAGGACGCCAGCCAGGCCATCACGGGTGCCCAGCTCGATAAGATCTCCGACGAGGACTTCAAGGAGAAGGTCACCGAGTACAGCGTCTACGCGCGCGTCCAGCCCGAGCACAAGGCCCGCATCGTCGACGCATGGAAGAGCCGCGACAAGATCGTCGCCATGACCGGCGACGGCGTGAACGACGCGCCCTCCATCAAGCGCGCCGACATCGGCGTGGGCATGGGCATCACCGGCACCGACGTCACCAAGAACGTCGCCGACATGGTGCTCGCCGACGACAACTTCGCCACCATCATCAACGCGGTGGAGGAAGGCCGTCGTATCTACGACAACATCCGCAAGGTTATCCAGTTCCTGCTGTCCGCCAATATCGCCGAGGTGTTGTCGGTCTTCGTGGCGACGCTCGTGGGCTTCACCATCTTCCAGCCCGTCCAGCTGCTGTGGATCAACCTGATCACGGACTGCTTCCCAGCGCTCGCGCTCGGCATGGAGGAGGCCGAGGGCGACATCATGAAGCGCAAGCCGCGTAACGCCACCGACGGCGTCTTCGCGGGCGGCATGGGCATCGACATCCTGTTCCAGGGCGTCGTCATCACGATCCTCGTGCTCGCGAGCTTCTTCGTGGGCGTGTATTTCGACATGGGCTACATCAACATCGCCGACATGATCGCCGGCACTGCTGACGAAGAGGGCGTCACCATGGCGTTCATCACCCTGTCGATGGTCGAGATCTTCCACTGCTTCAACATGCGCAGCCGCCGTGCGTCGCTGTTCAGCATGCCCAAGCAGAACAAGTGGCTGTGGGGTGCCGCGCTGCTCGCGCTCGTCCTCACCGTCGTGGTCGTCGAGTTCCACCCGTTGGCCGTCATGTTCGGCTTCATGGAGCTGCCGCTCGATGCGCTCGCCTGCGCCGTCGGCCTGGCCTTCCTGATCATCCCCATCATGGAGGTCTACAAGGCCATCATGCGCGCGGTGGAGAAGAACGACTAGCCGCTCGTACGGGATACCAACCTGACCGGGAGGCCCCGGAGGGTTCCCACGCGCGCGTCCTCGCCGCTACGCGGCTGCGGGATTGCGCGCTTAGGGAAGCCCTCCGGGGCCTCCCTGCGTTTACTCGCGTTGCGGCGCTGGCTTCGCGCGCCTGATGCCCAGCGGTGGTAGGGCGGGGGTTCGGGGGCGATGCGGCTACAGGCGGGGCGCTGGCTTCGCGCGCCCGGCAAGATGGGGCCAGGTTCAATCTTGTCGGACGCATTTGTGGATATGATTTGTCGATAATGCGTCGACGCATATGGCAATACGTTTTACCAAGTTACGGAATATCGCATACACCGGAAATGCACGCCCTGCTATCGATCGTGCTGATAGGTTGGTAGGGCGGCGCTCTTCGGGTGCGTATGTTCACCAGCTCCCCTCGCCTGAAAGCGTCGTAATCGGGCGGCGTTCGATGGCGACGCTGCCCGCACTTTTCTTTTGGGTCTGTGAGCGTGTTCGAAGGGGGGACGGCATGGCCGTTCGTATCGTTGAGGAAGCAAATCGATGCCTGCAGTGCAAAAAGCCCCTCTGCAAGAAGGGCTGCCCTATCTCCACGAACATCCCCGAGGTGATTCACCTGTTCAAGGAGGGCGAGATCAACCGCGCCGGCGAGATGCTCTTCGACAACAACCCCTTCTCGCTCGTGTGCTCCATGGTGTGCAACCACGAGGGACAGTGCGAGGGCCATTGCGTTCGCGGCCGCAAGGAGACCCCGGTTCACTTCAGTGCCATCGAGACCTTCATCTCCGATCTGTACCTCGACCGCATGGTCATCGAGCGCAAGGAGCCCAACGGCCATCGCGCTGCGGTGATCGGCGCCGGACCCGCCGGCCTGACCGTTGCCATCGAGCTCGCGCGCGAGGGCTACGCCGTCACCGTGTTCGATGCGAAGGACCGTATTGGCGGCGTCATGCGCTACGGCATCCCCGAGTTCCGTCTGCCCCGCACCATCCTCGATCGCTGCGCCAAGCGCATCGAGGAGATGGGCGTCAAGTTCCGCGCCTGCACCACGATCGGTGGCGCGCTCGAGATCGGCGACCTTCTGCGCGACGGCTACGAGACCGTGTTCATCGGCACGGGCGTTTGGCGTCCGCGCACGCTCGGCCTTGAGGGCGAGTCGCTGCCCAACGTGCACTTCTCGGTCGATTACCTGAGCGATCCCTCGGCGTTCAACCTGGGCGAGACCGTCGCCGTCATCGGCGTCGGCAACTCGGGCATGGATGTCGCCCGCACGGCCCTGCGCCACGGCGCGCGCCACGTGCGCATGTACGCGCGCTCCAAGCACGTGAGCGCGAGCTCCGATGAGCTCGCCTTCGCACAGCTCGAGGGCGCCGAGATCGTGTTCTGCAAGGACGTCGTGAAGATCACCGACGAGGGTCCGCTCTTCCGCACGAACATCCTCGACGACGAGGGCCATGTCGTGGGCTGCGAGGAGGAGCTCGACCAGGTGCGCGCCGATTCGACGATCATCGCCATCAGCCAGGGCCCCAAAAACAAGCTGCTGCTCACGACGCCGGGCCTCGAGTGTTCCGATACGGGCCTTCTGCTCACCGATGAGCACGGCATGACGACCGTTCCCGGCGTGTTCGCCGCGGGCGACGTGGTTACCGGCTCCAAGAACGTGGTGAGCGCCGTCGCCGTGGCCAAGGACGTGGCGCGCGCCATGATGGCGTACATGACGGGCGAGCCTGCGGACGAGCCCGTAGCCGCCGAATAGCTTCGGAACATCGTTCGCCGTGCGGGCGGACCACAGCCTTTTTGCAGGTTTCTCTCCTTTCCCGGCAAAAGGGCTGCGGTCCGCCCGCACGCTTTGTTCAGAGGGCCGGATGCTGCGCGTGCGCCCGCCGCGCGTGCGGTACACTTGCATTCGGACTCCCGACGAAATCGAGGTGCATGTGGGTAAAGGCGGCAACAAAGGCAAAGGTAAGGCCAAACGGCGCCGTGCCGCTGCGGCGGAATCTCCCGATATCGCGGCTGTGCTGCCGCGCATCGAGGCGCTGCATGACCTCCCATCGTTTGAGGACCTGCCGTTCGATGAGCGCCAGACGGAGGCCTTCGATTCGTTTTGCCGCGAGCTTTCCCGCACCGATGCGGCGGCTGCCGCGGAGATGCATCTCGGCAGGGTCATCCGGCTCGACCGCGGCTTCCCCCTGATCGCCACCGAGCGCGACACCTTCCGCGCGGAGCACTCGGTCAATTTCGCGAAGGTGCGCGGCGAGGCCGAGCGTCTGCTGCCCGCCGTCGGAGACGCCGTGGCGGTGAGGGTCGCTCCCGGCCACGATATGGGCGTCATCGAGCACGTTCTTCCGCGTCGCACGACGTTCGAGCGCTGGCGGGGCAAGAACCGCGGCGAGCGTCAGGTGCTCGCCGCCAACGTCGACGTCATCTTCGTTGTCCAGCCGCTCGGCGCCGCGCGCGACTCGGCTCAGCTCATCCGCGATCGCATCGCACGCGCGCTCGTGCTCATCTACGACTGCGGTGCCACGCCGGTGATCGTGTTCACCAAGGCAGACCGTTGCGCACCCGACGAGCTCGAGGAGGCCATCGCGGAGGCCCATCGCCTGGCGGGAGGGGATATCCGCGTGATCGTTACCTCGTCGATGGAGGGCGTGGGTCTCGACGAAGTGCGCGCCTGCGTTCCCGCCGGTACCTGCGCGATGATCCTGGGCGAATCGGGCGCAGGCAAGTCGACGCTGCTCAACGCGCTACTCGGCCACGAGGCGCTTGCCACCGGTGAGGTTCGCGAGCGCGACGACATGGGCCGACATACCACGGTGGCGCGCGTGATGGTGGCGCTGCCCGATCCGTGCGGCGTCATAGCCGATGCGCCTGGCCTGCGCAGCCTGCCGCTCGTGGGTCATGAGCGCGGTCTTGCCCGCGCGTTCCCCGAGATCGTGCGCGCCTCCCGCGCCTGCCGCTTCAACGACTGCACGCATACCCACGAGCCGGGATGCGCCGTGCGCGAGGCCGTGGAGGAAGGCGCTATCGACGAGCTGCGCCTCGCTGCGTTTTTGGCCCTCGCCTCCGAGATGCGCGTGAGCGCCCAGAGCCTCGATCCCGACATCAAGCTGTAGCTTGCGTCGGCCGTGATACCTGGCATTTTCGCTCCGGTCATCTGGCGCCAGATGACCGTAAGGTGCTGCGCACGCCCCGTCTCTTGCCGATAGCCGAAATCCTGAGCGTAAAAACGAGGCGTACGCGATTTTTCGGCCCGTTTCTCCATATTTGCGCAGACGCCTCCGGTTTCCTTGGGTGGCGGTGTTCGGTAAACCTGTAGCTGACGCGCATCGTCGCAGGATTCGAGAATCCCTCCCGATGCTTCAGCCCTGATTCCGACAACGCTGTTGGATGGCGGGTCGGCTCCCGTAAGGCCGTGTGCCTGCGATTTTGATTCGTCCGTTCATGTCATCCGTCCGCTTCCACAATGGAACAAGGCCGCAGTCGCGGTGCGACCCGTCCCTGAGAGGACGGGAATTTGGTTCCGGAGGAGGTGTTCGGCGTGCGTCGTGGGACGAGGCTTGTGCTCAGCGTTATTTCAGGAGTTGCCGCCGTGATCCTTGCGCTTGCCTACGCCTCCTCGGTGCGCGAGGAGGCCGAGGTTGCCCAGCGCGATGCCCTCGAGCGCTTCGGTGGGGAGCCGGTGACGGTCTGCGTCGCCACGCGTGACATCGAAGCGGGCGAGCTGCTCGATGAGAGCAATCTGGCGATTGCCGAATGGGCGGCTGGCCTTCTGCCCGAGGATTCGATTGCCGATCTCGGGGATGCTGCAGGAAGGACCGCGACCTCGCGCATCCCGAAAAACGCCGTGGTCTGCTCGGCGTATCTCGAGGTGCGTTCTGGAGGCATCGCCGTGCCGGCGGGAACGGTTGCCGTAAGCGTTGCGAGCGATCCGGTCCACGCGGTCGGCGGTTCCATCGCTCCGGGCGATACGGTCGACGTCTATGTGTCTCAAGATGCCATCGCCGATCGTCTCATGACGGCCCAGGTGCTGGATACGAGCGCCGAGGCGACCGGGGGCGACATGAGCTGGGTCACGCTCGCGGTCGATCCGACCCGTGTCCATGAGCTGCTTGCTGCGACGTCTCTTGGCCAAGTCACCTTAGCGGTTCCCGGCTCGGCGGAGGCCGAATCGGAAACCGAGGTAACGGGGGAGGGTGATGCGTGATGGCATCGATGTGGCTTGTGTTCTGCCCGCCGTCCAAGATGGAGCTCGTCAGGAGCGAGATCCGCGCATGCGATCCGTCCGCGCGCTTCGTGCGCGTTGGCGACAAGGAGGGGGCGGTTCAAGCGGCCGATGGCTTTGCTGACGGGCTTGCCGGGGCAGCGCTCTACGCATCCGATGCTGGGGCGCTTTTGGAACCCGTGGTTTCGCACCTTACGCGCGAATGCGATATCGAGACCGTACTGGTTATCGTCGAGCAGCTCGATCCGGGCTGCATCGCCCGGCTGTTTGCGGCCGGAGCGACCGAAGTCATCGCGGCAGGGGATTCCGAGTTTCAGCGCGGTTCCGATGCGTGCACGGGAGAGGGTCCTTTGCCCGCGTCGGCCACGGAGTCCCCTGCTGACGATAGCGTGATTGCTTCTTGCGGGGAGACGAGCGGCGAGCGGCCGATTTCGGTGCCGGGTCCAGCAATTCTGCCAACACCGCAGCATGCTGTACCTATCGATACGAAAGGTACCGTTGGCGAGGCGAGCTCGTCTGTCGCGTCCGCATCTCGAGAGATGCCCCCGACGGCTAGGGCACAAGGTGCGCACGCTGCTGGAGCGGCCCCGCTCGGTTCTGGAACGGATCCTGACGACATCACCATGCAATTCGGACGCCCTGCATGTAACGGCGCCGCAGCTGCTGTCAGCGACTCTGCCAGGGCGTCTATGGACACAGTTCCCGAGGACGATGTGCCGTTGGCGCCGGTTGTCGTCGCCATATCGGGACGAGGCGGCTGCGGCAAGACGACGGTTTTGGCGGCGATGGCTTGGTGGGCAGCGCGTATGGGCATGAGGGCGGCGGTCGTGGATCTCGACCTCATGTTCGGCGACCTCTATCGGCTCGTCGGTATCGAGCAGCCGGCTGACCTCGCGCGGCTGGCATCGGACGAGACGGATGCACTGGATGCCTTCGAGGAGGCGGTCGAGGTGTCCGCGATGCGCATCGCCCCCGGGCTCACGCTGTGGGGTCCCTGCGGGCTGCCGGAGCACGCCGAGCTTCTGGCTGCGCCGGTGGAGCAGCTCGTTTCCGTGCTCCGCAGAGAGGCCGATGTCGTGTTCGCCGACACCTCGGTGTTCTGGGGCGATGCCGTGGCATCCACGGTCTCGCGCTGCGACCGGTGTTTGATCGTCGGGTCGGGCGGGCCGTTCGCGGACGTTTCGTCTGCGCGCGCGGTCGCATTGGCGGCGCGCATCGGTGTTCCCAAAACGCGCATGACGGGGCTGTTCAACCGGTTCGGTGCTGTGGGATGCGACGAGGAGCATGCCATGAGGTTCGAGATGGCGGTGGCGTTGCGGTCGCATGTGCGCATCGCGGACGGAGGGCCGTCGGTGAGCGAGCTCGTGGCATTCGGGCGGCTGGGGGATGTGATGGACGATTCGGGGGCGTTCGCGCGCGACATCCGTTCGTTCACCGAGGGATTGCTTCGAGAGCTGGGCTGCCCGCTCGAGGCGTGGGATGAGCGGCAGCGTGCGATGGGCGGGCGCAACCAAGGTGGGTCGCGCATCAGGCTGCCATGGAAGCATGGGGAGGTGCGGGCGCAATGAGCGTACTCGAACGCGTGAGGACCGCCGAGCGCTTTGATGACGAGCTGGATTGGGATGCCGAGCAGGCCGACGAGGAGCGCCTCCGGTCGGTGCGGCGCGATGTCAAGCGCGAGATGATGGAGCGTGTCGGTTTCGCTGAGGTTGCCCGCATGGCGACCGCATCCGATCCTGCGCGCTCGCGCGAGGAGCTCCGACCGATCGTGGAGGCAGTGCTCAACACGAGTGGGGTGGAGGGGCTTACCGCGGCAGACCGTCAGCGCGTGGTGAACGACATCCTCGACGATGTCGTCGGTCTGGGACCGCTTCAGCCGCTGCTCGATGACGACTCGGTGAGCGAGATCATGGTCAACGGATGCGTATCGGCCTTCTACGAGCAGGGCGGCACGCTCCATTCCATGCCGGATGTCTTCGAGAGCGACGACCAGATCCGCGTCATTATCGACCGGATCATCTCGCCGCTCGGAAGGCGCGTGGACGAGCGGAGCCCGCTGGTGAACGCCCGACTGCCGAGCGGCTATCGCGTGAACGCGGTGATTCCGCCCATCGCGATCGACGGTCCGGCGCTCACGATTCGAAAGTTCTCCGACCGCATCAGCACCCTCGACCAGCTGGTCGAATACGGGTCGCTTCCCGAATGGTATGCGCAGCTGCTGTCGTATGCGGTGTCGCTCAGGCAGGACCTTGCCGTTGCGGGCGGTACGGGTTCGGGCAAGACGACGCTGCTCAACGCCCTGTCGTGCGAGATCGCGCTCGGCGAACGAATCGTCACCATCGAGGATTCCGCTGAGCTCAAGTTCTCGCGGCACCCCCATGTGGTCCGCCTCGAGGCCCGCGAGGCGTCCATCGAGGGCGAGGGTGCCGTGAGCATCCGCGACCTCGTGACGAACGCCCTTCGCATGCGTCCCGATCGCATCGTGGTCGGCGAGGTTCGCGGGGCGGAATGCATCGACATGCTGCAGGCCATGAGCACCGGTCACGATGGCTCGCTCACCACGCTGCATGCGGGCAGCGCCCGCGAGGCGGTGGTGCGTCTCACCCTGCTGGCGCGTTACGGCATCGACCTGCCCGGCGACCTGATTGAGGAGCAGATCGCCATGGCGCTCGACGGCATCGTCATGTCTATGCGCACGGCCGGTGGCAGCCGCTTCGTATCGTCGTTCACGGGCGTATCGCGCGGCGCAACGGGAGGCGTGGAGCTCACCGATTACGTGACCTTCGATGCCGCATCGCGCACCTGGGATCTCGTGCGCGAGCCCCCGTTCATCGCGGAGGGCCTTCGCTCGGGAGCTCTGGACGCTAAGGAGGTGGAGCGATGGAGATCATCATGCCCTTCTGCATAGGGGCGCTCGTGGTGCTTTGTATCGCGCTGCCCGCTCGCGGGGAAGACGGGCTCTCGAGGGCCGTTCGCGCGGAGCGCGCCGCTTCGGCAGGTTCGTTCGCTCCGGTGTATAGCCTGGGATGCGCGCTGCGGCAAATCGGTATTCGCCTGCGGGCGGACTCTGGCATGATGGTGCAGCTTCAGCGCATCAGCGTAGGCGGCTCGTGTCCGCTTGCAGATGCCGACGCGGCGACGCTGCTCGGCGTGCTCGCGCTGGCCTGCCTCGCCGGCGGCGTGTTTGGGGCGGTGGTGTCGCTTTCGCCCCTCGGGGCTGCTATCGGGCTGGTTGCCCCTCCTGTTGCGTTGATGCTGCTCGCAGCGCGTCGGCGCAAAAACGAATCGCGCGAGCTCGAGCAGGCCATGCCCGAGGCGTTCGGGTCGCTTGCCGTTTCGCTCGGGTCGGGCCACTCGCTCCCTCAGGCCATGCGCTACGTGGGCGCGCATTCCCGCGAGCCCATCAAATCGGAGTTCATGCGCGTGTCGTTTGCCATCAGCTGCGGCGTTCCCGCCCACGAGGCGCTCGATGCCATGCTCACGCGCCTACGGGCTCCGGGTCTGGAACTCGTCGTGCTCGCCCTCAAGGTCTCCCAGCGGACCGGCGCGCCGCTCAAGGACCTGCTTGCCGAGGCCGCGGCCATGGTGGGCGAGCGCATCGAGCTGCGCCGCCGGCTGGACGTGAAGACGTCGCAGGCACGCATGTCGGCTCGCATGGTTGCCGCCATGCCCATCGCGTTATCGGTGGCGCTCTCGCTGCTTTCCAGCGATTTTCGTGCGGGGCTGGCTACGGTGACGGGGGCAGCATCGCTCGGCATCGCGTTTGCCCTGAACGCCGTTGCCTGGGTGTTCATCCGCAAGATCATGGATGTGTCGTTGTGAGAGGGCGGTTTTATGGGGTCGGTCGTGCTTGCGGGTTGTTCGGCGGCGTGGTGCGTTTGGCTGATGGCGGGGTTCAGCTCGCGGGATCGCTCGGCGCTCCTGCGGGATGCGCGAAAGCTGTACGGCGGGTTCGAGCAGGTCGTCGGGAGGCTCGCCGGTTCGCGCGGCGGCGGAGAGCCCGTGAGCTTGGGTCAGGTGTCGGAGATGGTCGACGTCATACGCCTCGGCCTTTCTGCGGGCCTTTCGTTCGATGCCGCGCTCGGACTGTATTGCGAGCAGGGGACGGGAAGGCTCGCCGGGCGCATGCTTCAGGCGCGGCTTGGCTGGCAGATGGGTATGGAGGGCCGCGAAGAGAGTCTGATGGCCGCCGCTCGCGATCTGCGCGTGCGCCAGCTCGAGTCGTTCGCCTCCGCGGTCGGTCAGGCTCATGCGCTCGGCGCGCCGCTTTCCGAGACGCTTGCCCATCAGGGCACCGAGATGCGCGCGGCCCACCGCGCCGCCGTCGAGCGCGAGATCGAGCGCGCTCCGGTCAAGATGCTCATCCCCACGGGCACGCTTATCCTGCCCGCGCTGCTTCTATCCATCGTTGGCCCGCTGCTCGCTGCAAGCGGGATGATTTGAAAGGAGTGTTCGCATGAACGCTATCAACCTGCTGTCTGCAAAGCTCTTGGTAGGCATTCGTAAGAGCGCCCAGCAAGCACGATCCCTGCTTCGCGAGGAGTCGGGTCAGGGGACCACCGAGTACGCCATCCTCGTCGGCGTGCTCGTGGTCATCGCCATCCTGGCTATCGTGGCGTTCAGGGGCAAAATCCAAACCCTGTGGGATGAAATCGTAAACGGTTTCGACCAGCTGTGAGCGAGAAGGGCCCGCGTACGAGATGGGTCGCGTACGCGGCGTGCGCGCTGTGCGTTGTCGTGGCCCTGTTCGCCTTGATGTGGGTCGCGGATCAGGACGGCGCGGCCGATCATACGGGCGAGACGGTGCTGGAGCGAGCGGGCGACGCGATGCGCGAGGGCATGCGCTCCCTGGGCTCCGGCACCGTTTCGTCATCGGGCGAAAGCTTCCTCGACGACCTGGAATCCTCATCCTCCGATGCCGAATCCGGTGTTGGCGGAGTGATTTGGGAAGAGGAGGGCGATCTGGTCGACCCCGCCTCCGAGGTGTTGCGATCCTACGCGACCCAATCGACCGCCGTGCTCGAGACGAGCGGATTTCTCGATATCAAGGGAAACGTATGGGGAGCGATCGTTTTGGACACGCGCGGCTGGGTCGACATCATCTACGTGACCACCTCCGACGATGCGAGCGAGACGGTTGTCCGGATCGCGCGCATGACCGGAGGGGAGGGGGAGGAGGAATGACCGGATGCGAACGAGACGGCCTACGATGCGCTTTCGCCGGTCTTGCTCGGCGCCTCTCACGTGCGGTTTCTCGCCTGGCGAGGAGGCCGCGCAGGGAACGTTGGAGTATGCGCTCACGATCATGGCCCTCATGGCCATCGTGGGCGCACTCGCCCTTCTTTGGCGTGCGGGCGAGGACGGAACGCTTTCCGCCCTGGTCGAGCAGGCCGCCTCGCATGGGTTCGAGGGCACGGGAATCCTGGACATCATCCTGTATTGACGTCCTGCGCGAGCGCCGCGCGCAGGCGACCGTCGAGGCGGCGGTGCTGCTGCCGAGCTTCCTCATCCTCATGCTTCTGGCGCTGCAGCCCGTCTGCATCCTGTACACGCGCGGCGTCATGGAGTCTGCAGCCGCCGAGACGGCGCGCCTCATGATCACGAGCGAGGCCGAGAGCAAGGCGTCGCTCAAGGCATTCGCGCTGCGCCGGCTGGCCGCGGTGCCCGACGTGGAGATCTTCCATGCGGGCGGACCTTTGTCATGGGATATCGAGCTCGTGGGCGCTGCGGAGTCGGGAAGCGCTGTCAGCGTGAGCGTTTCCGGAGCGGTGCGGCCCCTGCCGGTGCTCGGGGCGTTCGTGGGCGCGTTCGGAAAGACCAATGCCCATGGTGATGTCGAGCTGAAGGTGGAGGTTGCATATGAGGGAAGACCGAGTTGGCTCGAAGGGGATTACGACTCCTGGGTGTCCACCTGGGAATGAGGTCGATGTCCGCGGCGCGCGTTGGGGTATCGACCTGTTCATTGAAGACGGGGCGTACACCACGCTTGCCGCCGCCGTGACCATCCTTGTGGTTCTCGCGCTCACGTTCACATCCGTCACGGTGGTGTGGAGCATGGCGCGCGCCGGCGACGTACAGGTGAGCGCCGATTCCGCCGCGCTGGCGGGGGCGAACGTGATCTCCTCGTACTACACGGCGGCGACGGTGGTGGACGCCTGCATCGCGAGCTTGGGCTTTGCCGGGCTCATCGTGTCGGGCGCAGGTCTCGTCACGGTGTTCATTCCCGGTGCGCGTTGGAGCGCCCCCAAGATCATCAAGACGGGTACGGATATGCTCAAGGCGCGCAACTCGTTTGCCAAGACGGCGTCGAAGGGCCTTCAGGCGCTCGAGAAGGCCCTGCCGTTTCTGGCGGGCGCGAACGGCATGCGCATCTGTTCGGCGCAGTCGGGCGAGCAGGTTTCCTTTACCGGTGTCGCGCTGCCGATACCTGCGAAGTCGGCCTCGGAGTTCCCGGCGCTCGAAGGCAAGGAGGTGGATACCGACGAGATCGAGGAGGCCCACGAGGATCTCGAGGAGGCTGCCGATGAGCTCGAGGAGGTCCGCGAGAAGACCGCCGAGGCAAAGGAGCGCGCATGGCGTGCCGACTGCGGGCGTGCAGGGCGGAACATGCAGGAGCGCGCTTCGAGCCTTACCGGGCTTTCGGCGGTGGAGAACCCCGACTACACCTCGAGTTTGACCTGGAAGCCGCAGGTCGGCCTCGACCGGGCTCGCGCATACTATCGCTGGCGGTACGAGAACGAGCGCCCCGAGCGCGACGACGCGGAATCCTGTGCCGATTCGGCGGCGCGCAAGGTGTTCTACCGCTACGCCTACGACAGGCTCGTCGCGGCGCATATCGACGACACCGGCGATCGCGTGACCTCGACGGTGCCGCTGCTTCCGCGCAATACCGCCGAGGTCAAGCGCACGACGCTCTACACCGATATGGTATGGCCGTCGACGGTGGAGCCCGAGGGGCTGACGATCCATTACGCCTCGGATTGCCCGGGCGCTACCGGCGACGCTGCGCGCAAGGTGTCGCTCAAAGACGAGGACGTGGGCACGGTGCGCGAGTGCGATGTCTGCAAGTTCAGCGTCGGCGATGTTGGCAGGACGCCCGCCGCCTCGACGTCGATCAACAACGGGTTCGAGTATCACCTGCGCGAGTTCACCCTTGCGCTCAACGATTACGTGGACCGTCGCAACGACGAGATCGCAGCCGAGCGCGAAGCCGAGGGCGAGGCGGAGGATGCAGGCGGTGTGTTCGAGACGGCGCTCAACATGCTCAAGTCAGGAAGGCCCCGTATCGCGCCGCCTGGTCGTTACGGGTGCCTGGCGCTCGCCGTGTCGAGCGATATCTCTACGCCCGAGGAGCTCGAGACCTCCTTTTCCGATGGGGCCGACCTGGGTGTTCGCGGCGCCATTTCGGCAGCGGTGCTCGCGACCGATCGGGCGACGTACGAAAACAACGTGCTCTCGAGTTTCTTTTCGTCGCTCAAGAGCAAATCGTCGGGGGGCGTGGTCGTGCCTCTGCTCGGAAGCGTTCTGGATCTCTGGGGAAAGCTGCTGGTGGGCTACGGAAATCTGGCAGATGGGCTGTCGTCGCTCACGGACGGCATGCTTTCGAGCATGGAGTCGGTAGGCGCCGGGCCCCTCGCCGATCTGCTCGGCGGCATGATCTCGAGTGCCGTCGAGACGCTCGGCTTGGAACCCGTGGACATGAGCCTCCACAAGCCGGTGCTCACGGACACTGCGAACGTGCTCGCGCATGCGAGTGCCGAAGGTCTCGGATCTGCCCAGGAGCTCTTGCGCCGCGTGCCTATAAGCAGCACCGACCCTGCGGACATCATGGAGGCGGTCGGCTATGGACTCGTGGAACGCGTGAGCCAGGCTGAATTCACGATCGCCGAGATTCCGATTCCGTTCGGGGAACCCATTCCGCTCACGATCAAGGTGAGCGATCTTCTCGGCGCGGTCGGCTAGAGGGGAGTGGCCTATGGTGGCACATCTGATGCGCGAAGGGACAGCCCAGGCGACGGTGGAGATGGCAATCGTCGCCCCGGTGCTTATCGTGCTCGCGATCATCGTCTATAACGTGATGGTGTTCACCTCAGCCGTCGCGCGCTTCGACCGGGTGGCGCCCGATATCGTGATCGCGCACGGCGTGTCTCCTGCGGGGGACGGGAAGGAGGGCGCGGCCGATGTCATCGCCGCCCAGCTGCGCGAAGCCATGGAGGGCTACGAGGTCGAGATCGAGGTCGTGTGCGAGCAGGAAGAGGACCCCTCCACGACGATTCTGACGCTTATCGTCAGCCCGCGTACGTATCGCTGCACGATGCGCTATGCGCCGTGGCCGACCGGGATTTCCATCGCAGGCGTTCCGATCGGCGCTCCGCTTGCGCTCACTCACGAGCGCGCGGTTGCCGTCGATCCGTGGCGCCCGGGGGTGATCGTATGAGTCCTGTTCGCGGGGAAAGCGCGGCGTATGCGGCGGCGCTGCAGCAGCTCGGTTGGCTTCCGGCTCGGCTTGCCATAGCATCGAGCTTTCGCGACCGCCTGCTGGGCATCGTCGGGCCTCTGGCGCGTGACGTGTCGGGGCCCGACCCGGTGGCTTTGGCGTTTCCTTCGTGCGAAGCGGTCCATACGTGCTTCATGAGCCAGGCGTTCGACATCGCCTTCATCGATGCTTCGGGATGCGTGCTCGAGGAGCATCGCTCGGTGGGCCCGTGGAGATTCCTGCGCTGCCGAGGGGCGTTTGCCGTGCTAGAGCGCATTGCGGATACCTGAGGGGCGCCTCGCGTCTCCAAGATTTCCAAAAAGAGTGAAAAACATGCTTGACCCCAGTTTTGATTTTGGTATATTTAACGAGCTGTCGTTCGCGACAGGCCTTGTGGCCAGATAGCTCAGTTGGTAGAGCAGAGGACTGAAAATCCTCGTGTCAGGGGTTCGAATCCCTTTCTGGCCACCATTTGATTGATGAGCGTCCGGCGGATTCCGTCGGGCGCTTTTTCATTCTTGAAAGTTTGGGGACAGGCCCCAAACTTTCATTTTCGCTTTGCGAGGTGGTTCGTCATGGCAGAGAGAATCCGCGGCGTCAATCTTTCCGGATGGTTCATCCCTGAGCCCTGGGTCACGCCCTCGCTGTTTGCGGCGACCGGCGCCTCCAACGAGGTCGAGCTCCAGCAGGCGCTCGGCTCGGCGGTGTACAACGAGCGCCTGCGTCAGCACTACGAGACGTTTATCACCGAATTCGACTTCAGCCGTATGTCGGCCATCGGATTCAACTCGGTTCGCCTGCCTGTTCCCTGGTACGTGTTCGGCTCGCAGGGAGACTCGCTCGCCTACATCCCCGTGGTGGACTATGTCGATCGCGCCATCGAGTGGGCGGAGAAGTACCACATGACGGTGCTGCTCGACTTGGCGACGGTGCCGGGCGGCCAAGGCGATTCCAACGAGAGCGCTACGACGCCCGAGTCTGCGGCCGACTGGCATTCCAGCACCAACGGTCGCGCGGTGGCGCTGGATGTGCTCGACAGGCTCGCCGAGCGCTACGGCTCGCGCGAGGGGCTGCTCGGCATCGAGCTGCTCGATTCTCCGATCATGAGCGTCCGTCGGGGTCTCTTCAATATGACCGAGGGCATTCCCAGCCACTACCTGCGCAATTTCTACCGCGATGCCTACGAGCTGATTCGCGCGCATATGGACGACGACAAGCTCGTCGTGTTCTCCGCATCGGGCCATCCCGAGTTGTGGAAGCGCTTCATGAGCGGCGACAAGTACCAAAACGTCTACATGGACCTGCATCTGTACCACTACCGTGACGACCGCGCCATCGACATCACGTCGCCGCAGGGTATCTCGCAGGCCGTGGCTCGCAACCGCTCGCTCATCAAGACGGCTCGCTCCTGCGGGTTCCCCGTGCTTATCGGCGAGTGGTCTGCCGCGGCGGTTCTCTCGAGCTCGACGGTGACGCCCGAGGGTCGCGATGCCTACGAGCGTGTGTTCATCTCGAGCGAGCTCGCAAGCTTTGCCGATGCGGCAGGCTGGTATTTCCAGACGTGGAAGACCGAGAAGCGCATTCCCGCGTGGGACGCGCGCGTGGCGCTCGCCCCGCTCGAGCGCGCGATGATCGACTAGCGCCATGGGAGCCGCCGCGACCGCCGGTCGCCTGTACATCGTGGGAACGCCTATCGGCAACCTCGGCGACCTGACGCCGCGGGCCGCCGAGGCGTTCCGAGCCGCCGACGCCATCTGCTGCGAGGACACGCGGGTTACCGCGAAGTTGCTTGCGCACCTCGAGGTGTCGCGTCCGCTTATCCGCTGCGACGAGAACGTGATCGCCTCGCGTGCAGCCGAGATCGTCGAGCGCGTGCTTTCGGGCGAGACCATCGCGTTCGCGTCGGACGCGGGTATGCCGAGCGTGTCGGATCCGGGGCAGCTGCTCGTCGATGCCGCGCGCGAAGCCGGCGCTCCGGTCGAGGTCATCCCCGGACCGTCTGCGTGCGTGACGGCGCTCGTGTCGAGCGGCATCTCGTGCGATCACTTCTTCTTCGAGGGCTTTTTGCCGCGCAAGCAGGGCGAGCGCGTGCGTCGGCTCCAGGAGCTGGCGGCGGTCCCCGGTGCGCTGCTGTTTTACGAGTCGCCCCATCGCGCCGCAGCGTCGCTCGATGCCATCGCAACGGTGTTTCCGCAGCGTATGGTCGCTTTGTGCCGTGAGCTCACCAAGCTGCATGAGGAGGTCGTGCGCGATGTGGCTCCGCGTCTCGCCGAGCGCATCCGCGAGCGCGAGGAGCTGCGGGGCGAGATCGTGATCGTGGTCGCTCCGCCCGCCGAAGGCGAGCTCGACCGCCTGCGCGCCATGATGGGCGCCGATGCCGCAGAAGATCCCGCGGCAGCGCTCGAGCGCGATATCCGCGATGCGCTCGCTGCGGGCGAGCCCGCCTCCGCCATCGCCAAGCGCCTCTCCCAGCAATACTCCCGCCGCAAGCGCGAGGTCTACGACCTGGTCCTCCGCCTGCAGGGCTGAGCCATGGCCTCATTGGGGACGTAGCCAAAAGGTGCCAAGCTGAGCAAATGGCACCTTTTGGCTACGTCCCCAATGAGGCCATGAGGTCGGTTGCGCTAGAATGGCAGGTTGACTGTGAATCGAAGCATGTTTCAAGGAAAGGTCTGCGCATCATGAGCACAAAGCCCTCCTATTACATCACCACGCCCATCTACTACGTGAACGCCGCCCCGCACCTGGGCACGGCGTACTCCACGATCATGGCCGACGTCCAGGCGCGTTTCCGTCGCTCCATGGGCTATGACGTCAAGTTCCTGACGGGTATGGACGAGCACGGCCAGAAGGTTGCCGAGGCTGCCGAGAAGCACGGCATGACCCCGCAGGAGTGGTGCGATTCCCAGGCGCCGCTGTTCCACGCGCTGTGGGAGGAGCTCGAGATCTCCAACGACGACTTCATCCGTACCACCGAGGAGCGTCAGAAGCATGCGGTCCAGTACCTGTGGGAGCGCATGAAGGAGGCCGGCTACATCTACAAGGGCAGCTACGACGGCTGGTACTGCGTGCCCGATGAGACCTACTTCACCGAGACGCAGGTCGAGAAGGCCGACGAGGCGCGCGGCACCAAGGGCGCGCACCTGTGCCCCGACTGCGACCGTCCGCTCGAGCGCATCCAGGAGGAGAGCTGGTTCTTCAAGCTTTCCGCGTTCCAGGATCGCCTGCTCAAGCTCTATGACGAGCACCCCGATTTCGTGCAGCCGGCGTTCCGCATGAACGAGGTGCGCACCTTCGTCGAGGGCGGCCTGCAGGATCTGTCCGTATCGCGCAACACCTTCGACTGGGGTATCCCGCTGCCGTTCGACGACGGCCACGTGACCTACGTGTGGTTCGACGCCCTGCTTAACTATATGACCGCGGTGGGCTACGGCGTGGATACGCCTGAGGCCCGCGAGGAGCTCGCGTACCGCTGGCCTGCGCAGACCCATATCGTGGGCAAGGACATCATCCGCTTCCACTGCGTGATCTGGCCTGCGATGCTCATGGCCATCGGCGAGGCTCTGCCCGAGCACGTCTTCGCCCACGGTTTCCTGACCGTGCGCAACGAGGAGACCGGCAAGGCCGAGAAGATGTCCAAGTCGCGCGGCAACGCCATCGCCCCGCGCGAGGTCATCGATCTCATGGGCGTCGAGGGCTATCGCTACTACTTCATGACCGACGTGGTGCCCGGCTCCGACGGCGCCATCTCCTTCGGCCGTATGAAGCAGGTCTACAACGCCGATTTGGCCAACAGCTGGGGCAACCTCGTGTCCCGCTCGCTCAACATGAGCGCCAAGTACTTCGATGGCTGCGCGCCCGCCAAGCCCGAGACGCTCGGCGACAACCCGCTGGCGAAGATCGCCGAGGGCCTGGTCGACCGCTATGCGGCCAAGATGGGCGCCTTCGCCTACGGCGAGGCTGCCGGCGAGGTCATGGAGCTCATCCACGCTGCCAACCACTACATCGAGGATTCCGAGCCCTGGACGCTCGCCAAGGACCCGGCGCGCTCCGATGAGCTCGCGAGCGTGATCTACAACCTGCTCGAGGCCATCCGCATCTCCGCGCACCTGCTCGCGCCCTTTATGCCCACCACGAGCGCCGAGGCGCTGCGCCGCATCTCGTGCGCCGATGAGGCCGCGACCGACGACCTCGCTGCCGTTTGCGCATGGGGCGGCCTTGCCGGCGGCCAGCCGGTCGAGAAGGGCGACGCCCTCTTCCCGCGTCTTGTTGACGAGAAGTAAGCGGGTTTTTCTCCATATTTGCGCGACGCCGCATCGGTCCCTGGGGCCGATGCGGCGTTTTTCATGCAAAACCGGGCCGGTTCAAGGCGATTTTGGGATTGTCGTTCCCGTATCGAACAAGCTGGTCGGATAGGGGGCCGAACCCCGTAGGGTCGTGCAGGGGATTCTGGGATTTCCGCGGGTGACGATGAGGTTGCTTTCTATCGTGGGGTAAAGGCCGGTGCGCCGGCATCTTCCGATGGAAAGGCGGTTCTTATGTCTTCGGTATGCACACGTTGCGGAAGCCCCGTGGGGGAAGGACAGGCGTATTGCCAGCACTGTGGGGCGGCCCAGCCGGTCGGCGGACCGTATGGCGCGCACGCGGGAAGGGGAGGAGCGGCAGCTGGTTCCTATGCGGCGGGAGGGGCTGCGTATCCGTCGGGAGGGCCCTCGTATGCGGCGGGCGGCCCGTCGTTCGCGGCGGGCGGATCAAGGAGCGCCTCGGCTTCCTTCGCGGCATCGCTTTCGTCGTTCCAGAGGGCGCTCGATGCGTGGTCGGTACCGGCGCAGCGGGTTGCCGATCGCGTGCTCGGCGTGCACCGTGCTTCCGCCGGCGTCGAGTTGCCGCTCAAGTGGTACACGTTCAACATCATGTTTCTGATGTGGGTCTCCGCGCTGGGCAGCTTTTGGTTCGGCATAACGAGCGTGCTCGGCAGCCAGTACGGGGCGCTCACCGATCTCTACTACGTCTTTATGGACGGCATGCAGATCGTCGACATCATCTTCGGGGCCCTGACGGTGCTGGTCGGCGTGGCGACCGTCTACGTGCGCCAGGAGCTCGCGCATCAGCGGCGCTTCGCACCTTTGCACTTCATGATGCTCTACCTGTTGAGTTTCGTCATATCGACGGTGCACACGCTGGTGCTGACGCTCTCGTTCGGATTCGGCTTGGAGATCCTGGCGCTGTTTCCCGTTGTTGCCGGTGGGGCGATGACGGCGCTGTTCCTCTACCTGAACAAGAAGTACTTCGATAAGCGCGCGCATATCTTCTGCTGCTAACTTGCGGCGGCGCTTGCGGTGATGGGGGCGGTGCGATGGCGATCGCGCCGTCCTTTTCGTGGGTATCCGGCTTTGACCCGCGTCGCGGCAGGGCCCTTTGATCATCTGGCACTACTTGACCGGAACCCTGGCTCTGGCGGTGGCGATCGGCCATTCGGTACCGGATTACCGCTTTTTCGGGCTGCAGGCTGCTGCCGCGCCCTGCGGTTTGCGGCAATGTGGGCCGCTGCGATGGGCTGCGCCTCGCATCCCCCTGCGTTGGCGGTCTGTTCGTCGAGCTTTTGCGAGCGCGCGTGCCGTAGGCGATAATGGCTCCGAGGAATTGACGACATCACAGCAAGCGGAGGCGACATGACCACCTCGCCCTTGGCGAATCCCGGCGCGACGCGCGGGCTGCTCGAAGATTACGGCTTGGCCACCAAGCATCGGCTGGGCCAGAACTTCCTGATCGACAACCATGTGATCGAGAAGATCATGGACCTCGCGGCGCTCGACGGCACGGAGCGCGTGGTCGAGGTCGGACCCGGTATCGGCACGCTTACGCTCGCCCTGCTGCAGGAGGCCGCGCGCGTGGTCTCCATCGAGGCCGACGCCACGCTCGAGCCGGTGCTCGAGACCCATGCGCTGGAGCACGACAACTTTCGCTACATCATGGGCGATGCCCTGAAGGTGGAGCCGTCGGAGGTTGCCGATGCCGCCGGGGGCGAGCCCACGGTGCTCGTGGCGAATCTCCCCTATAACGTTGCCGCGACGATCATCCTGCAGTTCTTCCAGACCATGCCCGCGCTGCAGACGGCCGTCGTCATGGTTCAGAAGGAGGTCGCCGACCGCATCGCGGCGCATCCGGGCACCAAGGTGTACGGCGGCTACACGGCGAAACTCGGCCTGTATGCCAAGGTGGCCGGCCGCTTCGAGGTGCCGCCGCGTTGCTTCATGCCCGCGCCGCACGTGGATTCGGCGGTCGTGCGCCTCGACCGCGTGGAAGTCGAGATGGGCGGCATCGAGCCGGAGGCGATCGCGCGCGTGATCGACGCCGCCTTCGCACAGCGCCGTAAAACCATCCGCAATTCCATGTCGTCGTCCGGGTTCGACAAGACGGCGCTCGATGCGGCCTTCGATGCCTGCGGCATCTCGCCGACGGCGCGCGCCGAGACGCTCGGTGTGGACGAGTTCATCCGTTTGGCGATGGCGCTCGAGGCGCCCGAGAGCGAGGCGTAATGGCAAAGAAGGGGCCTTCCGGCCAGATCGCGCTGGCGCAGGCGGCTGCAGGCGAGCAGGTCTCGCCGATGCTGCGCTTGAGTTTGGCGTGGATGAAGAAGAGCAAGGTGTTCGAACTGCCGACGCTGTGCACGCCGGTGGCCGATACGCATGCGCACCTGATGAGTTTCTGGAAGGTCGATCCGGTGTCGGCGCTCGCGCGCGCTGCCGCCGCGGGCGTGGCGCAGCTGACGACTATCTGGGATCCGCTGGCCGACGCTCGCCACGCTGCATCGGCGGAAGCCTTTCACGAGCTGCTCGTGGGCTGGGTTGCCGAGGCGCGGGACCTGTTTGAGAGCGGGGCCGAAGCGGGAGCGGTGGATTCGGATGTTGCCGCGCCCGAGCTCTTCGACCATGTTCGCTATCTGGCGGGCGTTCACCCGTATGGCGCGCCGAAATACACCGACGAGGTGCATTCCCTTGTTGCCGAGGCGCTCGACGGCCCGCTGTGCATCGGCGTTGGCGAGATTGGCCTCGACTATCACTTCGATGCAGACGACAACATCGAGGCGGCGCCGCATGATATCCAGATTCGCGCGATGTCCCGGCAGCTGGAGCTCGCCTGCGAGCGCAACCTGCCGGTCGAGCTTCACCTGCGCCACGAGGATACCGACGAGGAGCGCTCGTCCCATATGGACGCCTATCGCGTGCTGCGCGAGGTGGGCGTACCCGCGGCGGGCTGCGTGCTCCACTGCTTCGGCGAAGACCGCGCCACGGCGGAGCGCTTTTGCGAGCTGGGCTGCTATATCGCCTATGGCGGTGCGGCGACCTTTTCCCGCAACGACGAGGTGCGCGAGGCCTTTGCCGCCACGCCGCTCGACCGCATCCTGTTCGAGACCGACTGCCCCTACATGGCGCCCGAGCCCATCCGCGGCCTGGAGTGCGAGCCGGCGATGATCTGCCAGACGGTGCAGCTGCTCGCAGCCGACCGCGCTGCACGCACCGGAGAGCGCGCCGAGGACATCCTGCGCGCCGCCTGGGAAAACTCCTGTCGCCTCTTCTCGAGGTGAGACCGAGGCTGGGCATCCTACCCGGACAGTTGTGACGCATTTGAGCCCATTTGCGTCACAACCGTCCGAGCATGAAAGTGTGGGGCCTGTCCCCAAACTTTCACTTTGCGAGTACTTCGGCGCAGTAGGCGTTCAGCTGCTGGATCGTGCCGCGCATGTCGGCTTCCTTCGCTTCGGGATGGATGGCGCAGATGCGCAGGACCTTCTTGCCGTCGAGCTCGGTGGTGAACACGCCGGCATAGCCGCTTGCCACGATGCGGCGCGATATCTCGAGGTTCAGCTCGTCGAGTTCCTGTTCGCTCAGGCCTGCGGGCGCGTAGCGGAAGTTCAGCATGGCCATCTGGGCGGGCGATACGATCTCGATATCCGGGTTCTTGCGCGCCTCGTCCTCTGCCCAGCGCGCCAGCGTGAAGCCGTGCTCGACTGCCTCCGCCAGGCCCTCAGAACCCATGGCCTGCAGCGTGAACCAGAGCTTCAGGCCGCGCGCGGGGCGCGTGAGCTCAGGGCCGAGGTCCCAGGAATTCACCAGGTCATCGCGGTCCTTCAGGTCCTTCAGGTACTCGGGGTGCGTGCTGTAGGTTGCCAGCAGGTGCTTGCGGTCGCGCAGAAGCACCATGCCGCACGAGTACGTTTGGAACAGCCATTTATGCGCATCCCACGACAGCGAATCGGCAAGCTCGACGCCGTCGAGCATATCGCGGTAGCGGGTGATGAGGACGCTCGCGCCGAAGGCTCCGTCCACGTGCATCCACAGGTGCTGCTCATGGCAGACACGGGCGATCTCGCGCAGCGGATCGACCGAACCGGTGTTGGTGCTGCCCGCCGTGCCCACGACGGCAAACGGGATCAGACCGGCAGCGCGGTCGGCCTCGATGGCGGCCTCCAGTGCGTCGATGTCCATGCGCCAGGCGTCGTCGCAGGGGATGGCGTGCACGTGCTCGCGCGGGATGCCGATGATGTGCAGGCCCTTTGCCACGGAGCTGTGCGTCTGATCGGATACGTACGCGACGCCGCGTCCCCAGTCCTCGGCTGCCAGCATGGCGTCGCGCGCCGCGGCGAGGGCGGTCAGATTGGCCATGGAGCCACCCGATACGAAGAGGCCGCCCGCGGTGTCGGCGGGAAAGCCCGCCTTGGCGGCGCACCATGCGAGCAGGGTGTCCTCGGCGGCAAGGCCTGCGGGATAGTTGGCGAAGCTGCCGGCGTGGCGGTTGTAGCCCGCGGCGATGACGTCGCCCAGCCACGAGATCGCCGAGGTGGGGCCGGGTACGAAGCCCAGGAAGCGCGCGTGGTCGGCGTTGTAGCCGTAGCCGATGACGTCGTGCTCCATCTCGGCGACGACATCGTCCAGATCGCGCCCCTGAGCGGGGATGCCCTGACGGCGGATGGCCTCGAGCGTGTCCTCGGGAGCCTCGCAGACGACAGGCCCCTCGGAAAGGTGCCGGTTGCGCGCGAACAGCTCGCAGACGAATCGCACGGCGGCGAGCTCGACATCGGGCTCGGTGGCCATTCCCTTTGCGTACATGGGATTCTCCTTTCGCAGGCGTCATCTGACGGCACCCATGCTCGCACGGGGCTAACCATGTGTAAAATTCAATGTTCTGATATATGATTCAATAAATCAGATACCACAAGGTACAAGGGGATAATGCGCCATGGAACTTCGGCAGATCGAGACCTTCCTCAAGGTGGCGGAGCTCGGAAGCTTCTCGCGCGCCGCCGAGCGGCTCGGGTACTCGCAATCGGCGGTGACGATGCAGGTCAAGCAGCTCGAGCGAGAGCTCGGGGCACGGCTTTTCGACCGCCTGCCGCGCGGCGCGCAGCTCACCGACCAGGGCCGCGCCTTCGCCTTCCATGCCCAGGAGGTGGCCGGCGTGATTGATCGCGCCCAGGCGTCGGTGCGCGTGGGCGACGGAAGGGACGCCGGGATGGTTGGCACCCTCAGGATCGGCAGCGTGGAATCGCTTTCCACGGCGGTGCTGCCCGATCTGCTCGTACGCTTCCACAAGCAGTATCCCCATGTCGAGCTGGTGCTGAAGACGGCGCGCCGGGAACAGCTCGTCGAGGGCGTTCGTGCCAACCGCCTCGATATGCTGGTGACCATGGACCGACAGGTGAGCGAACGGGGGCTCGCGCGCACGCTGCTGCGCGAGGAGGACATCGTGTTCGCGTGCGCGCCCGAGCTCGCCGCGCACCTTGGCCCTCTGGACATGATGCGCCTGCCCGATATCCCCCTTGTGCTGACCGAGCGCGGCGAGAGCTATCGCTTCGAGCTCGAGCGGCAGCTCGCCGAGCGCGACGAGCAGCTGCATCCCGTGGTCGAGACGGGCAATACCGATACGCTGGTGCATCTGGCGAAACGCGGCGTCGGCGTGGCGTTCCTGCCACGGTTCTCGGTGGCGTCCGCCCTGCGCGCCGGTGAGCTCGTCGAGCTCAAGGTCGACGGCATGCAGCGCGTGCACATGTGGAGCCAGCTGTTTGTGCACCGGGAAAAGCTGCTTGCACCCTCGGTGGGCGCATTCGTGACGCTCCTGCAGGAGCATTTCGCGAACACCTCCGATGGCTCTGCTGTGGGACAATACGGTGTTTAAGGGGATGCCATCTGCCTGCACCTGCGGCGCCTGGCTGTTCCCGACGGACAACGGAGGTACCCTGCCATGAGCAAGAAGAGCAATGTCGACAAGATCCGCGCCGCCAAGGAGGCGGAGCGCGCCAAGGCGAAACCGCGCTCGGTGGATAACGACATCCTGTTCTCGCTTCCTGCGGCCAAGGCCATGTTCATATCGCTTGCCGCGGGCATCGCGTGCAACGTGATCTCGTACTTCGGCGGCTTCACGGGAATCGAGTTGCTCGAGAGCGGAGCGCGCTATGTCGCCTACGCGTTCTACGCGCTGACGTTCTTCTTGCTGGTGGTCGCGCGCGTGCAGGCGGGCAAGCTCACCAAGAAGCGCCGCGCCGAGCAGCAGCAGGACCAGCAGCAGACAACTCCGTCGTCCACGAAAAAGAAGAAGCGCCGTCGGAAATAGACGGTTCGATCCAAAAGCGACATCGAAAGGCGGCGTCCCCAGCACGGGGCGCCGCCTTTGCCATGGGCGAACGGTGCACCCCGCTGCTTCGTCTCGACGGGAAGGCATGCTGGCCTCCTGCATCAACGTTTACATGCTGCCGACCGTGCCAAGACAGAGCTGACAGTTTCCGAACAAACACGCACGGCAATCGATAACGACTTGCGCATCCCCTTACCGGACGGGGCGGCACACGGCATCTCTTTACCGAAAACGCCGCAAAACGTGACCGTCGCGGCCCCGTGCAAAGCACGCATCAACGCTTGCCCCGAGAAGCGGTAAGGCTCGGTCAGCGCACTGCAACGAATCGCACATGACGCGCAGGCGCGTTGCCGCCGTTTCCTACCATCTCCCCCGGTTGTCAAGTAAGCGCGCAAAGCGCGTGAAGACATGTGCCGGACGAGCGGTCCGGCATCCGAGAGGAGAATTGAAGTGCATAAGCTCACCGATACCCAGCTGTCCCGCCGTTCCTTCCTCGGCCTCTTTGGCGCGAGCGCCATCGCGGCCGGCCTCGGCCTTGCGGGCTGCGGCAGCACCGATGCCGGCAAGGGCGGCGCTGCGACCGATTCCGGCTCGACCGGCGCTTCCACCGACGCCGCGCTCGACAAGATCACGATGGTGTGGCTGCCCAACGAGTCCGCCGCCGAGTTCGACGCGGGCCGCGAGGAGTTCGGCCGAGTCCTGTCCGAGTACGCGGGCATCGAGGTCGAGCTCATGACCACGACCGACTACAACGTCGCCATCGAGGCCATCGCCTCGGGCAGGGCGCAGATGGCGAACCTCGGCGCCGAGGGCTACATCCAGGCCCAGGAGAAGAACGAGAACGTGCACGCGCTGTTCACCACCTCCGACACCGAGGGCACGCTCGACGGCGCGAAGTACTACAGCCGCATCGCCGTGCCCGCCGACCAGATGGGCGAGTATGAGGACCCCGAGAGCGAGACCGGCTACTCCATCAAGAACATCAAGGGCAAGCGCATGAGCTTTGTGTCGCAGACCTCCACCTCTGGCTTCAAGGTTCCCTGCAACGCCATCATGACCGAGTTCCCCGACGAGGTGTCCTCTACCGACGAGCTCGCTCAGCCCGGCTTCTTCTCGCAGGTGCTGTTCGGCAATTCGCACCCCGGCTCCTGCGTGAACCTGCTGCAGGGCGATGCCGACGTCGCCGCCTTCGACGATATCGATGTCGACATGTACCTCGCCGTGCCCGAGGGCGAGCGCGATGCCGTGAACCAGCCGGGCGCCGTCTACGGCGTGGCCGAGGGCGCGGCGCAGCCCTTCGATCGCGTCCAGGGCAAGGAGTTCGGCATCATCCAGTCCACGCCGGTGCTGAACGGCCCGATCGTCTACAACGCCGACGTGCTGCCCGAGGACATCAAGGACAAGATCCTCGAGGGCATGACCTCCGCCGAGGTCTCCGACAACGAGCAGCTGTTCGCGCCCGAGGATGCCGAGGGCACCGGTGCCATCTGGAGCCGTGGCGACACCGCCGGCTTCATCGCGGTTGACGACGAGTGGTACGACCCGATTCGCGCCCTCGCCTAACGCGGATATCCCTTCTTGCCCCGTGGGCGCCTGTTCGTCCGCGGGGCTCTATCGGTTTTAAGCAAGAAAGGTGGACGAGCGTGAACGGAACGCATCTGCTGGATATTCGTGATCTGGGAAAGAGTTACGAGGCGCGCCGACGCGGTGCGGGCGAGGGGACGGCGAGCGCGCTGTCCGGCGTGAGCTTCACTGCCGATGCCGGCGAGTTCATCACGGTGATCGGCCCGAGCGGTGCCGGCAAGTCGACGCTGCTGCGCAGCATCAATCGCCTGATCGAGCCCACGGAGGGCGCTATCACCTTCGCCGGGCGCGACATCACGCACCTCGGCCGCAGCGGCCTGCGCGAGGTGCATCGCGAGATCGCGATGATTTTCCAGAACTACAACCTGGTGTATCGCCTGACGGCGATCCAGAACGTGCTGCATGGACGCTTGGGTTACAAGAACGCGCTGGCGGGCAGCCTTGGCCTGTACACGGAGGAGGAGAAGCTGCGCGCCTTCGAGCTGCTCGACGAGGTGGGGCTCGGCGAGTTCGCCTACCGCCGCGCCGACCAGCTCTCCGGCGGCCAGAAGCAGCGCGTGGGCATCGCGCGCTCGCTCATGCAGGAGCCCAAGATCATGCTGTGCGATGAGCCCATCGCAAGCCTCGACCCCAAGAGCTCCCGCATGGTGATGGAGATCCTCCGCCGCCTGACGCGCCAGCGCGGCATCACCTGCATCGTCAACCTGCACCAGGTGGATTTCGCGCTCGAGTACTCCGACCGCATCATCGGCCTGCGCGCCGGCGAGAAGGTCTTCGAGGGCACGCCGGAGCAGGCGACGCCCGAGGTCATCCGCGGCATCTATGAGGGCCAGATGGATGAGGTCGTCGATGTGACGGTGGGTGCAGTGGATGCCGATGTTGCCGGAGCCGCCCCGCTCGCGGGCGCGGGCGCCGTCGGGGGCGCGCAATGAGTGCCGGGCAGGCCGTTGCGGGCGGTGCCCCGCGCCAGGCGCCGGACCTCTCGTGGTTCCGTCGCCGTCAGCTGCGCACCATCGCGGGTATCGTCGCGGTGGTCGTGGTCTTCGAGCTGTGTTCGCTGATCTGCAATTTCAGCCTCGGCTATGCGCTCGGTTCCATCCCCGCCGCCTTCGCATGGATGCTCCAGAACTTCATCCCGACGGTCGAGTCGCTCGCCAACCTGCCGATGGTGATCGAGCAGACGGTCTCGACCGCGCTCGATTCCGTGGCGGCTACGGTGATCGCCGCCGTCTGCGGCATCGTCTTCTCGGTGATGGGTTCGACCTCCATCGGAGTCGAGTGCGCCCCCGTGCGCGGCGCGATTCGCGCGGTGGCGAGCATCTTCCGCAACATCCCGATGATCGCTTGGGCGCTGCTGCTTCTGCTCTCGTTCAAGCAGAATGAGTTCACCGGGTTCCTAGCGCTCTTTTTGACCACGTTCGGCCAGCTCATGCGCTTCTTCCTCGACACGTTCGACGAGATTCCCGCAGGGCCCGTCGAGGCGCTGCGCAGCTGCGGGGCGTCGTATTGGCAGGTGGTCTTCCAGGCGGGTCTGCCGCTTGCGGTTGCCGACCTCATGAGCTGGATGCTCTATATGGTGGAGACCAACATCCGCTCGGCGACGCTCATCGGCCTGCTCACGGGCACGGGCATCGGCTTCGTGTTCAACCTGTACTACACGTCGTTTCGCTACGACACGGCCGGGCTCGTCATCATCGTGACCATCGTGTTCGTGCTGGCGATCGAGGCTATCTCGAATATCGCGAGGAGGTCGATGATCTGATGACGACCGCAAGTCTCACCAAGGGGACCGCAGGCACGCTCGAGCGCGATGCCCGCGGGCGGATTCGCCTCACCTCTGCGCGGGAGCGCAATCTGTCCGTGCAGATCACGCTGCTGGTGCTCTGCGCGCTCACCGTCGTGACCTTCGTCCGCATGGGCTATGGCACGGTCGACCTGCTGGCCGCGACCCGCCAGGCGCTGGCCGATTTCGGCGCCATGATGTTCCAGCCTGCGCTCGACCCGCCGTTCGGTGCCGGGCACTTCACGTGGCAGACGGTTATCGAGAGCGCCGTGGTCACCGTGGCCGTTACCGCCATCTGCACGGTGCTTTCGGCCATCGTGTCGTTCTTCCTGGCGCTTGTCGCCGCGCAGAACCTGTCGAGCCCCGTTGCCTCCAACGTCGTGAAGGGCTTCGTGGCCATCATCCGCTCCATTCCGACCATCCTTTGGGTGCTGGTGTTCACGGTTGCTATCGGATTGGGCTCTGAGGCGGCGGTGCTGGGAATCTCGTTCCACTCGATTGCCTACCTCACCAAGAGCTATTCGGAGAGCTTCGAGGAGATCGATGAGGGTGTGATCGAGGCCCTGCGCGCATCCGGCGCGAGCTTTTGGCAGGTTGTCTTCCAGGCTGTGACGCCCGCGACCATCACCAAGCTCCTGTCGTGGACGTTCATCCGTCTGGAGATCAACTTCACCAACGCGGTGGCGGTGGGTGCCTTCGCCGGAGCGGGCGGCATCGGGTTCCAGCTGTACCAGGCGGGCAGCCGCTACTACAACCTGCACGAGGTGGGCGTGATCGTCTACGTGTGCCTGATCGTCGCTTTCGTGCTCGAGTTCGTGAGCGTGCGCCTGCGCAAGCGCTACATCCTGAACGATTAGCGCCACCAGCGAAAACAGCAAAACCATGACAGTGGGCCCCGTCCTACCTGTCATATGACAGCTAGGACGGGGCCCACTGTCATAAAAAGAAGTAGAGGTAAGAGGAGAAAGAAATGATGTCCAGAAGGGCGAGGACCGAGATCCTCGTGGAGAGCCCCGCTGCGCTCGCGCACGATCTGGCGCGCGCCATCGAGGCGGAGCTTCCGGTACGCGTCGTGGTCCCCCCACGTCAGGGGCTCGTGATGAACCAGGTGCGCGAGACCGCGCGCAACAGCCGGTTCTACTTGGGCGAAGCGCTCATGAGCGAGTGCCGCGTCCGCATCGGTGACGTGGAGGGGCTCGGCGTGGTGCTCGGCGCAGACGACGAGCTTGCCCGCAGCCTCGCGGTGATCGATGCAGCCTATGCGATCGGGCCCGCGCCCGCGGTGATCGACGAGGTCGAGCGGCGCATCGAGGCGGCCGGTAACCAGCTCGAGCGCGAGCGCGCTCGCGAGAACGCGCGGATCATGGGATCGCGCGTGAGCTTCGACGAGATGGGCGGTCAGGATATGAGCGTGCAGGCGGTGGTCAAATGACGGACGAGATCTTCGCGCGCGACGACGCTGCCGATGCGCGCGCGTTCTACCTGCAGCGCACCTTCCGCTCCCTGCTGGACGCCATGGCGCGCCCCGGCGAGGTCGTCGAGGTGACGCGCGATATCCAGGGCGACCCCCTCGATGCGGCGGCTTCTGGCCTGACCGAGCCCGCGCTCGCCCTCGCCGACGTGCTGCTGGATGCGGCGACCACCGTCGCCGTCGCCGGCGATGAGGGCGACCGGGCTGCCGCGGTGCTCGCGCGCCGCACGCACGCGACCGCCTGCGCGGCAGGTGAGGCGGCGTTCGCCTTCGTGCCGACCACGGTGCGCGGCGATGCCGCGCGCGGCTTCGTGCGCGAGCTTTCGCCGGGAACGCTGCTTGACCCCCATCGCGGCGCCACCTGCATTGTCGGCTGCGACACGCTTGTGGGCGTCGACCGCGCGGGCGTGCGCACCGGAGCGGTGGCGGGCGCTTCCGCGGTTGGCTTGTGGGAGCTTTCCGGCCCGGGTATCCGCACGACCGTGCGCATCGAGCTCGATCGCACCGATGTCATGCAGGCTCGCGACGCCCGCGCCGACGAGTTCCCCTGCGGCATCGACCTCGTGTTCGTCGATGGCGCAGGTCATGTTCTGTGTCTGCCGCGCACGACGCATGCCGCCTCGCTGGAAGTGGGCATGCGCGCCGATAGGAAAGGGGGCGCCTCATGGGATATGTAGCCGTGACCGGCGGTGAGCAGGCCATCTCCGCATCGCTCGACCTGAACGAGCGCAGGCGCGTCGCGGGCGGGCGCTCCGTCGATGTCGATACCGTCCTGTCCTGCCTGCCCGAGCTGGTGTGCCAGGTTCAGTCCGAGGGGTCCCTTTGGGCTCCGGAGGTCGCCGCCGTCGCCGTCAAGCAGGCGTGCGGGTCGGTCGAGGAGGCCGTCTTCCTCATGCGCGCCTACCGCTCCACGCTCGAGCGCCTCTACACCTCGCGCGTGATCGATACGAACGAGATGCACGTCGACCGCCGCATCTCCGCTGCCTTCAAGGATATCGAGGGCGGCCAGATTCTCGGCGCCACGCGCGACTACGCGCATCGCCTTATCGAGTTCGAGCTGGCAGACGAGACGACCGCTGACGTGCGCGACCGTCTGCGCGAGCTCGAGGCGAGCCTCGATGCATCGGCGGTCGAGACGCCTGCCGGTGTCCTCGACCGCGTGCCGCGCGTGCTCACCTACCTGCGCTCGATCGATATGGTGCGCGACTACCCGCTTGACGATACCGAGCCGGTCGACATCACCAAGACCCCGTTGTCGTTTCCTGCGCCGCGAAGCGTGATCCTGCAGGCGCTCTCGCGCGGCCTCACGCAGGCGGTCATCGCCATCGGCTATGCGGCGATTCGCGGCTTCGGTCTGTCGCACCCCACGGTGGGAGAGCTGCGCCGTGGCACGGTTGCCGTGACGGTCGACGCTCCGGGCGCCGGCGCCGACGCGTCCGAGGATGACGCCTACTACCTGGGTTCCATCCCCGTGACGGAGGTCGAGAGCCTGATCGTTGCCGACGAGGTCGACGAGGACGGCGCCCATCGTTCGGCGCTCGACGTGGGCTACGGCTTGGTTGTGGGTTCCGACGAGAGCAAGGCGATCGCCATGAGCGTGCTCGATCACTCGCTGCGCGCCGACGACGTGCGCTTCCCCACGCAGGATCAGGAGTTCGTGCTCTACCACATCGACGGGGTCGAGGCCACGGGCTTCATCAGCCATCTCAAGCTTCCGCACTACGTGACGTTCCAGAGCAAGCTCGATTCCGCGCTGCGCTCCATGGCCGAGAAGGAGGATGAGGCGGATGCGTAAGAACTATAACTTCGCCTTCTTGGACGAGGGCTCCAAGCGCGAGATCCGCCGCGCGATTCTGAAGGGCGTCGCCATCCCGGGCTATCAGGTGCCCTTTGCAAGCCGCGAGATGCCTATCGGTCGCGGCTGGGGTACGGGCGGCCTGCAGCTGACCCTGTCGTGCATCGGCCCCGATGACGTGCTGAAGGTTATCGACCAGGGATCGGATGCGAGCGTGAACGCCGTGTCTATCCGAGGGCTCGTGCACGAGACGACCGGCGTGGACACCACGACGCGCACCCAGGATGCCACCCTGATCCAGAGCCGCCACCGCATTCCCGAGCGGCCGCTCACCCGCGACCAGCTGCTCGTCCTGCAGGTGCCCACGCCCGAGCCCCTTCGTACCTACGAGCCGCGCGAGACCGTGACCCGCCGTCTGCACGCTGAGGCCGAGTATACCGGCGCCTACCTGGAGCTGTTCGAGCAGATCGTGCGGTACGGGACCACGACGACCGGCGCCGACCATCCCGTGATGGTCGGAGGCCGCTACGTCATGGCGCCGAGCCCCATCCCGCGCTACGACAACGCGCGCCTCAACATGGCCGACAACCTGACGCTTTTGGGTGCAGGCCGCGAGAAGAAGATCTACGCCGTGCCGCCCTATACGCGCGTCGAATCGCTTGCCTTCGACGACTACCCCTTCGTGACCGAGGAGTTCGAGGGCGCATGCTGCCACGTGTGCGGAGCGACAGGCGTCTACCTCACCCAGACCGTGGACCCTGTGACCGGCGAGCAGGTCTGGCAGTGTTCCGATACCGACTACTGCGCGCAGCGCGTCTCCGGCGAGCAGGGGGAGGAGTAGATGATGATGGATTCCAAGAGCGCTCCCGTGCCCGTCGAGCACGTGTTTCGCGACGACGCCCCCGTGCTCAAGGTGACGGGGCTTTCCAAGCGCTTCGGAGCGGGATGCTCCTACTGCGCCGATCCCGAGGCCAAGCTCGAGCGCAATATCTGTCCGGTGTGCGGCACGGTCCATGCCGTTCGGAACGTTTCGCTCGAGGTGCATCCCGGCGAGATCCTGGGCATCGTGGGCGAGTCCGGTTCGGGCAAGTCGACCCTCATGCAGTGCCTGTACTTCGACCAGGATCCCACCGAGGGAACCATGAACGTGGCTGCCTACGACGGCGGCGTGGCCAACTGCTTTACCGTTTCCCGCCAGCAGCAGCGATTCATCCGCGACCGCATCTTCGGCATGGTGTATCAGAACCCCTACCTCGGCCTGCGCATGAACTTCTCGAGCCTGTCCAATATCGCCGAGAAGCAGATCGCCGCCGGCGGGCGCAATGTGCACCGCATGGTCGAGCGGGGCGAGGAGCTGCTCGGTCGCGTGAAGATCCCCCTGCGCCGCAAGCAGGATCCCCCGCGTGCGTTTTCCGGCGGCATGCAGCAGCGCGTCCAGATCGCCAAGGCGCTCTCCAACGAGCCGCCCGTGCTGTTTTTGGACGAGGTGACGACGGGTCTCGACCTGTCCGTCCAGGCGCGCGTGCTCGACTTGATCCTACAGCTGCGTCGCGACCTCGGCGTGTCGATGGTTGTGGTCAGCCATGATCTGGGCGTGATCCGCCTGCTGGCCGACCGTACGGTCGTCATGCTGGACGGCCGCGTGATCGAGCACGGCTTGACCGACCAGATCATGCAGGATCCGCAGCATGCGTATACCCAAGAACTCGTGTATTCCTTGCTGTGACGGCTTTCCCAGGCACCGCACCTTGCCCTTCAATCGTCGGGCATGGCCCTTAAGGCCTATGCCCTCCTCTTTCAGGGCAATCTGCGGCACCTGGAAAACCCTTTAGGGCTACCGGGTTGTTTTCTCAGGCACCCGACCTTCGCCTTCAATCGTCGGGCGCCGCACGCAAGGCGTGCGCCCTCCTCTTTCAGGCGAATCTCGGGCACCTGGAAAACCCGTCACCGATCCCAGGGGTTTTCCGAGTTCTCCGCATGGCCCTTAAGGCCTATGCCCTCCTCTTTCAGGGCAATCTGCGGCACCTGGGAAGCCCGTCGGGGTTCTTGGTTTTGAATGCTTCTTACGGTTCATCGAAAGGTGACTTATGTACGTTATTCGCAACGGTATCATCGTGCAGCCCGACCGGCTGCTGTTCGGTTACGAGCTTGTGGTGGTCGACGACCGCATCGAGGCCATCCAGCGTCAGGGTACGCTCGACGCGGAGGGCGCTGGCGCCGGCATTATCGACGCCCACGGCGGCTACGTCGTGCCCGGTCTGATCGACATCCACTCCGACTACATCGAGACCGTCATCTCGCCCCGTCCGACGGTGCTGATGGATTTCCCCACGGCGCTGTTCGAGGCCGAGCGCGAGCTCATCGCCCACGGCATCACGACGATGTTCCACTCGCTGTCGGTTTACGGGGCGGACAAGATGGACGTCAAGCCCGTGCGCCAATGGGATCGCACCGAGCAGCTCATGGCCCTCATCTCGCGCGCCAAGCACACCGAGGGCCGCAACGCGCACCTCATCCGCCATCGCTTGCACCTGCGCCTGGAGATCGACAACATCGGTCTGGTCGAGCAGGTCGAGAAGCACCTGCGCGCCGGCGAGATCGATGAGCTTTCCTTTATGGATCATACGCCCGGCCAGGGCCAGTACCGCGACATGGAGATCTGGCGTAAGTCGTTCCGCGGAAATCTGACCGAGGAGGAGGCCGCCCGCTTGGCGGCAGACGCCCAGGCGGCTCCCAAGATGAGCTACGAGCAGCTTTCCTACCTGGCGGGCATCGCGCGCGAGCAGGGTATCGCGCTGGCGAGCCACGATGACGACACCATCGAGAAGCTCGACCTTATGCGCGAGCTCGGCTGCACGATCTCGGAGTTCCCCATCTCGCAGGATATCGCTGCCGCCGCGGTGGAGCGCGGCATGTCCACGGTCATGGGAACGCCCAATATCCTTTTGGGCAAGAGCCATTCGGGCAACCTCTCGGCGCGCGATGCGGTGCGCGCCGGCGTGGCATCGTGCCTGTGCTCCGATTACTATCCCACGGCCATGCTGCAGAGCGCATTCGTGCTGCATCGCGATTTCAAGCTGCCGCTCGAGCAGGCCTTCGCCATGCTTACCATCAACCCGGCGCGCGCCGTCAAGATCGACGACGAGCTCGGCAGCCTCGAGGAGGGCAAGAAGGCCGATATCCTCGTCGTGCGCGAGGTGGAGGAGGGTCAGCGTTCCTACCCGGTCATCACGGCGACGCTCGTCGACGGCCGCGTCGTGAGCCGCATGTGGTACCCGGCGCTGCCGTCCATGTCGGCGCGCTTCGCGGTGGATGCCGCGACGCTCGAGGAGACCGTGACCGAGATGGAGGTGCGCTAGATGATCATCGGTTCCACTGCCATCGAATCCGAGGCGCTCTCGGCTCGCGCGGACGTTCGCCCCATGCTCGATATCCAGGATCTGTCGAAGGGCTTTACCCTGCATGCCGCCGACCGGCGCGTGCGCGGATGCGAGCACATCTCGCTGTCCATCCAGCCCGGCGAGTTCGTGGGCATCACGGGCCGCTCCGGCTCGGGCAAGTCGACGATCCTCAAGTGCATCTACCGCACCAACCTGCCCGAGACGGGGGCCATCTGGTACGACTCGGCTGCCTTCGGTATGGTTGACCTCGCCCGGCTTGACGAGCGCCGCGTCATCTACCTGCGCAACTACGAGATCGGCTACATCTCGCAGTTCCTCGATGTCGTGCCGCGCACCACGGCGCGCGAGATCGTACGCGCGAGTGCCGCCGAGGCCTTCGACGACCCGGAGGCCATCGAGGAGGAGACGACGCGCATGCTCGAGCACTTCGATTTCCCCCGCCCCCTGTGGGACCTGTATCCCAACACCTTTTCCGGCGGTGAGAAGCTGCGCCTCAACATCGCCCGCGCCATGGTGCGTCGTCCGCGTCTGCTGCTGCTCGATGAGCCGACGGCGAGCCTCGACAACGCGAGTAAGGTCAAGGTGCGCGACCTGATCGAGCAGCTCAAGGCCGGCGGCACCACCATGCTCGGCATCTTTCACGACCTTGAGTTCATGGAGGGCGTGTGCGACCGCGAGTACAATATGCAGGCGGGCGCCATGCGGTAGCGCGGGCGCTGCATATTGATGACTATCACGGACTCCGGTCGCGTCCCTTGCGCGGCCGGATGCCTTGGGCCGGAGGATGACATGGAGCAATCGTTTACGCTCGAAGATGGCGCGGCGTGCGTGATTCGCATGGCGTGCGAGGGCGACGAGCAGGGGATCTACCAGCTTGTTTGCGAGCTTGAGCAGCAGACGTTCGATCGCGACGAGTTCGGTCGCCGGTTCCGCGTGCAACTGGCCGATCCTCGGATGCATTGCCTGGTGCTCGAGGTCGCGGGCAGTGTGGCAGGCTATCTGAACCTGCGTATCGACCGTCATCTGCATCATGCCGGCCCGACGGCGGAGATCCTCGAGTTCATCGTGGGCCCGACGGTGCGCGGCGGCGGCATCGGCACGCGGATGTTCTCCTGCGCGCGCGAGGTGGCGGAGCAGGAGGGCTGCGAGCAGATCGAGCTGTCATCGAGGTTGACGCGCATCGACGCGCACCGCTTCTACGAGCGTCAGGGTATGGTCAAGACGCATGCGGGCCTGACCATGCGCCTGTAGGAAAGGGGAGAGTGGGGGATATGGACGACCGCTTCGACCTGCATAGCCATTCGGTCTATTCTGACGGATCCCATACGGTCGATGAGCTGGTGGAGGAGGCCCGCGCGGCGGGGCTTGCCGGCATCGCGGTGACCGATCACGACAGCTTGGCCCAGCTGGAGGCTGTGCGCGCCCGGGCAAAGGAGCTGGGCTACCCGATTGCCGCTGGAACCGAGGTGTCTTCTGCCTGCGCGGCGACCGGCCGTAAAGTGCACATCCTGGGTTTCGGGCTTACCGCGACAGCGGACGGCTCTGGTCCGCTCGAGCGCATGGTGGCTCCTACCCTGAAGGCGCGCACCGCGAACACGCTGTGGCAAGCGTGGGTGCTCCAGCGGCTGATCTCTTCTGCCGACGACCCGACGGGCGCCCTCGAGGCGGCAGGCGTGGCGGATGCCGGCGAGGCCGACCCCGCCTTTTCGCTCGACGCGGTGTTCGAGGTGAGCCATGCGAGCACGGGGATGTACAAGCAGCACATCATGGAGGCGTTGACGCATCGCGCCTATCGCGATCCGCTGTACCAGCCCATATACCGCAGCATCTTCAAGGGTTCGGGCGTCTGCGTGAGCGATATCTCCTATCCGGAGGCGACCGACGTCGTGCGTGCGATCCGCGAGCAGGGAGGCATCCCGGTGCTCGCGCATCCAGGGCAGATGGATTCCTGGTCGATCATCCCCGATTTGGTTCAGGCTGGCCTGCAGGGCATCGAGGTCTACCATCCCGACCACGATGAGGCTGCGGAGCGGCGTGCGCGCGAAGCCGCTGAGGTCCATGGGCTCATCATGACCGGCGGCAGCGACTATCACGGGCGCTACGGCGGTCCTGCCGGTCTGGGCGTGCGGAGCATTTCCGCAGCCGAGGTGGGGGACGTCCTGATCGATCTGTTCGCGTAACGAAAAAGCGGCCATCCCGATGGGGATGACCGCTTTTTCGTTCGAAGCGTTGATTGCCTACGCCGCGTCGAGCTCGGTGAGCACCGGCGCCTCGGCGTACACGACGGTCTCGGCGGCAGTCGGCTGGCCGGACACGAAGCGGACCAGACGATCGAACTGGACGAGAATCCAGCTGAGCGGGTTGGGGGCCTCCTCGTTCTCGGCGCTCACGAGCTCAACGGAGGCGAGCTCCGTGCCGTTTTGCGTAAGCGTGAGCGTTCCCGCTGCCTGCCCCTCGGTAACCGAGCCGCTCAGGGGCTCGATCTGCAGATCCTGCTCAACGGGCCCGGTGAGGCTGAACGCGGTCGCGGTCTGCGAGGGGTCCGCTGCAACGACATCGACCGTCTTGTCGGTCCAGTCCGCGTGCGTCGCCTTGGCCACGAGCGGGGTGCCCTCCGCCGTGCTCGCCGTGGTGTTCACCACGGGGAAGACCACGACGTGGTTGTAGTACCAGTTCGCGAGGGTCAGCGTGTCGGCGAAGCGCTGCTCGTCACCATCGCAGCCCAGAACGACGACGTAGACCTCGCCGCCCTGCTCGCGGGAGAAGCCGCCGACGAAGCACTGGAGCGCCTCGTAGGTGCCACCGGTCTTGCCGCCGATATTGCCCTCCTGGCCCAAGATCGTATTGCGCTCGATCATCGTGATCTCGCGCTCGGTGCCGTCGGCTCCGGTGACGGTGATCACGTTGTCAGCGCTCGAGGTAAGCGACCTGAACGTGTCGTTCTTCATGGCGTAGGCGAACATCGTGGCGACGTCGCGGGCGGAGGAGTGCATGTCGCCCTCCCAGCCGTCGAAGTCGAGGCCATGGGGGTTGGTGAAGTTGCTGCCCATGCCGAGCTCTGCCGCCTTGTTGTTCATCGCCTGGATGAACGTGGCGTACGGGTCGGTGCTCGCGGGGTCGATCTTGGCGCCCACCGTGGTGGCGATCGCCATGCCGGCGTCGTTGCCCGAGGGGATGAGCAGCGCGCGCAGCGCCTCCTCCATGGTCATGGTATCGCCCTCGCGCAGGTCGGCCGACGACTGGCCGACGGTCGCCGCGGCGTGGTCCACGACCACGGTGTCCTCGAGGCTCGAGTTCTCGAGGGCGACGATCGCCGTCATCACCTTGGTGATGGATGCGATCTTAACCTGGGCATCGGCGTCGCGCTCGAAGTAGACGGTGCCGTCGGCGCCCACGACGATGGCGTTGCGCGCCTCGATGTCGGGGCGGTCGTTGGCGGGATCCTGGCGTTCGGTTTCGGCGGTGCCGCAGATGATGTCGGTATCCAGCTGGCTGGCGAGTGCCGGCGCGGGCGCGGTTGCGACGCCGAGGGCGAGCGCGATGCCGAGGGCGGCCGCCGCCGCGCGCTGGGGAATCTGTCGGATAAGGCTTGCTGCGTCCATATTGTTCGCTTTCGTCTTGCGTGGTTTCAGCTCAGGGTTTCTATCGAGTAGTAGAAGTATACATGCCTGCAGTGACAACCTATCTTCTGCACACGGTGTTCAACCGCAAGCTGCGGCGCCATGCCGGATGGGGGATAGTCCCCCCTTGCCTGTATTGCAGCTATACAGGCGATAATCGAAGCGTATCGGAGTGCGTCGAGGTCTTACTTCTCTATTTAGGTGGAGCACGGAGGGCTGGCTGGCGAAGAATGTAACTTGAGCATTTTTCGAACCCCCTGCATCCAGTCCGATTGACGTCGAGTGTGCCTGGAAAAGCGGGAATACAGACGATTTGGCACGGATGAGGCGCCCAGAATCGACTTCGTAGGGCGTCAGAAAAATGCTCAACCTGCAAAAAACCAGAGGCCTTATCGAAGCTGCGCCCTCGGCCTCGCATCGGCCCTCATGCGCTTCAACATGCGCTGGTTTTGCGCCTGTCGGGGTAAGTCCGGCGCTCATGTCATCTGATGAGGGCGCCGGTGCGGGCAAGCGGCCTGCTGTCGCGCGCGGCACCAAGGCCGTTGCCTGATGTTTCCTTAAAGTTCGCTGAAATCCTTCTGTCGTCTGTCTGACGGCGGTCACCTGCCGCAATAATCAAGCTGTGGAAGGAGCTCACGCTATGGATACGCATATTCTTGTCGTCGATGACGAAAAGGCCATCACGGATCTGGTTGGCATCTACCTTCGCAACGAAGGCTATCAGGTCACGCTTGCCTATACGGGCGCCGATGCCGCCAAGGCAATCCTCGAGCAGGATTTCGACCTCGCGGTCCTCGACATCATGCTGCCCGATATCGACGGGTTCGAGCTGTTGCGCACCATTCGCGCCGAGCACACCTACCCGGTCATCATGCTCACGGCACGCGGGTCGCAAAACGACAAGATCGAAGGCCTGTCGCTCGGCGCCGATGACTACGTGGTCAAACCCTTCCGCCCGCTTGAGCTCGTGGCGCGCTGCAAGGCGCAGCTGCGCCGCTACACGAGCTACGGCAGCCGCGCGACCGAGGAGGACACCGCCACGCTCATGGTGGACGGTCTGGTAATCAACCGCGATGCGCGCACCGTGACGGTCGACGAGCGCCCCGTCCGTTGCACGCCGCTTGAGTATTCGATTCTGCTGTATCTGGTGGAGAATCGCGGACGCGTCGTGTCGGTCGAGGAGCTGTTCCGCGCCGTGTGGGGCGAGGAGTTCATGGCAAGCTCGTCGAACACCGTCATGGTCCACATCCGTCACCTGCGCGAGAAGATCGGAGACGACGCCGCCAACCCGCGGTTCATCAAGAACATCTGGGGAGTGGGGTACACCATTGAGGCGTAAGGAAGGCCGTCAGGCTAAAGGCGAGCACGCTCCGGTCAACCCGGCGACCGGTATGCCCAATGTGGATGGGGCAAGCGCGTGGTATCCGCACGACGAGAATTCGTGGGCGCAGCAACCTGCAGCGGCTGAGGTGAGGGCTGTCCAGGACAGCGCTGCCGCCGCGCCCGAGGACGCCTTGCCTTCCGCCTCGCTGGGGGCCGGCGCCTCGCGCGGTGCGGCCTTCGCGTCCGCTTACGACACGTTCCTCTCCATCCTCGATAACCGCTTTTTGGCGATCGCGCTGCTGGCGGTGCTCGATGTCGTAGTCATCGGTATCGACAACCTCCTGCTGTTCGCGCTGGTCTTTCTTGCGGGCTACGCCCTGGTCGACCGCTTTGCCATCGCGCGGCGCATCGTCGTGCTGGGCAGCGTTCCCTGGCTCGCCATCCTGCTCATCGGCTTCGTGGTGCGCAGCAGCGTCGGGCCGGTGCTGTTCGGCATGGAGTACCTGTTCATGTTCTGCGGTTTTCTCGCTGCGATGGCGGTATGCGGCGTGTTTTTCGTCGGGCACGCCTTCTACGATTACGGCTACGAGCGCGGCGGTATCGATGCCGATCAGACGGTTGCCGACCACATGCGCGAGCGGCTGATCGAGCACCCGGACGACTGGGGTGCGGTCGACGGTGCCTTCCCCGAGGTGGAGAGCGCCATGATGCGCGTCCGCGAGCGCCAGCGCGCGGCCGAGCAGGCGTTGCGCGACGAGTCGAGCCGAAAGGACGACCTGGTCACCTATCTGGCGCACGACCTCAAGACGCCGCTTGCGAGCGTGGTGGGCTACCTGTCGCTACTTCACGAAGCGCCCGACCTGCCCGAGGAGCAGCGCGTCCGCTTCACGGGCGTGGCGCTCGACAAGGCGCATCGTCTCGATGCCCTGATCGAGGAGTTCTTCGACATCACGCGCTTCGACTTCCACGATATCGTGCTCACGCGCGGTTACGTCGATTTGAATCTCATGCTCGCGCAGGTGGCCGACGAGTTCTATCCGACCCTCACCGAGCAGAACAAGCAGGTGGAGGTCGATGTCCCCCTAGGGCTCACCGTGCTCGTCGACGGCGACAAGATGGCCCGCGTGTTCAACAACGTGATGAAGAACGCCATCGCCTACAGCTACGAGGGCTCGACGATCCGCATCGCTGCCGAGCGCGTCGAGGGGTCGATCCTCATCCGCTTCGAGAACCGCGGCGATCCGATTCCCGCGCCCAAGCTCAAGGTGATCTTCGAGAAGTTCTACCGTCTCGACGCCGCGCGTGCGACCAACCGCGGTGGCGCGGGTCTGGGTCTTGCCATCGCCAAGGAGATCGTCGTGGCGCACGGCGGCCAGATCTCGTGCGAATCCACCCCGGAGCATACGGTCTTCACCATATCGCTGCCCGAGTGATGTCCACTTTCAGGACGGAGATGCTTCCGGGCACCCGGCGCCGCTGGCGGGCTGGCCCCTGCGGGGTGCGGGGCGGGCTGGCCTCTCTGGGGACGTAGCCGGGAGGCGCCACGCCGAGGATCCCGGATAACGTCTTCGTCACGGCGGCCGGCGTGGCGCCTCCCGGCTACGTCCCCAGAGAGGCCAGCCCGCCAGCGGCGCCGGGTGCCCGGAAGCATCTCCGTCCTGAAAGTGGACATCGTCCGCCTTACAGTCCCCTGACAATTCGCTTTCAGCCGCATGAAACGCACATCCTATCCTGAAGCGAGCTATGACAGCTTGCTTGAGGAGGTAGCGGGTTGAACGATATGGAACAGCACACGGTGGCGGACACGTCGGCCGCTTCGATGGCACAGGCAGCCCAGCTGGCGCACGACCGCGAGATGGGCATCCTCGCCGATGAGAGTCCGAGGCAGCAGCGCCCGACGCGCATGTCGGTCGAGCATCTCGATCTGTATTACGGCGACCACCACGCGCTCAAGGACGTTTCGATCAATATCCCCGATCGCGAGATCACCTCGTTCATCGGCCCGTCCGGCTGCGGTAAGTCGACGCTGCTTCGTTGCCTGAACCGCATGAACGACATGGTCAAGGACTGCCGTATCGAGGGCAAGATCACCCTCGACGGTGAGGACATCTACCAGGATTACAACGTGACGCGCCTGCGCCAGCAGGTGGGCATGGTCTTCCAGCGCCCCAATCCCTTCCCCATGAGCATTTTCGATAACGTGGCCTACGGCCCGCGCGGACTGGGTATCAAAAACCATGCCGAGCTCGAGGAGATCGTGGAGGAGTCGCTCACGGGCGCCGGCCTGTGGGACGAGGTCAAGGACAAGCTCAAGCAGTCCGGCCTGGGTCTTTCGGGCGGCCAGCAGCAGCGCCTGTGCATCGCCCGCGCCATCGCGGTCAAGCCGCAGGTCCTGCTCATGGACGAACCGACGAGCGCCCTCGACCCCATCTCCACGGTGATGGTCGAGCAGCTCGCCTGCGAGCTCAAGAAGGACTACACGCTCGTCGTCGTGACGCACAACATGCAGCAGGCGTCGCGCATCTCCGACTCCGTGGCGTTCTTCCTGCTCGGCGAGCTTGTCGAGCATGCGCCCACGGCGGAGCTGTTCAGCGCGCCGAAGGACAGCCGCACCGCGGACTACCTGACCGGCAGGTTCGGCTGATACTTGGGCGTGACGGTGTATCATTACGCTTACATTCAGCGACATTCGGGGTAGACGATGATCTATTACGTTGAGGACGACGACAACATCAGGGGACTCACGCTCTACGCGCTGCGCCAGCAGGGCATAGAGGCGGAGGGATTCTCATGCGATAGCGAGTTCAAGGCGGCCGTTTCGCGGCGCGTCCCCGATGCCGTGCTCCTCGACATCATGCTGCCCGATACCGACGGCCTGCAGATCATGCGTCGCCTGCGCGCCATGCCCGAGACGGCGACCGTCCCCATCATGATGCTCACGGCCAAGGACACCGAGCTCGACAAGGTGGTCGCGCTCGATGGCGGCGCCGACGACTACCTGACCAAGCCGTTCTCGCTCATGGAGCTCACGAGCCGCTGCCGCGCGCTGCTGCGTCGCGGCGGCATGTCCAAGCAGGTGAGCGACGTGCTTTCCGCCAACGGTATCGTGCTTTCGCCGAGCCATCGCCGCGTGACGGTCGACGGCGAGGAGGTCAAGCTCACGCTGCGCGAGTTCGACCTGCTCGAGTACCTCATGCGCAAGCCGGGCATCGTGTTCAGCCGCGAGGCGCTGCTCCAAAGCGTATGGGGCTGGGATTTCGACGGCGGCTCGCGCACGGTCGACGTCCACGTGCAGACCCTGCGCCAGAAGCTCGGTGAGCACGCGACCTGCATCGAGACGGTCCGCGGCGTCGGCTATCGCTTCGCCGGACCCGAGGCGTGAGCGCCGCTCTGAAGGGCGGCCGCCTCGTGCCCAACGTGACCCGTCGCTCGCTTTCCCGCCGCGTCTTCGGGACCATCTTCTCGGTCGCGATGCTCGTGGTGGTCGTGTTCTCGCTGGTCGGCACGGCCTATGTACAGGGCCAGCTCGTGCGCCTTGCGCACGAGGAGCTCGAAAACCAGATCGAGTTCGTCGCGGCTGCGCTCAACAGCACCTCCGACGACGCCTACATCCTGCACAACCTCTCGCAGCAGTACACGCGCATCACGCTGATCGATTCCGACGGCACCGTTCTGTACGACACCGAGGCCGATGCCGAAGACATGGCGAACCACCTGAGTCGACCCGAGGTCGCCCAGGCCCTTAAAGAGGGTAAAGGTGGCGCCGAGCGCTCGAGCTCGACGCTGGGCGAGGTCATGCTGTACGAGGCCGTGCGCCTGGATGACGGCACGGTCGTGCGCCTTGCGCAGGAACAGGACGGCTTCCTGTCCATCCTGGCGAGCATGCTGCCCCCGCTGCTGGGCCTGGTCGCGCTGGGTGCCGTGGTGTCCGTGCTCGCCGCACGGCGCGAGGCGCGCGCCATCATCGAGCCGCTGCTCGATGTCGACCTCGATCACCCCATCCGAAACGCCGAGAACGCCTATGCCGAGATGATTCCCATGCTGGAGCGTATCGAAACCCAACGTCAGGAGCTCAAGCGGCAGATGCGCGTGCTTGCCGACAACGATCGCATGCGCCGCGAGTTCACCGCGAACATCACCCATGAGCTCAAGACGCCGCTGACGGCGATCTCGGGCTATGCTGAGCTCATAGCAAGCGGCATGGTGGCTGACGAGGCCGACCAGCGCGATTTCGCCCATCGCATCCATAAGGAGGCGGGCCGCCTGACGGCGCTCGTGAACGACATCCTCACGCTTTCGAGTCTGGACGAGGCTGAGCGCGGGGACGCTGAGGTCACGAGCAGCGTGCTCGGCTCGCGCGAGCCGGTCGACCTGCCCCGAACGCTCGATACCGTCTACCATCGTCTGGAAACGGTGGCCGACGTCAACGGGATCGTGCTCGCCGTCAAATCCGAGCCCGCCATCGTGAACGGCGTGCCGCGCCTGCTCGATGAGCTCGTGTACAACCTGGCGAGCAACGCCATCCGCTACAACAAGCCGAACGGCTCGGTAACGATGCGCTGCGGTGTGCGCGACGGCAAGCCCTTCATTTCCGTGGAGGATACGGGCATCGGTATCGCGCCGGAAGAGCAGGACAAGGTGTTCGAGCGCTTCTACCGCGTCGATAAGAGCCGCTCCAAGGCACGTGGCGGAACAGGTCTTGGCCTGGCGATTGTCAAGCATGCCGCGGTGTTCCACGACGCGACGATCCAGGTTGAAAGCGAGCTGGGCCAGGGCACCTCGATCACCGTGACGTTCCCGGCCGAGACCATGCAGATCGAGGGGCTCGTCTCGTAACGGCGACAGGTCTGCCAGGTACAAACTTGTCGAGATGGGGCCAGGTACAAACTCGTCGGGCGCCGTCTCCGCGTGCCCCTGCGCTCATGATGCACAATAGGGTTGTCGTAGACCCCGCCCGCCAAAGGAGCCCCCATGGACATCGAGATTCGCATCGGATGCCGCGAAGACGCCTTTGAGGTCCGCCGCCGCGTGTTCATGGAGGAGCAGGGCTACGAGAACGAGTTCGATGCGATCGATGATGACGCTCGCTGCCTGCATGTGACCGCCTATGCGGATGGCCGGCTCGTCGGCTGCGCCCGCATCTTTCCCGCCGAGATCGAGCGGGCGCTTGCTCCCGAAAGCCCGCATCCTCCCGCAAGCCCCTTCGATGAGGGCACCGATCCGAGCGCGATCTACCTGCTGGGAAGGGTCGCTGTGATTCCGGCGTATCGCCGCCGGGGCATCGCGAGCCGCGTCGCCGAGGCGAGTGCCGACGCCGCGCGCGAGGCGGGGGCGAAGGTGTGCAAGCTACACGCGCAGGAATACGTGGCGGGCATGTATGCCAAGCTCGGGTACGCGCCTATCTCTGAGGTCGACTACGAAGACGAGGGCCAGCCGCATCAGTGGATGGCCAAGTGCCTCTAGGCCAACGCGGGCCGATGCACCAATTGCGCCTTTTCTGCTGCCGCTGAATACTTGCGTGCCTTCTGGTTATAAAATCTAAGTCTGAGTACATAAGGTTTTGGCAACCGGAAGGGATGCACATGCGTCAGTTCAAAACAGAGAGCAAAAAGCTGCTCGATCTTATGATCAACTCCATCTACACCAACAAGGAGATCTTCCTGCGCGAGCTCATCTCCAACGCCTCGGACGCCGTGGATAAGCTCAACTTCAAGAGCCTGTCCGACGAGAACGTCCAGCTCGGCGACGATGACCTCGCCATCCGCGTGTCGTTCGACAAGGACGCCCGCACGCTCACGATCTCGGATAACGGTATCGGCATGACGGCCGAGGAGCTCGAGCGCAACCTCGGCACCATCGCGCACTCCGGCAGCCAGGAGTTCAAGGCCGAAAACGCCGAGAGCCAGGGCGACGCTGTCGATATCATCGGCCAGTTCGGCGTGGGCTTCTACTCCGCCTTCATGGTGGCCAAGCACGTGCGCGTCGTGAGCCGCGCCTTCGGGTCCGACGAGGCGAATGTGTGGGAGTCCGACGGCCTCGAGGGCTACACCATCGAGCCGGGCGAGCGCGCCGGCCACGGTACCGACATCATCCTCACCCTGCGCGACAACGAGCCCGGCCAGAACGGCGAGCCCGGTGAGGACTACAATCGCTACCTGTCCGAATGGGGCCTCAAGGACCTCATCAAGCGCTACAGCAACTACGTGCGCTATCCCATCCAGATGATGGTGACCAAGAGCCGCCAGAAGCCCAAGCCCGAGGACGCCGGCGATGACTACCAGCCCGAGTACGAGGACTACCAGGAGCTCGAGACCGTCAACTCCATGACGCCCATCTGGAAGAAGCACAGCTCCGACGTCGAGCAGTCCGACTACAACGAGTTCTACAAGGCCACGTTCCACGACTTCGAGGATCCGGCGCGCACCATCAGCTTCCACGCCGAGGGCACGCTCGAGTACGATGCGCTGCTGTTCGTGCCCGGCCGCGCGCCCTTCGACCTGTACAGCCGCGATTACGAGAAGGGACTGGCGCTCTACAGCTCCAACGTCCTCATCATGGAGAAGTGCGCCGACCTGCTGCCCGACTACTACAACTTCGTGCGCGGCGTGGTCGATTCCGCCGACGTCTCGCTCAACATCTCGCGCGAGACCCTGCAGCACGACCGCCAGCTGCGCGCCATCGCCCGCCGCGTGGAGAAGAAGATCACGAGCGAGCTCGAGGACATGCGCGATTACGACCGCGAGACCTACGAGAAGTTCTTCGAGAACTTCGGCCGCGGCCTCAAGTACGGCATCTACTCAAGCTACGGCATGAAGGCTGACGAGCTTGCCGACCTGCTGCTGTTCTACAGCGCGCGCGAGAAGAAGATGGTGACGCTCGCCGAGTACGCGAAGGCGATGCCCGCGGGTCAGAAGGCCATCTACTACGCCGCGGGCGACGACCGCGAGCGCCTGTCGAAGATGCCCGTGGTGACCGGCGTTCTGGCGCGCGGCTACGACGTGCTGCTGCTCACCTCCGACATCGACGAGTTCACCTTCCAGGCCATGCGCGAGTACGTGGCCCGCGACATGCCCAAGGTCTATGAGGACGACGCGGCGCGCGAGGCGGCCGAGAAGGCCCAGGCCGACGGCGCCGAGCCCGAGCTCGAGGATCGTCACCTGGAGCTCAAGAACGTGGCGACCGGTGACCTCGACCTCGCGACGGAGGACGAGAAGAAGGACGCCGAGGAGGCCACGAAGGAGAACGCCGACCTGTTCACGTCCATGAAGGACGCCCTGGGCGACAAGGTCGAGAAGGTCGCCGTCTCCGCCCGCTTGGTGGGCGAGGGGGATGCCCCTGCCTGCATTACCACCGAGGGCCCGCTGTCGCTTGAGATGGAGAAGGTCCTGCAGCGCGGTCCCGAAGGCGATATGGAGAACCTGCCCAAGACGCAGCGCGTGCTGGAGCTGAACGCCAAGCACCCGGTGTTCGCCAAGCTCGCCGCCGCTCAGAAGGATGGCGACGCCAAGAAGGTCGAGCTCTACGCCGGCATCCTGTACGACCAGGCGCTGCTGGTCGAGGGCATCCTGCCCGAGGATCCCGTGGCCTTTGCCGCGCGTGTCTGCGAGCTGATGTAGCGCATCGCCAGTATGTCGGGCAGGGTGTCCAGGCGCCCTGCCCGATAGATACGACAAGACCCCGGCCTCGTCTCCGTTGGAGCGAGGCCGGGGTCTTGCTGTTTGCAGCAGGCGCTGCAAGAAGGAAGGAGGACGTCTGTGCCCTTACGCGCGGGCGAGAATCGCGTGCCCGTCGAGCTCATCGAGCGAATCGAGCAGCCTATGGAACGAATCCTGCAGGTTGTCGTGCTGGTTCGCCGAGCGATGCGCCGGGTTTGACCGGTTGCATTCATAAGGGACCTTGGGGGTTGGGGCGTCGAGGAGGCCGGAGTTCTTGATTGGGGGGAAGGAACCGGTTGCATGTTGGGATGGCTGCGCCCGCAACCACGTGCGAGCTGCACATTGGGAAGGATGCATGCTCGGCCTCCTCGCTCGTCCACCACGGGTGCGCATCGGGCTCCGATGCGCTTGTGAACAGTATGCCCGCAGCGGTGCGCCACAGCTGCTTAAGGCTTCCTTACAAGTGTTTGGCCGTCATGTGACGCGCAGGTAGATGGCATGATTTGCCGGGATGGACGCCGCTTAGGCGTGCCGGTGGAACACTTTATTGTGGTGCAGTTGTGTGCGGGGCTGGCGTCGCGCGCGGCGTTAGCGCTCTGCCGCGCGCACCCGCTCGATGACGCGCGCCATGGTCTCGTCGACCTTATCGCGCTTGAGCTCGCACTCCCAGATGGTGATGGCGGTCCAGCCCATCTTTTCGAGCTCGGCGATCGCCTTCTTGTCGCGCTCCACGTTGCGGCGGAACTTGGCCTCCCAGAACTCGGTATTGCGCTTGGGCGTGCTCGGCTGGCAGATAGGGCAGCGGTGCCAGAAGCATCCGTTGACGAAGATGGCGATTCTGCGCCCTGGAAAGGCGATGTCCGGCCTGCCGGGAGCCTTCTTCCACTGCAGGCGATATCCGGTGAGTCCGGCTTCGCGCAGCCGCTGGCGCACGATCATCTCGGGCTTGGTATCGGCGCGCTTGTTGCCCTGCATCGACTTGCGGATGGCGGCGCGCCGCCGCACGAGCTCGGTCTCGGCGGCATCGAGCCCTTGGGTGTCAAGGCTGTCGAGCAACCGCTTCGGGCGCTTGCGCGAGCGCTTTGCCGCCTTGGCGGGAGCAGCTTCCTTTTCCTGCTCGGACGCTGCCGGAGCGTCTTCGGGCGCATCGGCCGCAAGCGCCTCGACGAGCCCGCGGTCGGCGGGCATCCACTCGAGGGTGGCGAGCGAGCGGCGCTCGACCCAGCGCAGCGAGAGCTGGCGGTCGCTCTTCTGAGGCTCCGCCGCGCCCGCCTTCTCGTCGATGCGGCAGAAGAAGCAGTCCATCGAGAGATGGAAATCGTCGTAGTCGTACTCCACGGTATAGAAGTCGCGCAGATCGGTCACGCGCACCTGGAGCTCTTCGGAAAGCTCGCGCACGCAGGCCTCCTCGGCCGTCTCGCCGCGCTCGATCTTGCCGCCCGGAAACTCCCACAGGCCCTTCATGGAGCCGTAGCCGCGCTGAACGGCGAGGACCTCCTGCTCGTTGCCGTTGCGGCGGATGATGCCCGCGGCAACGCGAACCGTCTTCATATGGCTCCACCTCCCTTGACTGACCGCACACGATTCTAGCCTACGCACGCGTTCCGCGTGCCCGTCGAGACGCGGCAGCCCCCATCCTCCGCGCCTTAAGCGCTTCGTAACGAACCTTACAAAACCGCAACGCAGATGTAAGGCAAATCGATGGATGCTCTCGGTCCTACCTGCGACGATATGGTCAGGAGGTGGTTGTCATGGAGGCAACGAACATGAATCCCTATCGTCGCAACCCGTATGATGTTCACGAGGAAGAGCAGGGCATCGGAATGGGTGCGCTCGAGATGGTCTTGTGGCTGCTGGTAATGGCAGCGCTCTCGATCGTCATGATCTGGCTGCTGTGGACGAGCTCGCGTTAGCGCTCCCGCAACGACCACATTCGAACGGACGGGCGCAAGGCGCGGCGTTGCCGCGCGCTTTGCGCCCTGCAGAAAGGACCCTTGCTATGGACCAGCACAACATCGGCGCGCACAGCGCAAAGCCCGCGCAGGTTGCGGGAGGCGCCGCCTCGCGCGTGCACATGACCATTCCGAACCCCACCGTTCCGTCCTCGCCGGCACCGGCAACGCGGGCGGTCGCTCCCGTACTCGACGTGCGCCATGTCGAGAAGGTGTACGGCGCGCGCAACAACGTGACCCGCGCGCTCGCCGACGTCTCGTTCACGGTGATGCGCGGCGAGTTCGTGGGCATCATGGGCGCGTCGGGCTCGGGCAAGTCGACCCTGCTCAACTGCATTTCGACCATCGATGCGGTCACCAGCGGAAACGTCTACATCGACGGTGCCGACGTCACGGCGATGAAGCCGGCAAAGCTCACGCGGTTTCGCCGCGAGCAACTCGGTTTCATCTTCCAGGATTCCAACCTGCTCGACACGCTGACCGCGCGCGAGAACATCGCGCTGCCGCTCACCATCAGCCGCGTGCCCGCCTCCGAGGCGCTCGTGCGCGTCGAGGACGTGGCGGCGCGCCTGTCGATCTCGGGTGTGCTCGACAAGTATCCCTACCAGATGTCCGGCGGCCAGCAGCAGCGCGTCGCCGCCGCCCGCGCCCTGGTGACCAACCCGGCCATCATCATGGCCGACGAGCCCACCGGCGCGCTCGACTCCAAGAACGCGCGCCTCCTGCTCGAGTGCTTCGAGACCATGAACCGCGACTACCAGGCGACCGTCCTCATGGTCACCCACGACAGCTTTGCCGCGAGCTATACACAGCGCGTGTTGTTCATCCGCGACGGCCGCATCTTCACCGAGCTGCGCCGCGGCACCTCGAGCCGGCAGGACTTCTTCAACCGCATCATGGAGGTCGTGGCGATGATGGGCGGTGAGGGCTCCGATGCTCTGTAAGCTCGCATTCGGCAACGTGCGCCGGGCGGGCCGCGACTACCTTGTCTACCTGCTCACCCTCACGCTTGCCGTCACCGTGTTCTATGCGTTCAACACCATCGCGCTGCAGATCGACATGGCCGGCGTGAGCGAGCAGAACCCCGGGATGGGCGAGACGCTCGGTGGCATCATCAGCGGCCTGACGATCTTTCTTGCCTTCGTGATGGGCTTTCTCATGGTGTACGCCAACAACTTCATCATGAAGCGGCGCAAGAAGGAATTCGGACTCTACCAGGTGCTGGGCATGAGCCGCGGGCAGGTGGCACGCGTCATGACGCTCGAGACCGTGTTCGTGTCCGTCGCGGCGCTCGTTTTGGGCATCGCGCTCGGTCTCGTTCTCTCGCAGCTCATGGTGTTCTTCACGGCATCGCTCTTCAAGACGCAGATCTCCAACTTCCGGTTCTTCGTCTCGCCGAGCGCCCTTCTCATGACCGTCGGCTGCCTGGCGGCGATCTTCCTCGTCACGCTCGTGTTCAACCTGCGCGTGGTGGCGCGCGCCAAGGTCGTCGACCTCATGAGCGCCAGCCGCCAAAACGAGACCATCAAGGCGCGAAACCCCTGGATTTCCGCGGCGATCTTCGTGGTGGGCCTTGCCGCTATCGTCGTCGCCTATGTGCGCCTGCTGCACGACGGCCTGCCCTACGACGGCCAGCCTGAGGGCATGAGGGTTTTCCTTATCACCACGTGCATCGTTATCGTGGGCACCATCCTGTTCTTCTTCGGGCTTTCAGGCTTTCTGCTCAAGGTGCTGCAGGGGGCACGCGGCCTGTACTGGCGCGGGCTCAACATGGTCACCATGCGTCAGCTTTCCGCCAAGGTGAACACGGTGAGCTTTTCCATGGCGGTCATCGCGATGATCCTGTTTTTGGCCATCACCTCGGTGACCACGGGCATGTCGCTTGCGAGCGTCATGGATTCCACGGTCGAGCGCGGCACGCCGGTCGACTACACGACGTCCATCATGTATTACAGCCAGAAGATCGCCGACGAGTGGAATGCCGATCCCACCATCAGCGGGGGAGAGGGCGGCGTGACCTTTGCCGCGCCCACCGAGCCGGTGGACCTCATGGCGATGAGCGCGAACCAGACGCTGTATGCCGACACGCCCGATGCGCAGCCCTTCGACCTGGCATCCATCACGGGCTCGTATGTGCAGGTCGACGCCTACGATTCCACGCCGCGCGGCGCCGATGCGCCGCTGGTCACGCTCAAGGGCCTGTGCGACGCGGTGGGCATGCCACTGCCCGCGGGCACGGAGAGCTCGGATGTCGATACGCTCGGCCTGCAGGTGATCTCGGCGAGCAACTATAACGAGTACCTGGCGTTTCGCGGGATGGAGCCCCTCGATGTGGCGGCCGATGGCTACACGCTGCTGTCCGATATGGGCGCAACCGTGACCGACGTGTACGACGCGGTGCTGGAGCAGGACGTCGAGCTGGATGTCGGTGGCTTCAAGCTGCATCCGGTGCAGGCCCGGGTAAACGAGGACGCGAGCGTGTTCGTGAACTCCATGATGGGCATGAACTCCGGCACCCTCGTGGTGCCCGATGAGGTGCTCGACGCGCTCGATCTGCCTCCGTATACGAGCTATCTGCTGGTCAACTACGCCGCGGGCCCCGATGACCCGGCATCCGATGCGTACCTGAACGCCGATCGCCGCTACAACGATGTGACCGATGGCGCCGGCAACATCGTGGGCGGTTGGGGTACCGAGGCCACCCGTAGCACGACCTACGAGAGCGTGAACTCCATGAACGGCCTGATCAGCTACCTGGCTATCTACATCGGCTTCGTGCTCGTGGTCGCCTGTGCGGCGATTCTCACGATCCAGCAGCTGTCCGGCGTATCCGACGCCGGCAAGAACTACCGGATCCTCTCCGAGCTCGGAACCTCCACGCGCGAGATCGCGCATTCGGTGCTCACGCAGCAGACGATCTTCTTCATCTTCCCGGTGGTCGTGGGCATCGCCCACTCCGCGGTGGCGCTGTCCGTGATCGTCGATTTGATCGAGCTGTTCGGCGGCCTCACCATCGGCGGGATGGTCGGCTTTACGGCGCTCATCTTCGTGATCGCCTATGGCGGGTACTTCTGCGTGACCTATCTCATGAGCAAAGGCATCGTACGCGATGCCGTGCGTGCGCGGCACGTCGGCTAAGGACGCAGCAGCGGCCCGTCGGCATCGCCGGCGGGCCGCATGCGTTTTGCTGGAACAAAGGGAGGAAAGATGATTCCTGAACATATCAACTGGGATGCCGTTGTGCAGAGCGTGACCGATACCTGGCTTCCGCTGGCAGGATGGCTCGCAGTGATTGCCGTGGCTTATCTGATCGCGCGCCTGTGGCGCCGTCCGCGCGGGTAGGTGCACGATGAGACGTTTGCTTGTCATCTTGATGCTCTGCGCGGGCATCGCTTGCCTGTCCGGGTGCGGCGCGCAGGGATTCATGTCGCAGTTCACCGACGAGATGGGCGATATCGCCGCCGAGGCCCCGCTTGGAGGAGCGGCCTATTACCTGCGGGTGGACAACGACTGCGTCATCGAGGACGAATCGGACGATTCCGACATGCCGTATCGCTACGAGCTTGCCGCGTGGAGCGAAGAGGGGGCGGAGACGACCGTGATATTCCGGACCGCCCGCTTGCTGCAGGACGATGCGTATCTGCGATTCGATGCGGCGTTTTTGCGGGGCATGATTTCGTGGGAGGAAATCTCCTACGACGAGATGCCGGATGCCGTTCAGCGCGCCATGGACGCCCTGTAGGGCTGAGTCGCGGAGAGCGGATGCTTTCCCGCCGCCGGAGCCGATTGTCTGACCGAAGCGCCGCGCTTTGCGAGCAAGCGGCATGAAAAAGCCCCGTGCCCCGCGGAATGCGGAGCACGGGGGAGTCGCCAGAAATGATGGAGTGCCGGCCCGCTACACCGATGCGGCGTAGGGGCGTGCCGGCCAGGTCTCGGAGGGCGAGGGGATGCTCGCCGCGGCGTCGCCTGCCTTCTTGGCTGCCTCGAGAAATGCCTCGTAGCTGCGCTTCAGGTTGAGTCGCTGGTCCTTGGAGCGCTTGGGGCGACGGGCGATAGACTTGGTCGGCGCGGTCGTGCCGGCGGTCTTGGCGAGGTGAGGGTCTTCTTTCTTCCTCTTGGTAGCGCGCATGCGATCATCTCCTATTCAGCGTTGTCGGCGCGCGACGCGGGCGCTTCCGACGGTCGTTTTCATGCGCCGCTTAAGAATGTACCTCAGGGCATGCGGGATAGTCTGAAGAACTGATTAAGGTTGATTCCGTGTCGCAGGCGGGGTGTTTTCGCCCCCGAGCGGTCCTGGCTGTGTGCGATTCATGGCGAGCGGGCCGGGGGATAATGAGGTACAGGGGCGGCGCGCGGCGCCAACCCTTGGAAGACGGTTGGACCGATAGGCAAGGAGCCAGCGTCATGAAGAAGTTCATCAACAGCCCGCAGGACGTCGAGCGCCAGGTGGTCGACGGATACGTCAAGGCATACCCGACGATTATCGCCAAGGCGGCGGACGACATCGTGGTGCGCGCTCAGCGCAAGGCGGGAAAGGTCGCCCTCGTCTCGGGCGGCGGCATGGGTCACGAGCCGGCGCACCTGGGTTATGTCGGTTACGGCATGCTCGATGCCGCTGTGGGCGGTGCCATCTACACCTCGCCTGCTGTCGACCGCGTCGAGGCCGCCATCGAGGCGGTCGCCCCGGGGTCGACCGGCGTGCTGCTGGTCATCAAGAACTACACGGGCGACGTGGTCAATTTCAAGATGGCCGCCGAGACGGCGCGCGACGCCGGTGTCGATATCGACTACGTGGTGGTCGATGACGACGTTGCCGTGAAGGACTCGTCGTTCACCGTGGGCCGCCGCGGCGTGGCGGGTACCTGCTTCGTGCACAAATGCGCCGGCGCTGCCGCCGAGGCGGGGGAGAGCCTCGCCGAGGTGAAGCGTGTGGCCGAGAAGGTTATCGCCAACGTGCGCACCATGGGCGTGGCTATCGAGCCGTGCACCGTGCCGGCGGCGGGAAAGCCGGGCTTCACCTTGGCGGACGACGAGATGGAGATGGGCGTGGGCATCCATGGCGAGCCGGGCGTGCGCCACGCCGCGATGGAGCCAGCCGATGCTATGGTCGATGAGATCCTCGCTGCGATCCTCGGGGATCTGGATTATGCCGGATCGCGCGTGGCGCTCATGGTCAACGGCGCGGGCGGCACACCGCCCTACGAGCTCGCTATCGTGGCCAACCGCGCGCACGATGTGCTGGCCGAGCGCGGCATCGCGGTCGCGCGCACGTATATGGGGCCGCTCATGACATCGCTCGAGATGCGTGGGTTCTCGATCACCCTGCTCAGGCTCGACGAGGAGCTCGAGGGGCTGCTCGGCGCGCCGGCGCATGCCGTCGCGTGGACGGAGGGCGATGCACCCGCAGCTGCAGAGCCGCAGGTCGCGGCCCCTGCGGTCAATGCGAGTGCTGCCGCCGTGGAGCCGCTCGCTCCGACCGATGCCGCGCCATCTGCCGACCCCTCCGCTGCGCTCGTCGCCCGCGCGCTCCACGCCATCGCCGATGCGATGGATGCCCACAAAGACGAGCTCACGGAGCTCGATATGCCGATTGGCGACTCCGATCACGGCATCAACATGGCGCGCGGCTTCGACGCGGTGCGCGAGCAGTTGCCCGCACTTGCCGGAGCCGACGCGTCGACGCTCGTGAACAAGGCCGCCATGACCATCATCTCCAAGGTAGGCGGCTCATCGGGCCCGCTCTACGGCACGCTCATGCGCAAGATGGCGCGCGAGTTCAAGGGTTGCCAGAAGATCTCGCTGGCGGAGTTCGCGCGGGGCCTGAAGAGCGGCATCGCGGGCATCGAGGAGCTCGCGGGCGGCGCTCCGGGCGACAAGACGATGCTCGACGCGATGGTGCCGGCGCTTCGCTCGCTCGAGGACTCGCTTGATCGGGGCATCTCCGGCGCCGAGGCGCTCGAGGCGGCGGCGCGCGCCGCGGCGGATGGGGCCGAGGCCACCATCCCGCTGGTGGCGCGCAAGGGCAGGGCGAGTTACCTGGGCAAGCGCTCGGTGGGGCACAAGGACCCGGGAGCGACCTCGTTCGCCTATATCATGGCGGCGATCGCGCGGTGCGAACGCGAGGTTCGCACCTGTGCGACGGAATGATTCGTTGGGAGGATATCCATGGTAGGAACGGTGCTGGTTTCGCATTCCAAAGCGTTGGTCGACGCGCTCGCCGAGCTCGTGAAGCTGATGGCGCCCGAGGCACCCGTCGCCGTCGCGGGCGGGCTCGAGGACGGCTCGTTCGGCACGAGCTACGAGGCCATCGAGCGCGCGATCGGCGAGGTTTCGGGCTCCGATGGCGTCGTGGTGATCGTCGACTTGGGTTCCTCGGTGCTCACGACAAAGATGGTGCTTGAGGATCTTGGGCGCGACGACGTCCGCCTGGCCGATTGCCCCTTCGTTGAGGGCGCCATCGAGGCGACGGTTCGAGCACAGGCCGGTGCCGACATCGCGTCGATCGTCGAAGGCCTGGCGGCGCTGAGGTCAAAGAGCAAGCTTTAGCAAAGAGCCGAGGGGCGAACTCCCTCGGCTCTTCTCAATCTTCGGTATCGGCTTTCTGCCGTTCCTTTTTCGGTAGGCGCCCGGCACGCTTGAGCGCATCGCGCAAGATCCACTCCACCTGGCCGTTCGCGCTGCGCATCTCGTCGTCGGCCCAGCGCTGGACCGCCTCCCATATGGCGGGATCGATGCGGAGTGGGTACTGCTTGCGTGCCATAGGGTCACCTGCGTTAGTGGGAACAGACGGGAGGAGCGGCTGCACCTCCCGTCTTCAGTGTATCTCGTTTAGTAGATCGAGCTCGTGTTGAGCACCGGGTGCGCCTCGGATTCGCCGCACAGCACGACCATGAGGTTCGAGGCCATCTGCGCCTTGCGCTCCTCGTCGAGTTCGATGGTGCCGCCGTCGGCGAGCTCCTTCACGGCCATGTCGACCATGGAGACCGCGCCCTCGACGATCTTCTTGCGCGCGGCGATGACGGCTTCGGCCTGCTGGCGGCGGAGCATCGCCTGGGCGATCTCGGGCGCGTAGGCCAGATGCGTCAGGCGCGCGTCGTCCACGGTCACGCCGGCAGGTGCCAGACGCTGGGTGAGCTCGCGCTTGAGGGCCTCGGAGACCTCCTCGATGTTGGAGCGAAGCGTGATGGCGCTGGCGTCATCGGAGTTGTCCTCCAGGTGGTCGTAGGCGTAGATGCTCGCCACGTGGCGCAGCGCCGTTTCGGCCTGCGTGGCCACGAACTGCTCGTAGTTGTCCACGTCGAACAGGGCCTTGGCGGTGTCCTCCACATGCCACACCACGACGTTGGCGATTTCGATGGGGTTGCCCATCTTGTCGTTGACCTTCAGGATCTCGCCGTTCAGGGTGCGGGCGCGCACGCTCACCTTCGTGGACAGGTTGCTGGACGCCTTGGCGGCGACGCTGATCTGCTTGCCGATCGACAGGCTCGACTTGGAGAGCACCTCGGCGGTGGCGTCTTCGGCCGAGGCGTTGGAGCCCATCGAACGGCTGTAGAACGGGTTGGCCCAGCGGAAGCCGCCGTCGCGCACCGTGCCCTTGTAGTCGCCGAACAGGATGCACACGCGCGCCTGACCGGGCTGCAGCGTAAAGAAGCCGCTGACGGGGATCCAAATCAGGCAGAAGGCGACGATGCTGAGGCCCAGGCCCCAGCCGTGCAGCGGGTTGATGGGGACTCCGGCCTCGTCGGCGCCGGCAAGCCCCATGACGCTCCAGATGAATGCGGCGATGATGATGACGAATGCCGCGCAGACAACGGCGAGCATGCCCCAACCGGACTTGGCCTTGATCTGCTTTTCCACGCTCATGGAAGTTCCTTTCGATGCGCGTCCGCGTTTGCGTGACAGCCCGGACGCTGCCCTGCATTGCCTCGGGGAAGGGCAGGCCCCGACGAGAGCCGCTCTCGGTCTCGTTGATTACATTGTGATATCACATTGGTATCCCGTCAAGAGCGCGCTTCAATGTTCGGTGAACGGCATCCGTCGGCGGCGGGCGCAGCGAGTCTCGCATTTTGCGATACCCATCCCCCGCCATAGCCTACCTTCGGGCGATGCGCGCCCTGCTGCGCATGTTTGCGCGGTGTCGATTTGGGTACCATGTGCTCGTTATTCGAGTAATACAGGGGGACTCGATGGTTGGCATTGTGCTTGCTTCGCACTCGCGGGCGCTTGCTGAGGCGCTGCGCGATTACACGCGGGTCGTTGCGCCCGATGCGCCCGTCGCTGTCGCGGGCGGCATGCCCGACGGTTCTTTTGGCACAAGTTACGGTGTGGTCAGCGCTGCGATCGATGCGGTGCACGGTGCCGATGGCGTGCTGATCCTCGTCGACCTCGGCGCTGCGGCGCAGGTGGTCAAGATGGTGCTCGACGATCGCGCCGATCCGCTGGTGTGCATGGTCGATTGCCCCTTCGTGGAAGGTGCCGTCGAGGCGACGGTCCAGGCCCAGGCGGGCATCGGTCGGGATGCCATCACCGAATCGTTGAAGTCGCTTTCCCACCTTCGCAAGTTCTAGCGTGTCCGCTTTCAGGACGGAGATGTTTTCGGACACCCGGCGCCGCGGGCGGGCTGGCCTCTCTGGGGACGCAGCCGGGAGGCGCCACCGCGTGAAATCGGGACAGGGGTTATT
>NZ_JACJKB010000059.1 GCF_016900375.1 Collinsella tanakaei | reverse complement strand
CCAACGGCCTCGAACGGCGGCGGGCCCGGGGTCGGACCCTGCTTTCGGGCGGGAGGGGCCGCGCTACGCGGTCGCCATCCCCGCTATCGCCCAGACCCAGCACGCCATCTCGCGCGCCGTGGCGCAGTTGGCGACCACCGGCCTCTTGCCGGCCGCCTCCATCGCCTCCCTGCGGTCCTGGAGCCTGCGGTTGCACTTCGCCGCGTGGCGCCTGACCGCCGGCGAGACCTGCTGCCCGGGCGCGAGCGGCTTCGGGGCGCGCGACGACATCGGCACGTGCCAGGCGGCCTCCACGAGCGCGGAGCGCACGTGCGCGTTGCCGGCGCGGGTGATCCCGCCCCTCGACGACGTCTCGCCGCTCGAGTGCTCGG
>NZ_JACJKB010000058.1 GCF_016900375.1 Collinsella tanakaei | reverse complement strand
GCCGGCGCCCTCGTAGCCGGTCATGACGCCGGCCTCGTTGGCCCAGTTGACGTAGGGGGCGTACCACTCGCCCTGCAGCACGTCGGCGAAGGGCGCCGCGGGGGCGTCCATGTCGCCGTCGCCCAGCCAGTTCCACATGACCGTGGCGGCCTGCTCGCGGAACGCGCCGGAGAGCGGCCCGAACAGGTCGGTGCCCTCGTAGCCCTTCATGAGGCCCAGCTTGTTCGCCTCGCGGACCGAGGCGTAGAACCAGTCGGACTCGGAGACGTCGGAGAAGGGGTTCTCCCACGCGTCGGCGAAGGCGACCTCGACGGTGACGGCGGAGCCGGGCATCTCGAAGGTCCAGGTGCCGTCCTTCTCGCCGGCCTCGACCTCGACCTCCTTGCCGTCGGCG
>NZ_JACJKB010000057.1 GCF_016900375.1 Collinsella tanakaei | reverse complement strand
CGGCCGAGTCCAAGTTCTTCTACGACCCCGCGACCGACGCCTGGTACTGGGCCGAGGCCGACGGCTCGATCGCGCGCGACCACGACGCCTTCGTGCCGCGCGACAACGGGGTGGCCGGCGAGGCCTGGGAGGCGGCCTCCGACGAGTGGCGCGCCGCCAACGGCAAGTGGGTGCACCTGGGCGCCGACGGCGCCCTCGCCAAGGGCTTCCTGCTGCTGCCCGACGGCGCGGGCGGCCTCAAGTGGGTCTTCTGCGACCACGTGACCGGCGAGATGGCCCACGGCGAGCGCTACATCGACGGGTCGTTCGGCGACGAGCCGGGCTGGATGTACTTCGACCCGGTGACCGGTGCGGTCGACTACGGCTGGGCCTGGATCCCGGACCCGGGCAAGTGGGTCT
>NZ_JACJKB010000056.1 GCF_016900375.1 Collinsella tanakaei | reverse complement strand
CGAGGCCGTTGGGAGGCCACTCGAGTCTCTTTTTATGGGCAGCGGCATCACCGCCACGCCCGCCGCCAAGACTTCGGCCGAGGCCCCCAGCCGTAGCAACGAAATGCGCAGCCGAGGAGGCCACGCGCGGATATTAGAATGCCGAACGTGCGTCGAGCAGACACGCCCTCAGGCGGCGGCCCACCCGGGTGAAGATAGGTAGGCCCGACCGGTCGCGGTGGCCCCGCGGGCGGTCGGGCCGGTTTTGCCTCTTGACAATGTTCAGCTCATATTAAAAAGGGGCCCTTCCGGACCCCTTGAGTTTGCTGGAGGCGAAGCCCGGATTCGAACCGGGGGTAAAGGCTTTGCAGGCCTCTGCCTTACCACTTGGCCACTTCGCCGGATATGAAAAGAGCCGATCG
>NZ_JACJKB010000055.1 GCF_016900375.1 Collinsella tanakaei | reverse complement strand
TCCCGCCCCCGGCGCCCCCGGGGAGTGGCACTATATCTCCCTGCCGCGCGGGCGAGCACCCGCGGCGGGCACCTTGAGAACCGGATACCGCGGGCAGGCCGACGAGGCCTGCCGAGACGAAGACGAGGCCATCCAGGAGATGGCCGAAGTATGAGAGTGCACCTGAGATAGTGTGGTAAGACGAAGTCTGACCCATCACTTCCAGACACAGGAAACACTTCACGCATCGATGAGATGGATCCGATCGGCGTCATGCCGGCCGGATGCGGGCTCGCGCCCGATAGCCCCTTCCACGGGGGCATTGGACGGAGAGTTCGATCCTGGCTCAGGATGAACGCTGGCGGCGCGCCTAACACATGCAAGTCGAACGGCACCCACCTCCGGGTGGAAGCGAGTGGCGAACGGCTGAGTAAC
>NZ_JACJKB010000054.1 GCF_016900375.1 Collinsella tanakaei | reverse complement strand
CGTACATTCCCGCCCCCGGCGCCCCCGGGGAGTGGCAATATATCTCCCTGCCGCGCGGGCGAGCACCCGCGGCGGGCACCTTGAGAACCGGATACAGCGGGCAGCGCCGATGAGGCGCTGCGACGGACAGTATAGGAAATTACCATCTAACCAAGCGTACTTGAGATCGAAGCCGGGGAGCGATCCCCGAGCCCGTCGATCCAGGCGAGAAGAGACGATGGATCCGATCGGCGTGATGCCGGACCGGGCAATCGGGCTCCCGGACGCTATGGGACGTACGGCGCCGCGGCTCACCGCGGCGCCCACCATAATTGGACGGAGAGTTCGATCCTGGCTCAGGATGAACGCTGGCGGCGCGCCTAACACATGCAAGTCGAACGGCACCCACCTCCGGGTGGAAGCGAGTGGCGAACGGCTGAGTAAC
>NZ_JACJKB010000053.1 GCF_016900375.1 Collinsella tanakaei | reverse complement strand
CTCTTCTGCGCGCCAGCGCGTTGTGGGCTTCATATTCGACTCTTGGTTCGCAAAGGATAGAACGCTCTGCTGTTTTGGAACGCCTTATTACTAGCGCATCCACGTCTATGTAAGTAAATAGATAAAGAATCGGCGCATCGGGGCGATTCGGCTTGAGGCTTCTGCCTTACTTCCCCTCGGTGCATTTGCTCTCAGTTGTAAAGTAATTGTGTTGAAGGCATCACGGTGGCGTAGATCGCTGTGTGCCTTCGAATCGGCATAGATCGGATCGCGCTTCTCGCTGAACGATTCTGGATGTTTATAATGAGGCGACTAGCTGGGGATATGCCTCTTGAGATCAAGTGAACGCCAGTCAGACGAGCCTCGCTCTGGATATCTTACTTGTGTAAGAAATGTGTAAGAGCCAATTCCCGCCCCCGGCGCCCCCGGGGAGTGGCACTATATCTCCCTGCCGCGCGGGCGAGCACCCGCGGCGGGCACCTTGAGAACCGGATACCGCGGGCAGGCCGACGAGGCCTGCCG
>NZ_JACJKB010000052.1 GCF_016900375.1 Collinsella tanakaei | reverse complement strand
GCCTCGGGCAGCGCCTCGGGCTGGAAGCGCACGGCGATCGTGGCGACCGCGCAGCGCTGGATGTTCTGCTTGGCCCACAGCTCGTCGGTGCCCTGGCCGAAGATGCCGTTGTCGACGGCCCAGGCCATGGCCTCCTTGGCCCAGTCGGACACCTGGTCGGCGTCCTTGTAGGCGGACAGCGCGGCGTCGGCGTCATCCACGGTGACGTCCTTGCCCTGGCCCTTGGCGTAGCGGTAGAGCATGACGGCGACCTGCTCGCGGGTGGCCTTGTCGGCCGGGCCGAAGGTCACGTCGTCGTAGCCGGTCACGATGCCGGCCTCGTCGGCCCACGCCACGGCGCCGGCGTACCAGGCCAGCGGGTCGACGTCGCCGAACTTGGTCGGGGTGTAGACCGGGCTGAAGGCCTCGCCGGCCATGTTGGCGAACACCTTGGCCAGCTCGGCGCGGGTGATGTCGGCCATGGGCATGAACAGGTCGGTGCCGGAGATGCCGGTCATGTAGCCGAGGTCGGCCGCGTTGTAGACGGCGTCGGCGTACCAGGCGGAGGCGTCCACGTC
>NZ_JACJKB010000051.1 GCF_016900375.1 Collinsella tanakaei | reverse complement strand
TTTTTTAATATGAGCTGAACATTGTCAAGAGGCAAAACCGGCCCGACCGCCCGCGGAGCTACCGCGACCGGTCGGGCCTACCTATCTTCACCCGGGCTGGCTGCCGCCTGAGGGCGTGTCTGTTCGACGCACGTTCGGCATTCTAATATCCGCGCGTGGCCTCTCCGGCTGCGCATTTCGTTGCTACGGCTGGGGGCCTCGGCCGAAGTCTGTCGGCGGGCGTGGCGGTCTCCCGCTGCCCATAAAAAAGACTCGAGTGGCCTCCCAACGGCCTCGAACGGCGGCGGTTCCCGGGGTCGGACCCCGTTGTCCGGGCGGCGCCGCTACGCGGACGCCATCCCCGCTATCGCCCAGACCCAGCACGCCATCTCGCGCGCCGTGGCGCAGTTGGCGACGACGGGGCGCTTGCCGGCCGCCTCCATCGCCTCCCTGCGGTCCTGGAGCCTGCGGTTGCACTTGGCCGCGTGCCTCCTCACCGCGGGCGCGGCCTCCTGGCCGGGCGCGAGGGGCTTGGGCTCGCGCGACGACATCGGCACGTGCCAGGCGGCCTCCACGAGCGCGGAGCGCACGTGCGCGTTGCCGGCGCGGGTGATCCCGCCCCTCGACGACGTCTCGCCGCTCGAGTGCTCGG
>NZ_JACJKB010000006.1 GCF_016900375.1 Collinsella tanakaei | reverse complement strand
TTCTCCCACGCGTCGGCGAAGGCGACCTCGACGGTGACGGCGGAGCCGGGCATCTCGAAGGTCCAGGTGCCGTCCTTCTCGCCGGCCTCGACCTCGACCTCCTTGCCGTCGGCGCCCTTGACGGTGACGCCGGCGACCTTCATGCCCTCGTCGGGCGTCGCGGCGATGGTGACCGTGTCCCCCTTCTTGGCGGAGGTCGGGACGACCTTCACCTCGCCGCCCTCGGCGTCGGCGACGGTGACCTTGTGCCCGGTCTGGACGGGCGGGACGTAGTTCTTGGTCCACTGGGCAGTGAGAGTGACACCATCGGAAACCTGGTACTCGGTGCCGGCCCCATGCACCGCGCCGACGCCGTCGGCCCAACCGCGGAAGGTGTAGCCAGCGCGAGTCGGGACAGGAAGCTTAACCTTGCTGCCCTTCGCGACGACGAGCGTCGCCTTGCCACCGTCGTAGCCGTAATCGAATGTGACCTTCACCTCGTCGGCAGTCTCGGCCGAGTCCTCGAGGCTACTCACCTCGTCACCGGGTTTCGCTGCGGCAAGCGCGTCCTCCACCGAGGGGAAGTAGCTGTACATGCCGTCTGAACTGCGGAGCTCGGCTTTGAGGCTTTCAATGACGAGGCCCTCGACCGGCGAGCTGAACGAGCCCCCGGAGACGTCGACGACGTCGGTCGCCTCAGGCCATTCGCCTTCCTTCTTTTCGGTGTTGTTGAACGTATATGCCTTGACGACGGGAGCTACGCCCACGGTGGAGACGAACGTGCCGCCGGCAACGGTGACGTTATCGAGATCCTGGTAGCCGTCGCGCTTGACGATGGAGACGGCCGCGCCGTCGGGGATCGCGCCGTCGTTCTCGACCTTCTCCGAAGGAGTGCCGGTCACGGTGATCGCGGTCCCGCCCCCCTGGATGGTAAGACTGCCCGCGCAGACCTGGACGCCCGTGTTCTTCGCGGTGATGGACGAGTTGTCGATGGTCACCGACCCCGTGCTCGGGAAGTAAATTCCCGAGCCCTCTGAAACGACCAGCGAGGAGTTCTTCAGCGTGATGTTATTGTTCGTCTGCATGCCGTTCGTGACAATACCGTAGGGGCCGCCGGGCACCTCGATCATCACGTCGTCGAGAATGAGGTCAGAATTGGAGTACAGCATATGCACACCATCGGCCTCCGTGTCCGTCGCCTTGAGCGCGCCGTTCCTGATGGTGAGGGACGCGCCATCGTAATTCACATCCGCGATTGCCTCCCCTCCCGTGTAGGTGTAGGCATGCCCGTCGAGATCCAAGGTCGCATCGTAATCGCCGGAATTGATCTGCGCCGAGCCGACGTAGTCGTTCAGCATGGTCACGGTCCCGTCAACGGAGACCCCCGCCGCGTTCGCGTAGGCGCCATAGATCCGGTCCCCATCCTTAGCAGTGACCTTGAAGCCGCCGTTCTTGATGTAGCCGGCGGCCTGCGCGCTGTACTTGAGGTAAGCGGAGCTCTCGAGCTTCACAGAATCGGCGGAGGGGTCGGTAGGCGCCAGCGTGATACCCTCGCCGACTTCGACCGCGAGGTGATAGTTGCTGTCTCCCGCCTTCGCGCTCAGCGGGAGCGCGCCACTCACGATACCGCCCTGCCCCTGGACGCTGTTCACAAGCCTCATCGTGGGATCGGCGCAATCTTCAGGGTTTCTCCCGTATTTTGTATTCAGCTGAATAACAGCCTTTGAAGTGCCTGTACTGCTGACGTTATGCCCGTTCAGGTCGACCCTAACACCGTAGTTCTCCGTGGCAACCGTAGAGGTGAGCTTGACATCCTCTTGGAGCTTGATGGTGCTCCCGGCGGGGGCGTTCGAGAACGCCTTCGCCAGGGTCTCATAGCTCGTGACGTTGCCGTCCGCATCGACGACGGTCGCGACCGCATCGGTTACCTTGGTCACAAAGTTACCCTGTTCGTCTTGCTCGACTCCAAAGCGCTCGGCAAAGAAACCATCCTTGTTAGCCACCAAGTTCGCGGAATCGACAACGAAGGTTCCCGCGGTTATGGTCGCCTCAGAGCCGTCGTCGGCGCTAATCGCGTGCTTGCCCGAACCGGACTCGAACGAGCCACCCTTAATCGTGGCGATAGCGCCGCCGAGCAGGGAGACCGCGACGTCCTCTTCACTCCTGATGGTCCCGCCGGACACCGTCAGGGAGCCCTCGTTGGCATCGCCATCGAAATGTTCGGAACCGATGGCGCAGCTTATCGCGGAAATGGTGCCCCCGGAGATGGTCGCCTTGTTGGCGTTGTAGATCGCGTAGTAGTTACCGGTGCTCTGGGTGATGGAGCCGCCCGCCACCTTGAGGACGCCGTAGTCGTCGTTCTTGACGGTGATCTTGCCGCCGAAGAACTTGCCGCCGTTGATGTTGAGCGCGGCCTTGCTCTTCCCCTCTGACGGCTTGGGCTCGCCATTGGTGCCCGCCTCGGCTTCTGACGAGCTCTGCCAGCCGTTGCCGATCAGGCTGGAGTAGTGGCCCGGGTTGCTATCGGAGAACTTCACGGTGACCCCGTCGCTAACGGTCATCGTGCCGAAGTTCTTGAGCACGTACCAGGAGTTCCCTCCGGCATCGTTGCCGGCCTTGCTGGCCTCGGCGGACCTCATGAAGGTTCCACCCTTGAGGGTGATGCTCGCATTGATGTTGTTGTAGACCGCACCGCGCCCGTGAGCGGTGTTGTCAACGACGCCGGACTTCTCGGCGCTGCTGTCCTTAATCACCGTCTTGGTCGAGTTGTTCGTGATGGTATGACCGCTCGCGTTCGCGAGCTTGTGCCCGGCGAGGTCGATGGTGACGTTCACCCCGACGGGGATCACGACGTCTTCGGATACATCGTCGTTGAGCGCGATGACGTAGGCGTCCTTGTTCGTCTTGTAATCGTACGGCTGGACAGCGGCGAGGGCGGCGGAGATGGAACCGTACTGGACGGGAGTGCCATCACCTTGCGTCATCGTGACGGCGCCCTCGGCCTGCGGAACAGAATTCCCTTCCGATTCGGAAGTCTGCCCGAGATCGCCGCCCACCGGATCGGCAGACTGCTCGAGGGACGCGCTGTCGTCCGACCCGGCGGCCAAGGCCATCGAGGGGGCCGCACCGAACGTCAAGGCCACTCCCAATCCCGCCACGACCGCAAGGCGTGCGGCGCCATTCCTCTCAATAATAGACATGGTATCGTCTCCTTCATTTCGAACCGACCGCAGAGTACGATTGCACCCACTTCAATGAACCGTAGCGCGTCCCCCCCCCCGTCAATTCATTTCGGCTCGTTAACGGTAATGTTTCCGTAAACGTAGGAAATCGGTGGGTTTTCGTCCTCTGCGCGTCGTGCGATCAGAGTCAGCGTCGTTGGCTAACGGCGAGTGGAAGTGATATGGACGGCCAGCAAGAATCCATCACGCTGAAATGCGCTCCGCACGGCAGCCATGAAGCCGCATGACGTGCTGCACGCTGTGACACGCTTATTCAAGCCACCTCGCAGAAGAGATATTTCCAACAGTTTCAAAAACTCACCGTGAAGGAATCCGGATGGAACAGCCCATCTAGGCTGATTATTCTAACCCCCTGCCGAACTTGCGCAATTTTCACGCTGCGGCCGCTGTTAGGATCGCAACAGGAAGCAGCATTGCTTGTAGAGGAAGGAGCCATCATGCTCAAGAAAAAGCTCTTTGCTGCCGGTGCCACTATCGCCGTCGCGACAGCAATCGCAGCGCCGACTGCCGCGTTCGCGGACTACCTCGGCTTCACCGACATCCCTGCCGACCACTGGGCGGCTGAGTCCCAGGTCATCGACTACGCCGTCGGTCGCGGCGTCTTCAAGGGCTACGACGATACCCACTTCGGCCCCGACGATCCTGTAACACGCGGACAGGTGGTCACCGTCATGTACCGCATCTGCGTGCCGGAAGACTACGTCGCCATCTTTGATGCCTATTTTGGAAACAATAGGCCTTTTAACAATTTAAATGGAAAGGTTGAGGGGAAGTACTATTCCCATCCGATGAACTGGGCTTACGGGACTGGCCTCATCACCGGCAACGGTTCCTACGTCTTCCCCAAACAGAACATGTACGAGGAGGTCATCGGCGGCGACTACGTCGACCCGGAGCCTTGGGAGACGTTCAGGAACAAAGACAGCTGGTCGGAACCCAACGTCCGCCCCGACGATTCCGTGACGCGCGAGGAGCTCGCCGTCATGCTGCAGCGCATGGCGAGCATCGCGGCACCTACGATGAGAGCCAAACCGACTATGCCGCCATCGAGTCCTATCCCGACGCAGGATCGGTCTCAAGCTGGGCGCGCGAGGCGGTCGCCTGGGCCGTCGGCGAGGGCATCATGGGCGGCTCCGCCAATCTGAACCCACAGGACACCGCGACCCGCGCCGAGGCGTGCAAGATGTTCGAGATCGCCATCGAGGGTAAAGGCTTCACCACCGAGGGTAAGGACAAGGTCTGGGTAGACGGACAGATGTATACCTACCTGCCACACTGGACCTGCATGTACTGCGGGGCAGAATCCGACTACGGCAAGAACGACATAGAGCACAGGCACTACTGCGCCATCCATACCGGCGGGACCGTCTGGATCGGCGAGTCCACCACCGACTACAAGATGTTCAACCTGGGCGAAGTTGAGGGCGGCCAGAAGGATTCCCTCAGGGGCACGCTTGAAAGTTACGGCCTCCTCACCGGCTGGTACGAGTGGCTCTAACCGCTTCCTCCATACCCCCTGTTCCATTAGTCATCAAAGCCCCTGGTACCAGCCGATAAAACCACTGGCGCTATTAACCCTCTAGGTTCCACCGGACCCACATAGCCGGAGCGCCGGGGCCGTCTCTCGCCCCAGCGCTCCGGCTCGCAACCTGTCTGCCGCGCCTTCGGGCGTTTCGGAGGTTGCGTTTTATCCGCCCGGGCGTTCGACTCAAACGCGTTCAGCCTCCACAAGAGCCGCCTCTGTGAAGTCGTACAGCTCCTCCGAGCTGTACGCCTCGTGCCGCCACATCAACGGGCCGGAAACTGTCACGAAGTCATTCGGGAGCCGAAAGCGATCGATTTTGTCCAGATTGCTGGATAATTCTTATTGAATGTTGCGCTTGTCCATTTCTCTGGATGAATTTGCTCATATACTCATATTCATCTAGTTAGCCGGATGAATTTTGAGAGGCACCTATGGCAACCTCCAACACCCCAATCATCCCCCGAGTTCAAGCAACTAACTGGCTGCTTCGATGGAAGGATCGCGACGTCATCAAGGTGGTCACCGGCATGCGACGCTGCGGCAAGTCAACAGTATTGGCGCTTGCACGCCAAGCGTTCATAGATGCCGGCGTCCCGCAATCCAGCATCATCACCATCGACTTGGAAAAGCTTGGCTATTCTGGTCCGACAACCGACCGCGAGCTCTACGACTTGGCAGTTTCTCAAATCACGGATCCCCATTCATACGTTTTCATCGATGAGCCGCAGCGTGTCCCGAGCTTCGAGCGTGCAGTCGACGCACTCTATGCACGGGATGATTGCGATGTCTATGTAACAGGCTCTAATTCCGATCTGCTCTCGAGCGAGCTCGCCTCACTGCTTACGGGAAGATACGTGGAATATCGCCTCTTGCCGCTCTCATTCGCTGAATATCGTCAGATACCCCAGCCGTCAGATGATGCTGCAGACTTCTTTAATCGCTACCTCGTCTACGGCGGCCTGCCTTATGCGGCAACCCTCCCGCAAGAAGATGTTTCCGAATATCTCGACGGCGTGCTCAACACGATCCTTGTGAAAGACGTGTCCGCGCGGCATCCACGTTTCAATATGGATATCGTGCGGACCCTGTTCGCCTTTTGCGCAGATAATATCGGAAACTGCTACAGCCTCAAGAAAATATCCGACGCCCTAGGCGCCCGCGGGACAAAAATCTCGCCCACTACAGTCAGCGAATATCTGGACGCCCTCACGGAAAGCTACCTGCTGTTTAAAGCTGACCCCTACGATGCCAAAGGAAAAAAGCTGCTGCAACAGGGCGGGAAATACTACCTTGGCGACCTAGGCTTTCGTCATCTCCTACTTGGCAGAGACGATACCGACCTCGGACGTCGCATCGAAAACGTCGTATACCTCGAACTGCTTCGGCGTTACCGTACCGTACACATCGGGCGCACCGGAACACGGGAGATTGACTTTGTCGCCGGGAAGGATGGCCGCCCGCACTACTTCCAAGTCGCCCTCTCGGTTTTGGATGAGCAGACGTTGAAGCGTGAGCTCGCGCCGCTCATGGCCGTGCGCGACGACTACCCCAAAACACTGTTAACCCTCGACCACATCGGGCTGAGCGACCACAACGGAATCGAGCAGCGCTATCTCGTCGACTGGCTGCTAGAAGGGTAGCGGGTAACGAGGCCGAAATGGCGCACCACTGCCAAAGGGTAGCCATCGCTGCGCTTTGGCAGTGGGCATGGGAACACATCATGACCTCGATTGGCACCGCTGTCCTTCGCAAAGATATCTACAGAATCATCGCGTAGGTCGAAGACAGCTGCGCGCCCATCGCCATCATCAACCGTGCCCCGCCGACGGTAAGATGATGACGAGCACCCCGGCATGTTCAGAATCGACAGGCGGCTTCGGCTATCATGCGTGCAGAGGCATTATCCAAAGCGAACCGCGCTGGCAACGTCACGCGGTTTTCCGGCGAGCACAGCCGTAGGCGAAGCGCCGCCGCAGTACAGGGAGGGCGAGACATGGTTTGGTTTTCTGAGGCGCGCATCGACCAGCTGATCGCGGAAGACATGCCGTACCTCGACCTCACCAGCGAGGTGCTCGGCGTGGGCGACCAGCCGGGCGAAATGGAGTACTACACGCGCGAGGACTGCATCCTCGCCGGAACGGACGTCGTGGAGAGGATCGCCCAGCATCTGGGCTGCGATGTCATCAGCGTCCGCAGCGATGGCGACCGCATCCCCGCGGGCGAGTCGTTCATGACGCTTCGCGGGCCCGCGTCCGCGCTCCATCAGGTCTGGAAGGTGGGGCTGAACACGTTTGACCACCTGTCCGCCGTCGCCACGAAGACGCGCCAGATGGTGGACGCCGCCCATGCGGTGAACCCCCGCTGCGAGATCCTCACCACGCGCAAGAGCATGCCGGGCGCGAAGGACCTGCTGACGCTCGGCGTCCGCGCGGGCGGCGCGTGGCCGCACCGACTGGGGCTGTCGGAGACCGTGCTGGTCTTCGACCACCACATCACCTTCCTGGGCGGTTTCGAGGCGTTCCTGGAGCAGCTGCCCGCCATCCGGAGCCGCTGCATAGAGAAGAAGCTCTTCGTGGAGGCCGACGAGGAGCATGCCCGCATGCTGGCGCGCACCGGCGTCGACGGCATCCAGTTTGACAAGATCCCGGTCGACCGCCTGTCCGGCCTCGTGCAGGAGCTGCGCGGAATCGACCCGCACCTCACCCTGATCGCCGCGGGAGGCGTCAACCCCTCGAACGTGACCGCCTACGCCGCCACCGGCATCGACGGCATCGCCACCACCGCGCCGTTTTCCGCGAAGCCGCTCGACATGAGCGTCCGCATGCGCACGCTGTAGGAGCGGGGCGTCAGGGCGCAGGAAAAGCGCACGGAAAGGCGCCCGAAACAACGTCCCCGCAGCACTTTACAGCCCGAGCAGCTCGCTATGGCTCCCCGTGCGCGTGGCAACGAGGACAAGCCCCTCCTCATCGATGCGGTAGACCCGCAGATTAAACGAACCGCTGGGCACCACATATGTCACTTGGGTACAAAATGGGTACCAAAGCAGAGCTGCCATAACGGACTCGCTCGAAGCGACTCACGGCCGCAGCCCCCGCTTATAGGCTCCCAGCCGGAACCATCCTTGCAAGCTCGCCTCAGAATGCGCAACGAAACACCAGGTAGAAGCACGCAGATGCTGGCTCGGTTTACAACTCCCGGTGTCAACTCACGAGACTAGGGGCTCCCCGTGAAACCACAGGGAGCCCCCGAGAAGTAAGACAGTTTTAGCCTGTATTATTCCCACTCGATCGTGCCGCAGGGCTTAGGCGTCAGATCGTACGCCACGCGGCAGATGCCCGGGACCTCGGCCAGGATGCGGTCGGTGATCTTCTTGAGCAGCGCCCAGTCGAGCTCGGGCACCGTGGCGGTCATGGCGTCGACGGTGTTGACGGCGCGGATGATGGCCGGCCATGCGTAGAGGCGCTTGCCGTCGCGCACGCCGGTGGCACGCATGTCGGGCACCACGACGAAGTACTGCCACACCTTGCCGGCAAGCCCGGCGCCTGCGAACTCCTCGCGCAGGATGGCGTCGGCCTCGCGCAGCGCCTCCAGACGGTCGCGCGTGATGGCACCGAGGCAGCGCACGCCCAGGCCAGGGCCGGGGAACGGCTGGCGCTCGACCATGGACTCGGGAAGGCCGAGCTCGCGGCCGACGACGCGGACCTCGTCCTTAAAGAGCAGCTTAACGGGCTCGCACAGCTCGAACTGCAGGTCGTCGGGCAGGCCGCCCACGTTGTGGTGGGCCTTCACGCCGTCGGACTCGAGGATGTCGGGGTAGATGGTGCCCTGCGCCAGGAAGCTCACCTGGTCGCCAACCTTGCGGGCCTCCTCCTCGAACACGCGGATGAACTCGGCGCCGATGATCTTGCGCTTCTTCTCGGGCTCCTCGACGCCGGCCAGCAGGTCGAGGAAGCGGTCGGTCGCGTCCACATACACGAGGTTCGCGTCCATCTGGTTCTTGAACACGTCGATAACCTGCTCGGGCTCGCCCTTGCGCATGAGGCCGTGGTTCACGTGCACGCAGATGAGCTGTTTGCCCACCGCCTTAATGAGGAGGGCGGCCACAACGCTCGAATCGACGCCGCCGGACAGGGCAAGCAGCACGTTCTTGTCGCCGATCTGCTCACGGCACGCGGCGACCTGCTGGTCGATGAACTCGCGTGCAAGCTCGGGCGTGGTGATGCGCACCATATCGTCGGGACGCTTATTTGGATCCATGGGCTCCTCCTCGCTGTGGAAAGATACATACCTAGCCCGATTGTATGCACGTACGCTCCCGACTCCCCCGGCGCAACAGCAGGGGGTAGCAGCGCGACGGCGGATGGACATGCGGCAACGGCCCCTTATGCAAGATGCCCGCGGCGCGGCGGGCATCTCAAACAAGATAGCTTCTATTCGTCCTGAGCGTCCTCGGTCTCCACCGATTCCGCCTCGATCTCCCGCGGCTTCTCCTGCTCCTCCTCGGCAGCCTCCGCCGCGGCGCGGGCATCCTTGAACTTCTCCTGCATGGTCTTGTTGCCCCAGGTGAGCTTGCGGATGGTAAGCCCCTGCGCCTTGTCGTTCGCCAAACGCAGGTTGTTCTCGGACGAAAGCAGGTTCTCCTTCACCTTCTGCAGATGCTTGATCGTGGTGTCGATCTCGTTGATGGCATCGTTGAACTTGCGGCTCGCGCGCTCGAAGTTCTGAGAGAAACCGTCCTGGAACTTGTTGAGCTTCTCCTCGAAGTTCGTCACGTCGATGTTCTGCTGGCGCACGAGCGCGAGCTCCTGCTTGTAGGCAAGCGAGTTCATGGCGGCGTTGCGCAGCAGCGTGATCATGGGGATGAAGAACTGCGGACGGATGACGTACATCTTGGGGTACCGGTAGCTCACGTCGACGATGCCGGTGTTGTACAGCTCGCTTTCGGGCTCAAGCAGGCTCACGAGCACCGCGTACTCGCAGCCCTTCTTGGTGCGGTCGGCGTCGAGCTTCTTGAAGAAGTCCTCGTTGCTGTGCTTGCGGGAGGTCTCGTCGTTCTCGTTTTTCATCTCGAACATGATGGAGATGACCTCGTTGCCGTCCTCGTCGGCCTCGCGGAAGATGTAATCGCCCTTCGAGCCGTCGCTGGCATCGTTGTCTTTCTCGAAGTACGCACCCGGGAAAGCGGTCATGCGCAGACGGTTGAACTCGTTTTCGCAGTGCTGCTCGAGCGACTCGCCCACCATCTTGGTGGACAGGCGCACCTTCATGTCCTTCAGGCGCTCGATCTCGTCGTCCTTGTAGCGCAGCAGCTCCTCGGTGCTCTTGCGCACCTGCGCGAGCTCGAGGGTGTGTGCCGTCTCGAGCTGCTGCTTCTCGGCATCGCGCACGGCCTGCTCGCGCTCCAGGGTGGCGCGGGCCTCATCGCGCTCGCGCTCGGCCTGCGAGACGGCGCGCTCCACGGCAAGCTCGCGCTCGGCGTCCACCGAAGCCAGCTTGCGTTCGAGCTCGGCAATCTTGCCGTCGCGTTCGGCGATGCTCTTCTGCAGCTCGGAGCGCACGCTTGCCTCCGCCTCGTGCTGGCGCGTGAGCGCCTCGGCGTCGGCCTTCTGCAGCGCAAGGTCCTGCGCCTGAGAGGCCGCTGCCAGCTGCGCCTTGAGCTCAGCGATCTGCGCATCGCGCTCCGACACATCGCCCGCGCGGAGCTGCTCGGCACGCGCCTGCTCCAGCGCCGCCGCGTCCTTTTGCTGCTTGAGCTGCGCGCGAAGCTGATCCACCTCGCGCTGGAGGTCGGCGGCGGACTTCTGCGCAGCCTCGCGCGCCTCGGCGGCAGCCTGCTTGCTCGCCAGCTCGCGCTCCTCCCCCGCTGCCTCGAGACGCGCCGTCAGCTCGGCGATGCGCGCGTCGCGCTCGGACTCGCTCTGCTTGAGCTCAGTTGCGGCATCGGCCTTGAGCTGCTGGATCTGCGCATCGCGCTCTGCCAGCGCATGCTCGAGCTTGCGTGCCGCCTCGGCGCTCGCCAGCTGCAGCGCATGCTCGCGCTCACGCTCCATGAGCCGCTCGCGCTCGCGAAGCTCCGCGGCAAACTGCTCGTCGCGCACCTGTCGCACGATGCTCTCGTAGTCGCTCTCGTCGACCTGGATGACCGTACCGCAGTTGGGGCATTTGATCTCGTTCACGCGAACACGCTCCTCACGCCGCATCGCCGTCCGGGCGCGCGGCACTCGTTTCCTGAACTATACGATACCCCCTCGCCCGGACATGCGAACCGCCGAGGCGCGCTCTAACAAAACAACGCCGCGCCCGCGCGCATCGTGCGCCCACGGTCGCAAAAGACAAACCGCCTGGCCGGCAGCGCTGGCCGGCCACCCGGCCCTACAGACTCGGATCCAACGGCCCGCGCACCGGCTCCACACCGCGGAAGAACTCGAGGATCTCGTCGCGGCTCACCGGGCAGTACCCGTTGGCATCCACACCCACGTCGTAGCGCAAGACACCCGCCTCGCGGTTGCGCTCGTTGTAGTCGGCCCCGCGGCTGTGGATATGCCCGTGCAGGTGAATCGCCTCGCGCCAGCGCCCGTTCCAGCTGAGCATGGGGTAATGGAACAGCACGAGCCGGTGCCCGCGCGCAAAGCCGGGCTTGATCTCCAGGTAGTCCTGCTCGCTCGAAAACGCATCCGCATGCGGCGTTTCCGCCCAGTGCTTATCGTGGTTGCCGCGCACCAGGTGCACATTGGGACACACGATACGCTGCCGCAGCCGCCAGGCCTCCTCCACCGTGATCCGATACGAGAAATCGCCCAGGATATAGAGGCTATCCGCCGTGCTCACGCGGTCGTTGATGTTGGCGATCAGCGCCGCGTTCATGCGCTCGACCGTCTGGTACGGCCGGCCGGTCGCCTCGATGATGTTCGAGTGCCCGAAGTGCGTGTCAGAGGTAAAGTAGATCACGCGGCGTCGCCTTCACGCAGGTCGTCCGCATCGATGGCCTGCATCCAGGCGATATAGACGTTCGGATAGTGCCCGTACAGCACCTGCATGGGGTTGATATCGCCCAGAAGGTCGCGCACGAGCGACACCATGCCGCCCACGCTGGTAAGGTCGTCTGCCGTCGGGATCTCGCGGCCGAGATCCTCCACGAGCTTGTCGACGCGTTCGCGGTCCTCGGGCACATACGGGCTCTCGGTGCCCACGTTCTCCTTGAACGCCGTGCGCATGGCATCGTAATGATCGTCGAAGGCGGCATCGCCTACGCCGGGCAGCCACAGGTCGTTGCCGTAGCGGGCGTAGCCCCACGACGCGAGCGGCAGGCGCGGAACGATGTCGCTCGGGTTCATGATGTTGAAGATGTTGTCGTACAGGGAATCGCCGATGTTGGCGAACTCGGTGACCTCGGGCGTGGCGAACGTGTAGCAGTAGATGTTCTCGAGCGGCGCCAGCACGCGCAGGCCCGTGGTCATGTCGTCGGCGTAGGACGCGGCGAGGTTTGCCGTCGCCGCGCCGCGGGAGTGGCCGGTAAACAGCAGCGCGATGTCGTCCTGCCCGCCCGTCTCGGAAAGGCGATCGGCAAGGTCGTCCACGATCTCGCTGGCAGCGCGCATGAAGCCCTCGTGGTCGATGGCGTCCATCTCGTAATCCGAGGAGTCACCCATATTGAAGTCGCTCAGCCATTCCGACCCATAGCTACCGCGGACAGACACCAGGTAGAGGGTCTTTTCGACACCGTCCGTGTTGCGCACGCGCTTGGTGGCAACCGAGTAGGCCACCACGTCGTCGGTGCCGGCAAAGAAGTCGACGATCTCGTCGAAAACCTCGCTGCGGTACTGATAGGACGCGGTCGAGATGTCCTGGAAACCCAGCGCCGCAAGCGCCTCCTCCATGTAGGCGGGCGATGACGATCCGGCCTGGTAGTAGCCCGACTCGGAGTTGGCGATGGCGCTAAGCACCGAGCAGGTCGTGGCGAGCTCGTGGTTGTAGACGGTGGGATCCTGGAAGAACCAGGCGTCGTCCCAGGCGATGTCGGTCGCCACCTGATGGCCATCGGTCTCCGCCATGCTCGTGTACTCGACATGCGCCGTGAAGGCACCCGTGCGGTTGGAGGAGTCCTCGAGCTCAACCGGCGCCGAAGGCTGCTGCACCGCACCGAGGCCGAGCATCTCCTGCTTCTGGCGATGCTGGACCGCGGCGTTGACCGCCACGCCGAGTCCGAGCGCCACGAGCACCAACACCGCGACGATGCGGATAAGCCACTTGTGGCGGTGATAGAACGGCACGTGAACGGGCACGGACTCCTCTTGCCGCTCCACGGTCTCGCCTGCTTCTACCTGCTGTTCTTCCTGCGTCATGCTGCGATACCTTTCGCGATTGTTTGCATGGGGAAGTATACCGTGGCAGGCAGGCTGCCACGGTGATATGCGGGAACATGACATACGCCGCGCATGCCGTCGCCCGCAACTTCAACTTTGCCTTGATTGATAAGGCTACAGCACGGTATACGACTCGACGCGCGGCGCCAGACGCTCGGCGAAGGCGGCGCGCTGCGCCACGAGGGCATCGCCGCCGGTAAGCGAGCGCGCGCCCGCCGGGCACGCGATGATGCAACGCATGCAGGTGATGCACGCGTCGGCGTCGGTTGCTGCAGGGTTTTCCGGGGCGATCGCGCCGGCAGGGCACTGGCGGGCGCAGGTGCCGCAGCCAGTGCAGAGGTCGGCATCGGCCTGAGCGCGGAAGGGCACGCCGTGGAAGTCGCGGTACGGGCGGTTGCCGGGAATGTCGGCAAGCTCGGCATCGCGCGCGGTCGCGGCGGTCGCGAGCTTGTCCGCTGTCGCACGGGCGAAGGTGTCGATTGCTGCGAGGTCATCCTCGTCGGGGCGACCCTGCGCGACGTCGATCATCAGCGAATGATGCGCCACGAAGGCGCCGAGCGCGACCGGGATGAAACCGTGAGCGCGGACTGTATCGGCGAGCTCGAGGAAGGTATCGTCCACCGCGCGGTTGCCGAAGGAGACGATGAGGACCGCCGGCGTATCGTGCCCCTCGCAATGCGCGAACTGCGCAAGCGCCGGAGCGGGCACTCGCCCGCCGTAGGAGGACACCGCGAAGACGGCGAGGTCGTCGGGGCCGAAAGCGGGAACATCGGAGCCCGCCGGGGTGATATCGACCGCGCGGGCGGTAATACCCGCAGCTTCGATCGCGGCGGTGAAGCGCTCGGTGATGGTGCGGGTCGTTCCCGCGCCGGTGAAGTATACGGCGGTGCAGGTGGCGGAGGTCATGGTGTCTCCTCGGTGCAGTGAATCTCGAATTCCGTCATCAAGATTGTATGCCCCGAGCACCGACTCGAGCGCAATCTGTATTATTCAATCGACCCCGGCGCATTCGTAAGCCTTCATCGCATCGCACGCTCAACAGGAGGGCGCAAGACTACTCAGTCGAGTACAGCATGACAACCATATCGGCAAGAATTCCGTTTCGCCGAACAATGTCTGCAACGCTCCAGATTTTCTTTTCCTCGAGGCGCTCGCCTTGCGATTCATCGGCAATGCTTTCATTAATAAAGAGGCCCGAACGGAGACCAACAAAATTGCCGTTCTTTTTATCCCGATAATCTCTCTTGGAGCCATCATAAGGATGCTCTTCGGAATAAAACGGCTTCTGCCCGAGTTCCGAATTGTATGGCGTAAGCGTAAGATTACCAAGCAGATGAACGTATTCGCCCTGGATATCGCCCGCTTTGTCTCGATCTCCTCCAGCTATATCATCCACCCAGCAATCAGGCAGGTTACCTTCGGGCAGAATGTGCTCTATCGACCAAATCGGCGTGGCCTTGCCATTACCACTTGCGACGAAATCATCGAGGCTATCAGGATGGCCTTTATCGAACGTCGGACTCTTACCGATGCGACGCTCAAGGTCGATAAGGATATAGCGAGCAGTTGGCTTGCTCTTGTCGTACAGCGGCTGGTCAAGCGCAACCCTGAACTGATCGTCTGAAACGCTCATATCCAAAAGCACGGACTTCACTGCGCTCACGACATCTTCTCCCGAGAGGGTCATCGCCTGAAGTACCCTCACCATTCCAATCAAACGCGCTCGGATATTGGAAGACTTGGGAGTTAGCGCAACATTCCTTCTTACGTAGAACGCAATGAACGCGTCGACGATCGAAATCAGGTGCGAGTCTTCAAGAAGCAGAGCATCTCTCTTGGAAAAGAGGTACATAAGAAGTGGAAGAGCCTGAGTGGATTCGAGTCGGCGCAGCGCCGCAAGCTTCTTGTCGAGAAGACTCGGCTTCCCCGCTTGTTCGCCCAGCTGGCATATCCTCGAAAAATCCGACGCACGGCCAATAAGAGTCTGCAGATAGTTTTCTCCACTCCCATAGCGTTTTGGAAGCAGCTTTTGATACTGAGAAAGCGCTTTGGTTTTTGTAGTCGATGAAGAACTCGAGCTTTCAAAGGCATCCCAATTGTTGAGCAAGAATTGGGTTACCGCACTTGTGCTGATATCCTCCCCGTCAGCCGAAAGCATCTGAGCGAGATAATCCCATTGCGCCAAAGTCTGACTCGGCTGCTCGCCAATCTTCGACGCAGCGCTCAAGAACTCTCCTTTGAGCAAATCAATCAACGTGAGAGGCAGACCCTTAGAATTAAGGGACGAGAACACGGTAAATGCGTCTCCCAGATTGGGGACGGTAATCCTCAACAAATCGACCTGCATGAGCTTCTGATAGAACTCGTTGAGCTTTTCAAACGAGTTGCACGTCTCTGCAATCAATTCCTTTATGTAACGGTAGCGCCTGAAGAATGAGCGGTTCCCCCATTTCTTGAGATGGTTTCCTTTGAGGACTCCGAGTAAATCCAGGTAGATCTTCTGGTCCTGATCGAGCAAAACAATTCTGGGGTTGCCGGCAACATCAAACAGCTGCCTGCGAATGTCTATCTTCAGGCCTATAGCGGCTTCAAGGGCTGAATGCTCAACGAGGTTTTCTCCAATGGCTAAGAGGAAAAGCGATATGGTCGTCAGGCGCTGTTGGCCATCGATAACGCTATAGGACTCTTCATCCCCTGTCAGCAGGATATTTCCTGCATAGTATCCTGAGTCCTCTTTTGAGATATCGTCGAACAGCTGTCCAATCTGTTCGTCGCGCCAAGAATACCCTCGTTGATAACTTGGAACACGGTAGTGAACATTTCCCAAAATGGGAAACAGCTCAGATACTTTGCGAGACTCTGACGATATCTGCATGGCTCTCCTCCTGCCACTTACGAGATCTCATGATCTCGCAAGCGGCAGGATTCCACAAGATCTGTGGGCGGAAATCTATTCCCAGCTACAGCCGTCTTGCAATCGCCTTTCCGATGCGATGGGGTATCCCAACAATAAGCGCGTTACCCATGCAAAACGCCCTGTTGATATCAGTCATGCCGGTATCGGTCCAGCCTCTCGGAAAGCCTTGGAGCTGATCCAGCTCATCGGGCACGAGTCTGCGATACCTTCCGTCTCCTGCGGACACGATGTGCTTGCTTCGAGAAGCCGAACCCCCCCCCTCGCTTGTCAGGATGGTACGAGCGGGAGCATCCGTGGGATCGGGAAACGCCATCGCTCCCTCGGAATATTGGTACTCAAATCCGGTCGCCTTGTTGATTCGCGGCTCGCTCTTACCGCCCTTGAAGTACTTCCACTTATCGAGCTTCTCTTCATCGACATAGAAGCTCTCGGGCACCTCACTGCTAGGCACCAGAACGTCACCGAGCACTTGCCACGGACCTTCATATGTCGATTCGACTTCTGCAGTTACGACCTCGCCATCCTGCATAGCACCTGCGCGGCAAAACGGCGAGCGCTTCAGCCCGATGCCGAAGCGTTCGGAGTTGTCATACGGATCCTCGAGAAGCTTCACATGAGAAACGGAGCCAACGACCTTCGCAGGAAGGGCATCCGCAATCACTCCGGTTTCAATTCTCGAGGGCAAGTCCCACGGATCATCGGTTTTCTCCGCGAAAATGTACACGCGGCGGCGCTTCTGGGGAAAGCCGTAGTCAGCTCCGTTGACGACACGCCATTCGACCGAATATCCCAGCGTGTCAAAGCAGGAAAGAATGATTGCAAAGTCGCGACCCCTCTGAGAAGCAGGACTCTTCAGCAGACGGTCCACGTTTTCCAGCAAAACGTACCGAGGGCAATTCTTGAGCTGCAGGAACCTATAGATGTCCCACCATAGAACACCCTTCTTTCCCACAATTCCCTTAGCTTGAGACAGCGGCTTTGCAACGGAATAATCTTGGCAGGGGAACCCGCCAACGACCATATCCACATCGGGAATGTCGATATTGCCGGCCTCGTATTCATCAAGAACGCGATGGATATCCTCGTTGACTACAGAGCCGGAGCCAAAGCGAGCCTCGTAACAGCGCGCCGCGAACTGACGTGTCGGCGTTCCAGGCGGCTCCCACTGATTTGCCCAGACCGTTACATATGGACCTGCCGCAGGCATCGCAAACTCCGGATGCTCGCCATCCTCATACCCTTCAAGGCCGAGTCGAAAACCACCAACACCAGCAAACAGCTCGGCAATACGTACCACGCGTCCAGACACGCTTCTCCGATCAATTCTTTCTCTGACCGCATATACGGTCGCCTCAGTTTGTTCCCGCCTAACTCTATCGATCTCTTCTCCGATGTATCGCGCGTTGATCCAAAAACATTTCTTCGTTTCGAAGGATCCATAAGGCGTGGGAAGAACATCGGCTTTGTTCCTGGCATGCGGACGTACATGACAACAGCGGTTTTCGGACGATTTCACCGAGCGTTCTGCATGTCCATCGATTACACGCCGACGCATTTCCTCATAGCAACGCTTCGCCTCGAGAAGATCGCGATCGGGCATCTGCCAAAACATGACACCGCTTAAATAGAAACGCCCATCTTCCTTTTTGTCTTCGCGGTAAACCACGAATAGGTATTTCTGCAGAAGCTGGTTTCTGAACTCACTCTCCTCGAAGTCCTGCTCAGCCAAATCCAAATAGCTGAACGCCGGAAAGGAGATTGACTCCTTGGGAATCCCATTCCTTTTAAGACGCATGGTCTTCGTTTTTATTCCAGCCTTTTCGAATTCAGCAATTTTGGAATGCTCGTCGACACCAAGAATCCGCTTGGTAATAAGAGCGCAGAGGTTCTTCGGCTTTCGCTTGCCCTCGAATCCGTAACCACATACAGCTGCAAGCTCGTTTTCCGAGAGCCCAATATATGGCTCAAAGCGCTTCCTAACCAGCGACAAGAGATCAAGATCCGCATCATGCCCGCTTCGTTCGATGCGCTGTGAATCAAGCATCCCGTTGAAAACGGCCGTCATGTATGAGGGCTTAATTGCCCACGCACGCGGCTTCGCCAGAATTGCAGAGAACGGCTGCCTGGTCCTGTTCTTACTCGAGGCAGACTTGGTTGCCGCTTCGAGATACAAGGTGTCCGACCCTGACAGCTCATGGGCGTGGCCAGCCCGAATCTTGTTTACAACGGTATTCCAATCCTTTTTGAATGTTGGCACGTCCTCTGGAGGAATGCCCCAAAGCTCAACAAGCTTGACCAGATAATCCACCGGATTGAGATCTTTGTCGTACTGGTATGCAATAAGGAGAATCTTGTGCAGCTTCTTTTGGAGCGAGCTTGTCTCCCACGTCTCGTCCACCACGCTCATGTAATTGATCATGCTGATGACAAGGCGCTCTTTTGCAGAGTACTCGCCGTTTTTCTTGAGTTTAAGAGGCGTTGTCTTGAGCTCGGTGTCTACTTCTTTGAAATCAGGCTCGGCATCACTGTTGATGTGGTAATGAAAGTAATACTCCTCAACGGCGTTTCCGAATGACCCTTTTCGTTTATGAGGATCCTCCACGCTTGGAAGCTCACAAACCTGCCGCAGCGTCGACCCTTCAAGACGTTTTGCATAGTGAACGATGGATTCAAGCGACTTTGCATCGTAGTAGGTGCGTTCGACATGCATTTCCATCTCCATAGAACATATGATCGATCGCACGATTGTATCGATCGATCATATGTTCTATGTGGATCGAATCAGCTCCGTTTTCCGGCTGCCTGCCATACAATTTCCCGTAACGTTTCCGGAAGTCTGCAAGGAGCCCCATGATCCGTCCCATCGTCACCTCCCCCATCATGCTGCGCATGCCGAGCGTCGATGCGTCTCCTGAGGATGCCGCGATCGGTGAGGACCTGCTCGACACTCTTGCGGCGCATGCGCATGAGTGCGTCGGCATGGCGGCGAACATGATCGGACAGCGTAAGCGCATCATCGTGGTTCAGGACGGCACGCACGCGCGGCTCATGTACAACCCGGTCATCGTCGAGCGCGCCAACGAGTACCAGACCGAAGAGGGCTGCCTCTCCCTTCCGGGCACGCGTCCGACCACGCGCTGGCGCCGCATCCGCGTGAGCTACCTCGACGAGGACTTCGCCCCGCGCATCGAGACGTTCTCCGGCTACACCGCGCAGATTATCCAGCACGAGGTCGACCACTGCGACGGCGTGCTTATCTAGCTGCGAGCGCGTGTCCGCCGCCGGGATGTCCACGCAAACGGCTACCATAAACGCCAACCCGTCCCCCGCGCGCGAAAGGAGCCTGCCATGCACGACATATGGAACCCGTGGCACGGCTGCACGCGCGTGAGCGAGGGATGCGACAACTGCTACATGTACTACAACGACGAGCGGCGCGGCATCGACGGCTCGCGCGTCGTGCGCACCAAGAACTTCGACTACCCCGTCCAGCGCACGCGCGACGGATCGTATCGCGTGCGTCCGGGCGAGCTCATCCGTGTGTGCATGACGTCCGATTTCCTCGTACCCGAAGCCGACCCGTGGCGGAACGACGCGTGGGACCTCATTCGAGAGCGATCCGACGTGCGGTTTTTCATCCTCACCAAGCGGCCCGAGCGCTTTGCGGCGTGCCTTCCTGACGACTGGGGCGACGGCTGGGACAACGTCATGCTGAACGTGACCTGCGAAAACCAGCGCCGCGCCGACGAGCGCATCCCCATCCTGCTTGCCACGCCCGCCAAACACCGCGGCATCATGTGCGCGCCGTTCATCGGGTCGGTCTCGGTCGAGCACGCCGCCGCCGGCTGCCTTGGACCCCATGGCATCGAGCAGGTTATCTGCGGAGGCGAGAACTACGGCGGCGCACGGCCATGCGATTTCGACTGGGTGCGCTCACTGCAGCGCGAGTGCGTAGCCGCACGGGTAACGTTCGTGTTCATCGAAACCGGCAGCGTGTTCGTGAAGGACGGTCGAACCTATCACCTGCGCGGCAAGAAGCTGCAAAGCCAGCAAGCCTGGAAATCGGGCATGGGCTACCAGGGTGCGCCCATCGCGTGGCACCTCACCGACCGCCTCGGGCTCGAAATTCCCGAACAGGACCTCTACCAGCCGATCTACCACGAGCAATGCGAGCAGTGCGGCAGCCGGCTGATCTGCAACGGCTGCGGCTCGTGCAGCTCCTGTTGGATGCGGTAGCCGCAACTCCGCTTGCAGCTCCCAACAAACCGCTTGCTGAATCACGATTAGATCCGTTTCCAAACGGATTATGAGTTTCACTAGTTAAACTTAGTGTGAAGGTCCTTTGAATATTTAAGAATCAATCTCAATAGCGAATTGGACAAGCCCGCTTTGGTCATAATCCTAACTGTACGGCGTGCCCGCCCAGAGGGGATTTATAGGTCCGGGAGAGCACGCAATCGCCTGTGATCGAAAGGGAAAGATCATGAAGTTCGTTTGCCCCGTTTGCGGTTACGTTGAGGAGTTCGACGGCGATCAGCTGCCCGAGGGCTTCAAGTGCCCCCAGTGCGGCGTCTCCGGCGACCGCTTCACCAAGATGGACAGCGATATGACCTGGGCCGCCGAGCACGTCGTGGGCGTCGGCAAGCTTCCTGAGGTTCCCGAGGACATCGTCGCCGACCTGCGCGCCAACTTCGAGGGCGAGTGCTCCGAGGTCGGTATGTACCTGGCCATGGCTCGCGTTGCCCATCGTGAGGGCTATCCCGAGATCGGCCTGTACTGGGAGAAGGCCGCTTACGAGGAGGCGGAGCACGCTGCCAAGTTCGCTGAGCTCCTCGGCGAGGTCGTGACCGACTCCACCAAGAAGAACCTCGAGATGCGCGTTGAGGCCGAGAACGGCGCCACCGCTGGCAAGACCGATCTTGCCAAGCGCGCCAAGGCCGCTAACCTCGACGCCATCCACGACACCGTGCACGAGATGGCCCGCGACGAGGCCCGTCACGGCAAGGCGTTCGCCGGTCTGCTGAAGCGTTATTTCGGCTAAGCCGCGAAACCGCATCACGCGACTCGCATGAAGGCGCCGCTCCCCGTGCTCGGGGAGCGGCGCCTTTCCTGTTTTGCACTGCTTGGAAGAGGGTAGATTCTGCTGAAAAGCTCGCCGCGAGAAGCGCGCGTCTCAAATTCGCGACTTTTGAGAGGGTTGCATCGAGCTCCGGCAGATTTCGAAATCGGCCATGTATGCGCGATCCGGCTGACCAGCAACTTTATGACCTTGACTGCATAGAATTCGGGCTTTCCGGTTACTCGAACTACCCACCGTTCTTGTGAGATATCTCAAAAGTCGCGAATTTGAGACGCGCGCTTCTCGCGGGGCGCCTTGCTTCGATACCGCCTGCATAAAACCGCCTTCAGGCCCAACTGAACTCGCATTCGCGGCCCGCGAAGCTCGCTAATCCAGCCACCAAGGCCCGCAAACGCGAGTCACAGCCGCCCGTTACAACCTAGCAAGCCCTGTCGGCACGCCCAAACAGCCCGCCAAGCGGGTATGCAACGAACGCGAATACGAAAACAACGGCAGACACGGCATACATGAACCCCGCAGCGTCCCCGCCCTTAGCGGCAAGCGCCTCGATGAACTGGCTGACGATCACCAGCGCGTAGGCCGTGCCCACATAGCGGAGCACCTGTCCCTTGAGACCGGTGAATTCGCTCTCGCGCTCGCGGATCGATTCGTTGAATGACCTCATGTGGCACCCCTTTCGCCTCGCGCCCGCGCGTGACGCGCGCTCCTTACCTAAATCCAACATAGGAGCCCTGCGCAAAGCCGCCGTGAACGCAGCGTCACATTCCCGTAAAGAACCTCCGAACGGTCCGCTTTGTCGGTAAGCGAAATAGACGACACCCCGAATGCGAACATAAGGCGTTCACAGGTCGCAAATATCCCTAAACCATTAATTGAACGCGTTGGTGAAGCACTGCTTTTTTGCCTACAGGCCCGCATAATTAATGAGTTTGGAATATGGATTGCAGCTACACATTTTGGAGGGAAGATGCATGCAGTAACGAGGAGGCAGTTTGGGGCCATTGCGCTCTCGGCTGCCGCCTGTGCATTCGGCGGGCTAGCAGGCTGCACCCCCGCCGCAACCAAGACGACGCAGCAGGGCTCGGGCAGCGCCGCTGCGGCCCCGGCGCCGGCTCCCGAGGGGACAATCGTCGTCGGCGTCCGCTCGGACATCGTGGGCTTCGGCCTGCAGAACGAGAAGACCGGCAAGTACTACGGCCTCGAGATCGACATCGCCAAGGAGATGGCCTCGCGTATGGGCTACAAGGAGGTCGAATACACGACCGTTACGCCCGACAACCGCAAGGAGACCCTGCTCGCCGGCGAGGTCGATGCGCTCGTCGCCTGCTACTCCATCGCCGACTCGCGCTTGGAGAACCTCGACTTCTCCCCCGCCTACTACACCGACAACGTCATCGCCGTCGTACAGAAGTCCTCGCTCATCGACAGCATCAGCGACCTCAAGGGCTGCACCTTCGGCACCATGGCGGGCTCCAACGCCGCGCCGCTGCTGAGCATCAAGCTCTACAACGTCGGCTTCACGAACGGCGAGGTCGTCAAGACCAACGACGACAACAGCGAGGTCGACTTCGACACCTGGCACCTCTCGCAGTTCCCGTCCTACCAGGCACTCTCCGACGCGCTCGAGGAGGGCATCGTCGACGCCATCGTGCTCGACGGCGCCATCGCCCACACCTACATCAACGACGACCGCTCGATCATCCAGGGCTTCAACGTGGCCGAGCAGTCCTACGGCGTCGCCACGCAGAAGAACTCCGAGCTCTCCGGCATGGTGCACGACGCCATCCAGGGCATGCTCGATGACGGCACCATCGCCAAGCTCGTCGACAAGTGGGACTAGGGGACGCGAACATGTCGAAGAAACTTTCCAAGAAGATCGTCGCGCTGCTGGTCGTCGTGGCCGCGAGCATGGTCGCCATGGCGTTTTTGCTCTACAACATGCAAAGCCAGCTGACGCGCAACAGCTACGTCGAGGAGATGCATCTCGAGGCCGAGGAGCTCGAAACCCTGCTCGCCGAGGCCGATGAGGACACCGAGCAGAACACCATCCAGTTCGACGCGAACTACCAGTCCAAGGCGGCCCAGGTCGCGTTCATGGCGCAAAACGACGCCGGCTTCGAGATCTCCGACACCAAGATGTCCGAGTACCAGAAGCTGCTCGACGTCGATAACGTGCTCGTCGTGAACGCGGCGGGCGACATCCTGGCGAGCGCCGGCCCCACCAAGGCGACGTTCTCGTACGCGCGCTACAACCGCCTGCGCGAGACCCTCAAGACCGGCAAGCCCTCCAAGGCCGTCGAGATCGACGTCCCCGAGCGCAACTGGTACATGCGCTACTACTCCGCCCGCATCGACGACAACACCATGGTCGTCATCGAGCAGAGCCCCGAGAGCCTGCACGAGCTCATCGAGGCCACCGGCTCCACCGCGAGCGTCCTGCGCAATATCGCGCTCGGCCAGCACGGCTACGTGTTCGCCGCCTCTGCACGCGACTACATCGTCGAGTACCACCCCGACGAGGGCGTGATCGGCTCCGACATCATCGACCTGGGCTTCGATCCCTCCATGCTCGAAGACGGCGCCTACGCGACCGTCACGGTCAACGGCGAGGAGCTCTTCTGCGGCGTGCGTCTGATCGACGACATGTACTACATCTGCGCCGTGCCCGAGTCCGACATGAACGCCTCCGGCACCCTCACCGTCGGCGTCATCCTGTTCGCGTTCTTCGTGGTCATCGCCACGGTGGCGCTCTACGGCGTCTTCGTGCTGCGCGACGACGAGCGCCGCGGCCACGAGGAGACCGACTTCGGCCACCTCGGCCCGTTCCGCTTCAACCGCAAGATCGCCGGCCGCGCCGCCGTCCTCTCGGTGGTCGGCTTCCTCGGCGTGCTCATCGTCTCCTATTACATGCAGACGCTCTTCGCGCTGTCGTCCCAGTCGCTCACCAACAACGAGCGCGTGTCGCAGATCGCCACGACCCTCGAGCGCAGCCAGCAGCGCGCCGACGACCTGACGCAGCAGTTCAGCGACGAGTACCTTGCGAAGGCCAAGGTCGCAGCGTACATCCTCGACCAGAACCCCTCGCTTGCCAACCACGAGAAGCTCGCCGAGCTCTCCGACCTGCTGAACTGCGAGTACCTGTTCGTGTTCAACGGCACGGGCAAGCTGATCGCCACCGACTCGAACTTCACCAACTTCACGCTGTCGCAGAATCCCGAGGACCAGTCCTACGAGTTCAACAAGATGCTGCAGGGCGTCGAGTACATCGTGCAGGACCCCATGCCCGACGAGGTCTCGGGCGACATGCGCCAGTACATCGCCGCCGTCACGCATGACGAGAAGGGCGACATCAACGGCTTCGTCCAGCTGAGCGTGCGCCCAACCCGCCTGGAGCAGCTCCTTGCCACGGTGACGATCGACCACGTGCTCGACGGCGTCCAGACCGGCGCGGGCGGCTTCGCCTTCGCCGTCGACAAGACCGACAAGACCATCGCCTACTACCCCGACGAGTACATGGTGGGCAAGGTCGCCACCGAGGTCGGCATGACCGACGCCCAGCTGAAGGACGGCTTCAGCGATTACATCACCATCAACGGCGAGACCTTCTACGCCTCGGCCAGCGAGACGGACGGCTACTACGTCTTCGTCGCCGGCGACGAGGGCCACCTCATGGCCGAGCGCGGCCCGCTGACCATCGCCACCGGCTGCATCGCCGTCGTCTGCCTCGCCATCATCTTCTTCCTGCTCACGCTCGAGCCCGGCGTCGAGACCGTGGAGGAACACGTTGAGGAAGGCGCCGAGGAGGATGGCGACACCCGCATGGTCAACGTCACCGTCGGCGGCCGTACGATGCGCACCGAGTCCGCCGCCAGCCGCTGGCTCAACCGCTCCTTCCACTGGAACGAGATGTCGCCCGAGCAGAAGCTCGGCACCGTGCTGCGCTGGTTCGCGAGCCTCGCGGTGATCGTCATCTGCGTCGCCGTCATCTTTAAGGATCAGTTCTTCCAGAAGGGCTCGATCTTCTCCTACATCCTGGGCGGCACCTGGGAGCGCGGCCTCAACATCTTCGCCATCACGGCGAGCCTGATGTTCGCCTGCGTGGCCATCACCATCGCCGAGGCCGTCCAGCGCCTCCTGCGGCTGATCTCCCGCATGGTCGAGGCCCGCGGCGTCACGCTCTGCCGCCTGTTGGCGAGCTTCATCAAGTACGGCACCGTCATCGGCATGCTGTACTGGTGCCTGGCCCTTGTGGGTGTCGACTCCGCCACGCTGCTCGCCTCGGCCGGCCTGCTCACGCTCGCCATCTCGCTGGGCGCGAAGGACCTCGTTGCCGATATCATCGCCGGCATGTTCATCATCTTCGAGGGCGAGTTCCGCGTCGGCGACATCATCCAGGTGGGCGGCCAGCGCGGCACCGTCGTGGAGATCGGCGTGCGCACCACCAAGATCAACGACGGCTCCGGCAACATCCTCGTGATGCGCAACTCCGGCATCTCCAACGTGGTCAACATGACCAAGGAGCACAGCTACGCCGCCGTCGAGGTCGGCATCGAATACGGCGAGAGCCTGGAGCGCGTGGAGAACGTTCTTGCCAAGGAGCTCCCCAACATCAAGAAGCGCCTGCCGGCCATCATCGACGGCCCGTTCTACAAGGGCGTCACGATGCTTGCCGACAACTCGGTCAACATCAAGATCGTGGCCGAGTGCGCCGAGAAGGACCGCGTGCCGCTGACCAACGACCTGAATCGCGAGATGAAGCTGATGTTCGACAAGTACGACATCTCCATCCCCTACCCGCAGGTTGTCATCAACCAACCGACCGTGTTCAAGAAGGCCACTGCCGCCGAGAAGCGCGCCGCCGACGCCTTCAACGCCGAGCAGAAGGAAGCCGTCAAGCACATCGGCGACGAGAACGAGGACTTCGACGAGTTCAACGACACCAACCGCCACTAGGCGACGTTCCCGCGCCACAGCGCTTGCGCAACGCAACGAGCCCGGAAGACGAACGGTCTTCCGGGCTCGTTCTCATATACGGAGGGTCCGATGCGGTATGTCCGATGGCGTGAGCGCGCCTAGCCTTCGGGGCCAGTGAATACCCGCTTCATGAGCGGGAACTCATTGCGTATAAAGCGGTCGAGCCGCTCAACCGATTCGTTCTGGCGGCCCTTGAGGGTGACCATGCAGACGGGGATCGGCGGGGCGTCCGCGGGGTCCACGCGATGCATGGCGGCCAGCGGCTTGATATCCAGCGCCTTCAGATGGACGCCCAGAACAAGGCCGTTCTGCTTTTCCAGGAAGTTCGCCACCCCATCATCGGTTTGGACCTCGACGAGCTTCGACGCGAGCCCGCGCTTGACGCACGATTTGAGAATCGTCTCGTTGAACGAGTCGACCTCGTCGTTGTAGAGCACGGGATACGGATCCAGATCGGCAAACGTGAGCAGGCGCTTGCGGCGCAGCGGATGGCGCTTGCCCATGAACACACCGACCGATACGGTGCCAAGCACTAGGCACGTGCAGCGCGGGTCGGAGAAGTTGCCGATCGTGATCATCGCGTCGATATTGCCCGCGCGCAAATCGGCAAGCGCCTGCGGACCGAGCGCGAGCGATAGATGGGTCTTGATGCCGAGCATATGCGATACGAGCTGAGAAAACGCATTGCACACCAGCTCGTGCTTGGCAAAGGGGGGCGATACGAGCACGAGACGCAGATCGGTTCTGGCGCCGCCCTCATCCTTTTCCGCATGAAGTTCCGCCGCGCGGCCGAATGCGTCGAAGCTGGCGATGGCCTCGCGCGCCGGGCCGACCATGGCCTTGCCGAACGGCGTAAGCGATATCGTGCGCCCACCGCGGACGAACAGCGGGCTACCGAGCTCTTCTTCGAGGTCGATCAGCGCCTTGGACACCGCTTGCACCGAAACGCCCTCGGCTCGGGCCGCTTCGGAAAAGCTGCCGCAACATGCTGCGAGATAGAAGTATTGAAGCTGTCGTATGTTCACAGCATAGCCCCACAGTTTCGCTCGTCTTCTTCGCGATCAGCCGGCACTGCCCCTGAGGCGGTTCCCTCCCTCATGCGCACCGAGCATATCTCAGGATACGTCCACACCCTCACATGGGCTCGTCACGAGCGGTAACTGTCAACAGGTAGTTGATAATTGCCTACCGGCGCACCGTGAAAAAGCGGTCCGCCCACGATGCAGGCAGACCGCTTTCAGACCGCTTGGGCGGATATGGGGCACGTAGCCTAGTTGGTTCCGTCCTCGTTCAGAGCACGCGAGGCGAAGACGATCGCGGTGAACGCCACGGCGATCGAAACGAGGTGCTGCCACACGTTGTTGTACACATGGTTGAGCAACGAGGTGCCCAACAGGGAGAGATTCACGAACACCATGACGGCAACGAGGTAGGTGTAGGGCTTGAGCAGCTTGTGGTGCTTGGCGGCACGCATGCCGATAAAGCCGCAGATGAACTCGAACAGGCCGATGACACCGGCGATGACGGCGTACATCTGGGCGATCTGGGCACCGTCCTCCATCTGCAGGTCGACCTCGGGAGCACCGAAGAACATGATGGCAGCGACCGCAACCGTGGCAAGGCCGAAGATTACGAAGAACAGGCTGATGCCCTTGACGACCAGACTGTTCGGGGAAAGCTTGGACATACCGGTTCCTTCCATAGCGTGTGGTTATTGCCGGGGCGGAAATAGCGACGGGCAGGGCCTTCCAGCAAAACCGCGAGATTATAGGCAGCATTTTTCAGGCGCGTCAACGATTGCCGGCAATCGTCAACCATGCCTTGAGAATTAGGGCGCAACCTTGCGAGTACGCAGGCGATACAGGGCGCCATGCGGTATGCTTTTGCAGTTCAATCAACCGCGCTATGCATCGCATAACCGAAGGAACGCTCATGACACAAGACGCTATCAAGCAGCAGAGCCCCTCCAAGGAAGCGGGCTCGCATTTTGCCGCTCCCCCGAAGGAGCCACAGGGCAACGAAGTCCCGCTGATCCTTAAGATCTACGGCTTCCTCTGCATGGCGGACGGCATCATCACCATCCCCATGTTCGGCATCTTCGGCGCCATGGTCATGTGGGCGCTGCAGGCACGCCCCGACCTCATCACCCTGAGCTCCGATCCGACCCTGCCCATTGTGCTGCTGGCGATCTCGCTCGTCGTCGCCTTCGGCAACGCCATCGGCCTGATCGTGTTCGGCCGCTCGCTGCTGAAGAACCACCGTCGCAACGCTGCGCGCTGGTCGCACGTGCTTATTGCCACGACGATCCTGCAGATGCTGTTGCGCATGATGCTCGAGGGCATCGGCACGCACCTCATCCCCGACGCCATCCAGCTCGTCATCCTTCTCACGCTGTCGGTGACGGTCGACCCGTCGCTTCTGCGTGAACGCCATCTTGAGCGCGTGGCCAACGACCTGCGCGACCGCGAGGCAGCGCACGTGGGCATGCTCGGCCGCGATCTCGAGGGCAAGGGCTATATCGAGCTGAACTTCTTCAACCTGTTCTGGGTCTTCGTGGTCTGCTGCATCCTCGGCCTCATCATCGAGACCATCTACCACATGGTTATCGTCGAGCCCGGTGTGTATCAGGACCGCGCCGGCATGCTCTTCGGCCCCTTCTCGCCCATCTACGGCTTCGGTGCCGTGCTCATGACGGTGGCGCTCAACCGCTTCTACAAGGCGAACCCCGTAATCATCTTCGTGGTGTCCGCCATCATCGGCGGCCTGTTCGAGGCTGCGGTCAGCTGGTTCATGCAGATGGGCTTCGGCGCTGTGGCGTGGGATTACACCGGATACACCATCTTCGGAATCCCCGACCCGGTGGCGGTGCTGTTCGGCGGCCGCACGAGCACGCTGTTCATGTGCATGTGGGGCGCCCTCGGCTTCGTGTGGATCAAGCTCTGCCTGCCGTGGCTGCTCAAGCTCATCAACCTGATTCCCTGGAAGCTGCGCTACTCCCTCACCGCCCTGTGCACCGTGCTCATGCTCGTGAACGGCGTCATGACGCTCGAGGCCCTCGACTGCTGGTTCGAGCGTTTGTCCGGCGTGGCCGGCACCACGCCCGTGGAGGAGTTCTTTGCCAAGAACTTCGACAACGAGTACATGGAGCACCGCTTCCAGAGCATGACGATCACGCCTGAGGACTCCAGCCGTATCGACGGCGAGGCCGTGGCCGAACAGTCCGCGGGCGATGCGGTCGCGGCCGGGTCTTCCGCGTCTGCTGCGGTGTAGCCCGGATCTGATGCGGGCTTCTTGCCCGCCGCGCTTTGCGATTGCTGCCCGCCTCCGGTTCCGTCCGGGGGCGGGCTTCTTTTATGGGCGGGTGCATCCGCGTGCTTGGCCGGACGGCCCGCATGCCCAGCTGCCTCAGCGCGACGCCCACCTTCCGGGCGCCGCATCGACAAGAAAAGACCCCGGCGGGCTCCAGCCTGCCGGGGTCTTCCCAGAATCGTTATGCGCTCGGCCTACGCCTTAGAAGCGGCCACCGCGGTGATTGCCGCTGAAGCCGCCACGGCCACCGCGGTCGTCGCGCGGGCCACGGCCGCCACGAGGACCGAAGTTGCCGCGCGGGCCACGGGGACCACGGTCGTCGCGGTCACGACCGAAGCCGCCACGCGGGCCGCGGTCGTCACGGCCGCCACGGGGACCACGCGGGCCACGATCGTCGCGACCACCGAAGCCGCCGCGGGGACCACGGTCGTCACGGCCGCCACGCGGGCCGCGATCGGCGTCGAGGCCCATAGCGACCATCGGGTCGATCACCTTGTCGAGCAGCGCGAGGATCTGCTCGCAGTCGTCGGAAGACAGCTGCGGAACGAGCTTCTTGCGCTTGCCGCCCATCTTGGCGGCGAGCTCGGCGGCATCCTCGCTGGCGAAGATGACGACCTTGCGCATGTCGTCCTCCTCGGGCTCAACGCGGGCCACGATGTCGTTCTTCTCGGCCTCGACCATGATGGCGTTGAGCTCACGCAGGCGCATGCCCAGCAGCTCGGCCATCTCCTTCTGCTCCATCTTGGGCTTGAGCTCCAGGAGCTTGAGCGCGCGCATGAGGTCGTTCAGGCGCTTGGCGTCCTCCTCGGCCTCGTCGCGCATCATGTCGCGGCGCCCGCGAAGCAGGCGCGCAGCGCGGTTGATCTTGTCGAACAGCTCGCCGTCCAGGTCGCGGGGCTCAGCCTCGTCATCAGCGGCGATCTCCTCAGCCTCGGCGGCCGGCTCGGCCACGGGCTCCTCAGCGACGGTCTCGGCAACCGTCTCCGCCACGGTCTCGGCGGCAGTCGTCTCGTTCTCGGTCATCTTCTCGTCCATTTCGCTGTACTCACTCATGAGTTCCTCCTGCGCCCTCGGCGCTCTACAGGCGGCCTTCCTCTGGCCGCAATCAACACATGGCCTTCCGGCCCGAATGTAGTGTAGACGGCTGTCCGAGCACCCGCGCGCATCAAACTCCCCCATCACAAAAGGAGCGCCAGAAGCGCTCCTTATCTGCACAGATGTTGGATGCGGCTTGCGCGCCGCGCTCGGTTATGCTTGGCGGTACGTGGACAGGAAGTCTGCCAGGTCCGTCATCGCCTCGCGCAGGACCTCCATGCGCGGCAGGTACACGATGCGGAAGTGGTCCGGCTTGTCCCAGTTGAAGCCGCCACCGCGCGTGATGAGGATGCGCTTCTCGTGCAGCAGGTCGAGCGCGAACTGCTCATCGTCGGTGATGTTGAACTTCTTGACGTCCAGCTTGGGGAAGATGTAGAACGCCGCCTTGGGCTTGACCGCCGTCACGCCGTCGATCGCGTTCAGGGCCTCGTACACGTAGCTGCGCTGCTCGAACACGCGGCCGCCGGGCTCCACGTAGCGCTCGACGCTCTGATAGCCGCCGAGCGCCGTCTGCACGATGGACTGCGCGGGCACGTTGGAGCACAGGCGCATGTTCGACAGCATGTTCACGCCGAAGATGAAATCGCGCATGCAGCGCTTGTTGCCCGAAAGGATCATCCAGCCGATGCGGTAGCCCGCGATCATGTGCGACTTCGACAGGCCGGAGAACGTCACGCACGGCAGGTCGGGCGCGAGCGAGGCGATCGACACGTGCTTGATGCCGTCCATGCACAGGCGGTCGTAGATCTCGTCGGAGAAAACCATGAGCTGGTGTTTGCGCGCGAGGTCGACGATGCTCTGCAGGACCTCGAGCGAATAGACCGCGCCCGTGGGGTTGTTGGGGTTGATGATGACGATGGCCTTCGTGCGCGAGGTAATCTTGGCCTCCATGTCGGCCAGGTCGGGGTTCCAATCGGCCTGCTCGTCGCAGATGTAGTGCACCGGCACGCCACCCGCCAGCGTGGCGCACGCGGTCCACAGCGGGTAGTCGGGGCTCGGGATGAGGATCTCGTCGCCGGTGTCGAGCAGCGCGTTCATGCACAGCTGGATGAGCTCCGAGACGCCGTTGCCCGTATAGATGCCGTCGACGTCCACGTTGGGGATGTGCTTGAGCTGCGCGTACTGCATGATGGCCTTGCGCGCCGAGAACAGACCCTTCGAGTTGGAGTAGCCCTCGCACTCGGTGAGCTGCTGGCGCATGTCGAAGATGACCTCGTCGGGCGTGCGAAAGCCGAACGGCGCGGGGTTGCCGATGTTCAGCTTGAGGATATGCTCGCCGCGGGCCTCCATGGCCTCGGCCTCGTCGTTGACGGGACCGCGGACGTCGTAGAGGACGTTATCGAGCTTGGAGGACTTCTTGAATTCGCGCATGGTGGTGCTCCTTTGGGCGGTTGCGGCTTCGGTGCCGGTGCTGGTGCTGGTGGTCACGGGGTTGGCGGCGGCCTCATGCCGCGCGCTAGCTCGCTCGTCCGCAGGCGGCGCGGCATCGTCATGCGCGCCGGCGAGCCATGCGGCGTCGACGTCGAGGACGCGCGCCAGCAGGGCGACGACATCGCGGCGCGGCACGGTCTTGCCGCTCACGTACTGGCTCATCTGGCTTTTGCCCAGCTTGGCGCCGAGCTGCGATGCCGCCTGGATGACGCCTGCCTGCTTGAGGCCCTGGCGCTCCATCGCCTCCCTCAAGCGGGTGGCGAACAGCTCTCGTTCTGCCATGCGGTCCATCTCGCCTCCGAAGGTTCAAGATGATCTTGGTCGAAATTGAACTTCGCGGTCTCTTTGGTTCAAAGTTCAATTATGGGCAGTCTAGCACAGATGGAAATTGAACTTCGGGAAAATCTGGGGCATCTTGAACCGCCTGGACGCCCATGTGCTCACGCGTGAGCCGCCCGGCTCCCATCGTTTCCAATGGAGAAACACCGCTGTCCTGCAGCTGCTGGCCTCGCCAGACGCTATCATCAGACGACAAGGTACAGCTAAACCGTCACCCGATACGGGAGGAAACCCCATGGCCAACGATTATCTGGTCGTCATCGACATGCAGAAGGACTTCGTTGATGGCGCTCTGGGCACGCCCGAGGCGCAGGCGATCGTCGAAGGCGTTGCCGCACGCGCTCGCGACTTCGAGGGCACCGTCGTCTTCACGCGCGACACGCATGAGCCGAACTACCTCGAAACGCAGGAGGGTCGCAACCTGCCTGTTACGCACTGCGTGCGCGACACCCCGGGCTGGCAGCTCGTCCCCGAGCTTGAGGAGGTCCGCCGCACGCGCGATGCCATGGTGTTCGACAAGCCCACGTTCGGCTCGGTTGCCCTCGTGTGGTGGCTCGCCCAGCAAAACGACGAGAAGCCCATCGACTCCATCGAGGTCATCGGCCTGTGCACCGACATCTGCGTGGTGAGCAACGCCCTGCTCATCAAGGCGCACTTCCCCGAGATTCCCGTGCGCTGCGAGGCGGCTCTCTGCGCCGGCGTGACGCCCGCCGCCCACGATGCGGCCCTCTCCACGATGCGCAGCTGCCAGGTCGAAGTGCTGTAGCGGACGGTTGGCAGCTATCTGAGCCGCAAGATCGCGTCAAAATACAGAGTTAGCCAATCTGAACAGCCGGTTTTCAGTATTTCTTTTGGCATCCGCTGAGTAGATGGCCTGTTTTCGCGCTTGCCAACTGGGAAAACGCCGCCAAAATCAGGCGACTACTCTCTGGTTCGCTCAAGAAACACTGAAAACCGGCGTTCATATTGGCTAACTCGATTGACGAGACGAAAAGAGGGCGCCCGTGGCGGCAAAAGCTGCCACGGGTGCCCTCCTCGATAGGCTTTGCGTTACCCGAGTCCGACCGCCATGCCGATCACATGGATCGCGAACGCCACGACCCACGCGACACCGCACTGCAGCGCAACCACCGCCCACATCATGCGGGTGCCGAGCTCGCTGCGCACGGTCGACACAGCGGCGACACAGGGCGTGTACAGCAGCGTGAACGCCAGGAAGCAAAACGCCGTCAGCGGCGTGAACAGCGTCGGGAGCGCCGAGACGTCGCCGCCGAGCAGGACGGTAAGCGTCGAGACCACGCTCTCCTTGGCGGCAAAGCCGGCCGCGAGCGCCGTGGACGCGCGCCAGTCGCCGAAGCCGAGCGGCGCGAAGATCGGGGCGATCAGCTGGCCCACACCCGCAAGCAGGCTCTGGGACTGGTCGGTCACCACGTTGAAGCGGATGTCGAACGTCTGCAGGAACCAGATGATGATCGTGGCCACGAACACGATGGTAAATGCCTTGCGCACGAAGCCCTTGCCCTTGTCCCACGCGAGCCGCGCCACGGTGGCGGCGCTGGGCAGGCGGTAATTGGGCAGCTCCATCACGAAGGGCACGGGGTCGCCTCGAAACGCGCTGTTCTTTAGCACGAGCGCCACGAGAATGCCCACCACGATGCCCAGCAGGTACATGCCCGTCATAACGAGGCCGCCGTACGCGGGGAAGAACGCCGCGGTGATCAAGCCGTATACGGGCAGCTTCGCCGAGCAGCTCATGAACGGCGTGAGCATGACCGTCATCTTGCGGTCGTGCTCGGACGGCAAGGTGCGGGTCGCCATGATGGCAGGCACGCTGCAGCCGAAGCCGATCAGCATAGGCACGATGCTGCGGCCCGACAGGCCGATGCGGCGCAGCAGCTTATCCATCACGAAGGCGACGCGCGCCATATAGCCAGAGTCCTCGAGGATGGACAGCAGCAGGAACAGCACGACGATGATCGGCAAAAACGAAAGCACGCCACCCACGCCGGCGAAGATGCCGTCGATCACAAGCGAGTGCACGACCGGGTTCACGCCGAAGTCGGCAAGCGCGGCGTCGACCACGCCGGTAAACGCCTCGATGCCCATCTCGAGCAGGTCGGCGAGGCGCTGGCCGATCACATCAAAGGTGAGCCAGAACACAAGCGCCATGATGCCGATGAACACGGGGATGGCCGTGTAGCGGCCGGTCAGGATGCGGTCGGCAGCCACCGAGCGCATGTGCTCGCGGCTCTCGTGCGGCTTCACGACGCTTGCAGAGCAGACGTCCTCGATGAAGCCGAAGCGCATGTCGGCAAGGGCCGCCATGCGGTCGCTGCCCGACTCGTCCTCCATCTGCACGATGATGTGCTCCAGCGTGTCGAGCTCGTTTTGGTCGAGCGCCAGCGCGCGCATGACGCGCTCGTCGCCCTCGATGAGCTTCGTCGCGGCAAAGCGCAGCGGCAGACCGGCGGTGGCCGCGTGGTCCTCGACCAGGTGGCACACGCCGTGGATGCAGCGGTGCAGCGCGCCGTGATCCGGGCCGGCGGCGGCGCAGAAGTCCAGGCGCCCGGGATGCTCGCGGAAGCGCGCGACGTGCAGCGCGTGCTCCACCAGCTCGCCGATGCCCTCGCCCTTGGCGGCCGAAATGGGCACCACCGGGATGCCGAGCAGCTCCTCGAGCTTGTTGACGTCGACGGTGCCGCCGTTGGCGGCGACCTCGTCCATCATGTTGAGCGCCAGCACCATGGGGCGGTCGAGCTCCATGAGCTGCAGCGTCAGGTAGAGGTTGCGCTCGATGTTCGTCGCATCCACGATGTTGATGATGGCGTCGGGCTGCTCGTGCAGGATGAACTCGCGCGAGACGATCTCCTCGCTCGTGTAGGGCGAAAGCGAGTAGATGCCCGGCAGGTCGGTGACCGTGGCCTCGGGATGGCCCTTGATCTGGCCGTCCTTACGGTCGACGGTGACGCCCGGGAAGTTGCCCACATGCTGGTTGGAGCCGGTGAGCTGGTTGAACAGCGTGGTCTTGCCGCAGTTCTGGTTGCCGGCGAGCGCGAAGCTCAAGGGACGGCCCTCGGGGATGGGCTTGCCGCCGGTACGCGGGCGCGCGGCGTCCTCGCCGAGCGCGGGGTGCGCCGTGGTGCCCACCTGGGCGTTGCGGCGCAGCAGGTTGTGCGCATCGTGAATGTCGCGCAGCTCGATGCGGGCCGCGTCGTCCTTACGCAGCGTGAGCTCGTAGCCGCGCAGGCGAATCTCGACCGGGTCGCCCATGGGGGCGTACTTCATCATGGTGACCTCGGTGCCCGGCGTGAGGCCCATGTCCAGAATATGCTGACGCAGCGCCGCGTCATCGGAATCGACCGACGCGATGATGGCGTCCTTGCCGATCTCGAGCGTATCAAGTCTCATGTATGCTGTGCTTCCCCTCTGGCGCAGGCTGCGCCTCGGTATGCATTCATGCCTTTGCCATGATAGCGTGACGGGCGGCAAGCAGCGGGAATAACATCGATTTCATCTCATGTAAACGCAGGGGCAGGTGCGCGGGGCGGGGGCAGTGCTGGCGGGCGCGAGGACTCGCCTTGGCACGCGGAAGCGCCTTGACGACAAGGCGGGCGCGAAGCCGCTCGCTCGAGATGGGGCGCCGAGCTCCTCCCCCGCCGGACGGCACCCCGACCACGCAGGCGACTTTTTAATTGACCCCAGGCGAGACCGCTGTTTCTCTCTCTAACTTGGCCAAACATGGCAAGTTAGAGAGAGAAACAGCGGTCTCGCCTGGGGTCAGTAATTTCCAAGGCGCCCATCCCAAGTAGATGCCGCCCGAAGAGTGCGCTGGACGGCCACCCCCTAAACACAAAGGAACCCCCGGCGCGTTTGAGCAGAACGCACCGGGGGCCTTGGAAAAGGGAAAGGAAAGACAAGCTAACGATGAATGGAAAGGTCTACGCCCCGAGATACCAGGCGGCACCGTTGTCGTAGAGGATCTCCTGCGCGTGGTCCGCACCGACGGCCTCGCAGATGAGCTCGATGTCGTCGACACCGAAACGCTTGCTCGCGCGAGTCGACGGCAGGTCGGACCCGAAAATCAGCGCCTGGGGATTCTCCGCATAGAGCTCGGCGATGAGCTTCGAGGCCTCCTCACGGGTGTGGTCGATGCGGCCGAAACCCGTCACGCGGACCGGTACGCCGGCGGACACGAACCGCTTGAGCAGGTCCGCCCCGCCCTTGCGCATGCCAAGATGGTCGATGGACACGCCGGGCATGCGCAGCACGAGCGCGACGAAGTCGTCGTCCATCTTTGAGGCGTCCAGGTAGAGCTCAGTCTTCCAGCCGCACAGCTCGCGCACGCGGCGGCCCTGCCCCTCGATCTCTTCCAGCGTAGCGGAAAGGCCGCGGAAGAGATTGAAGCGGATGGCCTTGATGCCCAGCTCGTCGAGCTTCAGGATCTCGTCATCGGACGTCTCGGGGTCAAGCTGCGTCACGCCGACGAAACCCTCGCCGAGCTTGCCGAGCGCACCGGCGAAATAGCTCTGATCGTAGCCCTGGAACGAACCGGACACCACGGCGCCTCCGACGGCCTCGATGCCCATGTCGGCGAGTTCGGCGCGGTACTGCTCGACCGTGTAGTAGTCGGGCGTGAAGCCCTGGTTCACCACGAGGGGATACGCAGGATCGATGATGTGGAAGTGGCTGTCGAATACCTTGTACACGACTCCCCCAATCCTAGAAGATGAACATCAGCAGAACCGAAGCGACGGCGGCGAAGGCCAGCCCGAGCGGCGTACCCTTGAATAGGAGCTCGTTGTAGAACTTGTCCTGCTCCTCGCCCTCGAGGCCGCTGGCGCCGAGCTGAAGCGAGCCGCCCGTAGAGAACGGCGCAATCGAGGTGGACTGAGCGCCGATGATGATGGCGACGGCGAACAGCGAGGGGCTCATGCCGGTGGCGGCCACGAAACCCGGGATCATCGGGAACATGAGCGGGGCCACGACGCCGAGCGTCGAGCTGAAGATAGACATGATACCAGCGATGACGCAGACGGCAATGGGCACGATCGGGGTCGGAATCATGTTGATGAGACCCGCGAGCATGTCGATGGTACCGGCTTGGACGGCCACCTCGACGAGCATGCCGACGCCACCGACCAACCAGATGGTGTCCCACGGCACGCGCTGGAACACGGGCTTGGGATCGTCCACGAGCTTGCACAGGTAGCCGACGATGGCCATGACCAGAGCGACCAGGGTAACATCCACGCGGTCGCACGCCTCGACGAACCAGGTGACATCGGAGAACAGGTTGCTCAGGATGGGCGCGCCCAGAACGATGAGCATCATGATGAAGATGAGCGCCAGGTTGAGCTTCTGCTTGCCGGTGAAGGGCTCGGGCTTCTCGATGTGAAGCTCGCTGTCCTTGCCGCGGTTGTTGCGCATGTCGATGAAGCACAGGACGCCGATGACGATGATGGGGTAGATGAACGACACGGCGAAGATGTTCGTCGTGATGGCGCTCGCCTGATCGGCGACGCCCTCGACCTGGCTGAGCAGCGAGTTGAACAGGACGCCATGGGCGCTGACCATGAAGTTCGCGCCGGACAGGGCACCGAGCGACACGGCCATGGCGGCGTACAGGCGGTTCATGTTGGAGTTGCGGCAAAGCACCATGCCGATGGCGCCCATGACGGCAACGGAGGTGAAGAACGCGGCGCCGAGACCGGAGACGAGCGCCGTCACCAAGTACAGAACGAGCGGCAGGAACTGCTCGAGCTTGCGGAAGCGGTACAGTAGCACGTTCGCAACCTTCTCCAGCGTACCGTTGACCACAGCGAAGTTGAAGAAGAGCGAAATCGAGAAGATGACCATGAACAGGTCGGTCGGCCACGCGCCGAGCAGGTCGTCAACCGACATTCCAAGCACAAAACAGCCAATAATATAGGCAAATGCGCCAGCAATCAGACCGGTGTTGATGTTAAATATCTCTCCGAGGCCGATTGCCAAAACGATGGCTAGGATAACCAGCACAGATTCCATTGTTTTCCTCCTCATAAACTAATGGAAAGCTGACCTACGTCAATTTCGAGCGCAATCACCTCCCTGCGTATGCGGGCGGAACGCTGTGCGGAAACTTCCGTTCCGCTCGCATACCCTCTTGTCGAGCGACAAGCGACGAATCAGCTGCGGCCGGGGCGGGGTATCGCCCCGGCCGCTTTGTGCTCGCTATCGCCTATTGCGGTTGAAGTTGATCAGGCAGCCATCGAGCACGATCTGGCGCTCGTTGTCGGTCATGGGCGCAACGTAGAGCGCCATGGTGCCGGCAACCTTGCCGTCGCGGATGACGTGACCGGTGAACTCGGTGGCGCCGGAGGCGATGGCCTCGCGGACACCGGGGACGTAGACGAAGTCGCCGACCTCGAAGGCGGGCTCGTCCTCGGACTGGAACGGGATCATGCCCCAGTTCATCACGTTGGAGCGGTAGCGCTTCGTTGCGTACTGCTTCGTGATGTTGGCAAGGCCGCCCAGGACGCGCTGACAGCTTGCTGCCTGCTCGCGTGCGGAGCCGTCGCCCGGCTTGATGGCGTAGACCATGGAGCCGATCTCGACGTTATCAGCGGCGGCCTCGGGCGTGACGGTGCGGATGGCCGCGAAGACGTCGGCGAGCTCAGCAGGCTCGGCACCCTCGAGACGCGCGGTCTCGTAGGCAGCCGTCTTCTTGGCGTTGCCCACGTAGGCCGGGTCGCGGCGCGACAGCGTGAACTCAGCGAGGCCGAGCGGATTGGAACGGAACGACGAGGTCTCGCCCGAGGGGATGAGCTCGTCGGTCGTGGTCACCGGGTCGAGGATCTTGGAGCAGACCTGCAGCAGGATGTTCTCGCCGAGCGGCTCCATCTCGGGCCAGTCCTTGATGTTCGGGCCGTAGACGAGCGGCTCCTCCTCCTTGGCGACCGCGAAGCCGTTGAACACGCGGTGCTCGTAGGACGAAGGATCGAAATCGTGCTCGGGCACGTCGCCCCAGCAGTCGAGCGTCTCGGCGGAGGTGAGCACGCCGCCGTTGGCCGCCGTGGCCGCGATGGAGCGGGCATCCATGAGGGCGACGGCGCTCATCTGACCGTTACCGGGCTTGGAGCCCTCGCGGTTCGGGAAGTTGCGCGTGGTGTGGCGGATGGCCAGCGTGTTGTTGGCCGGGGTGTCACCAGCGCCGAAGCAGGGGCCGCAGAATGCCGTGCGGATGATGGCGCCCGCCTGCATGAGATCGTAGATGGCGCCCTTCTTGACCAGGTCGGCGAAGACCGGCTGCGAAGAGGGGTACACGGACAGCGCGAACTCACCGGCGCCGCAGCTCTTGCCGCGCAGCGCGTGGGCGGCCTCGATGACGTTCGTGTAGTTGCCGCCCGCGCAGCCGGCGATAGTGCCCTGCTGCACGTGCAGACCGGCGGCGTCGACCTTGCCGAGCAGGTCGAGCGAGCCCACGCGGCCGGAAATCTCGTCGGCGTGCTTCTCGACGTCCGCCAGGATGTCGGCGAGGTTGGCGTTGAGCTCGTCGATGGTGTAGACGTTGGAGGGATGGAACGGCAGGGCGATCATCGGGCGGATCTTGGAGAGATCCACGCGCACGCAGCCATCGTAGTAGGCCACGTCTGCCGGATCGAGCTGCTTGAAGTCCTCGGCACGGCCGTGGTCGGCGAGGAACTTCTTCGTGTCCTCGTCGGTACGCCAGATGGAGGACAGGCAAGTGGTCTCGGTCGTCATGACGTCGACGCCGTTGCGGTAGTCGGTCGTCATGGTGGAGACGCCCGGGCCGACGAACTCCATGACCTTGTTCTTCACGTAGCCGCGCTCGAACACGGCGCCGATGATGGCCAGCGCGATGTCCTGCGGGCCGACGAACGGCGCGGGCGCGCCCTCGAGGTAGATGGCGATGACCTCGGGCGTGGCCACGTCGTAGGTCTGGCCGAGCAGCTGTTTGACGAGCTCGCCGCCGCCCTCGCCGATGGCCATGGTGCCGAGCGCGCCGTAGCGGGTGTGGGAGTCGGAGCCGAGGATCATCTTGCCGCCGCCGGCCATCATCTCGCGCATGTACTGGTGGATGACGGCGATGTGCGGGGGCACGTAGATGCCGCCGTAGTGCTTGGCCGCGGACAGACCGAAGAGGTGATCGTCCTCGTTGATGGTGCCGCCCACCGCGCACAGCGAGTTGTGGCAGGTGGTGAGCACGTAAGGGATCGGGAACTTCTCGAGACCCGAGGCCTTCGCGGTCTGGACGATGCCGACGTAGGTGATGTCGTGGCTCGTGAGCGCGTCGAACTTCACCTTGAGGTTCTTCTCGTCGCCCGACGTATTGTGCGCCTGCATGATGCCGTAGGCGATGGTGCCGCGGCGCGCCTGATCCGGCGTGACCTCGCGGCCCTTTGCGTTCTTGACGGCGTCGACCTCGGCCTCGGGAACGATCTGGTCCCCGTCGACGAGGTATACGCCGCCCTCGTACAGCTTCACTGCATCCATGTGTCCTCCCTATGCCGAAAAGATGGACGTTCCATGCCCTGAGTATGCGGGGATAGCCCCCATACGACAAATACTTTGATTGGATGGAGACTATAAGGTGTATCCTATAAAGCAAGGTCAGAATAGCTGATTGTGCTGGAAGAGCGACGTAATCTGTTGGCAGGAGGGCGCGCCCTTTCGCCTTGAGGACCGCGTCAGCGAGGAGCATCATGAACGACCGGGAGCTCATCTACATCAAGACCATCGCCGACGAGGGCAGCGTGTCCGCCGCGGCGCGCAAACTCTTCGTTGCCCAGCCGTCGCTCTCGCAATCGCTCCATCGCATCGAGGAAGGCCTCGAGGTCAAGCTCTTCGACCGCACGAAGCACGGCCTGCAGCCCACCGATGCCGGCAAGAAATACCTGCAGATGGCAAACCAGGTGCTGAAGCTCTACGAGGATTTCCGGACCGACCTGAGCGATACCGACGCGCTCAAGAAGGGAACGGTCACGTTCGGCATCACGCGGCTGCTCGGGCGCATCCTGCTGCCCGAGGTGCTGCCCGCGTTCTGCCGCGCCTACCCCAACATCAAGATCAATATCGTGGAGGGAAACTCGAAGGAGCTCGACCGCGCGCTCACCGCCTGCGAGATCGGCTTCGCCGTGATGCACCGCCTGCCCGAAAACGTTAACAACCACATCGATTACAACGTGCTGTGGACCGATCCCTTCGTCGTGACGGCGGGTTCCGACAGCCCCCTGCTGGATAAGGCCGTCAAGAGCATCCGCTACCCATACCCCTACATCGATATCCGCGACCTCATAGAGGAACCGCTCATCACCGTTCCCTATGGTCAGCGCATCCGTCAGGTGCTCGATCTTTCGTTTATGCGGGCGCGCGTCAGCCCCCATATCGCGCTCGAGATGCGCGACTACGCGACGGCGCAGTGCGTCGCGGCGCGCGGATTGGGCTACACGATCGGGCCGCAGAGCTACACGCAGATCGCCGACCTTCCCGAAGGGGCGCGCTTCCTTTCGATTGACGAGAACCTCAACGCCAAATGGTACCTGTGCCTGGCTACCTTCCGGAACGGTTCGCTCTCCCGCGCCGACGAGACGCTTGCCTCGTATTTTGAGAAGGCTATCGAGCGGACAATCGCCTAGTGGCAAATCCCGTACAACTACGTCGGGCCGTCGCCGAAGTCCGACACGACCGAGCGCCGCGTTATTGCCGGCGTTTATTTCTGACCCCAGGCGAGACCGCGATTTCTCTCTCTAACGCGCCCATTTTGGCGAATTAGAGAGAGAAACAGCGGTCTCGCCTGGGGTCAGAAATGAACCGGCCGTCTTTACTGGATGAACTCGCACGGCAACGTACTCCAAACGTGCGTTGCAGCCGTCTTTGCACGTGGCATTTCACCGCTCGCCGGCGGATTCGGCAGCGCTCACCGAGACGCATTCCAGCGCTCCTCAATGGCTCCACGATCTTTCGCCGCCAACCATAGGTGTTGGGTTCTGGAAGGCATTCGCGGGAACGCAGCGCTGAATCGCCTGAAATCTCTCCAATAAGATATCGCTATATGTTCTTTTAGCTATTGGAGTTATTGCATGAAACGCAAGACACAGTGCGACCGGCGCATCTGCGCGCTGCTCAACGAGGCGGAAGAGGAATCGCGATGCGCCTGGGCGCAAACACCCGAAGACACGCAGGCATTCAGCAGGCGGAAAGCCGACGGGAGCCTCGTGCGTCCCCATCGCGGCCTTTACGTGCGCTCGTCTGTCTGGTCGAAGCTCAAGCCGGACGAACGGGCGCGCTGGATCATACGCGCTCTGGCCAAGCTTCATCCCGACTGGACATTTTGCCTGTACAGCGCCGCGCTCATGCACGGGCTTCCCGTCTCTTATCGGCTGCTCACGTGCACACATATTTGCATTGACCCGTCGTGCTCGACAAAAAGCTCCGCGGACATCATCCGTCACGCCGACACCCGAACGGACAGGGTTGCCGTCATCGATGGCGTTCGTGTCACGTCGTTCGCGTCAACCGTCATCGACTGCCTCCGCGTCGCTCCTTTCGAAGACGGAATGGCCATAGCCGACGCCGCCTTGAGAACATGGGGAGTCGAGCATGAGCTTCTCGAGGGGATGGTCTACAAACTTGCCTATGGGCGGCGTGGCTACCTCAATGCCTTGCGCATCGCCCGACTTGCCGATGCGCGCGCGGAGAGCGGAGGGGAATCGATCGCAAGGGCCATCATGATCACAGCGGGTATTTCGCCCCACGACCTTCAACCGACGTTTTCGGACCCCTACGACAAGGGGCGAACCCTAAGGCCTGATTATCTGTTCAAGCTCAAAGATGGAACGACCGTGCTGGGCGAGCTGGATGGCAAGGAGAAATACACCAACGAGAGGATGCTCAAAGGCAAAACAACAGCCGATGCTCTCATCGAAGAACGCAAGCGGGAAGCACACCTGTCTGCCCTCGGTATGCCCATCGTGCGGTTTTCCATGGATGACGTCTGGAAGCCTGGCAAGCTTGCCCAGCTGTTTGCCGTCGTCGACGTGACACCCGAGGCGCTGGTGCCCGGCGATTATCGCGATACCGCCATTAAACCGCTCGACTATCGATCGGCACTCCCGTCGCTCAACGCCGGGCTCGATCCGAAGCCGGGCTATTAATTGACCCCAGGCGAGACCGCGATTTCTATCTCTAACGTCGCCAAAACGGGCACGTTAGAGAGAGAAACAGCGGTCTCGCCTGGGGTCAGTAATAAAAGCGGAGAATTCGAGACACGGAAGGCGCATCGGCGCGATCGGGGCGACTACTCCTCGGTGCGCCAGCCGCGGCAGACGTCAACCCAGCCGGCGGCGTTCGTGGCGCGCTCGAGCTCGGGGATCGTCAGGCGCACGCCGCTGTGGTCGTTGCCGCAGGCGGGGTACACCACGTCGAAGCGGCGCAGCGATTCATCCAGGTACACGCGGGCCTCGGGCTTGGCGCCAAAGGGGCACACGCCGCCGGGAGCGTGGCCCACGAGCCCCTCGACGACGTCACCGGGGATCATCTTGGCCTTGGTGTGGAAAAACTGCTTGAACATGCTGTTGTTTACGCGCGCATCGCCCGCGCACAGGACGAGCACCGGGGCGTCGTCCACCAGAAACGCCATGGTCTTGGCGATATGCTCGGGCTCGCAGCCGAGCGCCGCCGCGGCCTCCTCCACCGTCGAGCTCGGGGCCTCGGTGGCGATCACGCGGTCGCCCAAGCCGATGCTATCCAGATATGCCTTTGCAACGTCAAACGACATGCTGCTGTCCTCTCACCCGATACCGTGCTTTGTTAGCACACCATCGTAGCAGCAAGCCACAGCAGCGCAACGTATCCGAACTGGCGCGGATACTCGATCAGCACGCCGCCGAACTCCCGCACAAACGAGCGCATCCAGGTCGCGAGCCTTGTCGGCGCCGCCGCGACCTCCGCATCGAGCCCGAGCCGGCGCGCCATGGTCGCACAGCGAAACACATGGAACTCGCTCGTCGCCAGCGCCACGCGATACGGCGCGCCGCCGCCCAGCCGGTCCATGAGCGCCTTCGAGAACACCAGGTTCTCGAGCGTGGTGGTGGAGCGGTCCTCCTCGACGATCGCTGCGGCGGGAACGCCCTGCTCAAGCAGGTAATCGCGCATCACGGCAGCCTCGGATGCCACCTCGTCGGCGCCCTGGCCGCCCGACACCACGATGGCGCCGCATCGACCTTGGCGCTCCCAGAGCTCGCGCGCCGCATCGACACGGCTTGCGAGCAGCGGAGACGGCTTCGTTCCGAAGATCTTCGCCCCGTGCACCACGATATAGGCGAACGGCCGGGCGATGTCGACGCGCGCAGCCGGGTGGCAAACGCGGTAGGCGGCGTTGCCGATCACGAAGACGATAAGCGCGAAGGCGAGCCAGAGGGCCTCGAATGCAAGGAGGCTCACCACGCTGCGAAACGGGAGTGTCGCGATGGCTCCGGCGCGCGTCGCCACGTACAGCCCCGCCAGCACGGCGGCAACGCCCAGCGAGGCGACCGAGACGGCACGCGCCCCGCGATGCCGGACGATGTCCGCGCAGCCACTCAGGGCCAAAAGGGCAACGGCGACGCAGATAATGCCAAACGATACAGGAGAGCGGTACAGAACATCGAGCTCGCCGGGGCCACCGCAAACCCCCAGCACGAGGGCGGCAAACAGTGCGAGCAGCGCCGCGGGCCCCATCCGCACGAACGACGCCGAACCGCCGCGGAACGAGGCGACGAGCACAGCGAGCGCCCCGAGCGCAAGCGCGCCGGAGACCGCTATCGCCATATCACCCATGTCCTCGCCCCTATCGGTTTTCGCGTCTGCGAGCGCGCCGGCAAACGCCGCGCATTACGCCTCGACGATGCCCTGACGAACCAGGAAGTCGAACGCGAGGTCGACCCAGGCATCGACCGCCCGCTGCTCCGCCTCGTTGTCGCTGCGCGTGTTGACGTTCGCCACCGAAAGCCCGTGGCCGCCGCGATCGAACACGTGGACCTCGTGCGCCACGCCCTCGCGCGCCATGGCGGCGGCGAAGTCGTAGACCTGCACGATCGGACAGGTGCGGTCGTCGGCCGTACCCCACACGAACGTCGGCGGCATATCGCGCGAGACATGCGTCGTGGGACACACCTCGGCCATGCGCTCGTCGGTGGCGTCGCCGCCCATCACCAAGGCAAAGTAATCGTTCAGCAGGTCGCGGCCGGTTTTGCCGCCCGTCTTGGGAACGCGCAGGTCGATGCGCGGGTCGCGCGTCTGCTCATCGCGCACGACGCGGAAGTCGAGCACCGGGTAGGCAAGGATCGCCGCGTCGGGACGCGTGTACTCCAGGCGCTCCCCCGCGAGGGCCGCAAACGAGCTGCTCTTCCACTGGGCCGCAAGCGACGCGCACACGAAGCCGCCAGCCGAGAAGCCCACGACCACGACGCGCTCGGGATCGACGTGCCAGTCCTTAGCGTTCGCACGGACGGTGGCGACCATCTTGGCGAGGTCGACCTCGGGATTCGGGAAGGAGACGTCGCCCGTCGCGCTTGTCACGTAGTCGAGCGTAAACGCCTGAAAGCCGCGGTTCAGAAACGCGAAGGCCACCGGCTCCTGCTCGTGCGCGGCGATGCTCGTGAAGCTGCCGCCGCCGCAGATCACCACCGCGGGGCGCGGCTTGTTCGCGCGGGCGGGTACCGGCTCTGCCAGATAGGCCGTGTAGGTTGCCGGATGCTCTTCGGTCGGCTCGTCGCCCCACAGGGCATGCGTCTCGATAACCATAGGTGATGCACCATCCGTTTCTGCTGCGTTGTTGCTTCGTTTATCGGCGGGTTAACCCGCAGACAAGGGTATACCAGCGAGCGCCGCCTGCCGACAACTCCAGAGTCTTCACACGCATGAACATGACAGTCAGGACGGGGCCCACTGTCATGTTTTTTTGCGCACAGCGGCAGGCCGCCCCGCGCTCGCGGATTGCATGACAGTGGGCCCCGTCCTAACTGTCATGTTTATCCGAGGGCGTTTTGGCGCTCTTAAGCCAACAGGGGGTCAGAATCGCCCGACTGGTGCGCACCACCTGCAGGTTTTTATGTATACAAGGTCGTGATTATCCCCCACACGCATTACCAAGGATGCCGCTTGGGTATCATGGGCGCAGAGCGCGGAGGCACCTCCGCAACCAAACAAGATCCCAAGGAGGACCACCTATGAGCCTGTTGAATAAGATCCGCACCTCGCTCTTCACCCCCAGCGAGGACGCCGTTCCCGAACCCGCTTCGTTCGCCACCCGCGCCGACACCGTCTACGCGCCCATCTCCGGCGTGCTCGTCAGCGTTCAGGAGATCAACGACGAGGTCATCGCCTCCGGCATGCTCGGCGACGGCTACGGCATCATCCCGGTCGGAAACACCATCTACGCCCCGAACAACGGCCGCGTGAACACGGTCACCGTCACCAACCACGCCGTGGGCATCATGACCGACACCGGCGTCGAAGTGCTCATCCACGTCGGCATCGACACCGTCAAGATGGAGGGCAAGGGCTTCATGCGCCACGTCGAGGCGGGCGATATCGTGACCGCCGGCACGCCGCTGCTCACGTTCAACCCCGAGACCATCAAGGCTGCTGGTTACGACGACATGGTGACGGTCGTCATCTCCAACCCGGAGAGGTTCCGCAAGATCGACCACGTCGCCTCGTCGAACACCATGATCGGCGGTCGTCCGCTCGTCAAGCTCGGCGACCCTCTGCTGGTCACCCGCGCCTAACGCACGCACAGCACCGCTGAAATCGCTCACAAGCCGCCCGCTCACCCGGGCGGCTTTTTTCATGGCCGCGCCACCTCGGCTGGCGCCTTCCGGCTACGTCCCCAATGAGGCCAAGTGCCCGCACGCCGCCCGTGGCCTCATTGGGGACGTAGCCGGGAGGTGCCGCGGGCCGCTGCGTTCGCGGAATAGTGACACCCTTGCCGGGCTGAACGGCCACATCGGGGGTACAAATCCAATGATGTACCGCGATCAAGCACGGAGGGAACGGCTATGGCAGATTACACCCTGGAGGGCATCGGCAAGCTCGGCTTCGGCCTCATGCGCCTGCCCAAGAACGACGACGTCATCGACATCGAGCAGACCAAGCAGATGGTCGACATGTTCCTCGATGCCGGCTTCACCTACTTCGACACCGCCTGGGCCTACAAGGGCAGCGAGGACGCCATCCGCCGTGCCCTCGTCGAGCGCCACCCGCGCGAGAGCTACCAGCTCGCCACCAAGTGCGCCGCGTGGATCGACTGCAAGACGCGCGACGACGCCATCGCCCAGTTCGAGACCTCGCTCGAGCGCACCGGCGCCGGGTACTTCGATTTCTACCTACTGCACAACCTGGGCGAGCACCGCACCGAGAAATTCAACGAATTCGGCCTGTGGGACTGGATCTTGGAGCAGAAGGCCGCCGGAAAGATCAAGCACGCCGGCTTCAGCTTCCACTCCACGCCCGAAGAGCTCGACGAGCTGCTCACCGCGCACCCCGAGATGGAGTTCGTGCAGCTGCAGATCAACTACGCCGATTGGGAGAATCCATCGGTGCAGTCGCGCGGATGCTACGAGGTCGCTCGCGCGCACAACAAGCCCGTTGTGATCATGGAGCCCGTCAAGGGCGGCATGCTTGCCAACCCGCCCGAGAGCGTTGCGCGCGTGCTGAAGGAAGCCGAACCCGAGTCGTCGGCCGCGAGCTGGGCCATCCGCTTCGCCGCGAGCCTGCCGGGCGTGATCACGGTGCTCTCCGGCATGAGCAACGTCGAGCAGATGGCCGATAACCTGTCGTATATGAAGGACTTCACGGGCCTGACCGAGACCGAGCAGGCGACGCTCGACCGCGCGCGCGAGGAGCTCGCCAAGATCCCGCTCATCCCCTGCACCGCATGCAACTACTGCGCCAAGGTCTGCCCCATGGGCGTCGGCATCTCCGGCACCTTCATGGCGATGAACATGCTCACGCTCTACGGCGACCTCAAGAAGGCTCAAGACGAGGAGAAATGGCTCGTGACCGAGCACGGCCGCAAGCGCGCGACGTCGTGTATCAAGTGCAGCGCCTGCGAGCAGGCCTGCCCGCAGCACATCAAGATCCGCGATGAGCTCGTGCGCTGCGCCGAGGCACTCGGCATCGAGGAATAGCCCGAACGCATCCAACCCCCGCAACCGAAGGGCCCGGCAGGCAGCATTGTCCGCCGGGCCTACGTATGACAGTTAGGACGGGGCCCAGTGTCATGCTTTTCGCAAACGAGGGGCAGTCTGCCGTCCCGCCCGAAAAGCATGACAGCTGGCCCCATCCTAACTGTCACGTTAAAGGAGGTCGTAGGGCATTCGGCGGGCGATGAGGCAGAACAAGGCGAGCGCCGGCAGCGCGATGGGATAGTAGAACCACGCCGCACCCAGCACGACCAGTCGCACGAGGTAGAACACCGCACGGTGGATGCCTGTTCGGCGCTTGGTCTCGCAGCTCATGCGCACAAATCCGCCACCCGGCGTGGAGCCGTCGCGCAGCGCGGGGACCACGCACTCCACGAGCGCGAACACCACGAACGGAACGACGGTCGACCACGAGCCGTCGGCCAGGTGCTCCAGACCCTGGGTCTTGCGCAGCGCAAGGCTGATGGCACCGCAGACGACCATGGTGATGAGGCTCACGATCAGGGTGTCGAGCCAAAACGCCACGCCGCGCCGGATGACGCCGGGCGTGTAGGTGATGTCGTCCTCGTCGGCAAGGGCGCCGGGCGGAAACACCGCCGAAAGCAGCGCCGCGCAGCACCAGCCGAGCGCCGCACCCAACGTGTTGTAGATCACGTCATCGACATCGGCCGTGCGGTACGCGTACGCGTAGATGCCGAAGACGCCCGTGCCCTGCGCCAGCTCGATCAGGCACGACGTCAGCATGCCCACGAACACCGAGGGCAGAAACTTCCAGCGCAGCAGACGTCCCGCGATAAAACCGAGGGGCATGAAAAACACGACGTTGAAGGCGATCTGCGGCAACACCGCCACGCCCTCGCGGCGGAAGTCGTCAAGCGGCGCCAAGGGGTCGAGCTGCCAGGGCACGCCGTAGGTGAAGCCCAAGCCGGTGCTGCCATCGGGCAGCGGATACAGCGTGAAGCACGCGAGTCCCATGATGTAGAGAACCGCCAGGTAGGTCGAGACGATCGATACGAACTTAAGGCGACCGTCGCGATGATACAGGTAGGCCAAAATCGGCAGCGTGAGCACGAGCGAGGCAGCGGGCCATAGCGTCAGGGCCGCCACGAAGTTGTCGGTATAGCCGGCAAGAAACCGTTTGATGAGATGCATATCCACCTCTCTTTGAAGCATCGGTGCGCGCTGCCGCCGAGCGACGTCGCGCGCATCGCTATTGTGCACGCATCGTCGGGTGCGTTCCATAGGTTCGCCTTACATTCCCGTGACATCTCCGTAAGGTATGCCGTCCGGCGATTGCCTGCATCACGCTATCGGGCAGGTGGGTAAAATTACGGTGTCGGTTTTTTGAGAAAGGAGCAGTATGGACGAGGTATTGGAGTATCTGAAGAAGAACTCAACGTACTTTTTGGCAACCATGGGCTCCGAGGGCGACCCGCACGTCCGCCCCTTCGGCACCATCGCCAAATTCGAGGGCAAGCTCTACATTCAGACCGGTAAGGTCAAGCCGGTGTCCGATCAGATGCTCGCGCACCCGCGCGTAGCCATCTGCGCGACCGGCCAAGACGGCACGTGGATGCGCCTTGCGGCCGACGCGGTGCTCGATGACCGGCTCGAGGCGCGCCAGGCGGTGCTGGGCGAGTATCCCGACCTGCAGGGCATGTACGCCGCCGACGACGGCAACTGCGAGGTCTTCGCCCTCGAGAACGTCACCGCGACTTTCTACTCGTTCACCAGCGAGCCACACACGGTAACGTTCTAGCAGTGTTAATGGGCGCGGGTCCGTTCGGTCGACAGCGTGCCGACAAGAATGGACCTGGCCCCAACTTGTCGCGAGGCGCCCGAAAACATGACAGTGGACCCCGTCCTAACTGTCATGCCGGGCGCCAGCGGTTGAGGCAGGCGAATAGTTCTTGGGGACGCGGCAGCGCAAGTCCGCAGCCCGCCTCGCCGTGTTCGGCAAGCGCACTCCATCCGTGTTCGCGCAGGTAATCGTATACGGCGGCCACCGCTTCGACGAGCGTGCGGGACCCGTCGAGCAGCCCGCGCGCACCCGCTGCGCGGACAAGCTGCGCCAGGGCGGCCGTCTGCTCCGGATCGACGAGCTGCTCGACCAGGCGCATATCCGTCATGCCGCCACCGACCTGCAGCTCGTCCAGCCCGCGCACGCCCACCTTGATGCGCGGTTGCCGGCCCGCCGCGCGAGAGCGGCCCCTTCCGGCTCCTCTCCCCCGCTCGGCACGACCCCCTGCATCCGACACCGTCGCGGCGACCACACTCGGCACCGAACGCGGTGCATCCGGCATAGCCAGCGGCGTCGGTGCCGCGGCGGCCTCGACACCCCAAGACCGACACGCCTCGTGCGCACGGTCCGTGATATCGCGCGCCTCATATCGATCCATCTGAATCACCGTGTCTGCCACCGGGAAGAACGCACCCGAGCTCCCCGCCACGATCACGCAGCTCACGTCCGCCTGCTCCCACAGGTCGCGCAGGCGCTCCACGAACGGCGTGATGGGCTCGCAGTCGCGCGCCACCACCGCCTCCATCAGCGCGTCGCGCACCATGAAGTTCGTGGCCGAGGTGTCCTCATCCACCAGCAGCACGCGCGAGCCGGCCTCGTACGCCTCGACGAGCGCTGCCGCCTGCGAGGTGCTGCCGCTCGCGTCGGAGGTAGAAAAGGCCCCGGTATCGCGCCCATCGGGCAGCTCGCCGATAAACGGCGAGATGTCGACCGCATGGACGGGACGGCCGTCCTCGGCGCGCAGCTTCACCGCGCCCGCATCGCAGATGACAAACTCGCGGCCATCGCCGGCAACGTGGTCGTACACGCCGTCCTGCAGCGCCTTGAGCAGCGTCGACTTGCCGTGATAGCCGCCGCCCACGATGAGCGTGATGCCGCGCTTGATAGCCATGCCGGGCGTGGGGCCGCGATGCGGCAGGTCGAGCACGACGCGCAGAGACGCCGGCGAGGCAAAGGGCAGGGCGCCCTCCATCGGCCGCGACGAGGCGCCGCTCGCACGGGGCAGCACGGAGCCGTCTGCCACAAAGGCCACCAGCCCGCGGCGTTCGAGCTCACGGCGTATGGCAAGTTGGTCGTCGGCAAGCTCGACAGCCGCCGTCAGCTCCGCCAACGCCGCCGTATCGAACACGAGCGCCCGCCTCACGCATACGGGTACAAGCTCGCAGAGCATCCGCTCGAGACCTCGGGCGTCAACCGTTCGCCCATGCGCCGGAAAGCCCGCCTCGAAGCGCAAGATCAGCCCGCCGCTTGCCGCAACCTCGCACGCCGAGCGCGGCAGCACCTCCGGACCCGGGCGGCTCGTGGCGATCAGCCCGCTTTTGCCCGAGCCGCGCACGATGTGCGACACGCGCCCTACCTCGCGGGAAAAACGCCGAATGAGGCGATCCTCCACCACAACGCGCCGGTGCCCCGCATCGACCAGCTCCCCCGGAATCCCCGCCTGCGCAGCCGTCAACCGAACGCTCAGCTGCGAGGGCGCAGCAAAGGGATCGCCCTGCACGTGGTCGATGGACAGCGCGAAGCCGCCCATATCGTAGACACCGCGCAGGCTTTTGCACGCGGGATAGCCGCGCCGGTCGATCGCCGCAAGCTGACGGCGCAGGTCGTCCATCGTCTTCATAAGCCGCCTTTCAATCGTCCGCCCCATTATGGCGTGAAATGGGGGCGGAGGTTTTTCACACGGGCCGCACACGGCGCCATGTGAAAAAACCTCCGTCCTGATTTCACGCTATCATGGTGGACGGTCTGTATATTTCGTCACCTAGGAACAGGGGCATCCATGAACCGCACCAAGATCGCCCAGCTGTACGCCGACGCCGAGGCGCTCGGCGGCCAGCAGGTCACCGTCGCCGGATGGGTCAAGTCCGTCCGCGATATGAAGAACTTCGGCTTCGTCACGCTGAACGACGGCAGCTGCTTCAAGGACCTGCAGATCGTCATGAACCGCGACGACCTCGCCAACTACGACGAGATCGCGCACCAGAACGTCTCCGCCGCGCTCGTGGCCACCGGCACCGTCAAGCTCACGCCCGACGCGCCGCAGCCCTTCGAGCTCACCGCCGAGACCATCACGGTCGAGGGCCCCTCGGCGCCCGACTACCCGCTCCAGAAGAAGCGCGCCACCGTCGAGTTCCTGCGCACGCAGCAGCACCTGCGCCCGCGCACGAACCTGTTCCGCGCCGTGTTCCGCATCCGCTCCGTGGCGGCGGCAGCTATCCACCGCTTCTTCCAGGACCGCGGCTTCGTGTACGTGAACACGCCCATCATCACGACCTCCGACTGCGAGGGCGCCGGCGAGATGTTCCGCGTCACCACCTTCGACCCCGCGCACGCGCCAATGACCGACTCCGGTGAGGTCGACTGGAGCCAAGACTTCTTCGGCAAGGCCGCCTCGCTCACCGTGTCCGGCCAGCTCAACGCCGAGAACTTCGCCATGGCGTTCGGCGACGTGTACACCTTCGGCCCGACGTTCCGCGCCGAGAACTCCAACACCACGCGCCACGCCGCCGAGTTCTGGATGATCGAGCCCGAGATCGCCTTCGCCGACCTCGCCGACGACATGGACCTCGCTGAGGCCATGCTCAAGTACGTCATCAACGACGTCATGGAGACCTGCCCCGACGAGCTCGGCATGCTCAACAAGTTCGTGGACAAGGGCCTCATCGCGCGCCTGACGCACGTGGCGACCTCCGACTTCGCCCGCGTGACCTACACCGAGACCATCGAGATCCTCGAGGCCGCCGTCGCCGCTGGCCACAAGTTCGAATACCCCGTGAGCTGGGGCATCGACCTGCAGACCGAGCACGAGCGCTTCCTCACCGAGGAGCACTTCAAGTGCCCGACGTTCGTGACCGACTACCCCGCCGAGATCAAGGCCTTCTACATGCGCCTGAACGATGACGGCAAGACCGTCGCCGCTGCCGACTGCCTCGTTCCCGGCATCGGCGAGATCATCGGCGGCTCCCAGCGCGAGGAGCGCCTCGATGTGCTCGAACGCCGCATCGCCGAGCTCGGCATGGACGCCAGCCAGTACAAGTACTATCTTGACCTGCGCCGCTTCGGCACCTGCAAGCACGCCGGCTTCGGCCTGGGCTTCGAGCGCCTCGTGATGTACCTCACCGGCGTGGGCAACATCCGCGACGTCATCCCGCATCCGCGCACCGTCGGCAACGCCGAGTTCTAACTGCAAGTTTGGGGACAGGTTCCAAACTTTCACGGCCTCGCAGCTCGCTGCGGGGCCGTTTTTTCATGGCGGCGAATGTGCCGCTCGGCGTGCCCTCGGCGCCATCGGCCGATTGGACTGAACGCCCGTCAACTTCATTATCTGCTGTGTAAGTTATATTCCATTATCTGTACAAGATATGTTAGGCCGTCCTTGCTAGTCTTGCCCACGAGCAGCATCCCGCGCGCCCAGCAAGATAAGGAGGGACCCATGGCCATCTGTTTATCGCCCAGCATCACGCTGCCGCGTCATCGCCAAGCTCGACTTTATGCTCAGCAGCCGCTCAGGCCAAGAAACACCATCCGAAGGCTTGATACCTGTAGCCCACAGGCTACAATCGGAGGTAGCGATGTACGAGGTTGAGCGAACGGACGCATTCGACCGATGGGAAAAGAGCATCCGGGACAGAAGGACCCGCCTCGCGATCCACAAGCGCATCCGAGATATCGCGGCAACCGGCAGGCTTCTGGGAGATTGGAGATCCGTCGGAGACGGCGTGTTTGAGCTGCGTTTCCACACCGGCCCAGGGTATCGCGTCTACCTTGCGCGCAGGGGTTTCAAGCTCATCCTTCTGCTGATGGGCGGAACGAAGCGAAGCCAAGATCGCGACATTGCCTACGCCAAGCAATTATGGAGCTACTGGAAGGGTCAACATGGGAATAGAGTTTTCTAAATATGACACGGCGGACTACATCCACGATCAAGACGACGCTGCCATGTACCTGGACCTCACGGCGCACGACAACGACCCGGAATCGTTCCTCGAGGCCATCGGCGATGTCGCGCGTGCCTACAGCATGCACGCGATCGCGACGGAGGCCGGCGTCTCGCGCGAGAGCCTGTACCGCTCGCTCAGCCGCGAGGGAAACCCGCGGTTCTCGACGATCGTCAAGGTTCTGGACGCCATGGGCCTCGCCTTTCGCGTGACCACCAAGAAGCAGCTGCAGCAGGAGGCCGAAGAGGAAGAGGCGCGCTGGCAGGCCGAGCATCCCAATGCCTTCGGGGACGAGCCGGACGACAGGACAGAGCGTTTCTCGTAAGCACGGCACCCAGCCGACATGCCGTGAGCAATCGGTCGGCGGAGCGTATCGGCCGTCTGCCGGCGCAAACGTTAACTCTGTGTAACCTGCTGCATAGCGGTTTTGAGCGTTTTGCCGCCCCCTCCTATCATGATGAACTAACTCAAACGACGTGCCCGCCTCCGCGCGGCACCTGATACGCGGGTCATCCCGCACACCGTAAGGAAGGATGGTCGTGATTATGAAACGGCTCAAGACCCTGGCTTCCGCCGTTGTCGCCGGTACGCTTGCACTCGCGCTCGCCGCGTGCGGCGGCAACGATGGCGGCGCCTCCGCCGAGGGCAGCTCCACCGCCGGAGCAACCGGCGACACCTATAAGATCGGCGTGCTGCAGCTCACCGAGCATGCAGCGCTCGACGCCTCCAACGAGGGCTTCATCGCCGCGCTCGACGACGCCGGCATCTCCTACGAGGTCGATCAGCAGAACGCGCAGAACGACCAGTCCGCCTGCCAGACCATCGCGAGCAAGCTCGTCAACGATGGCGACGACCTGATCCTCACCATCGGCACGCCCGCCGCTCAGGCCGTGGCGAGCGCCACGAGCGACATCCCCATCATCGGCACCGCCATCACCGACTTTGCCGAATCCGGCCTCGTGGCCGACAACGAGGCGCCCGGCGGCAACGTCACCGGCTCCTCCGACCTCACGCCGGTCGCCGACCAGATCGAGCTACTCGAGCAGCTCGTGCCCGGCGCCAAGACCGTCGGCCTGCTGTACTGTACCGCCGAGTCCAACTCCGAGGTCCAGATCTCCATGGCCGAGGAGGCCCTCGATGCGGCCGGCATCGCGCATGAGCGCTACAGCGTGTCGAGCTCCAACGAGATCCAGCAGGTGATCGAGTCCATGGTCGGCAAGGTTGACGCCATCTACACCCCGACGGACAACACGATCGCCGCCGGCATGGCCACGGTCTCCATGGTCGCCAACGAGAACGACCTCCCCGTCATCGTGGGCTGCGACACCATGGTCGAGGACGGCGGCCTGGCCTCCTATTCCATCAACTACTACGACCTGGGCTATAAGGCCGGCGAGATGGCCGTCGAGATCCTGACCGAGGGTGCCGATCCGGCTGAGATGCCCATCGAGTACCTCGCCGCCGAGGATTGCCAGCTCATCGCCAACCAGGCAACCGCCGACGAGATCGGCATCGACATCTCCGGCCTCGAGAACGCCGAGATCGTCTAGCGCAACGCAGAACCAAGCCCGACGCGGACAGCTGCGCCGGGAACCGAACGAACTGAGGAGTACATCATGGAACGCAACATGCTCTCTCGCCGCGCCTTTGCCAAGGGCTTCACCGCCGTCGCCCTCACCGGAGCCCTGGGACTCGCCGGCTGCGGTAACTCCAGCGACGACGCCCCCGCTGCCGGCTCCACCGCCGCCTCCGGCGACGGCACGACGTACAAGATCGGCGTGCTGCAGCTCACCGAGCACACCGCGCTCGATGCCGCGAACGACGGCTTCGTGAAAGCGCTCGACGATTCGGGCATCTCCTACGAGATCGAGCAGCAGAACGCGCAGAACGACCAGTCCGCCTGCCAAACCATCGCGCAGACCCTCGTGAACGACGGCTGCGACCTCATTCTCGCCATCGCCACGCCGGCCGCCCAGGCCGTCGCCGGTGCGACGACCGAGATCCCCATCGTGGGCACCGCCATCACCGACTTCGCCGCCTCCGGCCTGGTCGACGATAACGACGCCCCCGGCGGCAACCTCACCGGCACCTCGGATATGAACCCGGTTGCCGACCAGATGGACCTGCTGCAGCGCCTGCTGCCCGACGCCAAGACCGTCGGCCTGCTGTACTGCACCGCCGAGAGCAACTCCGACATCCAGATCGCCATGGCCGAGGAGGAGCTCGACAAGCTGGGCATCGCACACGAGCGCTACACCGTGTCCTCCTCCAACGAGATTCAGCAGGTCGTTGAGTCCATGGTCGGCGCGGTCGACGCCATCTACACCCCGACGGACAACACGATCGCCGCGGGCATGACCACCGTCGCCATGGTCGCCAACGAGAACGGCGTGCCCACCATCTGCGGCGAGGTCGGCATGGTGGAGAACGGCGGCCTGGCCTCCGTGTCCATCAATTACGAGGAGCTCGGCTACCGCGCCGGCGAGATGGCCGTCGAGATCCTCACCGAGGGCGCCGATCCGGCCGAGATGGCCATCGGCACCATGACCGCCGACGAGTGCGACCTGGTGTACAACCAGCAGACCGCCGACGAGGTCGGCGTCGACGTCTCCGCGCTCGCCGATGAGGGCGGCAAGGACGTCAGCGCCGCATAACCGCGCATCCGATACGACAGCTTGCTTGGGCGGCTGGAGGCACACGCTTCCGGCCGCCCCATTTCTTCTTCTGCCCCTGCCGCGGCCCGCGGCGGCCCGCGGCGGCCCACGGCGCATTTCCACCACATTACATAACACCCCGGCGACCCTCCCCCGCGAGGTACGTGCTAGACTGTTCCGATGTATCTGCATCGTTCTCACGATGAACCCCGGCGCGCATTCCGCTGGGGTTCATTTGGCTGAATAAAGGAGGAGACGATATGGGGCTCGCCCTGCTAGGCGCCGTATCCCAGGGTATTCTCTGGGGCATCATGGTCCTCGGCGTGTTCATCACCTATAAGCTGCTCGACATCGCAGACCTGACGGTCGACGGTAGTTTCGCGCTCGGCGGCTGTGTCTGCGCCGTGCTGGTTGTCGGCGGCGTCAACCCGCTGCTTGCCATCCTCGCCGCGATGATCGCCGGCATGATCGCGGGAGCGGTGACGGGCTTCCTGCACACCGTGTTCGAGATTCCCGCCATCCTCGCCGGCATCCTGACGCAGATCGGCCTGTGGTCCATCAACCTGCGCATCATGGGCAAGTCCAACACGCCGCTGCTTAAGAACGACACCGTCTTCTCACAGGTCACGGACCTGACCGGCCTGTCCAGCAACATCGGCTCCATCATCGTCGGCCTCATCGTCGCCGTCGCGATCATTGCCGCGCTCTACTGGTTCTTCGGCACCGAGATCGGCTCGGCCTGCCGCGCCACCGGCAACAACGAGGCCATGGTCCGCGCCCTCGGCGTCAACACCAAGGTCACCAAGATGATCGCCCTCATGCTGTCCAACGGCCTCGTCGGCCTGTCCGGCGGCCTCATCTGCGAGAGCCAGAAGTACGCCGACATCGGCATGGGCACGGGCGCCATCGTCATCGGCCTTGCCGCCATCGTCATCGGCGAGGTGCTCGGCCGCCTCACCCCCGGCAAGCTGCGCGCGTTCGGCAGCCGCCTGACCGCCGCCGTCGTGGGCTCCGTGGTCTACTTCCTCATCCGCGCCGTCGTGCTCCAGCTGGGCATGGACGCCAACGACATGAAGCTCCTGTCCGCCATCATCGTGGCGCTCGCCCTGTGCATCCCCGTCGTGTGGGAGAAGTACCAGCTCAAGCGATCCTACACCCGCGCCGCGCGTCCCGAAGGGGGGCGATAGGCCATGCTGAAGGTACAAAACGTCTGCAAGACCTTCAACGCCGGCACCATCAACGAGAAGCGCGCTCTGGTCAACGTCGACCTGCATCTCGCGCCCGGCGACTTCGTGACCGTCATCGGCGGCAACGGCGCCGGCAAGTCCACGCTCATGAACATGATCGCGGGCGTCTACCCCATCGACTCCGGCGTCATCGAGCTCGACGGCAAGGATATCTCGCTGCTCTCCGAGCCCGCGCGCGCCAAGTATCTCGGCCGCGTGTTCCAGGACCCCATGATGGGCACCGCTGCCGACATGCAGATCATCGAGAACCTTGCCATGGCAAAGCGCCGCGGCAAGACCCGCACCCTTGCATGGGGCGTCACCAAGGCCGAGAAGGACGAGTACGCCGAGCGCCTGCGCGAGCTGGGACTTGGTCTCGAGAAGCGCCTGACCAGCAAGGTCGGCCTGCTCTCCGGTGGCCAGCGCCAGGCTCTGACCCTGCTTATGGCCACGCTCACCGAGCCCAAGCTCCTGCTGCTCGACGAGCACACCGCCGCGCTCGACCCCAAGACGGCCGCCAAGGTGCTCGAGCTCACCGAGAAGATCGTGGGCGAGCACCAGCTCACCACGCTGATGGTCACGCATAACATGAACGACGCCATCCGCCTGGGCAACCGCCTGATCATGATGCACGAAGGCCGCATCATCTACGACGTGAAGGGCGACGAGAAGCGCGCCCTCACCGTGTCTGACCTGCTGCAGAAGTTCGAAGAGGTCTCCGGCGGCGAGCTCGCCAACGACCGCATGCTACTGAGCTAGTGCAGTAGCGAATCTCGCTCGAATCGGTTTGTAAGCCCTGATCCAGTAAGGGATCGGGGCTTTTTCTCATCGGATCAGGTCCAGCTCCACTATTTTGGCAACCAAACTACAATTCTGTTTGGTTTTCGGGTGCCATTGGCCCATACGCGCCACACCCCTCGACAAAACCGCAGTTCGGTCCTGCGGTTTTGTCGAGGGGTATCCGGACGGTGAGCATATGGCACCGAAAAATCAAACACAATTTTCCCGAAGCGGCCTGCCACGCCCCAAACGAGCCTTTGAACCAACGAACGAGCAGCGCAAAGCAGACATATTGTTTGAACCCTTCGGGTCTTCCCGCCAAATAAGCCCAAAGAACCGGCGACCTTCCTGCCGCATCGCTGCCGGGAAGCGAATCCCGCTATGATGGACGTGGATGAACGCCTCCAACCGCACAAGGAGCTCCATGGACGAAATCGACAACGCTGTACTCGCTTTCCTGATGCATCCGCTTGTGCATCAGATCTTTTGGACCGTCGTCCTCGGTGCGGCGACCATCGTGATTTCACGCCTTGCCGCAAAGGCGCTGCGCCACCTGCTCAACATGGACAGCAATCCCCTGCCCACCACGAGCATCATCGTCAACATCGTGCGCGCAACCATCTGGGCGGTCGGTGCGAGCATCATCCTGGACAGCGTATGGGGCCAGAACTCGAACGCGATCATCACCGCCCTGGGCGTCGGAGGTATCGCGATCTCGCTGGGCTTCCAAGACACGCTCGCGAACCTGATCGGCGGCCTGCAGATGACGTTCATGGGCATCATCAAGCCGGGCGACAACATCGAGGTCGGGTCGGAAAAGGGCGTGGTGCAGGATATCACCTGGCGCCATACCACCATCAAGGACAACCTGGGGCAGATCATCGTGGTGCCGAACTCCGTGATCTCCACGACCTCGCTCGTGCACCTGCTGCCCGCCAACCGCGTGGCCGTGCCCTTCGCCGTGCCGCGCTACAAGAACGCCGCGGACGAGAAGCTCTCGATGGATGAGCTCGCCGATGCGCTCATCGGCATCGCCCGCGCGGCGGCTGAGGGCGTGTCCACGGTCATCGACGGACCCAAGGTCTTCTTCTCCGAGATCACCGAGCTGGGCATCAAGGGAACAATCGTGCTGCAGATCGAGGACGCCACCAAGACCTCGCTTGCAGCCGACGCCATCGTGCGCGCCATCGCCAACCGCATGGAGTAGACGCGGCGCTCGCAACTGACAGGGCCCCGCAGCTCGCCTGAGCTGCGGGGCCCTTTTCGTTCTTGAAGTGTGGAGCCTCCCGGCTTTTACCTGCGACGACCGCCGAACAGGTTGCGCGTGATCTGACGCGTGGCCTCGCGGCCGAACGTGCCCAGAATTGAGTTGGCCAGCCTACCGATACCCTTCATCATCTGCTCCTGCTGCTTCTCGCGAGCGCGCTCGGCACGCTCCGCCTCGCGCTCGGCCTCGCGTGCCGCCTTGGCAGCAGCCTTCTCGGCCTCACGCTCGGCCTTAGCAGCGACCTTCTCGGCCTCTTTGGCCTTCTTAGCTTCGAACTCGGCCTTCTCCTTCTCGAGCGCCTCACGCTCGGCGGCGAGCTTGTCGGCCTCGGCCTCCTCCTCGGCGGCCTCCTCGAGCTGCTCGAACGCGCTCTCGCGGTCGACGGCCTCGCCGTACTTGCCCATCAGCTCGGTCTGCCCGTCGAGCGCCGCCTTGAGCGCCTCGTCAGACGCGGCCGCCATCAGGCACTGCGGCGGCAGAATCTTCGCGCGCTCGACGATCTCGGGCTGGCCGTCCTCGTTCAGGAACGAGACGAGCGCCTCGCCCGTGCCGAGCTCCATGATGGCCTCTTCGCTGTCGAAGGCGGGATTCTCGCGGAAGGAGGTCGCCGCGGCGCGCACCGCCTTCTGCTCGGCAGGCGTGTAGGCGCGCAGGCCGTGCTGGATGCGGTTAGAAAGCTGGGCCAGCACCTCATCGGGAATGTCGGAGGGGCTCTGCGTGATGAAGTAGACGCCCACGCCCTTGGAGCGGATCAGCTTGACCACCTGGACGATCTTGTCAAGCAGCTCGCTCGGCATGTCGTTGAACAGCAGGTGCGCCTCGTCGAAGAAGAAGACGAACTTGGGCTTATCGAGGTCGCCTGCCTCGGGCATCGTGTCGAACAGCTCCGACAGCATCCACAGCAGGAACATGGCGTAGATCTTCGGGCTCTGAATGAGCTTAGCGGCGTTCAGGATGTTGATGTAGCCCTCGCCGTTCGGAGCGCAGGAGAACCAATCGGCCAGGTCGAGCGCAGGCTCGCCGAAGAAGACGTCCCCGCCCTCGTCCTCGATGGGAATGAGCGCGCGCAGGATGGCGCCGACGGACTGGGACGACACCTTGCCGTAGGTGGTCTCGTACTCCTTGGCGTGCTCGGCCACGTAGTTCAGCATTGCACGAAGGTCCTTGAGGTCGATGAGCAGCAGCTGCTTGTCGTCGGCGATGCGGAAGACGATGTCGAGCACGCCCTGCTGCACCTCAGTGAGCTCGAGCAGGCGCGCGAGCATCGTCGGGCCCATGTCGGACACGGTGATGCGCACGGGAATGCCCTGCCCGCCCAGCATGTCCCACATGCGGACCGGGCAACCGGTGTAGCTCCAGCCCTCGATGTCGAAGCGCTTGATGCGCTCCTGCATGTCCTCGGAGTCCTTGCCCGCCTCGCACATACCGGTGATATCGCCCTTGACGTCGGCCATGAACACCGGCACGCCGGCGCGGGCGAAGCCCTCAGCCATGACCTTGAGGGTAACCGTCTTGCCGGTACCGGAGGCACCTGCGATAAGGCCGTGGCGATTTGCCTGATTGAGCAGCAGGTTCACGTGCTTGCTATCGGGCTCGGCGCCGACACCCATCCAGATGGCGTTCTCTTGCAGCATGGTTTCTCCTTATCGCGATGGAGCGTACCGCCGTGGTGCCCCGCAACATAACCGCTGCTAACGATAGCAAATGACCGGCAATCTCAGAGTGACCGAATCCGATTCAAACAACCGTTTAGACTCGCTTGGAAAGCGTGCCGGAACCCATGTATACGAGTTGGGTACGGTTTTTGGGTCTCCCGTTCTCACATGCGCCATACCCCGAAACAAAAGCGCAGGTCGTTCCTGCGGAAATGTCAGCGGGTGTTCGCCGTGTGGGAACAGGGCACCCAAAAAACGTACCCAACTCACATCCGGGCACCTGTCTGTCCGCCAGGAAGCCCATTTGTATGCATATCGATTGACGTTACCTGCGATAACGACACCGCTCTATACATCGCCTCAGAACTCCCCGAGTGCAACACGCTGTCGCGAGCACGCAAAGTGCCCAATCAGCCCTTGCGCTTCTGGATGCCCTGCTTGACGGCGGCGATATCGCCCCGGGTGATCTTCATGCGGCGAGCGCGCGAGGCGAGCATCTGGCGCGGAGCCTCGATGTTGATCCCGAGCAGCAGGTTCGCCATCCACAAGAAGAAAAGCAGCACGAGCACGGGGATGACGCACGACGTCACGAGCATGACCGCTACGCCCTCGATGAGACGGTTGACCTGGTTGAGCAGCTCGCCGCTGATATTGCTCGCCGCGTCTGCGATGGTCTCCGGAATGCTCAAGATGAAGTCGAGCGGGTTGTCGGCGGATTCGGCTTCCTCCTCGGTGGCCTCCTCCTGCGCAGCCTCGGTGGAATAGGAGACCTCGTAGGTGCTATCGATCATATTCGTCACGAACACACCGGCGGGCACCGTGGCGACCAGCACCGTACCGAGAACGATCAGCTTGCGGGCAAGACGCGCGAAGGTTCCGCTTGCCATCGACCGGTCGTACAGCACGATCGCGAGAATGAACAGCAGCAACGCAAGCGGCACGATGATGGTAAAGACCGTGAACCCGAAGATGGTCAGCAGGTATTTCTCGAGGTAGATGACGGCCAAGATGAGCATCAGGTTCGAACTCAGGTCCATGAGCTTGTCGGCGATCGGCGTGCCAACGTCGTCGGGCACCGCCGTGATGGCGACCGATGCCGTCGTGGACGCTGCGACCATGGCAAGCACGTTGTTCTTCTTCTCGTCGAGCGTGGCGATGGTCGCGCCGTACGTCTCGGGGTTCGAGAACACCTCGCGCAGCGGCCACGCGGATACGATGCCGAGCACAACCAGCAGGCCGATCACGAAGAAACGGAATCGCATGATGGCGCCCATGGGACCCGACGGATACCCAGGCTCGGGTTCGGATTCGGGCGCCAAGGCGTTCGCACGCGTCATGATGACGGCATCCTCGGGAATCTCGATGATCTGGATGTCATCTGCTTCGATATTCGACATGGTGCTCCTCCCGTATGCGGTCTTCCCCCATCTTACCTGAGCGGCAAGGCGGCAAGCGGGAAATGGCGGGCGCCGACCGGAACCGTAATAACCCGACCGGCGCCCCTTCCGCTAGCCCTGCAGAATCGCCTGCAGATCTGCCTCCGGCGTGGTGATAGGTGCGATGTCGTAGCGCTCGACCAGGCAATCCAGGATACTCGGCGAGATGAACGCCGGCAGCGTCGGCCCCAGCCGGATACCGCGGACACCCAGATGCAGCAACGTGAGCAGGATGCAGACCGCCTTCTGCTCGTACCACGACAACACAAAGGAGAGCGGCAGCTCGTTGACGCTGCAGTCGAATGCGTCTGCCAGGGCGAGCGCGACCTGCACTGCGCTAAACGCGTCGTTGCACTGTCCCATATCCATCAAGCGCGGCAGCCCTGCCACCGTACCGAGATCGAGGTCGTTAAAGCGGAACTTACCGCAGGCGAGCGTAAGCACCAGGCTGTCGGGCGGCGTCTGCTTGACGAACTCGGTGTAGTAGTTGCGCCCGGGGCGTGCGCCGTCGCAGCCGCCCACGAGGAAGATGCGGCTGACCTGCCCGGAACGCACCGCCTCGACGAGACGGTCCGCCACCGACATGACCGCACCGTGCGCAAAGCCGGTGGTCACGCTGGAGCCGCCGTTGATGCCGGTGCGCGGCATGTTCTGCGGGTAGCCGCCGAGCTCGAGCGCCTGCTCGATAAGGGGCGAGAAATCGTGCTCGCCATCGATGTGCACAAGGCCCGGGTACGACACCACCTCGGTCGTGTACACGCGGTCCGCGTAGCTTGCACGCGGCGGCATCAGGCAGTTGGTCGTGAACAGCACCGGTGCGGGTATGCCGGCAAACTCCTTCTGCTGGTTTTGCCATGCGGTGCCGAAATGCCCCTTGAGGTGCGAATACTTCTTGAGCTTCGGATAGCCGTGCGCAGGGAGCATCTCGCCGTGGGTGTAGATGTTGATCCCCAAGCCGCTCGTCTGCTCCAGCAGCTGCTGCAGATCGTAGAGGTCATGGCCGGACACAACGATGAACGGCCCGTGCTCCACGGTAAGCGAGACCTCCGTGGGAACCGGAGTGCCGAAGGTCTCGGTATTCGCCTCGTCGAGCATCTCCATGACAGCGTAGTTCTTCTCGCCGAGCTCGAGCGCAATCGCAAGCAGCTCGCCCGCGCCAAGCCCCGACCCCACGGCACGCAGCGCGCGGATAAAGAAACGGTTCACGTCGTCCTTGGCGTATCCCAGCACGAACGCATGGTAGGCATAAGCCGCCATGCCGCGCAGGCCGAACAGGATGAGCGACTTCAGCGAGCGGATGTCCTCCGGGGCCTCCCACACCGCGCTCATATCGTAGTCGCCAACGACCCGAAAACCTTTGCCCCCGCTCTCGGACATTGCCCTTGCCTGCTGCGCATGCACGCGTTCGAGCAACTCGAAAATGGAGTCGGCATCGAAGTTGACGTTCGTGACGGTGGCGAAGAGCGCCTCGACCACAAGCCGCCAGACCTCATCGGATACATCGGCGTCGTCAACCAGATAGGCCAGCTCGACCAACGCGCCCGTCAGCTCATCTTGCAGCAGCGCCACGTCCGCCGTCTTTCCGCACACGCCCGCGCGGCCCATGCACCCAGCGCATCCAGATGTCTGCTCGCATTGGAAGCAGAACATCATGCGATCCCTCTCGATCATCAGAGCCTCCTTGCTCTCAGGGGACCCATCGATGCCGAGCCCCTCCCTTGTGTAGGTATAGGGCGGCGCATAAGATAAGTATGTTGGTATAACAACGAAATGAGGCCTTCGATGGATTACACGCGGCTGTCACATATCGCGCTGTTCGACGGCATCGACGCCCGCGAGATCGAGCAGCTGCTCACCTGCCTCGGCGCGCACGAGCGTGCGTTTTCCAAGGGCGAGACGATTCTGCGAACGGGCGATACAGCGCGCTACCTGGGCATCGTTATCGAAGGAAGCGTCAATATCGCCGTGAACTACTACTGGGGAGCGCACGACATCTTCGTGCATGTCGAGCCTGGCCAGATGTTCGGCGAGGCCTATGCCGTCACGCGAAGCAAGCTGCTCGTTGATGCCGTGGCGGCGGAGCCCTCGACCGTCCTTCTTATGGATGCCGACCGCCTGCTCAACGTATGCGAGCGCTCGTGCCGCAGCCACCACCGGATCATCCAGAACCTCGTGCGCATCGGCGCGCAGAAGAACATCGCGATATCGCGTCGCATCATGCATACCGCTCCGAAGACCATCCGCGAGCGCGTGCTTTCCTACCTGGCGGAGCAGGCGATGGAGCACGAAAGCCGCAGCTTTACCATCCCCTTCTCGCGCGAGCAGATGGCGAGCTACCTGAGCGTGGATCGCAGCGCGCTTTCCAACGAACTTTCCAAGATGCAGCGCGATGGACTGATTCGCTTCAAGAAGAACAGGTTCGAGCTGCTGGGACGGTAAGCGGCTGACTGCGGCACAGACGCTCGGATGCGAAAACGCAAAAGGCCGGGATCCGTGCTTCGGACCCCGGCCTCGGTAGCGCGATAGGACACGCAGCCATCCGCTCGCAAACCCCTAGCTCACAGCATCTTCGATCACGATCTCCGGGACCTCTTCTGGCACCAAACCGTTCTTGAGGTTATCCGCAAATACATCGGCAAGCCGCAGCCCCATCGGGCGGAACGTCACGAGCGTCAACGCACCGGATACAGCGCCTCCAATAACGGGCACCGCCTTGGTGATGGTCTTCTCGACAGTCTTCTTCGTGATGTTCTGCCCCACGAGGGCGCCAACCCTCTTCAGCACCGGATACCACACCGTTTTGGTAAGAGCCTTCGCCGCAACCTGCTTTCCGAGGTTCGCACCGACCTTGGCCGAGGTCCGCGCGATAAGCTGAGCCGCACCCGCGACTCCAAGCATTGCGCCAAGATATGCGATCGCACGGATCTTCGATTCCTCGGACATCGTGGTCGTGCCATCGGCAAAGAGACTATCCTCTCCAAAGAGGTACGCAAGCTGCTGAGCAAGATTGAAGGCGAAACAGAAATACTGAACGACATCGGCACCGCCGGCGGCGATCATCGTGACCGGATTTGAGGGCAAACCGGATGCAAACGACAACGCCGCCGTCTTCGTCGTACTTTGATTGATAATGCGATTGGCGATTCCGCGCAGCTCATCTGGTGAAAATACAGCCTGAGGACCCTGGGCGATAATAAGTTCGAGCTGCGGCGATGTACCGAACTGTTTTGCTAGGAACTCCCGGCGGTCGACGCGAATCACGGGAAGCTTAGATATGGTTGCAACCATATCCATAGCCACGGAATACAAGTCGCCGTTATCGCCCGCCGTCCAATCGGTTCCGACGGTTGCAGACTCTGCCGTTCGATTTACGTCTATCTTGGTGCCGCATTTTGGACAAAACACCATACCTTCGGAAATCTGCTCATTGCAGCTTGGACAACTTGCCATGCTGACCCCTCCTGTGCGCATCGGCCTTCTACTGTTCAACAGCTACCTGCGTCTCTTCCGCGGGAGTCTCGCGCCACTCAAACTCGACCTTGTAGTCCTCACCGAGGGCCACGAAGAACAAAGCCGTCAACCGCTCCTCCGCTTCGGCGCGCGCATCGTTCAGAAGGCCGTCCTCGACCGCTTCACTTTCACTGCGCTCGACGCACAGGCGCTGGAATTCATCAACATCCTCAACTTGAATGGGGTTCAGAAAGTTGTTGTTCTCCTCCAACACGCCGGACTCTTCCATATCCGGCTCGTTGGAGATGATGTATGCAGGATCGAGCTCGATCGTGATGGCCGTTCCATCCTGGACAATGTCCGCCGTCTCGAGATTCACACCTGCTTTGATGGTTCCGCAGTAGCGATACCAGAAGCTGTTCCCCGTGAACGGGATGTCGAACAGGTTGAAAAACGTGTTCGCGTCCGTGGCTTTATCGGTGATGCTGTAGCCCTGCGACACCGAGACGAGCTCGTTTTGCGACTTGATGCGCCCGAACACGATCGAGGCGTTCTCGAACGCCGGCTTCTCATCGGGCGGATTGTAGTTGGACACGAACAATGTCCCCACGATGCCGACCACAAGGCCGATAAAGGCGGCGGCAACGCCCACTTTGATGAGCCTTACCTTCCCTTTCGGAATTCTGATAACCATAGCGACCTTCCCGTTAAGCCTCCGTTGAAGTGCTCTCTATAGAGAGCACTTCGCTATCTTACCGCACGTATGCTTGCTGCATGGATAACGTGCGTGAAAAACGAGCCCTCGGCTCCCATATCCAAGCCGCACGATCTGAGCGCGGCATATCCCAGCGTCAGCTAGCGCTGATGACAGGGACGAGCCGCTCCTACCTCTGGAAGATCGAGATAGGAGCGGCTGATGTCGGTATCGATGTGCTCATCCGCATCGCGCGGGCGCTCGATATGCCTGTCCGGGAGCTCATTGACTTCTAAAGCAGCGGCCCGAGAAGACCATGAGCCACAAGGCGCCGCAGCGCTTCTTAAGCGCTATTGTCCGACGCTGGCAAGCTTGCCGGCGATACGTGCCGTGACCTCTGCGTAATAGGCGTAATCGGCACTGGAAAGACCGTCTTGATCAATCGAGTTCATCGCGCTCATGGTGTCGGCATACTGCGTCATCATGTCGGCAGACTTGGCAATGAGATCCGTTGACGTGGGATCGGCCTGATATGCGTTCATGAACTCGACGTACTCGTCAAAGAACGCCTCATAGGAATCCATGGTCGCCTTGAAATCCGGAGAGACCGATGCGGATGCATCTCCGGAATCGGCAGACCCATCCGCAGGGGCGGCAGCGTCTCCTTCCACCTGCTCGCCCGCTTCTCCAGACTGGGCGTTATCGACGATCTCGACGGGCGCAAACAGCGCCTGGACATCGAAATCGTTGTTATAGAACGCGCTGCGAACGTCCGTGTAGTCCGAGTAGATATCGGAACGTCCGTCAGAGATCGCATCGTAAACGTCGCTGCGCGCATCTGACAGAGCTTCGTATGCATCGCTGTGCACATCGAACCATTCGTCATACGGCGTCGTATCGTATGCATCCTGTAGCACGCCGTCGTAGAAGGTGTCGTACGAATTGTCGAAAGCATCCTCGTAAATCGCGTCGTAGTAATCTTCATATGCATCTTCGTAGATCGCGTCGTAGAAGTCCTCGGTCGCACGCTCCACATCGCGGTCGTCGGTCACGTCGACGTTATCGACGACAGCCTGATAGTATTCGCGCCCATACTCGACAGCACGAGCACCAAGCTGCTCCGTCTCATCCACCGCGAGGTCATACCACGCTTGCACCTTATCGATGTTCTGCAGATACCCTTCGTAGGTATCGCCAACCTCGCCGAACATCTTCTGCTGCTCGTCGAGCAGCTTCTGGGCAGTATCTGAAAAATCGGCTTGGGCTTTCGATATAACGCTTTCGAGCGGATTCGCGGCAGTCTGGCTCTCGGTTCCAGCCGCCCGCGTCTCCGACGCGCCGTTTGTCTGCGGAGCCTTTCCCCCGCAGGCCGCAAGAGACAGCGCGATTCCTGCAGACACCAGAATTGCCAAGGTCCTTTTCATATCCAACTCCTTTTGATTCGTTCTGGGTTCAAACCGTCCATAGCGGCACCCTTTAGGCACCGACCGTCGCCTGGGTCGCTTTTCCCTTTCGCTGCATCACGACCACCAAAACCGCGATGACTACAATCACCACGGTTGCTCCGAGGTATATGGTCGGAGCAATTCCCCAGTCATATGTCGCGTTGGGAAGGGCTCCCCGGTCTTCAAAATCCCAAACGAGGAGGCGCGATAGTGCACAAGCGAGCAGCGCGAACACACTTGTGGCGATCGACTTTCCTGCCGCGGCACACACGAGCGAAACTGCCGAGATACCCAGCAAGGCGTACATGAGATACATGTACAGGGTCCAGGTGCTTTCCATCGATCCGTATATTTGAGCGAACTCCAAAAGCGAAAGGTCAGCAGCCTGGGCGGCCGTGATGCCGGTATCCTCGTAGACAACGATCTCCGGTGCCTGCGCGGCGGCCTCTCGATACGCATCATTCGCCGAGGCCCATGGTAGGAAAAACGCCGCCACAAGCCCTATCGCCGCCACCGCGAGCGCGATTCTCGCGGCGATAAACTTGCCATCGCGTCCGCCACCCAAACGACCTTTTTTCTCATCCATCTTTCAACCTTCCTATCTACCTTGTCCCGCACCCGCCGCGCATACTCGAAACGCCTGCGCGAGAAAGGCGTAAGAGCCGTTTCCGAACAGCAGCTCGACGGGCACACCGCTCTCGACGTCGCCAAGAACGTGCGCAAGCGCCCGCATGATCAGCTCGGCATGCGCGCGAGCCTCGGCGGGCGTGCCCAAAGCGCACCTCCGCGCGAGCTTTCGAGACACCCTGCGCACGAAACCGCACGCCGCGGGGCCAGTCGGCACCATGCCGCGATGCAACAGACTGGCGATACCTGCCCTCGCCTCTCCAATGCACAGCCGCGTGCTGGTCGCATCGTCCGCCTCGTCAACACGATCTGCGCCATCGCGCAACTCGCTCATCATGCCGCGCGCCACGTCGAGCAGCAGCGCGTGCACGGAATCGACCTCCTCGCGCGTGGCGCCGAGCCTCCGTCCGGCATCCTCAACAGCCCGATCGACACTTTGCACGAGCACCGCCTCCATCACGGCATACAGGCGATCTGCTGGCTTTGACGACACCGCATCCTCGAGACATTCCAACGCCGAGAGCTGGTCAGCAAGTTCCGCGCGGCGCGCATGGAGCTCGTCGGCCTTCCCCTGAAGCGTGCGAACAAGTGAGTCGTCGTTCTCGAGGATGGCGAACACCGTCGGCTCCACCTCGCGCAACGTGAAGCCTGCACGTTTGAGCTGGCCGACAAGGTAGAACATCAGCAGGTCGCCCTCGTCGAACCGCGAGTATCCCGGCTTTGACACGGCAGGCTCCCAAAAGCCCAGTCCGCCGCCTTTCGTGTTGTGATAGCAAAGGTCTTGGATCATGTGCCGGCTCAAGCCGGTCAGCCGCTCAACTTGCGAACGTTCCCACATCGTCGCCTCCTCCCCACCACATGCTGTACCGTCCGGTTGAAGGACGGCAAGGACCATGCGCCGGGATTCGGCCCCATCGGTTGTGCTTTGGCTGTACGCACTCGACGCCCGTTGGGTTCGACCGTTCTGTTTGAGCTTGCTCATAGGCAGCCCCTTCCTGGATCGACTCGGCCCAAGATCCACTCGGGCCCTTCCGGAAGAGCGCTTGTAATATTCGCGAATCAAAACGCGCGGCTCCTCAGCTGGCAACTGAGGAACCGCGCGTCAACACGTGCTAGCTCGTAAAAGATGGTCGCTTACCAGGGGATTGCATGCGCTTCGATGCTGGCGTACTCCGGAACTTCGAGCGGCGTGGTCTCGAACGGCACGGTCTCGCCTTCGGCAGGCAGCTGACAAAAATCTGTGGTGCCGCCCACGATGGCGCCCGTCTCATCGCGAAGGACGATGGTCATCGCCGCGCTGCTGGCGATCTCTGCGTCGGAGCCCAGGTGCTCAGCGGTTAGCTCACCGATAAACGACGTGCCGAACAAGCTCGAAGAGGCATTCAGCCCCGTGATGGAAAACGCGCTCGGCGCATCCGCCTGCTCATGCGCGAAGCTGCCCATAACAAGCGCTGTCGAGAACTCGAGCTCAGACGGCAGCGTCCCGTTTCCCCTGATGCCGAACTTGTAGACGGTCTGACCGGGAGCGATCGCCATGACGCCGTCCTCTATCGTCGTCACGACCGCGCCCGCTGCGTCCCTGCCCGTAATGCGAACCATCGGGTAATCGACCGCGACGCTATCGCTTGTGTTCGTAAGCGCGAATAGGTACTCGAAGTAGCCGTTATCCCTGGGGCTCCACCACGATTCGCTGACCACCAGTGCCTCGCGCGCCTCCTGGGCGGCCGCAGAATCGTTGCCAGAGGAAGCATCGTCCATGTCCAGCGCCTCGAGCACGCCCGTTGAAGCCGAGCTGCCATCCGCCTCGTCTTCTATCGCATCGTCGGCGAATGTCGCATCTTGCCCGTGATTCGCATCGGCTTTACGTCCAAGCAGCCCGGACGCCACCAGCGCGACACCCACGACGCAGAGAATGGCGATTCCAGCAATCGCGAGCACAAAGGGCTTAGCAGCAGGAGCTTTACGGGTGCGCTCCCCTTTCTTAGCCACATCCGGCGCGGCATCCCCTGCGTGCTCTCCGCGCAATGCATCGGCAAGCGCATCGGCGTCGGCGTAACGGCAGCTCGGCTCAAAGGAGGTCGCGCGCTCGATGGCGACGCGCAAAGGGGACGGCACGATGGCCTCATCTGTAAGCAACGAGGCATAGCGTTCGTCATCGGGGTGCACGCCCGTGACCATCGCGCCAAGCACGCAACCGATTCCGTAGACATCGCTGCGCGCATCGGCAGCGGCAAAGCACTGCTCGGGAGATGCATAGCCCCTCGTGCCCATCCGGGAACCCTGAGGCGGCACGGGATCGGACATCATGCGCGCGATGCCCATGTCGATCAGATGCGCGCCATCTGCTGCAAGCACGATGTTCGACGGCGCGATGTCGCAGTGGATGATGCCGTGGGCATGCAGGCTCCCCGCGGCCTCGCACAGATCGAGGGCGATGCTCACGGCTTCCAGCTCAGCTAGACGCCCCCGCTGTTCCAGCCGCGTCGCCAACGTCTCGCCGGGCACGCAGGAACAGACGACCACGAATTTGTCCGGCAGCTCATAGCTGGCAACAACTTGGGGCAGCCTGAGGCATCCGCACGAGGCGAGAAGCGCCCACACCGAACGGTTCGCCTGGTCGAGCGGCATCTTCTTGCGGATAAACGGACCGGAGCCATCGAGCGTTACGAGCTCGGTGATAAAGCCACGACGCTTAGAGAGTACACGTTCGACCTGGTAGGCATCATCGATGCTCATACCATGCACGACCTGGTCGTCATTCATTTCCGTGCACCTCCCCACGCACGATCCGGCACCCTCTGCAATCCTACCGGAATGACAGCCGAAACGAGGGCTTGAATGGCGCCCGCAACACGGCAAATCCGACGAGCATGCGCCTGCCGTGCGAGAGCGCGGCCGCCCGGCCCCTTACGATTCCGGATCGACCAAGGTCTCCTCCCCGAGCCTCCAGAGCTCCTCATCGCATGCGGTAAGGTCGTCCCCCTGGTTGATGCACCAGATGATGATGGCGTCGCGCCGGTTTTTGGGCCAAAGCTCTGCCACGCCCACCAGACGCAGCAGGCGCTGGGTCTCCCTCAGGCTGCAGTGCAAACCAAAAGCCAGCATGATCGCGTTGTTGCGCCCCGGCTTGCTTTTGCCGTTGAAAATGTCGTACACGAAGGTGCTGTTCAGCGCCGATCCGCGGATCACGTCGGCCTTTTTCAGGCCGCGTTCCCGCCGAAGCTGCTCGAGATAGTCCACCAGCTCCTGATCGACCAGATAGTCGCAGTCGAGATACTCCTCCGGGCTATCCGCCGTCAGCAGACGCTCGAGCAGGTCTTCTGTCAGCCGTTCAACTGTCATAGACGCCTCAATCGCAAAGTCGGTCGTATCGCGGGTATACTCAATCGTAAATGAAAGGAGGAACCGTGTTCTATACCTATGTCGAACTAGAGGATGGCACTCAGCTCGCGTATTCAGATGTTTTGGACGATGGAACCGTAGAGCTGTCTATTGAAAGGCCCATCGAACTTGGATTCGACTCGGCACGCTGTCTTCTCCCCTCATTTGAATGGTCGGATGTCGAAGGATTCAGCGCCGACGATATGGCATATCTCGATTCCTTCGTTCACAACAACGCGCCCCTGATTCTGCGCCTCGCTCGGGAGGCGTCAAAATCATATGCCTAGGCTGTATCTGTTCCAGGGCTTTGCCATCTATTTTTGGACGGGTGAGAACGGGGAGCCCGTGCACGTTCACGTATCGAAGGGAAAGCCATCGGCAGGCGCCACGAAGATATGGCTTACTCGGAACGGAGGCTGCAAGCTTGCAAGCAACGGCAGCAGACTCACTAAACACGATCTGGCAAACGTTATGGACTTCGTGATGATGAACCATGAAGAGATATGCGACCGCTGGAAAGCTTATTTCCATGGCGATATGACGTTCTATCTGTAGAATCACGCTCGCGGGTATTCAAGGGAAAGGAGGAACCGTACTCCTCCGATCCCCCATATATCTTCGATGCTCACGCTACTAGTCACTTTCGATAAAGAAGTCTTGAGCAACTGCGTGCTATCTTTTTCGATAACCGTCTCGAAAAGAAGGACTGCCATGCAGAGCATTCGCACGATATCCGGTTTGCAAAACAAGTTCACAGAGATTTCCCACGACGTCCATGACGGCAGCGAGTCAGCCATTTCTGTTCGAGACGGCTCTGCAGATACGACATCCATGGGTATGAAGACATTCCGCTCGCTCGAGTTTGACAGCGAAGTCTACCGCAAGCTGAAAGAGGCGGAACGACAGGCCGTCGAAACCGACACGCGCTACACGCCAGAAGAAGCCCTCGCTTCTGTGAGGCAGATTATCGCGACAGCTTGAAACGCCCCGAAACGCGACCGGCCCGAAGGCGAACCTTCGGGCCGGTCGAATTCCTAGCGAAGCTTCTCTCCGAAAAAGCCTACAGCCGTGCTACAACGGCATCGCCCATGGCGGCGGTGCCCAGGATGTCCTCCGCAGGCGTCGACGCGTCGGCGATGTCGCGCGTGCGCAAGCCGTCATCGAGCACGGCGGTCACGGCGGCGCGGATGGCGTCGGCTGCCTCGCCCATGTCGAAGCTGTAGCGCAGCATCATCTCGACGGACAGGATCTGCGCGAGCGGGTTGGCAATGCCCTGGCCGGCGATGTCGGGCGCGGAACCGTGGCTCGGCTCGTAGAGCGCCACGCCGTCGCCCAGGCTCGCGGATGCGAGCATGCCGAGCGATCCGGTGATCTGGGCGGCCTCGTCGGACAGGATGTCGCCGAACATGTTCTCGGTCACTACGACGTCGAAGTCGGCGGGACGGTTGATGAGCTGCATGGCGGCGTTGTCCACGAGCACGTCCTCGAGCGCCACGTCGGGATACTCGGCCTCGCCGATGCGGTGGACGATCTCGCGCCACATGCGGCTCGTCTCGAGCACGTTGGCCTTGTCCACGCTCGCCACCTTGCCGCGGCGCTTACGGGCGGCCTCAAACGCCTGGCGGGCGATGCGCTCGATCTCGTACTCGCGGTACTCGAGCGTATCGTAGGCGCGCTGGCCGGGCTTGCCGCCCGTGCCCGCACCCTCCTCGTCGTAGAAGCGCTCGCGACGGCCGAAGTACAGGCCACCGGTGAGCTCGCGCACGATCATCATATCCACGCCGTCGATGACCTCGGGCTTGAGCGTCGAGGCGCCGGCGAGCGCCGAGAAGATCTGCACGGGGCGCAGATTGGTGTAGAGACCGAGCTCCTTACGGATCTTGAGCAGGCCCTGCTCCGGGCGCGGCGCGGCGGGGTCGGTCGTATCCCACTTGGGACCGCCGACCGCGGCGAGCAGCACGGCGTCGGACACCTTGGCAGCATCGAGGGTCGCGTCGGGTAGCGCGGTGCCGGTCGCATCGATGGCCGAGCCGCCGATAAGCGCATCCTCGCAGGCAAACAACACGCCGAACTTCCTGCCCACGGCCTCGAGCACCTTCTTGCCCTCGGCCATGATCTCGGGGCCGATGCCGTCGCCGGGCAGGCAGCAAATCTTATAGGTCTTCATGACGTTGCAACTCCAATTGATCGAGCTGGGTCCAGATGCAAACGGGTTATCGAGAGGCATGGCCGCGCCTTACTTCCCGGCCGCCAGCTTGGCGCGGGTGCGCTCGACCAGACCGCCCGCCTCGATGATCTCGGCGATGAAGGGCGGGAACGGCTCGGCGGTGAACGTCGCGCCCGTGTCCAGGTTGGTGATGGTACCCGTCTCGGTGTCGACAGCGACCTTCGCGCCGTCGGCGATGGCATCCACGGCCTCGGGGCACTCGAGGATCGCGAGGCCCACGTTGATGGCGTTGCGGTAGAAGATGCGCGCGAAGCTCTTGGCGATGACGCACGACACGCCCGCCGCCTTGATGGCCACCGGCGCGTGCTCGCGCGAGGAGCCGCAGCCGAAGTTCTCCTCGGCCACGACGATGTCGCCGGGCTTCACGCGCGTGGCGAACGTGGGGTCGAGATCCTCCATGGCATGCGCGGCGAGATGCGCGTGGTCGGAGCTGTTGAGGTAGCGGGCCGGAATGATGACGTCGGTGTCGACATCGCGCCCATAACGGAAAACGGTGCCTTCGAAGTGCATGGTTGAGTCTCCTTACTGGATGTCGGACGGGGCGGCGATGTGGCCGGCGACGGCGCTGGCGGCGGCAACAGCGGGGCTCGCCAGATAGACCTCGGAGGTTGGATCGCCCATGCGGCCGACGAAGTTGCGGTTGGTGGTGGACACGCAGCGCTCGCCCGCGGCGAGAATGCCCATGTATCCGCCCAGGCAGGGGCCGCAGGTCGGCGTGGAGAACACGCAACCGGCGTCGATGAACACGTCGGCCAGGCCCTCGGCCATGCACTGCTTGAAGACAGCCTGCGTGGCGGGGATGACGATGCAGCGGACGTTGGGGTTGACCGTACGGCCGCGCAGCACCTCGGCGGCGGCGCGCATGTCCTCGATGCGGCCGTTCGTGCAGCTGCCGATGACCGCCTGGTCGATGGTGATGTGCGTGGACTCGCTCACCGGATGCGTGTTGGACGGCAGATGCGGCCAGGACACGCAGGGCTTGATGTCGGCGGCGTCGATGTGGATGACCTGGGCGTACTCAGCATCCGGATCGGCATGGTACTCGACGTACTCGCGCTGGCAGCGGCCCTCGAGCCATGCGCGTGCGACGTCGTCGACCTCCATGATGCCCGCCTTGCCGCCGGCCTCGATGGCCATGTTGGAGATGGTCATGCGGCCTTCCATCGACATGTTGCGAATGGTGGAGCCGGTGAACTCCATGGCCTGGTACAGGGCGCCGTCGACGCCGATGAGGCCGATGATATGCAGGATGACGTCCTTGGCGGAGGCGCCGTCGACGAGGTCGCCCTCGATCTCGAACTTGATGGTGGGCGGCACCTTGAACCACGCGCGGCCGGTGGCAAGGCCCACGCCGGCGTCGGTGGAGCCCACGCCGGTCGAGAATGCGCCCAGAGCACCGTAGGTGCAGGTGTGCGAGTCGGCGCCGATGATGAGGTCGCCCGGCACGACGGTGCCGGTCTCGGGCAGCAGCGCGTGCTCGATGCCCGCGCAGCCCTGCTCCCAGTAATGCGTCACCTTCTGCTCGTGGGCGAAGTCGCGCATCTTCTTGGTCTGCTCGGCGCTCTTGATGTCCTTGTTGGGCGCGTAGTGGTCGGGCACGAGGCACACGCGGTCGCGGTCAAAGACCTCGGTGGCGCCCAGCTCATGGAACACGTCGATGGCGATCGGCGCGGTGATGTCGTTTGCCAGCACGATGTCCAGATCGCACTCGACGAGCTGGCCGGGGCGAACCTCTTCGAGGCCGGCATGCGCTGCAAGGATCTTCTCGGCCACGGTCATGGGTCTTGGCATGGGTAGTTCTCCTTCGATTGCTCGGGTATGTCGGGTTGCGACAAGTTCGGACCCGGCCCCAATCTGTCGGCCGGGTCCGAACGGTTCTTGCTACTTGGCGGCCGCCTCGCGCTGGTCGGAGATCAGGCGGTTCAGCGCGTTGATGTAGGCCTTCGTGGACGACACGATGATGTCGTTATCGCTGCCGCGGCCGATGTAGACCTCGCCGTTGCCGGCGGTCACGCGCACCGTGACCTCGCCCAGCGCGTCGATACCGCGGGTGATGGACTTGATCGAGAACTCGGAGAGATCGTTCTCGACGTTCACGATCTGGTCGACGGCCTTGTAGACGGCGTCCACCGGGCCGGTACCGTAGGCGGCGACGGTGTGCTCCTCGCCAGTCTCGTCCACGAGGGTGAGCGTGGCCGTCGGGGTGAGCGGGAAGCCGCAGGACACCTGGACCGCACCGAGGGTCCAGATGGCGGAGGTGACGCGCTCGCGCTCGTGCACGATGGACTCGAGGTCCTCGTCGTACACTTCCTTCTTCTTGTCGGCGACCTCGAGGAAGGTCTGGTAGATACCCTCGAACTCCTCGTCGGTAAACGTGTAGCCGAGCTCGGACATGCGGTGGCGCAGCGCGGCGTGGCCGGAGCGGGCGGACAGGATGATCTGCGAGCCGGCGGCGCCGACGTCGGCGGGGTCGATGATCTCGTAGGTATCACGCGCCTTCAGCACGCCGTCCTGGTGGATGCCCGAAGAGTGCGCGAAGGCGTTGGCACCGACGATGGCCTTGTTGGGCTGGACCATGATGCCGGTGATGGAGCTCACGAGCTTGCTCGCGTGGGTGAGCTCCTGCGTGACGATGTCGGTGTGGGCATCGAGCTCGCGGCCGTGCATCTTGATGGCCATGACGACCTCTTCGAGCGAGGTGTTGCCCGCGCGCTCACCCAGGCCGTTGATAGTGCACTCGATCTGCGTGGCGCCGTTGCGGACGCTCTCGAGCGCCAGAGCGGTGGCCATGCCGAGGTCGTTGTGCGTATGGACGGAGATGGTCACGTCCTCGATGCCATCGACGCGCTCGCGCAGGTCGCGGATGCGCGCGCCGAACTCCCACGGCATGTTGTAGCCGGTGGTGTCGGGGATGTTCACGACCGTGGCGCCCGCCTTGACGGCAGCCTCGATGATGCGAACGAGGAAGTCCTGATCGGCGCGGCCGGCGTCCTCTGCGTAGAACTCGACGTCGTCCACGAAGTTGCGGGCGAACTTGACCGCATGGATGGCGCGCTCGATGGCCTCGTCCTCGGTCAGGCGCAGCTTGTCGCGCAGGTGCGAGGGCGACACGCCCAGGCCGGTGTGGATACGCGGGCGCTTGGCGGTCTTCAGGGCCTCAGCCGCGACCTCGATGTCCTTGTCGACGGCGCGCGTCAGGCCGCAGACCGTGCACTTGTCGCCAGCGAGGCGGCCGATCTCGGCCACGCTCTTGAAGTCGCCCGGGCTCGAGATGGGGAAACCGGCCTCGATGACGTCGACATTCATGCGGATGAGCTGGCGCGCGATGATGAGCTTTTCCTCGGTGTTCATGCTCGCGCCGGGCGACTGCTCGCCGTCACGCAGCGTGGTATCGAAGATGGCGATCTTTCTGGTCATATGCGGTTCCTCCTGGTAATCGTGCCGGTCGACGGATTTCACTCGGGCCCGCAGGAGGTGGCGGCTCGCATCGCTGAAAAACGGAAAAGCACCCCGTCGCGCGTCACGCCCTGCAAGGCAGCGGTCAGATGCGCGGTGGGGTGCTTCAGACGAGTCGTGGCGTTACGCCATCAAGGTAAACGAAGGACCCTAGCGCGCATTGGCAGCTAGTAGGAGCGCTAGGTTTAGGGACAGCTCAGCGGCAGGCGCGAAGGCGCGCGCAACCATGCTGTGCTCCCTGATATCCATGCGTTCCGTCCTTTCGTATGCGAGCGGTCCGTCAGAACCGCCACTGCAATGTAATGCAGTGTAGCAAACTAAAGTGCCCCGTGGGTCGAGAATCTCATGCAAGTTTGGGGACAGGTCCCAAACTTTCACGGTTGCCCTTGGCACCTTTGGGGACGTAGCTGGAAGAGGCCATGGGACAATAGAAGCAGCCGAACGATTTGAGGAGGCCCGCCATGATCGACCTGCGCAGCGACACACTGAGCCAGCCTACGCCTGAGATGCTCGAGACCATCCTGACCGCCCAGCTGGGCGACGACGACCGCACGCACGAACTCGGCCGCGGAGAGGATCCCACGGTCAACGAGCTCGAGGACCTTGCGGCGCGCATCACCGGCAAGCAGGCGGCCGTGCTCTTCCCCTCGGGCACCATGGCCAACAGCGCAGCCGTGCTCGCGCAGGCGGCGCCGGGATCGACGCTGCTCGTCGACGAGCTGCAGCACTTCATGAAAAGCGAGCCGTATCTGTTCGACTCTGCATATGGACGCATGGCCGCACGTACCTATCGCCACGATGAAGCCGGCCTGCCGCTGCTCGAGGACATCGAGCGCGAGCTTGCCGAGCAACCCATCGACCTCGTATGCGTCGAGAACACCCTGAACTTCGCCGGTGGCGCCCCCATTCCCGCCGAGCGCCTCGCCGCCGTGTACAAGCTTGCGCAGGCGGCAGGCGTGCGCGTCCACATGGACGGTGCTCGAATCTTCAACGCCGCCATCGCTCTCGGTGCCGACGTCGCCGAGCTCTGCCGCCATGCCGACACCGTCATGTTCTGCTTGTCCAAGGGGCTCTCCGCGCCGGTCGGCTCGCTTGTCTGCGGCGACCAGGAGACCATCCTCAAGGTGCGCCGCGCACGCAAGGCTCTCGGCGGAGCCATGCGGCAGGCGGGTATCATCGCCGCCCCGGGCATCTACGCCCTCGAGCACATGGTCGACCGCCTTGCCGAGGACCACGAGAGCGCCCGCATCTGCGCCGAGGGCATCGCGGGCCTCGAGCACACCCCCATCGTGGGAACGGTTTCCACCAACATCGTGGTCATCGACCCGAAGCCGCTCGGGGTCGACGCCATCCGCTACTGCGAGCTTGCGGCCGAGCGCGGCCTTGCCATCAAGCCGGTCATGGGCACCCTCGTACGCCTCGTCTTCTACCGCGGCATCACCCGCGATGACGCCCGTGCAGCCGCCCGCATCATCCGCTCCCTCGATGAAAGTTTGGGGACAGGCCCCGAACTTTCATGAAAAGGGGCCGCCCTGGAGCAGCCCCCTTGCAGTAATCCGTAGCGCTATCGTTCGCTAGTTAGTTGCGCTCGGCGCGCTCCATCAGGGCGTCGGAGAAGCGCTCCGTCGCCACGTAGTTGCGCACCTGGTTCCACGAGTCCTCGGACTCGAGCAGCGAGTCGTTCACCTGCGTGATGGCGTTCGACGTGGCGCGGCCCAGCAGCTCCTCGACGACCGTGCGCTCGAAGACGTACACGTCGTACTCGAGGTCGTGATCGTCGTCCTCGTTCACCGTGAGCTGGATGCTCTGGAGCGACGGGCACACCGCCATGAGCGCAACCACGTCATAGGCGAGCGCGTTGTCGATGGCGTCGCCGTCGACGTTGCGGTCGATGCCCAGGTACTCGGCCTTGAGCTGCGTGAGCCCACTGTCGATCTCAACGTTGTTGGCGTAGCGGCCGAGCGGCATGGTTTCCATCATCGGAAGCATGGAGGCCTGGCCGTAAAAATCGCTCCCCACGTACGAACGCAGCGACTCGGCGGTGCTGGCCTGGATCTCGTCCATCACGGCCATCGTGGCCTCGTACTCGAGCTGATCCTCGGGGTCGGAGAACTGGGGCGTCGCGCCCTGGTTATCCGTGGTCGACTGGCCGGTCCCGCCGTTGTTCGACGCGCCCGTGCTGGAACCGGAACCCGTATTCGAGCTGTCGGCGTTGTTCTGCTTCTGGCTCTGCTGCTCACGCCATTGCTGCTCGGCCTGAGCCTCGGCGACATCCTCCTGGTGATCCTGCATGGGATCGAGGATGAACTCGTTCACGCCATAGCCGATTGCGAGCAGACCGAGGATGACAGCCGCCGCGATGATGATCGTCTTGATCCACTTGGGCTGCTCCTTGGGAGCGGCAACCGCAGGCTGGCCGGCCGCGGACAGGTTCTCGGGCGCCACCGGCGTGCCGGGAGCCTGGGCGGTCGCGTTCGCGGCGGCCTCCGTTGCGGAGACGGGCATCTTCACGGTCTCAGCCGCCGGCGGGATCACCGTGGTGGGCGCGGAGGACAGCGCATCGTCGGCTGCGCTCGCGGCGTCATCGGCCATCATGTCGTCGACATCGGTGATGCTCGCCTTGGTGCGTGCCAGGGCGTCTGCCTCGGAGAGCCCCTGGGCCACGTAGTCCTCGTAGCGGGCCATCAGGTTGCCGTAGATTTCTTCCTTAAGCTCGATGGTCTCGGGCGTGAGCACCTTGCCTTCGAACAGATGCTCGACGTACATACGCAGCTCGTTCATTATGCTCCCCCTTCCTGCTTGAGCAGGCGGTCGATGATGTGACGGACGTTGACCCAGCGCTCGGTTGCCTCGGTGAGCTCCCGGGCCCCTTCCTCGGTCATATGGTAGTACTTGCGGCGGGCCCCCTGGGTTTCGTTGCCCCAGTAGCTCTTGACGAAGCCCTGCCCCTCGAGGCGCTTCAGGCTCGTGTAGAGCGAGGGCTCCTTCATCTCGTACTCGCCTTGGCTCGTGGCGGCGATTTCCTTGAGGATCTCGTAGCCGTAGCTATCGCCGCCCGACAGCGTGCACAGGATGATGGCATCGATATTGCCCCGGATGAGGTCGCTTACCGCATCTCTCGTGGACATTGCGTCACCTCCTGGTACGTTGGCTTCTTGTCTTTCACCGTTAATGTAACACAGATTACTATGTGTACAATAGTACTCTTGAGTGCGAGGATAGACGGTAGAGATAGGAAGGTAAACGGTGGGGTAATGGTGGAGGGGCGTGGTGGAGGCGGATATGGCATAGGCACACTCCTCTGTTGCGTCGACGAGCGACCTGGCATGTGTTCACCAACGGGCCACGGTTCGGTTTGAATCCGTTCTTCCCTAGCCGGGTTGAGCAATTGCCTGAACGCACGCGACATGCAAAAGCGCCGGACTCCGGGTGGAAACTCGGAATCCGGCGCTTTTTGCGCGTGCTGCGCTGTAGCTGTCGATTGGACCGCGCCCCGCTGGTCGGTACGGAGCGCGGCCGCCCTCCCGTCCATAGCCCCGATGGTCGGGGTCGGGGCCAAACCGGGCCTCCCAAGAGATACCCAGCTGGACGGAAGGCTATAAGCTCACCCGGGGCATAACCTCGGGATGGCTTCGGAATGGGTGGTCGTTATTCGCGACGGCGCCTGGCAGCGACGCCCGCGCCGATCACGCCCGTGCCAGCAAGTGCACTGAGTGCCGCGGCGATGGTGAGCGCGTCACCGGTCTGGGGGATCGTCGCCTCGGGGTTGCTCGGCTTGGTGGGCTCGCTGGGTTCCGGCGTGCTCGGCTCGCTGGGCTCCGGGGTGTCCGGGGTATCCGGCTCGTCGGGCTCTTCCGGAGTGTCGGGCTCGTCCGGTTCCGGCGTATCGGGCTCGTCAGGGTTATCCGGCTCGTCCGGGGTGTCGGGCTCGTCAGGGATGTCCGGATCGTCCGGCTCATCGGGATCGGTCACCGGGGGATTCGGGATGTCGGGACCTTCGCCGCCCGAATCACCTACCCACATCAGCTCAATGGGACCGAACTGCCCGCTCGGGATGGTGAACGTGATGCCGCCGTCCGACTTGACCACGTCCAGCTCGAACGCGCTCGAGGCGCTCACGGCGGCGTCGACGTCATCGTCGGTTCCGCCCACCGTGTAGTCGCGCGTGAGGCCGGTGAACCTGACGCCGGAGATCGTCTTGTCGGCAGTCATGTCGCCGCGGTAGGGGATGAAGACGGTCGTGTCCGAGCCGTCGGCGGTGGCGACCCAGAGGTTGCCGTCGCTCTTGTCGACGAGGTCGAGGTACTTGAAGTCCTTCCCGTAGCCGCCGGAGGCGAACTCGCCGCCCACCGCCGCGCGCGCCTTCTCGTCGAGCGCGCCCATGCGGTCGGCACCGCCGAGCACGTTCGGGATCAGGTCGTCGTACAGGAGGGAGACCTGGGAGGGGTCGGCGACCGGGAGCCCGTCGATGCCGTTCTTCTCGAACCCGGTCCTCTCCGCCACGTGGGCGTGGGCGCCGCCCTCGGCGCACACAGCGCGCGCCGCGGCGGCGTGCCCGCCGCCGGCGACCACGGGCTTGAGGACTTCCGCGGAGAGCTCCTCCGCCTCCTTCCCGTTCACGACGTCGCGGACGGAAACGGTCACGGCCCTGTCTTCCTCGTCGACGACCTCCGTGTCGCCGCCGAGGTCGAGGATGTACCAAGAGCCATCGGAATCCTGCGCGACCACCTCTGGATCGCCCTCGAGGGGCCAGGCGTGCAGCTCGTAGACGCCCTTCTGGGCAGCGGAGATCTGCTCGGTCTCGGAGCCCGCGGCGAAGTAGCCCCACTGGAAGGCGGCGGCATCCGGATCCTGCTTCACGCCGTCCACGTACAGCGTCCAGCCCTCGGCCTCGAAGCGCCACACGGGCTCGGGCAGGGCGTCGTACGGGTTGGCGGACGACCCTGCGCCGCCCTCGTAGGCCACGAGGGATACGGCCTTCGGGGTCAGCGGGGTAGCGATGCGCTCCCATTGGGCGTAGAGGACATCATCGCCGTCGGTGAGGGCGTAGTTGGCGCCTTCATCGTAGCCGGTGCCTTCACCATCGGGCTGCGTGTTCCAGCCCGTGAACCTGAAGCCAGGGCGGGTGAAGCCGTTCTCGGCGACCTTTACCGTCCCGCCCTCATAGCCGACGGTGGGGCCCGTGGCGCCCGTCGCGGCGTCGGCGTTCTTGTCGTAGGTGAGCCGGTCCTGGCCCATCTCGTTGCGGGTCCAGGTGCCCTCGAGCTCGACGTCGGCTGCCGGCATGGTGAAGGTGCCGTCCTCCGAGATGCTGACGTCATCTGACGACCATCCCGAGAACGTGTACGACCCGTTCACGTTGCCGTCCTGGTCGTGCGTGTAGTAGACGGTCGAGCTCGTGTAATTCGTGTCGACGGTGACGACATCGTTGCGATGGTATCCGCCCGTCGCCTCGGGCAGCGCAGGCGTCACGACGCTGCCGTCAGCGTCGTAAAGGATGTCTTCGCCGAAAGGCTGCTCGCCCTAGGAGTAGGAGACCGTGAAAGCGCCCTCGGTCCACTCCCACGTCCCCTTGAACTTGACGTATCGGGCCGGATCGTCTGACGACGTCCCGGGCTTCAGCGTCTCTTCGGACACGACCTTGGAGTCCGCATCATACTGCACGAACGTCCACACGCCCATCGGGGAGTCCTCGTCGCTGTTCTTCGGCCCCGGTACGGACGTCTGGGTGGGCTGAATCGCCGTCACCGTGTCTCCCATGGCGTACGCGTTTCCGTCTGTCGGCAGAAGGTCGGTCACCGCGTCCGGAAGGCTCGCCCCTCGCGTGCCGCAGACGAACTCGTAGAGGACGTGATACTCCTCAACCTCGAGAACCTCGCCCTGGGCGATGCGCCAGGCGTGAGAGTACTTCGCGCCGTTCGCCGTGAGCGCCGCATCCTGCTGAGTGTACTCGACATAGAGGCCAGCGGCCACTCCCGGGGCGCTGTCGAGATCGAGCAGCTCGGCGTCGCTCTCGGCCTTAGCGGTCTCGTTGGTGTCCATGGACCGCACGTAGACCTCGCCTTCCTTGGGCGATGCCTCGGTTGTTGTCGAATACACGCGCGATGCGCCGCTGCTGGACCAATTGTAGGTGCTTGCCGTCGTAGTCTGGAGCTGGCCTCCACTCACACCGTCGTCGATAGCAGCCCGGCCGTCAACGTTGAGGGAGCTCGAGACTCCGGCCGACTCGGTGGTGGGCATGGTGAGCGTGCCCTTATCTGAGATGGTGAGGTCTCCGAGAATGGCAGCCTCTCCGGCCATCGCGAGCGTACCAGACTGGATGTCGATGCTCCCGCAAAGCTCGTCCTCGTCATCCAATGCGCCGAAGACTGGCCGCGTTGAGCCACCCCTCGTGTAGTACATGAGCGTGGCTGGTGCGGAGTTGTCCACGATGATGTCCGCGCCGCTCTCTCCCGTTGCCTCGGCATAAACCTCGTTGTTTCTCGCGTTAGCGCCCACAATCTGATAGAGGTAGACCGCGGAATCGTTCTCGAAGTAGATGCGCTGTCCACGGTAGACGCGGCTGAGGCTATACGCGTAAATCGAAGGCACGTTCGTGAACTGGCCACCCCTCACGTGGAGCTCGATGCCCTTGTCGCCGCGCACGTAGGCGAGTTCCTCGTGCCCGCTCGCCCAGCCGGTCGGGTCGGCCTCGCTCGGATTGCAGACGTAGACCTGTCCGACCTTCCCGCCGTTCACGTTCACGACGACGTTGCCGTAGACCTGCGGCGTGCCGTACTTTGCGCCCCGCCCGTCATACAGGTACTGCTCGAACCATGCGATGCTCCCGACGCTGCCGCCGTTGAGCGTAATGGTGACGGCGTCCTTGGGGTAGTAATTGCCTTCGTCGGGATCGTCGCCGCGGCCGACCTCGTGCGCGCCCTCGGAGGAATACCACGCCTCCCCGAGGCCCCAGACGGTATCCTCGACCTCGCCGCCGTTGACCGTAATGCCGACGGCGCCCTCGACGATGTCGTTGCGCCCCATGCCCTGAAGGTCCTGGAGCTTGGCGCCGTCGTTGACGGTCAGGCCCACGTCCCCCTGAATGACCGAGTACGTGGAGCCGCCGCTGTTGTTGACCGACGTCTCGAGCACGAGCGTCCTTGCGGCGTCGCCTTCTCGCCCCATCGTGACGCTCACGTTTCCGGCTACGGTCCCGGAGAACAGGTAATCATACCTCGCGTACTTATCATTCAGATTCTGGATGTCTTCGGGGGCGCTCCTATCCGAGCTCCCGCTTGACACGTAGCTGCCGCCCGACGCAAGCCCGGCGCACCGTCCGCTCTCGAGGTTGATCGTGACGTCGCCGCCCACCGTGCCGGCGTATCGTCCGGGGTAGTTTGCATTGTCGGGGGCGTCATCGGTCACGCTGCCGCCGCCCGTGATGTTCCCGACGTGGTGGTTTGGATCCGAGGCGTCCCCACGCAGCGTGATGGTGACGTCGCCGACGACGGGGGCGTCCTTGCCGCCGCCGTAGACCAATGGGACGCGCGAGTGCGCGCCCAGCTCGATGACGACATCGCCCTCGACCCTTCCGTCTGAGGAGCTGTTGCCGGAGCCGCTGTAGCAGCCGCCGCCGTAGACCTTCCAGTTCTGGGAGGCCCCTCCGGCGATGAGGTCACCGTTGATGATGAGGTGCGTGGAGTCGACGGACTCTCCGCTCGAGCCGCCGTACAGGCTCGCGATCGGCTGGCTAAAGTTCTCGGTGAACTCGACCGTGTGCCCGTTCGCGTAGAAGCTCGAGACGGTGCCCTGGTCCCGATCCTGGTGCTGGCCGACGGCGAGCCACACGTTGTCGAAGGTGACGTCCCCGATCGCGCCCTGCAGATAGTAGCTGCTGGCGCCGAGGGCGTAGGGCCCGCCCTCGGCGCTCCTATAGGTCACGTGATAGCCCTCTATGCCGAACTCGACGGGCGCTCGCTGATAACTCGACGATGTGAGCTCCAGGTCTTCGGTGAGCACCAGCGTCACGTCGGAGCCCGCATCGACGCTCCCCCTGATCTGCTCCACGACGCTTTCGTACGTGCCGCTCGAGACCTCGTACTCGTCCCCCTCCGCCAGCGCCGCCCTCGGCGCGAGCCCGGCGCCGAGCGCCGCGACTAGAACGACGGCGACCGCGAGAAAGCGCCTCAGGGAATGGGCGCCCAGCATCGTGGTCGCCATGCGCCGAGAAACCGCATGGCACGGTCTTGTTTGGTTGTCGAGAGTGCTGAATCGAATTCCGTCGGTTACGCTGCCGTCGGTCGCGCCGGTCGGTTGTGCTGCAGGGGCAGGCAGGTGACGCAACAAACGCGCAGCGACGGCAGCAGTCCCTTCGGCCGCCCGTCTCATGCTGGGCATCTGTATGAGGTCCCTTCCAACATTTCCGTGCAGTCCGACCATCCACTGCATGACTGTTATCCGTCGAAAGAATACACCCCTCCCCCCCCCCAACTCGAATCAAGGCATTTTCTAACCCCTCGCCTGCACTCCACTGCCGTTCAAAGCAAAAGCCCGGCCCCGCAAGCGCGGAACCGGGCTTTACAGCAAGCTATGTCGCGTTTGGCTACTCAGCCATGAAGTCACGCTGGACGGCGGGGTCAACCTTGACGCCCGGGCCCATGGTGGAGGACATGGAGATACTCTTCACGTACTTGCCCTTCGCGGAAGAAGGCTTAACGCGCAGGATCTCGGTGTACAGAGCGGCGTAGTTCTCCACGAGCTTCTCGTCGTCGAAGGAGACCTTGCCCACCGGCACGTGGCAGATGCCGTAGCGGTCAGCGCGGTACTCAACACGGCCGGCCTTGAGCTCGCCGACCATCTTAGCGACGTCCATGGTCACGGTGCCGAGCTTGGGGTTCGGCATGAGGCCACGGGGGCCGAGGATCTTACCGATGCGGCCAACCTTGGCCATCATGTTCGGGGTGGCGATAGCGGCGTCGAAGTTGATCTCGCCCTTCTGGATGTCGGCGATCAGCTCGTCGGAACCGACGATGTCGGCGCCAGCCTCGCGAGCCTCATCAGCCTTGGCGCCATCGGCGAAGACGGCGACACGCACGGACTTGCCGGTGCCATGGGGCAGAGAGATGGAGCCACGGATGTTCTGGTCGGCCTTACGGGTGTCGATGCCCAGACGGAAGTGAGCCTCAACGGTCTCGTCGAACTTGGCCGGGGCGATCTCCTTCACGAGCTTGACAGCCGCGAGCGGGGTGTAGAGCTCGGAGCGATCGACCTTCTCCGCGGCAGCGCGGAACGTCTTACCATGCTTAGCCATGATACATACCTCCTGTGGTGAACGGGCCTATGCCCTCCCACATCCGATTGCGCCGAATTGCGCAGACGGGCACGCCGTTTTGACGTGCCCGAGGTTACCAAAGAAAACTTATGCGTCGGCGATGGTCACGCCCATGGAGCGGGCGGTACCGGCGACGATCTTCTTAGCGGCCTCGATGTCGTTGGCATTGAGGTCCGGCATCTTGATCTCGGCGATCTTGGTGAGCTGCTCCTGGGTGAGCTGGCCGACCTTGTCGCGCTGGGGAACAGCAGAGCCGCCCTTCAGCTTGAGCTCCTTCTTGATAAGGTGAGCCGCCGGAGGGGTCTTGCAGATGAAGTTGAAGGAGCGATCCTCGTAGACGGTGATCTCAACGGGGATGATGTCGCCCTGCTTGTCCTGCGTAGCGGCGTTGAACGCCTGGCAGAACTGCATGATGTTGACCTGAGCGGCGCCCAGAGCGGGGCCGACGGGAGGAGCGGGGTTCGCAGCGCCAGCAGGAATCTGGAGCTTGATGACGGTGGCAACCTTCTTCTCAGCCATTGTCATTCCTTCCTGTAAAACACGAACGTGTCGAATAGTTCCTATATCGTCAGCGCGAACTCGTTAGAAGCACACCGTCCCGGTGAGCAGCCGGGCAGCGAAGCGCGAACGCGCGATAGACGCCTAACCGATAACAGAGATCTGATCGAACGAAAGCTCGACCGGGGTCTCGCGGCCGAAGATCATCAGCGTGACCTTGACCTTGCCCGCCTCGGCGTTGACCTCGGAGACCTTGCCGTCGAAGTCGGCAAGCGGACCGGAGATGACCTTGACGGGGGTACCGACCTCGATGCTGACGGAGGTGCGCTTGGGCGTGCCGCCCTTGGTCGACTTCCGCATCATCTTGTTATACTCCTCGCGCGAAAGCGGAGCGGGCTTGCCGTTGGCACCCAAAAAGCCGGTGACGCCGGGCGTGTTGCGCACGCAGGTCCAAGCGTCATCGTCCATCTCCATGCGGACGAGCACATAGCCGGGGAAGATCTTGGAATCCTTAGTCTCGCGCTTGCCGCCCTCTTTGATCTCGGTGACGCGCTCGACAGGAATCTCGATATTGAAGATGCGGTCCTGCATGCCCATAGTCTCGATACGATGCTCGAGATCGGACTTAACCCTATTCTCGTAACCGGAGTAGGTGTGGACCACGTACCAACGCTTGCTCATGCTTACCCCCTCAGCCCGGAGAAGACAACCAGGCCGCCGCTGATGAGGGCGTCGAGGCCGGCAATAACGACACCGACGACGATCAGCGAAACGATGACTGCGATCGAGTAGTTGACAAGCTCCTTCTTGGAAGGCCACACGACGCGCTTCATCTCGGAGCGAACAGAGCTGATGTACTTCTTGGAGCGGGCGATGATACCGGGCTTGGCGTCCTTGGCCTTGGCAGCCTTCTTATCGCTCTTCTTGGAGGCCTTCTTGGAATCGGCCTTCTTGAGGTCAGCCTTCTTGGGCTCAACCTTGGAAGCAGGGGCGGCCTGGGTGGCCTCAGCGCCCTTCTTCTTCGTCTTCTTGTTGGCCATAGCGCTTACCTCCGGGCTAAAGCACATCTTCATTAGAAACCGTAAGCCTCACAAGGAGGCTTACGGATTACAAACTGGCACGCCAGGAAGGACTCGAACCCTCAACAGACGGTTTTGGAGACCGTTGCTCTACCAATTGAACTACTGGCGTATGTAAGTGAGACTAGCGGGTCTCTTTGTGCACGGTGTGACGACGGCACCAGGGGCAATACTTCTTGATCTCCATGCGATCAGGCATGTTCGCCTTGTTCTTGGTCGTCGTATAGTTGCGACGCTTGCACTCGGTGCAGGCAAGTGTAACGAGAGTACGCATGTATCAAAAACCTCCATTTACCGTCCCCTACGGGCACGGTGGAACATTAAACCGCAGATACGATAGTGTGTCAATGCTCCTTTGATATCCGGTGGATTTCTGCAAATACGTTACACAACCTGCACAAAGGAACAGACATGGAAAACCCGGCTCCCCCGAAAGAGGAGCCGGGTTCTAACAAAGCGATCAGCTACGAGCGACTAAAGTTACTCGATGATGGTGCTGACGATGCCCGAGCCGACGGTGTGGCCACCCTCGCGGATAGCGAAGCGCAGGCCCTCCTCCATGGCGATCGGGTGAATGAGGTCGCCCTCGATGGTGATGTGGTCACCAGGCATGGCCATCTCGGTGCCCTCGGGGAGCTTGACGGAACCGGTCACGTCAGTGGTACGGAAGTAGAACTGCGGACGGTAGCCATCGAAGAACGGCGTGTGGCGGCCGCCCTCCTCCTTGGTGAGGACGTAGACCTCGCCGGTGAACTTGGTGTGCGGGTGAACCGAACCGGGCTTGCAGAGAACCTGGCCGCGCTCGATGTCCTCACGCTTGATACCACGGAGCAGGATGCCGACGTTGTCGCCAGCCTCGCAGAAGTCCATGGTCTTGCGGAACATCTCGATGCCGGTAGCAACGGAGGACTGGGTCTCCTTGATGCCGACGATCTCGACGGGGTCGTTGAGCTTGAGCTCGCCACGCTCGACACGACCGGTGGCGACGGTGCCACGACCAGAGATGGTCATGACGTCCTCGACAGCCATCAGGAACGGCTTCTCGTTGTCGCGCTCGGGGGTCGGGATGTAGGAGTCGACAGCATCCATGAGCTCACGGATGGAGGCGTACCACTTCTCCTCGCCGTTGAGGGCGCCGAGAGCGGAACCACGGATGACGGGGATGTCGTCGCCGGGGAAGTCGTACTCGGAGAGGAGCTCACGGGTCTCCATCTCGACGAGGTCGATGAGCTCGTCATCGTCGACCATGTCGCACTTGTTCAGGAAGACGACGATGTAGGGAACGCCGACCTGACGGGCGAGCAGGATGTGCTCGCGGGTCTGAGCCATGGGGCCGTCGGTGGCGGCGATGACCAGGATAGCGCCGTCCATCTGGGCAGCACCGGAGATCATGTTCTTGACGTAGTCGGCGTGGCCGGGGCAGTCAACGTGAGCATAGTGACGGGTAGCGGTCTCGTACTCGACGTGAGCAACGGAGATGGTGATGCCGCGCTCGCGCTCCTCGGGAGCCTTGTCGATGTTCTCGAACGCGGTGAAGTCAGCCTTGCAGCCGTCGGTCTCGGAGAGAACCTTGGTGATGGCAGCGGTCAGCGTGGTCTTACCGTGGTCGACGTGACCGATGGTGCCGATGTTAACATGCGGCTTAGTGCGCTCGAACTTTTCCTTGGCCATGAAGCCTCCTCCTTAAGGTGTCCCTCCGCGGGACGTACCAATAAACTTAGTGGCTCCCCTAGGATATAGGAAAGCCACCGTGTTACCTGGGTAGCGGTGACTGGATTCGAACCAGTGACGCCACGGGTATGAACCGTGTGCTCTAACCAGCTGAGCTACACCGCCGTACTGGAGCCTGCGACCGGACTTGAACCGGTGACCTCCTCGTTACCAACGAGGTGCTCTACCGACTGAGCTACACAGGCGTGAACGGGTGGGAGCTATAGGATTCGAACCTATGTAGGCATAGCCAACGGGTTTACAGCCCGTCCCCATTAACCACTCGGGCAAACTCCCATGTGTTCACGCGCTCGGAGCGGCTGGCCGCCCTTGCGCAGAAAGGATATTACGACGCTCGGGGTCCGCGTGTCAACGGAAAGTCTTCTAATACACGGCTCCGGGCGTATCCCTCCTTTGTCAAACATACGCTGACCTGCGGTTTTGATACTGCTTTATCGTGGTGAGCTTGTGAAGAAGCCTGTTATCGGTGATGTCTGGCGCCGTGGTTGTCCGCATCGTCCGAAAGGCGTCTGGCAGCTTCTGTTGTTGGCGATCGCGGGTCCGGGAGCGACGGCTGGAATCTTCGTTGGCTCCCCTTCGGCTTCGCGGCGGATGCTCGCGCATCCGCACCGCTTCGCGCCCGCAGCCGGGTTCGATTCCTGCACATACGCAAAACGGGCCCGGTTCCGCCGTGGAACCGGGCCCGTCAATCTCATGGAGCCAGCGACAGGAATCGAACCCGCAACCCAGTGATTACAAATCACTTGCTCTACCGTTGAGCCACGCTGGCACGCTTGGCGCTGAGCGCGAAGCCTTTACAGGATAGCGGATGGCGCCAAGGTCGGGCAAGCACAATCCGCCGATGTTACTGCTGTGCGCGGAATGCCTTGAGCTTGGCGAGGGTCTCAGGCGAAAGACGGCTGCCGAGCGTCATCTTTACCTGCGGGGCCTCCTCCGCCTCGCGCACGTCATCATCGACATGACGCAGCTCCTCCACGAACATGCGGGCCGAGATGCGCGCCACGCCCTTGCCCATCACGGTCGCCTGAATGGTGCCGTCGCTTGTGACCACCGTGCAGGCGCGCCCTGCCTCGCGGGCCTCCGTGCACAGCTGCTGCACAACCGTGTCCGCCGATACGCCCGTCGGCGAGTACTCGATCCGCACGCCCGCCTGCGGCAGGTTGGGCCGATCGAAACTCAGGTTGCCTGCGCCGTCGAACACGATGACCGGCTCGTAGCGCCGACCAGCGAACGCCGCGACATCCGCCACGAGCGCCGTGCGGGCGCGGTCGTACACGTCGTGCGAATACGGCTCGTCCCCCTTTTCGAAGATGAGGGACTCGTAGCGCGGCGAGCAATGGATAACGTTGTAGCCGTCAACCACCAAAAGCTCGCGTTTGCCGCTCACATTGGATCCGCGCGGGACGTCGGGCACGGAGAATGCCGAGGCGAACGCGTTGCCCACACCGTAGGTGCTTGCGTCCACATACTTCTGCGCCGAGCCCTCGCCAAAGCGCTTGGCCTTGGACTTTGCACGATTCTTCTTCGTCATGCCCTATTCGACCGCCCCTGCGAACAGGCCGGAGCGGTTCTGGCGCATCCACTCGAACATCATCGTCGTGGCAGCCTGGGCAACATTCAGGCTCTCGGTCTCGCCGCGTTGGGGCAGCTTGGTCAGAAAATCGCAGGTCTCCAGCACCAGGCGCGAGATGCCCTCGCCCTCCGAGCCCATAACCATCGCAACCTTGCCGGCAAGCGGGGCATCCCAGCACACCTGCTCGGCGTGCTCTGACGAACCGCAGACCCAAAAGCCCGCTTCCTTGAGGTCCTCCAGGGCGCGCGCGATGTTGGGAACGCGCGCGATCGGCAGGTGCATGACCGCTCCGGCGCTGGTCTTGTAGGTGGCGACCGTAACCTCCGCGGCACGCTTGCTGGCGATGACCACGCCCGCCGCGCCCACGACCTCGGCCGAGCGCACGATGGCGCCGAAGTTGCCGGCATCGGTCACGTGGTCGAGCACGACCACGAGCGCGGGGCCGTCGCCTGTACGGGCGATGATATCGGCCAGATCGGCATACGGATAGTCGCCGACCTCGAGCGCGATGCCCTGGTGCGCACCATGGCTCGAAATCACCTCGAGCTGCTCGCGCGCCACATACTGGACCGGTACGCTCGCCGAGCGAAGCGCGTCGACCAGCTGGCTGAGCGTCACATCCTTCGAAGCGTTCTCCGCCACCAGCGCGCGCTTGATGGGAAAGCCCGTGCGCAGGGCCTCGGCGGCAGCACGGCGGCCCTCCAGGAAGGAGCCTGCCGGCGCAGCGGGACCCTGGCCGCCACGCACAGGACGCGGCGACGGCTTGCCCGCACGGGACTTGCCGCGCGAAGGCGCGCTCCCCTGCCCCTTTGCGGAGCGCGGTGCCCCGGCGGCCTTGCGGCTATCGTTGCAGGTAGAGCGGCTATCGGTGCGCTGCCCCCTGTTGTTCTGCTGTCGTACCATAAGGCTCCTATCTGATTCGCATCTGTTCGGCTAGCAGTATATAAGGTGAAAGCGCCCCTGCCCCAATTCCACACGCTATATGCGTGCCCGGCAGGTGTAAAAACCCCTGGGGTATTTTCACATTGAAGGCCGCCTCCCGCCCAAAGGCGGAAGACGGCCCTGCCAGGTGCAAAAACCTCTAGGGTTTTTTCACGCCTACTTCTGAATCGTTTTGATACGGGAGCCGGCGGCGGTGTCCTCAATCATGAGACCCATGTCGCGCAGCTGGTCGCGGATGGCATCGGCGAGGTCCCAGTTCTTGGCGGCGCGCGCCTCGGCGCGGGCGGCGAGAATCTTCTCGGCGGCCTCGTTCACGTCGTCGCCCGTGTAGGCGACAAGCCCCGCCGCGACGCCGAGCAGACCTACGGGCAGCTCCTCCTCGGGCTCCGGCAGCTCGACACCGAGCACCTTGAACGCACCGGCGATGCTCGCCGCAGCGCCGGCAGCGACATCCTTGTCGGCAGCGGATCCTGCCTGATCCAGGTACGTGTTGGCCTCGGTTACCAGCTGGAAGTATGCCGCCACCGCACCAGCGGTGTTGAAGTCGTCGTTCATCTGGGCCTCGAACTCGGCCTTGGCCGCATCGACCGCAGCGCCAAGCTTGGCCGCGAGCTCGGCATCCGGCTCGCTCTCGCTGTGGCGCGCAGCCCACACGAGGTTGTTGACCGTGCCGGCAATACGCGCGAGCGAGTTCTCCGCGCCCTCGAGGCGCTCCCAGGAGAAGTCGAGCGGACTGCGATAGTGCGTCTGCAGCATGAGCAGGCGAAGCGCCGCGGCGGAGTGCTTCTCGAGCACCTCCTCGAGCGTAAAGAAGTTGCCGAGGCTCTTGCTCATCTTCTCGCCGTCCACCAGCAGCATACCCGTGTGCATCCAGGTGTTGGCAAAGCCCTGGTGCCAGGCGCAGGTAGCCTGGGCGCACTCGTTCTCGTGGTGCGGGAAGGCAAGGTCAGAACCGCCACCGTGGATGTCGATCGGCGTGCCCAAGTAGCGATGCACCATGGCGGCGCACTCGGTATGCCAGCCGGGACGGCCCTGGCCCCACGGGGAGTTCCACATGGGCTCGCCGGGCTTGGCCGCCTTCCACAGGGCGAAGTCGAGCGGGTCGTTCTTGTCCTCGTTCTCCTCGATACGCGCGCCGACCATAAGATCGTCGATCTTGCGACCGGACACCTCACCGTAGGTGGGGTCGCTGCGCACCGCGAAGTACACGTCACCGTTGTCGGCCGCGTAGGCATGGCCCTGCTCGATCAGCGTCTTGATCATGCCGATCATGGGACCGATCTCCTTGGTCGCGCGCGGGCGGACATCGGGATCCATCACATTGGCCTTGTGCATGACGGCGATGAACTTGTCGGAGAACTCGCTCGCGACCTCCTCGGCCGTGCGGCCCTGCTCGTTGGCGCGGTTGATGATCTTGTCGTCCACGTCGGTCAGGTTCTGCGCGAAGGTGACCTCGTAGCCGGAGGCGATCAGCCAGCGGCGGATGACGTCGAAGCTGATGAACGTGCGCGCGTTGCCGATATGGATGTTGTCGTAGACCGTGGGGCCGCACACGTACATGCGGACCTTGCCCTCCTCGATGGGCTGGAAGTCTTCCTTCTTGCGAGTCTTGCTGTTGTAGATCTTCATGGTAGATACCCTTCTGGGGAGGTTTGCTGGATTCGCCCGGCGCTCGGGCAGTCCTGCGCAAGACGGAGAGCCCACTGGGCTCTCCTTTGCGTGCGGAACTCGCAGCGGGCGAATCCAGCAAACCTCCCTGCATGTCAACTCAACTAGATGGTACCGCACCCAATAGGCGACGTTGCTGCGCCCATCGAGCGGGCAAGGGGTCCTTAGCGGGAAGGAAAGATGGCGAGTTCGGCTGCGCCGAACTCTTTTAGATACATCGTGTGAGAAGGCAGACGGCCCAGGCGCCGATGCCTTCGCCTTGGCCTTCCCAGCCGAGCTTTTCGGTGGTGGTGGCTTTCACGCCGATCTGATCCACGCGCACACCGAGGGCACGGGCGAGGTTCTCGCGCATCGCATCACGATGCGGGGTGATCTTGGGTGCCTGGGCCGCAATGGTGCAGTCGGCGTCAACAAGCTCATAGCCGCGCTCGCGGGCAAACGCCATCACGCGCGAGAGCAACACGAGGGAGTCGGCGCCCTCATAGGCCGGATCCGTGTCCGGAAAGAGCTTGCCGATATCGCCGCCGCGGCAGGCGCCGAGGATGGCGTCGGCCAACGCATGCGCCAGCACGTCGGCATCCGAGTGGCCAAGCAGGCCTTTCTCGTAGGGAATGTCCACGCCGCCGATGATGCAGCGACGCCCCTCCACCAGACGGTGGACGTCGTAGCCGTGTCCTATGGAGAGCGCGGGCAGCTGCATGGCAAAGCCTTCCTCATCTAGTGCGTACCCATGCATCATACCGCACGATGGCAAGCGCATGCGGCGCGAGCCGGGTCTCGTACGGGCACGTTCATCTTGCGGGGCGCGGCCTTCCGGAAGATTGCCGTGCGACAGTCGGGGCACACGCGGGGAATTCGGGCGGCGTGAGGCGCACCTGGCTATAATTGCAGCTTGAGCATTTTACAGACCCACTGCCTGAATGGGTCTGGATCTAAGGCCGTCAAAAAGCTTCACAGTTCGCGCGATTTCCGCCGTCAAACCGGTCACAATCGCTCATATCAGAAGCTATTTCAACCCGTCGACGGCGAAAAGCCCCTGACCAGCAGCCATCTAAAAATGCTTAAGTTACATTTCTTGCCACCCGCCACCGCCCTCCGCGGTACACCGTGGCTGAAATCGTGACTTATGTACCGGCACAGCATGCAAGAACGGGCATGCGCCGAGCACGCTGCCAAAAAACGAGTCCGAAAACAGTCCTTTATGACCGCCATGAGCGATTTGTCCGCTTTGCGCATTCAACGGGCATAGGCTTAACTTCCCCGCGCGGTACAAAACTAAGGATTTCATCCACCGCCGCCCAGATACGCCCGGAACGCGGGGCAAAACACAGCCCGCGACGCTACTGCCGCTGCCCCAGCAGGAACTCGACGAGCGGCAGGTCCTCCGGAAGCGTCACCTTGAGGTTGTCGCGCGGGCTCTCGACGCACAGCACGCGCCCGCCGGCGCGCTCCACCAACGAAGCGTCGTCGGTACCCACGAACCCCTCGGCACGTGCGGCCTCCTCGGCGCGACGCAGGGCCTCCACCGTGAAGATCTGCGGGGTCTGCACGGTCCAATAACTGCTGCGCGGGGGTGTTCCCTGGATGACGGCCTCCTCGTCGACGAGCTTCAGCGTATCGACAGCCGGCTGGCCGCACACCACGCCGTCCGCACCGTCCGTATCGCGCAGCACCGCCACGGCGCGCTCGATAAGCTCCGGGGTGATCAGGGGGCGCGCCCCATCATGGATGGCAACGAAAGCGCAGGTAAACGGCACTGCATCAAGGCCGGAACGGGTGGAATCCTGCCTGGTCTCCCCCGCCGCAGCAAAGCTCACCGGCGTGGAGAGCCCGAACGGCTCGACCGCCACGCGGCGTACCTCATCGGTGCGCTCGGCAGGGCACACCACCACGATATGGCCGACCGACGGCGCCCGGTCGAACGCCAGAAGCGACCACGACATGAGCGGCTTGCCCGCCGCATCGATAAGTTGCTTGCCACCGGGGTTTCCGAAGCGCTGGCCGCTGCCGCCGGCAACGACGACCGCGCAGACATCCCCGCGCGCGGCTTCCATCCTAGGCACCCGCCTTGCCCTGCATGCGCGCAAGCGTATCCGCAAGAATCGCGGGGTTGTTCACACCGAAATCGCCCAGGCGCTCGGGATCCTTCTGGATATCGCCCATCAAACCCTGGAGCGAGCCGTACTCGTCCACGATCTTCTCGGCAACGCCGTCGCGCACGACGGACACGCGCGAAAGCGTGCGCAGGCCGAGCGGGGTCATGACGGAGTCCTCGTCGAGGTCGTCGAAGCCGAGCGCCGCAGCGACGCGGCTAGGATTCGAAAGCTCCTCGGGCGTCATAGCGCTGAAGCACTCGCGGATGCGCAGCGCGTTCTCCTCGGACGAATCGGAGGCGTAATCGCGGATCATGAGGTCGTACTCGGTATCCATGCTCTCGCCCGCCAGTTGCTCCATCTGCATCTGGACGAGCTTGCCCTGGTTGCCGAGCTTGACGATGCAGCTTTTGAGCTCAGTTTTCGCCTGCTGCATGATCTCGAACAGCGAGAAGATGTCCGTGATGTCAGCGAGCGTGACGTAGTCGTCGAGCTCGAGGGCGGTCAGGCGCACGAGCGACTTGTCGAGCGAGGTCCGGGTGGTCTGCAATGTGGCGATGAGCTGGTTGACGGAGCTCATGATCATGGAGACCGGCTGGATCTCGTACGACTTGCCGTGCACGTAGACGTTCACCACCGAGCGGCGCGACGAAACCGAGATGACGATGGCGTCGGTGAGCACGCTCATGCGGGCGGCGGTGCGGTGGCGCATGCCCGTCTCGTTCGTGGAGATGGAGGCATCCGGGTTCAGGTGAAAGTTGGCGCGCAGGATGTGCGAGAGGTCCTCGTCGATAACGACGGCGCCGTCCATCTTCGAAAGCTCGAACAGACGGTTGGAGGTAAACGAGATGTTCAGGGGGAAGCCATCGTTGCCCGAGGCGAGCACGTGCTCGGTGTCGCCCACGCAGATCAACGCGCCAAGGTGGCCCGCGATGATCATATCGAGAGCGGTCCTGATAGGCTGGCCGGGAGCGGTCAGGCGAACGGCTTGGTCCATACGCTTCTGAATCTCGAGTTTATCCAATGTGCTGCTCCATCGAACGTTTCCGCCACAGTCATGCTTTTATTCTCGCATGAAAGATGATGCCCCGAGACTTCTTTTTCAAACTTGAAATGTCGGATTTTCCCACCCGCGGGGGCCTGGAAACATCTCCGTCCTGAAAATGGACAAAGGCGGCTCCTAGGAGGGAGCCGCCTTTGCGAAGCTGGAGATTATCGGGTGCCGGCGCCAGCCTGGGCAACACCGCCCGAGCCACCGCCCGTAAGCGCGGGCGCGCCGCCGCCGCTGCGGGGCGCGGGCTCAAACGAGCCGCCGAGTGCGCCGGTCCCGCGGGGCGCGGGGATCTCGCCCGTGCCGTGGCTGAACACGAACTCGCCATCGACGACGTCGGTCAGCACCGTGTCGCCCTCGCGCCACTCGCCCGCCAGCAGCTCCTCGGATAGCGGGTCCTCGATCAGGCGCTGGATGGCGCGGCGCAGCGGACGGGCGCCGTTGGTGAGGTCGGTGCCCTCGGCCACGATCTTGGCGATCGCGGCGTCGGTCAGCACGATGTTCATGCCGTTCGCGATCAGGCGCTGGCGCAGGTCGTCCACGAGCAGGTGCGCGATCTTGGTCAGCGAATCGCCCGTGAGCTTCTGGAACACGACGATGTCGTCGATACGGTTCAGGAACTCGGGGCGGAACAGGCGCTTGAGCTCTCCCATCGCACGGCTCTTGATCTCGCCGGCGGTCAGGCCGCTTTCGCCCGTCGTGCCGAAGCCCACGCTCGCGTCCTGGGCGATCTCGCGCGCGCCCACGTTGGACGTCATGATGATCACCGTGTTGCGGAAGTCGACCGTCTTGCCCTGGCCGTCGGTCAGGCGGCCCTCATCGAGCACCTGCAGCAGGATGTTGAAGATATCCGGGTGCGCCTTCTCGATCTCGTCGAACAGGACGACCGAATACGGATGGCGGCGCACGGCCTTGGTGAGCTGGCCGCCCTCCTCGTGGCCCACATAGCCCGGGGGGCTACCGATGAGCTTGGAGACCTCGTACTCGCTCGAGAACTCGGACATGTCGAAGCTGATGAGCGCGTCCTTGCTGCCGAACAGGTACTCGGCGAGCGTCTTGGCGAGCTCGGTCTTACCGGTGCCCGTCGGGCCCAGGAAGATGAACGAGCCGCCGGGACGGCGCGGGTCCTTGAGCGGCGAGCGGCTGCGGCGGATGGCCTTGGCCACGGCGTGGACCGCCTCATCCTGCCCGATGATGCGGGTCTTGAGCACGTCCTCGCAGGCCAGCAGGCGACGGCTCTCGTCCTCGGTCAGCGACGACACGGGCACGCCCGAGGTCGCGGACACGATGTCGGCGATCTGCGGCACGTCGATCACGAGCGGGCTCGCGTCCATCTCGGCGTTCCAGGCGGCGCGCGCCTCGGACAGGGCGATCTCGGCCGCATGCTGCTGCTCGGTGAGCTCGGCGGCCTGGTTCATGTCATCGTCGGCGGTCGCCTTGTCCACGGCATCCTTGAGCTCGTTCAGCTTCGTTTCCGCCGTGCGGACCGGCTCGGGGGCGCGGTTGCGCGCGATGCGGGCACGTGCACCGGCCTCGTCGATCAGGTCGATGGCCTTATCGGGCAGGAAGCGGTCCTGGATGTAGCGGGACGACAGGCTCGCCGCGGCATCGACCGCCGCCGGCGTGTACTGCACGTGGTGATGCTGCTCGTAGCGCGGCAGCAGGGCCTTCAGGATCTTGATGGTGTCCTCGACGCTCGGCTCCTCGACATCGATGGGCTGGAAGCGCCGCTCGAACGCCGGGTCCTTCGTCAGGTACTTGCGGAACTCCTCGGCGGTCGTGGCTCCGATGATCTGGAACGAACCGCGTGCGAGCACGGGCTTGAGCATGGAGCTCGCGTCGATGGAGCCCTCGGCCGAACCCGCGCCGATAAGGGTGTGCATCTCGTCGATGAACAGGATGATGTCGTCGGCCTCGGTGGCCTCGGCGATCACGTTCTTCAGGCGCTCCTCGAACTCGCCGCGATACTTGGCGCCGGCAACGAGACCGGGCAGGTCGAGCGTCCAGATGTTCATGTTGAGCAGGTTCTCGGGAACATCGCCCGCGGCGATCTGCTGCGCGAGGCCCTCGACGATGGCGGTCTTGCCGACGCCCGGGTCGCCCAGGATGAGCGGGTTGTTCTTCGTGCGGCGCGAGAGGATCTCCATCATGCGCGAGATCTCCTTCTCGCGGCCGATGACGGGATCGAGCTTGCCGTCGCGCGCCTGCTGCGTGAGGTTCGTGCCGAACTGCGCCAGCGTGCTGCCGTTTTCCTCCTCCGCGCGCGCCGTCTCGCCGGAGAAGAACGGCAGGCCCGCACCGGGACGGCCCGACGCCGATCCGGCCATGGGGCGCTTGCGGCCCTGGTCCTTCGAGGTGAGCTTGTCGACGGCCGCGCGCACCGAGGCGGCGGAGACGCCCAGGCGCATGAGGATGTCCATCGCCATGCCGTCACCCTCGTCGACGATGCCCACGAGCAGGTGCTCGGTCGACACGTAGGTCTGGTTGTTCTCGCGCGCGAGGCGGAAGGAGCGCTCCATGACCGAGATGACGCGCGGCGTGAAGGCCAGCTTGGCGGCCTCGGCCTTCTCGTCCTCGTCGGGCACGGTGGTGCGGGTCTCCTTGAGCTGCGCCATGATGTCGTCGTAGCTGATCTCGAGGGATCGCAGCGCCTCGGCGGCGATGCCCTCCTGCTCCTTGGCGAGCGCGAGCAGCAGGTGCTCGGTGCCCACCTTGGTGGAATTCTGCGCGAGCGCCTCCTCCTTGGCCAGCGACATGACGCGGCGCGCGCGGTCGGTGAATCGATCTAACATGCGAATACCTCTTACATGCTCATATGAAGTGCTGAGGGATACGTTCTGACATGCTGTACCCAAAGTCGAATAATCTTAACCGATTATCGCGTATCGCCTGGGGTATGGGGCGTTTCTCCATAGCGACGGACGCGCAGCGGCCGCCGCAAGCGGCCGCAACGGCCTCAAGGAGCGCCGCCGAACGGTATGCGCATCCCCTACGAGAAGGCGCGCGCCACCTCGTCCGCCGTCGGGATGGCCTGCTGCGCGCCGACCCGCGTGCACGCGAGCGCCGATGCGCGCGTCGCGCGCTCCACCGTCTCGACAAGCGAGGCGCCGGCAGCCGCCCCCTGCGCGAGCGCGCCGATGTAGGTGTCGCCGGCGCCGGTCGTGTCCTGCACGTCCACAGTGGGCGGCACCGAGGCGATGAGCTCGCCGGCATGCAGCACGAGTGACCCCTTCGACCCGAGCGTGAGCGCGACCGTCGTGGGACCCCAGCCCGCAAGCAGCTCCATGGCGCGAACCGCGGACTCCTCGTCGGCAGGGAACACACCCGTCACGATTTCGCACTCCGTCTCGTTCAGGCATACCAAGCCGACGTTTTCCCAGGTTTCGCGCGGCACATCGAGCGCCGGAGCCGGGTTGAAGATCGTATACAGTCCGCGCGCATGGGCGTCAGCCAGCGCCGACAAGGTGGTCGGGACGTCGCATTCGAGCTGCGTGAGGAACACGTCCCCGGGCTCCGCCAGGGCATCGAGCGCCCGAGAGACGTCGGATGCAGACAGCGCGTGGTTTGCCCCCGGGTCGAGCACGATGCGGTTATCCCCCGCCGCGCGGACGATAACGGCGACGCCCGTCGTGCGGTCGTCCAGACGGGCAACGCGCCCGCAATCCACACCGGCGCGCGCGAGCCCAGCCAGCAGCTGGTCGCCGAACGCGTCGGCGCCCACGGCACCCAGCATGTGCACCTGAGCGCCCAGGCGCGCAGCGCCGACCGCCTGGTTGGCGCCCTTGCCGCCCGCGTTCACCACGAAGCCCCCGCCCGTGAGCGTCTCCCCGGCCTGCGGCATGCGCTCGCACGCGATGCTCAGGTCCATGTTGAGGCTTCCGAATACGATCACCTTGTGCATGCGTCCTCCTCAGTTCCCCTCAGCGCCGCGGGTCGCTACCCCAGCGCGGCGATGGCCGCCACGACCATATCCCAAAACGCCTCGACATCGAGGCGCACCGCCACCTGCGTGGCGCACGCGTCCGCCTCGGGCTCGACCCCGCGCAGGTCGGCCACGGTCATGCCGGCCGTGCAGGTTCCCGTCAGCTCGACGTCGATCGGGCAGCGGCGGGTGGTCATCACGCCCGGGTCGATCACGTAGGCGACGGCGCACGGGTCGTGGACCGGCGGGTCCGCGAAGACGCGGTCGGCCCGGTACGCCGCGCGGAAGAAATCCATCATGTTGCACACGTGCCCCGCAAGGTCGGTCCCGAGCGCCGCGATGCGCGCCTGCACCTCCGGCGTGCACAGAGCCTGGTGCGTAAGGTCGAGTCCCACCATCGTGAGGGGCCATGCCTCGTGGAAGACGATGTGCGCCGCCTCAGGGTCGGTCTTGACGTTGAATTCCGCCACCGGGCTCCAGTTTCCGGTGCGAACGGCACCGCCCATGAGCACGACCTCGCGCACGCGCTCGACGATCCGCGGTTCCAGACGAACCGCCAAGGCGATGTTGGTGAGCGGGCCGGTGGGAACGAGCGTCACCGACTTGGGTTCGCGGGCCATGATGGTATCGATCAGCCACGTGACGGCATGGGCTTCGCCCAGCGGCCGTACAGGGCGGGGCAGGTCGACGCCGTCGAGCCCGCTTTCGCCGTGGATCGCCGCGGCGACCTCTCCTTCCCGCACGAGCGGACGGGCGCAGCCCGCGTGCACGGGCACATCGCGGGCACCCGCCGCCTCGAGCACCGCTCGGGCGTTGTACGTCACCTTGCCCAGGCTCTGGTTGCCGCCGACGGTGGTCACGCCGATGAGGTTGACCTCGGGATTTCCCAGCGCAAGCAGCAGTGCCACCGCGTCGTCGTGTCCCGGATCGCAGTCGATGATGATGTCTTTGGGCATGGCCTTCCCCTTCCGGACCGCGCGATGCGTTCGTACCCCGATTATCTCACGCATCCGGGCGACAAGTTTGTACCTGGCCCCATCTTGTCAGATTGTCATGTACCTTAGTATTTTTGCGGGAACCCTTTTATTTCCGTCCCGTTTGGGTATCGTTTGTCTGTCAGATTGACATTCAACCGTTGATAGAAAGCACGCAGGTCCCCATCGTATGCCCGACACCCAGCACGAAGCGCTATCCACCTCCCCTATGCCGCCTGAGCGGCTGCTCATCGGCCTCGACGTCGGATCGACGACCGTCAAGGTCGTAGTCGTCGAGCCCGGCACGCATAGGGTCCTCCACACGAGCTATGAGCGCCACCACGCGCATCAGGTCGCTTGCGCCGCTGCCGCCCTGCGCCGCGTGGCAGAAAAGCTCGACGGGCAGCCGGTCGCCCTCGCGGTGACCGGTTCGGGGGCGGCACCCATCGCCGAGACCTGCGGCGTCCCCTTCGTGCAGGAAGTCGTTGCGGGCGCTGCCGCCGTGCAGGCGCTCTACCCGCAGGCGCGCACGGTCATCGAGCTCGGCGGGCAGGACGCCAAGATGGTCTTCTTCAAGACCGACCCCTACGGCGGCGCCTCGCGCGTCGACGACATGCGTATGAACGGCACCTGCGCCGGCGGTACCGGCGCGTTCATCGACGAGATCGCCTCGGTGCTGGGAGTTCCCACCGAGAGCTTCGAGGCCCTGGCGGAGCGCGGCTCGACGGTGTACGAGATCTCGGGCCGCTGCGGAGTCTTCGCCAAAACCGACATCCAGCCGCTGCTCAACCAGGGCGCTGCCAAGGAGGACATCGCGCTCTCCACGTTCCACGCGCTCGTCAAGCAGACGGTCGGCGGCCTGGCCCAGGGTCTGGACATCGAGCCGCCCGTCGTGTTCCAGGGCGGCCCGCTCACGTTCAACCCCACGCTCGTGCGCGTGTTCGCCGAGCGCCTCGGCTTGGCGCCCGAGCAGGTCATCATCCCCGAGCATCCCGAGACGATCGTCGCGCGCGGCGCGGCGCTCTGGCTCGAGCGGCGCGGGAGCAACTCCGCGCAGACCCCCTGCAACCTCGCAGCTGCCGCCGACGCGCTCGACGCTCTCGCCCGCACGCCCCAGCCGCGCGCCACGCGCGTGGCGCCCTTCTTTTCCTCCGAGAAGGAGCGCCGCGCCTTCGAGCGGCGCCATGAGATCAAGGCCATCACGCCGCCCGAGCTCGCAGCGGGCACGACGCTGCCCGTCTACGTGGGCATCGATGCCGGCAGCACCACCACGAAGCTCGTGCTCTTAGGCCTGGACGGCACGCCCGTCGACTCGTTTTACTCCTCGAACCAGGGCGAACCCATCGACGTGGCGCGCGACGCCCTCGTGGGCCTCGCGGATGCCTATGCGGCGCGTGGCGTGACGCTGCAGGTGCGCGGCCTCGGCACGACAGGCTACGGCGAGCAGCTCTTCGCCCGCGCCTTCGGGGCCGACTACCACACCGTCGAGACCGTCGCCCACGCGCGCGCCGCGCTCGCCTACCGCCCCGACGCCACGTTCATCCTCGATATCGGCGGACAGGACATGAAGGCCATGTGGGTCGACGACGGCGTGATCACAGACGTCATCGTCAACGAGGCGTGCTCGTCGGGCTGCGGCTCGTTTTTGGAGAACTTCGCCCGCTCGCTCAGCATCCCGTTGGCGGACATCGCCGAGACCGCGTTCTCGTCCACCGATCCCGCGTCGCTCGGAAGCCGCTGCACCGTCTTCATGACCAGCAGCGTCATCTCCGAGCAGCGCGACGGCAAGACGCCCGCGGACATCATGGCGGGACTTTGCCGCTCAATCATCGAGAACGTGTTCACGAAGGTCGTGCGCGTGCCCAACATGGATGCGCTCGGCGAGCACATCGTGGTGCAGGGCGGCACCTTCACCAACGACGCCGTGCTGCGCGCCTTCGAGCAGTACGTGGGCCGCGAGGTCACGCGCAGCCCCTACCCCGGCCTCATGGGCGCCATCGGCGCCGCTCTGCTCGCCAAGGAGCAGGTGGAGAGGAACGGGGGCGACAGCGCTTCCGGCTCGTCCTTCATCGGCTTCGACGCCGTCCGCGCGCTCTCGTTCACCCGCGAGGGCAACGTCACCTGCCCGTTTTGCGGCAACCACTGCGCGCGCACCATCATCAGCTTCTCCACGGGCGAGCGCTATGTGACGGGCAACCGCTGCTCGCGCGGCGAGGTGATGGGCGACCCGCACGACGCCCAGGTACGCGAGCGCGCCAAGCAGGCGGCCGAGCAGGCAGCGCGCGTGCCGAACCTGTTCGAGGAGCGCACAAAGCTGCTGTTCCGCCGGCCCGAGCACGCCCAGATCCTGCCCGACAACGGCATCCGCATCGGCATTCCGCGCGTGCTCGCTATCTGGGACAGTGCGCCGTTTTGGACCGCATTGCTCGAGTCGCTCGGCTTCACCGTCGTGCTCTCGGCCATGAGCACGCACAAGATGTTTGAGAGCGGCCTTTCCGCCGTGAGCTCCGACACGGTCTGCTTTCCGGCGAAGCTCGTCCACGGCCACATCCGCGACCTCGCCACGCGGCAGGTCGACCGCATCTTCATGCCCATCATCACCACCGTCGCGCCCGAGGGGACGGCCAGCACGGCGGAGTCCATGTGCGCCGTGGTGAAGGGCTACCCCATGGTCATCCGCTCGTCGGACAACCCCGCCAAGCGCTTCGGGATCCCCTTCGACTCGCCGCTGTTCCATTGGTACACCGCCGACGACCGCGAGCGGCAGCTCGTGCAGTACCTAGCGACGACGTTCGGCATCCCGGTCGACGCCACGCGCGCCGCGCTCGCCGAGGCCGACCGCGCGCAGGCGGCCTTCACCGACGCGCTCGAGGCGCGCGGCCGCGAGGTTCTCGAGCAGACGCAGGCCGCCGGCGGCACCTGCGTCGTGCTGGCGTCGCGCCCCTACCAGACCGACCCGATCGTGAACCACAATCTGCCCGGCATGTTCATCGAGCAGGGTGTGCCCGTGCTCACCGCCGACGCCGTCCCGGGCATGCGCGAGGTGGACCTCACGCGCAGCCGTCTGGATATCGCCAACAACTACCACGCCCGCATCCTATCGTGCGCGCTCATCGCCGCGCGCACCGAGGGCCTCGAGTTCGCGCAGATCGCGAGCTTCGGCTGCGGACACGATGCGTACCTCGCCGACGAGGCGGCGCGCCTCATGCACGAGGTGTCGGCCAAGCGGCCGCTTCTGCTCAAGGTGGACGAGAGTGCCGCCGAGGGCGCCCTGCGCATCCGCGTGCGCTCGTTTTTGGAGACGACGCGCATCCGCCGTGCGCGCGGCGACGCCGACGACGAGGTCCGCGAGCTTTCCGATCCCTACCCGGTGAAGTTCACCAAAGACGAGCGCGACACCTACACGGTGCTCGTGCCCAACACGTCGCACGCCTTCTCGCGCCTCATGGCCGCCGCTTTCACCAAGCAGGGCGTGCGCGCCGTCTCGCTGCCGGTCGGGCGCGAGAACGCCATCCGCCTGGGCAAGCGTTATGTTCACAACGACATCTGCTTCCCCGCGCAGATCGTGATCGGCGAGGTGCTCGACGGCCTGATGAACGGCGGGTACGACCTCGACCACACCGCGGTCATGATGGCCAAGTACGTGGGCGATTGCCGCCTGACGCACTACTCGGCGCTGCTGCGCAAGGCACTCGACGATGCGGGCTTTTCGCAGGTGCCCATCCTCACGAACGACCTTGCCGACAACCACGACCTGCACCCTGGCTTCAAGATGAGCCTCATGACCGCCATGCGCATCGCCTATGGCCTGCCGATGATCGACGCCCTGGAGGAGCTGCTGCGCAAGATGCGCCCCTACGAGCTCGAGCCGGGCGCCGCCGACCGCGCCTTCGAGATCGCCCTGGACCACGTGATCGAGGGCACGAAGCGCCACGGCGTGCGCGGGGCGCTTTCCGGCTTCCGTCGCGCCATCCAGGTCATGGCCGACGTGAAGATCGACCGCTCGCATCCGCGGCCCACCGTGCTGATCGTCGGCGAGTATCTGCTGAACTTCCATCCCGGCGCCAACCGCGACATCGAGCGCTACCTGGAGCGCAACGGCTTCGAGGTCATCGAGGCGCGCATGACCGACGTCATCCGCAAGACGTATTTCTACAAGCACGCGCAGGTGCGCGAGTACGGCATCCACAAGCCGCTTTCGCAGAAGGCCGAGTGGGCCGTTTCGGACGATGCCTTCGAGTTCGCCCAGAGCGCGTGCGACCGGATCGCCTCGAAGCACCCGCTCTACGAGGCGCCCGAGCGCATGGGAGAGCTCGTGCGTGCGAGCGACGACATCGTGCACCACACGTTCGACGCCGGCGAAGGCGTGCTGATTCCCGCGGAGATCCTGCACCACGCGGCGCGCGGCTGCCGTGCGTTTTTGATTCTGCAGCCCTTCGGATGCCTGCCGAACCATATCGTGGGGCGCGGCATCGTGAAGAGCCTGAAGGAGCGGTATCCGGACGCCTCGATCCTGCCGCTCGACTACGACCCCGACACGAGCCAAGCCAACATCGAGAACCGCCTCCAAATGCTCATGATGGAGGCCCGCGAGCAGGGGTAGCCTCCATCCGGCTGGAAAGGGGAAAGGCCCCCCGGCTTCCCGTTCGAAACGTCCTCGCCCTGCGGGCTGCGGGATTGTTTCGAACGGGAAGCCGGGGGGCCTTTCCCCTTTCCAGCCTGCGGCGACCCTGTTCGAACGCGGGCGGCGGGGCTGGCGTGGTTGGAGCGGCCACGGGGGTGAGGGGTGTTGGGGGTTGAAGCGGGTACTGGTCGATTTGGTTCTTGCACTTTCGATACTTGGTGTTACTATGTAGTTGGTACTTTGTTTTGCTAGGTAGGGTTTGGGAGGTGGAGATGGGGTCTTCTCAGATGCTCAAGGGGGTGCTTGAGGGGTGCGTGCTGGCGCTGATCGGGCGGGGTGAGACGTATGGGTATGAGCTTGTTTCAGAGTTGGACCGGTATGGGTTTCATGATGTTGCCGAGGGAACGCTTTATCCGCTGCTTATGAGGCTCGAGAAGCGCGGTGCGATCCGTGCGACGTATCGCGCGTCGGAAAAGGGACCGCGACGCAAGTACTATGCCGCCACCGATGCTGGGCGCCAGGAAATCGCCCAGTTCGCGCAGGAATTCTCCGAACTCTCCCACGCGGTGGCGCGGGTGCTTGGCTCTTCAGATTGCGAGGTTCATCATGGCCGATAACCTGATTTCCGCACGGCTGCGCAACCGGAAGCTTGAGCGTGCTCTGCGCTCCCCCGCAGCGAGGAAAACCGTCCGCCGGCTTCGCGGGGCACTTGCCTGCCGCGGCGTCTCGTGTGCCGACCGCGAGGCGCTGCTGTACGATACGCTGCTCGCCATGGGCGAAAGCGAGAGCCGCGGGCTCGATGCCGTCGCCGCCCTTCTGGGCTCGCAGACCGTTGAGCAGTGCGCCGACGGCATGGCCGCCGCGTGTGGGACGCTCCCCCGATGGGCCGTCTCTGTGCGCCTGCTTGCGCTGCTTGCCCTGAGCTGGACGATCTTTGCGTCGATGCAGCTTGTCTACCGCTGCGCAACCTCGCTTGCCAGCGGATCGTGGCTTGAGTTTCCGCTCGTAGGGCTTCGAACGTCGGACGTCTTCTCCGTCAGCCGGGCCGTGGTGCCGCTCGCCTTGCTTCTCGCACTGGGACTTACCATCGCCCGCCGCGTGCGCGGTCTGCCCGGGCCCCATGCCCTTCCCACTATTGCAGCGCCTATCGTTCTTCAGCTGGTAACGGCATTCGGGGCGCCCGTCGGTCCTCTGGACCGCATGCGGCTCTACCTCGGGTCGCTCTTCGGCGATCCGGGAGCAGGGTACGCGATACTCCCGAGCGACCATCCCTACGATGTGATCAATGCCGCCGTTATCGCTGCCGCTCTTCTGGTTCTGCTGCTCGCGGCGCTCGGCATCTGTTATGTCGTCGAACGGCGGCATGCCGCGTAGCCGTCCGATTCAGCGATCCCCGCCGGGTTCCATCTACCGGCGGGGATCATCGTGATTGCAACTTGATGTCAGGCGCTCTACGCCTGAGCCGGAGCTGCCAGCACCGTACCCTCGGGGAAGGCACGGCGGAACAGCCAGCGCGAGACGGGGCCGGCGACGAGCAGGTTCCACGGCAGGGCCGCCACGAAGTTCCACGGGATATTGGAAATCCAAGTCGGCAGGATCATGGCAGCGTCGCCCACGTGGGTAAAGGCCTCGAGCGCGCCGTAGAGCGACATGAACAGCACCATCGGGAACACCATCATCGTGCTGATGGCGAGCGTCATGGCGCGCGGGCTGCTCACACCCGGCGTCACGAGGAAGCGGAAGGCGAACCACTTGGCAAAACGGCTGGCAACCAGCACGTCGAGCAGCATCGCCACGATGTAGGCGGGCGGAAATCCGAGCCAGGCCTCGGCAAGCGTGGTCAGGCTGAACTCCCAACCGTGGATGCGCGCCACGTTATAGACGGACATCCAGAGCACCATGCAGAAGCACATGATGACGGTGAAGATGAGGCTTTCGCGCTTGTTGGTCGGCATGTGTTTGGTAATCCTTTCTCGACGGATGCACGACGCAGGCAGCCCAAACGAAAAAAGCTGGCGTACCGATTCGCGCGGGCACGCCAGCTTCGATATGTTGGTTTGAGCAGCTGTGGGAACTACCCTATCAAGAATTCTCCTCGCTCGTAAGCGTTTTGTTTATGGAGCGCGGCGCCGCTATTGGCGTCCGCTCGGCTTGAGCACCGGCAGGATCGCGTTGACCAGGCTGTTCAACGGCATCGTTTGCAGCCACACCGTACCCGGACCGGTCAGGACCGTGTTGAAGACGCCCTCGCCGCCGAAGACCAGGTTCATCGCGCCCTTGACCATCTGGACATCGAGCGACACGCCCGCGGTGAACCCGAGCACGCTTCCCGTATCGACGACGAGCTGCTCGCCCGGTGCGAGCTCGTAGCTCACGAGGTCCCCGTCGACCTCGATAAACGCTGCACCGCATCCCGAGAGACGCTGCATGATGAACCCTTCGCCCCCGAACAGGCCGCCACCGACGCGATGGTTGGCGAACATCGAGAGCTCGACGCCCATCTCCGAGGCCAGAAAGCCCGCCTTCTGCACGATGAAATCGCGGCCAGGCGCAATGGCGATCGGCAGGATGCGCCCGGGGAAGCTCGAACCGAATGCGATCTTGCCAGGCTGCCGCGCCGTGAAGACATTCTGGAAGATATGCTCTCCGGTTAGCATGCGCCCGAAGACCCCCTCCAGGCCGCCGCCCTCGGTTGCCATGTCGATCCACGGATCCATCCATACCATCGATCCGCGCTCCGTCCGCATCTGCTCTCCGCCCTCCAGGTAGCACACGACCACCGGATACGCCTCGCTTACGATCTCGTATCGCATCTCTCCCCCTCACGTTTGCACGCTATGCGCTCCAGCTGTGGCTCAACTATACGGCTATTCATACGGTCTATAGTGTTCTATATTGTGTATTATATTTCTGTTGGTCTTTTGTTGGCATCATCGGGAATGTAAGCAGCATCCGGCACACTCTATGGACGGTTGACCTGCTAGGCGGATACCGCGCAACCGGGTATATTCTCTTTCGGGCAGAAGGCCCGTTATTTCGAGAAAGGACTGCCATGGATATCAAGGCGATTGCAGAGCAGGTCATGGGCGCGCTTGGTGACAGCCCCGAGGCCATCAAGAATTTCATCTCCGATCCCGGTGCCGCCATCGAGGGTATCACCGGCGACAAGCTCGAGGGCGCTGACCTCATGGGCGTTGTCGACCACATCAAGGAGACCGTCATGGGCGGCGGCATCGAGCTGCCCGAGGGCCTCGACCTCGGCGCCATCACGGAGAATCTCGGCGGCCTGACCGAGAACCTGGGCGACGTGCTCGAGAACTCCCCGCTCTCCGGTATCGCCGAGGGCCTGGGCGGTCTGTTCGGCAAGAAGTAAATCGCTTCCCGACATACACCTTCTTACTGTAAAACCGGCTGCCGCGCATCGCGGCAGCCGGTTTCCTTTTCCGCCTACCCAGAAAGCCTTCTTGGCCCTGACGGCATCCAAATATGCACTGAACCAAGAGCTCCCAATGGAGACGCACGACACCAAGGATCAAATCCGCGACTTTTGAGATACCTCACCGGTATTGTGGGTTTTTATCGCAACGATTTGAGTCGATTCTATGCACGTTGATTATCATATACGCAGGTCAGATGAATTTGTTATGCACGATGCTACGTGACGTTACGTCACTTACCATGCATACCTCTCAAAAGTCGCAGATTTGATCCTCGCCTATGCAACACGCCCCCGCATTACCCGAATCGCAGGCAAAACCCGCAGTGATTCGAGGAAGACAGGGCTCCGAAGCGTTCATTTTCGTCCAGCATACAGCGCAAAACGGCGGGTGCGTCCCAGAGGGGCGCACCCGCCAACGGAAAAGGGATGGCGAATGATATTTTGTGCTAGATCGGAAGCGCACCGATCACGCCGTAGACGACCAGGTACAAGACGAGCAGGATGAGGCCATAGTACTTGCCGTATTCCTTCATGAACTCCGGGAAGTTGAGCTTGCACTCGCCGCACAGCATGTAGAGCGCGGGAATAACGGGGCTCACGAGGCGGAAGGACTGGCCGACCATCGAGGCGACCGCGGCCTGCGTGGCCGTGATGCCGAACTGAGCCATAACGTCCTTCATAACCGAAGCGATACCGAAGTAGAAGGCGTCCTGCGGCAGGAAGCAGATGGCGGGCGTGGCGATAACCGCGTAGATGGGTGCCATGTGACTGGACAGCTGCGTCGGGATGATGTTGGCGATGAAGTTCGCCAGAGCGGTCGCCATGCCGGAGCCGGACAGCACACCGGAGAACACGCCGGCGCCAAGGGTGATGACGGCGGTCGGCAGGACGTCGGCGGCGAGGTCCTCAAGACGCTGGGAGCTCTCGTCGACGTTCGGGTAGTTGACCACAAGTGCGATGGCCGAGGCGAGCATGAAGATGATTGAGCCGTGAATCTCGCCCTGGATGAGAAGCACAACAGCCAGAAGCGTAAGAATCAGGTTGAACGCGAACAGCTTGGGGCGCTTGAGCTCGACATCCTTGTCGCGCACGGCGGCGATCATCTTATCGAGCTGCTCGGGCGAAACCGCCTTGGCATCCTCAAGCGACCAGCCGAGGCGCTTGCGCTCCTTGCGGCCCAGGAAGTACGTGATGACGATGACCATGATCTGCGCCGCGATAAGGCCGGGCAGAAGCGCCGCAAAGAGCTCGTTCACCTCGATGCCCTGCGCCGTCGCAGAGGCGATGGTGGGGCCGCCCCACGGCAGCTGGTTCCAGATGCCGATCGGCGCGACGATAACGATCGCGAGGTAGATGAGCTTCAGGCCCATCTGCTTGTAAAGGTTGATGAACGCGGACAGGCAGATGATGATCGTCGTGGTGGTATCGCCGTTGAACGAAACGACCGAGGCAACCATCACCGTGGACATGAGGACCTTCAACGGATCGCCCTTGGCCATCTTGATAAAGAAGGCGGCAACGGGATCGAACAGGCCGACGCCCAGCATGAGGTCGAAGTACAGAATCGAGAACAGGATCGTGAGGCCCGGCGAGATGACGCCCATCGACGTGCTCTGCGCCTCGTAGTCCACCGAGTAGAACACGCCCTCTTTGATCCAGGTGAACAGGTCGGAGAAGCTCGAACCGGTGACGAACATCGCCACGACGCCGAAGACGAGAGGCACCAGCGTGAGCGCATTGAAAACCGAGAGCTTCTTGATGGACAGAAGCACGATGAAGCTCACGATCATGGCAAGGGCCAAAGCGGTCAGCAAGGGGGAAGCACCTCCAAGTTGAAATCACTGTTTGGTTGGTAAAGACTATAAAGCGGACGATGTCCGATGTTGCGTGCATACGGGCATCCCCCACGTGCGGGCGCGGCGCCAACGGCGGGAATTCCAGCGACGCCGCGCCCGCTTCAAAAAGGAGAACAAGCGGTTGCAGGTGCGTCTGCGTTACTTGATGAAGTGCACCTTGTCGTACAGCTCCTCGAGCACCTCTTCCTTGCGCTCGTTGTAGGTGACCTTGTTCTGCTCGAACAGGTTGTTGCCCTCGGCGTCGATGGAGACGATCAGCGGACCGAGCTCGTTGACGCGGCAGGTCCACAGGGTCTCGGGCATGCCGAGTTCACGCCAGTTGGCGTCCTCGATCTCCTCGACCTCGGTGGCGGCGAGCACCGCGCAGCCCGCGGGGAACACACAGTGGATGGCGGGGCCGATCTTGCAGCCGGCCTCGGTGTTGGGGCCCATGCCGCCCTTGCCGACGATGACCTTGACGCCGGTCTGCTCGATGAACTCCTTCTCGAACTTCTCCATGCGCATCGAGGTGGTGGGCCCGAGCGAGATCATCTCGTGGGTCTCGGTGCCGTCCTCGTTCTTGGTGCTGCGGACGATGGGACCCGCGTGGAAGATGGCGCCGCCGTTGAGGTCGATGGGAAGCTCGCGGCCGAGTTCGATCAGGCGACGGTGCGCGACGTCACGGCAGGTGGTGATGTGGCCGGTCAGATAGATGACGTCGCCGACGTGGATATCCTTCAGATCTTCTGCGGAAACCGGCGTGTGGAGTACCTTTTTCACAGCTCAACCCCCTTGTGCGTAAGCAGCTCGTAGTTCAGGTCGGAATCGATGACGATGGTGCCGCGGCGATGCGACCAGCAGCCCACGTTGACCGCGCAGGACAGGACGGACGGATGGCGCGCGGAGTTCTCAATGTGCACGTCCATGACGGACTTGGAGCCGCCGAGACCCTGCGGGCCCAGGCCGACCTTATCGATACCCTCGATGAGCTCCTCCTCAAGCTGAGCGGCGAGCGGATTCTCGTTGCGGCTGCCCACCGGGCGCATGAGCGCGAGCTTGGACATGTAGGCCGCGGAGTCGATCGAGGTGCCGATGCCGATGCCGACCATGAGCGGCGGGCAGGCGTTCAGGCCGTAGGACGTCATGAGGTCGAGCACGAACTTCACAACCGCCTCGTAACCCTCGCCGGGCATGAAGGTCTTGCCGGAACCGGGGAGCGAGCAGCCGCCGCCGGCCATGTAGACGTGGATCTTGACCTTGTCGTCACCGGGGACGATATCCCAGTACAGCCACGGGGACTTCGTGCCGACGTTGGTGTAGGTGTTCTTCTCGTCGAAGGTCTCGACGGTGTTGTGACGCAGCGGGGCCTTCTGCGTGGCGCGGAAGACGGCCTCCTTGAGCACGTCGGCCAGCTCGTCGATGTAGGGGAACTTGCTACCCACGCTCACGAACATCTGGATAAGGCCCGTGTCCTGGCACGAGGGGCGGTTCAGCTCCCACGCCTTCTCCTGATTGGCCGCCATGGTCTTGTAGATCATCTGCGCCATGGGCGTGGTTTCGGTCTCGGCCAGCTCCTTGAGCTTTGCCGTGACGTCGTCGGGCAGGCGCTTGCCCACCAGGCTGGTGAAGTCGGCAACGATATTCGTCAGCCGCTCCAAGCTCTCGTTCTTCTCCACGTTGACTCAACCTCCCTTTTCGTAACTTTGTGCAGGTCACATGCGGTGTTCCTGCGCTTTCGACACTTGGAAGAATAGGGGGTCGCCAACGGGCATGCCTTCCGTTTCTCAAGGTGGGGCACAGGCGCGAAGAACAGCGGAAGAACAGTCGGAAGGGCGCCTTTCGCTCGAGAAAACATAAAGGGAGAAGCCGGCGGCATCGCGGCGTTATCCTGCGCGTCCAGCGTCTGCGAGCGCGGAGAGCGCATCCATGGAGCCGCGAAGCGGACCTAAAGATTTGCCCTAGGGCGTTGTTTTAGAAAACGAGTTTTTACATCGATTGCGCGCTGCGCCGCGAACGGTGGCCCACGGGCGGTGAGCGGCGCGACGTGGCTTCGGAGCCCACTGTGGCACGGCGGTGCAAAACCGCATGCGCACCGATCGGCAAGCAGCCGACAGCCGTCTTCAAGCGCGGGCGACGTCAGTTACCGGACGGCGACATCTCCCCCGCCGCGCCAAGCGCCTCGGCGAGCAGCGCCTGCGCACCGTGCACCGCCTCGATCATCTTGCGCATCGCCTCCGCACCATCCGGTACCGGGCGCTCCGCAACCTGGTAGACGTTTTGCCCTGCGCCCTCGACAACGTAGCGCGCGAGCTTCGCGCCCACGTACTCGTCATCCGACGACACGAACACCTGCTTGAAAGTCGTATCTCCCGCGCGGTTATCGTCTGAGATCAGCCTGCGGTACTCGGCAGGCGTCTTCCCGAACGTCTTGCGAAACGCCGTGTTGAACGACTTGAGATCGGCAAAGCCGTGCGCCGCGGCGATATCGCTCACGCGCGCGTCGCTCGAGCTCAGCTCTGCCGTCGCCGCGGACAGGCGCACGCGCAGCAGGTACTCCGAAAAGTTGATGCCGAGCTTGCCCTTGAACAGCTGCGAGATGTAACTCGCGTTGTAGCCGGTCCGCGCCGCGAGGTCTGCCAGCGTGATGCGGTCGCGGTAGTTGTCCTCGACGTAGGCTGCCAAGCGATTGACGGCATCCTTGCCGCGACGGTCGATTCGATACGCCGCCGTCTGCTGCCCGAGAACGCCGTCGGTGGGCACGATCGCCGAGACCAGCCGGTAGAACAGCGCGTCGTAGCGAAGGCGCGAGGCGGGGTCGCTGCGCGTGCCCAAGACCATCATCTGGGCCAAGCAGCGGCGGATCACGGCAAAACGTGGATCACGCCGCGTTTGCGCGGTAGACACAAGCTGCAGGCGAACGCCCTCGTCGTAGTACCCCTTGAAAAAGGCTGGATCGATGTGGAGCACCATGGCGATGTTCCCCTGCCCCAGGCCGAGGGTCGCATGGCCCTCGTTGGGATTGATGAGGACCATGTCGTCCTCTTCGAGGATATGGCGCTGCCCGCTGACGCACATCTCGACCGAGCCGCGCACCACCATGAGCAGCTCGAAATCGGCATGCCAGTTGTAGTGATACGACCCGATGCGGTACACGTAGTGCTCAAGCTTGAGATTGGCGAGCGGATTCTCGTACGTATAGCGCAGCTGGGCGGACTCCATGGGGCACATCTCCTTTCGGCTTGCGTGTCATGGTACCGTAACGCGCTCGAGACGGGCAGGTGCAACGGCGAAGCCCCATTTATGCATCGGCGCGGCGGCTACGAAGGGGATTTTGAGACGCCGGGGGACAAATTCGCGACTTTTGAGATATCTCATCGCTATTGTGGGTTTTTATCGTCACGATTTGGTCTGATTCTATGCATACGACGCATTAAAAGCGCTGGTCAGAGATATATGCTATGCACGAGTCTAAGTGACGTCACATCACTTAGACTGTATACCTCTCAAAAGTCGCGTTTTTGGTACCGAGCCGTGCGGCACATCCTTGCTTGGCGCGAAACGAGGGCTGAACCCGCCGCGCGAGGAGGCTGAATCCCGAAATCTCCTTGCGCGCGCCCACTCACCGGAGGCACCGAGGCCGTCGAGCACCATCTTGCTACACCGCATGCCACCACAACAGGTGGTACCATCCCTTGCGGCAATCACATATGAACCGAGGTCACCCATGACAACACCCGCATCTACCGCCGCATGCGCCGCGAACAGCGCAGCAACAACCCGTCCGCTGCTCACCCGCACATGGGTCGTCTGCCTGCTCGCCATGGTCAGCTGCGGCCTGTGGGGCAGCGCCATCCCCTGCATCAAGATCGGATACCAGCTGCTCGGCATCGAGTCGGCCGACGTGCCGTCGGAGTTCCTGTTCGCGGGGCTGCGCTTTATGCTCGCAGGCGTTATCGCCATCGCCGCCGCATCGATCGCTGAGCGTCGCCTCGTCCGCTTGAAGCGCAGCTCGTTTGGCATGGTGGCACGTCTTTCGCTTGCCCAGACCATTGTGCAGTACGCGTTCTTCTACGTCGGCGTGTCGCACGCGTCGGGCGTCAAGGGCACCATCGTCAACGCATCGAGCACGTTTTTGACGATCCTGGTCGCCACGCTTGTATTCCGCCAGGAGCGGCTCACGGGGCGAAAACTCGTCGGCTGCCTGATCGGCTTCGCGGGCGTGATCCTCGTCAACCTGACGGGCGACCTCGGTGGGGCCATGAGCCTCACCGGCGAGGGCTTCATCCTCATCGCGTCGCTCTCCTACGCCGTGTCGTCGTCGCTTATCCGCATGTACTCGCAGCACGAGAACCCGGTGGCGCTTTCGGGCTACCAGTTCATGCTCGGCGGAGCCGTGCTGGCTGCAGCAGGGCTCGCGCTGGGTGGCCATCTCTCCCAAGTGACGCCTGCGGGCATCGGCATGCTGCTCTACCTGGCCTGCGTGTCCGGCATCGCCTATTCGCTGTGGTCCATCCTGCTCAAGTACAACCCAACATCGCGCGTGGCCATCTTCGGCTTTATGAACCCGGTGTTCGGCGTCGTGCTCTCGAGCGTACTGCTCGGCGAGGCCGGCACGCTGCCCTGGCAGCAGACGCTCATCGCGCTCGTGCTGATCACGGTGGGCATCGTCATCGTCAACCGCGCGCCCGCCCGAAAAGGAGCGTAGCCTACGCCCGACGCCCCAGAACGCGCTTGCTCACAAGGAGCTGCACCGCAAGGCCGCACAGGGCCAAAGCCCACAGTGCCAGGTAACCGCCCATTCCGAGCACCGCGCTACCGATGCTCGATCCGATACCGCCGCCGGCAAAGACACCGAGCCCGATGAGGCCGGTGCACAGGCCGACCTGCGAGGGATCGGCATCCATCGAAAGCGTCACGAGCGAGGGCTGCACAAAGATGTAGCCCAACCCCAGACACGCCGCCGCCGCAAGCGCCGGAACCCAAGAGCCCGTGGCGGCGGATACCGCGAGCGCAAGGGCGGCCATAACTCCGGAGGCGCTACCCAAAGCTATGACGAATGGCACGCCGCGGCGGGCGCTGATCTTGCCGGAGATGGATCCTCCGATAAGGCAGAACACGCCATAGAACATCATGACGAGACCCGCCTGCGTGGAGGAAAGGCCGCACGCCTGGTTGAGGAAGGTCCCCATAAGGCCGTAGACACCGAGGAACAGCACGCCGGTTGAGCATGCGAGCAGATACACGGCGCGGCAGCGGCCGAAAAAAATGCGCACGGCCGACCGGAAGAACTGCGAAGCGAAGCCGCCGGATGCCGTGGTGGCACCGTCGCCGGAGGCGTGCGCGGGCTCGCGCAGCGTGAACAGCAGCAGCCAAGCGATCGCCGCTAGGACGCCGAACGCCGCAAACGCGGCGCGCCAGCCGAGCACGTCAGTCAGGATACCGCCCAGTCCGGCAGACAGCCCCTGACCCGTGAACGTGACGCCCATCAGGATGCCGACAGCTGCCGCTCTGTTCTCGCGCCCGACGACATCGCTCACAAACGCCTGCGACACCGAGATGATGCCGGCAGCAAAGCAGCCTGTGACGATGCGGGCAGCAACGAGCGCCGGCAAGCTGGGCACCACAGCGCACAGCACCGTGCCGGCGCATAGTCCGGCAACGATGATGCGCAGCATGCGCAGGCGACCGATCCGGTCTGCCAGCGATCCCGCGACCGGCTGCAGCACGCCGTAGGGAACCATATAGGCCGTGAGCACGATGGTCGCCGCGGTGGGCAGCACCGCGAGCGTGTTCGCGATGGCTGGAAGCGCCGGCGACACGAACCAGTTGTCCGCCGCCGACACGAGGCCGCAGAAACCAAGGGTCACGACGACGCGCAGCTGGGCGGGCGTCAAACCGCGGCCCGGCCGATCCTGTTTTCCAACCGATTCGAGCGCCATCGCTCCCCCTCCCCTCGCAGACGGCAAGGCGTTATGTCCGCAATGGGTTATCGTACGCGCAGCGGCCGGCGCATTCAACCGGGCGACGCCATTCGGCTCAACATGCGCGCTCGCCGACCCGCTCGCACCCCTTGTCCTCGTTGCGCAACAACGCGGCTCCAGCATTCCCCATTATGGAACCATCGGAAATAGGGTGTTGGTAATAGGAAGGAGCCTCATATGAAACGACATCGCATCCTAGCGCTTCTGCTTGCGGCGATGCTCACGCTTGCGCCGGCCATGGCGTTCGCGCAGGCAGATAACCCCACGAGCATCGGTGAGCCGATCGTACGCTCCACCGACGATCAGGCGATCGACCAGAGCATCGACCTGCAAGCGACCTACACGACCCTGAACATCCCGGGCGCCGAGCTGTACAGCGAGGCGTTCGACGTGCTGGATATCGTGAACCAGCACCGCACCGCCGAGGGCTTGCGCGCACTCTCCATGGACGCCTCGCTGCTCGAGGACGCCATGCAGCGCGCAGCCGAGACCGTTGTGTCCTACAGCCACACCCGCCCGAACGGCACCCTGTGCTTCACCATCTCCGGCAAGATGATGGCCGAAAACATCGCCGCGGGGCAAAGGAGCGCCGCCGAGGTGATGACCAGCTGGATGAACTCCCCGGGCCATCACGACAACATCATGAACCCGAGCTACACGAGCATCGGCATCGGCTGCTACCGTGCGCAGGACGGCGCCATCTACTGGGTCCAGTGCTTCAGCCCCAGCGGCGCCAGCGCCGCAGCCCAGCCCGCCGACACGGAAGCCGTGCGCTCCGTCGAGGTTTACACCGGCCACGTCAACCCCAATATCTCCGTCAACATCCCGGGCGCCGGTGCCGGCGCCTCGTCGGCCATCGTGCCGCTCGGCTTCCACAACTCCATCATCCTGCGGGGCATCAACGCCGGCGAGCAGGGTTGGACCCCCGGCTACGTCATCAGCTCCGACAGCTTCAAGTGGTCCTCGTCCAACGAGAGCATCATGTCCGTGACCGCCGACGGCACCATCGGTGCGCACAAGACCGGCACGGTGACCATCACGGGCATCTCCGGCGGCCTGCAGATCGACATCTACCTGACCGTCGCCGAGGGCAGCCCGTTCTCCGATGTCCTCCAAGACGCCTGGTACGCCGATGCCGTCGCCTTCGCGTCCTCCAACGGCCTGATCACCGGCTACAGCGATTCCGACCGCTTCGGCGTCGGCGACACCATGACCCGCGCGCAGATGGCCACGATCCTCTGGCGCATCGCCGAGCCCGGCGCCAGCGGTGACAACGTCGCCAATACCACCGGCCTGTCCGACGTGGAGAGCAACGTCTGGTACACCGCCGCGGCCAACTGGGCGGTCGAAAACGGGGTCATCACCGGCGTGACCTCGGACAACGGCCCGACGCGCTTCGCCCCGAACGATCCCATCACCCGCGAGCAGTTCGCGGTCATCCTGGCGCGCTTTGCCGATGCAGACCTGGCGGCGGTCGACGACAGCGCCTTCCAGGCCCTGGTCGACCACGATAGCGCCAGCTCCTGGTCGGCGGAGTCCCTTGCCTGGGCCGTCGAGCAGAAACTCATCAACGGCGTGGACGACAATGGCACGCTCTACCTCCAGCCGCATAATCCCGTCACGCGTGAGCAGGCGGCGACCATCCTCATGAACGCCTACGGTGCGGACATCCTGCCGTAGCGCAGCCTCGCTCAACAGCAAAGCGGACCGCCCGGAAAACCGGACGGTCCGCTTTTTCATGACTCTGAAGCGAGCGCGCTTAGTACAGCTTGGCGCCCGCCGGGATGGCGTCGTCGACGATGAGCACGTTCAGGCGCTCGTCGTCGCCCTCGTTGTGCACGGCGCTGATGATCATGCCGCAGGAGTCGATGCCCATCATCTTGCGCGGCGGCAGGTTGGTGATGGCGATCAGCGTACGGCCGACCAGATCCTCCGGCTCATAGTACATGTGGATGCCGGACAGGATGGTGCGGTCGGTGCCCGAGCCGTCGTCGAGCGTGAACTGCAGCAGCTTCTTGCTCTTGGGCACGGCCTCGCAGGCCTTGACCTTCACGGCGCGGAAGTCGGACTTGCTGAAGGTGTCGAAGTCCACCATGTCCTCGAACAGCGGCTCGATGGCCACCTTGTCGTAGTCGATGGTGGGAACCTTGTTCGGGGCGATGCTCACGCCGGCAGCGGCCTCAGCGGCCTCGGCCTCCTGGGCGGCACGCGCCGCGGCGGCACCGTTCGCGCTGCCGCGCTCCGGCTTCATGTGCGGGAAGAGCAGCACGTCGCGGATGGACGCCTGGTTGGTGAGCAGCATGACGACGCGGTCGATGCCGATGCCGATGCCGCCCGCGGGAGGCATGCCGTACTCGAGCGCGCGCACGTAGTCCTCGTCGTACTCCATGGCCTCGTCGTCGCCGCCGGCCTTCTCCTCCATCTGCTTGGCGAAGCGCTCGGCCTGATCGACCGGGTCGTTGAGCTCGCTGAAGGCGTTGGCGTACTCGTGGCCGGCGATGACGAGCTCGAAGCGGTGCGTCAGGCGCGGGTCGTCCTCACGGCGCTTGGCCAGCGGGCTGACCTCGACCGGGTAGTCCACGACGAAGGTCGGGTTGATGAGGGTCTCCTCGCCCTTCTCGTCGTAGATCTCGGCGATGAGCTTGCCGGCACCCCAGGCGGGGTTGACCTCGATGCCGCACTCGGCGGCAGCGGCGCGCAACTCGTCGATCGGCGTGTCGAGGTTGAGCTCGCGGCCCATGACCTCCGAGACGATCTCGGTCATGGGGCGGCTCGGCCACGTGCCGGAAAGATCGATGGTGACGCCCTGGTACTCGAGCTGCTCGGAGTCGTTCACAGCGGCGTTAGCGGCCTTGATGACGCCCTCGGCAAGCTCCTTCATGCCCTCGAGGTCGGAGAAGGCGCGGTAGGCCTCCATCGTGGTGAACTCGGGGTTATGCGTGAGGTCCATGCCCTCGTTGCGGAAGATGCGACCGAGCTCGAACACGCGCTCGTAGCCGCCCACGAGCAGACGCTTGAGGTGCAGCTCGGTGGCGATGCGCAGGTAGTTCTCCTGGTTGAGCGCGTTGAAGTGCGTGATGAACGGCTTCGCGGTGGCGCCGCCCTGAATGGTCTGAAGGATCGGGGTCTCGACCTCCATGTAACCGTTGTCCTCCATATAGCGGCGAAAGGCGGAGATGATGCGCGAGCGCTTGGCGAAGGTCTCGCGGACATCGGCGTTCACGATGAGGTCGACGTAGCGCTGGCGATAGCGGGTCTCCTTGTCGGAGAGGCCGTGGAACTTCTCGGGCAGCGGGCGCACGGCCTTCGAGAGCAGCGTCAGCTTGGTGGGGGCGACGGAAAGCTGGCCGCGCTTGGTGCGGACCACGACGCCCTCGGCGCCGATGATGTCGCCCAGGTCGAGCTCGGAGATGAGCTCCCAGGCTTCGGCCGGCATGTCGTTGATGCGGCAGAACAGCTGGATGTCGCCGGTGGGATCGCGCAGCACGATGAACACGATCTTGCCCTGGCCGCGCTTGGCGACCACGCGGCCGCCGATCTTCACGACGTCGGTAGTGTCCGCGCCGGCCTCAAGGTCGGCATAATCGGCCTCGATGTCGGCCACGTAGTTCTCGACATCGGAGTGCTCGGGGTAGGGATTCCTGCCGGCGGCGTACATCGCCGCACGGTCCGCCAGGCGACGGGCGCGCTCGTCGTTGAGCGTCGAGACATCGGTCTGGGTCTCTTCCATGGTTCTCCTCCTCAAAAAGGGAAACGCTCCCCGAGGACTCGCGGTCCCGGGGAGCGAGCTTGTCCGTTTCGCGCGGGACCCTCTGCTACCGCGTGATGTTCGTGATGGTGTACAGGCGGGTCTTGCCGGAGGGCGTCACGACCTCGACGGTCTCGCCGGCGGCGTGGCCGATGATGGCGCGGCCAACGGGGGACTCGTTGGAGATCTTGTGCTCCAGAGAGTTGGTCTCGGTGGTGCCGACAAGGGTGACCTCGGTGGCAACGCCGTCGCCGTCGACGAGCGAGACGGTGCAGCCGATGGAGACGATCAGGCCCTGGTCGGACGCAGCGACCTCACGGGCGTTGGCCAAGATGGCCTGGATCTCGGCGATACGGGCGGCGTTCTTGGCCTGCTCCTCCTTGGCGGCGTCGTACTCGGCGTTCTCCGAGAGGTCGCCGAAGGCACGGGCCTCCTTGATGTGCTCGATGATCTCGCGGTTCTTCTCGCCCTCGCGCCACTCGAGCTCCTCAATGAGCTTCTGGCGGCCGTCGGCTGTAAGTACGATCTCGCTTGCGTCCATGCAGGTAACTCCTTGCTTGCATCTGCCTTGTATCGACGGCGCTCGCGCCCCGCCGCTTGCTTACTGTAAGACGTAAAATGACCGGCTGCCCCGCGGGCGGCCGGTCATCGTGCAGCCCTTTGTCGGGACGGGGCTAGTCCTCCTCGACGGGAGACTCTTCCTTCTTGGCCTTGGCCTCGGCAAGCTTGGCCTCGAGCTCGCGGATCTCCTTGTCCTCCTCGCTCTCGGGCTCCTCAGCAGCCTCGTCTTCGCCGGACATGCCCTCGCGGATGTTCTTCACCGTCTTGCCCAGCGATGCACCGAGCTTCGGCAGGTTCTTGGGGCCGAAGATCAGCAGCGCGATGACCAGGATGATGATCCATTCCATACCTTTAGGGAACATATTCTTCCTCCCACATTACATGGCACGTTCAAAGCGGAAACGCGTGAAGAATATCAAGGCGTTCCAGCTCGAAAGAGTATACCGCGCACACGCGGTAGGGACAACACCGCCATATTTTACACGCGAGTGGGCAAAGACGCCGGTAATGGCCCTGCCGCAAACGCAAAGGGGCCGAACGGCGTTTCACCCCTTTTTCACCCCTGTCGTGCTCGCTTGCTGTACGGTCCGGACCAAATACGCGACTTTTGAGAGGGTTGTAGCGTAAGTGACATAGTGTCGCTTACGCTCGTGCATAACGTTAACCTTTGACCAGCGCTTTTAATACATCACATGCATAGAATCAGTGCAAATCGCGGTTTTATAAACCTATAAAGACGGTGAGGTATCTCAAAAGTCGCGGATTTGACACTCGACAGCTCAAAGCCGCGCTCACCGCCGCAAATCAAACGCAAACAGGCCAGAGTGGAAACCCACTCTGGCCTGCGTCGTTGCGATGGTCGGGTTGACTGGATTTGAACCAGCGACCCCCGCGTCCCGAACGCGGTGCTCTACCAAACTGAGCCACAACCCGAAAGCTCGATTATCCTAACACACTCTTCGCGGGAATGCTAGGCGAAATTGGGGCCGAGGATTCTTCACATCTCGAAAACGGCCCCGAAGCCGTGATGGGCCGCTAGCCGACAGCGATCACCGGGCCGGTCTTGCCCATCTTGGCCGCCTGTCCCCACCAACTGTGATCGTTCAGTGCCGAAAGGGCGATAGCCTCGGCAGCCATCTGCGTGTCGCACACGGCGAACACCACCGAACCGGAACCCGAGACCTCGCAGGCGCGCACGCCGGGCTGCTCGCGCATCCACGCGAGGATCTCGGCGATCTCGGGCATGACGGAGCACGCTGCGGGCGCGAGGTTGTTGGCAACGTGCCCGAAAATCCCCTGCTCGTCATGCTCGCGCATGGCGACGAGCAGCTCGTCGAGCTCGGGCATCGGCTGCGGGTCGGCATCGAAGCGCGCATAGGCCTCCGCCGTGGACACGCCACCCTCGGCAGGCTTGACGAGCGCGACCGGCGTACCCGTGAGCGGGCGGTAGACCTCCTGCATGGCGTCGCCCGCGCCCGTGAAGTACGCAGGAGGTCCGTACAGGAAGAACGGCACGTCGGCGCCGATGGAGCGCGCGACCGCGTCGATGCGGGGATCGGTGGGGTCGATACCCCAATAGCGGCAGATGCCCATAATGGTCGCGGCGGCATCGGTCGAGGGTCCGCCCAGACCGCTGCGCACGGGGATGTGCTTGTCGATCAGGATCGCGAAATTCGGCTCGCGGTCGAAGGCCTCCCCCATCGCCTTCGCGGCGCGGTAGGCGGTGTTCTGCTCCATGGGAAAGTCAGCCTCGGGCACGGTCCTCACCATGAGCTGGTCGGACGGCGCGATCGCCAGCGTATCGGTCAGGTCGAGCGTGGTCATCACCGTGTCGACGCGATGGTAGCCCCGCTCGTCCTTATCGGCATGAACGCCCAGGTACAGGTTGACCTTGGCAGGCGCCGTCACCAAGATGAACTTGGATGCGGGCATGATCAGTGCTCCTCGAGCTGGTTGCCGAGCGGCGTGAACAGGCGCTCGCCGGATTCGATGTCAAACAGCTCGACCGTGCCGGTCAGGACGTCGACATACTGGTAGGACTGGCGCGACTTGCGACCGCGGCGCTCGTCGACCTCGACGATGAAGACGGACGGGTGAACGGTCTTGATGCAGCCGTTGCGCTCGACCACGCGGGTGCGGCCCATGTTCGCGCGCACCTTCACGCGCTGGCCGACCATCTCGGACAGCTTGCCGTGGATGTCGTCGACGTGGTTGACCTCAAGCTCTTCCATAAATCGCCTCCCATATGACAGGGGCGAAGCGCATATGCGTTTATGCACAGAATGGCCCCAACATAATCAAACGTGCAGAGTATAGCAACCTGCGAACATTCATGCACGTCGGCAGCGCACAGCAAGGCATGTTTGCCGAGGATGACACAGGGTCACCATATACAAGCGGGGCGCGGACCGCATTGGACCGCGCCCCGAGCGCTTGCTCTTCGGTTAGGCCGCCAACCGACTGAGGTACCGCACCGTCACAGCGTGTCGGTATCGAGCACGATGGTGAAGGGCCCGTCGTTGACGAGCTCGACCTGCATGTAGGCGGCGAAGGTGCCGGTCGCCACGTGCTCGACGTCTTGGCGCACCAGGCTCACGAAGTACTCGTAGAGCTCCGTGGCGAGCGCCGGCGCCGCCGCTTCGGTAAACGAGGGGCGCCGTCCGCGCCGGCAGTTGGCGTAGAGCGTAAACTGCGACACCACGAGCACCTCGCCTCCCGTATCGGCAAGCGAGAGGTTGGTCTTGCCGTTCTCGTCCTCGTTGATGCGCAGAGTCCGCAGCTTATCCCACAGGCGATCGGCCTCGGCGCGCGTGTCGTTGGCGCCCACGCCGAGCAGCACGAGGTAACCGGCGCCGATGGAGCCGGTGACCTCGCCGTCGATCGTCACGCTGGCGCGCGTGACGCGCTGGACGACCGCCCTCATTCGTCCTCGCCCGCAAGCTTGGCGGCCAGCGCCTGCAGCGCGTGGAAGCGGTGGCTGATGGCGTTCTTCTCGTCGGACGTGAGCTCGGCCATGGTCTTGCCGGGCGTGTCGTCGGGCAGAAACAGCGGATCGTAGCCGAAGCCGAACTCGCCGCGCTCCTCGTAGCCGACCGTACCCTCGCAGGTGCCCTCGCCGTAGGTCACAAGGCCGTCGGCATCGATCAGCGCGACGACGCTCACGAAGCGCGCCGTGCGGTCGGCGTCGGCCACGCCCTCCATATTGGCGAGCAGCTTGGCGTTGTTGGCCGCGTCATCACCATGGACGCCGGCATAGCGGGCGGAGTAGACGCCCGGCTCGCCATCGAGCGCGTCGACCACGAGGCCCGAGTCGTCGGCGATCGCCGGGAAGCCCGTCTGCTCGACGGCCGCCTCGGCCTTGATGAGCGCGTTCTCCAAAAACGTGGTGCCGGTCTCCTCCGGGTCGTCAAAATCGCCGAGCTGGCCAAGCGCCACGAAACGCACGTCGGTGAGCACGCGCGAGAGGATCGCCTCGATCTCCACAAGCTTGTGCATATTGCCCGTCGCCACGACGATGGTGCGCGCCGGATCGAGTTCCTCGATGTTGATGGGTTCCAGTGCCATGGGATTCCCCTTTCTGCCCGGCACGGATGCGGGCGGCAGCTAGTCGTCGTCGCGGAATGCGGTGACCTGGTTCTGCAGGTCGATGAGCTTCTTGATACCGGCGTCGCCCAGGTCGAGCAGGCGGCCCAAGCGCTCGCGGGTAAACGGCGTGCGCTCGCCGGTGCCCTGGATCTCGACGATCTCGCCCGTATCGGTTGCCACGAGGTTCATGTCGACCTCCGCCTGGGAGTCCTCCGCGTAATCGAGGTCGAGCAGCTCGGCGCCGTCGACCACGCCCATGGACACGGCGGCAACCTGGCCGGTCAGCGGCAGGCGCGGGATCTTGCCCGCCTCGACCCAGGCCATGAGGGCGTCGTGCAGGGCGACCCAGGCGCCGGTGATGCTCGCCGTGCGCGTGCCGCCATCGGCCTGGATGACGTCGCAGTCAACCGTCACCGTGTACTCGCCGAGGGCGCGCAGGTTCGTGACCGTGCGCAGGCTGCGTCCGATCAGGCGCTCGATCTCCATGGAGCGGCCCTTGCGCGCACCCGTTTCGCGGCGGCTGCGGCGGTTCGTGGAGGCGGGCAGCATGGCGTACTCGGCCGTGACCCAACCGGCACGGCTGGCGCGGCGCCACGCGGGCAGGCCCTCCTCGATGGTGGCGGCGCACAGCACGCGCGTATCGCCGAACTCGACCATGCACGACCCGAGGGCGTGCTTCATGACCTCACGCGTGAGCTTGACGGGGCGCAGCGCATCCGCGGCGCGCCCGTTCGCACGGTTAATCTCGATTCGATCCATTCGAACTCCTCTATGCTGTGAAAGTTTGGGACCTGTCCCCAAACTTTCAGGTTAGTAGTTGTTGAGCTCGTCGAGGCTGATGTGCTCGATGCTCTTGAGCGGCTGGCCGAAGATGAAACTGCCCGCCGCGGCGAACTCCGCGATGTTGTCGGAGGTCGTGGCAAAGCGATGCTGCGGCTCGATATCCTCGTCGGCCAGCTGCTCGCGACGTTGCAGGATGTCGGTCAGCTCGCGCGTCGTCTCCTCGGCGGACGACACCACGCGCACGTTCGGGCCGAGTGCCTTGCGGATGGGTCCCGCCAGCAGCGGAAAGTGGGTGCAGCCGAGCACGACCGTATCGACCTCGGCACCCGATTCCACGATCGGCACGAGCGTGCGGGCGACCTCCTCGCAGGTCTCCGGCGTGTCGAACACGTCGCCGTTCTGCAGCCAGCGCTCCTGCAGATGCGCGCCGGTGGCCAGCTCGTTCTCGACGATCTCGACGAAGCTCGGGGCGGGGCATCCGTACACCGCGACACCCGCATCGAGCGCCTGGATCGCCCGCGTGTAGGCGCCGGTGCGCACCGTGAGTGGCGTGGCGAGCACGCCCACCTTGCGGGTGCGCGTGCTGTTGATGGCCGCCCGCGCGCCGGGAGCGATGACGCCGATGACCGGAACGGGCAGCATCTGCTGGGCGATGCGCAGACCCGCAGCCGTCGCCGTATTGCAGGCGATGATCATGATCTTGATATCGCGCGCCGCCAGCCAGCGCCCCGCCTGCAGCACGAAGGAGCGGACCTCGTCCTCGGTGCGGACGCCGTACGGGCAGCGCTTGGTGTCGCCCAGGTAGTAGATCGACTCATGCGGCAGAGCCGTCGCGATGGCGCGCGCCACGGTGAGACCACCCAGACCGGAATCGAACACGCCGATGGGGCGGTTGTTCACCGGCAGCAAATCGGATGCAAACTCCATCTCCCGCTTCCCTTCTACCCGCGCGCCGCGAGCACGCAGCGCATGGCCTGCACCCAGCCGTCCACGATGCGCCCACGCGTGACGAAGGCGTTGTCGTGGCTAGCCAGAAACTCCTCGGCGGTCGGATTCTTGAGGCCGTTTTCCACCAGGAAGAACGTGTCGACGTAATCGGCCATGAGGAAGTCCGAGGTCGCGTCGCCGATGGCGAGCGTCTCGCCGAGGTCGATGCCGCGCAGCTCGCAGAAGCGCTCGATGCCGCGGCCCTTGTTCAGGCCCTGGGGCATGATGTTGAACGCACGGCCCTTGACGCCCTCGGGAAGCTTGAGCGTCGTCGGGGCCGAGATGTAGTTGAGGTAGCCGTTATCGCCCCAGTCGAGCTCGGCACCGGAGCGACGGATGATGTCGCGCGCGTCCTCATCGGGGATCTCGCCGCGCAGGCCCACCGTGACCTCGCGGTGCTTGTAGCCCGTCGACATGTCGTTGTGGTACTCGAGCAGCCCCGGCCAGCGGTTGGAGAACTCCTCGAGGATGCCCGTCGCCTCGATGCACTCATGCGGCGAGAAGCCCCAGATGGGGTTGAACGGCATGTCCGCCGTGAAGTACTCCCAGCGGCTCTCGTTGCGGTCGAGCATGAGCAGGCCGCCCATCTCGCCGATATAGGAGTTAAGGCCGAACACGCGCGAATCCTCGTGCAGCATGGAGCGGTTGCGCCCCGAGCACGGGATGACCTCGATGCCCGCGCGCTTGAGATCCACGAGCGTCGAGACCAGATCGAGGCTCGGATTGCCGGCGGCATCGGTCAGCGCGCACGAGCCGGGCGCGAGCATGGTGCCATCGAGGTCGGTGAACACGTAGCGCACGCGCGAAAGGCGCTCTTTGAGCTCGCCGCTTGGGATGTCGGGCAGCACGGTATGGGGCATGGACACTCCTTTTGGGATGCGGATCCGTCGCGCACCATTGTAGCCCGTTTGCATGCGGCACGGCCCCACGTGCGGCGAGCCGACGGCCCCCTCACACCCGGCGGTTGCACCGCGCGCCCAAAACGAGGGCGAAAGCACCGCACATCGCAAGGGCTGCGGCGACGAGCGCGGCGGCATCGCCCGTTGAGGGGAGGGCGGGCCCGGCATCCGGCTCCGATGCGACGTCGTCCGCCGCCGGCGCGACGGGCTGGCCAGCTTCTGGCTGGTCGGGAGCATCGGGGGCATCTGGGGCCTCCGGTTCCGGCTTGGGCTCAGGCTCGGGTTCATCCGGCACACCGACCGGAGCCGTCACGTAATAGCGCAGGTAATCAGGCTCAACGGCATCCCCCACAGCATCCGCGCCTTCAGAATAACTTCCCACGGCCAGCTGCGCTTCCATGGGCCAGCCGATGGCGAGCCACGACCCATTCTCAATCCACGTGCCTCGCATCGATCCGTTCACGAACAGGTGCGCACCCTGGACCACCCCGTCCGCCGAAGATTCCGTCTCCGACGTAAACAAAACGATCTCGTGCTCGGTGTACGCGTCGTTCTCCCCCGTCGTGCGCGACACGGCAAATGCTCCGTCGGCGCCTATGCTCAACCGGGAGAACTCATATGAAGCGCCCCCATCTTCATTGTCCAACGCAGACACGACCCCATACGATGCCGTCCGTGTCCCGCGATCGTCGAAGGTCACAACATAGCCCCCGCGAGCAGCAGATTCACCGGCCGTGACGCCCCAGGAGGGCACAAGGAGCGCGAACACGCCGTCGCGCGCATCCGCATCGACCAGATAGCTATACCCCTCGGTATCGAACGTGATGACGTCATCATCGTCCAATGCCGCAATGACCGACTCCCCTTCAAACATCCCATCGGAGTCCTCCGTGCCGACCTGACGCAGCGCATCGGCAATGTCGCGCGCCGCTGCGGCATGCACGGACGAAGCGACACCACCCGACCCAGCATTGCCGTCCTGGGCAACCCACACGAGATGCTCCGAGCCCGCCGCAAACATTTCCGAGACGTGTAAGCAACCGTACCGGAGCTGAACCTGGCCGTCCGGCAACAGCTCGGCAAGCGCTGCCATCTGGCTGTTGAAGATCAGCAGGTCGCCATCGGCCTCCACGACCTCCGGCTTTGCATAGAGGTCCTGGGAGAAGATGACGCGACCGCTGCGGGTCGCGAAGTCGACGACCGCCACCTGATACGGACCCGAATAGGTGGTGAACACCAAGGCGGCGCGGTCGCCGGAAAGCGACGTTGCCGTCAGCGCCCGGGCATCCAGCGCGGGCTCCTCCAGCCCTTCAATGGGAACACGCGCGATTTCAATGCCGTCAGGCGATGTCACCACGGCCTCCATGCCACCGAGCGGCACATGGAAGATCGCACGGCGACCGTCTTCGAGCTCGACCACGTCGCTCACCAGGCGAGCCGTGCCGGCACCGCGCTCAATCGAATAGGTCCCCGCATCTGCAACATCCGCGACGGCGCCCGCCGGAAGCGGAATGCGAAGCTCTTCGGACGTAACCTCTTCGCCGCTTTCCGTCATCCCCACGGCAAACGTTCCCGCAGGCAGCAGCAGCTCGCAGACAGAATCAGGGCCGATGAGCGACGCGTCAAAACGATAATCGACCTCGATGTGCTCGCGGTCGATCCGCACGACAACCGGCACGCGCTCGCCGTCCACCAGCAGCGCAGGGTCGGTCCGATACGTGGCGAGCGTCGCGTAACTCGCCGTGAGGTGCAGCGAGCCGGTGTTGTAGAGCGCCTCCCCCTCATCGAGGCTAACGGTGAATTCGGGCAGATCGGGCATCGTTTTGCCCGTATGCGATATCGTGACCGTGCCGCCGGTCTGCTCGCACGCGTCGATGCGCACGCCAATGCCCGTGTAGCCAAGTGCCGGGCTCTCGTAGAAATTCGTCGACGGGAACGTATCGGATGTCACCTCGGTGCCCGCTGTGAGCAAGCAGCCGTACTCCCCCGACGAGGCGCGGCAGGTCACGGTTCCCGAGCCTTGCAGGTGCTCGACCTCCATATCGGGGTCCACGAGCTCGATAAGCTGACTGTTCACCTGCCCGGCAATATTGGTGAACTTAAAATCGGTACCTTCGGAATTCAGCTCGGCGCGTACGCGATACATGCGAAACCCGTTCGGCAGGCGGTTTTGATCTCCACCGTCTTCGCTCACGTACAGCGACTGATTGCCGCCGAACCCATCGTATTGCAGCACGTAGTAATCGGAGAAGATGCCCTCGTCCGCGTTGGAGACAACGATGATGCCGCCCGTGTCTTCAGGCGCATCGGTCACAAAGCGCTCTAGGTCGAGGGTGACCTCAGACGTTCCGTCCTCCGCCGGCTCGATATGGCCGACTGTCTCTTCGCCCCGCATGACGTCGATGCCGTCCGCCGACGCGGCAACGTGCGTGACCTGGTCTTCGTCCAGCCAACCGAGCAGCCATTTCGAGAACCCGTTGTGATCGCCCACGTTGTCCATCATCATGTCGGAGCCGATGATGCCCGTCGGCCATGTCCCGAACTGCGTCTGAGCCGTCGCGTTGTAATAGTCCGGCAGCCCAAGTGCGTGCCCGGTTTCGTGGATGATGGTGGCATGCCCGGCAGGCTCGTTCGAGGGGTTGTGGAGCAGCACGCAGTTGGACAGGCCGACGCCATCGAACGAAAGGTCATCGCGCTCGACTTTGAATTCCTGGCTCCACCACATTGACATCCAACCGGAATCAGGTCCGGCGAAGTGCAGGTAGACAGCATCGATGTAGCCATCTTTGTCGCCGTCGTAGTCGGTATAGTCGATGGCCCCATCGAGCGCGCGCAGCGCCTCGACAAACAAACCGTTGTCGGCGTCGTACGGATACCCCTCGTAGTAGCTGCGCGGATGCTGGGCCGTGTAGGCGTATGCGTCGCCGGTGATCTTAAGCGCGCCGTAGCTCGAGCGGTAATAGTAGCTCGCCAGGTCCTCATATGGGAAGGCACCGCTCCCACCATCGATAAGCGCGTCAAGCGCGTCCAGGGTGTCGCCTTCCTCGAAGGTGTAGGCGGGTTCATTTTCGCCTGCGGGAAAATCGACGTACAGGGCGATGACGTGCGCTTCACCCTCGGTCGGCATGCCGCCCGCCCAGTTGGACGGCACCGAATTCTCCTGCGTGGAAACGCCCGCCTCGCGCTGGCGTGCCCGGGCGATGAGCTCTTCGGAAGGTCGGTCGTGGCCGAGCTCCTCCGCGCGAGCAAGGCGCTGATCGAGCGTACCGTCGGCCTCGTACTCCCCCCGCAGGTCGTCCGTGAGCTGGCACGATGCGACCGTCTCGGCAAACGCCGGGATTACCGATGCGCATGACAGCCCGAACGCCAAGGCCGCCGACGACAGCAGCGCCGCGGCACGATAAAGGAACCGATGGGATGCAGACACGGGCGCCTCCTTGCGCGAAGCGTGCGCGGGTTACTCCTCGTACGATAAGGCTCATTATGCATGCTGGGAAAACGAGATTGATGTAAGGGGATCGTATAAGGCGCGAACGGCCGCTATTCGGCACGAGAATCAACGGAAGACGCCAGACATCCCCCGCAGCATGCTATACTGTCCCCCACGGGCGATTGGCGCAACGGTTAGCGCAGGTGCTTTACACGCACAAGGCTGGGGGTTCGAATCCCTCATCGCCCACCATAGAAAAGATTTCGGCACCAGCAATGGTGCCGTTTCTCATTAGGGCCCCGTGCATAGGGATTCGAACCCCGTTCGGGGTGCGGAGCGTGTGAACGGCGCAGCCGTTCGCCGCGGAGCA
>NZ_JACJKB010000050.1 GCF_016900375.1 Collinsella tanakaei | reverse complement strand
GCTCGAATCGTGCGATGGAGCGGACAACGGGGCTCGAACCCGCGACCCCAACCTTGGCAAGGTTGTGCTCTACCAACTGAGCCATGTCCGCTTGCGAGGAAGTACTATACGCGAATTCTCGCGCGTGTGCAAGCGTCAACATCTTCTGCACAAACGAATCCGATTGGCGGTGTCGTGTTGGGAGCGCTTCGCTGCTTCCTGCTGTTGATGTCGCCCGAAGGCTGCGGCGCGAAGATACCCCACGTTATTACTAACCCCAGGCGAGACCGCTGTTTCTCTCTCTAACAAAGGCAAATGACGGATTTAGAGAGAGAAACAGCGGGCTCGCCTGGGGTCAATAATAAAAGACATCTACGCGCGCAGATGCTTCTGCGATCTGTACTTTCTGGCAGATGTCCTCCAAAGAGAAACATGGAATCCAGAGACGCTTGAGCATGGCAAATCGATAGGGAGACGCTCGCGCCGCCAGTGCGGTCCGGACCCGGGCTGCATCCGGCGGGGAGGGGCACGAAAAAGGGGCCCTCCCGGACCCCTTGAGTTTGCTGGAGGCGAAGCCCGGATTCGAACCGGGGGTAAAGGCTTTGCAGGCCTCTGCCTTACCACTTGGCCACTTCGCCGGATATGAAAAGAGCCGATCG
>NZ_JACJKB010000049.1 GCF_016900375.1 Collinsella tanakaei | reverse complement strand
CCAACGGCCTCGAACGGCGGCGGGCCCGGGGTCGGACCCTGCTTTCGGGCGGGAGGGGCCGCGCTACGCGGTCGCCATCCCCGCTATCGCCCAGACCCAGCACGCCATCTCGCGAGCCGTGGCGCAGTTGGCGACCACCGGCCTCTTGCCGGCCGCCTCCATCGCCTCCCTGCGGTCCTGGAGCCTGCGGTTGCACTTCGCCGCGTGGCGCCTGACCGCCGGTGAGGCCTGCTGCCCGGGCGCGAGCGGCTTCGGGGCGCGCGACGACATCGGCACGTGCCAGGCGGCCTCGACGAGCGCGGAGCGCACGTGGGCGTTGCCGGCGCGGGTGATCCCTCCCCTCGACGACGTCTCGCCGCTCGACCGCTCCGAAGGGACCAGCCCGCACCACGAGGCGAACTCGGGCGCCGTGCGGAACCTCGAGAAGTCGCCGGCCTCGCAGGCGAGCAGGAAGGCGGTGGCGACGTCGATGCCCTTCACGAGCCTGAGCGCGTCGCAGACCGGCTTCCACTCGGGGCGCCCGGCGGACTCCGCGACCCTCCTGGCCAGCGCGTCGCGGGCCTCCTGGCAGCGCCGCACGCAGTCGCGGTAGTGCTCGTAGGCCGCCTCGTCGTCGGGCTCGTCGAAGGAGATCGCGTCGGCCCACCTCCAGTACGCGCGCGTCCAGTTGCCCCTGCGCCTCCCCGTCGGGGTCGCCTCGTCGAACACGTGGCCGTGGCGAAGCAGGAACTTCGACATGCGCTGCTTGGCGCGCTGCAGGTCGTCGCGGGCGTCGGCGAGCGCGCGCGACAGGTCGCGGGCGGCCTCGGTGCGCCCGTCGGGCACCCACACCTCCACGACGTTGCGCGTGGCGAGCAGGCGCGCGAGGAACTCCGCGTCGCTGTGTTTAGTCAAGCTTTGCTTTCGGAAAAGAGCGCGCCTTTCTTTCGGGTTTCGCCACGAAAGGTTTTCGGGTTTCGGCGCGGGCACGCCGCTATCTTCCTGACTTGCCCAGC
>NZ_JACJKB010000048.1 GCF_016900375.1 Collinsella tanakaei | reverse complement strand
CGCGCGACGACATCGGCACGTGCCAGGCGGCCTCCACGAGCGCGGAGCGCACGTGCGCGTTGCCGGCGCGGGTGATCCCGCCCCTCGACGACGTCTCGCCGCTCGAGTGCTCGGAGGGCACGAGCCCGCACCACGAGGCGAACTCGGGCGCCGTGCGGAACCTCGAGAAGTCGCCCGCCTCGCAGGCGAGCAGGAAGGCCGTGGCGACGTCGATGCCCTTCACGAGCCTGAGCGCGTCGACGACCGGCTTCCACTCCGGGCGCCCGGCCGACTCGGCGACCCTCCTCGCCAGCGCGTCGCGGGCCTCCTGGCAGCGCCGCACGCAGTCGCGGTAGTGCTCGTAGGCGGCCGCGTCGTCGGGCTCCTCGAACTCGATCGAGTCCGCCCACCTCCAGTAGGCGCGCGTCCAGTTGCCCCTGCGCCTCCCCGTCGGGGTCGCCTCGTCGAACGCGTGGCCGTGCCTCAGCAGGAACTTCGACATGCGCTGCTTGGCGCGCTGCAGGTCGTCGCGGGCGTCGGCGAGCGCGCGGGACAGGTCGCGGGCGGCCTCGGTGCGCCCGTCGGGCACCCAGACCTCCACGACGTTGCGCGTGGCGAGCAGCCTCGCCAGGAACTCGGCGTCGCGCCGGTCGTTCTTCCTGCCCCGGTCGGCGGCGGGCCGCTGCATCTTGGAGACGGCGCCCACGGCGCACTCCAGGCCGAGCGCGTTGAGCGCCCGGCAGAGGTGGAAGCCGGTGACGCCCGACTCGTAGACGCACCTGGGCGAATCGAAGCCGAGCGCCCACTCGGCGACCGCCGCGGGGTCGTAGCCGAACGAGGCGCGCTCGAACTCGCCGGTCATGGGGTTCAGGGCGAAGGCCTTGATGCTGCGGGCGTGGACGTCGAGGCCGATGGCTGTGACATAATTGGACATGGTGCCCTCCTCCGTCGCATGTGGCGCGCGGCCACGGTTGGTGGTACGACCATTGTCGCCCGACCCACGGAGCCGCGACAGGGGGAGGGCCCAATGTTCAGCTCATATCGTCT
>NZ_JACJKB010000047.1 GCF_016900375.1 Collinsella tanakaei | reverse complement strand
TGTGTTTAGTCAAGCTTTGCTTTCGGAAAAGAGCGCGCCTTTCTTTCGGGTTTCGCCACGAAAGGTTTTCGGGTTTCGGCGCGGGCACGCCGCTATCTTCCTGACTTGCCCAGCATGAGCGACTCCTCGAGACGGTGGCTGGGTCCGCCGAACTCCACGAGCCTGCCGTGGTGGACCACCCGGTCCACGATCGCGGCGGCGAGCTTGTCGTCCGCGAAGACCGTGCCCCAGCGGCTGAACTCGACGTTCGTTGTGAACACGATGCTCCTCCTTTCGTACGAGTCGGATATCACCTGGTAGAGCAGGCGCGCGCCGTCGACGTCGAAGGGCACGTAGCCGAACTCGTCGAGGACCACGAGGCCCGCCCTGCCGACGTCCGCCAGCAGCCTGTCGAGCGTCCCCTCGCGCTTGGCCTTCCCGAGCTGCAGCACCAGCGCCGCCGTCTGGAAGAAGCGCACCGGTATCCCGCGCCGCGTCGCCTCGATGCCGAGGGCGATGGCGACGTGCGTCTTGCCCCGACCCGTCGGCCCGTGGAAGACGAGGTCCTCGGCGCGGCCGACGAAGTCGAGCGAGAGCATCTCGTCGCGTCCCCAGCCCTCGGGGAAGCGCACGTTCGACCAGTCGAAGCCCTCGACGGCCTTCGGCACCGGGAAGCGCGCCTGGCGCAGCAGCCTCGCGCGCTTGGACCGCTCGCGGCTCTCCAGCTCGCGCGCGAGCATCCCCGAGCACGCCGCGAGCTGGCCGGGGGTCGCGGTCTCGAGGAACCACTCGATCGTCGACTTCGAGATGAAGAGGGCGCGGGCCCGGGAGGAGAACCCCTCCCGCTCGGCGTCCGGGATCCTAGGCACTGGCTGCGCCCCCCTCCAGCAGCTCGAACGCGCGGTCGTACCCCGAGAGGTCGACCGGCTCGTCGTACTCGACGAGCGCGTCGCCCGCGGCCGCCCTCGCCGCTGAGAGCTCGAGGGTGGCGGCGTCCACGCCGCCGGTGGCCCCCAGCGAGCGCAGGGCGCCCTCCACCGCTGCGCCCCAGCCCCGCCTGGCGCTCACGTCGCGCAGCGCCCTGAGGTCGGCTCCGAGGTCGGCGGGCGCCTCGGAGTCGAGGAACGCCACG
>NZ_JACJKB010000046.1 GCF_016900375.1 Collinsella tanakaei | reverse complement strand
CTCATCGGCGCTGCCCGCTGTATCCGGTTCTCAAGGTGCCCGCCGCGGGTGCTCGCCCGCGCGGCAGGGAGATATATTGCCACTCCCCGGGGGCGCCGGGGGCGGGAATGTACGGTCTCCATCATTCCTTCATAGATATTTTCGATGGACGGAGACCGTTTTCCGGCGACCGGTAATCATGCCGTCATCGTTTCACCAGCGTAAAGGATTGTTTTAAGCAGATGCCCATCCTCTGAAAGGTCTGGCGACCCGAGAGCGCCAATCTGCATGATCCGCCATACGGGATGCAATGAGGTCGATCGGCTCACAATTCATCCATATTTAGCAAGGCAAAAAGAGCTGTCATGCCCGACTTGATCCATAAGGAATCGGATCAAGAGAGCCGGACACGCGGTATGCCCGAAAGGACACCACGAATCCCTCATTCGCGATCAATGTGCGCACTACTGACGCTATGCCGCCCAGCCGTTGAACCGCCATCCATACGCACTACGAGTTACCTCAAGGGGTCGTGAAGCTCCACGGGGAAATACGTCCTATATAGCAGGCTCCTCATTGAGAGCCGCCAATGCGGCCGGAAGAAAAGAATCTTGGGATGCGAAATCAACGAGATCTGGCGGGGACATCTCAATGCCTGCATCGCGTAAATTCAAGAAGCCGCTCAACCGTTCACGCTGACATCAATAGACAGCACAGATAGACAGGAACAACCGCCGCAAGATGAGCGCCACAGTGGCGCACCCTTGTCTATCGCTTGCGCAACCATGGCAGTTTCGAAGAAGAATATTCAGCTCAAGTAAACCAGGCTATCCGCGGAAAGCCCTATGGTCTGATCGCTGGAGATGGGATCCTTGCGCGCCCATATGGATGCGAAGAGCTGATTGAACCTGGCGCGCAACGATCATTGCCACAGCCCTCAACTCCAAAGAGAAGCAAATTCCCTATCAGAATCAGAACAGCACGGACATATGGGAACTAGACTGCTCGACATAGGGAGGCCATAGATTCGCGGAACCGATGATGCCCCATGAAAGTTTGGGGACAGGTCCCGAACTTTCACGCCCCCGAAAAGGGGAAAGGGCCCCGGGGGATCGCTCCCCCGGGGCCCTCCCCGCGATGAAACGCCGTCCACCGGTCAGCGGCGCCCTGCTCTCCCACGGGCTTCCCCCGCAG
>NZ_JACJKB010000045.1 GCF_016900375.1 Collinsella tanakaei | reverse complement strand
TGGATTGGCTACACTAGGTTGGACAGTTTCACGAGGGCCTATGGAAGGAGGCTCGATGGCCGATCCAAAGCACCCGAGGCATTTCACCGACGATTTCAAGAGGCAGATTGTGTCGCTCTACAACGCAGGGAAGCCGCCAAGCGAGATCATGCGCGAGTACGATCTCGGGAGCACGACGCTGCGAAGGTGGATCAACTCCATCAACGCCACCGGCTCGCCGCACGCCGCCGACAACAGGACGCCCGAGCAGAACAGGGTCATCGAGTTGGAGCGCGAGAACAAGAGGCTCCGCATGGAGGTCGACGTCCTAAAACAAGCGGCGCTGATATTCGCACGAAAGTGACGGTGATAGCGGCTAACGCCGACCGCTACCCGGTATCAGCGCAGTGCGAGATCCTCGGCGTGCCGCGCTCGACCTACTACTACCTCCGCTCGCGCCCGGAGCCCCCGCCCGCGCCGGACCCCGTCGAGCCCGACGTTCTCGCCGTCCATGCGGAGAGCAAGGGCAGGTACGGCGCGAGGAAGGTCAAGGCGTCGCTCGAGCGGCGCGGCGTCGTCGCGAGCCGCAGGCGGATATCCCGCATCATGAGGGAGAACGGCCTCTCGAGCGCGTACGGGAGGAAGCGCTTCAAGGCGCACCCGGGCAAGCCGAACGAGGCGGAGCTGCCGAACGTGCTCGACCGGTCCTTCGACGGGTACGCTCCGCGCACGCACGTCTGCAGCGACCTCACCTACGTGCGCGCCGGCGGCTCCTGGTGCTACGTCTGCCTGCTCGTCGACCTCTACAACAGGGAGATCGTCGGCCACTCGGCGGGAAGCAGCAAGGGGGCGAAGCTCGTCAAGGCAGCCTTCGCGACCCTGGAGTTCCCGATCTCGGACATCGAGGTCTTCCACACCGACCGCGGCAGCGAGTTCGACAACGCCGAGATCGACCTCATGCTTGAGACGTTCGGCATCGAGCGGTCGCTCTCCGCCAAGGGCTGCCCCTACGACAACGCGGTCGACGAGTCGACGAACAAGATACTCAAGGCGGAGCTGGTCTACAGGGACAGCTTCTCCGACCTCCGCGACCTGCAGGCCAAGCTGTCCGACTACGTGCACTGGTACAACAACTTCAGGATCCACTCGACGCTCGGCTACATGAGCCCCGTCGAGTTCAGGAAGGCGGGGCTGATCCTGTCGAAACCGTCCAA
>NZ_JACJKB010000044.1 GCF_016900375.1 Collinsella tanakaei | reverse complement strand
AGCGCTACATCGACGGGTCGTTCGGCGACGAGCCGGGCTGGATGTACTTCGACCCGGTGACCGGTGCGGTCGACTACGGCTGGGCCTGGATCCCGGACCCGGGCAAGTGGGTCTACTACGACGAGGTCACCGGCCGCATGCGCCACGGCTCGGTCATGGTGGGCGGCCTGCCGTACTACCTCGACGAGCACACCGGCGAGCGCCTGCCGCGCGAGCGGGTCGTCGCGCGCCTGCTGGCGGTCGCGGCCTCGCAGGCGGGCACGAGCGACGGGTATCGGTATCAGGACGCCGCCATCGCCGGAGGCTCCACCTTCAACACGATGGGGCCGTGCATGGCCTACATCTACTGGTGCTTCCAAGAGGCCGGTCTTCACTATCAGCTGATGGATGGCGCAGCGACGACCTATCCGCACGAGCTGCTGGAATGGTATTCGTCGCGCGGGCGCATACTTCCGGCGGGCAGCCGTCCGCAGCCCGGCGACATCTGGATCGTCGACAACGAGCGCTACCGCCCCTTCGAGGAGGCGATCGCCTCGCACGTCGGCATCGTCGACCACGTGTCGGCAGACGGCGCGCACGTGTACGCGTGGGAGCACGTGAACGGCTCCGTGCGCCTTGTGGAGGAGAACAGCCAGCTGTGGTATCTCGTGGGATACGCGCAGCCGTACTATAACGAGTAGGTCGCGGGGCCTTTGGCCCCTCGATGGGTAAGGAAAGGGAAGATCGATGGTTTCACAGGATGGAGAACGCGGGACGCTTCCGCTCCGCCAACGGATGGCTGCCGCGGCGGCTGTGCTCGCGCTCGCTGCCGCGCCGCTGCTTCCGTGCACGGCTTTCGGTGTCGATGAGGCGATCGCTGAGGTGCCGACGCAGCAGGAGGCTATTGCGGAGGCTACCGGCATCGATGAAGCTGGGCCAGCGCTCGATCAGGCGGAGACCCTGACCGTCGACGAGGAGGCGGATGACGAGGTCGCGGATCCCGACGAGGTCGATCCTGACGAGGGGTCTGACGAGACCGATCCCGACGAGGACCCCGGCGAGGAGGGCCCCGCCTACACCGGCTGGGTGGACGCCGGCGGCGAGCCCTGCGCCCCCGCGGGCGCCGCGGGCTGGGTCGACGCCGGGCAGGCGGCCGAGTCCAAGTTCTTCTACGACCCCGCGACCGACGCCTGGTACTGGGCCGAGGCCGACGGCTCGATCGCGCGCGACCACGACGCCTTCGTGCCGCGCGACAACGGGGTGG
>NZ_JACJKB010000043.1 GCF_016900375.1 Collinsella tanakaei | reverse complement strand
TGTGTTTGATAGCCTCCGTGTTGCGGGTTTGAGCGTGGCGAACTTTCGGGAATGAGCACGAAAAACTTTCGGCTTTGAGCGCGGGCACGCCGACCATCCCGTTCGGCCTAACGTTGTCGTTGCTTCGGTTACGACGATTGGGGGCCAGAGAGGAAATGATCGGCGTGGACAAGATCGACGATATCAGAAAGCTCGGGAGGAACGGGGCGACCGTCGCCTCGATCGCCCGGGACACCGGGGTCTCCGAGCCCACGGTGAGGAAGTACCTGAGGGAGGCCGACTTCTCGGAGCGGCCCCCGGTGGTCGGACGAGCGCCGGAGTCCCCTCTGCTCGAGCCGTACGCGGAGCTGATCGACTCGTGGCTCCGCGAGGACAGGCGCTGCTGGCACAAGCAGCGCCACACGGCCAAGAGGGTCTACGACCGCCTCGTCGGGGAGAAGGGCTTCGAGGGCTCCTACGCCACCGTCCAGAGGTACGTGAAGCGGAGGCGCGAGGAGCTCGCGGCCGGGCTCGATGCCCGCGAGGCGCAGGGGTTCCTGCTGCTCGACTGGGCGCCCGGCGAGTGCCAGGTGGACTTCGGGCAGGCGGACTTCCGCGTGCGGGGCGTCCTCACCCGCGGCCACTTCCTCGTCGTGGAGTTCCCGCACTCGAACGTCGGGCTCGCCCAGGTCTTCTGGGGAGAGACCGCGGAGTGCGTCTGCCAGGGGCTCAGAAACGTGTTCGAGTTCCTGGGAGGGGTGCCGCTGCGCGCCGTGTTCGACAACGCCACCGAGGTCGGGCGCCGCGTCGGCGCGCAGTTGACCACCTCGGAGCTCTTCCGGCGCTTCGCCGCGCACTACGGCCTGGACTACAGCTTCACCAACCCCTACTCCGGCAACGAGAAGGGCTCCGTGGAGAACAAGGTCGGCGCGCTTCGGCGCAACCTCTTCGTGCCGGTCCCGCAGGTCTGGGACGTGAAGGCCTACAACGGGAGGCTGCTCGGGACGTGCCTGGCGCTCTCCGACGGCAAGCCGCACTACCGCAAGGGCGCGGCGGAGTCGGAGCTCTTCGGGGACGACCGCGCCGCGCTCTCCCCGCTGCCGGAGGCCCCGTTCGCGTGCGTCACGTGGATCACCCGGAAGTGCGACAAGCAGGGCTCGTTCAAGGCCGGCGGCGAGCACCGCTACTCGGCGGGCCCCGCCAACGCGTCCAGGGAGGTCGCCGTCGCGATGGGGGCCTTCGACGTCACGGTCGTCGGCGCCGGCGGCGAGGTCGTCGCCGAGTACCCGCGCGAGTGGGGCGGCGCGCCGACCGACTCCGCCGACCCGACCCTGCAGCTGAGGCTGCTCTGCGTGCGCCCGGGCGGCTGGCGCGACAGCGTCGTGCGGAAGTCCCTCCCGGAGGAGCTCGT
>NZ_JACJKB010000041.1 GCF_016900375.1 Collinsella tanakaei | reverse complement strand
TGGCAGGCTGCCTTGGCGATCGCGCAGGCCAGATAGGTCTTGCCCGTGCCGGTCGGGCCCTGGAGCACGACGCTCTGGCCGCGCTCGGCGAAGCCGCACGTGGCGAGCTCGGTGATCTTCAGCCGGTCGAGGCCGCGCTCCTCGGAGAAGTCGATCGACCTCACGTCGGCCTCGGGGTAGCGCAGGTTGGCGCGCTTGGTGAGGTTCCTGACCTTGGACGTGACGAACGCGGAGTGGGCCTCGTCGACGGCCATCTGCACGCGCTCGGCGCAGGTCATGCCCATGCACATGCCCTCGTCCTGGGCCTCCAGCGCGTCCAGCAGGTCCGATGCGCCCATGTCGCGCAGCTTGCGCTTCGTCTCCACCGAGAGCTCCATGCTACGCCTCCTCCCCGTAGAAGTCGGCGCCGCGCACGTAGCCGGCCTCGTCCTCGCCCGGGCCGCCGTCGTCGGAATGCGCCCCGTCGGCTCCGTCCTGGTTGGTCTCCAGTATCGGCTTCAGGTGCCTGTACCTGGGGGACGGGCGCCCGGACGCCAGCGCCATCTCGCACGCCCGCTCGAGCCTGGGCCTCGTGTAGCGGTGCTCGAGCCTGAGCACCGCGAGCGCCGCGTCGAAGCCCTGCTCCTCGTAGTCGACGCGCTGGAAGATGCGGTCCACCACCTCCCTGCAGGACGGCCCGACGCGGTCGGCCCACCTTCGTATGCGCCCGGCGTCCCAGTCGGAGTACGACTTCCCCTCGGGGAGGTCGCCGGCGTGCGTGGAGTAGCGGTTCCGGGCGAAGGCCGGGAGCAGCGGGTGGGTGGCGAGCCGCTCGCCGGCGAGGAAGACCTCCACGGTGGTGTCGGTGACCCTGAGGTCGACCGTCTTGCCGACCGCGAGGTGGCTCACGGAGTAGTAGTTGTGTTTGTACGCGACGTGGCAGTTGCGCTGCACCTTGCGGCCGTAGACCCACTCGCAGACCTCGTAGGGCACCGCCGGGAGGGGGCGGAGGAGCGGCCTCTCCTGCTCCTCGAAGACCTCCCTCCGCGTTCCCTCGCGCTTGGTGAACGGGCGGGCGTTGTGCTCCTCCAGCTTGGCCGCGACGGCCGCCTTCAGCTGGTTGAAATCGGTGAAGACCTCGTTCCTGAGCGCCGCGATGATCTCGATCGCGGCCTGCCACACCTCGTTCTCGGCGCTCGGCTTGTCGCGCGGGGTGGCGATGCGCGCGGGCATCACCGCCGAGCCGTAGTGCGCGGCCATCTCGCGGTACGCCTCGTTCAGCTCGACCTCGCCCTCGCGCGGGTGGGCCCTCACGCCGGTCCTGAGGTTGTCGGGCACTATGCAGGGCGTCGAGCCGCCCATGTAGGCGAACGCGTGCACGTGGCAGCGCAGCCATGTATCCTGCCTCATGTCCAGCGTAGGCTCGACGTAGGTCAGGCGGCTGAAGGGCAGGCAGGCCACGAACAGGAAGACCTTGGAGACCTCGCCCGTGGCCGGGTCGACGAGCGCCATCGTCGGCCCGGCCCAGTCGACCTCGAGTATCCTTCCCGCCTTGTGCCCGACGCGGCTCACCACCTGCCTTCTCACCGTGAACTCCCGGTAGCGCTTGCAGAACCGGTCGTAGGACATGAAGGGCTCGCCCTTCGACCTCTGCCCGTCGCGGTATTCCTCGTGCAGCCGCTTGAGCGTCACGCCGACCCGGGCGAGCTCGCG
>NZ_JACJKB010000005.1 GCF_016900375.1 Collinsella tanakaei | reverse complement strand
CTGGGCAAGTCGGGAAGCTAGCGGCGCGCCCGTGACCGAACCCGAAAAAGTTGCGTGCCCAAACCCGAAAGTTTTCCGTGATCATTTCAGAAAGACGGACTTGACCAAACACACCTGATGAGTTCCACCCGCGCTCGCGGGTGCTCGGCGACGGCACCCGCCGTCTTCCAAGGAGTCTTATCTATGCAGTTGACGCTATCCGGCGTGACCTACGCCTATCCCTCCTCTGTACAACCGATTCTCAGCAACGTATCCGTTGCGTTTCCCGAAGGCTGGACCGGCCTTCTGGGCGATAACGGCTGCGGCAAGTCGACCCTCGCGCGTATCGCCTGCGGCATCATCGAGCCCGATGCGGGCTCGGTCACGCGCGGACTCGTATGCACGATGTGCCCGCAAGAGGCCGATGTTGCCCCCGAGGGACTCTACGACTTCGCTGCCGATTACGAACGCGAGGCACGGGAGCTTCGCCGCATCTTTCGCATCGAGGACGACATGCCCTGGCGCTTCGATGAACTCTCTTTCGGCGAGCGAAAGAAACTGCAGATTGCCGTCGCGCTGTGGCAGCGACCCGATGTGCTCGTGGCGGACGAGCCCACCAACCACCTGGATGCCGACGCGCGAGCCCAGCTCGCAGCCGCCCTGGCGCGCTTTCGCGGCATCGGCATCCTCGTGTCGCACGACCGCGAGCTGCTCGATGCGCTCGTCGACCGCTGCGTGTCGTTCGAGCCCGGCGGAAAGCTCGTGGTGCGGCCTGGAGGCTATACGGCGGCGCACGGTCAGGCAGAGCTTGAGCGCACGTCGACCGCGCGCGAGCGAGCTGCGGCAAAAGAGCAGCTCGCTCGCCTATCTGCCGAACAGGACCGGCGTGCGCACGAGGCGGCGCGCGCGACGGCGCGACGCAGTAAACGGCATATCGACCCCAAGGATAAATCGGCCAAGGCGAAGATCGACCTCGCCATCTACACCGGACAGGACGGCGCGGCCGGCAAGAAGACCGTGCAGATGAATGCGCAGGTGGAGGCCGCACGACAGCGCGTCGCGCAGGCGTTCGTCCACAAGCGCTACGATGGCGACCTCTGGGTCGATGCGCATCCCAGCCCGCGTAAGACGGTGCTGCACGTGCCCGCGGCAACCATCCCCTGCGGGCCGGGTAGCCTGGCCATCCCGGAGCTGTTCGTGGGCAACACCGACCACATCGGCATCGTGGGGCCCAACGGCGCGGGCAAGTCGACGCTGTTGGCGCACCTGCGCGGCCTTATGGCCGACGACCTCGCCATCCTCGACATTCCCCAGGAACTCGATGCGCGCGAACGCGAGCGCACAATCCAAGGTGTGCTGGAGCTCTCCGATGCGGAGCGCGGCCGCGTGCTCTCGACCGTGGCGCAGCTCAATTCCGATCCGGACCGCATCCTCGAGGGAGGCCGCACGAGTCCGGGCGAGCTGCGCAAGCTCATGCTGGCAGCCGACATGCTGCGCCATCCCGTCCTCATCGTCATGGACGAGCCGACCAACCATCTGGACCTGCATTCAACCGAGGCGCTCGAGCGCGCACTTGCGGGATACCCCGGGGCGCTCCTGCTCGTGAGCCACGACCACACGTTCCTGAGCGCGTGCACCACGCGCATCTGGGAGGTGCGCGACGGCAGCGTGCAGGAGCGCTAGGCGGCACCCGACAAGTTTGTACCTGGCCCCATCTTGTCACTATCTTGTCGCGAGGTAGCGGGCCTCGAAGGGGGCAAGCTCCAGCGACCCGGTAAGCTCGACGGGTTCGGCGTCCTCATCCAGCAGGTCGGCGAAGGTGCCGTTGAGCTCGCCCGCCTGCAGGGTGAAGGGCTCGTCGACGGCATTCACCGCCACGAGCACGCGCTCGGCGGGATGATCGCCATCCATGTCGACCGCCCGTTCGAACAGCAGCTGCTTGTTGGTGATCACGACGTTGCGATAGCTGCCGTAGCTGAGCGCGCGCGACGCCCCGCGCGCCGCGATGAGACCCTTGATGTAGTCCGTGAGCTCGTTGGGCGCAGGCTCGGCGAACTCCGGGCGCAGCTCGTAATCGTCATGAGCGCCCTTGTTGCCGGTCTGGCCCCACTCGCTTCCGTAATACAGGCACGGGATGCCCGGCATGCCGAAGAGAAGCCCGTAGGCGGGACGGACGCAGCGCGGCTCGGTGAGGATGCTCGCCAGGCGGGTGACGTCGTGGTTGTCCGCAAAGCTCAGCAGGTGCAGGCCTCGATAGATGCACCACGGGTCGCCGCCGAACTGGCGGTGCAGCGAATGCGCGATCTCGAACATGTTCTGCGAGTTGAAGCTCGAGTACAGACCCTTGTAGCACTCGTAGTTCGTGCAGGAGTGCAGCATCTGGTCGTTCACGAGCTGGCTGTAATCGCCATGCAGCGTCTCGCCGATGAGCACGAAGTCGCGGCCCGGCTCGCTCGCCTGCGTGATGTCGTTCGCCACCTGGCGCAGACGGCGCATGAAATCGTGGTCGAGGGAGTAGGCGACGTCGAGGCGAAGGCCGTCGATATCGAAGTCGTAGCGCCAGGAGCGTACGCAGTCGAGCAGGTATTCCACCACCGCTGGGTTGCGCAGGTTGAGCTTCACGAGATCAAAGCAGCCCTCCCAGCCCTCGTACCAAAAGCCATCGCCGAAGGCCGAATCGCCGTCGAAGTTGATGAAGAACCAGTCGCGGTACGGGGAGTCCCAGCGCTTCTCGCGCACGTCCTGAAACGCCCAGAACTCGCGGCCGACATGGTTGAACACCGCGTCGAGCACCACGCGGATGCCGTGGGCGTGAAGCTCGCGCACGACCTCGGTGAAGTCCTCGTTCGTGCCCAGGCGGCAGTCGATGCGACGCATGTCGCGCGTGTCGTACCCGTGCGCGCTCGATTCGAACACCGGATTCAGCAGGACGGCGCCGATGCCGAGCTCCTGCAGGTAGGGCGCCCACTCGGCCACACGGCGGATGCGATGTGCCTGGATGCCGTCGTTATGCAGCGGCGCGCCGCAAAAACCGATGGGGTAGATCTGGTAGAACGTGCTCTCATATGCCCACATGGTGGTTCCTCCCCTGTCGTCTCATGACCATCAGCAAGTATACCCGCCGCAGATACACAGACGCCCGGCGGCTCCACGAGCGCAAGGCACGGCGCCCATGGCGCAGATTGCCTGGAGCGTCCCGAGACACCCAGATCGCCACGATTCCAGGATGAAGGGGGCTTGGTTTTGCAAAAACTCCGGAGTCTGGACGTCTTCAGCGCCCCGAGCGGAGACAGGCACCCTTCTGACCTCGCGGTTTACGCAGGTAGAAGAGGCGCTTATGCGGACCCGGCGCCCCGCAGCCGTCCAAAGTCCCCACTTTTTGCAGAACAGCGCGTCGGAACCGCTTTTCGGCAGCGCGAGGGCAGGCCGGAAGCAGGCTGCCCAGCTTCTCCGGAACACCGTCAGCCCATGAGCGAGCCGTTGAAGTGGATGATGGCGCCGAGTGTGACGGCAAAACCGGCGGCAAAGCCCGCAAGACCCACGCCGAGCAGCACTTTTGCCCACGTCGGCATGGGACGCCGGCTGCCGCAGAAGCCGCCGGCGATCGCCATTCCAAGACCGAGGCCGAGCGCGATGGTGCCGGCGCCGACCCAAGCCGCAAGGGCGGGACGGTCAGCTTCGGCAACGTGGCTCAGATGGTAGCCATGCAGCGCCGAGGGATCGCCCGATGCGATCATCAGCGCACCGGGGATGACCGTTGCAGCAGCGACTATGATGGCGATGAGCATGCCTGGGGCAATGGCCAGCGGCCGCGACGCCTTGCTCTTCGTCGCATCCGCCGTGCTGAAGGAGATAAGCGAGCCGTTGAAGTGCACGATCGAGCCGAAGGTAACGCCGAGCCCCGCAATCAGTACCAAAATGCCTGCAATACCCAACCAGTCGGGCAGACCGGCGGGCGGGACGATGAACGCGCAGCCGATCCCCGCCATGAGCATACCGGCACCCGACCAGCGCGCAAGCGCGGCGCGCTGCGACAGAGGCGTCGTCGCGTAGTGATAGCCGTGCATGATGCTGGGGTTTCCCGTCACCAGCATGTAGACTCCCGTGACGGCAACCAGCAGCCCGCACAACAGGCATGTGATGAACCCACCTGTCTGCGCATCCATAGCAACCCTCCCAGGAACAGAAAACCTGACAGCCAGGGCGGGGCCCAGTGTCATGAAACCGGAAGCGTTTGGCACGTTGTACCCGCTTGCCAGATTTTATAACGCTGGGCCCTGTCCCAACTGTCAGGTTTTACTCGCCTAGGATCGCGCGGATGGGGGCTGCGGTCTTGGGCAGCCAGAACTGCACGAGCGGACCGGTGCAAAATGCTGCGACCACTGTACCCACGCCGACGGTGCCGCCCAGCAAAAAGCCGGCTGCCACGAAGAACAGGTCGCACCCCACGCGCACCCAGCGGAACTCGATCTGCTCGAGCTTGTCGGACAGGATGATGGCCACGAGGTCGTTGGGACCGGTGCCCGCGTTGCTGTTGATGACGATGGACATGCCGAGCGCCAGCACCACGCAGCCCACGAGCATGCTCACGACGCGCAGCGCCATGGGCGACGCCTCGTTGATGGCGCCCTGCAGCATCCAGGTGAACAGGTCGATGATCGGACCGCCGCAAAACGCACAGACCACGGTGCCCGGCTTGACGTAGCCCTTCGTGGTGGCGAGCATCACGACCATGAGGATGCACAGCACGATGACGTGCACCGTACCGACCGTAAGGCCGAATACGCGAGACAGGCCCTGGATGAACACGGTGAACGTATCGGTGCCGAGCGCCGACTGCAAAAACAGCGTGACGCCCAGATGCGCCACGGTAAGGCCGATCAGCAGGATGACGAGCGCCTTCGCCCAATCGGCGGCGCTGCGGCCCGACGTATCGCTTGCGAACTGTGCCATAGGTGTCTCCCCTCCCATAGGCCTTCGATGATACGTCAACCGACCCCCGCCCGGACGTGAAATAACCCCTGAGGTTTTTTCACGCGGCGCTTCGCTATACTCGGTTTCGATCGGACTGTCCTGAAGGAGCGCCTATGCAGATCTCGACCCGCTTCACCATGGCCGCGCACGTGCTGGTGGCCGTCGGCCATTTTGAGGGCCAGCGCGCAACATCGACGTTTCTGGCCAAAAGCGTCAACGCCAACCCGGTGGTCATCCGCCGTCTCATGGGCCAGCTGAAGGAAGCCGGGCTGATAGCCGTCGAAATGGGCCTGGGCGGCGCCACCCTGGCGCGTCCTGCCGACGAGATCACCCTGCTCGACATCTACCGCGCTGTCGAGAGCACCGAGGAGCATCTTTTCCACTTCCACGAGGACCCGAACCCCGCCTGCCCCGTCGGACGCAACATCCACGCCGTGCTCGACGACGAGCTCGATGCGGCACAGCGCGCGCTGGAGGACCGCTTGGCGCAGACGACCCTCGCCGACCTGCTCGCGCACACCGGCGCCCTCGTCGAGCAGCAGGAGGAGGCCTAACGGCCGCGGTTCAGCCCCATCCACAGGAGTCGCTATCTATATCGAAAGATTTACTTACGTTCCTGTGGAATCGCTGCGATACCTTAAGGTACCGTACAAAATGGTAGTACCCCACATGCAGCTCAAACGTTGAAGGGAGCGACCGTGTACGGCTACCTGCTTGCAAGCGAGGCGGACCTCGACGCCCAGGAGAAGGAGCGCTATCAGGCGCTGTACTGCGGCCTGTGCCGCTCGCTGGGCAAGCTCTACGACCTGCCGAGCAAGCTCGGCCTCTCCTACGACATGGTCTTTCTCGTCATGTTGCTCGGGTCCCTCTACGAACCTGCGGAGGATTGCGGGCAGGAGCGCTGCGCCATCCACCCCCTGAGCAACCACGCGTATGCGCAGTCCATCTGCACCGACTACGCTGCGGATATCTCGGTTGCGCTCTCCTACCACAAGCTGCTGGATAACTGGAAGGACGACCGGAGCATCCCCTCGCGCGCTGCGGCGCTTGCCCTCAAGCGCTCCTACGACACCGCCCGCATCCGCGCGCCGCATGCCTGCGAGGCCATCGAGCGGGAGCTCGCCCACATCAGCACACTCGAGCGCGAGCGCAGCGACCGCATCGACCAGGTGGCCGCCTGCTTCGGCCGCGCCCTCGGCGAGATCTTCGCCTGGCGCGAGGATTTCTGGACCCCACAGCTCAAGACCCTCGGCATGCATCTCGGAGCATTCGTGTACCTCATGGATGCCGCCTGCGACGTCGAGCGCGACCGCAAGCGTAGCAGCTATAATCCGTTCATCGTGGCAGGCATCGACCCCGCCGCCGCGCGCGACGCGCTCGCGAACGCCGCTGGCATGGCGGCAGACGCCTTCGAGAGGCTCCCACTCGAGCGGGACCTACATCTCATGCGCAGCGTCGTGTACGCGGGCGTATGGGGGCCGTACAACAAGCGGTACGGTCAGGCAGAAGCCCAGCCACACGATGGTCGCCCGGACGAATAGCCCGGTCGACCGCGCCCTTTGCATCCGCAACCGCTCTAGAAGGAACCCTCCGTGCCACGCGATCCCTACGACATACTCGGCGTCAGCAAGGACGCAAGTCCCGACGAAATCAAGCGCGCCTACCGCAAGAAGGCGCGCGAGAACCATCCGGACCTCAATCCCGACGATCCGGATGCCGTGCGCCGCATGAACGAGGTGAACGAGGCGTACGACCGCATCATGAACCCGGAGAAATACGCGCGCCGCGACGCCGTGGAGGCCGCGCGCAACGCCGGTGGCCAGCCGTACGGCGGTACCGGCGGCGCGTGGAACCCCTATGGCGCAGGCCAGGGCACCGGCGGCTCCGACCAGTACGATCCCTTCGGATGGGGCTTCGGCGGATTCGACTTCAACGATTTCTACGGCGGCGCGCAGCCGGGCAGCCAGACGGTCGAGGCGCCCGTTGCCGATCCGCGCGACACGGCGACCGTCCGCCAGGCCATCGGCGAGATCCGCTCCGGGCGCTCGCAGGACGCCCTGAACACGCTGCGCCAGACGGTGAGCGCCGACCGCGACGCCCGCTGGCACTACGTGTGCGCCTGCGCGCAGGTGGGCTGCGGCGAGCGGGTCGCGGCGCTGGAGAGCATCAAGCGCGCCTGCGAGCTCGATCCGAACAACGCCACGTACCGGCGCGTGCTCGCCACGCTCACGAGCGCGGGCCGCAGCTATCAGCAGGCGGGAGAGACGCGCGGCTTCACCGTGTCGGGCGCCAACGCGCAGCTGCTCTGCTGCAGCATGTGGCTGTGCGGCCCCACGCTCTGCCGCATGTTCTGCACGCCGTTTTACTGGTAACCCGCTGGCCGCCGGCGGCCGATGCCGCCGCGGACGGCACGCACGAAAGGACCGCTTATGGCCGCCACCATCGGAATCGACCTGGGAACCACCAACAGCTGCGTCGCCACCGTGGAGGGCGACCGCCCGACGGTCATCCCCAACACGCTGGGCGAGCGCACGACCCCGAGCGTCATATCGTTCACGAGCGACGGCGAGCGCCTGGTGGGCACCCCGGCGCTGCGCCGCGCCGCCATCAACCCGGATCAGACGTTCTTCTCGGTCAAGCGCCACATGGGCACCGACTGGCGCGCCCGGGCCGACGAGCGCAGCTTCACCCCGCAGGAGCTCTCGGCCATGATCTTGCGCCAGCTCAAGAAGGACGCCGAGGCCTACCTAGGCCAGCCGGTCGACAAGGCCGTCATCACCGTGCCCGCGTACTTCAACGACACCCAGCGCCAGGCCACGAAGGACGCCGGCCGTATCGCCGGGCTCGAGGTGCTGCGCATCATCAACGAGCCCACGAGCGCCGCACTCGCCTACGGCCTGGATAACGGCACGCCCCAGAAGGTCATGGTCTACGACCTGGGCGGCGGCACCTTCGACGTATCGATCATCGAGATCGGCGACGGCGTGATCGAGGTGCTGGCGACCTCGGGCGACAACCACCTGGGCGGCGACGACTTCGACGAGCGGCTGTTCGACCACCTGGCCGATACGTTCGAACGCGAGAACCACGTGGACCTGCGCCGCGACGCCTCGGCGGCACAGCGCGTGCGCGAGGCGGCGCGTCAGGCCAAGTGCGAGCTCTCGAGCGCGCAGAGCACCGTGGTCAACCTGCCGTTTCTGATGCAGAGCGGCGGCATGCCCCTGCACATGAACGTCACCGTCATGCGCTCCGAATTCGAGCGCATGACGCACGACTTGGTCGAGCGCACCTCCGCACCGGTCGTCCGCGCGCTCGACGACGCGGGCATCGCCACCTCCGAGCTCGGCTGCGTGCTGCTGGTGGGCGGATCGACGCGCATACCCGCTGTGGTGGAGCACGTGCGCTCGCTCACCGGGCACGAGCCCTCGAACTCCATCAACCCCGATGAGTGCGTGGCGCTGGGCGCCGCCATCCAGGCGAACACCCTCGAGACCGCCAGCGAGGGTCTGGTGCCCTACACCGACATCCTGCTGCTCGACGTGACACCGCTGTCGCTCGCCATCGAGACCGTCGGCGGCGTTGCCACGCGCGTCATCGACCGCAACACGACGCTGCCCACGCACTATTCGCAGGTATTCACCACCGCAGCCGCCTTCCAGACCAGCGTCGAGATCAACGTGCTGCAAGGCGAGCGCCCCATGGCGAAGGACAACAAGTCGCTCGGCAAGTTCAAGCTGGGCGGCATCAAGCGCGCGATGGCGGGCGTGCCCCAGATCGAGGTCACGTTCGACATCGACGCCAACGGCATCCTGACCGTGTCGGCCAAGGACCTCAAGACCGGCAACGAGCAGTCCATCACCATCACCGATTCGGGCCGTATGTCCGATGACGAGATCGACGCCGCCATCCGCGATGCCGAGCGCTATGCGGAGGAGGACGCGGTGCGCGCGAAGAACGCTGGTGCTGTGGATGCCGCCCACCGCCAGCTGGCGACCGTCGAGAGCGCGCTGGCGCGTGTCGGCAAGCGCATCGACCGCGACGAGAAGAAGCGTGTAAAGGCCGCATGCGCGAACGTGGCGCGCGGCCTGCGCAAGAAGCCCGGCAAGATGACCGACGCCGACATCCAAGCGCTGATCGCTGCCACCGAGGAGCTCGAGCGCACCGGTGCCCACGTCGTGGAGCTGGCGTCCCAGGACTCTAACGGCTAGCCGCCCACAGAACATACCGTGGCCGGCGGCTGTCGCGGCTGTCGTCTGCGTCGTTGGGTACATAAGAGGGTGTCAACCCAATGCTAGGAGGCAGCTATGAACACGCTTGATTGCCTGACCACACGCCGCAGCGTCCGCGCCTACAAACCCGATGCGGTGCCCGCGGAGCTTATCGACAAGATGCTCGAGGCCGGGACCTTCGCCCCTACGGGCATGGGCAGCCAGTCCCCCATCATCGTCGCCATCACGAACAAAGAGGTGCGCGACCAGCTGTCGAAGCTCAACGCGAGCATCATGGGCGCCGATACCGATCCGTTCTACGGCGCGCCCGTCGTGCTCGTCGTGCTGGCCCGCAAGGATGTGCCCACCCATGTTTACGACGGCAGCCTCGTGATGGGCAACCTGCTGAATGCCGCGCACGAGCTGGGGCTCGCGAGCTGCTGGATCCACCGCGCCAAGGAGGAATTCGAAACGGAGGAAGGCGCGGCCATCTTGGCCGGCCTGGGCATCGATGCCAGCGAGTACGAGGGTATCGGCAACTGCATCGTCGGCTATGCCGACGGGCCTGAACCCGAGCCTAAGCCGCGCAAGGAGGACTACGTGTACCGCATCGCGTAGACCGCCCAAACACGACGCACACCTGAACGGGGCCCGCTTCGCTGCGAAGCGGGCCCCGTCCCGTTCACTCGAATTCGATCCTTAGCAGCCGAACAGCTCGGCCGCTTTCGCCATCTTGTCCGCGATCTTCACGCCGAAGGGGCAACGGCTCTCGCAGGCACGGCAGGCAACGCAGTCGGCCGCCGTCGCGCCCAGCGCCCGATAGTGCTCGCGCAGGGAGTCCGGCACCGTGTCGTACATGGTCGCCAGATCGTAGAACTTGTTGACCGCGGCGATATCGATGCCGCGCGGGCACGGCGCGCAGTGACCACAGTACGTGCACTGGCCCACATAGGCGTGACGCGGGGCATCGGCCAGCACGCGGGCGTAGTCGCGCTCGCTTTCCGACGCGGTCTCGTAAGCCACCGCCGCGTCCACATGATCGGGCGTGGTAAAGCCCACCATCACGCTCGCCACCGCCGGACGCGTCAGCTCGTAGTGCAGACACTGCACCGGCGTGAGCGCTACGCCGAACGGCGAGGTCTTGGCGTCGAACAGGCGCCCGCCCATATACCCTTTCATTACGGTGATGCCCGTACCCGCCTGCTCGCACAGGCCGTACAGCTCGGCGCGCTCGGGCGTCATGCCGTCGAGAGCACTCTGCTCGCCTGCCTCGCCGAACAGGTCGTCGAGGTTCTCGGTCGCCGGCATCATGTCGAAGGCCGGGTTGATGGAAAACAGGATCATCTCGATTTCAGGGTCTGCCGCCGCGCGTTTTGCCACCTGCGGGTTGTGGGTCGACAATCCCACATGGCGGATGGTCCCCGATGCGCGCAGCTCACGAACGTACTCGATGAACGGACCGGCCATGATGCGCTCGAACTCCTCCGCCTGATCCACATAGTGAATCATGCCGAGGTCCATATAGTCGGTATGAAAGCGCACGAGCAGGTCCTCGAATGCGGGCTTGACCTGCGCGAGGTCCCGCGTGCGCTCGTACTGCTCGTTTTGCCACGTGGAACCCAGATGCCCCTGGATGACCCACTGTTCGCGCAAGCCCAGATCGCGCAGGGCATCGCCCAGGTTGGACCGGCGCGTCGGGTCGGGCATCCACACGTCGAGGATGTTGATTCCGGCGTCGTTCGCCCGCGCCACGACCTCGCGCGTAAGCTCCGGCGTGCCGTCCATCCATTCGCCACCGAAGCCGATCTCGCTTACCCTGAGCCCCGTATGGCCGATCTCGCGATACTCCATGTGCCCTCCTCTGCTTTGCCGTGTACCGTGGTACCAGCGTAGCAGGTCGTGCGGAAAGCGGGCCCGTCACGAAAAGGGTCCCCGCATTTGCGAGGACCCCCTTGCATGAGACATGCGTTCAGCCGTTAACCCTGTGCGCCCGCAATGAGGTTCATCAGGATCGCAGCCATCTCGGCACGTGTGCAATCGCGGGTCGGCTGCAGCTCGCGGGAGCCATCGTCCATCTCCGCGCCGCTGAGAATACCCTCTGCAACGGCCCAGGACATGGCGTCGGTAGCCCAGTCGTGAATCTGGCCGGCGTCCGGATAAACCGAAAGATCAGCGCGAGCGGAAATGTCGGCGCCCAGGTGGCCGGCAGCGTTCATGATCACGCATGCGGCCTGCTCGCGGGTCAGTGCGTCATCCGGAGCGAAGGTGGAACCATCGCCGTAACCGTTGAACGCACCCACCTCAAGCGCCCAGGAGACATAAGGTGCGTACCAGGCGTTCGGGTCGCAGTCAGAAGGCAGCGCGCCGACCTCGACCTCGGGCTTACCTGCGATGTTGTACAGCACGGTAGCCATCTGCGCGCGGGTCAGCACGTCGTTCACGCCGAACAGATCGGAGTCGTCGTATCCGCTCATGTAACCGCTCTGCCACACCCAGGTGACCGATTCGGCATACCAGTCGTCCGCGGAGACGTCCGCAAAGGGAGGCTCGGTGCTGGGCAGCGCATCCTCAACGGCCAGGGCGATCAACTGGTGGCCGTAGGCGTTAGGATGGAAATCGAGGTTGAAGTCGTCGATATACGAGTAATACGTATCACACGGGTTCTCTTCGGCCGCCTCGAAAGCGCCGTACGCATCCGCCATGATCACGTCGTACGGAGCGCAGAACATGTTGAGCGCCGCGTTCAGCTGGTTTACGCCCTCGTCGACAGCCTCGACGATCTGGGCGGCAGCGGGGTTGTCGATGTGCCCGTACGGGTTGTACTGGTTCACGATGACGACCGTCGCGTCGACGTTCGCATCGCGAATCAGGGTCAGCGCCGCCCCCAGGTTGTCCGAGAGCTGCAGCAGAGCCGCCGAGGCCTGCCCGGACATCGGGAAGGCGTCGATGCTCTCCATGATCTGCACCAGAGCAGCCAGGTCGGCGCTTCCGCTCTCAAGCATCTCGCGCACGTAGTCGGGGCTCACATCCTCGCCGAGCACCGCAGCGAGATACGCATACAGCGCATCCATGAGGTCGTTGCCGCCGATGGTGATGGTGATGATGTCGGCGTTGGAGACTGCATCCATGACGCCATCCGTGTTGTCCTGCAGCTGGGCGAGCAGATTCTCCGAGGTCCACCCTTCAGGCTGCGCGTAATTCGTAAGCGCGACGTCGATGTCCTGGACGATAACCTCCGGGAACGACAGCTCCTCTTCCTCGAGACCGTAGCCCGCTGAGATGCTGTCGCCTAAGGCGACATAGGCTCCCTTCTCCACGGCGAAGGCGCTGGCAGGCAGCAGGCCGAAGCAGAGCGCCAATATGCAAAGCAGTCCGAATACCCGTCTTTTCATGCTACGCTTCCTCCTTATCTCGAGGTTAGGAACGGCGTGGCGGACGAGCTGGCCGAGTCATCCGGCTCGCCCAAAACACATCTCAAAGGTACGGGGAAATGCGCCGGTCCATGCCACCCGATAGATGGGAAAAACGGGTAATGTGCCTCCGGAACGAACTTCGAACGGTTCGCGCCGCCTCCGGAAGCGCATATTCAGAAGTTAACCAATATGAACAGCCGGTTTTCAGCATATCTTTGGCATCCTGCGAAGTAGCCAGGGTTTTGCACGTGTTCAGAACTCGTAATACCGCAGGTCAGAGGCTTGACCATGTTCCGGTTATCTTGTTGTACTCACGAGTGCAGCAAAGATGTACTGAAAACCGGCTGTTCATAGTGGTTAACTTTCACTGCGAGCGCCACGTCGCAGCGAAATCGTGGGTCCACCGCACCGTCAGTCCACATGGGAGCTCAAGATCGGCCCGCTTTGCCCGATTAGTTCGATGATTTTCTAACTATTAGGGTATACTGCCCGACGAAGGGAGGTTTCTATGGCTGGAGATGGATTCAAGGCGCTATCCGACCCCACGCGGCGGCGGATTCTCGAGCTGCTGGGCGAAGGCGACCTCACCGCCGGGGAAATCGGGGCCCATTTCGACATGACCAAGGCGACACTCTCCCACCATCTCGACGTCTTGCGCGAGGCGGGACTCGTCAGCTCCGAGCGCCATGGGCGCAATGTCGTCTACAGCCTGGAAACCACCGTCTTGCAGGGCATTATCGCCTGGTTCTACGACATCACGGACAAGGAGCACCAGCAATGAAGCAGCACCTTTCTAAAGGCGAGCTCGCGTTTTGGAGCGTCCTTGCGGCGCTCGCCCTTATCAACATCATCGTGTTCGTGCTCCTGCTTCCCACCATGCCCGACCAGCTTCCCACCCACTGGGGAATCTCGGGCGCCGTCGACGACTGGAACGACAAGGAGGTCTCCATCGGACTCGCGTTCATGCCGCTGATCATGACCGGCCTGATGTTTGTCGTCCCGCGCATCGACCCCAAACGGCACAATTTCGAGCGGTTCTCCGGCATCTACCGCACGTTCACGGCGGCAATTTGCCTACTTATGATAGCCGTTACCTGGATCGGCCCGCTCACCGCCTGGGGATACCTCTCGCCTGACGGAGGGCTCATCAACACAGCTCTCTTCGGCATCTTCGGCCTGCTGTTTATCGGCTTGGGCAACTATCTTCCGCGCGTCCGGCCCAACTTTACCTTCGGAATCCGCACGCCCTGGACGCTTGCCAGCGAAGAGGTCTGGCGCCGCACGCATCGTGCATCGGGACCGGTGTTCATCGCAGCGGGTATAGCGACGCTCATCGCGGCGCTGTTTGCCACAACGCTCCACGAGGTCGCGTTTGCCGTCATGCTCGTCTCGATTCTCGGGGCGACCGTCTTTGCAGGCGTGTATTCATACCTGGCGTGGCGCAAGCTGGGTGCGTAGGACGCCGCAGCGAGGCGCATAGCCCCTGGGCACATCACCAATCTGTAAGCATCGCGTGTTGAGCGCGCTTGCCCCGATACCGTTGCCACGTCCCGGGTACAAAGGGAGCGTGGGCACGTTGCCGCCCCGCTCCCGTATCCGCACAGAAGGGACAGCCATGGCAAACACGTTCAATCTCGATAACATCCGCGTGCTGACGCATAGCGCCATCCGTATTCAGAGCAATGCCGGCACCGTCGTATATGTAGACCCGTACAACCTTACTGACGAGACGCACGATGCGGACTTCGTGCTGGTAACCCACGCGCATTACGACCATTTCTCGCCCGAGGACATCGCACGCGTGGCGAAGGAGGGCACCGAACTCGTAGCGCCGGCATCGATGGCGGATGACGCTTCCCGGGCGGGACTCCCCTACCGCTCGGTGGAAGCGGGACAGCGCCTCGAACTCGCCGACATCGCGGTTGAGGTCGTTCCCGCCTACAACGTTGAGCCCGAGCGCCAGGGATTCCACCCCAAGCCTCGCGAGTGGGTCGGTTACGTGCTGACCGTCGACGGCAGCCGCATCTACATCGCCGGCGACACCGATCAGAACCCCGACAACTCCGAGATCTCGTGCGATATCGCCCTCATCCCCATCGGCGGCACCTACACGATGGACCCGCATCAGGCAGCGACGCTCATCAACACCATCTCGCCGCGGGTCGCAATCCCCACGCACTACGGCAGCGTTGCGGGCAGCATGGACGACCCGGATACCTTCAAGGCGGAGGTCAACTCTGATATCAAAGTCGTCATCAAGCTCGAGCGCTAAGAGCGCGCATCGCGTTGTCCCCTCTTCCTGAAGCCGCCCGGCGCCCCCACGCGCCGGGCGGCTTTCTGCAAGTTTGGGGACAGGTCCCGAACTTTCACGGCAACATCTCGCGCACGGCGGACAACCGACAAGTTTGTACCTGGCCCCATCTTGTCGGAGACCGTGACTGTGCGTTTTCGGAACATCACCTGCCATCGACTGTGCGCCATCGGAACATCCCACGCCCCAAGGTGTTCCGATAGCGCACAGTCAAACGGCGCAAAACGTTCCGAAGGCGCACATAGACAATCGGCAGGCATGCACCCAGGCCCGTCCGACCCGAAAGCATGACGCTGGGAACCGTCCTAACTGTCACGCTACCGACAAGTTTGTACCTGGCCCCATCTTGTCGTCACCTACAACGGAGACGGCCGGCTGAGGTGCCGCAGATTGCCGTGAAAGCCGAAGGCGCACGCCTAGCGTGCGGCGCCCGAAGGCTTGAACGGCAAGGTGCGGTGCCTCAGCCGGTCGCTGGGATCAGTCAACCTACCACGGAGACGACCGGCTCCAGTGCCGCAGGTTGCCCCGAAAGAGGAGGGCATAGGCCTTGAGGCCATGCCCGACGATTGAGGGGCAAGATGCGGTGCTGGAGTCCGGTCGTGGGGATCGATCAACCTAAAATCAGCTGCAGCCGGTGGTAGTTCCACAGTCCATGCAGACCTTGCAGGTGCCGTTTTGGACCATGCGAGAGCTACCGCAGTTGGGGCAGGTGCTGCCATCGTACAGGCGCTCGCCGTGGATGGCCGTGTCGTGAACCGCCTTGTTCACAAAGGCTGTCGTGTAGCGATCCTTGCTATCGAAGGTGCCCGTCTCCTCGAGCAGCTCGTCCTGCTTGGCGGCGGTCAGGCGCGATAGCTCCTCATCGCTCACCGCAGGCTCGTCGTCGAACAGCGGGTCGGCAACAGCGGGCGCTGCGGCGGCCGGCGCGGGCACGGCACCCGCAACCTGCGCCCAGCCTTCGGGTTTGACCTGCACGCGCGTGTAGTCGCCCAGCTCGATGTCGATCACCTTGGAGATGAGGTCCGAGATGGAGTTCACGTACTTGATGTAGGGATGGCTCTGCACGAAACCGTAGGGCTCGTACATCTGGCCGCGCAGCATCTTCGAGATGCGCTCAGCGGGAATGCCGTACTGCAGCATGACCGAGATGGTCTTGGACAGCGAGTTGAGCAGGCCCATGATGGTCGTGCCCTCGCGATCGGTGGTCACGAACAGCTCGGAGATGTCGCCATCTTCGTTGCGGTTCACGGTGGTGTAGATCTTCACTCCGTCGATCTGCGCCAGGTGCGTGTGTCCACTGCGGATGCCCATGATGCGGCGGCGCTCGGCGGCAGGCTTTACGCTTGCCAGCTGCTCCTTCGCGCCGCGCGCGTACTCAAGCAGCGCCTCGTAGGACAGCTCGCCCAGGTCCTTTTCGCCCGAGTCTCCATCAAGCGAGGTATTGAGCGGCTGGGCGTTCTTGGAGCCGTCGCGGTAAAGCGTGATGCCCTTGCAGCCGGTCTTCCAGGCAAGCATGATGACATCCTTGAAATCCTGGACCGTAGCGGAGTTGGGCAGGTTGACCGTCTTGGAGATGGCGCCGGAAATGAGCGGCGTCATGGCAGCCACCATAAGCACGTGACCGCGCGGATCGATGTAGCGCTCACCCGTACCGCAGGTGTTGGCCGTGTCGAAGATCGCCAGATGCTCGTCGCGCAGGTGCGGGGCGCCCTCGATCTTGCCGTCGACGATCATGCCCTTGTCATCGACCGCCTGGACGTAGGCCAAGATCTCCTCGACCTCGTCCTCGGCATAGCCCAGGCGCCGCAGGGCATCGCCGATCACCGGATTCGCGATGGTCATGAAACCGCCGCCCGAGAGCTTCTTATAGATCATGTGGCTGAAGAACGGCTCGATGGAAGTGGCACCGCAGTCCATGGCGAACGAGATGGTGCCCGTCGGTGCCATGACGCTCACCTGCGCGTTGCGGTAACCGTACTTCTCGCCGAGCTCCTCGGCGCGCTTCCACGACGCGACGAGCGCCTGACCAAGATTGCCGGCACCCACGCTGTCGAGCAGCGCAAGGTCCACCGCGGGCGGCTGCACCGTCAGGTTCTCGTACTCATCCGTGCGCGCACCGGCCACGCGAGCGTGGTTGCGAATGACACGCATCATATGCGGACGGTTCAGCTCAAAGCAATCGAACGGCCCCACCTTGGCGGCCATCAGCGCGGAGACAGCGTAGCTGCGACCGGTCAGCGTGCCGACGAGCGCCGCACCGAGCGCACGGGCCTCGGGAGAATCGTAGGGCACGCCGTTTGCCATGAGCAGGCTCGCCAGGTTGGACAGGCCAAGACCCGTCGCGCGGAAGCGGTAGGTGCGGCGCGCGATATCGCGCGTGGGGAACTGGCCCCACTCGATCGATGCCTCGAGCGCCAGCTGCGCGATATCGATGGCATGCTCGTAGCCCTCGACATCAAACGCGCCGGTAGCCGGGTCGAAGAAGCGGTAGACGTTGATGGACCCGAGGTTGCAGCTCGAATCGTCCAAAAACGCGTACTCGCCGCAGGGGTTCGTGGAATTCAGGCGATTGTAAGGGGCACCGACCTGGCCGTCCTCACCCGCCGGACAGGTATGCCACTCGTTGAAGGTGTCGGAGAACTGCGGAGCGGGGTCGGCGCAGCGCCAAGCGCTCTCGTTGAAGACGTCCCAGATGTGGGCCACCGAAACATCGGTGTCCTTCGTGGGGTCGACGCGCCCGCGCAGGCGGTACGTGGCGTCCGGATCCGCCTCGAGGTTGTCGACCTTCTTCATGAACTCGTTGTCGATGCGCAGCGAGTTGTTGGAATTCTGGCCCGACACGGTGGCATACGCCTCGCCGTTGATGTCGCCGTCGTAGCCCATCTTCATGAGGGCGAGCGCCTTGTCTTCCTCGCGCGCCTTCCAGGTGATGAACTTCTCGATATCGGGATGGTTGATGTCCAGGCACACCATCTTGGCCGCACGGCGCGTGGTGCCGCCGCTCTTGATGGCATCGGCATTGCGATCGAGCCCGCGCAGGAAGCTCATGACACCGCTCGACACGCCGCCGCCCGAGAGTTTCTCGCCCTCGGCGCGCAGCGCGGAGAAGTTGGAGCCGGTGCCCGAGCCGCCCTTGAACAGTTTGGTTTCGGTAACGAACTCATCGGAGATGGAGTGGTCGCCCAGCAGCTTGTCCTCGACGGACACGATGAAGCAGGCGCTCGCCTGGGTGCGGGTGTACTGGTCGGCCGACTCCACCACCTCGCCCGTGGAAGGATCGACGTAGAACATGCCCTGCGGCTCGCCCTTGATACCGTACGAGCGCTCGAGGCCCGTGTTGAACCACTGCGGCGAATTGGGGGCAAAGCGCTGGTCCAGAATCATGTAGACGAGTTCGTCGTAAAGAATCTGCGCCTGCTCGCCCTCTGCCACCAGGCCCTCCTCGATGAGCGCGGCAACCCAGAAGTCGACCATGCGGTGGGCAACCTGGCGCATCGAGGTCTCGTGACCGCAGCCCGGCACACCAGCGCGACGGAAGTACTTGGACGCAATGATGTCCACGGCATTTTGCGAATAGCGCGCGGGGAACTCCAGATCGTGCATGTCGCACAGGACTCTACCGGTCTTGTAGTCGGTCAGGTGCACGTCGCGGGTCGTCCACTCGAACAGGTCGTAGACGGTTTTACCTGCGTTTTCGGGTACGTCGAGGGCGGTCGTGAACCTTCGGGTGATGAGCTCGTCAATCGTCTTGGCCATCAGCTACCTCGCTTCCATCGGGTAGGTAAAGTGTGTCACGTCGCGTGGACATGTTTTTGAGCTTGCGGACGGCGCGGCGGTGCTTCGAGCGAAGCGGCACCGCGGTGGCCAGCGATACTGATTCTATCAAGGTGAGCTTGAAGGTTTGCCAACATATTGTTTGCATCCGTGAACGGTACCACTATATGTTGTGTTGCTCCTCCCATTCGAGCTGTGGGAACCACCGGGAGCGCAGCTCATTTGGCCACTGCATGTAGAAAGCGGGGCTATCGGGATACCGTCATATTGCAGCATCGTGAACTTTTCGTTGGCACGAGCGATGCGGGCGGAAGCGATCAGTCCCGCCGCTTGAAGCATGCTGAGCGTCGAAACAAAAACGGCCCGGCACCAGGGGTCGGATCTGGTGCCGGGCCAACAGGTCCGGTTCACGGGTCGGGTATGAACCGGACGGCGCCACGCGACTCGAACACATGAGCCGGGCGCTATAAGCTCACCCGGGTGGATTGCATCCCGGCGTGGCTTCGGGGTTAGGCGGTGCAGACATCGCCCGGATGGCTGCACCGCGGCGTCGCGCTGCGCGGGTCAGCGTGCAGGCAGCAGACGCTTTGATCGGAGTCGTGCTACTTGCGACGACGACGGATGGTGATACCGACGCCAGCAGTGCCGGCACCGACGAGCGCGATCAGCGGAATGACGGCACCCGCCACATCTCCTGTCTGGGGGATGTTGCTACCCGAAGGCTTGTCGGAGTCGGTCGGGGTGGGATCGGGCGCCGGGGTCGGCTCCGGCGTGGGCTCAGGCGTGGGCTTCGGATCAGGAGTCGGTTCGGGCTCGGGAGTCGGCTCGGGGTCCGGCGTCGGCTCGGGCTCAGGATCCGGCGTGGGTTCGGGCTCAGGATCCGGATCAGGAGTGGGATCGGGGTCCGGATCAGGCGTCGGATCGGGGTCCGGCTTGGGATCGGGATCCGGCGTCGGGTCGGGATCCGGCTCATCCGAGTCGCCATCCCAGACCAGCACGAACGGCGAGAAGTCGCTTACCGTGAACTTGATGCCGTAGGGAGTCCTCTCCACGTTCAGCACGGTCTTGTTAGCGCCGGAAACTTCGTCCTCGATTTCGCCGGTACCCATCTCACGGTCGAGACCCTCGAAGTGCACGAGGTGGAACTCGGTGTTCTCATCAGTCCCAGTCGGATACGGCCAGTAGACCGTCGTGGGCTCGCTCGCGGTCAGCCACACGTTGCCGTTGTTCGCATCGACCAGATCGAGGTACTTTGCCTGATACTGAGGATTGGAGAAGGTTACCCCTTCGGCAGCAAGAGCCTCATCGGTTGCATCCTTGAGCAAGCCAGCGTAGTTCTCATCGGTGCCAGCGTCGTCACCACTCACGACATCATCGAAAAGCAGAGACGGGGCAACATCCTCGCCAGCAACGTCAACCTGGCTGTCGTTGATGTAGTAGGTCGTATCTGCAGGATGCTGAGCAAAAGCCTTGCCGGGGTTCTTCGCCACAGCCTCGACGAGGTCGTCATCGCTCGTCACGACATCGGTAACCACATCATCCTGTTCTCCCGTAACGTAGCGGATGGTGAGCTCGCCCTCGCCAAGCGCCATCTTAGTGCGATACGTAGCCCCCGCGTAATTCTCGCTCTCAGGGATTTTGACTTCAAATACAACCTGATCGTTCTCAACGAGTTCCGTGTAGAGCTTCATCGTGTACTGCTGATACAGCCTATCAACTTCACTCGGATTAAAGGTGTCGTTTGTGAACGTCTGACCATCCTCAGAGGTGAACCGCAGACGAACGGGCACGGCTTCCATACCGGCCGCCTCCTGCTCGTCGGTCAGAACAGGGACGATACGGTAGATGAACTTGCCATTCGCATTCGAATCATCGACGCTACCGACAGAAGTGTTGTCGCCGTAGCGTTCGAGCTTCCAGTGCAGCTCACCATTCTCGACGTCGTAGCCCTCGGTATAAATCGTCATGTACCCTGAAAGATCGGCAGGATCGTCAAGATCGTCGGCAAGGTCAGCATCGACAAACGCCTGGTTGATGTAATCCGGCAGCGTAAAGAAGAAGCCAGGCTCGGGCAGCGAGTTACTAGAAGTGTACTCGCCATTCTCACCGCTTACGACGCCCTCGTAGCCCTCATCGCCACCCATGTAGATAGTGATATCGGCAGGAGTCACGGTAACCGTACCGACCGCATAGCTCACCGTAGGCTTGCGGAAGTTCTCGGGCAGGCCCTCGTTGCCGTTACTGTCAACGGGATATAGCGTAGCCTCGTTGTTGGTATACAAGGCAGTCGAGCCGGAATCACCGTCCGCATCGTAGACGCCATGCTGCTGGTTGTCCTCAGCGGGATTCGTGAGTCGCACCGCATAGGTCAGCTGCACGGGAGCAAAGTTGCTCACCGGCACGTTGATCTTCCAGACAAAGTGCTCATCGTTGGCACCCTCGGCACTATCGGCGTAGTAATAGAGCTCGTACGGGTACTTGCCGGCCTGCTCGCCCGAGACAATCTTCTCTCCGAAGCCATAAGCCGCCGTCGACCCATCGGCATTATCGATGGGCGCAACATCAAGCATCTGCTTGTTGCCGTTCTCTTCACTGCCAACCGTGAGGCTTAGGCGCTCGACCTTATTCACAAAGTCAAAGTTGTAGAGGGAGCCCTTGTCGTCCGTACCATTTCCCATGTAGTCAACGACCCTAGAACCGGCATCGAGGAGATAGTAGATGTCGTTCTTGATGGAATCGAAAGATACCTCTTTCCCGTTCGCCAAGAAATCCATGAACGAAGATGCCCAGGGATGATCGGCGTTCGTCGACGCCTTCATCGCATAGCAGTGATACTTTTCCGAAGCCTCTTGATAGACCTGCTGCGTCAGGCACAGCGCCTTATCGATCGACATTGCATGGTCGGAACGGTCATCGTAGGAGATGAAGCTCTCGTAGGGACCTTCGTATGGGAAATCATACTGGTCGCCGTCGGCCATTATTTGCTGGCCAACCTCCTCGAGCCATTCATTCCAATTCGCAGGCGCCTCGTTCGAGTCGTACTTTGTTTTCCAGTTATCGGGGCCGGCAAACACATTAGTTTTATCCCCGTTCTGGAGTCCAATCGCGGTCGGGCTCTCGTTATACATATAGGTGATGCCATCGCTCACGAAGATAAGATACTTCCGGGTGTCAGCCACCGACGTATCCTCATCCAGCATCTTCACACCCGCAAGCAAGCCGGCATGGGTGTTTGTGCCCGAAGAAATATCAAACTTGATCGCGTTCTCAATCTCGGAAAGATTGTCGTCAGTCAACTCAGTAAGCGGCAGTTGAACGTTTGCTTTCTTGTTGAAAATAACAACGCCGACTTTTACTTTTGCGCCGGACTCTTCAATCTGACCGTTAAGGTCAGCAAGCATCTTAATTGCTTCATCCTCCAAGTCGGCACTCGTCGACTTGTCGAGAACAAAGACAACATCGGAAACCAGCTCGACCTCAGCCGAGGGAAGCGACAAGGTTACCTCAGATTCGTAATTCTCATCCAGATTGGTCGCCGTCTTAGATTTGGACGTGGTCCAGTCAGGCTCATCCGAATCGCCGGGTTCGAGCGGCAGGAGATCATGAGCCGCCTTGAGGGCCAGGGGCCCCGTTACTGCATAGTCATTGGCATTGGCATCGGCGTCACCATTGTCCTGATCATCGGCAAGCAGAGAGACCAGCACGCTCATGGGAGAAGCAGCCTCGGCGCTCGCAATCTGCTCCGGGTCGAACTTCTCGGCATAGAGCGGTGCGTTATGAGCCTCCCAACGTTTAGCAGAGTCGAACTCTATAGCGCCATCATTGACAACCGCACCGTCAAGATACCAGCCGTCGATTTCGTCCTCGCAGTCATCGACAGCCCCATTGATGCCAACCCCATCGAGTTTCCAACCGTTACCGACATTGGAGAAGCTAATGGTGCTTGTCGTGTTGTTGTAAATGTCATCGCCATCGGTTGCCGCATGGTTGTTGTAGACCACTGCGTCACTCGGCAAAGTCAGGTTCGCATTGGCGCCGCTGTTATAAATACCGCCACCATGACTCGAGCCGCCCTTGTCGTTGAGATTGCCCGTGATCGTGAGCTGAACGCCCTCTTCAAATACAACCTTGCCGTTGTTCGACAGGCCGCTGCAATAGTTATCGACAATGTTGACGATCGCGCCGCTTGCTACACGACCATCCGTCACGCCACTCGTGAGCTTCAGGCCTGCGAAATCTCCTCTGCCAGAATTACCCTTGACGTCAACCGTGCACGAACCGTCCACAGCGAATTTGCCCGACGCGTACATTCCGTAGTAGCCATTACCCTCTGAGAGGAAATAGGTGTTCTCGGAAAGAACGACATCACCTGCGGAAAGACCATGACCGGCATTATCGATATAAGAAATCTTGGAATTTACCGCGGTAAAATTGCCGCCATTAGAAGCATTAGCCGTGCAGTTCTTCACGGTAAAGGTCGAATCTTTGACGTAAATCTCCGGGCTGTTGACGTATCCGCGGTTCGTGCCGTCGATCAGGAATGTACTGTTTCCTGTAACGGTAACTTTTGCGGCGCCCGCGGTGTCGAGCTGCAGGCCCTGGCCCTCTTTACCAGCGGTATTCTGTCCGTAAATCTCAAAGGTCGAGCCATTGGAAACGGCAATCTCCGAATCCGCGTTCATGTATATCGCATTGCGAGAGTCCCTGTTTTCGGTGGTGCTTTCTCCTCCCACCGTCATCTTGAACGATGCGCCATTTGTCACGACAAGCTTTCCCGACAACGAGAGCATGAGCCATGGCGTAGGGCCCTCCGGAGATCTCCACTCTACCGATACGCCCGCACCATCGAACGTCAGCACACGAGAGGAATCGTTCAGACCGAAGCACATCCAGCCTTCACCGTTGCTGGTGAGCTGCTTGTTTATTTCAATCTTGCCGTTACCCTTGAAGGTAAGAGTCTTGTTGAAACCCTTCGTCAGCTCACAGTCAGCAAGCAGCTCGATAGTCGAGCCCTCTTCTGCAGCTTCCACCGCGTCATCAAGCGTGGCGTACCCCACGTCCCCAATCTTCGCCACGTCGCCTTCGGCGGCGTGGGCGGAGAGCGGCAGCGCGAACATCATCGCCAAGGCAACGACCAGCGCAAACGCTCCCCTCTTCAGCTTGTGCATAGCAAACCTTCCTTCCGTTTCAGCGTTGCCCCGCCCGTCGTCGCAAACATCAAGCGGCGCTATCTTTTCGGGCGTGCCGCCGTAAAGCCGCACGCCCGGAGCTGCCTCGCAGCTGCAGGGCGGAAGTGAATGGAAGGATCGGTTGAACGAAGGCTTTATCCCAGCCTGCAAAAAGCATCTGGAAAACGCGACAACTATCCTGCCTGAGCAGGCACTTTATCGAATCTTCAGCCCTCCGCTCACGCCTACTTAAGTAGACCTTTGCGAAAGGGTGCACTAGCATACGTATTTATGTGGTAGTTGGTTCGATTTCTCCCCATCATCAGGGGGAATGACCATACGAACTGCATCCGCGTGGCAGCAAGGCAACGTGGATTGGGAAGACGGAAAGGTCTACCTTTTTACGCAATATTCTGCGTCTTTTTTCAATCTGGCGCCCGACCGACGCGATGGGTTATTGTATTCCGACCGCTTTCTGTCCGCTGTGCCAGCCGCGGACTACCTATCCTCGCGTAACCATTTCTCAAACGTGGTCCGAGAAACGCCTAGACGCATCGCCGCCTCGGCGTGTGTCAGCTCTCCCCCTCCCACGAGCTCCTTTATCGCCCAGTACTCTTTGGGCTTGGGCAGAGGCGGACGACCCAGGCGAACACCGCGCACCCTCGCCGCCGCGATGCCTTCCGCTTGCCGCTGCCGGATGTTCTCGCGCTCAACCTGCGCCACATAGCTCAGCAGCTGAAGCATCATGTCGGCGATAAACGTTCCGGTTAGGTCTCGATCGGTCGAGCGCGTATCCAGCAGCGGCATGTCGAGCACCACGATGTCGATCTCGCGACGCTTCGTGAGCTCCTGCCATTGCTCGAGGATCTCCTTGTAGTTGCGTCCCAACCGGTCGATGCTCGTCACCACCAGCACATCGTGCGGCCCCATGGTCCCCATAAGCAGCTGGTAATTCGGCCGCTCGAAATGCACACCGGAATAATGGTCCACGAAGATCCGATGCTCCTCCAAAGGAAACGCCCTCAACGCATCGATCTGTCTGCTCACGTTTTGGTCTCTTGTCGAGACCCGCGCGTACCCGTAACTGGTCATACCCTTTCCTTTCACATCGGCTGAAATCGCTACGCCGTATGTGCCCATTCGCAAGACGATGGGCCGGATAAAGGTTTCTTGTAATTGACGCGCATTGATGAAGGTAGCGGCCAGCAGGGCAGCTCGCTCGAACGGCATGCGGATGAGGGAAGAATTCTCGGCAGCATTGGGCGGGAGAAGCGCTCACCGCCAACGTAGATGCCAGCGTCTCGCAGGGCATAATCAAAGGCAGCCTGCGCAGGCGAATGAAATACGGACCCAGGTGGTATACTGAAGATGCCAGCGAAGCCCGTCTGTTGTTAACTGTGGCGCGGGCGACGCAGGTCATTGAATCAAGAGCCCGGTTGCCGCCGGGCTCTTATCATCTCGTTGCGTCATCCGACTTTGCGCTTTCTCCCCTTCCACCGATCATGCAACTCAAAAAGCGTCTTCACGGTGCTCGCAATAGTTGCGAGGGCATTAAGAAGATTCAGGATCATATCCATAGGCGATCGCCTCCTTATCGGTGGCGCCGCCCGCGCTCGGACTTCGCTGGCGATAAGAAGTATACCCAGTGAGATCTCTTATTTGCTTTTTATTATTTGGAATGGCGGCAGCTATCCATCTCACACGACTACACGAGCTCCTCGGCGATGTGGCGGCTTGCGATGATGTGAAATCCCCACCCTAATTTCGCGCACGCCCGAGGGCGACAGCGCGGACGGGCGGCGGCGCCCAGTCAAGCCGAGTGCATCAAACTGCCCCAACGGCGTCGTGTCATGCATATTTCCAGGTGATCCGTCGAATCGTACCCAAGCCGAGCAATATCTTGTATTGTTTGGGGCACGTTTTTTCAGCGCCGTTCGCCCATCGGCGGAAGAGCGCCGACATTTCCGCAGGTCGTTCCTGCGACTTTGCTAAGGGTCTCCGCTCGATGGGAAACCGCACCGAAAATCGTACCCCGGTTAATACCCTACCTATATTCACTGGTTTTAAGCCGCTCACAGGAAGCGCCAACCATCCTTGCGCGCCCGTTTCTTGTGAAATAACCCCTGTCCTTATTTCACCTCAGCTCCTCGGCGATGTAGCGGCCCGTGATGGACTCCTCGTAGGCGGCGACCTGCTCCGGCGTGCCGGCGCAGACGATGCGCCCGCCGTCATCGCCGCCGCCCGGGCCCATGTCGATCACGTAGTCGGCGTTCGCGATCATGTCGAGGTCGTGCTCGATCACCACCACCGTGGCTCCGTTGTCGATCAGCCGCTGCAGCACGCGCAGCAGCACCTCGACATCGAGCGGGTGCAGGCCGATCGTGGGCTCATCGAACACGAAGAGCGCGTCGCCCTGCTTGCGCGTGAGCTCGCTTGCCAGCTTCAGACGCTGCGCCTCACCTCCCGAAAGCGCCGGCGTGGCCTCGCCGAGCGTCAGGTAGCCCAGGCCCAGATCGTGCAGAACCTGCAGCTTGGCCTTCGCCGTGCGCAGGTTCGTATCGGCCAATACCTCGAGCGCCTGGTCAACCGTATACGACAGCAGCTCCGGCAGCGAGATATCGCCTGCGAGCTTGATGCCGTACGCGGCGCGACCATAGCGCGCGCCGCCGCAATCGGGGCACGGGATGTCCACGTCCGGCAGAAACTGTACGTCGAGTGAGATCTGCCCCGTGCCGTCGCAGGTGGGGCAGCGCAGCGAACCGGTGTTGTACGAGAACGCGCCCGCCTTGAGGCCGCGCTCGCGTGCCTCGGGCAGCTTGGCATACGCCCGGCGCAGGTCGTCGAGCACGCCGGAGTACGTGCCCACCGTCGAGCGCACGTTGGCGCCGATGGGCGTGGCGTCGATGAGGTTCGCACGCAGGATCCCGTCGGCTTCCACGGAGCGCACGTGCGCGGGCAGCGCCTCGCCTGCAATGGCTGCGCGCAAACCCGGAATAAGGCTTTCCAGCACGAGGGTGGTCTTGCCCGAGCCCGACACGCCGGTCACCGCGGTGAGCCTGCCGCGCGGGATATCGACCGACAGCGGCTTCACCGTGTGGATGGCATCTGTATCCAGGTGAATCGCCCCGTTGGCGAAAACATGCTCCGCCGCCGCACGCTCGCGCACGCGCACGGAGCGCGCGCCGGACAAAAACGGCCCGATGCGCGTTTCGGGCGAGGCCTCCACCTCGGCCACTGTGCCCTGCGCGATAATGCGTCCACCGTCCGCACCCGAACCGGGACCGATCTCGATTAGGTGATCGGCCTGGCGCAGCACGCGCACGTCGTGGTCGACAAGCACCACCGAGTTGCCGTCCGCCAGAAGGTCGTCCACCACGCCGAGCAGGCCTTCGACATTGGACGGATGCAGGCCGATCGACGGCTCGTCCAGCACGTAGAGCACACCGCAGGTCCGGTTGCGCACCGCGCGCGCCAGCTGCACGCGCTGCCGCTCGCCGGTGGAAAGCGTCGAGCTCGCGCGGTCGAGCGAAAGGTAACCCAGACCCAGCTGCTGCAAGCGCTCGATGGGCTCTGCCATCTCGGCACAGATCGTCTGCGCCATGGCGCGCATGGCGTCAGGGCAGGTAGCGGGCACCGTCGGCACCCAAGCAGCAAGCTCATCCAAGGTCAAAGCCGTGGCGTCCGCAAGCGTCATGCTGCCGATCTGCGGCCCACGGGCGCGCTCGGACAGGCGCGTACCATGACAGTCGGGGCACACGTCCTCGCGCAGGAACTTGGACACGCGCGCCAGGCCCTTCTCGTCCTTCGCCTTCGACAGTGCGTTTTCCACCGTGTACACCGCGTTGAAGTAGGTGAAATCCAGCTCGGCGAAGTCATTTCCCTTCTTGGGCTGGTAGAGGATGTGCTTCTTGACCGCCGGACCGTGGAAAACGATGTCGCGCTCCTCGGGCGTGAGCTCGCAAAACGGCACGTTCGTGCGTACGCCCATGGCGCCGCACACCTGCTTCATGAGGTCCCACATGAGCGAGCCCCACGGCAAAACAGCACCGTCGTCGATGGAGATAGACTCGTCGGGCACGAGCGTCGCCTCGTCAACCGTGCGCACGATGCCCGTGCCGCCGCAGGTCGGGCAGGCGCCGCCGCTGTTGAAGGCGAGGTCCTCCGCGCCCGGCCCCATGAACTGCACGCCGCAGATGGGACAGGTCGTCATCTGCCCGAGGGCCACATCCATGGACGGAGGCACGCGATGGCCGTTGGGGCACACATGGCTGCCCAGGCGCGAGAACAGCAGGCGCAGGTAGTTGAGCAGCTCGGTCGAGGTGCCGAACGTGGAATGCACGCCGGGGATGCCGGGACGCTGACGCAACGCCAGCGCAGCGGGCACATGCAGGACCTCGTCCACCGTGGCGCGGCCGGTCTGCGCGATGCGCCGGCGCGTGTAGGTGGACAGCGCGTCCAGATAGCGGCGCGACCCTTCCGCATAAAGCGTGCCAAGCGCCAGCGAGCTCTTGCCCGATCCGGACACGCCAGCGATGCCCACAAGCTGACCCAAGGGGATGTCCACATCGATGTTCTTCAGGTTATGCACCCGCGCGCCGCGCACCTGGATGTGGCTCGGCTGCTCGTACCCCTTGCGCTCCATGGGCTCTCCTCCTTTGTGACGAATCAAGTATAGAGCGCATATGGGGGGCGTGCCGCCTTCGGTCGAATCACGTCGACCGAAGGCGGCACGCCCCCGTTGGCAAAGCTGTCGCTGCAAGGACCTACTGGCGATTCATCATCAGCTCCATGAGGGTCAGCGCAACGCCGTTTTCCGCATTGGAATAATCTGTCACGTGCGCGGCATGCATGATGACCTCCTCTGGCGCGTTGGCCATGGCGTAGCTATTAGGCACTGCGACGAGCATGTCGATATCGTTGCGACCATCGCCAAACGCCACCGCGTTGTCGATCGAAATCCCAAGATGGTCGCAAACCACCTCTACACCTTCGGCCTTGGATGCGGCACCGCTTGTCACCTCGCAAAGCGTTGCAGAGGAGCGCGCAACTGTAAGCTGGGGATATGCTTGCGCGATATCGTGCTCGGCGCGCTCGATATCGTCGGGGTCTCCCATGAGGAGAAACTTATGGATGCCCCGCTCGTCGAACGCGGTGCGCATGTCGACACACTGCGCCTTGAGCGTGGTGATGCGTTCCTCGTTCTGGATGCGCGGATCGCTGTCGTCATCGCACGCCCATGTATGGAACCCATATTCCGAGCAGCACAGATGCGGAAACTCCGCATCGAGAAACGCCTTGATCTCGCACGCGGTCTCCAAGTCGATGGGATGGCTCAGCAGCTCGTTACCCTCCTCATCGAGTACATACGCCCCTCCGTAGCAGATGAGCGGGCCCGAAAAGCCCATAGCGCGCTGAATGGTCGTAAGACCTTCGGGCATGCGTGCCGACACGAGTACAAAGGGAATCCCCAACCCAACAAGCGCCTGCACGGTTGAGCACGACGCGGGAATCACCCGGTGCTCGGCATCGAGCAGCGTACCGTCAACATCGGTGAATACGATACGGATATCGTGAGCGTGCGCATAGTTCATTGCGCAAATCCCTCCTCATTCAAAAGAAGACGGGCATCTATCTGAACGGGGGCGCTCCCGCAGCCATGCCCTGCGCGAACGCCCCCGAGGAGGCCCTTATGAGTTCCTGGCTCCCGCCCGCTTCGCCGCGTCCGCGTCCTTTTTGCTTCGCGGACGCAACAGCTCCTGCACATCGACCCCTGCATCGGTGAGCATGTTCTCGACGTTGCGCTTGCCACGGTTGATGCCTACGGTAAGCACGATCGAAGCGGGGACACCGACCACCAAGCATGCAATCCCGATGGTCACGGCGATGCCCTGGGCGGCGTTGGTCCCCCAAAGCCCCAAGATGAACCCGATGGCCACAAGCGAATACGCAAGCCTCTTCCAGACACCGAGCCGCGCGAGCGCTCCGGACTGCATGCGGGCCTCGCGCATGATGTCGGCACGGCTCCAACCGGACGTATCAAGGGGCGTAAGCATGGAGAACTCCTTAGAAATTCGAGCGGGATGCGGGCGTGGAGGCGCCCGTATCCCCGTATAGCTGACCTACGACGATAGCGCTCGCGCCTTACGCGGTGGGCGCTGCGATCGTAGCGGCACCGAAGAAGCCGACTGCCGCGCCAACGAACGCGATGGCAAGGAGAATGAGCATCGTGATGATGGGGCTGATTTTCTTCTTAGCCATGAGCCACCAGCAGAAGATGGTGAAGATGAGCGGCAGAAGCTTGGGGAAGACGCCGTCGAGCGTACCCTGGAGCGTGCCGCCACCGGGAAGCTCGAGCGCAGTGGTGATGGAGACCCACGTCGCCGCGACGGCGCCGATGACCATGGTGCCGATCATGACGATGGAGTCGCGCAGCGCGGTAGCGTTAGGGCCGACGAGTGCCTCGACCGCAGCGCCGCCCAAGTCATAGCCCGTATAGAACGCAAAGCGCATACCGAAAAATGCCAAGAGGTTCCACACGACGATGTAGAAGATCGGGCCGAGCACAGAGCCACCCTGCGACAGACCGAGTGCGATGCCCAAAAGAATCGGGATCAGCGTACCGACGATAAGCGAGTCGCCGATGCCGGCCAAGGGACCCATCAGACCGGCGCGGATGCCGTTGATGGTCTCGTCGTCGATGGCCTCGCCGTTGGCGCGGGCCTCCTCGAGACCGACCGTCACGCCGACGATCATGGAGCCGATCTGCGGCTCGGTGTTGAAGAACGCGGAGTAAGTCTTGAGCGCCTTGACCTGGTCGTCCTTCTTCTCGTACAGGTCCTCGACAATCGGCAGCATGGAGACGAGATAGCCGAACGTCTGCATGTGCTCCTGCGAGAAGCAGGTCAGGTGGCCGTAGTACCAATTGCGGAAGGACTTGGCCAAAGCCTTCTTGGAAACCTTTTTGCTGTAGTCAGCCATGATTAGATATCCTCCTCATCGTCATCATCGGAGCCGGCGGTAAGCGAACCGGACGTACCCACATGCGCCAGCTTGCTGTTGATCGTGGAGATCTGGAAGTTGATCAGCGCGAAGAAGCAGGCGATGACGGAGCAGGCGATCAGGTTGCAGCCGAGAACGGCAGCAAGCGTGAAGCCGAAAAAGAACGTCAGGAAATCGGTGGGCTTGGAGATGACCTGCTTGAGCAGGATCGCGATACCGACGCAGGGCAGCAGCGAGCCGACCGCGAACAGGGTCTTCATGGGCAGGCCGTCCATGGGCAGGCTACCCATGATCACGTCGACCATATCCTGGCCGAAGTACACGATGACGAACGTCGGGATGAACGAGCAGATGATGTGCGAGATCCAGGGGAGCACCATGTCGACAACGTAGAGCTTGTGGGTCTGGCCGTTCTCCAGGGCCTTCCAGCCGATGGACTGCCACACCAGGTTGATGGTGGCGGTGCCGTAGAAGAGGATGGCGCCCAGGGTGCCGCAGGTCGCACCGAGCGTGGTGGCGAGAGCGGAAGCATCGGTGCTGTTGGGGTCGAGACCCTGAGCGTTAATCGCCATCATGGCCAGCGGGATACCGATATAGCAGGCCGCGCGGACATCGGCGGAAACGGTTCCGCCCGGGGTCACCAGCGCGATGTAGACGACCTGGATCGCCGCACCGACGATGATGCCAAGCGTCACGTTGCCCAAGATAAGGCCGACGATCAGACCGGCAACCAGCGGACGTCCCAACGTGTAGTTACCGATCGAGGTGCCTCCCATGCCGGGCATCGAGGCCAGGCAGGCAAACAAGCCCAGCAGCGCCGCCTGAAAAACATTGACTGTCATACGTACCACCTTTCACATAACTTGCCCCGCATCCTTAGGGCGATGGAGGTGTTCATCCGTCCAGACACGGACGGAAAAGAACCGAGATTAGTAACCGAACTGTCCGCGGAACTTATCCCACGAACCGATGCCCTTGTCGGGAATGAGACGGAAATCAACGGTATAGCCCGCCTTGGAAATGCGCTCCAGCGCATCGGCCTCCTCCTGCGTGATGGACTGGTTGTTGCCCAGCTTCACCGCACCAGGACGATCGTTGCAGGGTCCCACGATGACGGTCTTCACGTCATCGGGCACAAAGCCGAAATCTACAAGGATCTCTGCCATATCAAGCGGGTTCTTGGTGATAAGGAAATAGCGGGTCTTGCTCGAAAGGACGGTATCCGCCTTCTCCTTGAAATGGTCCATAGTCCACACGAACGTCTTCTTATCTGGCGCCGCGCTCTTATAGGCGCTCTTGAGCACCGGGTTCGAAGCGGCGGCATCGTTCACGGCGATGATGCCGTCGCAGGGATACTCCACCGCCCAACGCGTCACGGTCTGACCATGGATCATGCGGTCATCGATACGTACGAATGAAATCATCTTGCATCCTTCCCTTGTGATGATTAACGCCTTGATCTATCTCGAAAATTGCCTGGATACCGGGACACACCCGTGACAGGCCTCCGGTCCTAAAGGTCCTCGTCTTCGTCCTCGTCCGCTCCGGAAACCTCGAGCTCGCGAACACCCGAGCGGCCCTCGTTAGCGATCTCGACGCGGATATCGGCGGAATCCGCAGCGTCGAGCTTCATAAGCGCGGCGATGGCCATGGGCAGGTTCATGCCGCCGAACACGACCGCAGAAGACAGCAGCCCGCGCTCCTGCAGCACGTTCATAGACAGCGTGAGCGGAGAACCGCCAGCGATATCGCCCAGCAGGACGATCTCATCCTGCTCGCCAATAGCAGAAACCATCTCACGGAATCGACCCGTGAAGTCGTCAGCACCCATGCCGTCCTCCAGGCTGGTGCTCAGCACCCGCGGATTCTCTCCCATCAGCATCTTGAGAACGCTGTGGACGCCCTGGGCAAGTGTTTCGTGACTTACCAAAACCAAATAACGCATCGCCTTCCGCCTTTCTCTCAATCCACTGTTCGCGGCATCACCGTATTGCATGCCTCGTGGGCAAGGCCGCGGGTTGCACGCGGCCTTGCCCACATCACACGTCGGATATCGCCCGTTGATGATTGGCGAAATAATTATTGCTGTTAACTATATCGTGTTGAGATTATTACCGGCGAACGGTACCTCATCATCCCGTTAACGGTATTAACTATTCTGTCTTGAAACCAAACGGTAGGAAATCGCCGGTAAGCGGTATTTTCCTATATCATCTGGCTAAGATGTTGCCCTAGAAGCTGTAACGCCAAGTGACAACCATCGCAATGGGTGCAACGAATAACGCGCTCGCTGCGTGTGGGGCACACCATCTCCGCAACGAGCGCGCATCTGTCAGCATATCGAGAATGCAGCGGGCTTCCCTACGATCTCTGCTTCTTTCGCTTGGATTTCGGCTCGCCGCTGATCACGTTCTCGCGATCATACGTGATGCTGTACGCCTTCTCGAGCACCGACACGAGCTCCGCCGCGTTTTCGCCACCGAGCGCCTGCAGCTGCGACGCAACAGCGGCTACGCTGCCATCACCTTGGCGTTTAGCATGCTCGATGCCCTCCTCGGTCACACGCACGAGCACCTTACGGCGATCCTGATCGTCATTGCGGCGAGAGACATAGCCCTTCTCCACCAGCGCATCAAGAATGCGCGTCATACGGGGGCGCGTATAGCCCAATTTGTCGGCCAGGGTCGACGGATTGAATTCCTCTTGATTATCGGATAGGTACTGCAACACGGGGGATTCGCCCACAGCAAGTGAGCGAGCGGTCCCGAGTGATCCCTTCGCCAACCCCTGCGAATAGACTATGAGCTTTCGCGCAGCCTCTTCGTAATCCATGCATACTCTCCCGTGGCGAGCGCCATAACGGCGGTGCCTTCCGACAAAACAAATAACACTGACAACTTTTTAACACAGGCAACGATTGTTTATACCCGTCAATCGACAGATGGCGAGAAAGCTCTCGCGGCGCGAAGTTCGACAGAGGTTTTCATATGGGGCTACGAACCCCAACAGAATGTCATGTGAAGGCCCCTATCCCGATTTCACGACCAGTCGATGTATGGAATCCTTCTCAGGCTTCGCGGTACAATCGGAAGCGTACGGAAGGAGCGGTTATGGATATCAACACCATTGCAAGCATGGCCGGCGTATCGCGCGCCACGGTTTCGCGGTATCTGAACAACGGATACGTTTCGCAGGAGAAACGAGCTGCGATCAAACGCGTCATCGACAAGACCGGCTACGTTCCCTCCCGCCAGGCAAAGACGCTGCGTACCGGCAAGACCGACGTCGTGGGCATCATCATCCCCAAGATCAATTCCGCCTCCATCTCGCGCATGGTCGCCGGCATCACATCGGTCCTCAACGACACGGGCTATCAGGTGCTGCTCGCCAACACCGACAACGACGCCGCGCGCGAGGTCGGCTTTCTGAAGCTGTTCACCGAGCGCCGCCAGGTCGACGGCATCATCCTGATCGCAACGGTATTCACGCCCGAGCACCAAGCCGCCTTGAAGGACCTGCATGTCCCCATCGTGATCTTGGACCAGGACCTGCCCGGGTACTCCTGCGTGCATCAAGACGACTACGACGCCGCCTGCGCCATCACGGAACTTGCACTGCGCCATGCCTCGCGCCCTGGCTACATCGGCGTCATGGAAGAGGACGTCGCCGCAGGTCACATGCGCCGCAAGGGCTTTATGGACACCTGCGCCGCGGCGGGCATCGAGGTGCCCGAGGAAGCCCTGGCCGTCGCCGAGTTCACCGTCGATGCGGGCTACACGGCCGCCGAGTCCATCATGCAGGCGCGCCCCGAAACCGATGCTCTCGTGTGCGCGACCGACTCCATCGCCTACGGCGCCCTCACCTACCTGCGCGAGCACGATATCGCCGTTCCGGAAGACGTGCAGGTCACCGGCATCGGCGATGGCGAGCTCTCGCAGGTGATCACGCCCCGGCTCACCACGGTGCACCACCACTACAAGACCTCCGGCGCCGAGGCGGCAAAGATGCTCATGGGCCTCATGACCGGCAACGACTCCGTGCCGCGTGAGGTCAAGATGGGATTCGAGGTCGTCGAGCGCGCTTCGACGCGCTAGCAACAGCCACCGACAGGATGGGGCCGGGTTCAAACTTGTCGTATGGAGGGGGGGGGGTTGGCTTTTCCAAAAGTTCCCACTTTGGATGACTTGGAAATCCCGGGCGGAAACAAGCTCCCTTTTGACCTCGTTGTTTGCGCAGGTAGAAGCGGCACTTATGCGAACTCGGTGCTTCCAAAGCGTCCAAAGTCCCCGCTTTTTGCAACAGAACCGAACACCTGATACCGTCCGGTCGCCATATGTCATCGACCGGCTGCTGGGGCAAGAGGATCGGAACGTCCGCTAACCGACGGGATGGGGCCGGGTTCGAACTTGTCGGCGACAAGTTCGAACCCGGCCCCATCCTGTCGGACGTTCACCGACGATTTGCTACCGCTCACAACTGAAATCGTTCTCACATTCCTGCGATGCACGAATTTGCGCTATTACTCAGTGTGTGGGAACGATTCCATATGAGAACATTCTCATGTGGACGAGGAGAGAGGGATACCATGGCACTTGATTACACCAAAGCCGCCCAAGAGATCCTAGACGCAGTCGGCGGTCCAGAAAACGTCGTATCCGCCGCGCACTGCGCCACCCGCCTGCGCCTGGTCATTGCCGACAACAGTAAGATCGACCAGCAGGCCGTCGACAACGCCGACGGCGCGAAGGGCAACTTCCAGGCTTCCGGCCAGCTGCAGGTGATCTACGGCACCGGCACCGTCAACAAGGTCTACGACGAGTTCATCCGCCTTGGCAACATCACCGCAGCCACCAAGGCCGAGGCCAAGGCCGCCGCAGCCGAGCAGCAGAAGAACCCGTTCATGCGCGCCATCAAGCTGCTGGGCGATGTCTTCGTGCCCATCATTCCCGCCATCGTGGCCTCCGGCCTGCTGCTGGGCATCATGAGCGCGCTGTCGTTCATGGACTCCAACGGCTTCATCACGCTCGACACCAACAACGCCTGGTATCAGATCCTGAACCTCGTCTCCAACACGGCGTTCACCTTCCTGCAGATCCTGATCGGCTACTCCGCGGCGAGCGCCTTCGGCGCCAATCCATACCTCGGCGCCGTCATCGGCATGCTGCTCATCAACCCGGGCCTGCAGAATGCCAACACCGTGGCCACTGAGGGCGTGCAGCAGACTTTCACCGTCATCCCCGGCCTGTACTCCATCGAATGGACCGGCTATCAGGGGCACGTGATCCCCATCGTCATCGCCGCCGGCATCCTCGCCTTTATCGAGAAGCGCCTGCACAAGGTCGTGCCCGAGGCCTTCGATCTGTTCGTGACCCCGCTCGTTTCCGTTGCCGCAACCGCCTACATCGTCATGCTCGCCGTCGGCCCCGTCTTCGTGTGGGCTGAGAACGCTATCCTCGGCGCCATCCAGCTGCTGCTCACCCTGCCGCTCGGCCTCGGCTCCCTCATCATGGGCGCCCTGTACGCACCGACCGTCGTCACCGGCATCCACCAGATGTACACCACCATCGACCTCGGCCAGATCGCGAGCTACGGCGTGACCTACTGGCTGCCGCTCGCCAGCGCCGCCAACATCGGCCAGGCTGGCGCCGCTCTCGCCGTTGCCCTCAAGACCCGCGACGTCAAGATTCGCTCCCTCGCCTTGCCCTCCTCGCTCTCCGCGTTCATGGGCATCACCGAGCCCGCCATCTTCGGCGTGAACCTGCGCTTCTTCAAGCCCTTCGTCGCCGGCTGCATCGGCGGCGGCCTGGGCGCCATGTTCGCCTCCATCGTGGGTCTCGCTGCCGCGGGAACGGGCGTCACGGGCATCTTCGGCATCCTGCTGTGCCTGAACCAGCCGCTGCAGTACATCATCATGTTCGCGATCGCGGGCCTGGTCGGCTTCGCACTCTCCTTCTTCCTGTACAAGGACCCCGAGGCGGATGCCGCCGCATAGCCACCCCGCCGCGTCAACTTGTAACCGCAGACGCGCAACCACCTTCCTGCCGGGGAGCGTCACCATGGCGCTCCCCTTCCCGCCCTCAAGGAGGCCTTCATGACACACAGCGCCTGGCGCATGGGATTCCATCTGATGCCGCCCACGGGCTGGTTGAACGACCCCAACGGTCTCTGCCAGTTCGACGGCACCTACCACGTGTTCCACCAGTACAGCCCCACCTGGCCGGAGCCGCATGCGCCCCGCGGCTGGGGGCACGCCACGAGCCGCGACTTGGTGCATTGGGAGCACCATGGGATGGTCATCTGCCCCGACACGCCCGACGAGGCGTCGGGGTCGTACTCTGGCTGCGCCGTCGAGGTCGGCGAAGGCGCGACGCGGCGCCTGCGGCTCTACTACACCGGCAACGTCAAGGAGCAGGGCGACTTCGACTACGTGCGCACCGGTCGGCGCGCGGCGCAGATTCTCATCGAGAGCCCCGACGGGTTTGAGCTCGGCGAGAAGCGCGTGCTTCTGCGCAACGCCGACTACCCGGCCGATTGCACCTGCCACGTGCGCGACCCCAAGGTGTGGCGCGATGCAGACGGCACGTGGTGGATGATTCTCGGCGCGCGCAACATCGACGACTGCGGCATGGTGCTGGCTCTGCGCTCCGACGATGGCATCGTCTGGCACAATTCCCACGAGATCCGCTCCGATGAACCCTTCGGCTTCATGTGGGAGTGTCCCGACCGCATCGTGCTTGACGGCAGGGCATTTCTCTCGTGCTGCCCTCAGGGCATGGCCGACCGGCCTTGGGCGCACGGCATGCGCGACCAGTCCGGCTACTTTACCCTACCCGAGGGATGCGACCTGACCGACACCAATCTGAAAATCGATGTCTCAACCTTCCGCCTCTGGGATGCCGGCTTTGATTTCTACGCCCCCCAGACCTTCGTGGATGAGCAGGGCCGCACGCTTTTGATCGGATGGATGGGCATGCCCGAAGCCCCGTTCGAAAGCGCGCCGGACGGCCTCGACTGGTGCCACTGCCTCACCGTGCCGCGCGTGCTCGCGCGCCTGGCCGATGGCGCTATCGTGCAGCAGCCGGCACCTGAGCTCGAGCAGCTGCGCGAGGCGGAAGAGGCCCTTGTTCCCCTCGGGGCGACGGTGCTCGAGGGAAGACGACACGACATCGAGGTCTTAGGTACCGAGGGGCCGTTCTCCCTCACGCTCGACGGCGCCCTGCGGCTCGCTTTCGACGGCGAGCAGCTCTCCCTTGCCTTCATCGGCAACGACGCCTCATTGATCGGAGCCGGACGCACCGAGCGCACCTGTCCGCTCGACAAGCTCACCGACCTTCGCATCCTGATCGATGGCTCGGCAGTCGAAATCTTTGCCAACGGAGGCCGCATCGCGATGGCGACCCGTTGGTTCCCCACCGCCGAATCGCTCGTTGTCGCACTCGAGGGATCGAGCATGAGCGTGCACGCCTGGCAGATGGGCGACGGCATGCACAGCACTTACGCCTAGTGACATTTTGGGACCTGTCCCTAAAATGTCACCTCCCGGCGCGGCGCGAATCTCCGTGCCGAGAGTGGACACGAACGGCGTGCAGATGGCGCGAGATAGCCGCATCGAAAACCGCCTGGCATGGGAAACTGTAGTTGAGGTCAAGGTACGTGATAGGAGGCTACCATGACCCAGAACCAGAACCCCATGCCCCAGGGCGCCATGCCCCTCGATGACGATATGCTCGCCGCGACCAGCGGCGGCTCCGGTCCGCTCAAAAACGATAAGGGCGAGTATCTCTTCAAGTGCAACGACTGCGGGCGCATCCTCACGCAAAACGAGATCAATCACGTCGAGTACATGGGTTGCACGTGCGGCTCGCGCAATATCGCTCCCTACTACGGCCCTTCGACTTCCTCGTTTCACGCGCTCGGACGCTAACGATTCGACGCCGGCATATCGATTCCAGAGTCCCCGTCCCGCCCTCGTCGCGGGGCGGGGACTTCTCTATCTCCGCGCGCACGTGTCGAAACCCAAGCCTAAACCGATACCTCCTACCTCGTCTTTTACCGAATGGTCGGGTTTTCGGACCGAGTGGTAGCCCCTCCAGAAGGTGGGTTTTACCCTGTTTCAACTATTATGTGAGCCATACCCGATTTCAATTTACCTCGCTGACGTCCCGCACACGGGGCGCGGCGAATCTCGTTTCTCGAGGTCGGCAATCACGGAAGGAAGAGCTTCGATATGCGCATCGCGATTATCGATATTGCACAGACAGACCGCACCCGCCTGTTGGAAGCTTGCGCCCGCTGGGCCCTGAAGCACCCAACCCAGCCGTTCATCGAGACGTTCTCTGAGGCTGAAACATTTCTGCACGCATGGCGCGCCCGCCAGTTCGATCTTGTCATCGTCGATTGCGCGCTCGGAACAGAGCGCGGCGGCCTCAATCTCGTACGCACCATGCGCGAGCACAACGACGATACTGCCGTCGTACTCACCTCGCAAACACCCGTCTACGCCCTTGAGGGGTACGATGTCGGCGCCGTCGGATATCCGCTCAAACCGGTATCCCTCACGCGTCTGCGCGACACCCTCGACCGCGTCGTGCACAGCAGGCTCATCGACAGCTCCCAGGAACCCATCAGGCTTTCCGCCCAGGGCCTCGAGCTTCTGCTTGAGCTGCGCAGCGTGGCTCTGGTGCAGGCACACAACCATTACGTCGACCTGCTGTTCTCCAACGGCCGTGAGATCCGCGTGCGCAAGAGCTTCTCGTCGATTCGCGAGGCCCTGTGCGACCTCGGTCCGTTCTTCCAGAGCGCCCGCGGCGTGCTGGTGAACCTCAGCTATGTCAAGAGTCTCGATAGCTCTTCGTTCATCCTGTTCAACGGGCGAAGCGCTCCCATCTCGAAGGCCAACCTCCGCGAGGCCCGCGAGCGCTATACGGCCTTCATCCTCGCGCCAGGCAACGAGACATCGTAACGAAACGACGGGCGGTACCATCAAGCGGCACCGCCCGTCGTCGTATTCAGAAGCGGGTTGGCTTTGGAGCACGCCCCGTCCCCCACTACTTGTCGATGCGCTTGATCGAGATCGCCTCGATCAGCAGGCTCACGCCGCCGACCATCAGATATGCCGCCACGATATAGGGCAGAACCACCGTCGTGACAACGGGCATGAGCAGGAACACGACACCCAGCACGATGTTGATCACGCCCGTCACCGTGCACACCGATGCGTTCGGCAACTCGAAATAGCGCATGTGGTGCGCAAACGACAGGCGCTCGGCGCCCGTGAGGATGAACAGGAACGCCAGCAGGAACACAAGCGTACCCGCAGTGAGAAACACCGGCAGCGCGAGGAACAGGATGCCGAGCACCACGTTCAGAATGCCCGACACGAGTCTTGTCGTGCTGCGGAAAAACTCCGGTGTGTCGAAATACGAGAACACGTGCCCCGCTCCCTGGATGATGAGTGCGATTCCCGCCGCGGCCTGCGCGAACACGTACATCCCATAGGGTGCCGCCATCACGAGGCCACCCGCCGCAACAAGCAGCACACCGAGGACGGCAAGGGTCACGCGCGTCTTCTTGATGCGCGTGTTCCAGCGGTCGACGAAAGCTCCCTGGTAGTCATATCGTGCGTCGTATACATGCATAATCTTTCACCTCGATAGATAAAGGAACTCCCCGACCGGGACCGATCGGGGAGCCGTTGGATGGTCCTCTTCTACCCAAGGATTCCGAAATATGCCCTTTTCTTAGGAGCATTTAAGCGACCATGAAGCCATCATAAGTTTTGACACACTCCGCATGGCACAGCAGCGCTTCGCCCGTCAGCATGACGGTGCTGACCCCGCAAGCCTTCCGAGAATAAATATATTCTCGGAAGCCAATTTGGCGTTTTCGCAGGAAAGGCGGGTTTATCGTTCCGACAATATATATTCTCGGAAGGTTGACGGGCCGTTTCCTGGGCTTTTGCGATTTTGCTGCCCGACACCATGTGTTCTCGGAACGGGGACCGGCCGAAGTGCGATCCGTGCGGCCAGACACGGCACGATACACAAAGGGACCCCGGAGCGGATGCCCCGGGGTCCCTTTCAGACTAGATGCAAGCGCCTGAGCGCAACGCCGTTACTCGTTGTAGAGGGCGTTGAGCTTGACGAGGTGCTCGTAGCGGTCCATAGCAGCCTGCTCGTTCTCGGCGAACAGCTCCTGAGCGCGCTCCGGGAAGGAACGGGTCAGGGAAGCATAGCGGGCCTCGTTCATCAGGAACTCCTGATAACCGCCCTTCGGCTCCTTGGAGTCGAGGGTGAACTTCTTGTCCGCAGCGGGGTTGAAGCGGAAGAGGTTCCAGTAACCGCACTCGACAGCCTTCTTCATCTCCATCTGGCAGTTCTGCATGCCGCCCTTCTTGATGGAGTGCATCTCGCAGGGGCTGTAGCCGATGATCAGCGACGGACCATCGAAGGCCTCGGCCTCCTGGATAGCCTTGAGCGTCTGAGCCGGGTTGGCACCCATGGCGATCTGAGCGACATAGATGTAGCCGTAGCTCATAGCGATCTCGGCAAGGCTCTTCTTCTTGATGGCCTTACCAGCAGCGGCGAACTGAGCGACCTGGCCGAGGTTAGAGGCCTTGGACGCCTGACCACCGGTGTTGGAGTAGACCTCGGTGTCGAAGACGAAGACGTTGATGTCGTGGCCGGAAGCCAGGACGTGGTCCAGGCCGCCGAAGCCGATGTCGTAGGCCCAGCCGTCGCCGCCGAAGATCCAGAAGGACTTCTTGGTGAGGTAAGCCTTGTCGGCCAGGATCGCCTTGGCCTTGTCGCAGCCGCAAGCCTCGAGGGCAGCGACGTACGCGGCGGCAGCGGTCTTGGAGGCCTCGGTGTCCTTGCGGGCGTCGATCCAGGCCTGACCGGTGGTCTTGACATCCTCGGGCGTACCGTCGGCAGCGATGAGCTCCTCGGTCTCAGCCACGAGCTTGTTCTGGACGGCCTCGTAACCGAGAGCCAGACCCAGACCGTGCTCGGCGTTGTCCTCGAACAGGGAGTTGTTCCACGCGGGGCCGTGACCATCCTTGTTGGTGGTGTACGGGCAGCGGGCCGCGGGGTTACCCCAAATGGAGGAGCAGCCGGTGGCGTTGGAGATGAACATACGGTCGCCGCAGACCTGGGTCACGAGGCGGGCGTAAGCGGTCTCGGCGCAGCCAGCGCAGGAACCGGAGAACTCAAGCAGCGGCTGCTTGAACTGGGAGCCCTTGACGTTGTTGGCCTCGAGGACCGGCTTGGGCTCGACCTCGGCGACGCAGTAATCGAAGACGGCCTGCTCGGCAGCCTCCTGCTCCTGCGGAACCATGGTGAGGGCGCCCTTCGGGCAGACCTTGACGCAGTTGGTGCAGCCCATGCAGTCGAGCGGGGACACGGCCATGGTGAACTTGAGACCGGTGTCCTTCGGGACCTTGATGTCGAGGGTGCGCAGGTTCTCCGGCGCGGCCTCGATCTCGGCCTCGGTCAGACCGAACGGACGGATCGTCGCGTGCGGGCAGACATAGGAGCACTGGTTGCACTGGATGCACTTGGTCTCATCCCAGTGAGGAACCATAACGGCAACGCCGCGCTTCTCGAACGCGGAGGCGCCGGTGAGGAACTGACCGTCCTCGTGGCCGGTAAAGGCGGAAACGGGAAGCTCGTCGCCCTGCATGCGGGAGATCGGCTCCATGATGGCCTTGACCTGCTTGGCGATGGCGGAGCACTCGGCGTCGCTGAGCTCGGCGACCTCGTCGGTGGCGTCGGCCCAGTCGGCGGGAACCTCGAACTTGTGGAACGCGGTGGCGCCGGCGTCGATGGCCTTCCAGTTGGCCTCGACGATGGCCTGGCCCTTCTTGGCGTAGGACTTCTCGGCGGCGGCCTTCATGTACTCGATGGCGTCAGCCGCGGGCAGGACCTGCGCCAGCGCGAAGAACGCGGACTGCAGCACCGTGTTGGTGCGCTTGCCCATGCCGACCTTCTCGGCCAGGTCGATGGCGTCGATCAGGTAGACGTTGATGTTGTTCTTGGCGATGAAGCGCTTGGCCTCGGCGGGCATGTGCGCGGAGAACTCCTCGTCGTTCCACTGGCAGTTCACCAGGAAGGTGCCGCCAGGCTTGACGTCGCGGACCATCTTGAAGCCCTTGACGATGTAGGAGGGGTTGTGGCACGCCACGAAGTCGGCCTTGGAGATGTAGTACGGCGAACGGATCGGGGAATCACCGAAGCGCAGGTGCGAGATGGTGACGCCGCCGGTCTTCTTGGAGTCGTACTGGAAGTAGGCCTGGACGTACTTGTCGGTGTGGTCGCCGATGATCTTGATGGAGTTCTTGTTGGCACCGACGGTACCGTCGCCGCCGAGACCCCAGAACTTGCACTCGATCGTGCCCTCGGCAGCGGTGTTGGGAGCGTCGTCCATCTCGGGCAGGCTGAGGTTGGTGACGTCGTCCACGATGCCGACGGTGAACTCGCGGGCGGGAGCGTCCTTCTTGAGCTCCTCGTAGATCGCGAAGGCGGACGCCGGGGTGGTGTCCTTGGAGCCGAGGCCGTAACGGCCGCCGATCACGGTGATGCCGGTCTTGCCAGCCTCGTAGAGGGCGGAGACGACATCCTGATACAGGGGCTCACCGATGGAGCCGGGCTCCTTGGTGCGGTCCATGACGGCGATCTTGGTGCAGGTCTCGGGCAGCACGTCGACGAAGTGCTTGATCGAGAACGGACGGAACAGGCGGACCTTGACCAGGCCGACCTTCTCGCCGTGAGCGTTCAGGTAGTCGATGACCTCCTCGAGCGTGTCGCAGAAGGAGCCCATGCAGACCACGACGCGGTCGGCGTCGGCGGCGCCGTAGTAGTTGAACAGGCCGTAATCAGTGCCGAGCTTGGCATTGATCTTGCCCATGTACTCCTCGACGACGGCGGGAAGCTCGTCGTACGCCTTGTTGCAGGCCTCGCGGTGCTGGAAGAAAACGTCGCCGTCCTCGTGGGAGCCGCGCGCGGAGGGGTGCTCAGGGTTGAGCGCGTGATCGCGGAAGGCCTGGACGGCGTCCATGTCGACCATCTCGGCGAGATCGGCGTAGTCCCAGGTGGCGACCTTCTGGATCTCGTGGGAGGTGCGGAAACCGTCGAAGAAGTTCAGGAACGGAACCTTGCCCTCGATGGCAGCAAGGTGCGCCACGGGAGCGAGGTCCATGACCTCCTGGACGTTGCCCTCGGCGAGCATGGCGAAGCCGGTCTGGCGGCAGGCCATGACGTCGGAGTGATCGCCGAAGATGTTAAGAGCGTGGGAGGCGACGCAACGGGCGGACACGTGGAAGACGCCCGGCAGGCCCTCGCCCGCGATCTTGTACATGTTCGGGATCATGAGCAGCAGGCCCTGAGACGCCGTGTAGGTCGTGGTCAGAGCACCGGCACCGAGCGAACCGTGGACGGTACCGGCAGCACCGGCCTCGGACTCCATCTCGATGACGTTGACGGGCGTACCGAAGATGTTCTTCTTGCCCTGCGCGGCCCACTGGTCGACATGGTCGGCCATCGGGCTGGACGGCGTGATCGGGTAGATACCCGCAACTTCGGTGAATGCATACGATACGTATGCAGCCGCCTCGTTGCCGTCCATAGACTTGAACTTACGCGCCATATACCCCTCTCCTCTCAAGTTGGGTGTACATGTTCCGGAAAGCGAAACCTTCCGGGAGTTACCGTGCATGGATACCCTCCGGCGATCTGGACGGCATCAGTGGACAAAAATCCGCATGCACGAATTATTGTACTCCGAACCCGGTATGCAAAAGCCGGAATCTAGGACAGATTTTGGTACAGGTCTCTATGACCGGTACCAGCGGTTTAGTTGCACAAGGGCAACGGAAGCCGTGCCTGGAGCGCCGCGAAAAAGAACAGCGGCGGCACACCCGCTGCAGGTGGATGCAAGCGTTTGCGCGCCGCACGGCATATCCCCGAATGCCACTCGGCTTGACATAAGGCGCGAACGGGCGTCAACGGGCACGAACGTGCACGTCGAACGCACCCACTCCATGCAACAATACGATCAGAGGGAACCGCCGACCGACCGCGGGATCGCGACTCGTCCGACGCATCGACCGGCGCATACCAGGCATTGCGCGCACGCGCAGACCAAACACGGCGCAAAGGAGGCAGCCCTGACTGACGAGAAGCGTATCGACGAGCGCGTCGAGGCCCTGAACGACGAGGAGCTCGAGGGCGCGAGCGGCGGCAAGCGCATCGAGGTCGTCGACGCCGGCTTCGGCAACGTGAACCCCAAGGGCATCTGGGCCGAATCCGCAGCCCCCATGTCCGATTCCGAGGGCCCCACGACCATCCTGATCTAGGATCCATTCAACCGCAGCGATCCGCGCACAAGACGAGCGCCCGCATCCGACAGGTCCGGATGCGGGCGCTCGGTTTCTATCGATCGCGCATAGCGGTGCGCAGGCCCTTATGCCTGCTGGCGCGCCACAAGCGAGCTGAACAGCCCGCCGGCCGCCATGAGCTCCTCGTAGGTGCCGTCCTCCACGATGTGTCCGCCATCGAGGACCACGATGCGGTTGCAGTTGCGGATGGTTGACAGGCGGTGCGCGATGACCAGGCGGGTGCAGTTGAGCGTATCGAGCGATTCGGACACGATGCGCTGGGTCACGTTGTCGAGCGCGCTCGTCGCCTCGTCGAACATGAGGATCTTGGGCTTCGCGGCGATGGCGCGCGCGATCATGATGCGCTGGCGCTGACCGCCCGAAACGCCTCCGCCGCCCTCGGTGACCATCGTGTGCATGCCCATGGGCATGGCCCTGATGTCGTCGGCGATGCCGGCGAGCTCGGCCGCCTCCCATGCCTCATCCTGGGTGAGGCCCGGCGCCGAGATGGCGATGTTGTCGTAGATGCTGCCCTGGAAGAGCTTGCCGTCCTGCAGCACCACGCCGATGCGCTTGCGGATGCTGCCGGCGTCGACGCTCGCCAGGTCGTGCCCGTCGTAGTAGACCGCGCCGCGCTGCGGATGCTCGAACCCGAGCAGCAGGCGCATGAGCGTCGACTTTCCGCAGCCGGTCTTTCCCACCACGGCCACGTAGTCGCCCGGGCGAACCTTGAGCGTCAGGTTGGACAGCACCGGCGGCTGGCCCTCGCGATACGAGAAGGTGACGTTGCTCAGCTCGAAGCCGCCCGAGATCCGCTCGACGGGGCGCTTGTCCTCGGAGGTCTCCGGCATGGTCTTGAGCAGGGGCTTTGCCATATCGAGATACGGCCTGATGTTGGCGATCTGAACCGCCGCGCTGGCAAGCGCGGCAAACGCCGCCGAAACGGAACCGTACGCGGATGAGAACGCCATGTACCCGGCAACCGTGACGCCGCCGGCAAGCGCGCTGCCGTAGATGAGGATCGTGCCGCCGAGCGAGACGAGCGTCTGGATGGTCGACGATAGGCGCACGAGCCAAGGGCCGTTGTACGTCAGGCGGGCCTGCTCCTGGTAGATGTCGGCCCAGGTGGAGAAAGCGCGCTTCTCGGCGCCGGCGAGACGGATCTTCTGCACGCCGCCGATAAGGCCGAGCTGCCAGCCGGAAAGGTTCATGCCCACCTCAAGCTGCTTGCGCACGATGCGCATCTGAGCGAGCGCGACCACAACCGTGACGATCGTGGTGACTGCGACCACGAGAAGCGCCGGAGCCGCGAGCGCCGGGGCGATGTTCGAGATCTGCGCCACATAGGCAAGAGAGAACAGGGAGTTCAGTCCGGCGGAAAGCACGATGTTCTGCAGCTGGCCGGCGATGGCGCTCACCACGTTCACGCGCGCGGCGAGGTCGCCCGACTGCCACGAGCCGAAAAACGACGCCGGCAGCGAGAGCACGCGCATCATGACCGCGGCCTCGAGCGGGAGGTTGAGCTTGGTGGAGATGCGCGTCATCACCATCTGCTTGATGCCGCCGACGAACACCTGCGCGAAGAGCACGCCGACCAGCAGCGCCGCCACCGGGCCGACGATGCCGATGTCGCCCATCTCGATCACCGGGCCGAACACGACCTGGTTGACGCGGGGCGCCACCATGCCGAGCAGCGTCACCGCAAGCGAGGCGAGCAGCACCGCGACGTAGTCGCTACGGTCGAGCGACCGGACCATGTACATCAGGATGTCGAGCACGCCCAGCTCCTTTTGCGGAAGCGGGCGGTAGAAGCAGAACGCCTCGGGCGCCAGCCTCTCAGCCGTGCGGGCGTTGACCGTGACCGCGCCCATGCCGTCGTAGAAGCAGTACCCGCCGCGCGCCTGCGGGACGAGCGCCACCGGCAGCCCATCGTCGGCAAAGCCGAGCATGGCGCCCATGGCGTCGTGATACCAGCCTTTGGACAGGCGCACCGGACGGTACATGATGCCCGTCGAGCGCAGGCGCGCGTCGATGAGCTCGCGCACGTCCACCACGCCGCGCGGGGCCTCGCTGCCCTCGACGCCGTAATAGGCCAAGACGATGTCGAGCGCACCCGTCGCCTGCGCCATCGTCGAATTCGCCTCGGCGGTGCGCTTGCCGGTCACCGCGTCGGACAGGCGCCGAAGCGCCGCCTCGAGGCGTTCGTCGTCGGAGCGGCGCCGTTCCTCGACCTGGCTTTCGAACCAACCCATGAACGCCCCCTACTCCGCAGATACCAGACGCGTATAGACGCCGTCTGCCGCATATAGCTCGTCGTGCGTGCCGCGCTCCACGACCTGGCCGTGGTCGAGCACGATGATCTCGTCGCAATCGCGCACGGCGGAAAGGCGGTGCGCGATGACCACGAGAGTGATGCCGCGGCGCCTGATGGCCTCCATGACCTCAGCCTCCGTCTGGGCATCGAGCGCGCTCGTGGCCTCGTCCAGGATGAGGATGACGGGGTCGGCGGCGAGCGCGCGGGCGATCTCGAGGCGCTGACGCTGACCGCCGGAGAGGTCGCGGCCGCCCTCGGAGAGCATGGAATCGTAGCCGCCCTCGCGCTGCATGACCACATCGTGGATGCCGGCGTCGCGCGCGGCGAGCACGACCTCGTAATCCTTGATGGACTCGTCCCACAGGCGGATGTTGTTCGAGATGGTGTCGTGGAACAGGGTGATCTCCTGGTCGATGACGGACAGGGAGGCGCAGCGCACGTCGCGCGGCACCTCGGCGAGCGGCATGTCATCGAGCCGCACCTCGCCGGACCAGGGACGGTACAGGCCGCTGATCAGCTTGGCGAGCGTGGACTTGCCGCAGCCGGACGCGCCCACGAGTGCGACGCTGCCGCCCGGTTTGACATCGAGGCAGAAATCGGTCAGAAGCGGCGCCGCCAACGGCGAATAGCCGAAGGTCACATGGTCGAGCGTCACGCGGCCGCGCAGCTTCTCGAGGTCCGCCCCGTCCTCGGGCGCGGCGATGTCCTGGTCGACGCACAATGGGTCGACATCGTAATCCATGACGTCCTTGATGCGCTCCATCTCGGTGCGCATCTCCTGGAACTGCTGCATGCTGCTGATCATCGACTTCACCGGCGCGGAGAACTGCGCGGCAAAGCCCTGGAACGCGAGGAGCATACCGATCGTGAACTCGCCCGCCATGATGAGCCACACGCCGCAGACGAGCACCGCGACGTTCGAGGCGGTCGTCACCAGCTGCGGCACCAGGCCGAGACGCTGCTCGATCTGGGCGTAGCGCACGCGCTGCGCGTTGGCGTTCGCCTGAAAACCCGCCCAGCGGCAGAAGAAGCCCGACTCCACGCCGGACGCCTTGAGCGTCTCGATCATGGAGATGCCGGCCATGGTCGCCGACGAGAGGTTGGCCTCGTCGCGCATCTGCACGCGCGCGATGTTGATGCGGCGCCTGGAGATGATCCTCGCGACACCGATGTTCAGCAGGACCGAAACGACGCCGATGGCCGCAAGGAGCGGCGAGTAGGTCACCATGATCACCAGGTACACGACGAGCATGACCCCGTTGATGGCAAGCGGCGCGAGCGTGCCCACGAGCGTCTGGGCGATCGTGGCGTTCGTCGCGGCGCGGGAGGTGATATCGGCAGCCATGCGCTGCGAGAAGAACTCCATGGGCAGGCGCAGGACGTGCCACATGAAGCTCGAATTGGATGCCACGGCCATCTTGCCCTCGAGGCGCAGCAGGTACACGGCGTTGAGGGCCGCAACGACCACCTGGATGAGCGCCACGATGGCGAGCAGCACGATGAAGGGCATGGCCCAGCTGGGGCTCTGCCCGGTGAGCAGGCGGTCGGTGAACACCTGGGACAAGGCGGGGTTGACAAGACCCAGCACCGAGGTGATCACGGTCGTGAGCATCAGGAAGATGATTGCCGACGACGTACCGCGCAGGCGCTCGCGCGCGAACGCGGCGATGCTCGCGGGCTGACCCGATGGCTCGAACTCCTCGGTCGGCGTCATCGTGAGCACGACGCCCGTGAACTCGCGGTCGAAATCCTCGATCGGTATCTTGACCTCGCCGCGCGCCGGGTCGTTCAGGTAGGCGCGCCCCTTCTTGAAGCCGCGGAGGACGACGAAGTGGTTGAACCCCCAGTGCACGATGCAGGGGAACTGACCCTGCTCGACCAGGCTGTCGATCTCAAAGCGGTACCCGCGCGCATCGAAACCGTAGGTGCGCGCCGCCTTGACGATGTTCAGGGCGCTCTGGCCATCGCGCGAGACGCCGCAATCGCGGCGCACCTGCTCGAGCGGCAGCCACTTGCCGTAGTACGCGGCGATGATCGTCAGGCAGGCGGCGCCGCACTCGAGCGCCTCCATCTGCATGATCTGCGGTACGCGGCCCGCCAGCTTGCCCAGCGGCGTCACCGCGTGCCCGCGACGCGCGGCACTCATGCGGCACCAAACAGAAGCTCGAAGGGCTCATAGGTCTTGACCGTCAGCGTGCCCCGGTAGACACCGGGGTCGAGGTCGATCAGCACGACGCCCACGTTGTACCAGCCGCTCGCCGGCCCGGCGATGCCGGGCGTATCGACCGAGCTCTCGGGCACGGCGGTGTCGCCCACCGAGCTGATAGCGCCCTCGACCCCGTTTACGACCACCTTGTCGCCGCGCGACATCTCGGTACCCGAGGCGCTATCCACATAGCAGGTCGCACCGCTCCTGCCGGCGACGACCACGATCTCGCGCGTATCGCTAATGCGGCCGAACGCACCCCAGATCAAACCGGCACCGAGTAGCAGGAGCACCACCACCAGCGCAAGCCAGGCGCCGGGATTCGACACCTGGATGTAGTCGTCCAAGTGCTCGGGAGAGTTCATGTGGTCGAGGCTCTTCTGCCTGAACGGTCCGGACATATGCCACCTCGCTTGCTTAACCAATAGAAAGAGACGCCCCGAAGGGAACGAAACGTTTCGACCGCCTGCCCTCGCGTCCCCCGTGCACAACGGCGAGGGGCGCGCGGGCAGGCGGTCGGCGTATCCGACAACCCGATGGCCGCAGCGAGAAACCGGGAGCCTGGCGAAGAGGACACAAGAAGCTGAACCGACTGACCAGGTTCCGCAGCTTCCCGCCGCGGCACATCGGGGACGCGAGATGCGTCAAGCGATTCGCTAACGCATACCGGGATTGGGGCGGACGGCGATGCCGCTGATGCCGCCCACGACGCCGTCGAGCTCCTTGTCGTCCAGGCGCACGGTGCGCACGGATTCCTGCGGGATCTCGACGACCCTATCGCTGCGGTCGAGACGGCGGTCGCGCGCCCCGCCCCACAGCTTCGCAAAACGTGCTTTGTTCATAGCGTCCTCCCTTCTGTATTCATATGCGTCGGACAGCTTCCTCACTAATACGATACCCAATCCCCCAACGGGCACCTCCTCGATCGAGGAAGGTCGCTCCGGAAGGGGGCGGTCAAACGGATCGAACGGGACGCCCCTGTCGGCGATGGTCACCACGACGCACTCAGCTTCGTCATCGACGTAGATGCGCAGGTCGACAAAGGGGTCCGAAGCGGCATCCGGGTAGGCGTAGCGCACCACGTTGACGAACAGCTCCTCGAGCATGAGCTCGAGCTCGAGGCGCGTCCGCCTGGGAACCGACGTGCCCTCGAGCGCCTCGGAGAGCAGCTTTTGGGCAGCGGGCTCGGCGCTCAGGTCGGCCGGAAACCGGCGCTCGGCGACGCGGGCGCCCATGATCAGCTCACCTCGAAGATATCGATGAGGCCGGTGATCTCGAACACCTCGCGCACGTCGGGCACGCACGACACCAGGCGCACGCCGCCGCCCGCACCCGTCGCGCGCTTGTGGGCGCCCACGAGGACACGGAGGCCCGCCGAGGAGAGGTACTCCAGGTCGGCGCAGTCGAGAACGATATCCGCCGACTCCTCGAGCGCCTGCGTGATGGCGCCCTCGAGCTCCGAGGCAGTCGAGGTGTTCAGGCGCCCCGTGAGCTTCAGCGCGCCGGGCTTCCCGTCAACGTTCGCAATGGTCAACTGATCGCTCATGGGTAGCTCCCATCTTCTCGAAAGGTTATGCGGAAGTTGCCGGCGCCGCGGTACGCCGCAGGCACAGCACGGTGATGTCGTCGGCCTGGGGTGCGTTGCCGGCATAGGCGTGCACGCCCGCGAACACGTGGGCCATCATCTCGCTCGGCTCGCCGGTGGCCTGCGCCACCAGCTCCTCGAGCGCGGGCTCGCCCAGGCAGGTTCCGGATTCGTCCATCGCCTCGGTCACGCCATCAGTGTAGAGCACCAGCGTCTCACCCATCTCGAGCGTGCGGGTGAACGCACGGTACGAGACACCGCCGAACGCGCCGAGCATGAGGCCCGAACGGTCGCGCAGCCATACGATCGAGCCGTCGGCAGACCGCACGACCGGCGGGTTGTGGCCCGCGCAGGCGTAGCTGAGCGTGCCGTTCGTCGTGTCGAGCACGCCGAGCCACACCGTCACGAACATGCCCTGCTCGTTGTCGTGGCATAGGTCATCGTTGGCGCGCGCCAGGGCCTCGGCGGGGGCGCGGCCCTCCATCACGAGCTGCTTGATGATGGCCTTCGAGCGCATCATGAACAGCGCCGCCGGCACGCCTTTGTCGGATACGTCGGCCACGAGAACGGCCACGTGCGTGTCGTCGACCATGAAGAAATCGAAGAAGTCGCCGCCGACCTCCTTGGCGGGCTCCATCGAGGCCGCCAAGGTGAAGCCGCACTCGCCGGTAAAGGGCGGGGCGACCTCGGGCAGCGCCGACGCCTGGATGCGCGTGGCGACCGCGAGCTCGGAGCGGACGCGCTCGCGCTCGGCCGTGAGGGCCGACAGGCTCTTGGTGTAGGCGTCGGTCTCGTCGATCATCTCGGCGGTGCGATCGGCAAGGATGCCGATCTCGTCACGCGGCCAGGTGCGCTCGCGAATCGAGCCCGCGGTATCCGCCTCATGCGTCTGCGCGTAGGTGCTCACCATGCCCGAAAGGGCGCTCAGCGGACGCACGAGCTGGGAGCGGAACAGCACGAGCAGGGCCGCGAGGCAGATCACGTAGACCGCCACCGTGACGCCCAGGGTGGGCACCATCTGGTCCATGACGGCGCTGTCGAGCTCATCGGACGGGATGGACACGACGCACAGCCAGGTATCCGTGAACACCGAAGAGACGGGGACGTACATGAGGTAGCGCGAGCCGTCGGGCGAAAGCTCCAGCTCGGCAGGGGTCTTTCCCGTGTCGTAGGCGCGCCACAGACCCGGGTAGCTGCTCTCCGGGCACTCGATGTCGTCGCCGAGAAACGCGACGTCGCCCGCAGCCGGGGATTCCTCGCCTGCGATGCCGGCGGCGATGCACATGGCCGTCTGACGGTCGTCCTCGGGCGCGATGATCATGAAGTCCGAGACCTCGTAGGCGCTCTTGAGGCGGCTCAGCATGTTGAACAGCGAGTAGTAATACGAGGCGACGCTCACGCGCGCGTAGTTCTCCTCGGCCGCGCTGACCTGGGGCAGCAGTGCGTCGGCGGTCGGGGTGTCGCCCGCCAGCTCCGCCTCGTTGTAGCGCGCGATCAGGTCGTTATACGTGTCGTAGGCGAGCTGCTGCTCGGCAAGGAAGTCCTCGTAGGAGGTGCCGCGGTTGATGATGTCGCCCATATCGAGCCACGACGGCAGGTCGTTTCCCGCGTCGTAGCCGTTGGACGACGCCGAGGCGCCCGCGTAATCGGCAAGCTGCGCCAGACGCTGCGCCTGGGTATCCAGGTAGGTGCTGCGAACGCTCGTGTGGATGAACACCGCCGAGAGCGTGGCGGCGATGATGGCGAACAGCGCGAACGCGACCATGAGCTTGCGCACCAACCTGCCGGAACGGATATCTACCACGGCGTCTCCGCCTCCTTACGGACACGAACATGCAGCATATCTGCCTCGTATCGAGCTATCGTAACCAACCTTTCAGGCCGTCGCAGCGCGCCTGTCACGAATGGCCCTTATATGGAACAAAACGGTAACGTGCGGCGGGGTCGCTTGGCCCCGCCGCACGCGTATCATCGGGAATCCGCCGAGGCGGATGGGCCCAAACGCAAGTTGTCTACTTGCGGCGCGGGCGCCTCACGGCCATGCCCGCACCGATGCCGGAACAGACCGCGCCGGCGGCGAACAGGAGGCTGACGAGCGCGATGCCGTCGCCGGTCTGCGGGAGCGACGCGGCGTGTGCCGCGGAACCCGTGCCAGAAGCAGCGGCGTTCTGGCCCTGCCCCTCCCCGGTCGAGGGGCCGGCGGGCGTCTCGGGCGCGGGGCTCGGCTCCAGGTCGGGCGTCGGCGCCGGCTCCGGGGTCGGCTCGGGCTCGGGGGTCGGCTCGGGCTCGGGATCCTCGGCCATCTCGACGTACTCCGTCGAGCCGGACACGTCGGCGACCTTCTGCTCCCAGCCGTCCTGCGAAACCAGGTTGCGCAGGGCCTCCTCGCAGGTGCCCCACTCCGCCACGAGCTCCATGTCGCCGAACATCGGGTACTCATCGGTGCTGCCGGGCAGATAGCTGTTGATGGCCACGGTGTAGGTACGGGCGTCGTCGAGCGGCGCGCCGCCGACCTCGATGGACACGAGGCGCGAGCCGCGCGGCTGGCCCCAATCGATGCGCATCACGGCGCCGCCCACCACGAGCACCGAGCCCGAGTTGCTCGGCCAGCTGTACTGGTAGGGGTCCTCGCCGTTCTCGAGCGCCTCGATCTGCAGGGCGAGCACGTCGCGGCACGCCTTGGAGATGTCGAGCGAGGTCTCGATCGCCTCGCGGATCTCGGCGCCGGTGAGCTTATAGGTGGCAAGGGTGTTGCCGTAGGGCGAGATGGAGATGAGGTCGCCAGCGGTCACCTCGCCCGCCGTGATGCCGCCGCGGATGCCGCCGGCGTTCTCGAAGGCGAGGTCGGCTCCGGTCTCGACCAGATAGGAGCCGGTCACCAGATGGCCGATGGGCTCATCCTGGGTGCGGATGAGCTCCCAGCCGCCCGGAGCGGTGCCCGTGCTGTAGGGGTAGTCGCTCTCGCTCGTCCTCACGGGCTCGTCGAGGACCTCGGCGTTCATCTCGAGGATCATGTCGGTCGCCGCGGCGATATCCGGATCGGTGTCGGCGAATGCGGGGTCTGCCGTCGCGATCTTCTCCTCGGAGTGGTCCTCCACCGAATAGGTGCCGTCGCCGTCGTCGGCGATGTCGAGCGTGAGCACGCCGATGGTGCCGAAGTAGCTGGCGGCGGGGCTCGAGGGCGTCTCGACCACGGCGACCTCGGTGCCGTCGGCGGAGGTCACGGTGTCGTCGATGGAGATGTGCTCATGGCCGGAGACGACGGCATCGATGCCGCTCGTCTGCTCGGCGAGCTCCTGCGGGTCGGCGCTGTGCGACAGGCACACGACGATGTCGGCGCCCTGGGCGCGCAGCTCGGCGGCCATGTCGTCCGCGGTCTCGGCAGCGTCCTCGAAGCGCAGGCCCTCGACGTTCTTCGCAGGGGTGGAGGTGTAGAACTCCTCGTCGATGACGCCGAACACGCCCACGGTCACCGTGGTCGATGTGGGGTCGCCGCCCTCGTCCTCGAGCGCGACTTCGCGCAGCAGGTAGGGGTCGTCGAAGAGCTGCTCGCCCATCTCGGCGTCCACCACATTCGCCGCGAGGATCGAGAAATCGAAGGCTGCATCGATCGAATCGAGCTGCTCCGAACCATAGCTCCAGTCGTGGTTGCCCGGCGTCGTGGCGTCGACGCCCGCGGTCTCGAGCAGCTCGGCGATGGAGGTGCCCTTGTTGACCGTCGCGAACGAATTGCCGTGGAACGTATCGCCCGCGTCGAGCGCGAAGGCGGGATCGACCTCGTCGATGGTCTGCTTCAGCGCCGAGAAGGCGTTGATGGTCATCTCGGTGCCATCCGCCTCGTTCTCGTAGTCGACGGCGTAGTTGCCGTGGATATCGTTGATATGCACGATGTCGAGGGAACCGACCGACTGGGCAAACGCCGCGGCGGGGCACAGAAGGCCGCCGGCGACGGCGAGGGCAGCCATCGACGCCGCTACGCGGGACGATACGCTGGCCTTTCTCCCGAACATGCCATGCTGCATGGCAATCGCCTCATTTCTCATCTGAAGGGAGCGCAGGGCTCGTATCACATAGATGCAAATTGTACCGGCGCCGTCGAAGCGCGTGCAACGATTCCGGCGCGAACGGTGCCGACCCGGCGTGAAATGTAGCTGTTTTGGTAGCGCAGAAGGGATATAAAGGTGCGGTGCCGCGCCATCCTGCCTATGTACGCCCGGCGCCGAAGCGGCCCATCCGCATCGGTCGCCATCAAAAGAAAGGCTCTTTCGTTTATGGAATCCGTCGTCGTCGCGCTGTGGACCGTCGTCGGGCTCCTTATGCAGAATCTGCCCTGCGCGGCGCTCTGCGTCATCCCGTTTTCCCAAGGGGGCAACGACATATCGAGCGCGTGGCGCCATGTTTTCGCCATCATCGCCGTGGCGCTCGTGCCCTTCATCGCGCTCGCGGTGCTGCCGCTGCCCGGCTACGGGCGCTTCCTCGCGCACAACCTATTGGGATTTTGCATGATCGGCGCGCTGTGCCCGTACTACATGCGCGCCATCGAGGCCGATACCTCGCATAAGATCTTCGCCTTCGTGCTGGCGATGTGCTACGGCTACGCCGTCACGATGCTGTGGAACTTCATGATCGAGTCCTTCGACCTCGCGACAGACCCGGCGCAGACCTACGAGTTCTCGACCTTGGTGGCGCTGGCGCTGATCACCGCCATCTCGTTTGTCCCCATGTCGGCGCTCATGCGCTATGTCCGCACGCTGTTCGCCACCGGCATCGATGCGCAGGTCTGGTGGCATATGGCCATCCTGCCCGCCATCCCCATCGTGGTCTTGCTGCTCGGGGAGTGGCTGACGCCCATCGGGTTCATGCAGCCCACCTCGCCCCTTGCCCACATGGCGACCATCGCCATCGTCGTGGTCGTCTGGTGGACGCTTCGCACGATCGAGACGCTGCGCACGAACACGCTGCGCCAAAGCGAGCTCGAGGGTGCGCTCAGGCTCAGCGCCGAACGCAGGCGCATGCTGGAAGACCACCTCCAGGCGGAGCGCGGCCGCGTGCGGGAGCTCGAGGCGGAAATCGCCGAGCTCGGCGAGGCGCCCGCGCGCACCGATGCGCCCATCGTCATCGCGACGCCCACGCAGGCGACGAGCTTTTTGGCCGTAGACGTTCGGTTCGTGGAGTCGCTCAAGCGCGAGCGCATCGTTCATCTTGTCAGCGGGGAATCCATCCACCTGAGCGCATCGCTCGAGCAGATCGCCCAAGAGCTGCCCTCCGAGCAGTTCGTCTACTGCCACCGGTCGATCGTCGTGAACCTCGAGCGCGTCCGCTCGCTCGCGACCGGTGAGCTCACGCTTGACGACGGCACGAAGCTGCCGGTCAGCCGGCATCGGCAGGCGCAGCTGCGCGAGCAGGTGATGGGTCGGAAGGATAGCGGCACCGCGTAAGGCCGCGCGGCCTTAGAGCACCCGGCGCGCTTCGATGGCGCGGCCCAAGGTGAGCTCGTCGGCGTACTCGAGGTCGCCGCCCACGGGAAGACCGCTCGCCAGGCGGCTCACGGCCACGCCCAGCGGCTTGATGATGCGCGCGAGATAGCTCGCGGTGGTCTCGCCCTCGATGTTGGGGTTCGTGGCGATGATGACCTCCTGAATGTCCTCGGCACCCAGGCGGCCGAGCAGCTCGCGCACGTGCAGCTGCTCGGGGCCGATCTTGTCGATCGGGCTGATGACGCCGCCGAGCACGTGGTAGAGGCCGCGGTAGCTGCCGGTGCGCTCGATGGCGGAGACGTCGCGCGGCTCGGAGACCACGCAGATGCGGGTGGTGTCGCGACTCGCGTCCTGGCAGATGGCACACTCGTCGTCGGTCGCGTAGTTGAAGCACCGGCTGCAGAAATGGACCTGCGCCTTGACCGCCAGGATGGCGTCCGCCAGGCGGCGCGCCTCCTCGGCATCGGCCTCGAGCAGGTAATAGGCGATGCGCTGGGCCGACTTCGGGCCGATGCCCGGAAGCCTGCCCAGCTCATCGAGAAGAATCTGTAGACTGCGGTCCGCACTCATGGATGTCGCGCTCCCTGCGCAAACGGATGTTGGTTTGCCGGCGCTTTAGAACGGCATGCCCGGGATGTTGAGGCCGCCGGTGATGGAACCCATCTGCTTGTGGGCGATCTCGGTGACCTGACGAACGCCCTCGTTCACCGCGGCGACGATCATGTCCTGCAGCATCTCGACGTCCTCGGGGTCGCAGGCCTCGGGATCGATGGTGATGGACTCGAGCTGCATGCTGCCGTTGACGACGACCTTCACCATGCCGCCGCCCGCGCTGGCCTCGACGTTGGTGGACTCGAGGTTCTCCTGCGCGGCGGCGAGCTGCTCCTGCATCTTGCGCGCCTGCTTCATCATCTGCTGCATATTGATGTTGGCCATGGTGGCTCCCCTCGGTTCAGGCCGCCGGGCGTGCGCGCGGCGACACGGTTTTTCCGCCCGCTATCGTACCATGCGGGGCTCTGCGGTCGGGTGGTCCCGAAAACTCACCATGTATGGCCGGGCGCGGCCGTGTCGGCTGCCAAGCAGGCGGCCCCGCGGCTCGAAGCGTCTGCCTCGAGCCGCGGGGCTGCGTGTGTCGATATGCGGAATTGCAGCTGCGCGCTACTCGTTCGCGTCCTTGAAGACGACGTTACCGAAGATGCTGCTGAGCATCTCCTTGGCCTCCTCCTCGGTCTGGGGGACCTGGGCCTCGTCGGACGCGGGGGTCGGGGCGCCCACCCAGGGCGCAGCCCCCAGGGGCGCCGCCGAGCGATGGGGCGGCTGGACGGGAGCGGCAGGCGGGGCAGGCTGCTTGGGCTGCGGCGCCGGCGCGGCGGGCACGGGCGCAGGCGCGATGCCCGCAGGCGCCCCGAAGGGCGGCACGTCGTCGTCCTCGTAGGAGGCGATGGTCGCGTCGTCGTAGGGAACCTGCTCGTCCTCCCAAGCGCGGCGGTCGGCGTCGACGTCGGGCTCCGGCACGATGGTGGGGCCGCTCACCTGGTCGACCTGGGGAACGGCAGGCGCGGCGCTCTTCGAACCGGCGACCGGGCCCCACGGGAGGTCTTCGACCGGCTGGGCCGGGACGGCTTCGGCCGTCTGGGGTGACGCAGATGGCGCGGCGACGGAGGCAGGCGCGGCGCTCGGGGCAGATACAGCACCTGCAGCGGCGCGGGGCGTCTGGGCGGCTGGGACCTGCGCGGGCGCGGCGGCGCGGGACGTCGGGGCCTGAGCGGGAGCGGCATTGACCGCCGGGGCGCTTGGGGCCGCATGACCCGCGGGCGCAGCGGGAGCAGGCGTGGCCGGACGGTTCTCGGAAGCCGCCAGGGCGCTTTCAGCCGGAGCGGTCTGGGGCGACGACGCGGCAGAAGGAGCGGCCCCGTCGATGACGTAATCGACGGCACGCGGACCGAAGACCGCGGCGACGATCGGCATGATGAGCTCGTGCGAGTCGGCGCGACCGAGCATCTTGATAGCGAAGTTCGAGCCCTTGGGGAACCCGACGACCAGACGCGATCCGTCGTCGGACGCAGCGCGCGAGGACTGCAGCAGCGCACCGCGCGAGGCCTGGGCGGCCGTCACGCGCTTCACGACCTCGGTCCACTTGCGCTGGAGCTCTCCGGCGTCGGCAGCTGCCGGTACGGAGGCGGAAGCAGGCGCGGCGTCGGGTTGCGGTGCCTGGGACGCAGGGCTTGGGGCGGGCGCGGGCTGCGGGGCCACAGGCGCTGCGGGGGCAGCCGGCTGGGCCGCGGCCTCAACCTCGGGCGCGGCCGTGACAGGCCGCGGCTGTTCCTCACGGGCAGCGGGGGCAGGAGCCTCGGCTGGCTTCGCCTCAGGCTCAACAGGCTGCTTCGGCGCAGCGGGGACGGCCTGCTGCGTGGTCGCGGCGGCGGGGCGCGCCGGGGCGCTCGGGGTGGCAGCTGGCGCGGCGTTCGTATCGCCGGCAGACATCGACGGGGTCGCAGAGGGGCGCGCGGGCGCATCCCACGGCGCCGCCTGCGCAGCGGGAGATGCGACGCCCGCACCCGCCTGACGGCTGCCGCGAGCTGCGGAAACATCCCTGGCATCCGCCTGCGCCGCGGCGCGCGCCGCGCCCGGTCGCGCGGGAGTGCCGGTAAGGGCCGCGATGCCGGCGGCATCCAGCGGGGCGCTCGGAACGCCCACGGCAAGCTGGCCCTCGATGCGATCGAGACGCTCCGCCAGGGCCTCAAGGGTCAGGTCGGACTCCGGACGCGCCAAGCGCGTGCAGGCGATCTCGAGCACCAGACGGGGGTCGGAGGCACCGCGCATCTCGATGGCGGCGTCGTCCAGCACGGTGAGCACGCGGGCCAGCCGGTCGGCGCCCTCGAAGCGCGATGCCTCGTCAACCAGCGCCGCGACCTCATCCGGCGTGCCGTCGAACAGCTCGGGGCGGTTGCCCGCCACGCAAGCCGTGTACACGTCGCGCACGTGCGCCACGAGGTCACGTGTGAACTCGAGCAGGTCGTTTCCCTCGTCGACCTGCGCGCGGACCATCCCGAACAGACCGACGACATCGCGCGCGGCGATCGCCGTGGCGAACTCGGCGAGCACCGTGCTCGCCACCTCGCCCAAAAGCGCGCGGGCATCGCTCACGCGCACGGCGCCGTCGCCGAATACGGACAGCTGCTCGAGCGTCGAGAGCGCGTCGCGCATGCCGCCGCGGGCATGGCGCGCCACGATCTCGAGCGCCTCGTCGTCGGTATCGAAGCCCTCCTGCTCGCAGATATAGCGCAGGCGGCCCACGATGTCCTCGTTGGAGATGCGGTGGAAGTCGAAGCGCTGGCAGCGCGAGAGGATCGTCTCGAGGATCTTCTGCGGATCGGTCGTGCACAGGATGAAGACGACGTGGCTCGGCGGCTCCTCGAGCGTCTTGAGCAGCGCGTTGAAGGCCGCCGCCGTGAGCATATGGACCTCGTCGATGATGTAGACCTTGTAAGCACCGCGCACCGGGGCGAAGTTCACCGAGCTGATGATCTCCTCGCGCACGCTGTCGACGCCGGTGCGCGACGCGGCGTCGAGCTCGTAGACATCGGGATGCGTACCCTCGGCGATGGCCTCGCACTCGGGGCAGGTGCCATCGGGCATGCAGCCGCTCGCACCCTGGGCGCGCGCGGCGTCGGCATGCTCGCAGAGCAGCGCCTTGGCGAGGATGCGCGCCATCGTGGTCTTTCCCGTGCCGCGCGGGCCGCAGAACAGGTAGGCGTGCGACAGCCTGCCCTCCTGCACCGCGTGCTCGAGGGTCGACACGATATGCTGCTGGCCAACGACGCTCTCAAAGGTGAGCGGGCGATATTTCCGGTACAGCGACTCCATGGGGCTCCGTCCCTTTCGCAAAAATCGATTGCACCCATGATACCCGCTCGCCCTCCCACAGGGGCCATGTCCACTTTCAGGACGGAGATGAAAGTGGACAGTGCCGGCCGACGGGCGCCCTGTGCGCTTTCGGAACATCCCCCACCGTCTGACTGTGCGCTATAGGAACACATTGGGGGTCCACGACGTTCCTTATGCGCACAGCCAAGCGCGGCCAGTGTTCCCAAAGCGCACAGTCTGATGGCCTCCCTGGGGACGTAGCCGGAAGGCGCCGCCGCGTGAAAACGGGACAGGGGTTATTTCACATGGGGCGGCGTAATCGCCCGCCCCATGTGAAATAACCCCTGTCCCGTTTTCACGCGGCGGCGCCTTCCGGCTACGTCCCCAGGGAGGCCATCAGAGGTTGCGGGCGCGGAGGCGGCGGTCGATGTCCTTGAGGGTGATGCGGGTGGCGAACAGCTGGCGGTAGGTGGCGGTCTTCACCTTGCCTTGAGCCTTCAGCTCGTCCATCCGGGCCTCGACGTCGGCGTATTCGCGACGGACATCGGCAGCGAATTGTTCGTATGCCGCCAGGCGCTCCTCGTCGTTCATGCGGCCCTCCTTGCACGTTCGGTTAATCCGCACCCTCGCGGGTATGATAGGGACCATATTCTGCCACATGCTTCAAACGCGTCCCGAGGAAGTTTCCATGACCACCGACAAACCCACCGGCCAGCAGCCTGACGAGGTGCGCTTCATCGTCGACTACCACTACACCGACGAGCTCGTGGACCGCTTCGTCCGCCTGCAGGTCGACGAGATGCGCGGGCGGGCGCTGCTCATCGCGGGCGTCGCGCTCTTCTTCATCGGCTGCGCGCTCGCCATCACCTCCTCCGGCGCCCCGCGCTGGATCGGCATCCTGCTGGCCACCCTCGGCGTGTTCGCGTTCTGGTGCCGCTCCAACCTCGACCGCATCATGGCGAAGCGCTCGCGCGGCTCGCTCGACGAGGGCGGCAGCGGCAACCAGCGTCGCCTGATCGTCGTCGCCGACGACGGCATGGCCGTCGAAAAGAACGACGAGGACGCGCGCTTCTTCCCCTTCACCAACCTCACCGATGTGCTTGAAGACGACGAGATCTTCGTCGCCGTCTTCGGCGACGAAGGCGTCCTGCTGCCCCGCGATGCCTTCAAGTTCGGGTCCGCTGACGACTTCGGGATCTTCATCCAGCAGAAGCGCGACACGCACCGCGGCCGATAGCGGGCACACGGCGGCACGACACCTCGCCGCGGGACGCGTGGTACCATAGCGTCAGGCGATCCGACCACACCATCAACGCACCAAGGAAGCCATGCCCATCTTTCCCCCATCGCAACAGCGCACGCGCGTCATCGGCCCCCATGAGCGCAAGCCCGTTCCCGAGCGGGTCCCCGACGCCACAGCGGGCAACCTGCTGCGCCGCTACCGGCCGCTCGAAACGCGCGCGACCGGAGGCTTCGGCAGCGTCGAGATCTGCCTCGACGCCCGCCTGCAGCGGCGCGTGGCCATCAAACGCATCCCGCTCACCTCGCCCGACGTGCGCACGACCGCCGAGACGGTCGCCGACGCGCTCGCCGAGGCGCGCACGGCGAGCATGCTGCAGCATCCGAACATCGTCTCGGTCATCGATTTCACCTACGACACCGAATACGCCTACCTCGTCATGGAGTACGTCGACGGCATGAACCTCGAGGAGTTCCTCGCGGCGGTCGACGGCCACTCGCTCACCTACGACGAGGCGGCCTGCATCGCCGACGCGCTCGTTCAGGCCCTCACCTTCGCCCATGAGAACGGCGTTTTGCATCTGGATATCAAGCCTGCCAACGTGCTGATCGACCGCAACGGCCACGTGAAGCTCGCCGACTTCGGCATGGCATCCCTCACGAGCGCCGCGGGCTTCGGCGGCGCCCGCGGCGGCACGATCGGCTATATGCCCCCCGAGCAGCTGCGCGGCGACGCCGTCGACGAGCGTACCGACATCTTCGCCCTCGCCGCCGTGCTCTACGAGGCGCTCTGCGCCACCGCGCCCTTCCGCGCGGGAACCCCTGCCGATTCCGAGAAGCGCATCGAGGAGGGCGTGCTCTACCCGAGCGACCTTCTGCCCGACATCCCCGAGAACACCGAGGAGGCGCTACTTGTAGCCCTCTCGCCCGACCCCCGCGGCCGCATGGAAAGCGCAGCGGCCTTCGGCGACCTGCTGCTGCCCGGCCTGGGGCATGCGCGCGAGGGGCGCCGCAGCCTGGCCGCCCTCATCGCGCGGCTCACCTCCGACGAGGAGGACACCGACGATGCCGAGCCGCAGGGCCGCGCCGCCCGCACCTGGGAGCTCGACCCTGCCGAGGGCTACCTGGGCAGCCGCACCGAGCACGCGCGGCGCATCGCGTGCGGCGTCCTCGCGGGAGCCGCCGTCGCGGCCGTGAGCTGGGGCCTTCTGGGCATCATGGGGCCGGAGTCGGCCCTCGCGCGCGCGGCTGCCGCCCTGGCCATCGGCGCCGCGGCGGGCATCGCGCCCCAGATGGGATCCGCTCTCATCATCACCGGTTTTCTCGTCATCATGCTCGCCGGCACGCCCCTGCTGCCGGCGCTGCCCCTGGCCGCGCTCGCATGCGCGGTGGGCAGCGCCTGGTGGCTCGTCTGGGGCAGGCGCGACGCCCCCGCCTCCGCAGCGCTCGCCGTCGCCTGCGCGCTCGTGTCCCTCGTGCCCGACCCGACGCTTGCCGCCCCCTTCGCCATCGCGGCGGCGGGCTGCCTCACGGCGGGCTCGGCCGCAGCGTCCTCCATGGCGGTCGGCATGGTGCTCGGCAGGCTCGTGGCGGCCTTGGGCGCCGGCGGCGGCATGCTCGACATCGCAGGCGCCGCTGCGGCATTGGCCGACCTCCCCCTGCTCGCCAGCGCCGCGCTGGGCGCCGCCTGCGCGACGGGCCTTGCGCTTCTGCTTGCGCGCGCCTGGCAGCGCTACCTCGATGCGCGCGGTTCTGCGGGCTATATCCCCGCCTACCTCGTGCCTCTTGCTGCGGCAATCGTGCTGCTGTGTCTTGCACACCCTATGGAAATTCCCAGCTTATCGCCCTTGCAGTGGGCAACGGCTACGGCATGCGGGTCCGCATCCTCTATAATCGTTTGGATTTATATGTACCTATTCGGCTATCGCAAATAGTTCTACCGGAGTGTGATTGTTCGTGAACTTCCTGAGCACCTTCGAGGACCGCGTGGCGGGGATCTTCGGCGCCGCCCGCGCGCCGTTCTCGTTCAAGAAGCTTGCCCGCCAGGCGGCACACGAGATGGAAGACCAGACGCTCGTGGTCAACGGCGTCAACACGGCGCCCGCCCTCTACACCATCCTCATCGCCAACGAGGACGATCCCCTCATGGCGCCCTACTATCCGCAGCTCACCCGCGAGGTCAGCGAGTTCGTGAAGGCCAGCGCCGAGAAGAAGCGCTACACCTTCGTGGGCGAGCCCCTCGTCCGCTTCATGATCGACCCGTCGCTCAAGGGCGGCCGCTTCTCAGTGTTCGCCGAGAACGTCGACGCCGCGACCCTGGGCCGCCTCTACGAGGAGGAGCGCGCCTACCAGAAGGGCCTGTCGGGCCAGATGAACATCGTGAACCCGCGCCCCAAGGCGCCCGCCCAGCAGCAGGCCGCCCCGGCCGCAGCGTCCACCCGCCAGCCCGATCCCTTCGCGGCGCCCGACCCCTTCGCCCCCGCGCCCGAGCCCATCGCCGTGCCCAAGACCGTCACGCGCAGCCAGATGGACGCCATGGGCGCCGCAGGCGCCGCGGGCGCGAGCATCGCTTCCAACATGGCCTCTGCTCGCGCACCGCGCGTCGAGGCGCCGCTTGCCCAGCTCGTCGACGTCGTGACCGGCGACGTGCTCCCCATCAGCGGCTCGCGCTGCGTCGTGGGACGCGAGCGCGCCGCCGCCGACGTGGTCCTGCGCGACCCCAACGTCTCGCGCCGCCACGCCGAGCTGCTCTACACCGGCTCCGACTGGTCCATCGAGGACCTCAACTCCACCAACGGCACCCTGGTCAACAACCGTCGCATCACCCGCTGCCCCCTGCGCAACGGCGACCTTCTGACCTTCGGCCTCAGCACCTTCGAGTTCAGGGGATGATCCTCATATGATCGACCTCATCCTGTTTGCGGGCCGCATCGTACTCGTCGTCCTGCTGTACATCTTCCTGTTCGCGGTCATGAAGACCGGCGTGGGCCTCGTGCGCGGCCAGCGCCGTGACTCCGGCATCTGGACCATCGATGTCGACAAGGGACCCCGTGGCATCCGCGGCATCCATGTCGACATGCTGGGCCCCGTCATCGTCGGCCGCTCCCCCAGCTCCGACATCTGCATCAACGAGCCCTTCGTCTCGGCCTCGCATGCCCGCTTCTCGCTGCAGGGCCCCGCGCTCGTCATCGAGGACCTCAACTCGCTGAACGGTACGCTCGTGAACGGGCGTCCGCTCGCCGAGCCCGCCACGCTTCGCGAGGGCGATGAGGTCCAGATCGGCGACGTGGTCATGAAAGTGAATCGCCGATGACCGACGAGAAGACCACCTTCTCATACGCGTCCGACAACGCATCGGAATCCGATGCGGCGCGCGGCGCCCACATGGCACCCGCCGAGAGCGAGCCCGTGGGCAAGCACGCCGCGCCGTCGTATGATGCCGCCGATGCGCCGGCCGAGGCAGTCGAGCCCTGGGCGGAGGCCCCGGCGCCGATGACTCCCGCCGCGCCGGAGGAGGCTCCCGAGGCAGCAGCCGCGGTCGACCCCTTCGCCGGCGCCCAGCACTTCGCGGAGCCCGAGGCGTCGGATGCCTCGGCGGCGTCCGACGAGCCCGCCGAGCAGGACATCCCGTTCGCGCCGTTCGCCGCGGCCGCAGCCGCAGCCGAAGCCCCGGCTTCTACCTCCGCAGAGCCCTCCGGCGACGCCTTCGCGCACGCCGCCCCCAAAAACGATGCCGATATCCTGGGCGACCAGGACACCGGCGAGCTGCCGCCCCTCGACGCCCTCGAGGCGGCCGCGGCGGCAGCCGAGCTCCTCTCGCCCGACAACACGGCCGAGATCGACATCGCCAAGATGGAATCGCGGCTCACGGACCCCGGTTCGACCCAGAGCTTCGAGCCCATCACCGAGGAGCGCATCGTCACCGACTCGACCTACGACGCCGGCACGACCACCTCGCTCATGTGGGGTGCCCGCTCCGACGTGGGCTGCGTCCGCCCGCATAACGAGGACTCCTACCTCGTGGCATCGCCGCTGTTCGCCGTGTGCGACGGCATGGGCGGCCACGCCGCCGGCGAGGTCGCAAGCTCCATCGCCGTCGAGACCATCGCCAAGCTCGCGCCCAGCTCCCCCGACGCCGCCCAGCTGGCGGCCGCCGTGGAGGCCGCGAACGCCGCCATCATCGAGGCCGCCGCGCAGGGCGTGGGCCGTCCCGGCATGGGCTGCACCGCCACGGTCGCCTACATCGAGGGCAACACCATCGCCATCGCGCACGTGGGCGACTCGCGCGCCTACCTCATGCACGACGGCGTGCTGACGCGCATCACGCGCGACCACTCGTATGTGGAGGAGCTCGTGGACGCCGGCGAGATCACCGCCGACGAGGCGCGCATCCACCCCAACCGCTCCGTGATCACGCGCGCGCTGGGCTCCGACCCGGCCATGTACGCCGATCACTTCCAGCTCAACATCGAGGAGGGCGACCGCCTCATCCTGTGCTCCGACGGCCTGTCGAGCATGATCCCCGACAGCGAGATCGAGAACATCGCCGTCAAGTCGTCGACCGCGCAGATGTGCACCGACAACCTCGTGGACGCCGCGCTCGCGGCGGGCGGCGCCGACAACGTGTCGGTCGTCGTGGTGGACGTCGTCAACGACGGCCGCCTGGAGGAGGTCATCCGCACGCACCGCCGCAACGTGTTCATCGCCATCGGCGCGCTCGTCGCCGCGGTCGTCATCGGCTTCATCGCCGTGTTTCTCTCCATCGCCAACTCCGTCTTCCTCGGCGTGGACGGCGACACCGTGGGCCTGTACCGCGGCATCAATGCCGACGTGCTGGGCATCGAGCTCAACCGCCTGGAGGAGGAGACGTCCATCAAGCTCTCCGACCTTCCCGAAGACACCCAAAACCGCCTGCGCGAGGGCATCTCGCAGGAGAGCCTCGACCAGGCGTGGGACACCCTGTCCGACTATCGCCGCCAGATCGACGAGGAGAAGACCAAGAAGGAGGAGGACGCGGAGACGATCCGCGAGAGCGCCGAAGCCGAGAAGCAGGCGCAGGCCTCCGCCGAGAAGGAAAAGAAGGACGAGGAGAAGCAGCCTGCCGATAAACAGGAGGCGCCCGCGTCCGACTCCTCCGACGCCCCGGCAAACCAGCAACCGCAACCCCAGGAAGGAGGCGCCTGATGGGCAGCCGTCGCAATACCGAGCTGTTCCTGCTCGTCGCGTCCGCGTTCCCGGTCATCCTTCTGTATGCCCTGTACGTGGTCACCACCGGTACCCAGCTGAGCTTCGAGACGCTCGCCGTGCCCTTGGGCCTGTTCGCCGCGTTCGCCGCGGCCCATATCGCCGAGCGCATCCTCGCGCCCGGCGCCGACCCGGCCATCCTGCCGATCGTGTTCGTGCTCTCGGGCATCGGCATCACGTTCGTCACGCGTCTGAAGCCCGAGCTGGCCATGAGCCAGCTCGCCATCATGTTCGGCTCGATCGCCCTCATGGTGCTCACGCTCGCGCTCGTGAAGAACCTCGACATGGTCCGGCGCTACAAGTACACCTTCGGCATCATCGGCATCGTCTTGCTGCTGCTGCCGATGTTCATCGGCACCGAGATCTACGGCTCCAAGCTGTGGATTCGCATCGGCGATTTCACCATCCAGCCCGGCGAGTTCGCCAAGATCTTCATCGTGCTGTTCCTAGCGGGCTACCTGTCCGAGAACCGCGAGCTGCTGTCGATCTCCAACCACAGCTTCCTGGGCCTCAAGATCCCGCGCTTCCGTCTGCTCCTGCCGCTGTTCGTGGTCTGGGGCGTCTGCATGGCCGTCGTGGCCTTCGAGCGCGACCTCGGCAGCGCCCTTCTGTTCTACACCGTGTTCCTCATGATGCTCTACGTGGCCACCGGCCGCGTGAGCTACGTGATCATCGGCATGGTTCTGCTGCTTATCGGCGGCTTCGGCATGTACCAGATCATGGGCCACGTCCGCGTGCGCTTCAACATCTGGCTCGACCCCTTCGCCGACCCGCAGGGCGACGGCTACCAGCTCGTGCAGTCGCTCTACTCGCTGGCCGACGGCGGCCTCGTGGGCACCGGCATCGGCCGCGGCATGGCGACCAACATCCCGGTCGTCGAGTCCGACTTCATCTTCTCGGCCATCGGCGAGGAGATGGGCCTGCTCGGCGGCTCCGCCGTGCTGCTGCTGTTCATGCTCTTCGCCGTGCGCGGCCTCACCGTGGCGGCGCGCGCCAAAAGCGACCTCGCCGCGTTCATCGCGAGCGGCCTCACCGCCTCCATCTCGTTCCAGGCCTTCCTCATCGTGGGCGGCGTCACCCGCCTTATCCCGCTGACCGGCGTCACCCTGCCCTTCATGAGCCAGGGCGGCTCGTCGCTGCTCGCGAGCTTCATCATCGTCGCGCTGCTCATGCGCGCCGGCGACGAGGCCACCGGCCGCAACGTCGAGCTCGCGGGCTCCGGCACCGGCGAGGGCGCCGCGGCGATGGCCCCCTCGCTCACCGCTGCGGGCCTGAGCAAGGCCGGCACGCGCATCTTCGGCGCCGGGCATGCAGGCGCGCCCGCGAACCACGCCCGTCCCGGGTCGCGCATGCTCCGCCGCACCCTCGACACGCCCGAGAGCGGCGTGCTGGGCCGCGTCGCGCTCGCCAAGCGCCTCACCCGCGAGGTCGTCCTGTTCACGGGCCTGTTCGCCATCCTGATCGGCAACCTCACCTACGTGCAGGTCGTCATGGCCAAGACGTACCAGGAGATGCCCAACAACAACCACACCATCGCCAAGGCCGCCTACATCAAGCGCGGATCGATCATCACCGCCGACGGCGTGACGCTGGCCGAGTCGCTGCAGCAGGAGGACGGCACCTACGTGCGCTCCTACCCCAACGGCAACATGGCGGCGCACACGGTGGGCTACTTCTCGACGCAGTACGGCTCCTCGGGCATCGAGGCCTCGCAGAACGAGACGCTCACCGGCTCGCAGGACTACTCCAGCTGGCAGAACGCCATCAACTCGCTCGCCGGCATGACGCAGCCCGGAAACTCGGTGCAGCTCACCATCGACTCGCGCATCCAGGCCGCCGCCGAGCTGGCGCTGTCGGGCAAGAAGGGTGCCATCGTGGTGCTCGACCCGCGCACCGGCGCCGTGCTCGCCCAGGCCAGCGCGCCCTCCTACAACAACGCCGACGTGTCGGCCCTCATGGGCGGCGAGACGAGCGACGACGAGGCGTCGCTGTTCGACCGCGCCACGCAGGCGCTCTACACGCCCGGCTCGACCTTCAAGGTCATCACGCTCGCCGCCGCGCTCGACTCGGGCACCGCGACGCTCGACTCGATGTACAAGTCGCCCTCCAGCATGGAGATCGGCAACGCCGAGGTCGTCAACAACAAGGGTGAGGACCTGGGCACGCTGAGCCTCGAGATGGCCTTCGCTTACTCGTCCAACGTCGCCTTCGGCCAGCTTGCCAACCAGCTCGGCGCCGATAGGCTCGTGAGCTACGCGCGCTCCTTCGGCTACGGGCAGCAGCTCGGCCAGGACTTCTCGACCGCAACCTCCATCATGCCCGACCCGGCGCAGATGACCGAGTGGGAGCTCGCATGGGCTGGCGCCGGCCAGCCCGTCGGTCAGGGCCACGAGGCCGGCCCGCAGTCGACCGTCATGCAGAACGCCGTCATGGTGGCGACCATCGCCAACAACGGCCTCGCCATGAACCCCTACGTCGTGGCCCAGACACTCTCGCCCACCGGCACCGTCGTGCGGACCACCCAGCCCCGCTCGCTCGGCCAGGCCATCAGCGCCGCGGCCGCGCTGGACGTCAAGGAGGCCATGCTCGAGGTCGTCGACGAGGGCAGCGGCTCCGCGGCGTCGATCGCCGGGGTGCAGGTGGCCGGCAAGACCGGTACCGCCGAGGCGACGTCGGACCAGACGAACACCGCGTTCGTGGGCTTCGCGCCCTACGACACGCCCACGGTGGCGATCTCGGTCATGATCGAGAACTACGACGAGGACACCGATGAGTCCGCGGCGTCGATCGCCGGCCAGGTTCTGGCCGTAGCGCTCGACACCCAGGGCGCCTAAGGGCCGTCCGATCGAAGCGATATCAATGTGCACGCGATTGCATTTGAGCTGTGAGGAGTAAGAGATGGCAGAGCAGCAGACATTGCTAGGAGGACGATACCTCCTTAAAGACAAAGTGGGTGCCGGCGGCATGGCCTCGGTCTACCGCGCTGTCGACCAGGTGCTCGACCGCACGGTAGCCGTCAAGATCATGCTGCCCCAGTACGCGAGCGACGCCACGTTCGCCGCGCGCTTCAAGCAGGAGGCGCAGGCGGCCGCGGCGCTCTCGAGCCCCTACATCGTGGGCGTCTACGACTGGGGCAAGGACGGCGACACCTATTACATCGTCATGGAGTACCTGCGCGGCACCGACCTCAAGAGCGGCATCCGCAGCCACGGCGCGCTCGACCCCAAGAAGGTCGCGCAGATCGCGAGCCAGATCTGCGGCGCGCTCTCGGTCGCGCACAAGCACGAGATCATCCACCGCGACATCAAGCCGCAAAACATCATGGTGCTGCCCGACGGCAACATCAAGGTGATGGACTTCGGCATCGCGCGCGCCAAGAACAGCCATCTCACGCAGGACAACAACGTGCTGGGCACCGCCCACTACGTCAGCCCCGAGCAGACGCGCGGCCAGGAGCTCGGCCCCACCTCCGATATCTACTCCCTGGGCGTCGTGATGTACGAGTGCGCCACGGGCCAGGTTCCCTTCGACGGCGACGACGCCATCTCCGTCGCCCTGAAGCAGGTCAACGAGCTGCCCGTTCCGCCCTCGCAGATCAACCCCAACATCGACGGCGACCTCGAGCGTATCATCCTGCGCTGCATGGAGAAGGATCCGGCCAACCGCTTCCAGACCGCCGACGAGCTGCGCCGCGTGCTCAACAGCTACATGGCCGGCCGCACGGTCGACGTGCCCGAGCCCACCCGCGTGATCGGCGCGGTCGGCTCCGGCAACACGACCACGCGCGTCATGAGCGACAAGACCCAGGCCATGGCCCGCCCCGTGGGCGGCGCCGCGGCCGTGAACACCACCGGTCGCGTGGCGGCCGGCCAGTTCAGCACCGGTTCGTACGAGACCAAGAAGAACGACGGTATGGGCAAGGGCAAGATCGCGGCAATCGCGTTGGTGATCGTTGCCGTCGTGGCCGCCGCCGTCTTTGCCGTGAGCGGCATGCTCGCGCCCGCCGAGATGGTCGCCGTGCCCAACCTGCTGTCGCTCACCCGCGAGGAGGCTGTCAACCAGATCGGGGAGTACGGCTTCAAGGTCGGCGACGTGACCGAGGCCAACAGCGACCAGTACCCCGCCGGCCAGGTCTGCGAGCAGCATCCCGGCAGCGATACGCAGCAGCCCAAGGGCTCCGATATCGACATCGTCGTGTCCAAGGGACCCGAGCCCGCAGAGACCACCGAGGTTCCCGACCTCTCGAAGGCCACGAGCCGCGATGAAGCCGAGAAGATGATCATCGCCGCCAAGCTCAAGATCGGCACGGTCAAGGAGGACACCACCTCCGACGAGGACGAGGGCACGATCCTGGAGCAGAGCCCCAAGGCCGGCACGACCGTCGACGTCGACAGCACGGTCGACTTCACCGTGGTCGTCGCGCCCGACACCACCTCGGTGCCCGACCTCACCGGCATGACCCGCTCCGAGGCGTCCTCCGCGCTCGACGAGGCCGGCTTCGGCATCAACGTGACCACCGAGTACAGCGACGACGTCGACGAGGGCATCGTCATCAGCTGGAACCCGAGCGGCCACCAGGAGCCGGGCACGACGATCACCGTCGTCATCTCCGACGGCCCCGACCCGTCGACCGAGACCGTCGACGTGGACGCGCTCGGCATCGCCGGCATGTACGCCGAGGACGCGCAGGACGCCATCTCCAACGCGGGCCTGTACTACAACCCCGTCCAGGAGTCGAGCGACACCGTGCCGGTGGGCAAGGTCATCCGCTACAGCCCGAGCGGCGAGGTCGAACCGGGCACGACGGTGTGGATCTACATCTCGACAGGCCCCTCGAGCTCCGGCTCTGGGTCCGGGTCCAACTCGGACGACACGGGCGAGACCGGAAGCGGCGGCGACACCGGCGAGACCTCCTCGTCCACCGAGTAGCCTGCAAGTTTGGGGACAGGTCCCAAACTTTCATGAGCAAGCAAAAGCGCGGGATATCGGCCTTCCGATATCCCGCGCTTCTTGTTGTACGCAGCTGTTGGCAGCGGCTTAGAACTCGCCGATGCGCTGGACCTCGGGCTCGAGGTCGACGCCGAACTGGCGCTTGACCTCCTCCTGCACGTGCTCGATCAGCCCGTTGACGTCGGCCGCGGTGGCGCCGCCGGCGTTGACCACGAAACCGCAGTGCTTCTCCGATACCTGGGCGCCGCCCACGCGGCATCCGCGCAGGCCCGCGTCCATGATGAGCTTGCCGGCGAAGTAACCCTCCGGGCGCTTGAAGGTGGAGCCTGCGCTCGGCATCTCGAGCGGCTGCTTTTCCTCGCGGCGCTTCTGGTAGTCGTCCATGGCGACGCGAATCATGCGGCCGTTGCCCGGTGCGAGCGAGAAGGTCGCCGAGAGCACGATGAGGCCCTCGTCGTGCACGCGGCTCTTGCGGTAGCCCATCTTGAGGTCCGCCGTCTTGTAGGTGCGCACCATGCCGCGGGCGCGGCTACCGTCGGCAAGCGGCTCGCCCGGCTCGTAGACGTCCACGGACTCGAGCACGTCGGCGCAGCATGCGTCGTAGGCGCCGGCGTTCATGTGGCAGGCACCACCCACCGTGGCGGGGATACCCCAGAGGGGCTCCATACCGGTGAGCTCGGCGTCGGCTGCAGCCAGGGCCACATCGCGCAGCAGGGCGCCAGCTTCGGCGTGCACGCGCGTGCCCTCGCAGCTGATGGCACTCAGGTTCTCGCGCAGCAGCACGACCACGCCACGGATGCCGCGGTCGCCCACGAGCAGGTCGGAACCGTTGCCCACGACCGTTACGGGTACGTTCGCGATCGCGCAGGTGTCGAGCACCTTGACGACGTCCGACGTGCTCGTCGGCCGCACCACGACGTCGGCCGGGCCGCCGATCTTAAACGTCGTGTGCGCGCTCATGGGCTCAAAGAGGGTAAGGTTGTCCTCCCCTGCCGCTGCTCCCAGCGCGCAAAGCACCTCATCGCTGATCTGGCTGTATTCGTGCATGGCATACCGCCTTGTCGTTCTTGCAAATGGCCTATCTGTTCGACTATACCCTACGAGGGCGTGCGAGCACAGCGCGAGCGGGGTATCGGGCGACCGATAGAGGCGGCGGGCGGACGTGCTGCCCCGGCTCGCACGGGGACACGAAGGCCCCTTGGATGGAATTGCGACTTTTGTACCCGATGCAGATCTCGACCCCAAGCCCTGGGCGCCTGCAAAACCGGCCATAGCGCGCAAAGCGGCCAATACGACACCAAAGGAGCGCCCCACGTGAGCTCGCACGGGGCTGAGAGCGGTACAAAAGCCCCCATTTCATCCAGCGCAAATCGCTCGGAAGCCCGAGCATGGCGCGCGCTGGCTAAAATTGCAGCTTAAGCATTTTTGAAGGCGGCAGAGAAGCCGGTTTGGCTCCGGCAAAAGTTCCCATACGCCCCAAATCGAGAACAGGGGCAGCGATATCCGCCCCCAAGAGCCAAGCCAAGGGGGTCTGTAAAATGCTCAAGTTACATTTCCTGCCAACAGCGCCTCACGGATGCCGCCAGCACCTCCAAGGCGGGAGCGAAAACGCGTGCAGAAGCCCATGCGCGCTCGACACGCGCTGACGGCGCCGTTGTGCAACGCGGGTGGCAGCGCTATAGTGGCACTGCGTTGAAAACCCCAGCGTCCAGCCCCTATCCGCCCGGCTGACGCCGGCTCGGCGCGCGCCGACCCGCCATCTTCCCGAAGGGCCAACCCGTCCCGTGACTTCGCATGCATCCATCATCCAGCTCGACGACGTTACCTTTGCCTACCCGGGCATGGCATCGCCAGCGCTTGCGGGCATCTCGCTCGAGGCGCAACCCGGCGAGCACGTGTGCATCGTGGGGCCCAACGGATCGGGGAAGTCGACGCTCGCGCAGGTCGTGAACGGTCTGCTCACACCGAGCGCCGGGTCCATGCGCATCGGTGGCATCGATCCTGCCAACAGCGCAGAGAGCGCCCTCGAGGCGCGCCGCATGGTCGCCACGGTTTTCCAGCACCCCGAGGACCAGATGGTCACGAGCGTCGTGGCGGACGACGTCGCCTTCGGCCCCGAGAATCTCGGGCTGCCGCGCGGCGAGATCACCCGGCGCGTACGCGCGTCCCTTGCCGCGGTGGCCATCGAGAGTCTCGCGCAGGCAGACCCCGCCGACCTATCGGGCGGCCAGCGCCAGTGCGTCGCCATCGCGGGCGCTTTGGCCATGGATCCGCAGGTCCTGGTGCTCGACGAGCCGACCTCCATGCTCGATGCCCCGGGACGTGCCGCCGTGCGAAGCACCATCGAGCGCCTGCGCGAGCACGGCATCACCATCGTGCACATCACCCACGACGTCGACGAGGCGCTGGCCGCCGACCGCGTGGTCGCCCTGAACGGCGGCCGCATCGCCTGGGAAGGGACGCCCGACCAGCTCGTGCGCACACCAACGCTCTTCGCCGAGCTCGGCCTCGACGAGCCCCATACCGTGGACCTTGCACGCCAGCTGGAGGCACGGGGCTTCCGCCTGCCGCACACCATTGACGCCCAGCTGCTTTGCGAAGCGCTCGCCGACGAGCTCCGGACACGCCGCATCTCAACCGCCGTGCCCACACCCCAGAAGTCACGCGGGCACGACGCGAGCCAGCCCGCGGAGCCCGCCTTGTCGTTCAGCCAAGCTTCCTACACCTATGTGGACCCTCCGCACCGGCGCCTGCTGCCGTTCATCCACCGCGAGGCCCCGCGCGTGCCGTACGCCATCGACTGCGTGAGCCTCGCCCTTGAGCCGGGCACGGTCACCGCCCTCATGGGCCGCACCGGAGCGGGCAAGTCCACGCTCGCCGAGCTCGCCTGCGCGCTCAAGCTGCCCTGCGCAGGCGATGTCCGCGTGCAGGGCGCATCGACCGCCGACCGCGCCGCGCGCTCCCGGGTGCGGCGCGCCATCGGCTATGTCGGACAGTTCCCCGAGCGCCAGCTCTTTGCCGCAACGGTTCGCGAGGATGTTGCCTACGGCCCCACCAACCTCGGCATCGCCGCTGGCGATGAGCTCGACCGGCTCGTCCGCGACGCCCTGCGCGCCTGCGGCCTTGAGCCCACCGACGAGCTGCTCGGCCGCTCTCCCCATCAGCTCTCCGGCGGACAGCGGCGCGCGGTGGCGCTCGCCGGCGTCCTCGCCATGCAACAGCCTATCCTCGTGCTCGACGAGCCCATGGCGGGCCTCGACCCCGCGGGGCGCGACCGCATGCGCCGGCTCATCGTCCGCCTGCGCACTGAGGGCGCAACGCTGCTCCTCATCACCCATTCCGCCGATGACGCGGCGCTGCTTGCCGACCGCGTCGCCGTGCTCGACCGGGGGCGCCTCGTCGCGCACGGCCCCGCACGCGACATCTTGCGCGACCCACGCATAACGCTTCCGCAAAACGACGGCCTCGGACTCGGCGAGCCGTGGGCTCTCGGGTTCGAACGGGCGCTTGCCACGCGCGGCATCGACCTGCCGGCCGCCCCGCTTACGGTCGACGAACTCGTCGAGGAGGTGATCCGCTATGGCACGGCGCATCAGCCTCGGTAGCTATTACGCGGCGGTCTCCCCTATCCATGCGCTCGACCCGCGCGTCAAGATCGCGATTACGCTCCTCTATATGGTGAGCTGCCTGATCGCGCGGGGTGCGCCCGCGCTCGCGCTGGCGACCCTGCTCGCGCTCGCGACCTGCACGCTCGCGCGCATCCCTCTGGGCCGCTTCGCGCGGCAGCTCAGGCCCCTCGCGGCGGTTCTCGTGGTGACATCGCTCGTGAACCTCCTGTTCGCCGACGTCGGCGATGTGGTGGCCGCCTGGGGCCCCTTCGCCATCCGCACCGCAGGCATCGAGGCGGCGGTGCTCTACACCGTGCGCTTCCTGCTCATGTTCGCCATGGGCTCGCTGCTCATGCTCACCACCACGCCCACGGCTATCGCCGACGGCCTGCGCGGGCTGCTCGCCCCGCTCGAGCGATTCGGCGTGCCGGTCGGCGAGGCGGCCATGGTTGTCTCCATCGCCCTGCGCTTCGTGCCCACACTCGCGCGGGATGCGCGCGCCATCACGACCGCCCAGACCGCGCGGGGAGCCGACCTTGCCGGCCGCGGGCCGATCGCCTACGTGCGCGCCTGCATCCCGCTGGCAACGCCCCTGTTCACCGGCGCGATGCGCCATGCCGAGAACCTCGGTCGCGCCATGGACGCCCGCGGCTACACGGGCAGCGCCGAGCGCACGTGCTGGCACGAGCTGCGCCTGGACTCCCGCCGCGATGGCGCGGCGATCGCCGTGGCGGCGATCTGCCTTGTGGCCATCTTGGCGCTGAGCGTCATCGGCTAGCACCCCCCCCCGCCAGCGCCCGCTCGATTATCCGACACCCTACGCCCGCGCGCCCTGCGCACAGGTTTCCGTTAGTCGACGGGATGTGAAAATCGCCGCGCGGCGGCACATCTGCGGTATCCTTACACCTACACATACGTTGATCGACATATTCACACAACACAAACGGAGCATGTATGTCACAACACTTTGTACCGAACCCGCAGCACAACGCCATCGATTCGCCGTCTGAGCACATGCTCTCGCGTCGCGCCGCCGTGAGCGCTGCGTTCGCGGCCGCCAGCGCCGCCGTCCTGTTCGGCCTGCCCCGCCCCGCGCGCGCAGCCGAGGCAACCAAGGAGACCACCGAGGCCCTCAACAACGCGCAGGAGCAGCTCGAGGAGGTCCAGGGCCAGCTCGACGACATCTCGTACCAGTTCGAGGACCTCTCGATCCAGCTCGACGACACCATGACGCAGATCGAGGGCGTCCAGGGCCAGATCGACGATACCCAGGCGCTGATCGACGACACCCAGGACAGCATCGACCAGACGCAAGACGACATCGAGGAGAAGCAGGAGCAGCTCGAGGAGAAACAGGACCTGCTCGCCAAGCGCGTCGCCGCGAGCTACAAGTCGGGCGGCAACACCGCTATCTCGCTGCTGCTTTCGTCCTCGTCGTTCGATGAGCTCATCTCGAAGGCCTACTACATCGACAAGGTCAACGAGAACGACAAGGAGACCATCGACACGGTCCACCGCATCCAAGACGAGCTTGCCCAGCAGAAGGCCGCGCTCGAGCAGCAGAAGACGGAGCTCGAGCAGCAGAAGGCCGAGCTCGAGGGCCAGCGCACCGAGCTCGAGGGCCTGAAGTCGACCCAGGTGAAGCAGCTCGACGACATGAAGGCCAAGAAGGACGAGGTCCAGGAACTGCTCGACGGCCTGAACGACGACGTCAAGGAGCTCATGGAGAAGCGCGACGCCGAGATCCTCGAAGCCGCGCGCCAGGAAGAGGAGGCGCGTCGCCTTGCCGAGGAGGCGGCCAAGGCTGCCGCCAGCAACGGCGGCACGACCTCGATCCCGGGCACGGGCCAAAGCGCCATCAACGCCGGCAACGCCCAGCAGCGCGTTGTCGACTACGCCTACAGCACGCCCTCACCCGGCGGCGGCCTGTGCGCCTGGTGGGTGTCCGACGTGTTCGAGCGCGCCGGCTTCGGCAACGTGCCCGGCAACGCCGACGACCAGTACGCCAACTGGTGCACGAGCTCCAACAAGGCGGACCTCAAGGTCGGCATGATCATCGCGGTGCCGAGCCACCCGCATACCTCGGCAGGCCGCATCTACGGCCACGTGGGCATCTACGTGGGCGATAACATCGTGCGCGACAACATCGGCTACATCCGCACCATCGACGTCGACGAGTGGATCTCGTACTACGGCGTCACCGCCACCCCGCGCTGGGGCTGGGCGAACGGCATCAACCTCGAGGGCCAGTAGGCCGCACGGAACTCGCGGGCAGCCCGCTGCCCTGAAGCCGCACAATCGACACCATCGCGAAGCCCGGTTGCCGCCGGGCTTCGCGCTCTTGTGTCCCGCAGACGCGCAATGCGGCCACCCGCGTTTGTGCGAATGTGCACGTCCTTTGGTATATCTCGCCTCGAACCATGCACTCAAGGCGACGGTGCCCGTGGGCTATACTGAAACCGCACGCGCAGACGCGCGTGCGCAGACGATAGGAGACTTACATGTCCGCAAAGCTTACCCCGAACGACACCTGCGTTCTCGTGACCGGCGGCGCCGGATTCATCGGCTCCCATACCGTGGTCGAGCTGCTGCAGCGCGACTACCAGGTCGTCGTGGTCGACGACCTGTCCAACTCGAGCCCCGTCGCCATCGACCGCATCAAGCAGATTGTCGGCGACGACGCCGCCCGGAACCTCACGTTCTACGAGGCGAACGTCCTCGACCGCGCGGCGCTCGAGCGCATCTTCGACGCGCACAAGATCGACCGCGTCATCCACTTCGCCGGCTTCAAGGCCGTGGGCGAGTCGGTCCACAAGCCGCTCGAGTACTACCAGAACAACATCGGTAGCACGCTCACCCTGTGCGACGTCATGCGCGAGCACGGCTGCAAGTCCATCATCTTCTCCAGCTCCTCGACGGTCTACGGCGATCCGGACAACCCGCCTGTGACCGAAGCCGACCCCAAGAAGCCGGCCACGAACCCCTACGGCTGGACCAAGTGGATGATCGAGCAGATGCTCATGGACCTACACACCGCCGATGCCGAGTGGAACGTCGTGCTGCTGCGCTACTTCAACCCTATCGGCGCGCACCCCAGCGGCCTGATCGGCGAGGACCCCAAGGGCATCCCCAACAACCTCGTGCCCTATGTGGCGCAGGTCGCCGTGGGCAAGCGCGAGTGCATCAACGTGTTCGGCGACGACTACCCCACGCCCGACGGCACCGGCGTGCGCGACTACATCCACGTGGTCGACCTGGCGCGCGGCCACGTGAGCGCGCTCGAGTGGATGAACGGCCGCGAGGAGGTCGGCATCTTCAACCTGGGCACCGGCACCGGCTCCTCTGTGCTCGACGTCATCCACGCGTTCGAGAAGGCCTGCGGCAAGGAGCTTCCCTACAAGATCTGCCCGCGCCGCGACGGCGACATCGCCGCCAACTGGTGCGACGCCACGAAGGCGCGCGAGGAGATGGGCTGGACCGCCGAGTTCGACATCAACGACATGTGCCGCGACTCCTGGAACTGGCAGTCCCACAACCCGAACGGTTTTGCAACCGAGTAACCGGGATTAAGAGCGTGCCATAGACGGCGCATCGCGCGTACAATAGACTGCGGTCCGCAAGCCGGGCCGCAGTCTTTTTGTCTCGAGAGAATGGGGCCGCTCGTGCAAAGCCCGTTTATCGATTTCCTCAACCGCCATATGGAGGAGATCAATAGCTACCTGGTGTCGTTCTTCCTCGACCAGACCGATAACGCCGACATCGACGCGTACCTGTACGCGCCGCTCAAGCGCTACGCCGAGAACCCCGGCAAGCGCCACCGCCCGCTCATCTGCATGCTCGCGGCCCAGGCCGTGGGCGGCGACTTCTCGAGCGCCATCAGCGCCGCAGCCGCCATCGAGCACTTCCAGTCGGCGGCGCTCATCCACGACGACATCGCCGACAACGGGCATCTGCGCCGCGGAAAGCCCTGCATGCACATCACCGAGGGCGAGGGCATCGCCATCAACTGCGGCGACCTCGCGCTCTCGCTCGTAACGGGCAGCGTGCTCGACGACCCCTCGCTGAGCGATGCCATGAAGATCCGCCTGCTGCACGAGCTCGTGGATATGACCACGCGCACCATCGAGGGCCAGGCGCTCGACCTGGGCTGGGTGCGCGACGGCCGCTTCGATCTGACCGTCGACGACTACCTGTGCATGGCCACGCACAAGACCGCCTACTACAGCGGAGCGACGCCGCTTGCCTGCGGCGCCATCATCGGCGGGGGCTCCGAGGAGCAAATCGAGGCGCTGCGCTCGTTCGGCCTGGATACGGGTCTTGCGTTCCAGATTCAGGACGACCTGCTGAACCTGGTCGGCGAGAAGGAATCGCGCAACAAGGACTTCCGCAGCGACATCACCGAGGGCAAGCGCACCCTCGTGGCGGTCCACGCCCTGGGACCCGAGGAGCACCACGACGAGCTCGTGGAGATCCTCTCCTCGGGAACCGACGACCCGGAGCAGCTGGCGCGCGCCGTGGAGATCTTCGAGTCCTGCGGCTCCATCGAGTACGCGCACGCGTATTCGCTCGAGCTGATCGCCCGCGCCAAGCAGACGCTTGCGGGCATCGAGCTCGACGAGCGCTGCCGCAGCCTGTTCATCGCGATGGCGGACTTCTTCGTGGAACGCCTGAACTAGCGGTTCGGTTTTACGTTGAATTGAAGCGTTTACGCTGGCCGCCTGGCTTCCTTTGTGGAGCCGGGCGGCTTTGTCTTGCATAGGCCTGCCGAATGGCTGCACGCCGCCCTAACAAGCAGTTGGGCTCCGTCTTGACGATCGAGACCCCATGCAACGATCTCGACCCCCAGGACGAAGCCCAATGTGTAAGGAAGGGGCTTTAGCTTTGCGCCCGCGCGCCGCCTGCCCTATGCGAACAGCACGGTGTAGACGACCATCGCCAAGGCGATCACCGCGAATAGGGCAAGGGATGCAAGGGCGCCGCGGTCCTCCTTGAGCGGGATGACCTGGGCTTCCGTGCCGTCCTCCATGGTCAAAACGTCTCCGAGGTTCCTCAGCATCTTTCATCACTCTCCCTGCGTCGCGAACCGAGCATCATGGTACGCGTCGATTGATAAGACTCTGTAAGGGCGGCCGCAGCTTCCTGCAAGGTACGCCGTGTGCGATGTGCGGGGCGCGGCCGGTTATGCTTCGCTGCCCACGTCGAACGTCACGGTCACCGCACCGCCGCCGTCCTCGCCATTCGCAAGCGTCACCGAGCCGCCGTGCAGCCGCGCAAGCGTGCTCACGATGTTCAGCCCGAGCCCGAAGTGCTCCGAGCTCTTGGCCTCACCGAAGAAGGGCTCGCAGCCGCGGTGCAGCGCCTCGGGCGAGAAGCCGGGGCCGTCGTCCGCCACGCTCATGGCGAGCGTGCGGTGGTCGTCGTCGAGCGAAAGCACCATCCGCACGCGGGCGCGCGCATAATCGCAGGCATTGCCCAGGATGTTGCCCAGAACCTCCTCGACAAGCGAGCGGTCGAGCATGAGCGTCGCATCCGGCGCGACGCCGCCCGCATCGATGCCGAGCGCCACGTCGGGGCGACGTGCACCCGCCTGGCTTTGCGCCTGCGTGCGGACCATGGACACGAAGTCGCTGGCGGCGACGGGCGTCCGCACCACCTCGCGATCCTCCAGCCTGGCGATGCCGCTCATCGCCTGGGCATAGGACTCCAGGCGGTCGATCTGGCTGGACAGGGTGGCGATGGTCTTCGCACCCACCGGCTCGCCGGCCTCGGCGCGCATCTGGGCCATCTCGACGGTGCCCTTGAGGACGGTCACCGGCGTGCGCAGGTCGTGCGCGAAGGCGGCATTCAGGCGGCGACGCTCCTCCGCCGTGCGCCACAGCTTAAGCTGCGAGGCCTCCAGCGAGGCGCGCATCTTCTCGAACGCATCGCCGAGCCTCGTGAACTCGCGGCCCGGCACCTCGGGCGTCACGAAATCCAGGTCTTGGCGCGCCACGCGGTCGGCGCAGTCGCAAAAGACCGCGAGCGGCCCTCCCAGGCGCCTGCGGTAGAACCGGCGGAAGAACAGAATCGAGAGCACGATGAGCACGGCAAACGGCGTGAGGACCGTAGCGATGCGCAGCGCGACCATGATCGGCGTCTCGAACATCATGCTGTTCTGCAAGACGAAGTACCCGATATTTGACACCACGAAGTTGGGGTTGTTGTCGTCGATCGTCAAAAACTCGCCGTCCACCGCCCTGCGCTCCGCCCGCTCGCGCGCATCGTACTCCGCCAGGCTGGAGCCGTCGATCGAGATGGGGTCGTACGGGTAGCCCCCGTTCATCTGATAATCCCGCTCCGTATAGTTGCCGCCCCAGTCGTAGATGGTGATCGAGGGATCCTCGCGCACCATCTCGAGCGTCGCGTAGCCGATGGGCGCCCCGGTGTCGGCGTTGATCCAGCCTCCGCTGTAATCGTCGCCCACGTCGGGCGCATAGCCCATACCGCCGCGGATCCCCAGAAACACGATGCGGTCGGAAGGCGACGACAGGTCGATCGCCACCGCGGGGATGAGCTCGTCGGTCACGGCGTCGTAGACGTACGGCCCGCCCTCGACGTCGACGTGTCCCTCCCAGGCGGCACGCTGAAACGTGTCGTAGACGGACATGAGCCCCAGCATGAGGACGACCGATACGACGATAGACGCCAGCACGCATCCGGCGGCATACAGGAAAAACGACCGCATGAGCGGCATGTTCGCCCACAGTCGCTGCAGGCGGCCCGGCGTACGTCCGGCTTCCCGCGCGCTCATCGCGCGCTCCAGCGGTAGCCGACGCCCCATACGGTCTCGATGGGGTCGGCCTCTAGACCGGCCTCGGCGAACTTCTTGCGGATGCGCCGGATGTGCTCGCGCACGATCGACGCGTCGCCATCGGCATTCCAGCCCCATACCTGCTCGTAGATGAAGGTGCGGTCGTACACACGGCCGGGCTTCTTGCTCAGCAGCGCCACGATGTCGAACTCCGTGCGCGTGAAGTCGAGGCGGCGCGGCTCGCGTCCGTCGGACATGCCGCCAACCTCGACCGTGCGGCTGCCGTAATCGATAGCGATGCCGCCCTCGAAGCGCACGCGCGCCAGAGGCTCGGCGGCCCGGCGCGTCTCGCGCGCCAGATGCGCCTGCACGCGGCTGCCCAGCACCTGAAGCGAAAACGGCTTGAGCACGTAATCGTCACCGCCGGCGGCGAAGCCGTCCAGCTGGTCGGCGTCCTCCACGCGTGCGGTCAGGAAGATGATCGGGCACGACACCGCCTGCCGGATACGCCGACAGGTTTCGAACCCGTCCATATCGGGCATGTTGACGTCGAGCAGAATCAGATCGAACGGCGCGGTCTCCTGGCGCTCCGACGCCTCGACCTGGGCGATGGCATCGGCTCCGTTTGCCGCCGTCGCAACGTCGTGTCCCTCCATGCAGAAGAACTCGCGGAGCATGGCCACGATATCCGGTTCGTCGTCGACGATGAGCAGATGCGCCCGAGATGCTTTCTGTTGTGCCACGTTTCCTCCTCGCACACGCCCGCATGCCATTGCGCCTGATACCCAGGCGGCGCGACGGCGAAGCTCTCGCCGCGCACCTCCATAGTGGCAGCACCCTGTCAAGAAACTTCCTACGCCGTCGGGTATTGGATAAAGGGGGCCGTTTTCTGGAGGGAATGTGGATGCTCGGGCGCGGGCGCTTCCCCGTTTCAGCCCGTGCAACGCGACGCCGCGGCGCATCGGCGCGATAACGGCGGACTTTGCACCGGTAGCACCCTTGCAGGCAAGATGTCGCACAGAGCGCTAGGCATCGATTGTTCGTTGAGGTCGAATCGCGTGATAAGAGACGGCATGCAGTGGTATGTATATCTTGATAAACTGGTGGGGCATCATAATGAGCACGTATCTGCCCCGTCGGCACAGCATCCTGAGCCAACGCCGACGGCATCGTTTTATTTAGGGGGAAGGGGTTCGCATGGAGCCGATCGTCAAGGGCATGAAGGGACCCGCCGTCGAAGACGTGCAGTCGCGCCTTTCCATCCTTGGGCTCGAGATTGCCCAGGAGGAACTCGACGAGAAACTGTTCGGCGACACCACGGCGCGCGCCGTGAGCTTCTTTAGGGACGACAACGGCCTCACGCCGGGCGACGAGGTCGATATGACCTGCTGGTCGGCACTGGTCGACGCGTCGTATCGTCTGGGAGACCGCACGCTGTACCTGCGCCTCCCCAATTTCCACGGCGCCGACGTGCGCATGCTGCAGCAGGCCCTCAACGTGCTGGGCTTTGCCTGCGGCACCGACGACGGCTACTTTGGCCCGCACACCGAGGCGGCGCTTCAGCAGTTCCAGGAGAACGTCGGCCTGTTCGCAGACGGTATGGCATTCCAGGACACCTTCGCCTACATCGAGCGTCTGCACCACGTGTGGGAGGGCAAGCCGTCGATCGTCGAGGCCGAGGAGCGCATCGGCTTTGCCCGCGCCGCCGAGGTACTCGAGAACTACAAGATCGCCGTGTACGGTGAGGACACCATCGCTCGCAGCGTGGCTTCGCGCATGTGGAACATCGCCTCGGCGACCACCGAGTCGAGCGGCATGGTGCTGTGCGACAACGAGATTCCCGAGGGCATGGACCTCATTCTCGAGCTCGCGCGCGAAGGGCTGCCCGAGGACGCGGCGCCGCGCCCGACCATCGCCCTCGCCGAGTGCGCGAACCTGTCGCAGCGCATCGGCACGGCGTTCGCTGCCGCTAAGGAGAAGCCGGTTCTCATTCGCATCGAGCTCACCGGCATCAACGGCTACGACGGCATGTTCACCTCGAGCGACGCCCAGACGCTGGCCGTACGCCTGCTCGACGGCGTTTGCGCAGCTTTGAACGATTAGGTACACTGATTGAGCTTGGTCGATTCTGTGCGACCAGGAGCGCATTGGGGCATCGTCCAGCGGCAGGACCCCGGTTTTTGGTGCCGGTTACGGGGGTTCGAATCCCTCTGCCCCAGCCCGATATTGCAGCAGGCCAGACGCGACGGCGTTTGGCCTGCTTTTTGTTTTGGGACTCTCGCTAGCAGGGGGGTGCCAGCGAACGCCGCCGGCGAGGCGAAGTGCCGACAGACTTTGTGGCAGCCGACCGCCGATTTGCGGGCGGCTTGGAATTGCCGGTGCACTTCTGACCAGTTTCAAGATTGCCGGTGCACCTGGGGTACATGATTTGGCCTCGATCGTGTACCCCAGGTGCACCGGCAAAATCTAAACTGACCGGAAGTGCACCGACAACGTTTTACTTTGGCTGAAAGTGCACCGGCAATGGGGGAACTTGGTCGAAAGTGCATCGGCAATAAGCCGATTTGTCCGAAAGTGCACCGGCAATAAGCCGGTTTGTCCGAAAGTGCACTGGCAAGAAGTCGACCTGGCCGGAAGTGCACTGGCAATAAGCACATCTGGTCGAAAGTGCACCGGTAACGGGCCAACCCGGCGGAAAGCGCACTTCAATATGCCGACGCGACCAGAAGAACAACGAAGCCCGACCTGGCCACGTGCACTGTCAATAAGCACTCTGCCCGAAGCAACACCCCGAGAAGAGCGGGAAAGCCGGGCCACGAACCGCCCGGCTCCCCCTACCGGTCCATCAACCTATCGATCGCGCCCATGCTGCCGCGGCGGAAATCCTCGCTGGTCAGGATCTCCTGCGGGATGCGGATGTTCTCGCGCAGCGCGCGGCGGAACGGAATCCGCAGCGCGGGCGGCAGGTCCTTCACCAGGCGCACGAAGTCGCGCGGGGCATCCTGGTTATCCGCGGCGCTCTCGCCGTTGCCACCTGCGCGCACGTGGGCACGCTGGGCGGCAAGCATCGCACGGTAGATGCCGGCATGCAGGCGGATCTCGATCACATTCACCTCGCGAGCACGCTCGACCAGACGCGCACCCTCGCGGTCGATGTCGCCCGCATAATACACGTAGTCGTAGCGGTAGCCGATGTCGTGCAGGTACTCGTCGAGTGCGTGCGAAATCAGGATGTTATGCCCCGCACCGAAGATCACGCCGCCGATGCGCGTGCCGAACAGACGGATGCTGCGCTGGCCCTTGAGCAGCGCCACGACCTCCTCGTAGGCATCGATGTTCTCGACCACCAAGAACGGCTGGTCCGCGCCCAGAGCGTAAAATCCCTGCAGCGGCGGAGCCTGGCGCGACGCGATGCGCAGCACGCTCGGGTTGAGCCCCTTGGCGGACATGAGCCTCATGAGGCGCTCGCCGCGCTTGCCCTCGAGCGCCTTCTCGTCGTTGAAGATCTGAAACGCCCTCTGGCGACGGGTGACGTACGGCACCTGCTCGCCCTCGTGGGCATCGAGCCAGGCGCGCACGCGATCAAGGTCGTCGAAGCGCTTGGCTTTGGGGGACTGCTTCGGCTTCTGCGCAGGCTTCTGTTCGGACTCGAGTTCGGGTTCCGTCTTGCGCACCGCCTGCACGACGCGCGTGCGCAACGAGGAAATCAGGCCGAACGCACGGCGATGCACCGGCTCGGGGGCAACGGCCTGCGCTTTCGCGGGCACCCCGGCACGGCCACGGCGCTTATCCGTCTTGGCGGCCCCGGAAGGTTTCTTCTTGTCTTTACCGCCGGCGACATTCTTGCCCTTATCGGAAGCATTGCCCGCCGAGCGCTCGGAAGCCGAGGCATCATCCTTGCGGTCAGCACGCTCCGATCCGTTCGACTTGTTCCGACGCTTCCGCTTGGCCTTGGGCGCAGCATCCTGCTTCGGGGCGCCATCCAGCTCGGGCTTCTCCGCGGCATGCGCAGGCGTAGGCTCCGCCGCGGGCACCTCCTGAGGCAGATTCACGGCAACGGCACCATCCTCTGCAGAAGTATCATCAACCGCGCCCCGATCGGAATCGGCCGGCATCTCCTCCGCAGGCTCGGCCTCCGCAACCTCCGTCACCTCATACACGACCTCGGCCTCTTCCGCAGCCTCGTCGCCGTCGTCGCCCTCCTCGGCATACGCCGCGCGCAGCTCTTCGATGACGGCCGCGGAATCGATACCCGCCGCGTCGAAATGAATCTCGTACGGACCGTACCCGTCGTCGCCGACCTGCACCAGCAGGCCCGACTCCACGAGCGGGTCGCGCAGCTCATCGGCCCGCTCTCCCCCGTTGAACGACTTGAGCACGCGCGTCAGGGCACCGTACTTGATCTTGGGATCCTTGCGCTCGAGCAGCGTCAGCGCAAGCACGCTGCGCTGCCTCTCATTCAGGCTCACCTTGCCATCGAGCCATGAAGCCAGCTGCGCAATGGTCTCGGGGCTCTCAGACAGCAGAATCCTCTTCACGAACGGGCACCTCCACAAACAGGACACCTCGAAACGGTGCCCAGATAATCGCATTCATGCTGATGAATCGTAGCACAGAGCTGCGTCGGCGGCTTTTCCGGTAAGTCCACCGACCACGGGAAGGACACGTGGAGCATCGGAACGCAGTTCGCCCTCCCCAACGAACTCTTTTAATTGACCCCAGGCGAGACCGCTGTTTCTCTCTCTAACGTGCCTGATTTGGCCAAGTTAGAGAGAGGAACAACGGTCTCGCCTGGGGTCAATTAATGGAGGCAGCCATTTTGTAGGAAGCGCAGGATTCAGTCATCGCCACAACCCACCGCCGGCACGCCACGCAAAAAGGCGGCGCCGGGTCATCCCCGGCACCGCCCCATCAAGCGCATCCTCAACAGATGCACCGCAAAGCTAAGCGCAAGCGCCTACGCGACGTCCTTGGCGCCCTCGGTACCCGCGGACGCGGCAGCCTGCTCGCGCACGTGCGCGCGGCCCATCTCGGTCCACTCGGGCTCCTCGTCGGGCAGCGAGCCAGCCTCCTTGGTGAAGAGCTCCTTCAGGCAGTTGTAGGCCACGATCACGCCGAGCACCATGAGCAGGATGGCGAACACGAGCTGCAGGCCGGAGGTCGCGATCACGGCAACGCCCGATGCAGCCAGCGCGTTCACGCAGCCGATGGTGCTCTGCACGAGCGAGGTGAACGTGCTGCACAGCAGGAAGGCCACGGGCACGTACAGCATGAAGCCCTTGCGGCCCGTGCACTTGCAGAACACGGCGAGCGTGATCATCGTCATGCCGCCCAGCAGCTGGTTGGACGCGCCGAACAGCGGCCAGATGTTGCTGTAGCCGCCGAAGGCGAGCGCGAAGCCCAGGATGAGGGTGAGCACGGTGGCGACCCAGGTGTTGGAGGCGACCTTGGCGGCACCCGTGAGCTCGGCCTGCTCGTCCTCGAGCGCGTCGTTGGTCTGGGCGAAGAACTCCTGGAACGACAGGCGGCCGATGCGCGCCACGGCATCAACCGAGGTGAGCGCCAGCGCCGAGACGCACATGGTCATGAACACGGTGGCGAGCGTCTGGTTGACGCCGAACGCGGTCATGCCGCGGGCGATGCCCTGGGAGAAGATGGAGAACGGAGTCGCGGCCACGCCGTTGTTGAGCGCGCCGGTACCGGCGGTATTCAGGTCGGAGAACATGATGGCGGCCACGACGATCGCGAGCACGCCCACGAAGGACTCGAGCACCATGGCGCCATAGCCCACGGGCAGCATGTCCTGCTCCTTCTCGACCTGCTTGGACGAGGTGTTCGTAGACACGAGGCTGTGGAAGCCGGAGAGCGCGCCGCACGCGACGGACACAAACAGCAGCGGGAACACGAAGCTGCCCTTTGCGGCCATCTCGCCGAAGTCGACGACCATCGGGGCCGTCATCGTGGCCTGGCCGTTGGCGCCCAGCACGAAGATGCCCACGACGGCGCAGACGATCATGACGATCATCATGATGCTGGTGAGGTAGTCGCGCGGCTGCTTGAGCGTCTGGATGGGCATGGCAGCGGCGAACAGCAGGTACACGGCGATGACGGCGAACCAACCGAGCTTGTCGAGGTACACGGGGAACTGCATGCCCACGGCGAACATGGCGACGAACAGCACGACGGCCAGCACGAACTCGCGCACGCCGGAGAGCTGGAAGCGGCGATTGAGCCAACCGAAGGCGATGGCCACGAACGTGAACAGGATGGAGATCGTGCCCGCAGCGCCGCCGGCATAGGACTTGGCGGCGTCCACCGCACCCGCAGCGTCGAAGGTGGCCTGGAACGTGCCGGCGACCATGTCGACGAAGGCGGCGATCACGATGATGGTGAACAGCCAGCTGAACAGCAGGAAGAGCTTGCGGCCCGTGCGGCCGATGTACTTCTCGATGAGCTGTGCGAGCGACTTGCCGTTGTTCTTGACGCTCGCGTACAGCGCGCCGAAGTCGTGCACGGCGCCGAAGAAGATGCCGCCCACGAGGACCCACAGCAGCACGGGCAGCCAGCCGAACATCATGGCGGCGATGGTGCCCGTCACGGGGCCGGCGCCGCAGATGGAGCTGAACTGGTGCGAGAACGCGGTGAAGCACGAGGCGGGCGAGAAGTTCTTGCCATCCTCCATACGGCGGGCGGGCGTGAGCGCATCGCGGTCGACGCCCCACTTGGCCGCCAGCCAGCGACCGTACCCGAGGTAGCCGGCAGCCAGCACGACGGCTGCCACCACCACTACGACGATTCCGTTCATAACAGATCCTTTCCCCCTGGAAGAAGCGCTACCCGACTCCATGCAAACGGGGGCCGTCGAACATATCGACGGCCCCCGTCATCTTCTTCAGCCGCCCGCTATCGCACGGGCTGGCTGCATGCATCGCCAACCCGTATCAGATAATCTCGCTGATAATCGATAGCAGGTTGGCGTATCCCATCGTGTAGCACCCTCTTCGTGTTGCGATGCGGGCGTTTGCCTGCATCCCCTGTAAGGCCAGACCACAGTCTACGCTTTAGCAGACGAAAGTCAAAACTGGGCGGATGCTGTTACAAAACAGTTTCGATTGGGTAAACGGACTTCCCGTCGAGCTACTCGGTGGTCATGTCGGCTTCCGCCAGCTGGCCGACCATCGCCTCGTACAGCGCATCCTCCGCGGAATCGTCGATCGTCCAGTCTTCGCCATCGCGCACGCACGGCAACGTGAGCTCGTTCTCCTCGAGCGGCGCGTTTTCGACGGACTCCATGATCAGCTCGCCCATCTTCTCGGCGATCTCGCCCTGCGTCATGGCCAGGACCTCGCTCGACTCGAGCAGCTCGGAAAGGCTGTTCTGCAGGCCCGTCACGACACCCTCTGCGGACTTGTTGGTGAGCGTCACCTGCGCCTCGGCGGTTCCCTGCTCGCTGTCGACCGTGATGTCACCGATCTCGTAGGCAAAGCCGTCAAACAGGGAGTCGACGAACTCCTGCGGCTCGACGCCCCAGTCGCTGATCCCGTTTTCCAGACCCATGCTGTCCACGATCTGCTGACGCGCCTCGGATTCGCTGTCGGCAATCGCGCTGAACTCCTCGTTCAGGCCGTCACGGATGATCTGCTCGTCGGACGGACCGAAGCATCCGCCCAGAAGCGTTGCCGTGAACGCCGCGGCAAGGGCGATTACGACGGCTACTGCCTTTCTGGTCATGTTCCCTCCAAATGATCAGCAAGGTTATGCGCGGACGGCGCTCTACTCCTTGGCGCCGTACTTCTCGTAGTAGGCGTCGATCGCAGCCTTGGTGGCGTCGTCGATCACCACGCGGCCGTCGATCTCGTGGTTGTGGAGATGCTCGACGACCTCGGCCATCGACACGATGGAGGCCACGGGGAAGCCGTACTTGGCCTCGATCTCCTTCTGGGCGGTCGTGACGCCGCCCTTGCCGACCTCCATGCGGTTCAGCGACACGATCAGGCCCTTGACCTCGACGTTTGCCGCAGCCATCAGCTTGGGGTACGTCTCGTCGATGGACTTGCCCGAGGTGGTGACGTCCTCGACCATCACCACGCGGTCGCCGTCCTTGAGCTCATAGCCGAGCATATTGCCCTTGTCGGAGCCGTGGTCCTTGACCTCCTTGCGGTCGGAGCAGTACTTGACCTCCTTGCCGTACAGCTCGGACAGCGCGATGGCGGTCACGACCGACAGCGGGATGCCCTTGTAGGCGGGACCGAACACGACGTCGAAATCGAGGCCGAAGTTGTCGTGGATGGCGCGGGCGTAGTACTCGCCCAGGCGCTTGAGCTGCTCGCCGGTCACGTACGCGCCCGCGTTCATGTAGAACGGCGACGTGCGGCCGCTCTTGAGGACGAACTCACCGAACTTGAGCACGTCGGACTCGACCATGAACTCGATGAACTCCTGCTTATAGGCTTCCATGTGCATCCTTTCAACGGGCAGCGCGGCTCGGCAAATCGAGCGGCGGCTGCGTGCAGACTCGCATCCATCTTACAGGACCACAGCGAACGCGGGCTCGCGAACCCGGGAAGGCGGCGCGCACGGCAAGCGGGGCGCCCCGGCCTTGCCAGGACGCCCCTCTGTTCCCCATCGGATGTCGATGATGGCCTTGCGCGCTACTCGCCGCAGCCGTTCATCACGAAGTCGACGAGCGCGTGGACGGCTTCCTGCTCGTCCTCGCCCTCGGCGGTGATGACGATCTGGGACCCGCAGGCCAGGCCCTGGGTCATGAGGGCGAGCATGCTCTTGGCGCTCACGCCGCCGCCCTCGGCGCCGACCTTCTTGACGGTGATGTCGGACGAGAAGCCCGACGCCATCTTGCAGAACATCGAAGCAGGACGAGCGTGAAGGCCCGTGGCGTTGACGATGGTGGTCTCCTCAGAATACATGGAATGCTCCTTCGCTGTTACGTGTGCGGATGGCGGACGGGGCAACGTTCCCGCGCGCCACTGCGCACTATGATATACCGACTGGGCGCGCTGCACGCGCATCGTGGCATAGCGCCACGACGGCATCCGCGCTGCGCGGCCCTCCGGCTGTGCCGGCCGATGAGCTTTTACCCGCTGAAGCGCGCCAGGAACGCGCGAGTGCGCTCCTGCTTGGGATTTCCAAGAACGTCGGCGGGGGCGCCCTCCTCCACGATCATGCCGCCGTCCATGAAGACGACGCGGTCGGCGACATCGCGGGCGAACGACATCTCGTGCGTGACGATGATCATGGTGATGTCCTCGGCGGCGAGCTGGCGGATGACCTTGAGCACCTCGCCGGTGAGCTCGGGGTCCAGCGCGCTCGTGGGCTCGTCGAAGAAGAGGATATCCGGGTTGAGCGCTAGGGCGCGGGCGATGCTCGCGCGCTGCTGCTGGCCGCCCGAGAGCTGGCAGGGGACCTTGTCCTCGTTGCCCGTGAGGCCCATCTTGTCGATGAGCGTGCGGGCCTCGCGCTCGACCTCCGCGCGGTCGCGCTTCTGGACCGCGATGGGCGCGTCCATGATGTTGCGCAGCACGCTCATGTGCGGGAACAGGTTGTAGCTCTGGAACACGAGGCCGAACCTGCTCTTGGCCGCACGCATGGCGTCGCCCTTGAGGTAGGAGACCTTGCCATCGGGCGAGGTCTGCGCAACCGTGAGGTCGCCGTAGCGCAGGGTGCCGCTGTCGATCTGCTCGAGCGTGGTGGCGCAGCGCAGAAGCGTCGACTTGCCGCCGCCCGACGGGCCGATGATGGCCACGACCTCGCCAGGCTGCACCGCCAGCGAGATGTCGCGCAGCACGACGTTCTCGCCGAACGCCTTGCTCACATGCTCCATTGCAAAGACCGGCTCTGCCATGTCTATCTCCTTAACAACAATCCATACCCGAAAACATGACAGTTAGGACGGGGCCCTGTGTCATGTTTTGAACCTGGCCGGCACCCTCATCCCGAAAACATGACAGTGGGCCCCGTCCTAACTGTCATAAAAACCCCGTAGGTAGAGTACTCAGTCAGCGAGCGGCTGTCTGGCGAGGCAGATCGCCTTGAAAGAGGAGGGCATAGGCCTTCGGGCCATGCCCGACGATTGAAAGGCGAGGTGCCCGCCAGACAGCCGCGCAGCGTCGACCCAGTTCCGGCGTTCGTAGAACGCCGGAACTACTCAGTCGTGGTAGTAGTCGAGCTTCTTCTCCAGCCGGCCGATGACGACTTCGACCAGGAAGTTGAAGATCCAGTAGAACACCGCGGAGATGGCGAAGGGCACCATGCTGACCTGCGAGGCGACGAGCGCCTTGGCGGTGGAGAACATCTCCGCCACGCCGATGGCGAAGGCGAGCGAGGTGTCCTTCACGAGGGTGATGACCTCGTTGCCCATGGAGGGCAGGATTCGCTTGACCACCTGCGGCAGCACGATGCGCACGAAGGTCTGGGCGCGCGAGTAGCCCAGCACCTCGGCCGCCTCGTACTGGCCGCGCGGAATGGACTGGATGCCGCTGCGGTAGATCTCCGCGAAATACGCCGCGTAGTTGACGATGAACGCCACGATGCACGCCTGCCACTTGGAGTCGGGCGTGAGCTCGATGCCGAACACGTAGTACGGCGCGAAGTAGATCGCAAACATCTGCAGCATGAGCGGGGTGCCGCGCATGATGGAGATGTAGATGCGGGCAAGGGTGCGCAGCGGCCCGAACTTGCTCATGCGCGCCAGGGCAATCGGCACGGCAAGCGGGATCGAGCCGACAAGCGTCAGCACGAAGATCTGGATCGTCGTGCCGAAGCCCTCTAGCAGCATGCCTATCATGGTCGTGATGTCCATGCGTTCCCTTTCAAGCAAAACGATGGGAAACCGGGTGACCCCGATTTCCCATCGACCGTCGATATCACAGGACGACGCTTACTCGAGCACCCAGTTCTCGTAGGAGATGCCGTACTCGGCGTACTTGTCGCAGAGCTCCTTGATGGTGCCGTCCTCGTCCATGGCCTTGAGCGTTTCGGTCACGGTGTCGGCCAGCTTCTGGCTGCCCTTCTTGAAGCCGACGGCGTAGTGCTCCTCCGAAAGCATCTCGGGCAGCTGGACGTAGGCGTCGGGCTTCGCGGACATCTGGTACTCAGCGATGGAGAGGTCGCACGCCACGGCATCGACGGCACCGGACTCGAGCTGCATGAAGGCCGTGTTGTACTCGCCGATCTGCTCGAGCGAGGCGAACGTGGAGGCGAGGTCGGCTGCGGAACCCTCGAGCACGTCGAGCGCGGCGGAGTCGACCTGCGTGATCACGGTCTTGCCGGCGAGGTCGTCGAAGCTCTTGATGCCGCTATCGGCCTTCACGACGATGACCTGGCCGTTGAGCATATAGGGGCTCGAGAAGGTGTAGTCGTCCTCGCGGCCCTCCATGGTGAAGCCGTTCCAGATGCAGGTGATGGCACCGGAATCGAGCAGAGTGTCCTTGGCGTCCCAGTCGATGGGCTCGAGCTCGACCTCCCAGCCGTTGCGCTCGGCGACCTCGGCGGCAAGGTCGAGGTCGAAACCGGTGAACTCACCGTCATCGCCCACGAAGCCGTAGGGCGGGTAGGACTGGTCGAAACCAACGGTAAACGTCGTGATGTCGGCGGAGGTATCCTCCGCGACGGTATCGGTATCGGCGGGGTCATCGGCAGCAGGGCTGCCGCCGCACGCGGCAAGCGCCAGCGCGCCCACGAGGGCAAACGTCGCGGCAACTGGCGCGAACAGGCGATTCTTCTTCATGGTCAACCTTCCCTATCACGTTCCACGCCTCGCTGCCGCACATGGCAACGAGGCGCTCCTTTGCAACGGCATCCACTTTACTATGGTGGAGTATTCTCGGCAAGTCTCATTTTGTGCAGAACGGGCGCTTGCGCGCCCGCTCCACCGCATCGCTCGCCTAGATCAGATCCTCGTCAAGACAGTTCTTCATGATCACAGCCATCTGCGCGCGCGTCGTCGGCGTCGTCGGCAGCGCATAACGAGCCCCCTGCTGCTCAGAGCCGTTGATCACACCCTGGTCGATAGCCCACTGCATGTTGTCGACAGCCCAAGAGCTCGTCAGCGCCCAGTCGCGCATGCTGTAGAACTTCGAGGTGTCCACCGAGCTGCCCGGCGTGCGCGCGATATTCGCAACGACGCTCGCCAGCTGCTCGCGCGTCACGTACTCGCCCACGCCGAAGCGCACGTACACGCCAGCCGCGTTCTGATAGCCCTTCATATAGCCCTTCGAGACCGCCCAGTTTACGGCGTCGGCGTAGTACGCACCCTGATTGACATCGGCAAAGCTGCAGCCAGGCGCCTTGCTCCCGTTGCCCAGGATGTTATACAGAACGACGGCAGCGTCCTCGCGGCGGATGGCATCGTTCGTGCCGAAGAAGTTGGTGCCGGAGTAGCCGCGCATGTAGCCGTGCTCGTACATGTACTCGACGGCATCGTAGTACCACAGCCCCTTAACCACATCGGCGAACGGCAGCGAACCCGACGCCGCCTCGTCCTCGGCGATGTAGGCGAGGCAGGTGGCGCGCTCGCGCTCGTAGCGGCTCGCGTAGCTCGACGCGTACGTGTAGTCGTAGGTGTAGACGCCGCGCACCACCGAATCGCACAGGGCGTTCACGAACTGGCGGTCGGTCATGGAGTTCGACAGGTTGGCGTCGCGGAAGAACTTCTGGCAGCCGCCCGAGCCGAACAGGTTGCACAAGCCCCAAGCGAGGCCCTTCACGCAGTCGGCGCGACCGGAGATATCGATACCGAACGTGTTCTTCAGGATGTTCTGCACGGGCAGGTAATACTCCTGGTAGGCATAGGCATCCTGAAGCGCGGAAAACTCGTTGGGATCCGCTTGGTACGCGGCGTGCCAGGCGTTTTCCGCCAGCTGGCCGATCTCGGTCAGCCGCTGTGTCGCGCTGTCGTAGATGGCGGCATTCATGAGCTCGTCGCCGCGCGCGATCACCGGCCCGAACATGGCGTACTTCGTCGGGTTGTACGCGTAGACCTCCTCCATGAACGACACGAGGGAGTAACGGCGGTCGAACTGGTAGAAGCCCATGGCGTTGTAGCCGTCGCCATAGCTGAAGCCCTGGTTGTAGTTGGAGCCGCTCTCGTTTTCGGCAAAATACTTCATCTCGCTGGAAAGCGCCTGGGGCGCCAAGCGGGCCGAGCGCGCAGACAACATCGAGATAGCCGGGTCGTCGGCGGGCGCCTCCTCGTAATCGAGAGCGCGATCGTAGTCGCCCGGCGCGGGAAGGGCGGCGGCCTGCTCGGTTGCCGCTGCGGGCGCCTCGTCTGCAAAAACGGCCGCCGGCGCGAGCAGCGCGGCAGAGCAGGCAAGGGTCAGTCCGGCAACGAAAGCACGATGTTGTAGGGTCACGGGTTCCTCCAAGGTTCTGCGTCCCTGATCAGGGAAGGTGCGATTCGAGTACATATGCGCCAGAGCGCAAGAGGCTGTATGAGATTATGCCGTGCGCAACCTGCGCAGACAACGGATTCACAGGGAATTCCAAGCTATGCGCTGCTGGCGGGCCGGCGTGCAGGGCGGGGCGCCGGCCCGGCCCGCCTCAGCGCCAAGGCGCGAGCGCGGCGCTGAGGCCGACCGCATGACCCGCAAACCGGATGAAAACGCCCTTGCAGCACCGGCGGGAAACAGTCGGGATCAAAAACGCGACTTTTGAGAGGGTTACATTATAAATTACAGGACGTTACTTATTAAATGTATAGCGGGAACCGGTCTACCTGCGCTTATTGCACCAAGCATGTATAGAATTCGAGGCTTTTCCTAGCTTCTTAATCCTACCATCTCGATAGGAGGTCTCAAAAGTCGCGGATTTGATCCCTGCCCTATGCTGCACCGTTTTCGGAGGGCAAGCCGTCTGCATAAAACTCGCCCAACGTGCCCGCATCCCGTATAGATGGATTGCGCGGCCATCGCAAAGGGCCCGGGCGGCCGGTTCAAACCGGCCGCCCGGGCCCCAAAGCACATTCATATGTTTAGAAAGCCCGCTTTGGCTAGCAGATCTCGACGACCCAGCCCTCGGGACCCTCGATCTCGCCGGCCTGGATGGCGGTCAGCGTCTCGCGGAGCTTCTTCATCACGGGGCCGACCTCCTCCATGCCGCTCGCGAAGACGATCTCCTCGTCGCCGTTGACGACCTTGCCGACCGGGCTGATGACGGCCGCGGTGCCGCACATGCCGCACTCGACGAAGTCGCCGGCCTCGACCTCGGTGAACTTCACCGGGCGCTCGACGACGGTCATGCCGAGCATATCCTTGGCAACCTGCACGAGGCTGCGGCGCGTGATGGAGGGCAGGATGGAGTTCGTCGCGGACTGCGGAACCACGAGCGTGCCGTCCTTGTCGACGAACAGGAAGTTCGCGCCACCGGACTCCTCGACGAACGTATGGGTCTGCGGGTCGAGGAACATGTTGTCCGCGAAGCCCTCGGCGTGCGCCTGCACGCTCGGGTACAGGGACATGGCGTAGTTGAGGCCCGCCTTGATGGCACCGGTGCCGTGGGGCGCAGCGCGATCGTACTCGGGAACCTTGACGGCCACGGGCTTGACGCCGCCGGAGTAGTACGGACCGACGGGCGTCACGAGGATGCGGAACTGGTACTCGTCGGCAGGTGCGACGCCGATGACCTCACCGGTCGCGACCATGAACGGGCGGATGTAGAGCGTGGCGCCCGAGCCGAACGGCGGCACCCATGCCTCGTTCGCCTTGACGACCATCTTCACGGCCTCGAGGAACTTGTCCTCGGGGAACGGGGGCATGACGATGCGGCGCGCGGAGTCGGCCATGCGGCTGGCGTTGAGGTCGGGGCGGAAGCAGACGATCTTGCCGTCCTTGGTGGTGTAGGCCTTGAGGCCCTCGAAGACCTCCTGGCAGTAGTGGAAGATGCCCGCGCACTCGGAAAGCGTGAGGCTGTGGTTGGTGGTGAGACCGCCCTCCTCCCAAGCGCCGTCCTTGTAGTTGCAGACGTAGCTGTAATCGGTGGGACGGTACGCGAAGCCGATGTTGCCCCAGTCGATATCCTTCTTCTCCACTGCCATGGGGATCCTCCTTGCCCGATAGGTCTGCCGGTCCGTGCGCCGGCAAAAAGCGGAGTTGCCCGCAACGGGCCCCGCTCTTACGATTTCTGAACGATTCTACTCCCCTACGGTGGAGTGCCCGACAGAGTTTTCCGTTTTGATACACAGCGGCACGCAGGGCAGCCGCGCACGCTTGCCCGCCTTCCGGCCTCTCCGTTGCCGTCGTGTTAATCCTAGCGTTTCGCTCAGGTTTCGCTATACTGGTCGCATTCGACGACAGAGGAGAGCCGCCATGGGCTTCATCACCACCATCAAAGAGGACATCGCAACCGTCAAGCGCAACGACCCCGCCGCGCAGAACGGTTTCGTCATCTTTCTGTCCTACCCCGGGTTGCACGCCAAGTGGGCGCACACGCCCGAGCACTGGCTGTGGAACCACGGCGCGCGCAGCCTGGCGCGCATCCTCTCGCAGATCACGCGCTTCATGACCGGTGTCGAGATCCACCCGGCCGCACAGCTCGGACGCCGGTTCTTCATCGACCACGCCATGGGCGTCGTCATCGGCGAGACCACCATCGTGGGCGACGACTGCACCCTCTACCAGGGCGTCACGCTCGGCGGCACGGGCAACGAGGTGGGCAAGCGCCACCCGACGCTCGGCAACAACGTCACCGTGGGCAGCGGCGCCAAGGTGCTCGGCAACATCACGATCGGCGACAACGTGCGCATCGGCGGCAATTCCGTCGTGGTCAAGGACGTGCCGTCCGACTCGACCGTCGTCGGCGTGCCGGGACGCGTCGTGCGGCGCAACGGGTGCCGCGTCATGACGGAGAGCTTCGACGCCAAGCGGCACCGCGAGAACATGCCCGACCCGGTCGAGGAGGCGTCGCGCATGAACCGCGAGGGCATCGTGGGCAACGCCCGGCGCATCCGCGAGCTTGAGCAGCAGGTAAGCGAGCTCACGGCTCTGGTACGCGAGCTCGCCGACAAGAGCGGCGCGACCAACGCATAAAAAAGGGCGGACCGTTCGGCCCGCCCGAAAGCATCTTGAATCCTGCGGAAACGCAGCGCCTACCGCTGCGTCTTTCCCTCGCGCAGGTTGGGGATGATGCGCTTGACGACCCAGAACGCGACCACGATGACCGCGATGACGATGATCACGATCTTCACGATGTCCGAGAAGCCCTCGACCTGCGCGGTCACGGTCTCCCAGGCACCGCCCGCGGCATAGCCCAGGCTGCACAGCACGGTGTTCCACACTGCCGAGCCGACCAGCGTGTACAGCGTGAAGCGCACGACGTTCATCTTGGCCGTACCCGCCGGGATGGAGATAAGGCTGCGCACAACCGGGATGCAGCGGCACAGCAGCACGGTGATCTGGCCGCGGCGGTCGAACCAGCCGATGGCCTTGGACACGTCATCGGACTTGAAGCCGAGCAGGCGCATGGCCTTGGTGTCGAAGAACGTCTCGAGGCGGTCCTGCGACAGCAGGCGACCGACGCCGTAGAGGACGAACGCGCCCACGACCGAGCCGATGGTGGCCGACACGATCACAAGCGGCAGCTGCATACTGGTCTGGATGACCAGGAATCCCGAAAGGGGAAGGATGAGCTCGCTGGGGATGGGCGGGAACACGTTCTCGAAAAAGATGAGGCCGAACACCGCGAGATAGCCGAACTGGCTGATAAAGGAAAAGAATGCGTCTTCCATGAACGCCTTTCCGCATCGTCGTCATTGCAGGGTAGATGATAATCGCTGCCGCTCGCCACACCGCGTTATGCATCGGAAACGCAGATATGCCCACTTTCAGGACGGAGATGGTTCCGGGCATCGCTTAACCTATACTGGTTGGGTTTGTAAACGACTACGGATAAGGGGGCCCCATGGCTAGCATCAGCGTCGACTACTATTCCTCTTCGCTCATGCGCACGACCACGCTGAACGTCATCCTGCCGTTCGACAACCCGAACGACGCCTGGGCGGTCGACGCCAACCTGCGCCGTGACCCGAACAACTGGGACGCCGCGCCCTACCCGCCGAAGAAGGCGCCGTTCCGCACGCTCATCCTCCTGCACGGCATCAACGGCAACCACACCGACATCATCTCGGAGACCCGCATCACCAAGTGGGCCACCGACCACCAGATCGCCGTCGTCATGCCCTCGGGCTATAACGCGTTCTACGTCGACAGCCCCGAGACGCACAACTACTTCGGCCGCTTCGTGGGCCTCGAGCTGCCCAACGTCGTGCGCCGCATGTTCCCGCTGTCTGAGCGCCGCGAGGACATGTTCATCGGCGGCATCTCCATGGGTGCCTACGGCGCGCTGCGCAACGGCTTCAAGTACGCCGAGAACTTCGGCGCGATCATCGCCCTGTCCAGCGCCATGATCATCGACAACTTCGACGCGCTCATCCGCGACGAGCCGTTCTTCCTGTCGCGCCCCTTCCTGGAGTCCACGTTCGGCGACCTCAACCAGGTCATCGACTCCGATAAGGACCCGGCGCGCCTGGCCGCCGACGTCGTGTACTGCGACCGCCCGCGCCCACGCGTCTTCATGGCCTGGGGCAACCAGGACCCGCTGGCGCAGCCCAACCGCGTGCTGGCGGCGCGCCTGCGCGGCACGGGCATCGAGGTCGAGCAGCGCGAGTTCGCCGGCGGCCACGACTGGGACTTCTGGAACCAGGCGCTACCCCAAGCGCTCGATTGGCTGCCGAGGGGGTAGCTTCGCCGAAACGCCGCGCACCGCGAGAACATCATCGGGTATAAAAGGGAATGTTCGACTCCACGAGCTGTCTGTGAGGGAGAGATCTGTAATGGCCTTGCTCAAAGTCGATTTCTACTCCAACTACCTCCAGCGTAACGTTCTGCTCACTGCCGTCGTCCCGGTCGACAAGATGGACGGCAACAAGCGTGCCAAGCGCCGTCAGGGGCCGTACCGCACCATGTACCTGCTGCACGGCCTGTTCGGCCGCGACTACGACTGGATCGACAAGACCCATGTCGTGGAGACCGCCGAGGCGCGCGACGTCGTGGTCATCATGCCTTCCGGCGAGGACGGCCTGTACCTCGACAAGCCCGAGATCAACGAGTGGCACGGCAAGTTCATCAGCGAGGAGCTCGTGGACGTGACGCGCCATCTGTTCCCGCTTTCGCGCAAGCGCGAGGACACCTGCCTGGCCGGCATCTCCATCGGCGCGTACACCGCGCTCGTGAACGGCCTTTTGCGCCCGGACCGCTTCGGCAGCATCGTGGCGCTGTCCGGCGCGTTCATGCGCGACCGCATCATGGACGCCGTCGAGTCTCATAGCCCCCGCAAGCGCAAGTACTACGCGCGCTGGTTTGGCGACCTCGACACGGTCATCGGCAGCGAGAAGGATTACGTCGCGTTGATCGACCGCTTCAAGGAGGACCCGAGCCTGCCCAAGCCCAAGTTCTACGGCGCGTGCGGCGAGCACGACAACCTGTGCGAAAACAACCGCGAGGTCGTCGAGCTGCTGAAGGAGGCCGACTTCGACGTGACGTACTGGGAGCCCGAGATCGGCAGCCACGAGTGGCCGTTCTGGAACGCGTGGATCGACTGCGCGCTCGATTGGTACGCGCCCGGCGAGATGAAGCCGAGCTCGGCGGATGTGGACTACTCGGGGCTCACGACCCTGCGTCCACCCGATGAGGGCACGTTCGTGCTGAAGGACGAAGAGTAGCGACAAGGGCGGCCCTACGGGGTCGCCCTTTTGCTTTGGAGCTGTCGCGGGCAAGCGGCGCGGCGCGCTGTTAACGGAACGGTTGCCGCTGGGCATTGGATGCCGGCGGGGCCAACGCGCTGATAAACTGTAGCCCACCTTCGACACGCCCCGCATCGCCCGCAAAGGAGCAACCCATGGACAACCGCGTTCTCGTAATCGTCGCCCACCCCGATCTTGCCGGCACGAGCCGCGTGCACAAGCGCTGGGTCGCCGAGCTCGCGAAGCACCCCGACGAGTTCGTGGTGCGCGACCTGTACGCTCTCTACCCCGACGGCACGCTCGACGAGGCGGCCATCGAGGCGGAGCACGCCCTGCTGGACGAGCACGACACCATCGTGTTCCAGTTCCCCGTGTACTGGTACAGCTCGCCGGCGCTGCTGCGCACCTGGACCGATGCGGTCTACGGCTTCGGCTGGGCCTACGGTGGCGATCAGGCGGCTCCGGGCGAGCTGGGGCGCAAGCTCGCGGGTAAGCACTTCGCCCTCGCGCTAAGTGCAGGCGATATCGAGGCCAACTATTGCGAGGCGGGCACCGTGGGCTTCACCTACAGCCAGATCATCATCCCCTTCCGCGCCACGGCCAACTACGTGGGCGCCACCTGCGACCCCGAGCCGTTCGTGCTCTCCGGCACCGAAAACGGCTTGACCGACGAGGAGCTCGAGGCGAACACGACGGCCTATGTGGAGTGGCTGCGTGCACTGTGACATCTAGGACAAGTTTGTACCTGGCACCATCTTGTCGCATGAAAACGGCCGCCCCGCGGGGCGGCCGTTTTCATGCCAGTGGGAACCGTCCTAGATGTCACATGAACTGGGAGTTGTAGAGGGTGGCGTAGGCACCGCCCTCGGCGAGCAGCTCCGCGTGCGTGCCCTGCTCGATGATCGTGCCCGCATTCATCACCAGGATGAGGTCGGCGTCGACGATCGTCGACAGGCGATGCGCGATCACGAAACTCGTGCGGCCGGCCATGAGGTTTTCCATCGCGTGCACGATGGCGTGCTCGGTGCGCGTGTCGACGCTCGAGGTCGCCTCGTCCAAGATGAGGATCTTGGGGTCGGTCAGAATCGTGCGCGCGATGGTGAGCAACTGCCGCTGACCCTGGCTGATGTTCTCCGCATCGTTTGCCACATGCGTGTCATAGCCCGCCGGCATGGTGCGCACGAAGAAGTCCACGTGGGCCATCTTGGCCGCCTCGATGATCTCCTCGCGCGTGGCGTCGGGCTTGCCATAGGCGATGTTCTCGGCGATCGTGCCGTCGAACAGCCAGGCATCCTGCAGCACCATGCCGAAGTTCTGGCGCAGCTCGGCGCGGCTCATCGCATGCGTGTCCACGCCGTCGAGCGTGATGCGCCCGCCATCGATCTCGTAGAAGCGCATGAGCAGGTTGATGAGCGTCGTCTTGCCGGCGCCCGTCGCGCCCACGATGGCGATCTTCTGACCGGGCTCCGCCTTGAACGACACGTCGTACATGAGCGGCTTTTCGGTCGTGTAACCGAAGCGCACGTGCTCGAACGCGACGCGGCCGTGCACGGGCTGAATCACATGCTGTGCGAGCTCGGGCGACGGATCGGACTCGATCTCGGGCTCATCCAGGATGTCGAACACGCGCTCCACCGAGGCCAGCGCGCTCTGCAGCGTGTTCACCGTCATCGACATCTGCGTCATGGGCTCGGACGCCTGCATGATGTACTGGAAGAACGCCTGGAACGTGCCGACCGTCAGACGCCCGCCGATGAGCATGGCGCAGCCGATCATGGCGATGACCACCTGGGCCACGCGCCCGACGAAGCGGATGCCCGGACCGGCGGCGTTCGTGAAGAAGTCCGCCTTGCGGCTCGCGTCGGCCAGCTTGTCGGAAAGCCGGTGGATGTCGGCCGAGCTCGCCTGTTCGCGGTTGAACGAGCGAATGATGATGCGGCCGCTGTAGGCCTCCTCCACCGCGCCGGTGAGATGACCGACCCACATCTGGCGCTCGGCCGCAAGCTTGAGGTTCTTGCCGGCGGCAAAGCGCGTAAGGCCGATGGCCACGGCCGAGAACACCAGGAAGATGCAGGCGAGCAGCGGGCTGTACACGAACATCATGATGATGGCGCCGATGATGCTGCCAACCGCCGTGAACAGGCGCAGAAGGCCGGTCTGGAGAACCTCGGACATCTTGTCGAGGTCGTTCGTGGCGCGGCTCACGATCTCGCCCGGCTTATGGGCGTCGAAAAACGCCAGCGGCAGGCGGTTGAGCTTGCTTGCGATGCGGTTGCGCAGCGCGAGGTTCAGCTTTTCGGCGAAGCCGGCCATCGTGAAGGTCTGCGTGGCGTAGAAGGCGAAAGCAGCCGTCCACACGCCCAGGTACACGGCGATCTCGTACCCGCCGTGCTCCCAGGTCACCGCGAAATCGCGACCCTGCGCGAAGGCCGCCTGGATCTCGGTCCACAGCGCGTCGATCACGTGCGCCGAGAACGCCGGCGCCGCCACGCTGAACACGGTGTAGCACACCACCGACACGAGCACGATGGCGAAGCGCCAGCGCTGACCGGCGGCCTCGGCCCACAGGCGCCGCACGGTCGCGACCGTGTCGCGCGGGACCTCAGGCTGATCGTCGTCATCGCCGCCCAGGCCCAGCGCCTCGCGGGCACGGGCCTCGTGCTCGGCCTCGAGGCGGTCGTTCTCGTCGAACTCCGACATGCCGGCGGCCTCGGGGGCCTCGGGGGCATCCATCTTGTTGGCATCGAGCTTGTTATCGGCCATCGTTCTCGCCTCCCTTCATCTGCGAATCCGCGATGGCGCGGTACACCTCGCACGTCTCCATGAGCTCCTCGTGCGTGCCGAGGCCCTGGATCACGCCGTCTTTGAGCACGACAATCTGGCCGGCGTGCAGGATGGTGGAGATGCGCTGCGCGATGATGAGCACCGCGGCGTTGCGCGTCTCGGGCTTGAGCGCGCGGCGCAGCGCCGCATCGGTCTTGAAGTCGAGCGCCGAGAAGCTGTCGTCGAAGATATACAGGTCGGCGCGCTTCATGATGGCACGCGCGATCGACAGGCGCTGGCGCTGGCCGCCCGAGAAGTTCGTGCCGCCCTGCGCCACCTTGGCATCGAGGCGATCGGTCTGCTCGTAGACGAACTCGGCCTGAGCGACGTCCAGGGCATGACGCATCTCGACCTCGGTGGCGTCCTCGTTACCAAAGCGCAGGTTGCTCGCGATGGTGCCGCTGAACAGCCAGGCCTTCTGCGGCACGTAGGCGATGCGCCCGCGCAGCTCCGCCTGGGTCATGTCGCGTACGTCGCGCCCGCAGAAGCGAACCGATCCCTGCGTGACGTCGTGGAAGCGCAGCAGCAGCTTGGCCACGGTCGACTTGCCCGATCCCGTGGAGCCGATGATGGCCGTGGTCTGACCGCGGCGGCACACGAAGTCGAGGTCGTGCAGGGTGTCCTCATCGGCATCGGAGAAGCGAAACGACGCGTGGTCGAAGGCTGCCACGATGTCGGATGCGTCGGCGCCCTCGGCTTGTGCGGCGTCCGCGCGCGCCGCCCGGCCCTCCGGGTCGGCGATCTCGGGCGTCAGGTTGATGACCTCGGCCGCGCGGTCCAGGCATGCCTTGGCGCGCGGCAGGGTGAGCGCCACCATCTGCGCCGCCATGATGTAAAACAGGATGAGCATGGCGTACTCGAGCACCGCCGAGATGCTCGCGATCTCCATGGCGTGAACGCCCACGCGGTCGCCGCCGAGCCACAACACGGCGACCTCGGTGATGTTCATGAGAAAGAAGCTCGCCGCGTCCACGCCCGCGAACATCATGTTCACCTTGATGGCCGACGACGCGTAATCGGAAAACACCTCGTCCAGGCGGCGCTCCTCGTGGCGCTCCTTCGTGAAGGCGCGGATCACGCGCACGCCGATGATGCTCTCGCGCAACACGACGTTCATGCGGTCGATCAGCTCCTGCAGGCGCATGAAGATGGGAGCGGCGTTCTTGATGGTGATGCCCGCGATAACCAAAACGACCGCGGTGACCGCAGCGAGCAGCAGGCCCATCTGCCAGTCGATCATGCAGGCCATGATGATGCCCACCACGCACAAAAACGGCAGCGGCAGCACCATCTGGATCGTCGCGATGATCGATTGCTGCACCACGTTGATGTCGTTCAGCGAGCGCGTGATCATCGAGCCGGTGCCGAACCGCTCGAAATCGCTGCTCGAGAACTTGAGCGAGCTGTCGTAGATCGCGTTTCGGATGTCGCGGCCCACGGTGCTCGCCAGACGGGCGGCCAGGTACGCGCCAGTCAGCGCGCCGCCGCTCGCAAGCACCGAGGCGCCCAGCATGAACAGGCCTCCGCTCACGATGTGGTCCATGCTGCCGGAACCGATGCCCTCGTTGACCATATTGGCCAGCATGGTCGGCACAAGCAGCGTGCCCGTGTTGTCGAGCAGAAGCACCAGAAGCGTTACCGCGACCAGCGCCTTATGGGGCGCCAAGAACCTCAGCAGCAACCTCATGCCATCTCCCCTTTCCCGTTCTCCGCGATTTCCGTATCGGCCAGCACGTGACCCGCCTGCGCGAACTCGCCCTCAAGATTGCCCAGCTCGGCGACGAGCGCATCGGTGTAGGCGCGCGCCAGGTTGAGCAACATGGCGCGGTCGTTCGGCGCCAGCGTGCAGAACGCGCGGCGCTCCGCCTCCTGCCCGGGCCTGATATAGCAATCTGTAAAGGCCCTGCCGGCTTCGGTGAGGTGCACCACCTTGTTCTTCCGGCTACCCTCGGCAAAGGCGAGCACGATCAGGCCGCGCGCCTCGAGCGACTTGATGGCCGAGTTGATCGTCTGCTTGCTGTAGGCCCACGAATCGGTGAGCGCGCGCAGGGCCAGCGAGCCACCCGCGCGCTCGATGTCGTACATCATCCAGTACGCGCAGCTCGAAAGGCCGCAGCGCCGCGCGAACTCGTAGTAGATGCGATCTGCCTGCTTGTAGAGGTAGTCGAACTCCCGCGGGTCATCGGGCACCGCATTCGAATCGAGCAGCATAGCCTCTGGCGCATTCGCGCACTCGGACGCGTTGCCGCCGCTGGACATCTCCCCCATGACACCTCCCGAAACCTTGCACTTCCGTGTATCAGCAGGCTATGTTAGTCCGATTTCGGATAAAGGTCAACGTGGGGCTAATCCGCCGACTGCTCGAGACAAGAAAGCACCCGCCGGCGCGATAGATCCGGCGGGTGCTTGGGGGAAAGGCGATATCAGACGCTCGTGCGTCGTTCGCTACTGCTGCCATCCCTCCTGGATGGACTCGTAGAACACGGCGGAGTCGCACAGGTCGTGCAGGCTCTTGCCGTCGCGCCAAGGAAGCTCCACGAGCTCGGACAGGGTGGTAACCAGCTCAGAGCAGTCGGTGAAGCGACCCTTCTCGTTCAGCTTCGAGCAGTCCTGTACGCGCCAATAACCATCGGTGTGCGTGATATAGTACTGATCGCCGTCAATATCCATAAACACACGAGTCTTGGAGCGCAGGTAACCGAGGAGCTCCTCGAAGCTCAGGGATATCGTCTCGTCAGCCTTCAGTCCCATGATGGCCTCCTAGCTGTCGGGCGCCTTATCGGCGCGGTTTACTTACCGTTACAACCAGTAAACCCGCACTCGTGCATATCTATACGATGAAATAGGTAGGCGGTGGAGAACTTTGGAGCAGCGGCCGTTCTGCACGTTTTGCGCACACGCCGATGTGCCGCGGCGGTCGACTGCCCGCCGAGCTACTTCGGCACCGCAGGTGGGCGCCCGCCCCCTGCCATCCCGCGCGAAAGACCTCGCGACGCCTCGCGCAAGCCTCGCCCGCGCGCCATTTGGGCAATTCGATCTTGGTCGTGGCAAGAAATGTAACTTGAGCATTTTTGGGAGCAGTTTACTGACCCTCTAAAGCGGCCATTTTCGACAGATTTCTTACCATACGGTCAAAACGACAGTCTCAGTCAGCCCCTCGGAAGCTCTCCGCGCCTGAATCCGCCCAGATTGGCGCCCCTCAAAAATGCTCAAGTTACATTTCTTGCCAAGCGGTGCTCAAAAGCTGCCGGGTACCAGCGTCGAAACAGGGAACGACGCGGGAAAACGGCATCCTCGCGCCCCGGGGCGCCACACCATGCGGGCGCCCCGAGGCGAAGCGGCCTACTCCTGCCCGCCGAATGCCTTCATGAGAATGGAAACGATGCCGCAGAGCATGCCGCCGATGGGCCACGCGACCCAGAACCACGCCGACGAGGTGCCCAGCGGGTTGAACTCATCCGGATTCGGCGATGCGAGCACCGGGGCGAACAGCAGGACGAAGGCGACGATGGTCGCCACGATCATGATGGCGCCACACACCGCGCCGATCTTCTGGTCGCGGCTCTTGGCGGCAAGCAGAGCCTCACGGTGCTCGTCGTCCAACTGCGCGTTGGCGATATCCTCGACCTCGAGCTCCTCTGCGACCGAGCGGTTGTATTCCGCCACGTTCACGCGGCCGAGCAGCATACCGTAGTGCACGATGTTCCACACGCCGAGCGCGATGAAGAACAGCAGGAAGAACAGGGCAATGTTTTCCGCCGTCTTTTCAAGCATGAGCATGCAGCCGATGCCCGCGAAGATGCACGCGATTCCCGCTATGACGCCGCCCGAAAACGACTTGCGTGCGCGCAGGCGGTCGTCGTCGGTGTAGAAATCCTCGATGAACGGGTGTGCTTTCTGAAAGGCGGCGTGCTCCATCCCGGCGGGGATCAGAAACGCAAGGCCGCCGAGGATGCTCGCGAGCACGATGATGACGAACAGGCCGTCGCGTCCGTTCCAGGACGCGAGCTCGATGGCGCCCTCGAAGAACAGGCCGATCGCAATGCCCAGAAGGATGATCGCCACACCCGTGGGAACCTTCCACGCCATCATGCGCTGGTGCTCGTCGTAGCCGCAGACGTCGGTCGGCGGACCGGCGGGGATAGACGCCGCCTCGGGCTCGGGCGCGCGGCCGGTCAGGTCGCCCTGCACGAGGTCGTCGAGCGTGCACTCGAAGATCTGGCAGAGCTTGAGGAGCTTGTCCATCTCGGGATAGCTCTTCTCGGCCTCCCACTTGGTTACGGACTGGCGGGACACGCCGAGCAGCATGGCAAGCTGCTCTTGCGTCATGTTGCGCGTGGCGCGCAGGTGCTGGAGGTTATCGCGGAAGCTCATGGCGAGGCCTTTCGGTTGGTGCTGTCTTGCTTGCCGGCACCTCCAGTATGCGGGCGCCGCGAACCTCATTCTACCAACCGCAGGGCTGCAATTTGGGGCAAAACGCAGGCAACCGCCAGGCGCCTGATGGTTGCTTTTCGCAGGTAGACATAGCTGTTACAGACGGCGGGGCCATTTCGGAGACGCGCCTTACCGTACACCGCGTGCGAGCATCATCCGCGCCGGAGATACGAATCGAGATACGGGACCGCATACCGTACGTATCCACGTCGAACCTGCTCTATTACTCCCGCGTCCAACAGGCGACGACGGTATTTTTGGGCATAATCCTGCGTCACGCCCATGCGCGCAGCGATGTTTGCGATCCTGCTCTCGCCTTCATCATCCACCATGCACTCCAGAAAATCCCGATCGCGATCCGACAGCGCGGAAAGCGTCGTTGAACACACGTCACACTCGTAATCCCGCTGCGCCATTTCGAGGGCATCCCTTACGGAATCGTCGTCGATGGCGCCGTCCTCATCAGCCCTTGTCACTACGTTATGACCTACAAGCTGGAGCATATAAGGAGATCCGCCTGTCTTTTCGGCAAGCAGGTGCCTTGTGTCGCCGTCTATGCTGATGCCAAGCTGGCTAAACACCCGCGCGAAATACGAATCCACATCGCTCAGATGAAGCGGACCAAGGTGCAAGCGCTGCGCACGGTTGAGAAACGTCAGGACCTTGTCATTCAACGTCTCGGAAACTGCCCCTGGCAAGCCCGCCAAAACCAGCGACACATTGAGGCCCTCCCCGATCATTTCCTGATACACGGCAACGAGCTGACGCACTTCGGGCGAGTTGGCTTGAAGCTCGTCGACCAGAATGAGCGTTCCGTGACCTTGTTGCGTTAACCTGCGAGCCAGTTGCGTCAGTTTGTATTGAAACGATTTGCCTTCCTGAACCTCACGCGTGAACTCCAGGCCGACCGAAAACCCAAGCGCACCGATGCTTCCACCGGTGATTTTTGCGGAAGCACTCGGCACGAACCGCTTCCCGCTGTCCTGGATTTTCTCTACGATACGGCCGAGCATAGCTTCCGAGGCGATCGTTGGCGATGCCACGGCGTATCCAAGCTCCGTCGCTCGCCCTGCAAGCTCCCAAAGCAAGACCGTCTTTCCACTTCCTCGCTGGCCCAACAGGACAACAGAGCGCTCCCTGCTCCCCGGTCTGCTCTCCAAGCCTTCAAGAAGTTCCCTGACTGTGTCCTCACGACCCACAAGATAGGTAGGCCGGTTGCCAAACGATGGAGAAAAGACCGTATCTCGCATATCCAACTCCTCTCGCTTTTCCTTTTTTTCCTATTCTTTCCTTTTTTTCCTAAAAGTCAACGCATACCGTATGACCAGCAGAAACTCCCCCAGTTAGACCGACGCCCGGAACCTCGATCGCGAGGCGCCGGGCGTCGTGTATCAATTGAGTCATACGACTGTGCGCAGATGTGGCTTCCTCGTTGGCGAGCCCTACCAGATTCCCAGGACGTGCTGCATGCCCAGGCTCACGAGCGTGATGGCCACCCAGCAGATGAGGCCCATGAGGATCGGCTTGCCGCCCGTGCGCACAAGCTTCACGATGTTCGTGTTGAAACCGATGGCGGCCATGGCCATGATGATGAAGAACTTCGAGAGCTCCTTGATGGGCGCGGTCACCGCGGACGGCAGGGCGAACACCGTGGTGATGACGCTCGCCAGCACGAAGAAGATGATGAAGAACGGGAAGATCTTCTTGAGGTCGAAGGTACCGGCCGCCTGGCCGCTGCCCTTCCCTGCCTCCGCTGCGCGCTTGGCCTGGCGCACCTGCCAGAAGGCGAGCGCAAGCGTGATGGGGATGATGGCCAACGTGCGCGTAAGCTTGACGATGGTCGCGGAGTCGAGCGTGTTGGCACCGGCGTGCATGCCGTCCCACGCAGCGGCGGCCGCCGTCACCGAAGAGGTGTCGTTCACCGCCGTGCCCGCGAACAGGCCGAAGCCCTCGTTGGATAGACCGAGCATGCCGCCGAGCGTCGGGAAGACGAGCGCCGCGATGACGTTGAACAGGAAGATGACGCTGATGGCCTGCGCGATCTCCTCGTCGTCGGCGTCGATGACCGGAGCCGTCGCCGCGATGGCCGAGCCGCCGCAGATGGAGGAGCCCACGCCGATGAGCGTCGAGATCTTGCTCGGGATGTTGAGCGCGCGGCACAAGACGAACGACACGACGAGCGACGTGGTGATGGTCGAGATGATGATCGGCAGCGACATTGTGCCGACCTGGGCGATCTGCGCCAGGTTGAGGCCGAAGCCGAGCAGGATCACCGCGTACTGGAGGACCTTCTTCGACGTGAACTTGATGCCCGACTGAAGCGGCGCGCCGGCGCGCTCGGGCACCACGAGCGCAAGCACCATGCCGATGAGGATGGCGAACACCGGGCCGCCGATCACCTCGAACTGCTTGCCGAGCAGCCACGCCGGCACCGCGATGACCAGCGCAAACAGCACACCCTTCCACATCGAGCCGAAGTTTTTGACCAATTCCATATCGCGCATCCTTTCGTTGGCGACGTATCTGCTGCCCATATGCTATACGCTGTGGTTATAATGATTCCTAACCGTTTACTTATAGACTGATAAGTATTCGTGATGTGAAAAAACCTCGAGCCTTATTTCACGGGAGGCGGGATGCTGGACTTTCGGGCGCATACGTTTCTGGAGGTTTACCGGCAGCGCAGCTACACGCGCGCAGCGGGGGCGCTCCACATCACGCAACCCGCAGTCTCGCAGCATGTGCGGCAGCTCGAGCGGCACTACGGCTGCACGCTGTTTGCCAAGACGGGCCGCGGCGTCGAGCCGACAGCCGCAGGCGAGACCCTCTATCGGGCGCTCGACGCCATGGAAAACGACGGGACGCGGCTGCAAGCCGAGCTTGATGCACTCGCCTCTGCCGGTGCCGCGCGGCCGCCCCTGCGCTTCGGCTGCACGCGTACGGTGGCCGACTTCGTCGCGCCCCGCCTTCTGGCCACGCATCTGGGCCGCCATCCCGATGAGCACATCCTCATGCACACGGGCAACACAGCGGAGCTCGTGTCGCTCATCGATCGCGGGACCATCGATTTCGCGCTGGTGGAGGGGTCGTTTGACCGGAAGGCGTTCGACAGCGCGGTCTTTTCACGCGAGCCATATATCGCCGTGATGGCACCCGCCGCGACGCCCCCTGAACGGCCTGCGACCATTCGCGACCTGCTCGGACGGCGGCTCATCCTGCGCGAGCCAGGCTCCGGAACCCGTGAGATCCTCGAGAAGCACCTGGCCGCACGCGACCTTCTGACGAGCGACTTCGCCGGCACCATCGAGCTTGCAAGCATCCCCGCCATCAAGGCATGCGTCGCCGCAGGAGCGGGCATCAGCTTCCTCTATCGCGCCGCCGTCGAGCAAGAGCTCGCCGCAGGAGAGCTCGTCGACATCACGCCTGAGGACTTTGCGATCGAGCACGACTTCGCCCTCATCTGGCAGCGCGGAAGCCGCTACGCCGAGCGCCATCGCGCCCTCCTGCGCGCTTGGAAGGCTTAAGCGCCGCGGCGTCGCAAACCCGCGAGCGTATGTCGCCTGCCGATTCGCCGCCAAACAGGTATCGTGTACTACAGACATCACCTGCAGGCATACAGCTCAGAATAGGAGAACCAATGCGCGACCAGGTAAGCATCAGCGCCATCGAGAGCGCGGCGCGCCATAACAACCAACCGGGGCCGAATCACATGAACTGCGGCGAGTCGGTCATCGCCGCCCTGTGGGATGCCTTCGAGCCCGACTTCCCGCGCGCCGTCGTGGCCGCGGGCGCCGGCATGGGCGCGGGCATCGGAGGCTCGGGCTGCATCTGCGGCGCGCTTGCCGGGGGCGTGGCCTTCCTCGGCCTCATGTTGGAGACCAAAGAGCGCACCAAGCCCGTCGCCGCCGAGCTGCACGACGCGTTTTGCGCCGGCACCGGCAGGCGCACGCCGTGCTGCCGCGTCCTCACCCGCGGCATGGAGTGGACGAGTCCCGAGCGCATCGCCCAATGCCAGGACCACTGCGCGTTCGCGGCCACCGAGGCGGCCCGCATCCTCTGCCGCGAACTCAGCATCCAGCTCGAAGCCTAATGAAAGTTAGGGGACAGGTTCCAAACTTTCGCACAGATACGCCCCGCCTCGCAAAACGAGCGAGGCGGGGCGCTAAAGGCTATCGATGAAAGTTTGGGGCCTGTCCCCTAACTTTCACTAGTGGGCGCCGCCCTGGCCGTAGTAGGCGTTGGGGCCATGCTTGCGCATGTAGTGCTTGTCCTGCAGGTACTGCGGAGCGGGCTCCACGCCGGGCTTGAGCATCTCGGTGCGGGTGGCCATCTTGCAGACCTCGTCGAGCACGACCGCGTGGTAGACGGCCTGCGCGGCGTCCTTACCCCAGCTGAAGGGGCCATGGTTGCGCACGAGCACCGCGGGCACGGCGACCGGGTCGATGTCGCGCTCGGTGAAGCCCTCATAGATCACCTTGCCGGTGTTGAGCTCGTAGGCCTCCTCGATCTCGGCCTCGGTCAGGCCGCGCATACACGGGATGGGGCCGTAGAAGTAGTCGGCATGGGTGGTGCCGTAGGCGGGCACGTCGCGGCCGGCCTGGGCCCACGAAACGGCCCACGAGGAGTGCGTGTGCACCACGCCGCCGATCTTATCGCCCCACTTCTGATAGAGGTAGGCGTGGGTTGCGGTATCGGAAGAAGGATTGAGATCGCCCTCGACGACCTTGCCCTCGAGGTCGCACACGACCATGTTCTCGGGCGACAGCTCGTCGTAATCGACGCCGGACGGCTTGATGACGAACAGGCCGCTCTCGCGATCGAACTCAGAGGCATTGCCCCAGGTGAACACGACGAGGCCGTGCTTGGGAAGGTCCATATTGGCCTCGTATACCTTCTCGCGAAGCTCTTTCAGCATCATGAGCGGAAATCCTTTCTGGCGACAAGTTTGTACCTGGCACCATCTTGTCGGATAGTGAGGCGGCCGCCGGGCGGGAAAGCGTCTAGTATAGGCGCCCGGCGGCCGCGGAAGGGGTGGCAGCGCTTACGCGAACGCCTTCTCGGCAGCCTTCTCGGCCTCGTTGGCCTTCTTGAAGGTCGCGAGGAACGCGCGGTAGCCCTCGACGTCGGCCGGATCGGGCTCGAGCGTCGTGCCCTCCATATCGGCGAACACCTTGTTGTTCAGGTAGTCGGCAAGGCTCTCGCCATCCTCGTGCCACGCCATGTAGGCGGCGGCGACGGCCTGGCCCCAGGCGCCGCCCTCGCCAGCGGTGGCCATAACGGTCACCGGGGCCTCGAGTGCGGCGGCAAGCAGGCTCTGGGCGACCTTCGGGGTCTTGAAGATGCCGCCGTGGCCGTAGAGCTTGTCGATCTTGACGTCCTCAGCGCGCAGCGCCTCGTTGCCGGCGGCCAGCGCGCCGAAGGCGGCCATGATGTTCATACGCATGAAGTTGGCGATGCTGAACTTGGAATTCTGGCCGCGCAGGACCATGGGGTAGCCGGTCTGGACGCCCATGACGGTCTCGCCGGAGATGAACGGGATGGACACGAGGCCGCCCGCGTCCTTATCGCCCTCGAGCGCGGCGTTGAAGAGCTTCACGAAGGCGTCGCCCTTGTCCACGTCGGCACCCATGAGCGACGCGAAGTCGCACAGCAGGTTGACCCAGCCGTTGATGTCGGAGGTGCAGTTGTTGCAGTGCACCATGGCGACGGGGTCGCCCACCGGGGTGGTCACGAGGTCGATCTCGGGAGCCGTGGCGTCCTTGAGCGCATGCTCGAGGACGATCATCGAGAACACCGAGGTGCCGGCGGACACGTTACCGGTGCGCGGCGCGATGGAGTTGGTGGCGATCATGCCGGTGCCGGCGTCGCCCTCGGGCGGGCAGACGGGGCAGCCGGGCTCGAGGTCGCCATCGGGGTCGAGGAGCTTGGCGCCCTCAGCGGTCAGATGGCCGGCGCACTCGCCCGCGACCAGAATTCTGGGCAGCAGGTCCTCGACCTTCCAGGCAACGCCCTTGGAAGCCACGAGCTCGTCGAACTTGGCGAGCATGGCGGCGTCGTAGTCGTGCGTCTCGGAGTCGATGGGGAACATGCCGGAGGCGTCGCCGATCGAGAGCACCTTCTCGCCCGTGAGGCGCCAGTGCGCGAAGCCGGCGAGCGTGGTGAAGAAGTCGATCTTGTCCACATGCTCCTCGCCGCCGAGCACGGCCTGGTAGATGTGGGAGACGCTCCAGCGCTCCGGGGTGTGGAACGCGAAGAGGTCGGACAGCTCGTGAGCGGCCTCGGTCGTGGTGGTGTTGCGCCAGGTGCGGAACGGCACGAGCAGGTTGCCCTCGGCGTCGAACGGCAGGTAGCCGTGCATCATGGCAGAGATGCCCAGCGCGCCGACCTTGGTCAGCGTCACGCCGTACTTCTCGGCCACATCGGCCTTGCACGCGGCGTAGGCAGCGGCGAGACCGGCGAAGATCTCGTCCTCGCTGTAGGTCCAGTAGCCGTCGACCAGGGAGTTCTCCCAATCGAACGCACCGATGGCGATGGGCTCGTTGTCGGACGCCACGAGCACCGCCTTGATGCGGGTCGAACCGTACTCGATGCCCAGCGCGGTAGCACCGGATTCGATGTCGGCTACGATCTGTTCTTTCGTCATGGCCATGAGCCTCTCCTTTTTAAGAAGAAGGCCGCGCCCCGACGGGGCGGGACGCGGCCGATGATACCTGACAAGTTTGTACCTGGCCCCAAGTTGTCGGGCGGTACGAGCTTGCGATTAGCGGTAATACACCTCGCCGAGCTTCAGGTCGCGCTTGAAGTCACGGATGTTGGTGTTGGCGTCGATGACCACGCTCTCGATGCCCATGGCGTCGGCCCAGTCGATCATCTGATCGGCGGTGAGGTCATAGGAGAACGCGGTGTGATGCGCGCCGCCCGCGTAGATCCAGGCCTCGGTGCCAACCTTGAGGTTGGGGCGCGGGGTCCAGAACACGGTGCCGGTGGGGAGCATCGGCATGGGCTTCTCGACCTTCTTGCAGTCGACGTCCTGGATAATCAGGCGGAAGCGGTTGCCCAGGTCGACAAGGGAGGTGGCGATGGCCGGGCCGGTCTTGGCGGTGAAGATCAGGCGCGCCGGATCCTCGCGGTCGCCCATGGACAGCGGCGTGGCGCGGATGGCGATGGGGCCCTCGGCCACGGACGGATCGACCTCGGACATGTGGGACTCGAGGATGCCCTCCTTGCCCGGAACCAAGTTGTAGGTGTAGTCCTCCATGAGGGCGGAACCCTTGGCGTTGGGGTCGCCGGCGGTCATGACCTTCATGAGGCGGACCATAGCCGGGGTCTTCCAGTCGCCCTCGGGGCCGAAGCCGTAGCCCTTCTGCATGAGGCGCTGGATGGCGAGCGACGGAAGCTGCTTCAGGCCGCCCAGATCGCCGAAGTGATCGGAGAAGGCGTTGTAGTTGTGGTCGACCAGGAAGCGCTCGATACCGATCTCCTGCTGGGCCTGGACCTCGACGTGACGACGGAACTCCTCCGGGTCACGGCCGTCGAGAACGAGCTCGTAAGTGTCGTAGTACTCGTCGGTGAGGGCACGGACCTCGTCGGGCGTGACGGCCTCGACGTAGGGCACCAGGTCGTTGATGGGCCAAGCGTCGACGGTCCAGCCGAAGACCTGCTGGGCCTCGATCTTGTCGCCGTCGGTCACGGCAACGTTGCGCATGGTGTCGGCGAAGCGGCACACGCGGATGTTGCGGCTCTCGTTGATGCCGACCGCGACGCGCTGCCACTGACCGAGCTCGGCCAGGGCGGCCTCGTCCTTCCAGTAGCCGAAGACGACCTTGTGGTCCCAGCGCATACGGGCGAAGATGTGGCCGAACTCACGCTCGCCATGGGCTGCCTGATTCTCGTTCATGAAGTCCATGTCGATGGTGTCGTACGGGATCTCCTCGTTGTACTGCGTCGCGAACTGGCACAGCGGCTTGCGGAGGTCACGCAGGCCGGCGATGTAGTTCTTGGAGGGCGAGAAGGTGTGGGCCCAGGTGATGATACCGGCGCACTCGGGATCCATGTTGGCCTCGTTGAAGGTGGCCTGGATGACGTCGGCGGTCAGCAGGTTGGGCTTGAGCACGACCTCGAAGGGGATGAGCGGGCTGGCGTTCAGCGCGGCGACGACCTCGGCGGAGTGCTCGGCAACGTGCTGCAGAACCTCGTCACCGTACAGGTCCTGGGTGCAGGGGCAGAAATAGAACTTGTACTTCTTGATCTCGAGCATAGTGTTGGTTCTCCTTGCTCTAGAGATGTATAGAACAGATCGTGACAGTTAGGACGGTTCCAGCTGTCACAATTCCCCGCCTGGTGTGCGGCAGCGCGCAACAGCGGCTATGCCGCGGGGCGCTGCCGCCAAAGTATGACAGTGGACCCCGTCCTAACTGTCATGCTCGGCGAGGGAAGCGGGAGCCGGGCGTGCCCGGCCCCCGCCACGACGCTATTTGATGACTTGGTTAGCCGCGCGCTCGGAGAAGACGGCGACCATGATGACGAACACGATACCGAGGATCAGCTGCTGGATCTCGGTGGTGAAGCCAAGCATGACCAGGCCGCGCTGGAGCACGAGGTAGGACAGGACGCCGGTGACCACGCTGGAGAAGCGGGAGCGGGCGCCGCCGTTGATGGGCATGCCGCCGAGAACCAGGGCGATAAGGATCTGGGTCTCGAGCATGTTGCCGGCCTGCGATGTAACCGAACCGATGCGGATGGCGTTGATGAGCGCGGCAAAGCCGGTGATGGCGCCAGCGACGACATAGATGATGATCTTGGTGCGCTGGACGTTGATGCCGGCGAAGCGGGCACCGGTCTCAGAGGCGCCGATAGCCTTGAGGTTCGAGCCGAGCGCCGTGAAGTGCAGCACCAGGTAGGCGATGACGAGCACCACGACGACGATACCGATCAGCAGCGGGGTGTTGGTGGCGAGCGCCGTCAGGTAGGTGGCGGCGTACACCGGGCTCGAGGTGGTGATGTAGGCGATGATGCCGCGAAGCAGGAACATCATGCACATCGTGACCACGAACGACTGAACCTGGCCCTTGACGTGGAAAATCGCGTTGATCAGGCCGATGGCCGCGCCGGTGGCCATGCCGCCGACGATGGCGAGGATCGGGTTGTACTGCGACAGGAAGCAGACCACGGCGCAGGACAGACCCATCATGGAACCCTGGGAGAAGTCCAGGCAGCCCATGGACATGATCATGTAGACGCCCACGGTGGCGATCATGAGGGTGAAGCCACCGGAGATGATCAGGGTGATGTTACGCGGCGTGATCAGCGCACCGCCCGTCAGGATGGCGAAGATCGCGACGATCGCCACGAAGCTGATAATGGGCAAGTAGCTCTTGATCTGGTGCCAGTCGAATTTCTTCTCCTGGACCTCGGCCGCAGCCTTCGTATTACTAGAAGCCATCTGTTTCGCCTCCTTAAATCATCTTCGCGATGATGTCTTGCTCGGTAAGCTCGGGGCTGCGGAACAGCTGCCCGTTGATCTTGCCGTCCTTCATGACCAGAATGCGGTCGCACATACCGATGAGCTCCATGATCTCCTCGGAGATGATGAGGATCGCCTTGCCCTGGTTGCGCATCTCCGCGAGCAGCTGGTAGATGTCGGCCTTGACGCCGATGTCAATACCACGGGTCGGGGAGTCGAGCAGCAGGATGTTGGACTGCTTGCCCAGCCAGCGGGCCAGAACGACCTTCTGCTTGTTACCGCCGGACAGCGCCGAGACGTACTGGTCGACACCGACCATCTTGGTCGACATGATGTCGGCGTACTTCTTGGCGAAGGCCTTGAGGTCCTTCTGCTTCAGGATGAAGCCCATGTCGCGCATCGAGGGCAGCGTGATGTTGTCCTGGATGGTGTCGTTGATGAGCAGGCTCTCGTTATCGCGGTCCTTGGAGGCGTAGGCGATGGAGTTGTTGATGGCGGCGTTGATGTCGTCGATCGGGGTGCCGTCGCCCAGCTTCACCGTGCCCTTGCGATCGTAGGAGGCGCCGAACAAAGCCTTGCCGACCTCGTGCATACCGCACTCGGACAGGCCGCCGATGCCGAGGATCTCGCCCTTGTGGAGCTCGAGCGAAACATCGTTCAGCGAGCCGGGGACCGAGACGTTCTGCATCATGATGGCGATCTCGCCCTGCGGCTCGGTCGCGTAGTTCGGGTAGTCGGTACGATAGTAGTTATCGCCCATCTCACGGCCGACCATGAGGGTCTTCAGACGATCCTCGTCCACGTCGGCGGCGTTGATGGTGGTGATGAAGTCACCGTCGCGCAAAATAGAGATGCGGTCGGACATGCTCAGGACCTCAGCCATGTCGTGGCTGATGAAGATCACGCAGTGGCCCTTGGCGCGCACGTCGCGCATGACCTCGAAGAGCTTGTCGCGGCCGTCCTGCGAAAGGGCGGTCGTGGTCTCGTCGACGACGAGGATCTTCGGATCGAACCACGTGGACTTCAGGATCTCGATGATCTTGCGCTCCTCGAAGTTGTAGTTCTCGATGGGCGCGGTGGCGCGGACCTTCTCGAGGCCGAAGCCGTCGAGCAGCTCCTGGGCCTTCTTGTTCATGGCGGCGGTGTTCTTGATGCCGTGCTTCATGAAGCGGCCCTCGTCGCCGAGGAACAGGTTCTCGGCCACGGTCAGGCCGTTCAGGGTGCCGAGCTCCTGAACGATGACGGCGACGCCATGGTGGTTGCCGTCGACCTGGTTCTTCGGGGCGATCTGCTCGCCGTCCAGGGTGAACGTGCCGCTGCCGATGGGCAGGATGCCCGTGAGCATGTTGGTGAACGTGGACTTACCGGAGCCGTTCTCGCCGATCAGGGCGTGGATCTCACCGGCATAGAAGTCGAGGGACACCTCTTTGACTGCGTGCGTGGGACCGAACTTCTTGTCGATCTTCTCAGCGTGAAGCAACAGTTTATCTGACATTTGCGTATCCCTCCTTTACTTGACGACAGCGCCCTTGACGCGCTTGACGGTCAGGGTGACGACGATCAGCAGCGTAGCGCCGGTGACGACGTTGTTGATGGTCGTGGGCATGCCGAGCGCAACGAAGCCGGCGAACATCATGGAGATGATGAGCTCGCCGATGACGATGGCGACGACGGGGTGACCGTACTTCTTGAAGGCCAGGCCGAAGAACGCGCCCATGAGCGGGGTGAAGTTCAGGGACTGGGACAGCATGTTGGTCATGGGCGTCTGGGCGGTGCCGTAGCCGATGTAGAGCACGGCCATGATGCCCACGAAGCCGGAGCACAGGATGAACGCGATGAACTTGTACTTGTCGACGTCCACACCCATGTTCTTAGCGGTCAGCTCGTTGGTGCCGATGGCGTTGATGTAGGTGCCGACCTTGGTGTACTTGAGGATGAAACCGCACAGGAAGAACGCGATGAGCGCGAGGATCAGGTTGTACGGATAGGAGCCGAACATGTTGAAGTCGGAGTCCAGACGGGTGCCCGCCCAGTTGGAGGCGAAGACGCTGAAGCTCTCGTAGATGAGCGACAGGCCCGTGGTGACGATCAGCGACGGAATGCGCAGGACCGTGTAGGCGAGACCGTTGAAGAAACCGAGCAGGATACCGCAGATGATCGGGGCAGCGACGAGGCCAACGAAGCCGAACATCTGGCTGAAGCCGATGGAGAGCAGGCAGGACAGGACCAGCACGGAGCCGATCGAGAAGTCCCACAGGCCCTGGGTGACGATGAAGTACATGCCGCAGCCGCCGACGGCGTAGATCAGCGCGCTCTGCAGATACGTCAGGATCTGCTCAGGCGAGCCGAAAGTATCGGGGCGCAGCACCTTGAAGATGGCCCAGCAAATGACCGTCAGGATAACGAGGAAGCCCACGCCGAACCACTGGCTTTGCTGAAGCTTTTTGATTGCGTCCATACACCTCTCCTTCCAATGGTGATGGCTAGCTAGAAAACGGAGGACAAGCTCCGGTAAGGGAACTTGCCCCCCGCTTCAGGAAGATGGCACGGTGTGCTATTAGCCGTGACGCTCCATAACGTCCTCGATGGACAGCGAAGTGGCGGCGGCGTTGAGGTCGTCGTAGCTCATGTCAGCGAGCTCCTTGATCTCGTCGTCGTTGTACGGGTCGTCGTCGACGAAGTACTTCTCGTAGTTCTCGTACTCGGCCACGGAGGACACGAAGACGTACGGGAACTGGATGTCCTTGCCGAACTCGCCCTGCTTGGGGACGTAGTCCTCCTTGCCGCGGATCGCGTTGTAGACAAGCAGCAGCGCGTACAGCGGGTCGCAGAAGTGACCGCCGGACTCGCAGTACATACCGCCGGTCTCGAGCTGCTCCTTGAGGTCCTCGAGGAAGTCGGTGGAGGCGACGCGGATGGTGCCGGTGAGGCCCATGTTGGCGAGCTGGCCGATGGAGCCGACCAGCGGGTCGCCGCCGCCGCCGGCGACGATCAGGGCGTCCATGTCGGGGTTGTTGTTCACGAACTGCTGCGTGACCTTAGCACCCTCGGAGGAGGAGGTGTTGGCGTAAACCGGCTCGGTCATGGTCACGGGATCATCGGGGTGAGCCTCGTTCCAGGCGTCAACGCCGTTCTGGTAGCCGATCCAGCGCTGCTGGAAGGTGGCGTCGCCGACGGTCCAAGCCTCGAGGCAGATGTTGCGGGCGCCCTTCTGGATGCCCTCGAAGGCATCGGGGTTGTCCATGGTGAGGAGCTCGATGAGCTTCTCGCCGTTGCCGACCTCGTCCTCGTGGACAGCGCCGACGTAGTACTGGGAGTTCTCAGCGGTGGCGTAGACCTCGGGGCTGTTCTCCTCGCTGATGATGCGGTAGAACTGGGCCAGGTAGACCTGGTTCTGATCGCAGGTGGAGATAGCGGCCTGCATCTCGGAGTCAGCGGAGTTGCAGACGACGATGCCCTGGCAGCTAGCGGCGCAGAGGGTCTCGATGGAGGCGGTAACCTGCTCGGAGACGTGGCCCTGGTCGACGTAGGACAGCTCGATGCCGAGGATGCCAGCGGCCTTGTCCAGAATGTTCTTGGACAGGGAGCCGAGGGCGTCGGTGGAGCTCCAGATGGAGACGCCGATCTTGATCTTCTCGCCCGAACCGCCAGCAGCACCGGAGCCGCCGCCGGCACCGCCGTCGCTGCAGCCGGCGAGCGCACCGGCGGTCAGACCGAGACCGGCGGTCGCAGCGCTCAGCTTAACGAAATTGCGCCTCGATACCTCTTTCATGGGATACCCCTTCCATACTCCCGGGGAGCTCTCCCGCTCCCCGAAAACCTTAAGGCCGATAAGCCCTTGCGGTGTGGATGCGAACATCCACGCTTTTGTCTGGCAGCCGTGTAAACATTCACTAAACACTTCGCCAAACATCGACAAAACATTTATATGACGATATGGGTGTCCTGTGGTGTTCCAAACCATGAACGGCAGCAATTCGCTGGCGAACGGTCGGTTATTTTTTACCACCATTTCAGTTGCATTATTTATCCGTAAAAGTCCCAGCTAGATATGCCCATAGCATCTACCAGCACGTTTTTCGTTTACATTGCGTTTAGCTACCGTTCATGGATTGTTCAGCTGATTTTCCGCCGAACAAAGAAAATCCACGCTACACTTCAATTGTTTAGTAAATGTTTAGTGATTGGAGGGGACCATGCCGAACTCCAAGGTGAGCGTTCGCGAGATCAGCAGGCGCACCGGCTACTCCCCCGCAACCGTATCCAACGCCCTCAACAACAAGCGGGGCGTAAGTGACGAGACCGCCAACGAGATCCGCCGCGTTGCCGCGGACATGGGCTACAGGCGGTCCAACAAGCTCCGACAGGTCCAGTTCGTCATGGGCCGCAACTCCGGCCGCATGCTGGACGAGGGCTCGTTCCGCCTGGCCGTGGTCAACGGCGTCGAGGAGGAGGCCCGCGCCAACGGGCTCACCGTATCCTATATAACCGTCGAGCTGTCCGACAGCGAGACCTGCCAGCGTGAGCTCGCCGCCATCATGAGCGACCCGTCGGCCGGCATAATCCTGCTGGGCACCGAGATGACCCAACGCGACTACGACCTGTTCGCCAAGTGCCCCGTGCCGCTCGTGCTCGTCGACGGCCAGAGCGACAACCACTTCTTCGAGTCGATCCTTTTCTCCAACGAGGGCTCCGCCTACCGCGCCGTGCGCCATCTGGTGCGCCAGGGCCACCGTGACATCGGCTACCTGGCCGGCAAGCTGCGCATCCGCAACTTCCCGCTGCGCGAGCGCGGCTACGAGCGCGCCCTGGCCGAGGTCGGCGTGCGCCCGCAGCCGAAGTTCCACGTGTCGCTCGGCACCGACAAGATGGAGAGCGCCTACCGCGATATGCTCGCATGGCTGAAAGCCGATCCGGAGATGCCCACGGCGTTCTTCGCCGAAAACGACGCCTTGGCCGTCGGCGCCATGAAGGCGCTGGCCGAGGCGGGCTTCGATATCCCGGGCGACGTCTCCATGGTGGGCTTCGACGACGTCGAGTTCGCGAGCATCGTGCACCCGGCGCTCACCACCGTGCACGTGCCGCGTACCGACCTGGGCCGCATCGCCGTGCGCAAGCTCATCGAGCAGGTGGAGCACCCCATGCCCTACACCTGCGTCACGCACATGAGCACGACCTTCGTCGAGCGCGAGAGCGTCCGCTCGCTGGCGTAGGCGGATACCGGCATCGCAAAAAAGCGGGGCGCGAAAGAGGGTTGCAAGCTCTTCCGCGCCCCAATCTGCACATGTCGGGAGCTCCGACACAGGTAGAACCTGTAATCCGGGGACAACCCCGGCAGGTTTACTCGACCGTCACGCTCTTCGCGAGGTTGCGCGGCTGGTCGACATCGCACCCGCGCATCACGGCGACCTCGCGCGCCAGCAGCTGCAGCGGCACGCTCGCCGTGATGGCCGAGAACGCGTCGCGCACCGGCGGGATGTACACCACGTGGTCAGCGATCTGCTTGATGTCTTCGTCACCCTCGGTGGCGATGGCCACGATCATCGCCCCGCGCGCCTCGCACTCCTTCAGGTTCGACACGACCTTGTCGTAGGTGGGGCTCTTCGTGGTGACGGCGATCACCGGGAAGCCCGGGTCGATCAGCGCGATGGGCCCGTGCTTCATCTCGCCGGCAGCATAGGCCTCGGCGTGCAGGTAGCTGACCTCTTTGAGCTTGAGTGCGCCCTCGTAGCTGATGGCGGCGCCCATGCCGCGCCCCACGAACAGGGCCGACTGCGCGTCCTTGCACGCGAGCGCCGCCCGATGCACGGCCTCGCGCTGGGTGTCGAGGATCCACTGGATCTGCGCCGCGGTGTCGCCGAGCTCGTGGAAGAGCATGCGAATCTGCCCGGTCGTGAGCTTGCCCTTCGCCTGGCCGAGGAGCATCGCCAGCAGCGTGAGGCTCACGATCTGCCCGATGAAGCTCTTGGTGGAGGCGACGGCGATCTCCTTGTTGGCCTTGGTGTAGATGACGCCGTCCGACTCGCGCGCGACGGGCGATCCCACCACGTTCGTGATGCCGAACACCTTGGCGCCCTTGATGCGCGCGTCGCGGATGGCGGCGAGCGTATCGGCCGTCTCTCCGGACTGCGAGACGGCGACCACGAGCGTGGACGGGGTGATGATGGGGTTGCGGTAGCGGAACTCGCTGGCCGCCTCCACCTCGCATGGGATGCGCGCCCAGGCCTCGATGAGGTTCTTGGCGATCAGCCCCGCGTGGTAGCTCGTGCCGCAGGCGATCACGTAGACGCGGTCGATGAGGTTCAGCTCCTCGAACGTCAGGCCGAGCTCGTCGATGTCGAGCTCGCCGTTCGGGCCGAGGCGGCCTACCAGCGTGTCGCGCACGACGCGCGGCTGCTCGCAGATCTCCTTGAGCATGAAGTCGGGGTAGCCGCCCTTCTCGGCGGTGTCGATATCCCAGTCGATATGGGTGATGGCGGGCTCGATCGGCGCGCCGTCGGCATCCGTATAGGTGATGCCCTCGGGCGCGAGGCGCGCGAACTGACCGTCCTCGAGCACGACGACATCGCGCGTGGCATCGATGAGGGCGATGACGTCGGAGGCCACGTAGCTGCCGCTTGCGCCCGTGCCCACGACGATGGGGCTGTCCTTGCGCGCGACGGCGATCACACCCGGCTCGTCGGCGCAGACCGCAGCGATGCCGTAGGCGCCGACCACCTGCGTGCAGGCCACGCGGACGGCAGCCATGAGGTCGCCCGCCTCGGCATAGGCCTCCTCGATCAGATGGGCGAGGACCTCGGTGTCCGTCTCGCTCGCAAAGCGGTGCCCGCGGCCCTCGAGCTCCGTGCGGAGCTCGGCGAAATTCTCGATGATGCCGTTGTGCACCACGGCGATGCGCCCGTCGCAGCTCACATGGGGATGCGCGTTCGCCTGCGAGGGGCGGCCGTGGGTCGCCCAGCGGGTGTGACCGATGCCGCAGGTGCTGTCGGGGTCCATGTGCGCAAGCTCGCTTTCGAGCCCCGCGACCTTGCCGGTACGGCGCACGATGTCGAGCTCGCAGGAGCCTGCGGCGGAGGTGCGCTCGAGCGCGACGCCCGCCGAGTCGTAGCCGCGGTATTCCAGGCGCTTCAGACCTTCGATAAGGATGCGCTTCGCAGTATCGGCTCCCGTGTAGCCGACAATTCCGCACATAGGCGCCTCCTTTCGCTTAAGTGGTAACGCTGTGCGGCACGGGCGCGGACGCCGCGCCGACGATTGCCCATTGTACTTGACCGCTCTCCAAACTGGTATGCGATTTGCGATACCACATGATGCCCAAAACTATGTAAGGAACTCGAAACATTCGGCTTTTGGGCCGAAGCCGCAGCCCCTGCCGCGCTGAGCGCAATTGAAACGGTACAATAGCCATCAGATACGCATCCCCGCAGCGAGGAGGCACGATGGGCAAGGTGACGATCGGCGATGTGGCGCGCGAGGCGGGCGTGGCCCTCGGCACGGTGTCGAATGCGCTCAACCATCCCGAGAAGGTGCGCGCCGAGACGCTCGCCGTCGTCAACGAGGCCATCCGCAAGCTGGGATACGCGCCCAACCAGAGCGCGCGCCTGCTCGCCGGAGGGTCGAACCCCACGTTCGGCCTCGTGGTGCCGCAGCTCAACCATGGTCTCAGCCTGCAGGTTGCAAGCGGTGCCAGCGTTGAGGCCAACCGACAGGGCTACGGCATGCTCATCGCCGCCGCCAACAACGACGCCGACACCGAGGCGCGCTACCTCAGGTACTTCGCCGGCACGCAGGTCGCGGGCATCCTGGTGCAGGTGACGGCAGCAGCCGACATGTCGCGCCCCGCCCAGACGGGCCGCATCCCCGTGGCCTATCTCGACACCGCAAGCGACGCCCCCGGCTTCTTCGTGGCTGCCGACGCGCATGCCCAGGGCGGACTCATCGCCACCCACCTGGCCTCCCTCGGCATCGAGTGCCTGACCGTCATCGGCAGCACCGCCGGCCCGCGCGAGGCGGCGCGCCTCGCCGGCATCCGCTCCGTGATGGAGCTGCATCCCGAAATCGAGCTCACCGTGATCGACGAGGGCACACCCGACCTTGCGGCAGAGGGCTTCGAGATCGGCCGACGCATCGCCGCCCAGCCCGATAGCGAGCGCGCGGACGCCGTCATCGGGCTTACTGACGTGCTCGCGGTGGGCGCCATCGCGGGCATTACCCAGGAGGGCCTCTCCGTGCCCGGCGACATCGCCGTGGCGGGCTGCGACGGCAACCCGCTGGCCTGGGGCGGCGACGTGCCGCTCACCACCTGCGCACCGATCGGCTACGAGATCGGCCGCCGCGGTGTGCAGTGCCTCATCACCCAGATCGAGGCGATCAAGGCGGGCACGAGCCGTGCGGAGCTCGTCGGCGAGAACCATCAGGAGCTGGTGCGCCCCTTCATGCTCACGCGCGCAAGCACCGTTGGCGCCGCCCCGCTGCAGGCAACCGACGCTATCTCGCTCAACCTGGGCACCTTCCTGTAAGCGATTGGCGGCCTGATAATGGATAGCAGGCTCGCAGCGCTGATGAAGCTGCTCAACTCGATGGGCGCCGTCGGCATCGGCTACTCGGGCGGTGTGGACAGCACGTTTCTCGCCGCGGCATGCGCCCGCCATCTGCGCGGCCGCGCCGTGCTTCTGCATCTCGAGAACCCGCTTGCAACGACACCCGAGCGCGAGGCGTTCGCGCGCGATGCCGAGCGCTTCGGCCTGCCCGTCGTGCGCATCCCCTTCGATGCGCTTGGCGAGCCGGAGGTCGCCGCGAACCCGCCCGACCGCTGCTACTACTGCAAGTGCGCGGGCTTCAGGCTGCTTGTCGATGCGGCGCGCGAGCGCGGGTGCGACGCCGTGGTCGATGGCAGCAATGCCGACGACCAGGATGACTACCGGCCCGGCATGCGGGCGCTCGCGGAGCTCGGCGTGCGATCGCCGCTCATGGAGGCCGGCTTCTCCAAGCAAGAGGAGCGGGAACTGCTGCGCTTGTGGGGCTTCGACGTGTGGAGCATGCCCGCCGGCGCCTGCCTTGCCACGCGCATTCCTAACGGCGAGCGGCTTTCTGCCAAGAAGCTCGAGGTCGTGCGCGCCTGCGAGGACTACCTGCGCGGGCTGGGACTCGAGCAGGTCCGCGTGCGTCTGGAGGAGGGCCGCGCCCGCGTGTCGGCGGCACCCGAGGACCTTTGCCGGCTCGCGCGCATCGATGGTTGCCGTCGCACGCCCGACGGGCAGGGCGTCGAGCTCTCCCCCAAGCTGCTCGATGTGCTAAAGAACCGCGGCGCCCACGAGGTCGACGAGTGTGCCACGCCCTACATCCATGGCGCCCTAAGCGTAGGTGAAAAAAGGACAGAGGTTTTTTCACACGCTTGACAGGTGAAAAAACCTCTGTCTTGTTTTCACCTCTTGTTTGAGGGCTGTGAAGGTCGCGTAAGGTCTTCCTGATACTCGGGGGCCACGCGCCCGCGACCCCTGCCCATAGGGTATCGTGACCCCGGCTGCAGACGGACTGCCGCCCCGGGGCGCCGGCGCGCACCGGTACGCGAAATCGAAAGGGGGCACCCATGGTCGAGTGCTACATGACCGGGCTCGATGGCACCATGTCGAAGATCGACGCGCCTGAAGCCGGATGCTGGATCAACGTCGTTGAACCCACAAGAGAAGAGAGTACCTGGCTCGAACAGACCGTGGGCATCGCCCCGGAGTTCGTGCGCTCCGCCCTCGACGAGGAGGAGACCTCTCATATCGACTACGACGAGGACGTCAACCAGACCCTCGTCATCGTCGACTACCCGAGCGCCGAGGACGTGGAGGACATGCAGGACCCCTCCATGCTGCAGTACACGACGCTGCCCATCTCCATCATCTTCTTGCGCGACCGCAACATCATCGTCACGGTGAGCCTGCAGGAGAGCCCCATCGTGCAGGACATGGCGAGCGGCCGCGTGCGCCAGGTGAACACGCGCATGCGCACGCGCTTTTTGCTGCAGATGCTGCTGCGGATATCCCAGAGCTACCTGGTGTGCCTGCGCCGCATCGACCGGCTGTCCACCAAGACCGAGCAGCGTCTGTACGGCTCCATGCGCAACGAGGAGCTGCTGCAGATGCTCTCGCTCGAAAAGTCGCTCGTGTACTTCTCGACGTCGCTCAAGAGCGCCGAGATGACGCTCAACAAGATCATGCACGGCCATATGATCACCCTCTACGAGGAGGATCAGGACCTTATGGAGGACGTCATGGTCGAGGTCCATCAGGCGCAGGAGATGTGCAACATCTACAGCAACATCCTTTCCGGCACCATGGACGCCTACGCCAGCGTAATCTCGAACAACCTGAACATCGTCATGAAGGTGCTGACGGTGATCACCATCGTCATGGCCATCCCCAACATCGTGTTCGGCTTCTACGGCATGAACGTGAGCCTGCCGTTCGAGGGACTACCGTTCGTGGGCACCTGGGTGTTCCCGACCCTGCTGGCGGCCGTCGCCTGCATCGTCGCGGCGTATATCTTCAAGCGCAAGGGCCTGTGGCGCTAGCTGCGCGGACTCGCACGAATATCGGCATGGCAAGCGGCCGGGATGGAAAGGTTTCCATCCCGGCCGCTTTTGTTTGCGCGCTGGCATCGGCCACGGTTTCGAAGCGTGCCCGACCTTTCCGGGCAGCCGCCGCTAGCCGAAGGAGATCACGCCGGCGTCGACGGCGTCGACGGCGTTGACCATCATGGCCGCCATCTCGGCGCGGGTGAGGACGCGGGTCGCGTCCAGGGTGCGGCTGCCGTCCGCCTGCTCGACGCCGCTGATGACGCCGCGCTTGACGGCCCAGGCCACGGCCGGGCGCGCCCAGGCCGAGATGCCCGGAGCGTCCGCGAAGGCGCCGAGCGCGGACTCGTCCTGCCCCTCGAGGCCGGCGCCGGCGGCGTTGGCGATCACGGCGCAGAACTGCTCGCGGGTGAGCCCGTCGGCCGGGCCGAAGGCGCCGTCGTCGATGAGCTCAGCGTCGGGCAGCGTGCCGGAAGCGATGACATCGGACCAGTCGGTCCACGCGCCATCGGCCAGCAGGAAGCTCTCGCCGGGGTTCACGACCGAGCGCCCGAACAGCGGCAGGGCAACCTGGATATAGGTCTCGACCATCTTCTCGATGAGGTCCGCCTGCGACGCGATGTACGCGTCGACCTCTTCATCGGTCGCATCGAGATTCTCGTTGCGGTACCGGGTGCGAAGCCCCTCGATAATCGCGGCCTCCACATTGTGGTTTTCGTTCTCGGACTCGGTGAGAACGCCGATCGCCCACTCATGGTAGGCCTCATTGGTTCCGCCCTGGGCAAGAACGAGATACTCACCCGAGGCACCCTGCTGCGTCACGACGACCGAGAGGCGCTCGCCCTTCGCAAACTGCGCCTTCGCGCGGTCGGCCTCGGGGATGCTCACCAGGTGGTAGCCGCCGTACTCGTAGGTCTCCTCGATCGAGGTCACGAGCTCGCCGTCGGTCGGGCTCGCGGCGTCGTCGGCCAGGCGGTAGACCTCGTAGGTCACCGTCGTACCCGGCTGGGAGGTCTCGCAGGACAGGCTCGTGAGCTCCTGGGCGTCCTCGGCAACGAAGACGTTCGCCGCGCTCGCGAGCTCATCGTACGCGTCGCAGGTGGAATAATCGATGGTCATGTAGTCGTACTGGTTGGCGATGAACTCGCCGTTCTTGTCGGTCTCGCGACCATTGATGTCGTAGTCGAAGGCCTCGACGATAACGAGCGACTGGTCGTAATACGACATATAGAAGTAGCCCTCATCGCCCCAATCCCGCTGGTTGGGGAACTCGTTGCTCGCGGCGCCCCAGCTGTTCTTCACGATCCAGGCGCCGTCGGCCGGCGGCTGGTGCTCGCTGTTGAAGTTCTCCTTGGGATAGCTGTCGTCCCAACCTACGATGGTCACGGCATGGTTGGCCGACGCCGGCTCGTAGGTATAGTGCGACCACGTGTCGGGATTCATGTAGGCGTTCTCGGAAAGCTGGCCCGGCATCGACTGGTCCGCACAGAACGCGATCGACAGGGCGCGACCCTGGTAGATCTGCTCCTTCATAGCAGCCGTCGCGAGCTCGTTATACACGTAGCTGCCGTCCTCGTCGAACGTCGCAGGCGTGGGCAGGACGAACGACTCCTCGAGCGCAGCCGTCGACTTGGCGCGCAGCTCCTCGGATAGCGACCACGTGCCGTCGGGCGACCAGTACGTTCCGTCCTCCCCGAGATAGCCCTCGTCGTTCTGGTAGAGCGCCATGGACTCCGGCAGGGGGCCGATGCCGTCGGAGAAGACCGAGGTCGCATAGGACGGCAGGCCGCCCTGGTTGAAGATGGCGTTCTCGAGCGGATAACCGAGCAGGTCCTCGGAAATCTCGGGATCTTCGAGGCAGTCGGTCTCGGTCAGGGCGTTGTAGACCCCTCGCCTGCCTGGTTGTTGTAGGAGTCGCCCTCCTCGCCGAACGGCAGGTGCCTGGCCGCGAAGTAGGCGAGCTGACGCTCGGAGAGGTCCAGACCGGTCTCGGCGTAGGTCTGGCCCTTCTCGGAGAGAATGCTCGACTCGCTGGCGGCGATGGCCGAGAAGCCCCAGCAGGTGCCCCAGGGGTTCTGGAACTTGACCGGCGTCACGACGCCGCTGTCGCGCAGGTCGTACTGCGCGGGCAGAACCTCGGAGGCCGTCTGCAGGCGAACGGCGTCGCCCTCGGACGAGAAGTTGTAGGCGGCGCATGCCTTGGCGCTGCCGATATCGCTCGCCTCGAGGGCGAGCGCGGGCGACGCCGCCGCGCCGATCGCCGTCGTGGCGATGCCGAGCGCGACCGCGCCGCGGCGGATGAGTGCCCTCGTGCGGTTGCGCCAGGTACGGTTGTTCAGACCCATGGGAACCCCCTTTCTTCCGCGCGTCTTCCCTTGCCGAGCGGTTGAACACACGATTCAGCATGCACGACGCCGCGCCAGGGTTGGACGCATGGGAGCGGATGGGGGCGATTTGGCGCGAACGGGCGCGGTCGCAGGCTGAAACTTCAGGCGGCGGCGCCCGCGCCCGGGTCGGAATTGGGGTGCAGCGGCGCGAAAACGCATCCCCCTGGCAACTTTTGTAACTTGAGCTTTTTTGTAGACCCGTTCATTTGGCGTTTCGGGCCCTATCCGCTCCGATCGGGGCCGGAATTCGCCCTACGCAAGCGAATTAGAGGGTTGAAACACCCGAAATCGGGCTCTCAACAATGCTCAAGTTACAAAAGTTGCCAGGGGCATCGCGCATTGACCCCCTGTCCGCTCAAACGCTGCTTTTCCGATGACCTCCCGAACGATTCCGCCAATCCCTCGCCCGCTGCGCCTGCACGCCAGAGCTGCGCTGATTGGCGGCATTTGGGCAGCTAACCGATACCGGCTTGCCGGATCAAATGGCCATCCGGTACCAAGTGTCCGGAATCGGGTCCCGACAGGGAGCCAAGATGGTCATTTGGTACTGGATGGCCATTTGGTTCGGAGCTGCGCGCGCAAGCTGCCCTCCGCCGAACAAGCCCGCTGAGAGGCGCCGCGCCGCCTCAGCCATCCTTGGAAGCGGTCTGGAAACGCGATGGATTGCGTGTATGCCGTGGTAGAGTTGCCGAGACTGAAAGGAGCACCCGTATGACGTCACTTCGTCGGCACGCCGCCATCTTCTCGACGGCTGCCGCTTTCGCAATCGCCCTCGGCAGCGCCTGCGCCCTGCCCGCGTGGGCGAGCAATTTCATCGATGTCTCAGGCCATTGGGCCGAGACCTCCGGCATCATCGACCGCGCGGTCGCGGCGGGGATCGTCGGGGGCAGCCAGAATGCGGACGGTACGTTTAGCTTCCGTCCCGACCACCACGTAACCCGCGCTGAGGCAGCACAAATGCTTATGAACGTCGCCGATGGCTCCGCTGAGACCTGGACCAACGAGACCCCGTTCGTCGACGTTGCCGACGGCGTGTGGTACGTCGAGGCCATCAACTGGGCCTATGAGGCGGGCATCATGAACGGCAGCAACGGCCGTGTGCGCCCCGAGGATGTCCTGACCCGCGAGGAGCTCGCGGTCATGCTGACGAACTACCTGTCGAACGTCCTCAGCCTGCAGGCAACGGGCGATGACTCGCTGCTTGCCGCGTATCCTGACAACATCCTCATCTCGAGCTGGGCGCGTCCCGCGATGGCATGGGCGGTCGCGAGCGAGATCATGGGCGGCAACACCGTTCTTTCGCCCGGCGCTCCCGCCACGCGCGCCGAGGCGGCCAAGATGCTCGTCGTGTTCAACGACATGGTGGGCGATGGTGCGAGCGACGGCGGGTCGAACGGCGGGTCGAATGGCGGCAACAGCAGCAACGATGGCGTCGTCGGCGGCATTGGCTCGGCTGCGGTCGAGATCGCTCTGCGCTACGAGGGTTATCCCTACAAGTACGGCGGCGCGTCCCCCGAGACCGGCTTCGACTGCTCCGGCCTTGTTATGTACGTGTATAGCCAGCTCGGCATCTCGCTGCCGCACAGCGCCGGCGAGCAGATGAAGGTGCTCCAGCAGTCAGGCGGCCGCTTCGTGACGAACGTGGCCGACCTGCAGTACGGCGACCTCGTGTTCTTCGAGGGCCACGTGGCGTTCTACGTGGGCAACGGCCAGGTCTTCGGCGCACGCCGCGAGGGCGTGCCCGCATCCGTCGGCCAGCTGGAGTGGTTCGCCCCGTTCCTGGGTGGCGGCCAGTTCTAAGGGCTGTCGACCTTATCTCACATGACAACGAGGGCCTGTCGCCACGCGGTGACAGGCCCTCGTTTGTTGGCAACGCCGTGCGCCCCGGCTGGGCGATAATACCCTTACCGTCGAAAGGAGCCGCCATGAGCGCCGAGAACACGCAGCCCGCCATCGATCCCGAAGCCTTCATCGCCGAGGGAGCCGTCGTCCGCGGCGACGTGCGCATCGAGCGCAACGCGAGCATCTGGTACAACGCGGTTCTGCGCGGCGATGTCGACAGCATCGCCGTCGGCGAAGGCTCGAACATCCAGGACGGCTGCGTGGTGCATGTCGACCACGGCTGCCCGGTACGTATCGGCAGGAACGTGACCGTGGGCCACGGCGCCATCGTACACGGCTGCACGATCGGCGACGGCACGCTCGTCGGCATGGGCGCCATCATCCTGAACGGCGCCGTCATCGGCGAGGGCTGCATCGTGGGCGCAGGCGCCCTCGTCACGCAGGGCAAGCACATCCCGGCGGGGACGCTCGTCATCGGCAGCCCGGCGCGGACAGTGCGCGCCGTCACCCCCGAGGAGCGCGAGCACAACCTGGCAAACGCCCAGCTCTACGTAGAAGAGGCCCGCGCCCAGCTGTGAGGTGCAAATTCGGGGACAGGCCCCAAACTTTCATTGCTGGTGGGTTCAAGCTTGGAGCAAGGGAGCCTAGCAATGAAAGTTTGGGGCCTGTCCCCGAATTTGCACGGGCCTCGCCCCGGAGGGCTGCACCGCCCCCGGAATTGCATCCCAGAATATGTACTGCCCGGTCTCGGCGGAGGGCCGAGACCGGGCAGTTCGCGCATCGAATGCAGCGGCGATCCCTATGCGTTCGTCTTCTTGTTCTGGGCGAACTCCTCGCGCACGGCGTCCATGAGCTCGGGCGTGGTCACGAGGTCATAGGCGGTGCCGGCAATCGCCTTGGCGCCGTAGATCACGGCGTTGTGCGCATCCTCGGTCTTGCCTGCGTCGATGAACTCCTGCGAGTGCGACGACGTGCCCACGGGCACGAATGCCACGCGGATGCACGAACCCGGAACCTCGTACATGACGTTGCCGAAGTCGGTCGAACCGGTCTTCTCGCGCGGGGCGGATAGGCGCGGTGCGCCCGCGAGCTTGGCGTTCTCCATCAGCAGCTCGTTCAGCTTGAGCACGGGGATCTTGTTATAGAAGTCGTGCTTGAGCTCGACATCGTAATCGACGCCCGCGATGAGCGCGGCGCCCTTCACGATGTCCTTGAAGCGCGCGACGACGCCCTCGAGGTTCTCCTTCGAGAACGAACGCAGCGAGAACACGCCCTCCGCCTCGGCGGGAACCACGTTGGACGGTCCGGGCAGTTTGCTCACCGTGTAGTGCATGCGCGTGTCGTCGCTCACGTGCTCGCGCAAAAACTCGATGCCGTTGAAGGCCACGAGCAGCGCGTCGAAGGCGCTGCGGCCTTGGTCGGGAGCGAGCGCGGCATGCGCACGGTGGCCATGGAAGCGCGCCACGAAGGTCTGGTCGGCCAGGCAGCGCACATCGGTGCAGGTCGTGGGCGAGCCGTGCATCATGAGTGCCACGTCGATGTCGTGGAAGCAGCCGTTCTTGATCATGGTCGCCTTGGCGCCCTGCGTCTCCTCGGCAGGCGTGCCGTACACCACGAGCTTGTAGGGCTGCGCGCCATCGGTCAGCGCGCGCTGGACCGCAAACGCGGCGCCCAGGATCGCGGGGCCCTGCATGTGGTGGCCGCAGCCGTGCCCCAGGCCGATCAGCGCGTCGTACTCGCACAGAAGGCCGATCGAAGGCCCGCCCTCGCCCACGGTGTAAACCGCGCGGAAGGCCGTCTCGAACCCGCCGATCCCGCGCTCCACAGTAAAGCCGTGGCGCTCGAGCTCGCCGGAAATCAGCGCGGAAGCCTCGTACTCCTTACCGTCGTACTCGGGGTTGTCGAAGATGTGATCGGCCATGGCAACAAGGCCATCGCGCTGGTCGTCCACATACGAGAACAGCTCGTCTTTGGTGATAGCCATGTGAAACTCCTTTCCGATGTCAACGGTGAAAGTTTGGGACCTGTCCCCAAACTTTCATTACACGTAGCCGATGGCCTGGGCGATCACCATCATCACGCAGCTGACCGCAAGGATGATGAGATACAGCTTCCACATGAAGGCCATCCAGCGGTCGTACGGGATGTTGACCGCGCCGAGCATGCCCATGAGGGCCGTGGAGTGCGGCTGCACGTAGTTGGAGAAGCCGTCGGAGAAGTTGAACGCGAGGACGGTGGACTGGCGCGTGAGCCCGAGCAGGTCGCCCAGCGGCGCGGTGATCGGGATGACGGCCGAGGCCATGCCGGAACCGGACACGATGACGAAGCTGACGAGCACGTTGGCCAGGAACATGACCGGGCCGATGAGGAAGGAAGGCGTGCCCTCCATGACGCCGGCCATGAAATGGATGACCGTGTCGGTGATGTTGCCGGCGGTCATGATCGAGGAGATGGACGTCGCCAGACCGATGACCATGGCGGCGGAGAGCATGCCCTTGCAGCCGGTCAGGAACTCGGAGGACAGCGACGAAGGGGTCTCGCCCGCAAGGAAGCCCTCGACAACAGCGAGCGCGAGGAACACCGCGGCGAGCTCAGGGGTATCCCAACCGAAGCTCACGCTGCCGACGACCATGGCGGCGAGCGCTGCCACGAGCGCGAGGATGATGAGCGTTTTGCGGAGCGTCATCGAGCCGAACGACTCGATGTCGAGGTGCTTGAACTCGTTGTCCTTATCGAGCTCGTACATGGGGCTCTTCGTGGGGTCCTTGCGGATCTTGTTCGCATAGTGCACGAGGTAGACGTTGACGACGACCAGGAACACCACGAGGTTGATGGCGCGGTACCACAGGCCGGAGTACGGCGCGAGGCCGGCGATCTCCTGTGCGATGAGGGTCGTCGACGGGTTGAACGTACCGGTTGAGAAGCCCACAGAGCCTCCGAGCAGGATGATCGCCACGCCCGTGATGGAGTCCAGGCCCATCGCCATCGCGATCATGACGACGATCGGCGCGAACGCGATGAACTGGTTGACGCCCTGCGTCGTGCAGATGAGCGCGAACACGGTGGTCATGATGGGAATGAACAGGAACAGGCGGTTCTGGAACGCCTTCGCGACCTTTGCGACGAGCGACTGGAGCGCGCCGGACTTCGTGATGAAGATGAACGCGCCGCCCGAGAACATGATGAGCAGCATCAGGTCGATGCGGCTGCACATGGCGTCGACGATGTAGAGCGGGATGAGCAGCGGGTTGACCGGCGTCTGCTCGATATACGAGAACTGCTCGGGGTCGACCAGCATCTGGCCGCTCACGGGGTCCTCGTAGCGCACGTACTGACCGGCCGGGACGATCCACGTCAGCGCCGTGACCGCCAGGATGATGACAGTGATGATCACGAAGGTGTGCGGAACCTTGAATTTGCGCTTCTTGGTTTCGGCGCCGCCCGCAGGCGTTGCCGTTGCCGCAGCTTTCTCGGTTGCAGCCATAAGCCCTCCTATTTGTATACCGATTTACCTGCAGCTTCACGCTACAGGCCCTTTCCCTTTGCGCCAAGACCGACGCGTGCATAAAAGCGTACTGAAATTGTGTGACAGGTGTGTTTCCGCAGGCATATTAGGACATCATTTTCCGGCAATCGGTGACATGTCATCGGTTAACGCATCAAGACGTCCTAGCCCCGGGATTGACACAGCCGGCAGTAAAACCACCGTGCTGCCCCACACGCACCATGAGACCATGAAAGTTAGGGGACAGGTCCCAAACTTTCACTCGGAGGCGCCCATGAACCGCTACCGCGCCGTCATCTACGATATCGACGGCACCGTGCTGAACACGCTGAACATGAATATGTATCCCCTGATGCGCATCATCAAGGAGGAGACCGGCGAGGACTGGGCCTTCGAGCAGGTGCTGCGATTTGCCGCCTATCCGGGCATGAAGGTCATGGAGGAGCTCGGCGTGGCCGACCCGCAGGGCACCTACGCGCGCTGGGTGCGCTACGCCAACGAATACGAGGAAGGCGCCACGCTCTACAAGGGCTTTGACCGCGTGTTCGAGGCGCTGCGGGAGCGGGACGTGCTGCAGGCAGTCGTGTCGGCCAAGACGCGCCGCCAGTATGAGCTGGACATGGTGGCGAAAGGCCTCGACCGCTACATGGCCGCCGCCGTGCTCGCCGATGACACCGACCGCCACAAGCCCGATCCGACTCCCCTGCTCATGTGCGCAGACCAGCTGGACATCGCGCCGGGCGACGCCCTGTACGTTGGCGATGCGCGCTCCGATTACGAAGCGGCGCGCAATGCGGGCATGGATTTTGCCTATGCGACCTGGGGCAGCGTGTCAGCGGAGGGCATCGACAGCCCCACGTGGACGCTCGATATCGTGGGCGCCGTGTGCCCGGATGTGAGCGCATAGGGGGTCGGCGGCTGGCGGCGTAAGACCGTCCGGCTCGCCCCGGGGCGTCTTAGGCCGCCTCGTCCAGATAGGTATCGAGGCGCACCTGCACGTTCTCCTGCAGGTTGCGGTAGAAGAACTGGTAGTCGTACAGGTGGTAGACGCCGTCCTCGAAGATGGAGAGGCCGGCCGGGTAGTCATCGGGCGTGACATCGGACGCCTTGAGCGTGCCGCGGGCGTCATCGATGTAGGCGCCGGTGAGCTCGGGGATTTCGCTCGTGATGCTACCGCTGTAATCCGTGAAGCACGCGCCCTCGTTTTCGCTCCTGTCGGCCGGGGTATCGTCGGTCTTCCAATTGAGCGGGTTGATGGCGAGGGTCTTTTCGCCCTCGGGCACGACCAGGGAATCGTCCGTGTCGGGCGACTCGCTGTTAAAGGACACGATCACGCCGGCGTCGCTCTCGCCCTGCGCCATCTTGAGCTGCGGATGCTGCTCGACCTCGTCGGCCGTGACGCGCCAGCCGATGGCGTAGCAGGCGACGAGCCGCTCCTGCAGCACCGGGTCGTCGAACAGGTCTTTCATGAGGCGGATGCACAGGTCGGCGCCCTGCGAGAAACCGGCCAGGATGATAGGCCGGCCGTCGTTGTAGCACGCCAGGTAGTACTCGAAGGCGGCTTTGACGTCGGCGTAAGCGATCTTGAGATACGGCTCGCGCTCGGCCTCGGGCAGCTCGTAGACATTCAGGCCAATCTGCTGGTAGTACGGCGCGAAGAACCGGTTGTCGCTCTCGGCGGCGTCCTGGTCGTAGATGCCCTTCTCCATGTTGATGGCCCCGACGAAGCTCTCCTTGGTTTCCTCGTCGGCAAGCGACATGTTGCAGGCGTCGTCCGTACCGCCGTAGACGGAGGGGCAGATGAAGAAGACGTCGGCGTTGGTGTCGGTTGCCGGGGCGTCCGTTTCGAGGTACGCCCAGCTCGCGGTCTGCGCGTAGTCGGTAGCGGCGGGGGCTGCGGGCGGCTCTGGCGACGCGGAGCCCACGGCCGACGCGATGGCCGAGCCGGAGGCCTGCGGGCCGTCTTGCTCCTGCGCGCATCCGCAAAGAGCAAGCCCCAGGCAGAGGACGATTAGGGTCGATGCCAGACGACGAACTTTCATGCACATATCCGTTTGGGCGACCACGGGCCCCGCGATAGCAGGCCTGCAGCTGCCCCGCTCCTTTCGCGCGACAACACAGCAACAGCTGAACCGCTTCACAGGGTAGCGGATATGCCGCCGCGCGCGAAAACGTCGGCACGAATCGCGAGATTGGAGCGCGGATGGCCGCACGCAGGATTTACGCCGCTTCGGCCAGAGTGGCTCGCTCCTCCATGTAGGCCTCGGTGCGCACCGCCACGTTCTCCTGCAGGTTGCGGTAGAAGAACTGGAAGTCGAAGCGGTGGAACACGCCGTCCTGGAAGATGGATAGGCCTGGCGTGTACTCGTCGGACGTGACGTCGGTCACCTTGAGCGTGCCGCGGACTTCGTCGATGTAGCCGCCGGTGAGTCCGGGAATCTCCTCGGTGATCGCCCCGGTGCGGTCGGTGAAGCACGCCCCCTTGTTCTCGCTCCTGTTGGCCGGGGTGCTGTCCGTTTTCCAATTGAGCGGGTTGATGGCGAATGTCTTCACACCCTCGGGCACAAGCAGCGAGCCGGTTGTTTCGGGCGACTCGCTGTTAAACGAGATGATCGTGCCCGTGTCGCTCTCGCTCTGCGCCATCTTGAGCTGCGGATATGCGTCGATGTCGTCCTGCGTTATGCGCCAGCCGATGGCGTAGCAGGCGACGAGCTGCTCCTGGAGCGCCGGATCGTCGAAATGCTCCTTCATAAGGCGCAAGAGCATATCGGCACCCTGCGAGAAGCCTGCCAAGATGAAGGGACGGCCGTCGTTGTAGTGCGCCAGGTAGTACTCGAAGGCTGCCTCGACATCCGCGTAGGCGATCTGGAGATACGGCTCGCGCTCGGCCTCGGGCATCTCGTACACCTGGAAGCTGATCTGCTGGTAGTACGGCGCAAAGAAGCGATTGTCGCTCTCGGCGGCGTCCTGATCGTAGATGCCCTTCTCCATGTTGACCGCGCCGAGGAAGCGGTCCTTGGTTTCCTCCTTGTCGAGCGGCATGTTGAGGGCACCGTCCTGAGCATCGTATGCCGAAGGACAAACGAAGAAGATGTCGACGTTGGCGTCGGTCGCAGGCGCATCGGCCTCGAGATACGCCCAGTTGGCGGACTGCGCGTAGTCGGCGACAGCAGAGGCGGCCGCCGTCGGCGATGGCTGCGCGGAATCCGCGCCGGGAGCAGTTGAGCCATCCGCTTGCGGGGCGCTTTGGGCGCAGGCGGATAGGAGCGCGCCCATCCACACCGTGATGAAAGCCATGGCGATTCGATATGCAGCGCTACGCATTTCCCTCAGACGGAACTGTCGCCCAGCCCTTTAGGGCCAAAAGTCCGCCTGCCTCCCCTCATACAATAAAACATAAGGTCATCCCTCAGGGTATCATGCGCGTCGCGCCGGTTGAACACCCTGGAGGATGAACGGCCGGCAGAAGCGGGGCCCTTCATCCCTTGCCGGATATATTCTGGCTTCGAGCGATTGCAGAACCGGAGGCGCAATCTGACTTATCCAGAATTGACGCGCTCGTCGAGCAGATGCGCTAGAATGCGACCCTGCGCGGCAGCCGCCGCGCGCAAGATCGAGTCCCGAGGAGACCCGCTATGTACAAAGCGAAGCAGATGATCGTGATGCGCCGCGACCTCAAGATGCGCAAGGGCAAGATTGCTGCTCAGGCGGGTCATGCCTGCGTGGAGGCAGTGCTGCTGGCGCTCGTGCGCGATGGGCGGCTCGACGACATCCGCATTGCGGGCGACGACTGGATCGAGCTCGCGCCGACGCCCATGGCTATGGAAGATGCCGTGTTCGACGCCACGACAGGCGAGATCGGTGCGCCGGCGGCCGCTATATCGCCGCTCGAGGCGTGGTTTTCTGCGGGCGTCGCGAAGGTGTGCGTGTACGTCGACTCCGAGGAGGAGCTGCTCGATCTCGACCGTCGCGCCCGCGAGGCCGGCTTCATCTCGGCGCTCGTGCGCGACGCCGGCTACACCGAGTTCCACGGCGAGCCCACCTACACCTGCCTGGCTCTGGAGCCGCTCTACCCCGAGCAGGCCGATCCGCTGACCGGCGAGTTGCCGCTGTTTTAGGTCGCCTCCGGCACAGCGCGCGAGAACCTTGGCCGGCAGCCGATCGACCGTTCGCGTTCCGAAAAGGACCCGCGCGCCACGATATACAACCTGGGGTGTAAGCTTTCGGTAAGACGTCACTCCTCAGGAGAGCCCCATGTTGTGCGCCCGACTCATAGCCATGCTTGCGCTTGCCCTGGCGCTTGCGCTTACCGGCTGTGGCGACTCGGACAAAGATGCCGCTCCTGAGATTTCGTATGAAAGCGCGCAGGTAGCTGAGCCTGAGGAAACGCCTGTCGAAGAATCGGACGGCGCGGAGGTAGTCGAGGAGACTGACGCTGTCGAGCAACCGCCCGAGATCTCCGAATCGGGCCCTGAACCGCAAGAACCCTTGCCCGAACCTGCTTCCGAGCAGCCTCAAGAAGAGCAACCGCAGCCACAGGGCGTCGCATACCTTACGTGGGATGCAGCGCAGTACCCCGACTACTACACCGTCACCGGTGCGGCCGCCTATGATCCCGCAGTCGTACCTGGAACCGTGGCCTACCTGCCGCTCGATCGTTTGGGTCGCGCCGCCGGCGTTGTCGCCTGCATCACGGGCGCCCAGCGTGCTGCCGCCCGCGACGACACTCGCGACGATGACGACGCCGTGGAAGATGACCCCGTCGGCTGGCCGCAGGACAATCTGATCGCCGTGGTTCCCGGCATCACCGAGCGAGATTACAAGGGATACCTGTGGAACCGCTCGCATCTGCTCGCCCACTCCCTCGGCGGAAACGCCGCCCGGGAGAACATCGTCGCCGGCACGCGATGCATGAACGTCGGCCAGCGCGATAATCGGGGCGGCATGGCGTACTGCGAGTCCCGGGCACGCGATTACCTCGACAGCCATCCGAACGGCTGGCTGTACTACGCGGTCACGCCCGCATACGAGGGGTCAGAACCCATCTGCCGCGGTCTTTGGATCGACATGCGCTCCGATGACGCGTCGATCGACCAGCGCGTTTTCGTGTTCAATGCGGCGAATGGGTACCAAATTGACTATACGGGCGCATCGGCCGTCGGCTACAGCTCGACGACCGTCAAGGCGGCGCCGGCAGAACCCGTGCAGGAGCAGACGCCCGCACGGGACGCCGGCACGACGGAACCCGAAAGCCCGAGCGTCACATACATCCTCAACACCAATACCGGCAAGTTCCACCTGCCGTCATGCTCATCGGTGGACCAGATGGCCGACCACAACAAGCAGGAGTTCACTGGCACCCGAGACGAAGCCATCGCCCTTGGGTACGATCCCTGTGGGCGCTGCCACCCCTAATGAAAGTTTGGGGCCTGTCCCCGGGCTTTCATGTATAGGGCTTTCGGCTTTCCCGCCCATTGCAGATAGCTCGGGACCAAATACGCGACTTTTGAGATATCTCATCATATTAGTGGGTTTATCGGAAGCTGAATCGGGCTGTTTTTATGCACGACGAACAGCATCGCAGCAGGTAAAGCTACTTGCTTATCCATTCAGTTAAGTTACACTGCGTTGCTTAGTTGATAACCCTCTCAAAAGTCGCGTTTTTGGTACCGCCCCCCTTGCCGCGCATCCCGGAGCTCGCTCGATGAAAGTTTGGTGCCTGTCCCCGAACTTTCACAAAGAAAAAGCTCAGAGGCCGTAAGACCTCCGAGCTGCAAGTTCTTGGTCGCGGGGGCAGGATTTGAACCTACGACCTCCGGGTTATGAGCCCTGCTCCCGGGTTTGCCTAGCATAATCGATGGTGGGTATAGCAAGTTATCCAAGGCAGACGCTGATAAACTTCGCTCAGATTCTTCATCGCGAATTCGTCGCACCGCCCTTGACGGAAGATTCATCGCGGTTTCTTCGCAGTCCTTTCGACCTCTCACCCACCGTTTTTAGCCCTAAACTCGTTCGTCTCGCATCTCGATGCCCCTGAGACGACCGCCACAAACCCCTCATCCATCCTGGCCCAGCAAGCTCCAATGGCGCCATTGCTCGGGGATGCAGACCAGAGAGCGCAATTGCGGCACCTCATCTCCTCGTCGTCAGGGGACAAAAGCCTGCCGAGCGCATCAAGGGCCTCGCGCCTAGCCTGATGATCCGTATGGGAATATCGCTTGAGCATCTGCATCGTCTTGTGACCGGTGATGCTCATGGTTGTGGCGATGTCCGTGCCGACGTCCTTCTGCAGTATCGTCGTTACCGTATGACGAAAGCCATGGATCGTGAAGTCGGCAGGTAGGCCGTATTTAGCTTTACTCCTCCTAAACCACTTCTCATACGTTGTCTTCAGGGTATGGGTCCCTTTGCGATTACTCACGATCGGGGTATCGGGCCCCCATTTGAGACCCTTCTCCGCGAATTCCTTTCGCTGAATTGCCTTCCACTTCCCTAAGGCCTCAATCAAGATGGCGGGGCACGGTTCTACACGTTCGTCGCAGGTTTTGGTCGACTTGACCTGTTGCGTATCTTTCACCATCGACTTCGTGATATACAGCCCCTCGTCACGGACATCCGCCCACGTCAGCGCCAGCATCTCCGACAAACGCGAAGCGGTAAACAAGCAGATGAGCAAGCCTACGGTTTTCGCCTCGAGCTCATCAGCGAGCACCCATTCGAGAAAGTTCCTGCACTGGGCCACAGTCAGCGCCTCACGCTCTTTCGTATCCCTCTTTGGCTTATCCACCTTATTGCACGGATTTGCCTTGAGCATGCCGTATGCAACCGCACGGTCGAGGATAAGCGAGAGGGTGCTGTGGATATGCTGGAGATACGTTCCGCCGATGGGGGCAGCCCCTCCGTTGCGAGAGTCGTTGCTCCTAAGTCCCGTATAGAGCTCGTTCACGAGCATCGGATCGATGGAAGATACGGCCACATCCCCAAAATAAGGGCTGATTCTTTTGATATGGACGCGATAGTCTTCAAGCGTACGGTTGGCAACGTTGCCCTGAGCCGCCCTGTCCGCGACAAACTTCTCGGCAAACTCCGCAAACGTCATCGTTGAAGCCGAGTCTCTTCCGGTAACTGTTTTACGGTGCTCCCGAATCTCGGAGATCGCTCCGCCGTGATAGACGAACGCGTTGATCTCTTTGATCGCGGCGATGGCCTCGGCTTCCGTTCCAAACGTCTCGATATGGCTGTCATATCTGTGCAGACTCTCGCTGTACCCCAAAGGGTACTTTATCTGACAGCTTCCATCTTTTCTTCGGTAGTAGGAGCCCTTGCAATTCGGAACACGCGTCATGGCTTCCTTCGCCACCTTATCTCGAAGCTTTTTCCGCTCGCCTGATCATGCTCATCCGACATGCCGGGCCGCACCACTCTTTCAATGGACCCATGTTTGACTGGATAACCGCACAGCCGCAATTCGCGCAAATCGCAATCCTGTTGCTTCCTCGATAAACGATTTGATAAACGATATCAGCAAAAACGGAATGCCTCTGCATGGATAGGGTCGGAGGAATATCGAATCTTGTCTCAGCACATTCAGACCATCCAAGATTCGCTATGGCCCCATCCTCTGATTGCAGGCGACACCCCGCCACGGCATCAACCAAAGCGGATGCCACTCGTTTCGCGACGGCCTCCTCCCCCTCATTCGCCATGGTGCAGAGCATGTACCTCCTCTCGTCTGCGGTTCTCCATCCGCCGAGAAGTGAGATATAGTCTCCTGATGCCACCGGAGCCGTCAGGAGAAACACCGCTTTACCGCCGTCGAGGCACTCAGGTCCAAAGCACCTCGCGATTACCTTTTCTGCAATCTGAGCAATCCAGCTTGAACGAGCCGCCACCCTCTCCCCTCGCGTAATCGCAGACATCAGAACTTGATAATCGGAATAGTCGCCGAGCTTCGCGGCAAGAGACGAGAGATTGGCCTTCAAAGGTGCAAAGAATGGGTTGTAGGCAAAGGGGATCATCCATACCTCGCCGCCAAACGTTTCGTTGTCCCTCTTCGTAAACCCCGCCGAGATCATCGGAGAATCGCTGCCCGAAGAAATCAGAGCGAGCAGTTTGGAGACCAAGCCTGCAACGTTCCTTACAAAGGCCCAATCAGCAAAAGGCTCAATCACCAATTCACACCCATTGACCTCGCGCGAATCGGATATCGAGCGCAGCCATTCAGAGCCAAACGAACACGCCTTTTGCGCGTTCCTCGCCGCAGACAACCCGTTCTTCGGTGTCGCGCCAACATCGAAATGGGACTCATACTGGAGAAGCTCTGGATTAACGGGGCCCAGCCTGAGAGACCCCGGCTCCGACAGGGCGTCGCTTATGGAAGCGCACCTCGGCCCTCGACCGCCCTCGAGATTGACCCCCATTGGAAGCAGCGGCGGGAATGCAGACACCGCGGCAGCGAGCTCACGCGGCTTCTTCGCGGCGAGCAAGCTGTTGATTGCATTCATGGTCAGCGGGGCGTTGCCCGCCGACCACTCCTCGCCCTTTGGCCATGCCCGCACGAGCACGTGCATACCAATCTCATTGGTAGCGATTGCCGCCAAACTCATTGGATCCTCCCTTATCGATTTCGTACTACTAGTATTATAGCTGCTTATGTTTATGGAGCTGTACTATGACTTTGAACATTTCTTGCCTTTATGGATCAAGTATGCCTATAATGTTCTTAGTCTTATGAGATTACTTTAAACATAGTCAGGAGGTGATATGTATGGACAAGATGCTTACTCTCGGTGAATCCGCACCTATCGCCCGTTGCTCGCCGGCAAAAATGTATCGGCTTGCACGCAGCGGGGAGCTGCCGTTTCTGAAGGTCGGCTCGACTTGGATGATTTCCGAGTCCAAGCTTTGCGAAGCGCTTGGACTCAAGCCGACCGCGGCAGGCGCAGAGAAGGGCCGCTAGCGATCTCCTGGCAGGGACTTAGCGGCCCGGCAATCGCCACCCAATTGTTGACAAACGAATATATAGATGGGAGACGCCATGATTGATATTACCACTATCAACCGGCTACATCTCGAGAGCGTCCTGAAGGAGCATGGACTTGCGGACGACGCGCAAGTCCATGGGAGGGAGTTGGCCCTCAAGCTCCTCGTCCTGGAACTTCGAATCGAGGAGCTCGAGAAGCGCGCAGTTATGCAGCATCAAGCGTCAGGAGCTCTGCAATGAAGCGGCAGGACGACGAGATGGGCCCAAGCCGCAATCCCTCAATCATTGACATCGTCGGCCACCTTGAGGACATGGGCATCGAACTCGGATTCAACATGCTGGTCCGGGAGCCGTTCAAGACAGGTCCGCTGCCATGGGCCCCAAGCAATCTACAGAGGCCCTGGACCGACACAGACGATTCCCGTCTGTACGCAGCGCTTCAGTCCGACATCGGCCTTCGCTCAGACCGGAACTACGAGCACGCCGTCCGAATCTACGCGGACAATCGAAGCTATGACCCACTCGTCAATCTTTTAGACTCGCTGCACTGGGATGGGGCGGAGCGCGCAGGCTCCCTTTTTTCAATGTACCTTGGCGCTCATGAGTCAGAATACAATGTGGAAGTTGAGCGGCTATGGCTATGCGAAGCAGTTGCGCGCGCATACCATCCCGGTGCGAAATGCGACTACACGCCAGTCCTCGCAGGACCCGGTGGAATCGGGAAAAGCACTTTCGCTCGGCTGATGGCTCTTGAGGACCAACTCTACTGTGACTCGGTTAACGATCTCAGCGACGTCAAACGCTGCGGGGAGCTGATCAGAAGCAAGTGGATCGTCGAGCTCGCCGAGCTCTCTGGAATCTCCGGGCGGGCTCTCGAAGGCGTGAAAGCCGGACTGACCCGGCAGGCGGATGAGTATCGTGGCGCATACTGCCGTCGTACGAACATCTTCCCGCGTCGAGCGGTTTTTCTCGCAACGACCAATGATATCGATTTCATCAGCGACAAAACCAGCGGAGCACGAAGGTTCCTACCGGTCGCATGCGGAATCAACCGTCCGACCTCTTCTTTGTTCGCGCCCAACTCCCACCATGTCGCCGAGCAGGTGTGGGCCGAGGTCGTGTACTGGATGAAATCGGGCGACGAGCGCTTTCGATTGACCCTATCTCCAAAAATGGAGATGGAGGCGGCCAGGCAGCGCGATAATTTCCGGGAGGAAGACCCACTCGTACACCCCGTCTTGGGGTACCTCGCGCGAAATACAGACCATCCGATCTGCACTCGAGAGGTCATCGAGCGAGGGCTGAAAACAACACCGACCTTGGCGCTGTGCAAGCACGTTGCACGGATCCTCACCAACGACGCCCCGGGATGGGTCGCGAGCGGCAAGAGGCTCTGCCTCGGCTACGGAAAGCAAAGGTGCTGGTCCCATCAACATCAAGATAGGGATTAGGTGCCGCAGAGGGTGCCGCTCGGCTGTCCGTGCGGCACCCTCGTAGCCCCTTTTATCAGGCGCCTTTCATCAGGGTGCCGATAGCGCCGGTCTTTTCCTCGCATCTCAGCAAGGAGCAACGTATCCAACTCCTCGAAAAACATCGGCACCATGGGCACCCGGAAAAACAGCGCACGAAAGCAGGTGAAGACGGGGAGCCGCAGGGCCCGACATCGGCACCCAACCGGCACCCATTCGTTGCCCAATCGGCTTTCGGCGATCTGAGCCGGCAAAAAAGTAGGCAGGCATCCGGCTCCTTTCACCAAACCAAGCCACCACAGCTCCAACCAAGCATCCCTTGTCTCAGATTGAAAGGATATACGCTATGGATTACAAGGTTCACATTACCGGCGACAGCAATACCGAGATCACGCTCACCGTAGGCGACGCCATTCGCACATATGTCGCCAAGGGCGATGCAAAGGTGATCGAATACGACCCCGAGAACTCTAAGTACACGCCGAACCGAGCGGTAATGATCCGCCCGGTCCGGCCGCTCTCGAGCGGTCCCGGCGCGGTCGTGATGCTCATCGACCCCGGCGACAACTGGCACGGGACGGTCGACAGCGGTCTGCTGCGACGGATCACGAGTCACCTCCGCATTCCCGACGCGGAGCTCGTCCCCTTCCTGCTTGACAAGTTCACGAAGCTCGCCCGCACGGCTTACGGCGCGGAAGAGCAACCGGACAAGTACCTCGCCGCGTTCGGCTCGGAAATCGAGCGCAACACGAACTCCTTCGAGGTGATTCGGGCGCTGCCCGCAGACGCGGCACCGGAGGGCTATCCCATCGTATTCGACGACATTCCCTTCTAGCGGCGGGCGACCTACCGCTAGAACCCTTTACATGAAAGGAGTTCGTTATGGGAACCAAGAAGCGCGTCATGAGCCTGAGGCTCGACGAGGACGCCCACCGCCGCCTGCGCGCATACGCCTCGTCGAGGGGAATCGCCGATAGCGCCGCCGCGCGCGAACTGCTGTCAGCGGGCCTAGCCCGCGACGGGCTCGAGCTCTACTCCACCGAACTCGGTGCCTACCTGCGTGGCGTGATGCGCCCCCTGATCGAGGAGATCGACGGGTCGCTCGAGCGGCGCAACGCCGAGCAGGAAGACAGGATCGCGCGCGTCGTGCACCGCGCGACGCGCGGCTCGGTCGCAGCGGCGATCGCATCCTGTGAGCTGCTCAAGGAGGCGTACCCCGGCCTCGCGGACGTGCCGCTCGCGGACGTGTACGCCGCCTACGACGAGCGGGCGCGCATGGTGCAGGCGGGCATGACACTCGAGGAGGCGATCGAGCGTGCGTCCGGGTAGGGGCAGCTTCTTCATGAGCGCCCGGGTGCACCTCCCGGGCTCTCCCGGCCGCGCCTCAGCCTCGGCGGGCGGCGTCGGCTACATCGCGACGCGCGAGGGAGCCGACCGCGGGCCGACGCCCGAGGACGAGGCCCGCGCCGGCCTCGCTGGCTACGCGGGCGCTCGGCCCGGGTCCACCGCGCTGTTCGACCGCGACGGCGCGGTAGCGGTCGCCGCAGCCGAACGCGCCGTCGCGCAGGCGGACGGGGCGCTGCTCACGCTCGTCATGAGCGTGAGGCGCGAGGAGGCAGATGAGCTCCGACTCGCGTGCAAGCGCGACTGGGAGCGCTACCTCCGCAGCGAGCTCGACCCGGCGCTCGCGCGGATGATGGGCGTCCCCGAGTCGGACGTCCGGTGGGTCGCTGCCGAGCACGGCGGCCAGAGGGGCGCCGGCGGGGACCTCACCGCGGGCGAGCACGTGCACGTCATCGCGTGGTCGGCGTCCGGCCGCTTCGCCGCCCTCGTCGGCCGGCGCGATCTTGCCGAGGGCAGACGCGCACTCGCCGCCGCGGCGCTCGCGCCCGCGATGCCCGCGGCGCTGGCGGACCGTGACGCCGCCCGCGACGCCGCGATCGCCGCGATGCGCGAGGTCACCGCGGCGGATGTCCGGGACCTCGGCCTGCCGCCAGACGGCAGGATCTCGTACGGGCACCTGAGACGCTGGCACCCGGACGCGGCAGCCAGAGTCGCCTCCGAGCTCGACCGGCTGTCCGCTGCCCGCCCGGAGATCGAGGATGTCAGGTCGTCGTTCCGGGAGGCCGTGCTGCGATGCGCGTGGCTCCGAGGCCTCGAGGGCGATGCCGCCGAGCGGGTCGCGGAGAAGGCCGCTCGCGACCTCGACGCGAGGCTCGCCAACGCACTCCTCCGTGTCGTCGCGCCCGACAGGACGAGGCTGCCGCGGGAGGGAGGCGCCCCGCAACGGCGCTTGGAGCCCGCGCCGGATCACGGCCCGGGGTCGCTCAGGATGAGGATTCCCGCGCCAATGCCCCGAGAAAGCGGACCGGGGGATACGCATGGGCGTAGCGGGTATGCATCTGCCGCACTTCGGAAGGCGGCAAGAGCGCTCACCGCCGCCTCAGACGAATCGAGACAGCTCTCGGACGAGGTCGGCCGCGAGACGCTCAGGCTCATCGCCGCGGTCGGCGGGTCCGCACTCGCAGCGGCGATCGAGCGGAGATCCCGTCGGCCCGAAGAGGCACTAGAGCATCCAGTCAAAAGCAAGCACTCAACCGAAAGGAGCATCGGAGATGGAGAAGTCGTTCAACATCGAACCCGATGAGCGGCTGAGGTCAGACCTCGCCGCGGGGGCAGTCTGGGGCGCGGCCGCATCAGCCGTGGCGGTCCCAGCCGTCTGGCGGAGCGCCTCGTGGTGGCTGGCGGACACGGCCTGGTCGATATCCGCCGCCTTCGAGGGGCTGGGGCTCCCGGCACCGCCGAACCCCGGCCCGGAGCCCGCCGCGGCCTTCGAGACGCCTTGGGAGGCGGTCGCTGGCGCCGTTTCCGAGGGCAGGGCCGCCGAGCTCGCCACATGGTGCGTCGCCGCCCTTGTCGCCTGCCTCGTCGCCGCCGCGGTCACGCACCTGAGGTGGCGTGCCTCGCTGTACGACGGGACGTGGGTGGGCGGCTCGCGCGCTCCCGGGCGGCCGGTCCACGGCGACGCCCGCCTCGAGGCATCGCCCGCCCGCGTCCGGGCGCTCACCCGCGGCTGGGAGGAGAGCGCCGCCCCCGAGGGCGGCACCGTCGCCGTCGGGGTCCTCGGGGGCTCGGTCAGGCTCCTCGACTCGGTGCACGCCGTCGTGCTGGCCGAATCGGGCGAGGGCAAGAGCCGGCGCGTCGCCATCCCCACGATCTGCGCCAACGCGTTGCAGGGCCGCTCTCTGGTCGTCAACGACATCAAGGGCGAGCTCTACGCGTTCACCGGCCCGTGGATCGAGTCCCTCGGGACCCACCGCGTCGTCCGCGTGAGCTTCGACGCCCCCGCCGCTTCGATCCGCTTCGACCCGCTCGCGAGGGCGAGGGCCGCGTACGCCTCCGAGGGCGCCGGCGGCGCCACGAGGGAGCTGCGCGAGCTCGCCCGCTGCGTCGTGCCCGAGGGCACCAACGAATCCCAGCCCTTCTTCGCCGACGCCGCCCGGAACCTGCTGGTCGGCTTGTGCTTGTTCGTGATCTCGAGCCCCGAGGTCCCCGACGGTCAGCGGACAGTGTCGACGGTGATGGGCCTCCTCGCGGCACGCGGGGGCAAGGGGCCGGCAGCGCGCGTCTCCGCGCTCGCGGAGACGATTCCGGCGGGCGACCCCGCGCTCGAGTTCCTTGCGTCCACCACGGAGGGCGGCGGCGGGGCCAGCGTCATCACGACGCTGGCGACGTACCTCGTCGAGTACGCCGACCGCAACGTCTGCCGCATGCTGCGGGACGACGAAGTTGACCTAGACTCGGTCGGCGAGGTGCCGACCGCGGTCTTCGTCTCCTCGAGCTCCGCCACCGGTTCATATGCCCGGCTCGTGCAGACGTTCGTGTCCCAGTCGCTCTCGGCGCTGCGGTCGTGTGCGGCGCGCAACGCAGGCAGGCTCCCTGTCGAGACCGTCCTCGTGCTCGACGAGGCGGCCTCCCTCGGTCGATCGGAGCGCCTCGTCCAGGATCTCGGTGAGATGAGGAGCGAGGGCCTCCATCTGCTCTTGGTATGCCAGTCGTTATTACAGCTACAGTCGGTCGCGGGCTACTCGAGGGACGAGGCGAGCACGATTCTGGACCTCCTCAAAGATAAGATCGTCCTCTCTTGCTCCAACGCCGACACCGCCCGCATGCTGTCGGCAGCCATGGGCGACTACACCGCCGTCGCCGAGTCGAGAAGCGTCACCCGAGGGGCGAACTCCGGGTCGACCAACACCGGCGAGAGCCTGATCCGCCGCCCGCTCATCGCGCCCGCCGAGCTCATGCGCTGGACCGGCAGAACGGTCGGCGCGCTCTGCATCGCCGGCTCGCGCGTGATCGCGGTGCCCAGCGCCGACGTCTCAGAGACGTTCGTCGGGCGCATGCTCGGCATGACGTCGCCGGAAGCCGAGCGAGCGATGATGGTGAGCACCCTCGCCGACCGCCCCGACCGCAACGGGGAGCCGCCCGAACTGTGGCAGCCGCCGGAGCCCGAGCCGAAACCGAAGCCCAAGAAGAAAGGGGCAGGGCGTGCCCCGGAAAAGGGGAAGGACACCGGACAGGTGCCTACCCCAGAAGACAGGGAAGCGCCGCGCGGCAGGGTGCCGGAGGGCTTCAAGGCGCCCCGTAAGCGCCCGCTATCTGCAGGAAAGACCGATCCGTAGTCGCCCCGGCCCCGAGCGTTTACGGCACCGGGCACCGCCGCGCAGGCGGCGGCACCGCCCGCCGCCTGCGCGGACCCGAACCCGGCCCGCCGGGTTGCACCGTATCCCCGGCGCGGCGTAGTCGCGCCTTATCCTGCTCTCCTCCTCTAAGCCACTTCGCATGTCCCACCCATCAGCCGCATGCAGCATAGGCAAGCTATCGAAAGGAAACTGAAGATGAAGATTCGCAAGAAAATCGTTCCACCCGTCAGGAGGCGCGCAGTGCAGCATGGGCCCTTCGGGCCGAGGGAGTGCTGCAAAGTCGATTACGGGTACTGCCCGCTGGAGGAGTACCTCCCGCGCGACCTCGAGAGGATGCAGATTCCAGACCTCGGCGGCCCGAGGGCGAGGCCCGCGTACTGTCTTGGACTCGCCGCAGCCCTGCTGCGCGAGCGCGAAAACGGACGTGAGGGCGTTGACGGATACTTGCACATCGTCGGTGCCGCCGACGGGCGGCACCGGTCGTGCATCCGCGACCTCTTGCATGAGAAGGGGGTCGAACTCGACCTGTACCGCGTCAAGCCGAAGGACCGGGGCCTCCGCTACCCTAGCTAGAATGGCCCGACGGCAACGAGCGCCGTGGGGAAACAAGCGAGAGAGGAGAGTCCCGTGAACGAGAAGGCAGTGGCGATCAGGCTTCTGGAGGAGGCGCAAAGGCACATCGAGGCGGGGATGAACGGCATGTGGGACGCCGGCTACATCGACGGCCTCATCGAGAGCGCATTGATCGTTCTGGACCAAGACGAACCCGGCGCGCAGCCCCCGCGAGTGGAGGGAAACTAGCGGGCAAACGATTTGGATGCCGACGCACAAGGAAGGCGCCCGGCCATGCGGCCGGGCGCCTTCCTTGTGCGTCCTTTATGCGGACCAAGCCCACACCCGCTCGGATAACGCCATAGCGGCGGAGAGGGGAACCAATCTCCCGAAAACGCGGGATGGTACAGCCGCGAGGGGATACGAGCAGAACCCCGAACGCACCGAGCGCCCCGAAAGCTCGAGGACACCCGCATCGACGAGGGCATCGACGAGCGCGGCAGGGACGTTGTTGGCGTCCACGACCACGTGCCCGGGCCGCGAGCACCATGCGGCGGCAACGGAGTCGCCCGGCAGGTTCACGGTGACGACGTTCCAGATCTCCAGATACCCCTCCTCGTCGTCCGGGTCTGTCACGTTCAGGGCGACGAGCGCCAGCCCGCCTCCGCGCTCGTACCCGTCCGCGCACACCGCCAGCATTACGCGCTCGCCCCAGCCCGTCACGTACTCGACGACGGGCATCTCGCCCGCGCACTCGGGCGCGCCGCCTTCCGTCAGCCTGCCATGTTCACCGAACGTCGCCATCCTCTGCTCCTCTCTCTGGTCTACCATGGGGAAGGCGGGCGCCCCGGCTCCGGCCCCCAACCGGCCGGGGCGCCCGCCTTCCGCGCCTACCTCGCCTCGCTCACCGGCACGGGCTCGAAGTGGAAATCGCGCTCGATGACGTTGAATCCCCTCGAGCGGTTCAGCTCCTCCATCTCGCGGATGGAGAAGTAGCCCCACTCCTCCTCGAACCCTCTCACGAGGCCGAACGCTTCGCCGCTCTCGGGGTCGTACTCGGTGACGAGCCACGTCCACCCGCCGAGGCACGAGAACAGCCTCGCGCGCGCGATGGGGTCGTCCTCCTCCTCGGTAGCGTACAGTGCCGGCACCGTCTCCGCGATCTCCCTCGGCATCAGCTCGTGCATCTCCGTCTCCCTTCCGGGCCTCTCGGTCCATCATCTCGCCCTTGCGGGCAAAGCCCTAGGCGACGCCCCGCGCCGCCTTGGCTTTGCTCTCTGCAAAGCCGCCCCGGAGCGAAGCGGGGTCAAGGGAAGTCCGCGACGACCTCCACCAATCGGAGCGCAGCGGAGATTTGTGCGAGGTCTCGTGGGCCCCCTTGACGCCGCGCAGCGGAGGGGCCACCCGGTTGCGGGGGGAGGTAGCTTCCGGCGAATGCCGAACATAATGCAGTTTTTGCAGGGCTTTTCTGTCTGCCCCGCCGCTTTCGAATCCCTCGTCCCCCAATTTGCGACTAGACGATGCGCACCCTTCCGTATGCCGGTAATTCCGCTAGGCGATTCAGAGCCCCATATGGGCGGCACATCGGCTCTATGGGTTCTGGGGTGTAGACTTTATTTCGTCCCAATCGACAATGATGAGGTGCGCCATGACAAATCCCCGCCCTTTCGATATCTGGCTTCTGGACAGGATCCGCAGCATCGTCCGGAAATATGAGGAAGAAGACGCTGCAATCTTTTTCCTTGGCTTGAGCGCACCTCAAGCCAAGCTCCTAGCAGGATGCGACCAAACGGTAGAAACCGTCCGTGAACTTCTCGACGACGAGGGGCACCTTGACTATCGCGCTCTCTCCTCAACTAGAAAACGCACCTTCCGCTCGCTCAATCTGACAGACGGGCCCCAGCTTCTGCTTTACGAGCAGCTGGGGGGCATCAGGGGTTCGCTTGCCGAACTTTATGACGGTAAAGTTGTCATCGTCAGAAACAACCTGTTCCTTGACTCGGAAGGATACCCTTGCCCGGGCGGCAGACAGGACATGGAGGAACTCATGTCCCATCTTGACGGCGGTCAAGGCGAAGAGCCCCCTTCCGCTCAATGCTACGGCCAGGTGTCTGAGGTCGGAGGGCACTATCTCGTGTCCCCCATCCGTTTCGAAGATGAGATTCCCTGCGAATCCATCGACCTCATCGAGGGCGTGGATGACATCTACGGCGGAGAAGCGCTCACGGATCCCGTTAGCGTTCCCGGACCCCAGTACCTCGCGGCCCGCCTCGCGGTCTCACACAGAACGATCGAGAGCATGTCCTTCGATCTGGGGGACGCATCCATGGGGGAGCTCGGCCCCGATGGGGAGACGCTGCTGGCGCTTGCCGGCGTGCTCTTGGATTGCGGAGCCGACTGCAGCATCGTTAGCCCAAGCACCCGAGAGCAAGATCCCCATGGAGGCGAAAGGCTCCTCCCCCTCCTCGAGCGCTATTGGGGCGACGGGGCGTCTTTCCGCATGCTGAGCCTCTACAAGAACCCTGATAAGAACAACGAGATGACGGAGGTCTCCCAAGGCCTGATTTCCGAGTATGTGGTCAAGCAGGCCGAGCTGGCAATCCAAGGCTCGGAGAACTTCACGAACGTCCTCGTGACGGCGCCCACCGGTGCCGGGAAATCACTGCTATTCCAGCTCGCCGCCCTCTACCTGGCAGAGACCTATGGCGTAGCCACGTTGGTCATCGAGCCCCTCAAGGCGCTCATGGACGACCAGGTGAGCGGCCTTAGGGCAAAGGGGGTCAAATCTGTCGCGGCGATAAATTCGGACATCTCCTTCGATGAGCGCCGCCACGAGCTCGACCGCGTAAGGCGTGGCGAGGTGTCCATCATCTACCTGTCGCCGGAGCTTCTGCTCTCCTCGAACATCGATGATATCTTGGGCGGCAGGAAACTCGGGCTCGTCGTTATCGACGAGGTCCACACCGTCACCTCTTGGGGCAGAGATTTCAGGCCCGACTACTGGTATCTAGGCCCCTACCTTTCAAAGTTGCGCCGGCACGGGATGCTCTTCCCGGTTTTCTGCCTCACGGCCACAGCCGTCTACGGCGGAAGAGACGATATGGTCAATCGGACGATCGGGGACCTGGAGCTTGGGTCGTGCAAGCCCTTCCTCGGAAATCCCCGTCGCGAGAACATCTCCTTCTCCATCCAAATTCGCAACAAGGCCAATTTCCGGGGGTTGACGGACGAGGTGAAGTGCGAGCTTGCCGTCAACTGGATCAACGATGCGGTGGCGAACGGAGACAAGGCGATTGTCTACTGTCCCTACAAATCCCATGTGGACAGGATCATGGACGCCGTCGGCAAAGAGGACGGACGGGTCCTCGGCTTCCACGGCGACAAAGACAGGGAGTACCGCAATCTTGTGACTTCTGCATTCAGAAAAGGATCCTGTAGGGTCCTGGTTGCAACCAAGGCTTTCGGAATGGGCGTCGACATAGGCGACATCACGAAGATCTACCACTTTGCTCCGACCGGAAACCTCGCCGATTACGTGCAGGAGATCGGACGAGCAGCACGTGACAAGAAGCTACGCGGCATAGCCGCCATTGATTTCTTCAAAAACGACAGCTCTTACGCCAGGCGCCTCTACGCCATGTCCCGTTTTGCGCAATGGCAGCTTCGGGAAATCATGGGCAAGCTGTACTCGATCTACGCGTCAAAGCCGCGCGGCAACCGCAGCCTGAACATCTTGGTGTCCCCCGACTCCTTCTCCTACCTGTTCGCGCATGAACGGGAAGAGGTCAAGCCCAACAAGATCAAGGCGGCGCTCATGATGATCGCCCAAGACCTCAAGGAGACCTACAATTTCCCGGTCATGGTCGTTCGGCCAAAGCCGACCTACACGACAGCGTATGTCTGCATCAACTCAGAGACTGAGAGCTGGTTCCTCTCAAGATACGGGAAATACGTTAGGAAACTTGACGACGCCCATGTCCGATACGAGACCGTCCCGAATCAGAACGCCGTCAGGATCCAAGACCTCGGCAGCATCTACCTCCTGCATGCTGACAAGATGTGGGAGGAGGAATTCTCCGACAGGACGTTCGGCATGTTCAAACACGACCTGTTTTCCGGAAACATCAGCCCGATGGAGGGGGTGCCCACCCTGTCCCCGCGCCTCGTGCTGAAAGTTACTTACACCGAAGATTTCACAACGGTGGAAAAGCGGTTCGCCGCCTATCTGACAGCCATCAGGGACGCCTTGCTCTCTCTCGCCAGAGACGGAGAGTTCAGCAAACGGGATTTCTCGCGTGCATTTGAGGAGCGCCTCGACGCATCAACGCCCAAAATCAGGAGCGCCGAGGCGCTCCTGGACCTTTTCGTAAAGCCATCGGGAACAACGCAAAGCAACCGGAAGGGGATCCTCAAATTCGTCTTTCGGAAAACCTCCCCGAGCGGGAGCAGCGCGACAGCCCGCCATAGCTATCAGGTCAATGCGAAGCACGCATCCGTCTTCTACAACGAGGCCATGCGGGCCCTCCACCTCCTCAACCCCGGCGAATCGAAGGCATGCACGCGATATCTCGATCCCAATGCGCTAGGAGCGCGCTATGACCTCGCCGAGCTGCTCCAGGCGCTCGACCTCGCCACGTACGAGGCGCGAGGGGGCGAGAACCCTGAGATTTTCATCCGTCTCAACGATCCCAACAAGCTGAAGGCCCTCTCGGACAATCCGAGGTACAGCAATGCGGTTTTAAAGGAACAGAACGAGAGGCACGACTATGCCGAGCGAGTCATAACGGGGTTCTTCATGACAACCATGGGCACGGAGGAGCGCTGGGACCTCATCGAGGAGTATTTCCTCGGCAACGACGACTACGTGGCGGGACGACTCGGCCTATCGAACATCGCGCAAGTGCAGGTCGAGCACGAGGCGCAGCGGAAAGTGAAATATAGAGGGAGGGACGAGATCCGCACAAGGCTCCGGACGCTGCTGAAGACCGAAGGGACCGACTTCGCCCCGCAGCCCTACTTCAGGATCTGGCGAGGTCTAGAGAGGGAAGCGGACACGCTGGAGGAGCGCCGCGACTTTGAGAGCCTGAGAGGCGCGACGCGGGGCTCCTACTACGAGCTCCCGACGCTGAAGCCGGAAATCGCGATCGAAAGCACCGGTGAGATACTCCATCCCCTGCTTGCATGGAAAGAACGGAAGGTCCTGCTCTTCAAGCAGCGCTCTGCCGCCGAATACGACCTGGCGAAGCAAACGGACTGGAAGCCATACCTGCTTGGACAAGGAGACTCTATCGCAGGCCTCGCCGAAGACATAGCCACCAGACCACATGGGGGCTCGCGCGGAGATCGGTAGGACGGCAACGCGAGCCCGCGCACCCGGCGGGCCAGCGCCGCCGCACTATCTAATCCAGCCGGTGGCGCAAATCGCCAAAAGGCCAGCATGGAAAACGCAAAGGCAGAATCACTTGGGACAAAAAGCCGCCCCACTGCCTTTGCGGAGAGTGAGTACTGCACCTAGTTAGTACCGGCGCTCCACAAGGGCGGCACCGCCGTTCCGCATATGCGGTACCGGCCGGTGAACCCGATAACCTTTCAGCGAGGAGGGCACCATCCGGGCGCCCTCGCCCGTTGGAAGGAGGCCCGTATGGCCACTAAGAAGGAGATCGTGCGTCAGCTGCTGAAGGGGGTGAGTGAGTAATCGTCCTTCTCGGTACCGGGTGCAGCGCGAATCGATACCGCCTCGCGCCCACGCCGATATTCCCGTTCGATACCGCCGGTATTCCGCCTCGGTACCGGCCGCGGACG
>NZ_JACJKB010000040.1 GCF_016900375.1 Collinsella tanakaei | reverse complement strand
TTCCTCACGGAAGGAGAAAGACGTATGACAGCTTGCGTCAACAGGAAGCACACCAAGAAGGTGGCTGCCGTCGTGACCGCGTCCCTGGTGGGCGCGCTCAGCCTCGGCGTGGCCCCCGTGGCCGCGATGGCGACCGAGGGCATCGACCTGCAGGCGGAGGACCTTTCCTCGGTCTGGGAGAGCACCGAGTTCACCTGGAACGTCGAGCCCCAGAAGGACGGCAGCTTCAAGGTCGAGACCGGCAACCAGCTCATCCTGAAGTCCGCCAAGGACATCAACGGCCCCGTTTCCATGGCTGACCTCACCGTCGTGTACGTCAAGGACACCAACAACGACGGAAAGCTCAACGGTACTGACAAGATCGTCAAGGCCACCACTCCTGAGACGGTCGGCACTTACTACGCGGTCGTCGTCAACGACAACATCTCGACGGACGACGCCCCCGGCAAGAGCATCGACGATTTCCGCAACCGCGCGGAGTACACCGGGTTCCAGGTTCAGGTCACCGCTAAGAGCCTCGAGGGCTCCTTCGCCTACCAGGGCGACGATGTGAACGATACCAAGTTCATGTACACCGGCTACGATTTCCGCGACGCTGGCGATACCGACAAGACGGCCAACATTCACTTCGCCGACAAGGACGGCAACCCCCTCGACGGCGCCGTGACCATCAAGATCACGAACGCCGCGGGCGTTGATGTCACCAACGGCGGCGTCAAGGATGCCGGCACCTACACCGTCACGCTCAACGGCGGCCAGGACAGCGCGGTTTACACCGACAGCTACACCTTCACCTTCACTGTCGACAAGATCGATCTGGCGAACTCCGCCGTCTCCGTCGACCCTGTCGCGAACGATGGCCTTTTCTACAACGCTTCCAGCAGTAGCGATTATGGCCACTTCCAGCAGCTGGAGGGCACCACTCACGTGTACGTGAACGGTGAGGAGCTTGCGCCCGACACGCTTGATATCAAGGCCAGCTCTGTCGAGGGCCTCGGCGCAACCTATCCCGGCAACACCTACTCCGGTGAGCCGGTCGGCCTCGTCTCCGCAGTGGCCAAGCCTGCTTCCGCCACAAACTTCACCGACGGCAACGCCGAGAAGTCCGTCAAGATCTACGTCGTCGAGGATCTGCTCAAGGAGGGCACCGACTTCTGGGCCTTCTACGACCAGAAGGATCTCGACGGCAAGCTCTACGTCGACCTTTCTAAGGGCGAGAGCTTCGACCCCAGCCTGATTACGGTCGAGGGCAAGAACGGCGCCGACTACTTCGAGTACGCCGCCACCGTTACCGTCACCAAGGACGGCGAGGTCGTGACCGACTACACCGAGCCGGGTACCTACAGCATCCGCGTCGACATCGATGTTCCCGACGACCTGTCCTACGCGGGCTCTGAGACCTACCAGCTTGTCGTCCTCGGCAAGCGCTACAGCGCACAGCCCAAGGCTTGGGCGACCATCGGCGGCAAGGACGCCTCCAACCCCGTTGAGTACAACGGTAAGGCGTTCACCCCGGCCGTCACCGTCAAGGACGGTTCCGCCGTGCTCACCGAGGGTGAGGACTACACGGTCGTCTACAAGGACGCCAAGGGCGAGGTCGTCGAGGAGATGGTCGAGCCCGGCAAGTACACCGCCGTCATCGACTTCGGCCAGGCTAACTACTACGACCACGGTGTCGCCAAGGACGTCGAGAACATCGAGTTCACCGTCGAGATCACCAAGGCTGAGATCGAGTCCGCCAAGGCCGACAAGGACGTCTACGACGTGAAGGGCGAGACCGTCGCTCCGACCTTCACCGCCTACACCAACAAGGACCTCAAGGGCCTCTCCGTCGCCATCGACCCGGCCACCGCGGGCGCGACCTACCACAAGGTCATGGAGAACGCCAAGGGCGAGCCGCTGTACATCTACAACCGCGCCACCCACAAGTGGGTGCTCCAGCTCGAGCCCGGCGACCTCGGCGCGTCCGACCTGACCGAGTCCGGCTGGTACGTGGCCGACCTGGTCGTCCCCGCTGACGACGCCCACTTCGAGGGTGAAGTGACCTCCGAGCCCTTCCAGATCTCCGAGTACGCCAAGTTCTCCGACGTGGACGCCTCCGCCTGGTACGCCGACGCCGTCTACAACGCGGCCGACCTCGGCTACATGACCGGCATCTCCGGCACCGACCTGTTCATGCCCATGGCCGACATCACCCGC
>NZ_JACJKB010000039.1 GCF_016900375.1 Collinsella tanakaei | reverse complement strand
TTCCTCACGGAAGGAGAAAGACGTATGACAGCTTGCGTCAACAGGAAGCACACCAAGAAGGTGGCTGCCGTCGTGACCGCGTCCCTGGTGGGCGCGCTCAGCCTCGGCGTGGCCGTCCCCGCGTTCGCCGCGGAGGGCGACATCGACCTGCAGGCAGAGGAGCTTTCCTCGGTCTGGGAAAGCACCGAGTTCACCTGGAACGTCGAGCCCGAGAAGGACGGTTCCTTCAAGCTCGAGACGGGCAACCCGCTTATCCTCAAGTCCGCCAAGGACATCAACGGGCCCGTCTCCATGGCCGACCTCACCGTCGTGTACGTGAAGGATGATGGCGACGGAAAGTTCAACCCTGCCGCCGACACAATCAAGGGCGCTTCTACCCCGAATGACGTCGACACCTACTTCGCTGTCGTCGTCAACGACAACTTCGCTGCCGCTGACATCACTGCCGCAGTCGGCAACAAGTTCGACACCCTGTATAGCGGCAAGGAGTACAAAGCGTTCAAGCTCCAGGTAACCGCTAAGAGCCTCGAGGGCTCCTTCGTATACCAGGGTGAGGACGTGAACGACCGCACGTTCATGTACACCGGCTTCGACTTCCGCGACGCCACCGACAGCGAGAAGAACAATATCCACGTCGCCGACCCCGATGGAAACCTTCTCGATGGCAGCTCCGACGTGGCCGTCAAGATCACGAACGCAGCCGGTCAGGATGTGACTAACGGTGGGCTGACCGATGCCGGAACTTATACCGTTACGCTCGAGCCGGTTGATAAGGACAACTCCGTCTACACGGATGTCTACACGTTCAAGTTTACCGTCGACAAGATCGATCTCGCTGATGCAGTCGTTGCGGTCGACCCCGTCGAGATTGCTGCCGCACGAACCCGCTTCAACAACGGCGAGCTTCAGCAGGCAGATGGCACCACTCATGTTTACGTAAACGGCGAGGAGGTCAGCACGAGCGTCCTTACCATCCAGGCTAGCAGGGTCGTGAGGAACGCTGACATTGTTGATGGCGAGAATTACCAGGGTGCCATCGCCGGTCGTGTTGAAGCCGTTGCGACTGCCACGCAGGGCGGCGGCAACAGGAATAACTTCGTAGATGGCAAAGCCCAGAAAGATGTCGTCTTCTATGTCGTCAATGAAGTGCTTCTCGAGTCGGCTGGCGACTTCGATGCGTTCTATGGCCAGGAGGACCTTGACGATACGCTCTACATCGACCTTGTCAAGGGTGAGAGCTTCGATCCGTCCAAGGTCTCGCTTGAGCGAAAGGTTGCAGGTAAGTGGGAGGTCCTCACGACTACTATCACCGTCGCCAAGGACGGCGAGGTCGTGACCGACTACTCCGAGCCCGGCACCTACAGCGTCCGCGTCGACATCGACGTGCCGGATGACCTGTCCTACGCGGGTTCTAAGACGTTCACGCTTGTCGTGATGGGCCGTCAGTACAGCGCCCAGCCCAAGGCATGGGCCACCATCGGCGGCAAGGACGCCTCCAACCCCGTCGAGTACAACGGCAAGGCGTTCACCCCGGTCGTCACCGTCAAGGACGGCTCCACCGTACTCACCGAGGGCGAGGACTACACAGTCGTCTACAAGGACGCCAAGGGCGGGGTCGTCGAGGAGATGGTCGAGCCCGGCATCTACACCGGCGTCATCGACTTCGGCCAGGCCAACTACTACGACCACGGGGTCGCCAAGGACGTCGAGAACATCGAGTTCCCCGTCAAGATCACCAAGGCGGAGATCGAGTCCGCCAAGGCCGACAAGGACGTCTACGACGTGAAGGGCGAGACCATCGCCCCGACCTTCACCGCCTACACCAACGAGGACCTCAAGGGCCTGTCGGTCGCCATCGACCCGGCCACCGCGGGCGCGACCTACCACAAGTGCAAGGTGGGCGCCGACGGCGAGCCGCTGTACACCTACAACTGGCGCACCCACGAGTGGGAGCTCCAGCTCGAGGCCGGCGACCTCGGCGCGTCCGACCTGACCGAGTCCGGCTGGTACGTGGCCGACCTGGTCGTCCCCGCCGACGACGCCCACTTCGAGGGCGACGTGACCTCCGAGCCCTTCCAGATCTCCGAGTACGCCAAGTTCTCGGACGTGGACGCCTCCGCCTGGTACGCCGACGCCGTCTACAACGCGGCCGACCTCGGCTACATGACCGGCATCTCCGGCACCGACCTGTTCATGCCCATGGCCGACATCACCCGC
>NZ_JACJKB010000038.1 GCF_016900375.1 Collinsella tanakaei | reverse complement strand
CCAGCGAGGCGCTGATGACGGCCGCGACCCTCCTAGAATGCTTCCTGTTGACGCAAGCTGTCATACGTCTTTCTCCTTCCGTGAGGAACAGATAATCGCCAGTTACACGGGAGGAGGGGAAGGCGCGCGTGCTATCGTCATCGGCAACGATGGTTTCAATGATCGGAGGGCGATGTGGCGGCGGCGATGATGGGCACCGAGTTCACGGAGGGCGGCCGGATGACCGTGCCCAAGGACGCCCGCTCCGCGCCGGGGATCGCCGGCGGCGCGAGGGCCCGGGCGTCCGCAGGGCCGGCCCGCGACCTCGAGGTCGCAGGCGAGGCGGACTTCATGGCCCGCATCGCGGAGGCCGAGTCGGCGGCTGCCGCCGGCCGGGTCCGGCGGGCGGAGAGCCTGTCTGCCGACTGGCGCTCGCGGATCATCAGGGAATGACCGTGCGCCCGCGGGCCTCGCGGCGAGGCCGCGCCATGTCAGCGCCTTCGCCGCCAGGTCTCATCCTTGCAACGCCGCGTGCCAAGATGTAGCATATGCTTGACACGCAGAGTTACAAGGATGAGAGCCGCATGGACAGCGTCATCGCCGAGAAGATACAGGACTTCTTCGACGAGGGGGTCCCCGAGGTGTTCGAGCGCGACCTCGACCTGGGGCCGGTGCGCCCGCCGGCGCGCGGCAACCTCGCCACCGTCGTCACCGGCGTCCGCCGCTGCGGCAAGACCTACCGGCTGTTCCAGGAGATGCGGCGCATCGTCGCGGAGGGATGGCCCGCCGAGTCGATCCTGTACTTCAACTTCGAGGACGAGCGCCTGAAGCCCTACCGCCAGGGCCTGCTCGCCGAGGTCCTCGACACGTTCTACGCCATGAGGCCGACAGCCCGGCGCGACGGCGCGTTCCTGTTCTTCGACGAGATCCAGGAGGTCCCCGAGTGGGGAGCCTTCCTGCGGCGCGTCGTGGATGGCACGAAATCCACCGTCTACGTCACGGGCTCGTCCTCCCGCATGCTCTCAGTGGACCTCGCCTCCGAGTTCCGCGGCAGGGCCATCTCGCGCGAGCTGTTCCCCATGGGCTTCGCGGAGTACGCCCGCTACCACGGCGCCGAGGTGCCCGCCGGGGCGGCCGAGGGGGGCGCCGTCGGGTCCGCGGCGCGCGCGGAGCTGCGCCACTCGCTGCCCGGCTACCTCTCGCGCGGCGGCTTCATCGCGGTTCAGGGCCTGCCCGCGTCGGACACCGTCCAGCTGCTGCAGGAGTACGCCAACCGGACCGTCGCCCTCGACGTCATCGAGCGCCACGGCGTGCGCAACCCGGCGGCCGCGGCCCGCTTCCTGGCCCGCTGCCTGGCGTCCTCGGGGCGCGAGCTGTCGCTCAACAGGGCGGCCGCGGCCTTCAAGTCGGCCGGCCTCGCCGTGTCGCGCGCGACGCTCTCGGGTCTGCTCGGCTACTACGGGGAGTCCTACCTCGTGTTCGAGCTCGGGGAGTTCAGCCGCTCGCTGGCGGAGAACGCCCGCTCCGCCTCGAAGGTCTACGCGGTCGACCCCGGCATGCTCGCCGCCTTCTCCCCCTCGGCGTCGCGCGACGAGGGCCAGCGGCTCGAGACGGCCGTCTTCGACCGGCTCCGCCGGGGCGCCGGCGGCATGCGCGCGGGCGCCATCTCGCGGCTGCTCGTCGACGACGGCGGCCGCCACGAGGTCGACTTCGTCGTCGGAGACGCGCTGCTCGGCGACGGCTACCGGCTCGTGCAGGCCACGGTCTCCATGGCGGACGGCGCCACGCGTGAGCGCGAGGTGGGCGGCCTGCGGGCCGGCATGCGCCGGCTCGGCGCGGGCGAGGGCTGGGTCGTCACCATGGACGACGAGGAGGAGATCCCCGTCCCCGAGGGGACGGTCCACGTCGTCCCCGCCTGGCGGTGGCTGCTGGGGTAGGCAGGGCGCGCCCAGCCAGGTGCGCTTCTCGGAAATGGCGGGGCCGCCTTTAGCCCGAGACCCCTCCCCAGGCCCAAGGGGCACCCCGGGCTCCCCCTCGACCTTCCGCCAGAGCATGCAGCCCCTCCCTGCGGATTCAACGGAAGTACAACCACGATTGCCCACTATCGGCTGCAGAATACAACCGCATATCGACCTGAATTCACGCAAAGTGCAACCCGTCCGCGCCCGCATGAAGGGTCCCGGGCTGGTCCCCTCATGCGGGCGATGCGGCCTCCCCGGCCGCTTTCGGACTGAGATGCCGCATTGTGTTTGGTCAAGTCCGTCTTTCTGAAATGATCACGGAAAACTTTCGGGTTTGGGCACGCAACTTTTTCGGGTTCGGTCACGGGCGCGCCGCTAGCTTCCCGACTTGCCCAGC
>NZ_JACJKB010000037.1 GCF_016900375.1 Collinsella tanakaei | reverse complement strand
ATGTGTTTGATAACGTCTGACTTGCGGATTTGATCACCCGGAGCTTTCGGGAATGGTCACGAAAAACTTTCGGGTTTGGGCATGGGCACGCCGACCATCCCCAACGGGGCCTAACGTTGTCGCCGCTACGGTTGCGACGATGGGAGGCCGGGAAGGAAATGATCGGCGTGGACAAGATCGACGATATCAGAAGGCTCGGGAGGGGCGGGGCGAGCGTCGCCTCGATCGCCCGGGACACCGGGGTCTCCGAGCCCACGGTGAGGAAGTACCTGAGGGAGCCGGACCTCTCCGAGAGGCCGCCGGCGGTCGGCAGGGCGCCCGAGTCGCCCCTGCTCGAGCCCTTCGCGGCGCTGGTCGATTCGTGGCTGCTCGAGGACAGGCGCTGCTGGTACAAGCAGCGCCACACCGCGAAGAGGGTCTTCGACCGGCTCGTCGCGGAGAAGGGCTTCGAGGGCTCGTACTCGACCGTCAGGAGGTACGTGAGGAGGAGGCGCGAGGAGCTCGCCGCCGAGCTCGACGCCCGCGAGGCGCAGGGGTTCCTGCTGCTCGACTGGCTCCCGGGCGAGTGCCAGGTCGACTTCGGGCAGGCCGACTTCCGCGTGCGAGGCGTCGTCACCCGCGGCCACTTCCTCGTGGTCACGTTCCCGCACTCAAACGTCGGGCTCGCGCAGGTCTTCTGGGGCGAGACCGCGGAGTGCGTCTGCCAGGGGCTCCGCGACGTCTTCGAGTTCCTCGGGGGCGTGCCGCTGCGGGCCGTGTTCGACAACGCCACCGAGGTCGGCCGCAGGGTCGGCGCCGAGATGAGGACCTCGGCGCTCTTCCGCCGGTTCGCCGCGCACTACGGGCTCGACTACAGCTTCACCAACCCCTACTCGGGGAACGAGAAGGGCTCCGTGGAGAACAAGGTCGGGACGCTCAGGCGCAACCTCTTCGTCCCGGTCCCGCAGGTCTGGGACGTGAAGGCCTACAACGGGCGGCTGCTCGGGACGTGCCTGGCGCTCTCGGACGGCAAGCCGCACTACCGCAAGGGCGCGAGCGAGTCCGAGCTCTTCGGGGACGACCGCGCCGCGCTCTCGCCGCTGCCCGCGGCTCCGTTCGCGTGCGTGACGTGGCTCACCAGGAGGTGCGACAAGCAGGGCTCGTTCAGGGCGGGCGGCGAGCACCGCTACTCGGCGGGGCCCGCCAACGCCTCGCGAGAGGTCGCCGTCGCGATGGGCGCCTTCGACGTCACGGTCGTCGGCGCCGGGGGCGAGGTCGTCGCCGAGTACCCGCGCGAGTGGGGCGACGCGCCGACCGACTCCGCGGACCCGACCCTGCAGCTGAGGCTGCTCGCGATCCGCCCGGGCGGCTGGCGCGACAGCGTCGTGCGCGGGTCCCTGCCCGAGCAGCTCGTGGCCTTCCTCGACTCCGAGTCGCCCGCCGACCTCGGAGCCGACCTCAGGGCGCTGCGCGACGTGAGCGCCAGGCGGGGCTGGGCGGCGACCGTGGAGGGCGCGCTGAGGTCGCTCGGGGCCACGGGCGGCGTCGACGCCGCCACCCTGGAGCTCGCCGCCGCCAGGGCGGCCGCCGGCGACGCGTCCGTCGAGTACGACGAGCCGGTCGACCTCGCGGGGTACGACCGGGCCTTCGAGCTGCTGGAGGGGGGCGCCGCCAGTGCCTAGGATCCCGGACGCCGAGCGCGAGGAGTTCTCCTCGCGCGCCAGGTCGCTGTTCATATCGAAGGCGACGATAGCGTGGTTCCTCGAGACGGCGACCCCGGGCCAGCTCGCCGCGTGCTCGGGGATGCTCGCGCGCGAGCTCGAGTCCCGCGAGCGGTCGAAGCGCGCCCGGCTGCTGCGCCAGGCCCGCTTCCCCGTGCCCAAGGCCGTGGAGGGGTTCGACTGGTCCAACGTGCGCTTTCCCGAGGGCTGGGGCCGAGACGAGATGCTCTCGCTCGACTTCGTGGGGCGCGCCGAGGACCTCGTCCTCCACGGCCCGACCGGCCGCGGCAAGACGCACGTGGCGACGGCCCTCGGCATCGAGGCGACCCGGCGCGGGGTGCCCGTGCGCTTCTTCCAGACGGCGACGCTGGTGCTGCAGCTCGGCAAGGCGAAGCGCGAGGGGACGCTCGACAGGCTGCTGGCGGACGTCGGCAGGGCCGAGCTCGTGATCCTCGACGAGTTCGGCTACGTCCCCTTCGACGTCGACGGCGCGCGCCTGCTCTACCAGGTCATATCCGACTCTTACGAAAGGAGGAGCATAGTGTTCACCACGAACGTCGAGTTCAGCCGGTGGGGCACGGTCTTCGCGGACGACAAGCTCGCCGCCGCGATCGTGGACCGCGTCGTCCACCACGGCAGGCTCGTCGAGTTCGGCGGCCCAAGCCACCGTCTCGAGGAGTCACTCATGCTGGGCAAGTCGGGAAGCTAGCGGCGCGCCCGTGACCGAACCCGAAAAAGTTGCGTGCCCAAACCCGAAAGTTTTCCGTGATCATTTCAGAAAGACGGACTTGACCAAACACA
>NZ_JACJKB010000036.1 GCF_016900375.1 Collinsella tanakaei | reverse complement strand
CTTACATAGACGTGGATGCGCTAGTAATAAGGCGTTCCAAAACAGCAGAGCGTTCTATCCTTTGCGAACCAAGAGTCGAATATGAAGCCCACAACGCGCTGGCGCGCAGAAGAGTGTGTTTGATAACGTCTGATTTGCGAATTTGAGCATACTGTTTTTTCGGGAATGAGCGCGAAGATCTTTCGGGTCTGAGCATGGGCACGCCGACCATCCCGGTTCGGCCTAACGTTGTCGTTGCATCGGTTTCGACGACGGGAGGCTGAGAAAGGAAATGATCGGCGTGGACAAGATCGACGATATCAGAAGGCTGGGCAGGTGCGGGGCGAGCGTCGCATCGATCGCCCGGAGCACCGGGGTCTCGGAGCCCACGGTGAGGAAGTACCTTAGAAAGGCGGACTTCTCCGAAAAGCCGCCCAGGGTCGGCAAAACCCCGAAGTCGCCCCTGCTCGCACCCCATACGGACCTGATTGACTCGTGGCTACGCGAGGACAGGCGCTGCTGGTTCAAGCAGCGCCACACGGCCAAGAGGATCTACGACAGGCTCGTCGAGGAGCGGGGTTTCGAGGGGTCGTACTCGACCGTGCGTAGATATGTGAAATGCAGGCGCACCGAGCTGGCGGCGGGGCCCGACTCCCGCGAGGCACAGGGGTTCCTGCTGCTCGACTGGCTGCCCGGCGAGTGCCAGGTCGACTTCGGGCAAGCCGACTTCCGCGTGCGGGGCGTGCTCACCCGCGGGCACTTCCTGGTCGTGACGTTCCCGCACTCCAATATCGGGTTCGCGCAGGTGTTCTGGGGGGGGGACGGCCGAATGTGTCTGCCAGGGGCTCGGGGACGTGTTCGAGTTCCCGGGAGGCGTGCCGCTGCGCGCCGTGTTCGACAACGCCACCGAGGTCGGGCGCCGCGTCGGCGCGCAGATCGTCACCTCCGAGCAGTTCCGCCGCTTCGCCGCGCACTACGGTCTGGACTACAGCTTCACCAACCCCTACTCCGGCAACGAGAAGGGCTCGGTGGAGAACAAGGTCGGGGCGCTTCGGCGCAACCTGTTCGTGCCGATACCGCAGTTCTTCGACGTGAAGGGTTACAACAAAAGGCTCCTCGAGGCGTGCCTGAAGGCGTCCGACGGCAAGCCCCGCTACCGAAAGGGCGCGACCGAGCCCGAGCTCTTCGAGGACGACCGCGCGGCGCTCTCGCCCCTGCCCGCATCGCCCTTCGCGTGCGTCACGTGGCTCACCAGGAAGTGCGACAAGCAGGGCGGCTTCAGGGCCGGCGGGAACCACCGCTACTCCGCCGGCCCGGAGATGGCCTCCCGCGAGGTCGCCGTCGCCATGGGCGCCTTCGACGTCACGGTCGTCGGGCCCGGCGGCGAGGTCGTCGCCGAGCACCCGCGCGAGTGGGGCGACGCGCCGACGGACTCCGCGGACCCCGCGCTCCAGCTGAGGCTGCTCCGCGCACGTCCCGGTGGGTGGCGCAATGCGCTCGCTCGAGGCGACAGGCGGCGTGGACGCCGCCACGCTCGAGCTGTCGGCCGCCAGGGCGGCGACGGGAGACGCGCTGGTCGAGTACGACGAGCCGGTGGACCTCGCGGGGTACGACCGGGCCTTCGAGCTGCTGGAGGGAGGTGCCGCGAGTGCCTAGGCTGACCGACGAGGAGCGCGGGGAGTTCTCCTCGCGCGCGAGGTCGCTGTTCATCTCGAGGGCGACGATAGCGTGGTTCCTCGAGACCGCCACCCCCGGCCAGCTCTCCGCGTGCTCGGGGATGCTCGCCCGCGAGCTGGAGTCGCGCGAGCGGTCGAAGCGCGCGAGGCTGCTCAGGCAGGCCAGGTTCCCCGTACCCAAGGCCGTCGAGAGGGGTTCGACTGGTCCCACGTCCGGTTCCCGGAGGGCTGGGGCCGCGAGGTGATGCTCTCGCTCGACTTCGTCGGGCGCGCAGAGGACCTCATCTTCCACGGCCCGACCGGCCGCGGCAAGACCCACATGGCCACCGCGCTCGGCATCGAGGCGACCCGCCGCGGCATCCCGGTCAGGTTCCACCAGACCGCCTCGCTCGTCCTCCAGCTCGGCAAGGCGAAGCGGGAGGGGACCCTGGACAGGCTGATGGCTGACATCGGGTGGGCATCGCTGGTCATACTGGACGAGTTCGGCTACGTTCCCTTCGACGTCGACGGGGCCCGCCTGCTCTACCAGGTCATATCGGATTCGTACGAGAGGAGGAGCATCGTGTTCACAACCAACGTGGAGTTCAGCCGCTGGGGCACGGTCTTCGCCGACGACAAGCTCGCCGCCGCGATCGTGGACCGCGTCGTCCACCACGGCAGGCTCGTGGAGTTCGGCGGCCCCAGCCACAGGCTGGAGCAATCGCTCATGCTGGGCAAGTCAGGAAGCTAGCGGCGTGCCCGTGCCGGAACCCGAAGAAGTTTCGTGACCGAACCCGAAAGAAGCGCATGCCCATTTCAAAAAAGAAGACTTGACCAAACACAAAGAGGAAGAGAACTCATGAGGGCCGGCAAACCGATCGGAGCATGAGCACGCTCACCCTCAAAGCCGTAACAGATCGACTTGCCATCCTGGACGCGTGAATATAAGGCGCCCCC
>NZ_JACJKB010000035.1 GCF_016900375.1 Collinsella tanakaei | reverse complement strand
GCGCGCCCACCAGGGACGCGGTCACGACGGCGGCCACCTTCTTGGTGTGCTTCCTGTTGACGCAAGCTGTCATACGTCTTTCTCCTTCCGTGAGGAACAGATAATCGCCAGTTACACGGGAGGGGAAGAAAGAGGGCGCATGCGCGCCAGACGGGCAGCGGCCGGCGGGTCCGAGCCCCGATCGAACTGCATCTCGGCATTGCGGAGAACCGAGATGCCGCCTCCCCTCGCCGAGAGGCGGCATCTCGATTTAGACGATACGGATAGGTCCCGGAATCCAACGGCCGAGGAGGCATGAGGCGCGAATTGCGCCCCGCGTGGCGCGTGGCGAGCTGCGCGCACGAGAATCGGCTGGCATCCGCCGCCGGCGGATCGTCGCCTTCTGGACGTCTTCGGGTTCCACCCGATCGGCTCAGGGCCCGGCCGAGGTGGCCGGAATCTACTCTTACCCACTCTGCCCCTGCGGGGCCCTGGGATTCCGATGGGCCTACAGCTGTATCTAGTGGGAACGGGGGAAGGAGTAGTACTGGGACGGGTCGTTGGGGCCGGAGCCGTGCCACGAGAGGACCCCCTTGTCGACGAGGCCCCTCAGGGTCGACCTTGCGGCCTTGACGCTTCTCCCAAGGTGCTCGGAGAGCTGCTTGACCGTCACCCCGCCTCTCACGTAGACAATCTGGACCGCTGACAGCTCGTGCCCGCTGAGCGTCCTGTACGCCTCCTCGCCGACGATGCCGGAAACGGTATCGCTCTGCCTGAGGACGCGCGAAGTGATGCTGTTCTCGAGCGTGAGCAGCACCGAGGAATCGTTCGGCTCCGAGAAGACGGGGTCGTTGAGGAAGAGGCCCGCAGCTTCATGAGCGCGACGATCGAGACCGGTCGAGCGCGGTGGAGGCGGGCTTTCTCACCACGCGGGGCCGCGCCAGCGCCGCAGGCTTGATGCGCGTGCTGCCCATCGAGGTGGAGCCGGCGAGGCGGCGCGGCCCCGCCGCCGCCATCGCCGCCGCGCCTACGCCGTCAGCGTCCGGACGGGGATGACGAGCACGCCGCTCGGCAGGCGCCGGGCGTACCCCGAGATGCCGACGAGCACCGCCATGAACTCGGGCTCGCGCACGCGGGCGCGGCCGTCGCCGCACAGCTTGTCCCGCATCCTCAGCAGGCTCCGCTCCGCCTCGGGGACCTTGTCCTCGCTGACCTTGACCTCCAGCGCCGCCCAGGAGCCGTCGGCGCGCTCGATGACGGCGTCGACCTCCAGGCCGGAGTCGTCGCGGTAGTAGCGCACGGGGACCGGCCCGGCGCCGGACAGCGCCCTCGCGTAGACGGCGAGGTCGCGCATGCACAGGTTCTCGAACACGAGGCCGAAGGTCTGCCAGTCGGCGACGAGCGACCCTGGCCCCATGCCGAGCAGGGCCACGGCGAGCGACGGGTCGGCGAGGTAGCGCTTGGGCTTGACGGTGAAGCGCTTCTTGGAGCGGGCGGGCGGTGCCCAGCCCGGCACCTCCTCGACGAGGTAGAGCGACCTCAGCAGGTGCAGGTACGCGGAGGCGGTGTCCTCCGACAGCAGGGCCCCGGGGCGCTCCTCGGCGCCGTACACGTCGCCCGCCAGCGTCCGGTAGGTCGTCGCCTGCCCGAGGTTGCGCGCGATGGAGCCGCATATGCGCTCGGCGACGAAGCCGTCCCTGCCCATGTCGGGGACGGTCTCGCCGAACACCAGGTTCAGGTACTCGCGCGCCACGATCTGGGCGTCCTCGGGGTCCGACTCGATCGCCTCCGGCCAGCCGCCCCGGCACGCGAGCCCCACGAGGCCTATGGTGTCCCTCTCCGCCGCGCAGGGCTCGAACTCGCCCCGGAAGAGGCCGGAGAGCGACACGGAGCCGGTGGAGTCGCCCGACTCGGCGAGCGACATCGGGAGCATCCGGATCCGCCCGATGCGGCCCGCCCCGCTGTGGTGGCGCTCGTCCGGCGAGCGCTTCCTGGGGGTCGAGGACCCGGTGAGGATCCACGCGCCCTTGACGCGCCGCTCCTCGTCGACGCCGTGGCGCACGGCGTCCCAGATCCCGGGCTCGCGCTGCCACTCGTCGATGACGTGCGGGCGGTCGCCGAGCAGCATCATCGACGGGTCGGCCCTCGCCACGGCGAGGTTGTCGCCCTGGTCGACGTAGGTGATGGACGCCCCGTGGCGCCTCGCCGTCCACGTCTTGCCGCACCACTTCGTCCCCGCGATCTCGACCGCGCCGAATACCCTCAGGTACCGCTCGACCTGCTCGTCGACGATGCGCGGCAGGTAGCCGTCGGGCTCGATCCCCATGGGCGACCCCCCTCTCGTTCCGTCCGCCGTCTGCGCCATTATAGCGCCGTGTCCGGCAGGAACGGGGAATCCGAGCATCCCGTTCCGGAAAATCCGAATTCCGCGACCAGGAATATCCGAATATGGCAGTCGGCATAATCCGAATTCCCGGCACCGGGGAATCGGGATCTCCGCGCCCGGAGCCCCCTGGCGCCACCGAGGCAGATGCGCCCGCGCCGGATCCGCCGGCGGATCCCCGCCGCTCGTGTCAACGTACTCTCGCCATCCGCGCCAACGTGTTTTCACCGGTTTCGCCAAAGTATTTTCACCGGTTCCGCAAACGCACTTTTGCTATCCGGGTGACAGCGGGCGCACGCCCCGCCTCATATCCCCTCCCGTGTAACTGGCGATTATCTGTTCCTCACGGAAGGAGAAAGACGTATGACAGCTTGCGTCAACAGGAAGCACACCAAGAAGGTGGCTGCCGTCGTGACCGCGTCCCTGGTGGGCGCGC
>NZ_JACJKB010000034.1 GCF_016900375.1 Collinsella tanakaei | reverse complement strand
CGACAACGGCATCTTCGGCCAGGGCACCGACGAGCTGTGGGCCAAGCAGAACATCCAGCGCTGCGCGGTCGCCACGATCGCCGTGCGCTTCCAGCCCGAGGCGCTGCCCGAGGCCTAAGGGGCACCCTCTAGCTCCCGACCGCTCCGGCCCGCCTCCCGGCGGGCCGGGCCCGGGGGCCCGGACGCGTGGGGCCCCCGGGCCTTGAACGCACTGGATGCAAGCTGTCGCGAAGAAGGCAATAACGGCGCATGCCGCCCTCCCTTTGCGGGAAGGCGGCATGCGCCGTTTCATATGGAAGGAGGGGAACTGTATCGGCTCCCCTCCTCCTTCCATGCGGATTGGCCTATGCGGGGCTCACCCAGCGATCATCCGGCCGGATGCTAGTCGAGCAGGTCGAAGTCGAAGACGTCGGACAGGCGGACGACCATCGTGGCGACCTCGGCGCGGTTGATCGGGTCGGTCGGGCGAAGGACGTCGACGTCCTGGCCCATTACGCCGGCCTCGACGAGGTAGCTCACGCCGTCCTCGGCCCAGTCGGCGACGGAGGCGGCGTCGGTGTAGGCGGAGAGGTCGGCCTCGGCGCCCGCGACGTCCTCCTTGCACAGGGCGGCGTAGCGGCCGAGCATGACCGCGAGCTCCTGGCGGGAGATGGTGTCCTCGGCGCGGAACATGTTGGTGCCGGTGTCGCCGGTGACGATGCCGGCGGCCTTGGCCCAAGCGATGGCCTCGTTGTAGTACATGCCGTCGACCTGGTCGGCGAAGCCGGTGTCGTAGTTGCCGTTCTCGTCCTTGTGGCCCTCATCGTCCGTCAGCCAGGGCTGGCCGGCCATCTTGTAGAGGACGACCGCGACGTCGCCGCGCTTGATGGAGTCCTCGGGACCGAAGAAGTCGGTGCCGGCGTAGCCGTTCATCCAGCCCTCCTGGGCCGCCTTGTAGACGTACTCGGAGAACCACTGGTCGTTCAGGACGTCGTTGAAGACGCGGTCCTTGGTGATCGTGAACTCGTGCTCGAACTCGACGTCGTGGTTGGCGTCGGCGCGGGAGTCGGTGAGGGTCACCTTGTAGGTGCCGGGCTCGACGCACTCGTCGACCTTGGACCACTTGCCGGTCTTGGCGTCCTTCATCTGGTAGGAGGCCTTGTAGGAGTCGGCGGGAAGGGCGATCCACTCCTCGGACTCGTCGTAGCCCTGGACGTCGGCGATGAGGTCGTACTCGAAGGTCGGGACGACGGGCTCGCCGGTGTACAGGTAGGTCGTGGCCTTATCGGTGCCGTAGGTCATGGTGCCGGCGAAGCGCAGCTGGGCGTTTCCGGTCGGCAGATACTCGTAGACGGGCTTCGCGGGCGTGCCGGTAGTGCCGGTCTGGACATCGCCGTAAACTGCATTTACCGCATCGATCTTGAAGGTGATGGACTCGTTGCCAGAGTTGTTGGCGATCTCGTACATCGAGCCGTCCTTGGACTTGACGGTCACGGTGTAGGTGCCGGCGTCTACGATCTCGGTGACCTCCTCGCCGTCGGAGTCAGTGACGGTGACGTCGAACTCGGAGGCGTCGACAGGGTTGCCATCGATGTCCTTCGCGTCGACAGTGAGGTTCGGCATCAGGTCAGAGCCGCTGTAGATGTCGACGGTCTCGCCGGCGCTGACGGCTTCGCCGTTGTAACGGACGTAAACCTCATCGGATTCGACCTGCGTCGCAGCAATCTCGAAATTGACCTTGACAATTCCGCCGTAGGTGTAGGTGCTGTCGACGGCCTTGATCTCCGCCTGGTACTTGCCGGGCGTCTTCACCTGCTCAGCGGTAACGGGGACAGTGTAATCCTTAGTGTCCTCGTCATACTCATAGTAGGCAATCTCGACGGGAATCTCCTCGCGGCCGGAGGTGAGCTTGTCGTAGGCCTTCACCTGAGAGGCGTCGAAGTCGAAGATGGTCGAGGAATCCTTGAGCTCTGTTCCCCTATAGGTGAACTCGGCCTCATTCTCATAGCGGACTACCGTCACCGTCGTGGTGCCGTAGACGTTGTTGCCCGGTTTCGTGTGGCTGGCGTCGCCTACCGCCCAAGAGTTCAGGGTGTAAGTGTATTCGCCCTTCTGGGGGGTGCTGTAGTTGCCCGTGTAATCGCAGGACAGCTTGATGGAAGTGCCACCAAGGATATACTCGTCCTTGTTGGCGGTGTCCTTAGTGACTGTCATTCCGTCAATCTTGCTGATCTCGGTCGGGAGGGCGTCGTTCAGATCGCCATAGAGAACGTTTCCGTCGGCGAACTCAATCTTGGCGGAGGCGAGATCGATGGCCTTCACCTCAAACGGGATATCCTTGGTCTGGCCGTTGTAGGTGACGCGGGCGAAGTACTCGCCAGCGTCCTTGACGCCAGGCTGACGAACGGGCTCAAGGCCATCCTGCTTGTAGACCGTGACGCTGTAGCCCTCAATAATCTTGCCGTCCACAGCGACGTTCAGAGTGTCGGCTGAGAAGCTGAGAGTCTTGTCCTTGTATTCGATAACCTTATCGTCCGCGTCGGTACCGTCGCAGATATAGGCGTCGTCGAGGCTTGCGGCCTTGAGGGTGAACTTGACGGGGACGACGACACCGGCGCCGCTGGTGCCCTCGAGGTAGACCGCCGCGTAGTAGGTGCCCGCAGCGTTGATGCCGGCACCGCTGTCGGAGAGCCAGGTGACCTGCGTGCCGTCGGCGAATGCATCGGTGCCGCCCGCCTTGTAGTAGGTAACCTTGATCTCCGCGCCCTCGTACTCATCGCCGACCTCGTAGGCCTTGCCGTCGATGGTGACCTCCGTCGGGATGAGGTAATGCACCCCGTCGTCGGCGAAGGTCACGTTCTTGAGCGCGTCGCCCTCGTAAACATTGCCCGCCTCGTCCTCGGCGGCGGTGATCTCGCCGTCGGTGAACTCGACGCCCTGGTTCACGAGCAGCTCGATGTCGCCCTCGTTGGCCATGGCGGCCACGGGCGCGATGCCGAGGGAGAGGGCGCCCACCAGCGAGGCGCTGATGACGGCCGCGACCCTCCTAGAATGCTTCCTGTTGACGCAAGCTGTCATACGTCTTTCTCCTTCCGTG
>NZ_JACJKB010000033.1 GCF_016900375.1 Collinsella tanakaei | reverse complement strand
AGGAGAAAGACGTATGACAGCTTGCGTCAACAGGAAGCACACCAAGAAGGTGGCCGCCGTCGTGACCGCGTCCCTGGTGGGCGCGCTCAGCCTCGGCGTGGCCCCCGTGGCCGCGATGGCGACCGAGGGCATCGAGCTGCAGGCGTACGACGAGTCCAACGTCGACGGCGCCACCCCCGAGTACGAGAGCGCCCAGACCACTTTCTACTACAACGGCAAGGGTCAGGGCCGCGTCCCGTCCAAGGTGACCGACGACGCCGGCGTCGAGCACAAGGCCTACCTGCGCGACGACTCCGCGCTCATCGACGGCGAGTTCTACTACTACTACGTTCACTACGATCAGATCGGCTCGGGCAGCACGGTTTCGTCCAACGGCGTGACCGTCCAGCGCTACGATGGCGGCAAGCTGGTCGATCTTAAGGGCACGAGCGTCAAGGCCAGCGGCAAGTACGCCATGCCCTCCGCCAAGGGCGACTACGCCGTCGTCATCGCCCAGTGGAAGGGCGGCGACTGGTACCTGCGCGGCATCGCCGACACCTTCAGCATCGTCGGCTTCTCCCTCGACGACGCCGTGCTGGTCGACGGCAAGGACGCCACCGACACCACCTTCGAGTTCAGCCCCGAGGCCGGCAAGAACAACGGCGCCGCCTGGGCCGCGCGCCTCGGCGTCGCGGTCGAGGGCCACATCCTCGATGCGGGCGACGACTACACCATGACGATCGTCGACAAGACCACCGGCGCGGACATGAGCGGCACCGCCCTCACCCCCGGCGTCTGGTACCAGGCGGTCATCGACGGCACCCGCGCCGGCGACTACGAGGGCCACAAGGTCATCGACTTCCAGACCGAGAAGCTCGACCTCGCTGACGCCTCCGTCATCGGCAAGACCCTTCTGAGCACCGGTTCCCAGAAGCCCAGCGACAGCCTGACGGTCAAGGACCTCATCCAGTCCATCAACGGCGTCGACAACGACGACTTCTCCAAGAACGCTTTTGAGAACAATGGCCAGGAGGGCAAGTTCCACATCGAGCTCGTCAAAACCCCCGACGGCCAGGAGTACGACGACTCCGATCTTGCTCGCGGCGCGTACACTTATCGCGTAACGGTCGACGACGACGCGACTTACGTCACCGGCACCACCGAGTTCACCGTCCTCTACGCCGATCTGAAGGCTGACATCGACTTCGCTGGCTGTGGCGACAGCACCGACACCGGAGCTGACAAGGTGAACTTCCTTGTCAACCTGTCCGAGGACAAGCCGACCTACTTCGACCTCACCCACATCCAGGTCGAGGTTAACGGCACCAAGATCAACAACTACGACACCGTCGTCTACGACGACGAGGACAACGTCGTCGACCTGCAGGGCAAGACCCAGCTCGACACCCCCGGCACCTACTACGTCGAGACCACCGTCGGCTACACCGACAAGGTGACCGGTGACTACGTCGCCGGCACCAAGGTCGCCAAGGTCGTCGTCTCCTACGGCGTCGTCCACGCCAACAGCGAGATCTTCATGACCTACAAGGGCCAGAACGTCGCGAGCACCGCGTCCGACACCTATGACGGCACCGACAAGAAGGCCAACATGGGCTTCACCGTCAAGGCCGACGGCAAGACCCTCGTCCAGGGCACCGACTACACCGTGACGATCGAGAAGCAGGCCACCGACGGCAAGCGCACCGCGGTCGAGGAGGTCGTCGACGGCGGCGTGTACATCATCACCGTCGAGGGCGTCACCTTCAACGGCTCCGCCGAGTTCACCTTCATCGTCAACGCCGTGAAGCCCGCCCACATCGTGGTCGACCACGACATCGTGACCGGCAAGGACGCGCACGGCTGCCCGACCGGCATCGTCTCCTACACCGGCGAGGCCATCGAGGCCACCTTCGGCTTCTACGGCTCCAAGGGCGCCGAGCTCGAGGGCGTTCCCGCCGACGCCTACGGCGTCGACTCCTACGACCTGGTGGAGTACAACAAGACCACCGGTGCCTGGGAGGTCGTCGAGCGCGACGTCGAGCTGAAGGACAAGGGCTTCTACCAGGCTCACATCAAGACCGCTGACGGCGTTGTCAATTACGACCTCGACGGCGTGAGCGAGGTCTTCGAGGTCACCGACGACAAGGTCTTCAACGACGTGTCCAACGACTTCTGGGCCGCCGAGGACATCTACACCGCCAACAAGAACGGCTGGATGAACGGCTACGGTTACACGGACTTCTTCGGCCCGAACGACAACATCAAGCGCGGCGACGTCGCGGTCGTCCTCTACAAGATGGCCGGCCAGCCCGAGTTCGTCGACGAGGGCAAGTACGACGAGACCACCGGCTTCAAGACCGGCTTCGGTGACGTCGATGGCAACAAGTACTACGCTGAGGCCATCCTGTGGGCCAAGGACGCCGGCATCGTCTCCGGCGACGAGGGCACTAACTGCTTCCGTCCCGACGACACGATCTCCCGTCAGGAGCTCGCCAAGATGCTCTCCGTCTATGCGGCCAAGTGCGGCGAGGACACCGCGGTCGACACCGACGAGCTGCTCGGCGCCTACGAGGACGCCGACACCGTGTCCGAGTGGGCCGAGGGCTACGTGGCCTACCTCGTCTCCGAGGGCATCATGGGCAACGAGAGCCCGCTGCGCGGCACCGACCCGATCACCCGCGCCGAGGTCGCCACGATGGTCGTCCGCCTGTCCGATGTGTTCGACTTCGACCTCATCGCCCGCTAGAACCCAGTTTCCGGTTTACTTCGCAGGCTGTCGCGAGTAATAAGTGGAAGGAGATCCCTCCCGACCGGGAGGGATCTCCTTTTGCATGCAGGCCAGACCTATGGCGATAACGGCTGGAGCCGCCCTCCCATAACGAGAGGGCGGCTCCAGCCGTAATTGCCTTCTTCGCGACAGCTTGCATCCAGTGCGTTCAAGGCCCGGGGGCCCCACGCGTCCGGGCCCCCGGGCCCGGCCCGCTTTTCAGCGGGCCGGTGCGGTCGGGAGCTAGAGGGCTGATGGCTTTACGCCTCGGGCAGCGCCTCGGGCTGGAAGCGCACGGCGATCGTGGCGACCGCGCAGCGCTGGATGTTCTGCTTGGCCCACAGCTCGTCGGTGCCCTGGCCGAAGATGCCGTTGTCG
>NZ_JACJKB010000032.1 GCF_016900375.1 Collinsella tanakaei | reverse complement strand
GAAGATAAGCGAAGAGCTCGGGCGATTAGTGCCGCTCGGCTGAGGCGCTCGCACGCCTTGCACCTGCGGCCTATCAACCAGGTGGTCTACCTGGGCCCTTACCGAAAGGAGAACTGATCTCGGGAACGGCTTCCCGCTTAGATGCCTTCAGCGGTTATCCGCGCCGGACGCGGCTACCCGGCCATGCCGTTGGTCGACAACCGGTTCACCGGAGGTCCGTCCACCCCGGTCCTCTCGTACTAGGGGCAGCCTCCCTCGATTCTCCTGCGCCCACGGAGGATAGGGACCGAACTGTCTCACGACGTTCTGAACCCAGCTCGCGTACCGCTTTAAACGGCGAACAGCCGTACCCTTGGGACCTGCTCCAGCCCCAGGATGCGATGAGCCGACATCGAGGTGCCAAACCTTGCCGTCGATGTGGACTCTTGGGCAAGATCAGCCTGTTATCCCCGGAGTACCTTTTATCCGTTGAGCGACGGCCCGCCCACGCGGTGCCGCCGGATCACTAGAGCCTGCTTTCGCACCTGCTCGACTTGTGGGTCTCGCAGTCAAGCCCGCTTGCGCTCTTGCACTCTAAAGGACGGTTGCCGACCGTCCCGAGCGGACCTTCGCGCGCCTCCGTTACCCTTTGGGAGGCGACCGCCCCAGTCAAACTACCCACCTGGCACGGTCCCCGAGCCGGATGGCGGCCTCGGGTTAGGACGCCGGGCGCGCGAGGGCAGTATTCCAAGGTCGGCTCCGGACGGGCTGGCGCCCGGCCATCTGTGCCTCCTGCCTATCCTCTACACGCGCGTCCAGCGGCCAATGCCAAGCTGCAGTGAAGGTTCACGGGGTCTTTCCGTCCTTCCGCGGGTAGGTCGCATCTTCACGACCAGTGCAATTTCACCGGGTCCATGGTCGAGACAGCGCCCAAGTCGTTGCGCCTTTCGTGCAGGTCGGAACTTACCCGACAAGGAATTTCGCTACCTTAGGACCGTTATAGTTACGGCCGCCGTTTACCGGGGCTTGGCTTCGGTGCCTCGCCTTTCGGCTAACACCTCCGCGTGACCTTCCGGCACCGGGCAGGCGTCAGACCCTATACGTCGCCTTGCGGCTTCTGCAGAGTCCTGTGTTTTTGGTAAACAGTCGCTTGGGCCTCTTCACTGCGGCCCGCCTCCGCTCCCCCGGCAAGCGGGTTCACGTACGCGCGGGCACCCCTTCTCCCTAGGTTACGGGGCCATTGTGCCGAGTTCCTTGACCATGGTTGACCCGATCGCCTCGGTATGTTCTACCCACCCACCTGTGTCGGTTTGCGGTACGGGCGGCAGCGTGCCTGCCTAGGGGTTTTTCTGGGGACCACGGGCTCACTCGCTTCGCGCACTCGCTTCGTCCGGAGCCTCGCCCTTCTGCGGGACGGATTTCCCTGTCCCGCGGGCCGCGCTCCATCACGGGGACGTCCAGAACCCCGCCGAGCCACCCCGATCCGTCGCCCCGTCGGTCGTGACGGTCCGCTGCCGGTGCAGGAATGTCGACCTGCTGCGCTTCGGCTACGCCTGCCGGCCTCGCCTTAGCCCCCGACTGACCCTGGGGGGATTAGCCTCGCCCAGGAAACCTCGGGTTTACGGCGGACGAGTTACTCTCTCGTCTCTCGCTACTCATGCCAGCATTCTCGCTCGCGCCCGGTCCACCGTCGGTCGCCCTCCGGCTTCGCCCCTGGCGCGACGCCCCCCTACCGATGATCGTATCATCCCGCCGCTTCGGTACCGCGCTTAGCCCCGTGTATTGTCGGCGCGCGCCCACTCGACCAGTGAGCTGTTACGCACTCTTTGAAGGGGTGGCTGCTTCTAAGCCAACCTCCTGGTTGTCTGCGCGAGCGCACATCCTTTGCCACTCGGCGCGGATTTGGGGACCTTAGCGGGCGGTCTGGGCTGTTTCCCTCTCGAGCACACAGCTTAGCCCACATGCTCTGACTGCCGGGATGTGGGCCCGCGGCATTCGGAGTTCGGTTCGAGTCGGTAGGCGGCGAAGCCCCCTCATCGATCCGGTGCTCTACCTCCGCGGGTGAACTCCCGACGCTAGCCCTAAAGCTATTTCGGGGGGAACGAGATATCTCCGGGTTTGATAGGCCTTTCACCCCTATCCCCAGGTCATCGGAGCACTTTTCAACGTACTGCCGTTCGGCCCTCCACGGGGTCTTACCCCCGCTTCAGCCTGCCCAGGGATAGCTCACCCGGCTTCGCGTCTGCGGCCGGCGACTCATGGCGCCCTGTTCGGACTCGCTTTCGCTTCGGCTCGCTTCCAAGCTTAACCTCGCCGCCGGCCAGCAACTCGCTGGCTCATTCTACAAAAGGCACGCCGTCACAGCGCGAGGCTGCTCCGACTGCTCGTGGGCGCACGGTTTCAGGTACTGTTTCACTCCCCTCCCGGGGTGCTTTTCACCTTTCCCTCACGGTACTCGTGCGCTATCGGTCACAGGAGAGTATTCAGGCTTGGATGGTGGTCCACCCGGATTCGGACCGGGTTCCTCGTGCCCGGCCCTACTCAGGGACGCGTTCCGCCGCGCGGGTGGGGTGCGCCTACGGGGCTGTCACCCTGTGCCGCCGGCCCTCCCAGGCCGTTCGGCTCCCCCTCCGCTGCCGGCGCCGGGCCCGGCAGGACCCGGTCGATCGCACCCTGCAACCCCGGCGGGGGAAAGCACTGCCGTGCGCGCCCGCCCGCCGGTTTGGCCATGGCCCCCTTCCGCTCGCCGCTACTCGGGGGATCTCGTGTTGATTTCTTCTCCTCCGGGTACTTAGATGTTTCAGTTCCCCGGGTTGTCCTCCCTGAGGCTATGTGTTCGCCAAAGGGATGCCAGGACTCCTCCTGGCGGGTTCGCCCATTCGGAGACCCGCGGGTCCGAGGGTGTGTGCCCCTAACCGCGGATTATCGCAGCTTGCCGCGTCCTTCATCGGCTTCCTGTGCCAAGGCATCCGCCGTGCGCCCGTAAAATCTTCGCTTTCGCTTCCGTATCAAGGCCGCGGCTCTCGCGCCGCGGCCGGGTCGCTACATACCTCCCGGGGCTCGCGCCCCGGGCGATCAGATGCTGATGACTACCCTTGTTAAGTTGACATTGATGTCTCTATGTGTGGTTAGTCGCAGAATCGATAGTTTCTCTCTTCGTTCCATCTCTCAGAATTGGATCGAGAATCGATGCGGAACCGACCTTCGGTCGGTTCCTCTCGCTATGCGGCTCTCAAGGTACGCGGGGCTGACCCCGGGGACCGG
>NZ_JACJKB010000031.1 GCF_016900375.1 Collinsella tanakaei | reverse complement strand
TATATTCCGTGCGTTGCGGCGTTACCTCAGCTGGATAGAGGGTCTGACTACGAATCAGAACGTCACAGGTTCGAATCCTGTACGCCGCACCAGCCGAACTTCGAAGGTGCCTCCGGGCACCTTTTTTGTTAGACCGACAAGATGGGGCCGGGTTCAAACTTGTCGCTTGCGGACCGAACGTGCTGCTTTGCCGGTCCGGTCGAGCTGCCGTGCGCCTGCCGCCGAAAAGCGGGTAATGAAAAAGAAAACGAATCGAACGCGTGCGGCCTGGTTCAAAGGGCAGCGCGCGAGCAGGAGCATCGCATATGAAGACCGGAGCAACAATCAGGCTGCCGTTGCGGGCACGCAGGAAGCGGCTGGCCACGCTGGACGGACAACCGCGCGGCACGGTGTACGGGATCGTCTGGAACGCCTTCGCCATGCCATCAGACGGCATCTGCTATATCGTGCAGTTCGCAGGCAGGGGACGCGTTGTCATCCTCGGCCTGATCGTCGGGTCGGGGCGCGTCTACAGCGTTACCGCACCGGTACGCGATCTGCCCGATGTCGATAAGATTGCCCTGATGCTCCTGGATGGCGGGCAGGCTCGGGGCGGCGATGTGCTGGCGCGCCGTGGCAGCGGCCCGCTCGAACATGTCGGTCGCTATGCTGTTATGGAGAACGGCCGGTACCGCGAGGAAGCCGACGGCGAGCTGACGCAGCAGGCGCTCGAGTGCCGTGAGTTCCTGGCGTCGCAGTACCTGAAACGCTGCGTGTTCGCCGTTCAGGCCCCTTCGGCCGCTCGGGCGGACGACGCCGCTTCGCCGGCCTTCGGACGCGAGGTCTCGAGCGTGCCGGTGAGCCTGTTTCGCGATTTCGGCCAGGTGATGCTGCCCGATGCTATCGCGACGCTGCTGTACCGCATCGACGCTCGGCGGAATCCCTTGGGCATCGAGCGGTATGCACGGCGCGTGCTTTCACGCGTCGACTTGCAGCGCCTGCGCTCAATCGCAGCGCGGTGCGAGATCCATCTTGCGCATATCGAGGCGATGAACGGGTTCTATCTCAACTTCGACCGGACCCAGGTCTCGCCCGAGGAGACCGGGCTGTTGCTGGGCGTGGAAGCCATGCTCAACCGATTGGCACACGTGCTGGATCGCATGGGTGCGGGTCTCGATCCGGTGATCGTGTCGCCATCCGAGCGCGTGTGCGCCGATCTCGATTGGGATGGGCTGCGCTCCTCGGTCGTGCTAGTCGACCGCATGCTCGACGGACGCACATCGACCCGATGCGCCATGTCGATGCCGGGTACGTGCGAAGCCGAGCCCGGTGGCGAATGGGATGTCCGCATGCATTTCACCGAGCTGTGCGAGCACATCAACCTGCTCGTGCGGTTGGAGTACCTGTTCGATTACCGTGCGGCCGACGGGTCGTTCAGCGTACAGTTCCGTGCGCCCGACATCGATGGCATCCCCTATGAGGCCTTCGATGCGCACGAGGGCACCTGGCGCGAGCTCGATGATGCCGCAAGGGACCGCGTTGCACGTGATCTTGCGTGCCGTATGGCACTTGTGCTCGCCGCGGCCGCCTTCGCCGCAAGTCCCCGTGTGAGCTCCTGCACCGTCGAAGGGGTCGGTGCGGATGGGTCGAGCGTAGCGTACGGGTTCGAGCGCCCCGAGTTCCTCGTGCGCTATGTCGCGTTGGCGCGCAGGCTGGCAGACGAGCCGCTTGAGGCCGCTGCGGCGATAGCGGGATTGCGCGCAGCCCGCATCTCCGGATTCTCATTCGAACCCATTTCCGACCCCGCTGCACACTGTGACCCGAGCGCCGACGACCGCCCTCTTCCCGATGAACTGCGTCGGCTGCTGTGCGCCGATACCGCGCGGGATCTCAACGTTATGGATCCGCCCGACGACCGGTACCGCAAGCGGCTCGATGAGGTCCATGGGTTGGCGCAGGTCGACCCGGACGCTGCGGAGCGCGCGTTCAACAGCCTGATCGAGGAGATTCAGGCGACGTGCGTGGAAGCAGAGCTGCTGTCGGCCAGCCCGATGCAATCGCAGTTCTGCGAAAACCAAGTGCAGCGCATCGTCTTGCCGCTGCTGATCGACGATCGGAACACACGTATCCATCGGGTGCCCGATGCGCTCTTCATCGTCCAGCAGGAGCTCTGCGCGATGTACCTGCAGTTTGGTGCGCTCGAGCAGGCGCTGCCTGAGGCACGCAAGCTGCTGGACATGGCCGAGACCTCCATGCAGGCTCACTTCATGCTTATCAGCGTGCTCGCGCGGCTCAATATGTTCGACGAGGTTATCGACGTCGCCAAGCATGGACTGCGCGTGGCCTTCGATCGGGAGTCCATCGCGTACCTGTTCTATCGGCTGGCGTTCGCCTATTGGAACCAGGGCGATCGGCTTGTCGCGCTTGCCTGCTACCGGCTCGTGCCGGCGGGGGAGCGGGTGAGCGCTATCGCCCAAGAAGAAGCGGGGGAGCTTTTGCGTCGCATGGGGATGGAGGCACAGCTCGGACTCGCCCAGGCGGTCGGTGTCGCGCAGGCATCGGGCATCCCGGTTCCGCCGACGCCGGAGCTGTACAACCAGATTGCCGATGCCGCGGTCATGCTGATGGACAACGGATTTTTCCATACGGCTTCGCGGTGCGTGTACAGCATGTGGCGCATGCATGCCAACGATGAGCTGGGCGTTTTAAGCAAGTCGCTGCTCTGGATAACCGGTACATGACAGTTAGGACGGGGCCCAGTGTCATGCTTTTGCATGACACTGGGCCCCGTCCTGATATGTAAATCCAACTGTCAAGAGGCAAGGCGGCCCCATCCCGAACCAGTCGGGCCGGGGCCGCTCCTCTATGGCTCGCCCCGCCGCGCCCATCCGTGGGCGTGTCCGTCTCGACGCACGACTGCAAGTCTGACATACGCGTGTTGGCTAACGCATTCCGATGCTCCGGCCTGGGGTCGTCCGCTTGTCTAAAACCGCGCGTGGCCGCATGGGCTGCGCATAGGACGTCCGCGGGTCCCCCACGCGCCATCTCGACGGGACGCGGCGGGGAGGGTCTGCTACCGGGCCGCCGCCTCGTTGGCGACGGCCCACACGAAGCCCGCCAGCTCGCGGGCGACCGCGGCGTTGGCCAGGCTCGCGGGCTTGCCGCGCGACCTCAGGTGGACCGCCCTGTCGTGCAGCCTCCTGTTGGCCCGCGCGGCCGCCTCGGCGACGGGCGCGGCCACGCCGCGGGCGGCGGCGAGCGAGGCGGCCGACACGGGGCTGTACCCGCGCGCGTGGTGCCACGCCGACTCGACGAGCAGCGTGCGGACGTGCCCGTTGCCCGTCCTGGTGATCCCGCCCCTCGACACCGACCCCCCGCTCGAGGACTCCGACGGCACGAGGCCGAGGTAGGACATGAACGACCTCGCCGTCGGGAACCTCGAGAAGTCGCCGACCTCCGCGGCCACGGAGAAGGCGGTGAGGGTGGAGATGCCCCTTATGCAGCAGAGCGCCGACACGACCGGCGCGAGGTCCGGGGCGGCCGCCCTCTCGGCGATCGCCGCGTCGAGGCGGTCGCGCCTGAGCCTGTGGAACCTCACCCCTTCGAGGTACTCGGCGAGCACGTGGATTGGCAACACTTACTTGGACGGTTTCGACAGGATCAGCCCCGCCTTCCTGAACTCGACGGGGCTCATGTAGCCGAGCGTCGAGTGGATCCTGAAGTTGTTGTACCAGTGC
>NZ_JACJKB010000004.1 GCF_016900375.1 Collinsella tanakaei | reverse complement strand
GCTCGAATCGTGCGATGGAGCGGACAACGGGGCTCGAACCCGCGACCCCAACCTTGGCAAGGTTGTGCTCTACCAACTGAGCCATGTCCGCTTGCGAGGAAGTACTATACGCGACTTTCCGGTGCGCCGCAAGGGGAATTTTGAAAAAAAAGTTTGAAGTGCGCGACGGCTCGGGTAGAGTATCCACGGCGAAGCAGCTTGATGTGTGCGAGTGGAGGTGGATACATGCTCAGGATCGTGCTTCTGATCGTCCTGGTGTTCCTGCTTGCACGAGGTGCCATGTGGATGCTCCGGCGGCTGCGCGATGCCTACGGGTCGGCAAGTGTCGCCCGACGCCTCATCGTGGAAGGCAGGATCGATGCCACGGCATTCGCCGATGCCGCTCGTGAGGGGGCGCGTCGGGGCCGCATGTCGCTCGAGCAACGGCGCATGGTGCGCGAAGCCAGGCTCGAGCGCCGGCGGGAGTATCTTGATGGCTATACACCTTCGCTCTACCAATATCTGATCATCTTCCTCGTGGCTTCGGTACTCGGGCTCGTGCTCGAAACCATCTACACGTTTTTGGCGTTCGGTATCGTCGAGAGCCGCGTGGGACTGGTCTGGGGACCGTTCTCTCCGCTGTATGGCTTGGGTGCCGTGCTGTTGACCATGTGCCTCTGGGAAGTCCGCGACCGCCCGTGGTGGCAGGTCTTCCTCATGTCCGCCGCGCTCGGCGGAACGCTCGAGCAGTGCGCCGGATGGGGCTTGGAGCACTTTGCCGATGCCCAGTCGTGGACCTATCTGGGGCTGCCGGATCACATCACGCAATGGATCGCGTGGCGCTTTCTGTTCATGTGGGGCGTCATCGGGCTCGTGTGGTGCCGCCTCATCATGCCGGAGCTCATCTACCGCATTGGAGAGCCGACGACGCGAAAGCAGGCGATGGTCGCCACGTTTCTCGCCATCTTCATGGTGCTCGACATCGCCATGACGCTCGCATGCTTCTGGCGCGCGGGCCAGCGGCATCAGGGGGATCCGCCGGACAACGGCTTCGAGGTGTATATCGATACGCACTTCGACGACGCCTTCATGGCACGGACGTTCGAGAACATGCGAATCGGCGAGGACCTTCCTCCGGCGCCTCGGTAGGGGAGAAGCGTCGTTCTTCTAGATCGATTACCTGCAGAAATCCTGTCGCGTAAGATCGCTAGAAAAGTTTTTCAAAAAAGTGCTTTACAGACGCGGCGGGCTTCGGTATATTATTTCCCGCGCTGAAGAGCGCACCACCTGAACGGGCGTTTAGCTCAGGGGGAGAGCGCTTCCCTGACACGGAAGAGGTCACAAGTTCAAATCTTGTAACGCCCACCACGAATTCGCAGGCCAGAGGCTATGTCCTCTGGCCTTTTTGCTATCAGTCCACCTGTAGTCCACTAAACGGTCCACCAACATGAATTCAATTAACCGATATTTGGCGAACGTTGCTCAATCGTTGGAGCGTATCGTTCTGACAAGCGGCGCATATCTATTTCTAGGTTCCCATGTAGCTTGTCACGCGTCGGCTACAATGAAAGTGTCGAGGGCCGCGACGTCAAAAGTATGGTCCACGTGTACGTTTAACCTCCGAGTGCGACGGGGTGCGCAAGCGTAGAATATCGCCCCCATGTAGCGGAGTCCGTCGCGAGAATAGGTGCGCGGCACGGCAAGGGGGAGGCGGTTCACCCCTCTTATCCTATGCGCCGGGTTTTCGAAACGGGGTACCATCCAATTAGCAGCATGTGAAGCGGGAGGTGTCCGCGATGAGGGCTTGGCTCAAGCGCGCCGGTAGGGCATTGCCGATCGTCGTCGTTGTCTACTTGCTTCTTTGGCTGGCGTGCATCCTGTGGTTCTGGCTGGGCATACCGATGTCGGGCGGCGGAATCTTCGCGTACACGCTTATCGCGTATTATCTGACGCTGCCCGGCGCGGCGGCTTTCGTCTGCCTCTTAGCGGGATGGCGTGTGGAGCTTGGGAAGGTACGCCTGCTCGCTCCGCTTGCCTGTGCGCTGCTGTATGTCGCAGCGCTGCTGCTGACGTTCAGCTTATCGACGCTGCTGGGCATCGCGAACATCGCTCCCGTCGACGTTGCGGCATTCCTGATGGGGCTTGCGCCCGGTGTGATCGGTTTTGCCAGCGGATGGGTGCTTAGACGATTTCGTGATAGCCGTCTTTAGAGTGGAATCGCAGGTCGGAGGCTATGCCCTCCGACCTTTTTGCTCTGTTGCCAGATTCATGGTCGCGCTGTTACCAAAACGCGTCGGGCTACGCACCGGCCAAGCACGCACCTATCCCGCCATGTTGCGCAACATGGCGCAAACCCCTTGATGCAACAATATGCTCAGGCGCTCGCTGAGGGGACCATCGTTGTCCGTATCCGCGGCGCCGTGTCATAATCGTCGTCAAGTCGGAAGTGCGCGGCCCTGCTGCGCCGGACGAATCGGAAAAGGTGACATCGCATGAAGGGAAGACGGATCGCATCGGTCGCGCTGTCGATGGCGCTGGCTATGGGCACGCTGCCTGCGACGGCACTTGCCGTTGAGGGGGCGGAAAGCTCGGCTGCCATGGAAGGGCTTGCGAGCGCACTCGATCAATCCGAACAGGCCGTTGCCGAGCAGAGCGCCGAGGACACCGCCGCTGCTGACGACGAGACGCCTGCCGACGCTGTCGAGCAGGAGGTGCAGGCAACGGAGGACTCCGCTGCCGAGGACTCCGCTGCCGAGCCCGAGCCCGCTGCCGCCGAGCCCGAGATCGAGCTCCAGGCCCCGCGCGACGGTTGGGGCACGACGAGCTCCGGCGACCGCGTATGGTATGTGGACGGCGAGATCGCCCGCAGTCAGCGCTTCACCGACCCCGCAACGGGCGAGACCTACTACGCCAAGGCCAACGGCACCATCGCCGAGGACGAGGAGTACTACGACGCCGCGAGCGACGCGTGGTACTACGCCGACGAGGATGGCCATGCCATCACCGACCAGGATTTCTACATCGAGGACCTGGACAAGACCGTCCACTACGACGAGCGCGGCCGCATGGTCAAAGGCGAGCTCTATAGCTACTTCCCCGAGGACAACGCCTACCACTGGCGCTACTTCCATCCTGTGACCGGTGCGCTGCAGACGGGCTTCTCCTACGTCGTCGAGCAGGACAAGTGGTGCTACTACGATCCCGATACCGCCTGGATGGTCTACGACGAGCAGTACATCGACGGCGGCTGGTACTACTTCGATCCCTGCACCGGTGCGATGGACTACGAGTTCGCCTACCTTCCCAAGCAGGACAAGTGGGTGTACTACGATCCCATCACCGGCCGCATGGTGTACGGCCAGCGCATGGTCGATGGCCGCCCGTACTACTTCGATAAGGTGACGGGCCGCCAGCTGACCGCTCAGGAGCTCAAGGACAAACTCGTGCAGCAGGCGCGTGCGTCCTACTTCACGCACCCCGACTGCGATGCCGAGTTCGAGGCGGCGGGCGGCACGAGGTGCCCCCACGGTCCGTGCATGGCCTACGTGTGGTGGTGCTTCCACCATGCCGACCTCGATATCTTCCTTGCCGACAACACGCTCATGAGCTCCTATCCGCACGAGAACCTCGATTGGTACAAGGAGCGCGGCCGCGTCGACTTCAACGCCGGCTACGGTGACATCATCTTCTTCAGGTACCAGGGCTTCGCCTTCGACAAGGGCTACTCGGCGAGCCATGTGGGCATCGTCGTGGGCCCGGCAACGAACGGTGTGCTGGTGGCAGACGCCGCGTTCTCGAGCATCGAGCCGCGCGTGTATCCCATCAACGGCGACACCGCGGGCGTCGCGCATCCGTACTGGGGCGATTAGGCCCGAGGGCGCGCAGTCGCGAAAGCGTTCCTATAGCTGCTTTTCCGCCTGCTCCGTATGCCGGGGCGGGCGGATTTCATTTTGCGTGCGCGCCGGCGGGCCGATGGCGCCCGCGTCCGCCGCCGGGGCGGGTACAATACCTTCGAAAGCTTGAGAGACCGAGGGAAGGATGGGCACATGGCCGCCTTCTTCACATATTCGCAGCGCCGCCTGCTTGCCGCCGCGTGCGCGTCGCTTGCCTTCGCGCTGCCGGCGCACGCGCTCGCGCGTCCGATCGACCCGGTTGAGACCCTGACGGTCGAGGAGCCGTCGGGCGAGCCCGTGCCGCCCGAGTCGGGGACCGGCTGGTCGGAGTTTGCCGGCGAGCTGTACTGGTTTGACGACGGCGTCATGGCGCGCGACAAGCAGGTGTTCGACCCCGCGTCGAAGGCCTGGTACTGGTTCGACTCCGACGGCACGATGGCGCGCAGCAAGGACGTGTTCATCCCCGTGTCGAACGAGGACCGCAGCCACGGCAAGTGGGTTCGCTACGATGCCGACGGTCATATGGTCAAGGGGCAGGACTACCTCTACGGCGCGTGGTATCACTTCGACGACATCACCGGCGAGATGACGAAGGGCTTCACCTATCTGGAGTCCGACCAGAAGTGGGTCTACTACGACCCCGTGACCGGTCGGATGCTCACCGGCGAGCAGGCGATCGATGGGCAGTGGTACTACCTCGACGAGCAGTCCGGTGCCGTGACCTATGGCTGGCATCGATTCGAGGGTGCGGGCAAGACCGTCTTCTACGCCTGGCCGTCGGGCGCGATGGCGCACGGCGCGTATGAGGTGAACGGCATCGCGTACCATTTCGACGAGGTGACGGGCGCTCTCGATGCCAGCCAGCAGGTGCCCGAGCCGATGCTGTCGGCGGGCATGGTTTCGCCCATCTCGCTCAGCGAGGGTATCGCGGACGGCTCCGTGACGTCGGTCCGCATCATCGGCGACAGCATCATGGCCGGTGTGGGCGCCCTTGGCTACGAGCACCCCGATGGCGACGAGCTGTTCACCTACCGGGGCACCACGTACCGCGAGCCCTCGAAGGACACGGACTGCGCCTCGAACCGCCTGCGCGCCTACCTTGCCAGCCGCGATATATTCATGGTGAACGCGAGCGTGCCGGGGCTCGGCTCCATGCACGTGTACAGCCAGGTGGGCGAGGAGGCGCTCGGCGACGAGGACCTCGCCATCGTGGTGGTGGGCGCCAACGACCGCGGCAGCCTGGATTCCACGGCGACGCTCGAGGAGTTCCGCGCCAATGCGGAGGAGTTCCTCACGGTTGTGGCCAAGCATTACGACGGGAACATGATCGTGCTTTCGCCCATCCCCGTGGTGAGCGAGGACTACAACTTCACGCTGCGCGAGGAGTCCGACGTCCTCAGCGACCTGTGCGAGAAGCACGGTTGGGCGTTCGCCTCGCTCTACGATGCCTACATGGCGACCTTGGTGGTTCAGGGCCTTCCCTCGAGCCTGTTCTACACCGACGGCACGCATCCGAACCGTCTGGGGCAGGAGCTACTGTGGGACACACTGTGCCGGGTGCTCGATCTGGATGCAAGCCAGGGTGGGGACGATCGGCCGAGCGATCCCGATGACGGCGAGACGCCCGATGACGGTTCGGTTGACGACGGGGCCTCGGACGAGGGCGAGCCGGGCGACGAGGAGGTCCCGGACGGGGACTTCTCCGATGTCGACGGCGACGTCGAGGACGCCCCTGATGCTGAGGGCGATGCCGGCTCCGACGCCGATGCTGACGATGCGGACGCGAGCGGGGAAGACGGGGGCTCCATCGATATGATGGCCGCGCCCGCCGCATCTTCCGGAGGGCTGTCGTGAAACAGGCGGTGATCGGGCTTCTCGCGCACGTGGACGCGGGGAAGACCACCTTGGCCGAGGCCATGCTCTTCTGCGCGGGCGCCATCCGCAAGCAGGGCCGCGTCGACCACGGCGACTCGCATCTCGACGTGGACGCCCAGGAGCGTGCCCGTGGCATCACGATCTTTGCCAAGCAGGCCGACCTGCAGGTGAACGATGCACATCTCATGCTGCTCGATGCGCCGGGGCACGTTGATTTCTCCGCCGAGGCCGAGCGGACGCTGCAGGCGCTCGACTACGCGATTCTCGTCGTGGGCGCCAACGACGGCGTGCAGGGGCATACCGAGACCCTCATGGAGCTGCTCGAGCGTTATGGCGTGCCGACGTTCGTGTTCGTGAACAAGATGGACTTGGGTACGGGCGATCGGGCGGGCCTGCTCGATCAGCTGCGCGACCGGCTGTCGTCTGCCTGCGTGGACGCCGAGGCCCTGATCGCGGGCGACGATACCGTGCTTGAAGACGCCGCCGGTACCGATGAGGCGGCGCTCGATGAGTACGTGGAGACAGGCTCGCTTGCGCTCGCGACGCTGCGCCGCTTGATCGCCGCGCGCCGGATCTTCCCGGTGTTCTTCGGGTCGGCCCTTCGGGGCGACGGGGTCAGCGAGCTCATGGACGGCATCTGCGAGCTCATCGAGGAGCGCGTGTGGCCCGACGAGTTCGCCGCGCGCGTGTACAAGGTGAGCCGTTCCGCCCGTGGCGAGCGGCTCGCATGGCTCAAGGTGACGGGAGGTGTCCTGCGCGCCAAGACGGTCGTCTCGGGCGTCGACGGCGGTGCGGCGTGGGAGGAGAAGATCGACCAGGTCCGCATCTACGATGCCGCCTCCTATCAGACGGTGGCGGAGGTTCCGGCGGGTTGCATCTGCGCGGTGACGGGGCTTTCCCATGTGGTGCCCGGCAGCGCGCTCGGCGCCGAGGAGCGCGGTCCGCAGCCGGTGCTCGCCCCAGTGCTGTCGTATCAGGTGCTGCCCGGCGAGGCCGACATCCACACGCTCGTGCGCGCGCTGCGCGAGCTCGCTGACGAGGATCCGCTTCTAGGCGTGAGCTGGCAGGAGCATCTTCAGGAGGTGCACGTCCAGCTCATGGGCGCAGTCCAGCGCGAGGTGCTTCAGCAGACGCTGCTCGACCGCTTCGGGCTTGCCGTCGAGTTCGGCCCCGGCGGCATCCTGTACAAGGAGACCGTGACCGCGCCGGTCGAGGGCGCCGGTCACTTCGAGCCGTTGCGCCACTATGCCGAGGCGCATCTGCTCATCGAGCCGATGGAGCGCGGTGCTGGCATCGCCGCGGGAACGCGGTGCTCCGAAGACGACCTCGACCGCAACTGGCAGCGGCTGATCCTCACCCATGTGCTCGAGCGCGAGCATCTGGGGGTGCTCGTCGGCGCGCCCTTGACGGATGTGCGCATCACCCTTTTGGGCGGCCGCGCGCACGCCAAACATACCGAGGGCGGCGATTTTCGCCAGGCGACGTATCGCGCCATCCGCCAGGCGCTCATGATGGCGCGCGAGCAGGGGACCTGCGAGCTGCTCGAGCCGTGGTATCGGTTCCGCCTGACCCTTCCTGCCGACAAGGTGGGGCGCGCCTTGGCCGACATCCAGCGCATGGGCGCCGAGTTCGAGCCTCCTGCCATGCGGGGCGATACGGCGCAGCTCACGGGGTTCGCCCCGGCATCGGAGATGCGCGAGTACGGGCTCGAGGTAAGCGGGTACTCCGGAGGGCTGGGGCGCTTGGCGCTCGAGTTCGCGGGCTATCGGTCCTGCCACGACGCCGACGCGGTGATCGAGGCCGCGGCATACGACCCCGAAGCCGATCTTCCCAACACGCCCGACTCGGTGTTTTGCAGCCACGGTGCGGGCTACACCGTCAAATGGCACGAGGTCCCTTCGATGGCGCATGTCGCGATCGATCCCGGCCGCCTGCGCCCTTGGCGCGACGCTGACGGATATCTGGAGAGCCGGTAACCCGTCCACTCGCGCGCGCAGCGCATGGCGGGGTGGCTATAATTTCGCGTCAGGACACGCGAAAGGGGCGCCATGAAGGTCACGGTTCTGCTGGAGAACGCAACGCCATCGAGTCGGTTTATCGCCAAGCACGGGCTCAGCCTGCTGCTGGAGACAGGCTCGCGCCGCATCCTGTTCGACATGGGGCCCGACGAGAGCTTTCTGCATAACGCGCGCGTGCTGGGCATCGATGTTGCCACGGCCGATACCGCGGTGATCTCGCATGGACACTACGACCACGGCGGCGGCTTGGCGGCGTATCTCGATGCGACGGGCAATGCGGATGCCCCCGCGCCGGTGTACGTGCGCGAACATGCGTTCGATGAGCACCTTTCGGGCACGCTTGAGAGCTGCCATCCGTGCGGGCTCGACCCGGCGCTCGCCTCGGATGCTCGCATCGTGCCGACCGGCGAGCTGCGTGCCCTCGGCGACGGTCTGCTGCTGTTCGCCCACGCCGGCGGCGACCATCCGCTTCCGTCTGCCAACCGGCGGCTCTTTGCGCGGCGCGATGGCGAGCTTGTGCCCGACACGTTCTCGCATGAGCAGAGCCTGCTGGTCCATGAGGGCGGCCGCTACATCCTGGTGTCGGGCTGTTCCCATGCGGGCATCCTGAATATCATGGCGCGGGCGGAGACGCTCGCGGGTGCGCCGCTTGACGCCGTGGTGGCAGGGTTCCACCTGACCGCGCCGAGCGCGGGGACCGTGGCGGACGCCGAGACGGTCAGGCTGCTCGCACGCGAGTTCGCCAGCTTGGGTACGCGCTTCTACACATTCCATTGCACGGGGCTCGATGCGTACGGCATCCTTCGCGACGGGCTGGGCGATCGCGTGCGGTATCTCTACACCGGATGCTCCGTTACCGTTTAGGGTTCGAAAGGGGGCAGCCATGCTGCACACCGACCGACTTGATCTGCGCCCTTGGCGCGAGGACGATGCCGCCGAGCTGTTCGAGCTCGCGCGCGACCCGCATGTCGGCCTGTCTGCGGGCTGGCCTGCCCATAGCAGTGCGGAGGAGAGCGCGGCCGTTATCCGCGACGTCCTGATGATGCCCGACAGCTTCGCTGTCATCGAGCGCTCTTCGGGCGCGCTCGTGGGCGCCATGGCGCTCAAGCACCCGGAGATCTCGGAGATGGCCGGCTCCGGCGAGGCGGAGCTCGGCTACTGGATCGGCGTGCCGTACTGGGGCCGCGGCTATGCTACGGAGGCGGCGCGCGCCGCGGTGGCATACGGGTTCGACGAGCTGGGTCTTTCGGCGATTTGGGCCGGATACTACGAGGGCAACGAGCGCTCGCACCGCGTGCAGGAGAAACTCGGTTTCGAGTTTCGGTACCGCAGGGAGTGCGATGTCGAGCTGCTCGGCGAGCGCCATGTCGAGTGCTGTCAGCTTCTTGTTCCCGAGCGTGTGCGGTAACGAGGCGGCTGCTTTACGGCTACTGCGGCCGGGCAGACGTTCAACAGGCGGTTTGATGGTTGGGACGACGGCATTTTGCTGCCGAAGGCGGTGTCATGTCGGGCAGCCTGGACAATCTGCCCAGATATGTATCTTTTCGAGGTCGCTCGGTCGACGAGCCGCCGCATGTTGAGGGCCGAGAGCATGCTGTTTTGATCATTTTGCGCGATGTGTCCGCTTTAGATTCGCTCAAGTTCGGCTTTCGCAGCCGCGATGGGAGCTGAATTCCTCCATCGCGGCTGCGGAAAAGTACATATCTGGGGAGATTGTCCAGGTGGCGGGAACCTGGCATCGCGAAGGCGCGGAACGGCGCTGATGTTCGCTGAGATTCCGATTGCTTGCGTTCAGCCGAGCGCGCCGGACGACGCTCTACATGATGTGCGTGGACTCGAGTGCATGCTCCAGGCGCTCGTTGGCGCGGATGACGGGGCGGCGCAGCACGAGTCCCAGCAGCAGCGCTGGTACGAGATAGGCGGAAAGCAAGCCGAGCTCGATCCAGAAATCGTTGCCATATAGTCCGAACATCGCGGCGCGCAGGGCGCCTTCCGCATGCACGAAGGGAAGCCACGGGTAGATGGCTTGAAAAACCGAAGGCAGCATCTGCTGCGGAAACGTTCCGCCGGCGCCCGCCACCTGCAGGACCATGAGCACCACGGCCATGGCTTTGCCGACGTCGCCAAACGATGCGGTCAGCGCGAAGATGATGTTCACGAACACGAAGGACGCGACGAGCCCCGCAAGTAGGAACAAGGCGGGATGCGCGCATTGAACTCCCAGGTAGCAAAGGTCGCCGCCGCAGATCAGGAGCGTCTGGGCCGCTCCGAGCGCCGCGAAGAGCGCCAGCCGGCCCGCATACGCCTGCGTCTGCGAGCATCCCGTCTGGGCGAGCGCGGACGGGCTCGGCGTCGCCTTGATAAGCGCTGCGATCACCACGCCTCCGATCCAGATGGCGAGCACCGTGTAGAACGGCGTCATGGCCGACCCGTTGTTCTCGACGGGGAAGACGGCGTGGCGGTCCATCGTGATGGGCGCGGCGATAAACGATGCTAGGTCGACGGGGCTTGTCGTGAGGATCGCGCGCACGCTGTCAAGGTTGTTGTCGGCGAGCGCGGCGTGGATGCGACCCTGCAGGTCGCGCAGGTCATTTGCGGTGCCGTCAAGCGCCTGAGCCGTGTCGCCAAGCGAGGAGCGGGCGTTTCCGAGGCCGTCTGCCGCCGCCGCGGCGCTGTTCGAGACGGATGCCGTGATGCCCGAGAGCCCCTGCAGCGTTCCATCCACGCCGGCAACCGCCTCGTCGATGCATTCGGCGAGCTCGCTGAGCGTTCCCTTAAGCGTCGAGTCGTACGTCGATCGGGCGCCATCGAGGCTCGATGACGCGTTCGCCACCATGCCGTGCAGCTCGCTGCGTGCGGCGTCGGCGTCCGTTGCCGCCTGGGCGATGTCGTCGGCGGTCTTGCCGATACCCTGCGAGAGGTCTTCGAGTTCTGCGATCGCCTGCTGGACGCGGTCGTTGATGCCCTCGATGGTGAGGCTCGCCTCGTGGATGCGGGTGACCTGGAGCGACCCCGGTTCGTAGTGGTTTTCGAGGCGCTTCACGAGCGTGTCGCTGCCGGCAAGGTCATCGGAAAGCTGATGCAGCAACTCCAGCTGGCGGTCGACGGTACCCTGCACCTCGGCAAGAGCGCTGGATAGCTTGCCCGCCTGGCCGTTCGCGGTGTCGAAGGCCTGGTCGATGGCGGTGTCGATGTCACTCAGGCCGGCAGCTCCCTGCTCGAGCGCGTCACCCGCGGATTCAGCCGCGCTGTCGAGGGTATCGCCCAGACCGCGCAGGCCATCGGCGCTCCGGGTCAGCGCCTCGGTGATGTCTTGCGTCGGTGCCGTGGCGCCGGCAAGCGAGCTAGAGCTCGACGAGATGAGCGCCTGCGAGGAGCCGAGCAGGTCTGCAAATGAGCGCGCCGTCTGCGCGGTGGTGCCGAGCGTGCCGGCTGCGGTCGAGAGCGCATCGTCGAGATGCGCAGCGAGCGGGGCGAGCTCCTCGTCATCCAGCAGGTTTCCCAGCTCGTCGAGGGCGCCGGCGCCCACGTCGGTCACGGCGCGCGCGAAGCCCTCGTCGATGTCGCGCTGGATGGCGGCGGACGCCTTGTCGGTCACGATCTCGGCGATGGCGTTGGCCTTCTGGTTCTGGTAGAAGGCGACCTCCGCCTGCTGGGGGTTGTCGGAAAAGCCGCTCAGAAGACAGGCCGAGAAATCCTCGGGAATCACGACGGCGGCGTAATAGGCGCCCGACTTGACGCCCTCGAGCGCCTCGTCGCGGGTGGTGGCGGTATAGCCGATGGTGGTCGATGTGAGCAGGTTCTCGACGACGCGGTCGCCGAGGTTGAGTTCGATGGGGACGAGCTCGCTCGAGTAGCCAGCGTCGTCGTTGGCGATGGCCACTTTCAGATTCCTCGTGTTGCCGTAGGGGTCCCAGCTGCCGGCGATGTTGAACCATGCGTAGAACGACGGAACCGCAACGATGCCCACGATGACGACGATGCTGACGGCGTTGGCGAAGGCATGCCGCGCGTCGCGGCGGATATACGACCAGATGGCGTGCATGATGCTACGACCTTTCTGCGGGGGAGCTGGACAGGTGGCGAGGGCGGCTGGCGCGTTGCGGCACGGCTCCGGCGATCACGCCGAGCGCGCGGCTGTGCAGGTATTCCACGACGATCAGGTACGCGCAGGTGCTGGCGAGGGAGGCGATCCAGCAGATGAGCAGGGCGAACTTTGCGGGCAGGACGAACAGTGCGAGCAGCAGGGCGGCGGGCACCGCGGCGAGCGCGAAGAGTCCGCGCCGAACCAGCACGGGATAGTGCCGCTCGAATCGCTGGGCGCGCCCAGGGCTTGAAACCCAGATTCCGGCGCTCGCGAAGCGCTCCGATCCGGCGGCAAGGGAATCTTCCGCGCCCGTGTGCTCGGCGATCATGAGGTCGGTCTCGGCGAGGCGGCGATCGAAGAGCGTGTTGATGCCCACGAGATGCCGCCGCGCGCCGACACCGATGATGAGCGCCGGTACGGCGAACAGCAGCAGGGTCGCCAGGCAGCGCAGGTAGGTATCGCCGTAGAATCCGGCAACCGCCTCGCGCATGGCGTCGATGCCGTAGGTGAAGGGCAGCCAGGGGTGCAGCGCCTGGAAGAAGCCGGGCATCATCTCGATGGGATAGGTGCCCGAGGTGCCAGGAATCTGAAGCACGACGAGCAGGACTCCGAGGGCCTTGCCGATGTGCTTGAAGGCGACGGCGAGCGCATAGACGAACAGCACGTACACGAGCGATTCGACCATGCCTGCGAAGATGTACGCCACAGGCGATACGCACTGGACGCCGAGCACGATATCGCCCGTGCAGCAGACGATGGCCTGCACCTGTCCCAACAGCGCGAGCAGAAGCCATCTGCCGAAGAAGCCCTGCCAGGGCCGGATGGTGCCGATGCCCTCGGTGTCGACCTCCAGCTTGTAGATGGCTACGAGCACGAATCCTCCGACCCAGAGCGCCAGGTTGGTGTAGAAGGGCGCCACGCCTGAACCGTAGGTGCTCACGGGGAAGACCGCATGGGTGTTGAGTGCCACGGGCGCGCCCATGAACGAGCCGACCTCGGTGGGGTCGAGGGCGATGAGATCCGACAGGCCGCGGAAGGTCTGCGCACTCTCGAGGGCATCGAGGTCGCTCGCGAGGTCGCCGATGCCGCCCGCGGCCTCGCGCAGCGAAGCGGCGGTCTGATCGATGGTATCTGCGCCCTGCTGAAGCAGAGTGTCGAGCTGGTCGAGCGTCGAGTTCGCCTGCGACGTGAGGGGGCCGATCGAGTTCAGCGTGCCTTCGAGGTAGCCACCTGCATCGGCAAACGTATCGAGTGCCGACGAAACGCCCGGCCCGATTACGGTGGCGAGCTGCGTCTGCAGGCCGCTCAGGGCCTGGTTTCCCTGCTGTATGGCATCGTTGACCACACCCGACAGGTTGCGCACGTCGTCGGCGGAGGCCTTGATGTCATCGGAAAGCGCCTGCAGACGGTCGAGCTGGGCAAGCTGCTCGTCGGAAAGGCTGATCAGCACCTGAATCTCCTGGTCGAGCTGCTTTACCACCTGCGTCTGGAGAGCGGATTGCCCATCTTGGCCCTCGGGTTGCTCGAGACCGACGATGGTGGTGCGGGTGAGCTCAAGGGAGGTCTTCAGGTTCTGAACCGTGCCGTTGAGGGAGCGGATCTGCGTGATGGCGGCGTCGATCTTCCCCTGCGCCCAGCCGATATCGCCGGCGATCTCGCCGATATCGTAGGCAGCGGTCGAGGAGATGCCCGCTATCGCTCCGGCTCCGGTCCCCAGGTTGGCCGCGAGATCGGTCGCAAGCGCCTGCGTGCCTGCCCGTGCGTCGCCGAGCACGCCCATCGCGTGGTCAAGGGAGCCGGCGAGCGTGTCTGCCGACGACGAGATCTGGTCCAAGGAGGCACGTGCGCCGTCGACGGCCTTGCGCGAAGAGTCTATGAGCCGCTGCGCGTCGTCGAGGCTGTCTGCCTGTGCGGTAAGCCCGTCGGCAGCGCTGTGCAGCTTTCCCGCAGTGCTTTGCACCGCCTGGTCCGCATCGTTGGCCATGGAGGCGGCGGATCCCTTGAGCTTGTCGGCAACCGTATCGCCCACGACGTGCAGAAACTCGCTTTCGATCTGCGTTTCGAGCGTGGTCGCTCCCGTATCGGTCACCTTGGGCGCGATAGCGTTTGCCTTCTCGTTTACGTAGTAGGCGAGGTGCGTCGGTTCCGTTTTGCCATCGAGCACGCCGGCGAGCGTGGCGGAGAAGTCGCGCGGGATCACGAAGGCGGCGTAGGCGTGGCCTGCCTCGACCTCGGAGATAGCTTCGTCTTCGGAGGCGGCGAACTCCCAGCCGAGTTGATGGTTTTCTTCGAGCTTCTCGCGGATCATCGAGCCTGCGTTCACGAATCCCATGTCGGGGATGGTCGTGCCCTCGTCTTCGATTACGACGGCGACGGGAACGGTTCCGGTGTTCTCGTATGGGTTCCAGTTGGCAAGGATGTTGATCCACGCGTAGAGCGACGGGATGATGCACACGCCGAGCGCGATGACGATGGCGGCGGGATTGCGCACGATGCGCTTGAGGTCGCGGACGAAGATCCGCAGTACGGTGTTCACGGTGATCCCCTCTGAAGCAAGCATGCAGGTGTTGAAGGACTGTATCCTCGGATTGGCATCTTATGCACTCCTATCAAAGATTTTTGAAAAAGATTCAAAAATCTTAAGCGATGGTACACTTTCTGAAGACGGCATCTACGACGAGAGATGGCAATCATGGCAAAGCAGGCGGGTCAACCAGGGATGCATCCCGGCGCAAAGACATCCAAGAGCGCGGCGACACGCGAGAGGATCATGGAGGCTGCGACCGACCTCATGGTCGAACGTGGGGGAACCGGATTTCAGATCGGCGAGGTCTCCGAGCGCTGCGGCATGTCCAAGGGTGCGCTCTACTACTACTTTGCCGACAAGGGGGCGCTCGTCCAGGCGATCTTCGATCGATCGATGGAGGGGCTCGTCTCCGATGTCGAGGCGGTGGTCGCGCAGGCGCCGTCTGCCCGCGCGTCGATCTTGGGGCTTGTCGAGGCTGTTGCCCATGCCGTTCAACCGGGCAGCGCGCTCACGTTGGCGCTCGCCCACGGTCTGTGGGATGTCGAGCATGAGGTGCTTCCGCATATCAAGGAGCACATGGAGCGCATCATCGCGGTGCTCGAGGCACAGCTCGAGCGCGCGAAGGGCGAGGGGCTCGTTCAGCCGGGCGCCAACAGCCATCTGGTGGCCGTCGCTATCATCGGTGCCTTCGCCATCGCGGAATACGCAGGCGAAGGGGTCGACACGGGTGAGGATACAGAGGCGTTCGTCCACGGCATGCTCGACGTGGTGTTCCACGGTATCGGTGTGCGTGCTGGAGAGCGCGACGCGTAGGGGTGCCTTGTTGTGCGGCTTGCACCCCGAACCGCGCGGGCTGGGGGTGCGCTGCTGCGAGATTATGCACGCGATGCCGCGCGTTAGCGGGGTATGACGAGGGCCGGGGATCAAATTCGCGACTTTTGAGATATCTCACTGGGACAGTAGGTTGAATAGCGCCCGCTGAAGGAACAATTCTATGCATTGAGAAATCTCTGAGCTGCAAAAATGCCGTCGCAATATACATGGAGTCTGAAAAGCGCAGACCGCTGCGATGAATACCCTCTCAAAAGTCGCGTTTTTGGTACCGGCTGTTGACGGCGGGTCTTTCACGGCACGCGATAGGGCATGCCGAAGCGATATGATGGGGACGATACGCCGGGGTGCGGCCGGCGGCCTCGTCTGTGCTGCGCCCAAGGGACCGCGCTATGCAAGAGCGCCATCGAGAAGGAGGTCGTATGTCCAAGATTGCATCCGAATACCTCGATCTGATTGCTCGCCGCTATTCGTGTCGTCGTTTCCGCGACGAGCAGATCACCGATGACGAGCTGGCAGCGTTGCTCGAGGCGGCGCGCCTGTCTCCATCTGCCCGCAACTACCAGCCGACGCGCCTGTGCGTGGTGCAGGATGCGGAAGGGCTGGCCAAGATCGACCGTTGCACCGCGTGCCGCTACGGCGCCCCGACGGTGATCATTGCCGCCTATGACGAGCGCTGCTCCTCACACCCGGTTCCCCCGAAAGGACCAGAGACCTGCGATTTCGGCGATATCGACACGACGATTGCGCTCACCAACATGGACAACGCCGCAACCTCTCTCGGCCTTGCAGCCTGCTGGGTGGGAGCTTTCGACCACGATATGGCCCGCGAGCTGTTCGGCGTGCCAGAGCATTACCGCCTCGTCGACCTGCTGATGGTCGGCTATCCCGACATGGACCCGAGTCCCAAGCACGTCGAGCGCCGGTCACTCGACGAGATGGTCGCTCGCGAGACGTTCTGACGCATCTTTCCAAGAAGCCTCTGCATGAAAAAGGGCGTCCCGCATTGCTGCGGAACGCCCTTTTGGTCATTGTGGGAGCTTATCCCTCGTAATCGTGGAGCACAGCTTCGATGTTGTTGCCCTCGGGATCGAGCACGAAGCAGGCGTAGTAGCCAGGGTGGTAGTCGCGCGGGCCGGGTGCGCCGTTGTCGGTGCCGCCGTCGAGTGCCGCATCGTAGAACGCCTGGACATCGTCGGTGGTCTTGGCACGCCACGCGTAGTGGCTCGGTGTGGGCACGGTGTCCTCCTTGGCTGCCGAGATCCAGACGGCGTCGCCGGTCTCGTCGTCGACGAACTGCGTGCCGCCTGGGTATTCCACGCCCTTGTGGTATCCAACGGTCGCGAGGACGCGCTCGTAGTAGGCGGCCATTGCCGCGGGATCAGCGGCGCGGATGATGAGATGGTCGAGCATGGTTCTCCTTTCGTCGGACCTTGCTGCCATTGTGCCGTCAAGTGTACCTACCGTGCCGATTGGTTTCGGCGAGCGTGATATGCCCTAGCGCGTCGTAAAGAGGTAACCGACCTGCCTGGCGTCGAAGGTGGCATCGAGGCGATAGCGCCAGCCGGGCTCGATGGTGAAGGTGAAGTCGCCATCCGTCTCCTTGACGGGTACGTCCTCGTTGGCGACGGCGTCCGGGTCGACGTTGCTCGGCGCCCCGTCGCCCATGGCGGCGGCGATGTCCTTTTCGCTCCAGCGGGTCACGCTAAGCCCCGTGGCGGGAAGGTCGAAGATCGCCGTGGCGGTCGTCGGCCCGTCGAGCTTGGCGTCCGGAAGGCCCTCGCCCGCAATCTGGCAGGGATGGGCAACGTCGACGCTCGCACCCACGCCCTGGCCGTTCTCCTCGTGCGTCCAGGTGTAGCCGTGGGTCAGCAGGCCGAGCGTGACGACGGCGAGCTCGGTGCGGTAGCTGATGGACGCCTGTGCGGGCTCGGCGGGGTCGCGCGTCACGGTGAGCTGGTCGATGAGCTCGCGATAGGCCTCGATGTCCTCGGGTGCGCCCTCGTCGACGATGCGCACCTGCGTGATGCCCGGGTACTGTGCGGGATAGCTCTGGAGCATGATGCCGTTTCCGACGACCTCCACGACGTTGCCGTCTGCAAGCGCATCGACATCGATGGCGTTGCCGTCGGCGTCCACGACCTCCGCGCCGTCGAAGCCGGGGGCGTAAGGCGTGCCGGTATCTTGGGAGACGAACAGGAGGCCGTCGTTCACATGGATGACCAGGGCCGTGTCGGTGACCTGCTGCGTCGTGCGCGTGCTGCCTTCCTCGATCAAGGTCGAGCCTCCTTCGTTTGTCGATGCCGGGCTTGTCGTGCACCCGCAGCTAAGCGCCAGGCAAAGCGCTGCCATCGATATCCGTGCGTATCCCATGGCGTGCTCCCTTCGGGCCGTCGCTGTTGCCATCGTATCATGTCGCGACGAACGCTCACCGCGGGGGAGCTGTAGAGGGGGTGGGGCGAACGTGGAGACGGAGATATAACTGACCCCAGGTGAGACCGCTGTTTCTCTCCCTCATTCGAGCTTTCGCGCACGTTAGAGAAAGAAGCAGCGGTCTCGCCTGGGGTCAATGCAAACGCGCGTCCGACGGCTGTTTCCAGCGCGTTTGCCGAGCGGGCGCCGCCGTCGGGCCCGCGTGTGCTATCTCCGGGTACAACAGCGAAAAGGCCGAGCGCGAGCGGAGGTGCACGATGGCGAGCAACGAGCATGTCGATCTGGGTTTCTGGTTCACCGGGTTCTTTCAGGGTGTCAACGCCATCGCGGCGCCCCAACGCGATCGCGTGCTCACCGCCTGCGCGCGTAGCTGCCTGGCGCGCGGGACGATGAGCTATTACGGCGAGCTGTTCGAGCGGGTCGATGGCGACCTCGATGCGTTCTTCCGTGCGCTTGACGAGGTGGACGGATTGGCGGCGAAGATGGTCGAGCCGGGGCGCGCGTGGACGCTCTCCTTCCTCGCATGCACCTGCCCGCTGCACACGCAGGGCCATGTGAACACGCCGGCGCTGTGCGCCTGCTCGCGTCAAAGCGTGTCGTTTGCCCTGCACGAGCTGTGGGCCGCCGAGCGCTTCACGGTCGAGCTCAAGGGCTCCATCATCGCCGGTGACCCCCGCTGCGTCATGGCCATCGAACGCATCTCGTAAGCGACAAGTTGGTGCCAGGTCCAATCCTGTCGCAAGAAAATCGGGCCTCGCGCCGTGCAGCACGAGGCCCGATTGTCATGGGCAGGATTGGGCCTGGCACCAACTTGTCGCTACTTCCGGAGCATCCAGATAAAGCTCCAGGCAGGCATGTCGACGGTCGCGACCTCGGCTGCCTCGCCGCTCATCAGGTCGGTGTAGGTGCCCGCCTCCGGCATCCAGATCGTCTTCGCCTCATCGCTGAAGTTGAACACGGCGTGCAGCGTCGCGTCGCCTGCGCGGCGGACGATCCACAGGATCGAGGTGTCGCTGTAGTCCTTCGTGTGCACCTCGGCCTCGGCGCTAAAGACCGGCTCGGTGCGGCGGATGCGCTCGAGCTGCTGCAGGGCGTCGAAGATGCGCTGCTGGACGGTGCCCTTACTTGCGATGTTCTCGGCCAGGCTCCAGTCGAAGGTGCCGCGGTGGATATAGCGGGAGTCCTCGACCTTCTCGGGGTCCTCCTTATAGGTGTAGTCGTTCACCTGCCCGACCTCGTCGCCGCTGTAGATGATGGGCAGTCCCGACTGCGTGAACATGTAGGCGTGCAGCATGATGTCCTTGCGAAGCGCCGTATCCATGGCGTCGTCGTCGCCTTCGAAGCCTGCCGCCTCGATACCGCACATGGAGGCGGTGGTGGCGCAGAAGCGCGCGTCGCCGGTCACGGGGTCGGCGTTGTACAGCTCGCCGCGGCTCACGCTGCCCGGCGTGAGGCCGCAGAAGTAATCGTTCAGGTACTTCTTGTGCGAGACCTCCTCCATGCCCCACTGCTTAAGGGTGTCGTAGTCGAGGCCCCAGCCGATGTCGTCGTGGCAGCGCAGGTAGTTCAGGAAGGTGTACTCGCGCGGCAGGCCGAAGACGGCGTCGAGCTGCTGGCGCAGCAGGCGTACGTCGCGGCAGGCAACGGTGTGCCAGGTGGTCGCCATGGTGGTGACGTTGTACAGCATGTGGCACTCGGGCTTCTCGACGGTGCCGAAGTACGGCACGACCTCCACCGGAGCCATGACGACCTCGCCCAAAAGCACGATGCCCGGGCACACGATCTCGCCGATCATGCGCATCATGCGCACGATGGTGTGGACCTGCTTGAGGTTGCGGCAGTTGGTGCCCAGCTGCTTCCAGATATAGGGCACGGCATCGATGCGGATGATGTCCATGCCCTGGTTGGCCAGGAACAGGAAGTTGTACATCATCTCGTTGAAGACGCGCGGGTTCTTGTAGTTGAGGTCCCACTGGTAGGGATAGAACTGCGTCATGACACACTGGTCGAGCTCGGGCAGGTAAGTGAAGTGGCCGGGCGCGGTGGTGGGGAAGACCTGCGGCACGTCGCGCGTGTACTGGTCGATGATGCCCTGGTCCTTCACGAAGAAGTAGCGGCTCATGTACTCGCCCTCGCCGGCGCGGGCGCGGCGGGCCCACTCGTGGTCCTCGGAGGTGTGGTTCATGACGAAGTCCATGCACAGGCTGATGCCGCGCTCGTGGCACTGGTCGGCAAGGTGCGCGAGGTCGTCCATGGTGCCGAGCTCGGGCTTGACGCGGCGGAAATCCGAGACCGCGTAGCCGCCGTCGGAGCGGCTCTTGTCGGCAGGCGTGTCGAGGAACGGCATGAGGTGGAGGTAGTTGACGTTGCAGCGCTGGAGGTAATCGAGCTTCTGCTCGACGCCCTTGATGGTGCCGGCGAAGTTGTCGATGTACATCTGCATGCCGAGCATGTCGCTCGCGCGGTACCAGGCGCCCGCGGCCTCGCGCTGCGCATCGAGCTCGCGGAGCTTCGGCGAGCGCTCGTCGAAGAAGCGCTTCATCTGGTCGCAGAGCTCGGCGAACATGTCGCCGTTGTCGTAGAGCTCCATGTAGAGCCAGCGCAGCTCGTCGTGATGGCGGGCGAGGCGCTTGGCAAAGAGCTTGTCGGCGGCCTCCCTGGCGGCCTTGGTCATGCGCGGGGAGGCTTTTTTCGCAGCGGCCTTGGGCTTGGCGGCGGTCTTCGATTCCGCCTTCGCGGCGGGTTTCGACGCGGGCTTGGCCTTGGTCGCTGCCGTGGTCTTCGCCTTGGCGGGCGCTTTCGCCGCCGCCGCATCGGACGGCTTCTTGGCGGCAGGCTTCGACGCGCTTGCCGTCGTGACCGGCTTGCTGGCGGTGGCGTTCTTGGCGCTCGCCGTCTTCGCGGTCTTCTCGCTCGCCTTCGGGGCGGCGGTGTCGGAGGCCTGCTGCGATGCGGGCTTGCGGGTGGTTGCCATGATCCCCGTCCTTCCTGTTCGTACCTGTCGTGGACGGGTCCATTCTAGGGCTGCTACGAGCGGATTTACTCGTCAGCGACACCCTGCGGCAATACTCGTTGCAATCGTGCATATCCGATGTGAGAACGATATCGCAAAATGGCAGTTCCTCCTTCGATGCGGTACCGTCGTCTTGATTGCCGAAGCGTCACATCCGTTCGCCGCCGCGCAGCCGCGCGATCGGATGGCGTAGACTCGATGCCGTATCGATTCGTTTGGGGAAGGGGAGCGCATGGCGATCGAGCGCGTGGCGTTTATCGGCAAGGGGGCCGTGGGCCTGCTGCATGCGAGCATCATGGCGGAGCATCTTGGCGCAGAGGCCGTGGAGTTCGTGATGGACGACGACCGGTTCTTCCGCCATGCGGGCGACGTCGTGACCATCAACGGGGAGCCGTGCGGCATCGAGACTATCCCCGCATCGAAGGCCGAGCCGGTCGACCTCGTCATCCTGACCGTCAAGGCACCGGGTCTCGCGCAGGCGCTCGACACGATGGAGCCCCTCGTCGGGCCGCAAACGCGCATCCTCTCGCTGCTGAACGGGGTGACGAGCGAGGAGATCATCGCCGCGCGCTTCGGCTGGGAGCGCATCGCGCTCAGCATCACGCAGGGGATGGACGCCGTGTTCATCGACGGGGCGCTCACCTACACGCATCCGGGCGAGATCCGTCTGGGCGCCGGCCCGCAGACTGCCGCGGGCGTCGTGGAGGACATCGACGACGTCCTGACGCGCGGCCGCATCATCCATACCGTCGAGGAGGATATCCGCCACCGCATGTGGACGAAGCTCATGCTGAACGTCGGTATCAACCAGACCTGCATGGTCTACGCCGGCACGTACGGCACGGCCTGCGAGGAGGGAAGCGAGCAGAACCGCTGCCTGGTTGCCGCCATGCGCGAGGCGCTCGCAGTGGCGCGTGCCGAGGGCATCGAGGTGACGGAGGCCGATCTGGCGGAGATGGTCGCGCTCGTGGCGGGGCTCGATCCGGAGGGCATGCCGTCGATGGCCCAGGATCGCGTGAGCCGCAAACCCACCGAGGTCGAGCTGTTCGGTGGAACGGTGATCCGGCTCGCCGAGCGCCACGGGATCCTCGTCCCCCAGAACAGATGGCTCTACCGCCGTGTCCGTGAGATCGAGGAGAGCTGGCTCTAGGCGATGGGCGCCGAGCGGGGCGGGTCGCCCATGCTGCGGCGCGGCCTACTGCTCGGAGCTCACGTAGCTCTCGTCGACGGTGACCTTCACGACGGTGCGCGGGTAGTGGTCGGAAACGATCTGCTTCACGCGGCGGCGCAGCTGCTCCTCGGAGAGCGCGAGGTCGGCGGGGCGTACGCAGTCGAAGATCACGTTCGTGTGCGTCGGCCCGGGCACGCAGCGCAGGTCGTGGATCGTGATGCGCGGGTCGATGATCTTCACCGCCTGGTTGATCCAGTTGCGCATATCGGTGACCGCGGGGTCGTCAGTCACGATGGGGTCGTAATGCAGGGTGACGATCAGGCCGTCGTCGTTCTTGAAATCCTGCTCGATGTTGTCGATGAGGTCGTGGCTCTCCATGGGATCCGCTTCGGCTGCCATCTCCACGTGCGCGCTCGCGAACTGGCGGCCGGGGCCGTAGTCGTGCACCATGAGGTCGTGCGTGCCGAGCACGCCCGGATAGCTCATGATCTTGGCGCGGATATGCTCGACGAGCTCGGGGGACGGCGCCTGTCCCAGCAGGGGGTTCACCGTGTCGCGGACGAGCCCGATGCCGCTCCAGACGATGAAGAGGCCGACCGCCGTGCCCGCGATGCCGTCGAGCTGGATGCCGAAGGCGTGCGAGATGGCGGCGGAGGCGAGCACCGCCGCGGTCGAGATGACGTCGTTGCGCGAGTCGACGGCTGTCGCCTGGAGCGTCTCGGAGTCGATGCGGCGGCCGATCGTGCGGTTGAAGGCGGCCATCCACAGCTTGACGACGATGGAGAGCACGAGGATGAGCACGAGGGTGCCGTTGAACTCGACCGGCGTGGGGTGCACGATCTTCTCGACCGACGATGCCACGAGGTTGATGCCGATGGCGAGCACGAGGGCGGCCACCACGAGGCCGGCTAGGTACTCGTAGCGCCCGTGGCCATAGGGGTGCTCGGGGTCTGCCGGGCGGCTCGCGAGCTTGAAGCCGAGCAGGCTCACGATGTTGCTCGCGGCGTCGGACAGGTTGTTGACGGCGTCGGCTACGATGGAGACGGAGCCGGCGAGCACGCCGATGGCGCCTTTGGCCACGCAGAGCGCAACGTTGCACACGATGCCCACGATGCCGGCGAACTGGCCGTAGCGCGTGCGAACGGCGGCATCGGTGGTGTTGTCGGCATCTTTTACGAAACGGCGCACAAGCCAATCGATCATGGCGCGGTCCTTCCCTGCAGAACAAGACGACCTCGCTTTAAGCGAGGTCGTGCTGAGATTTTGACGATTGTAGAGGTTCGGCGCGGGAATTGCCACCCCCGGGCCGGCAAGGCGGGCCGTGCGGCCGTTACGCGCGGGCGTGACCGAGCTCGTCGGCGGCGATGATGGCATCTCGCGCCATGGCCGGCGTGACCGCGACCGGGAGGTTGCCCATGGTGTCCTCGGGGCGGCAGGCGTCGGCAGCCAGGGCATCCAACAGCTCAGGGGAGGCGTCGTCGATTCCGAGGTCTGCCAGCGTGCAGGGGAGACCGACCGCGCGGACGAACGAGAGAACCTGCTCGACCTCGCTTTCGGGCGCGCCTTCCAGCACGAGCTGCACGAGGGTTCCGAACGCGACCTTCTCGCCGTGCATGGAGCGAGCCGCCTCGGGGCGGCGCGATAGCGCGTTGTTGACGGCGTGGGCCGCGGCGAGCCCGCAGCTCTCGAAGCCGATGCCCGACAGCAGGGTGTTCGCCTCGATGATGTTCTCGACCTCGGGCGTGATGCGACCGGCTTCGATTGCCGCCTTCGCCTTCGCGCCGTCGGCCATGAGGGTGTCGTGACAGGCTCGGGCTAGGGCGAGCGACGCCGTCGTGGTGGATCCGCCCGCGCAGGTAAGGGCACCCGACCGGGCGCAGGCGCGCGCCTCGAAGAAGGTGGCGAGCGCGTCGCCCATGCCCGCCACGGTGAGGCGGACAGGCGCCGCCGCGGCGATGGCGGTGTCCATGAGGACGATGTCGGGGCTTGCAGACAGGTGCAGGTAGCGGTCAAAGGTGCCGTCGTCGTGGTAGATGACCGCGAGTGCGCTCACGGGCGCATCGGACGATGCCGCCGTGGGGCAGACGGCAACCGGGACGTCCATGGTGTAGGCGACGGCCTTCGCCGTGTCGAGTGCCTTGCCGCCGCCGATGCCGACCACAGCGTTGCACTCGTGCTCGCGCGCGGTGATACGCAGCCGCCTGACCTCGCTCTCGCTGCACTCGCCGTTGAAGGGCACGAGCGTGATGGCCGCGCCGCTGCCGGCGAAGCTGCGCTCGATGGCCGCGCCGGCCCGCTCGATGGCTTCGGGCCGTGCGATGGCGAGGACGCTCGAGCCGAGTGACGCGACGTGCTCTCCGAGCTCTGAGAGCACACCGGGACCTTGGATATACCTGCTGGGGCTGCGGAAAATGCGTGCCATGGGTTTCCTGCCTTCTTATTGATCGGATGGGCGCGGGGCGGGTTGTGCGCATGCGCTGCGAACCACGGTACTCCGCGACGCACTGCTTTGTTGCGCTGTGTCGGGAGAATCGAGAATGTAAACGTATTTTTGCTGGCGACTCCTCGGCATGGGGCGAGGTGGCGCTCACATGCCGCTGCGAGTGGCGCGGTGCGCACCCGAGGACGGGAGGATGGCACCCATCATGGCGAAAGCTCCTCATTACGACGGTTGTGCTGGCTGAAATCGCGGGTTTTGTACCGCAGGGAGCTTTCACATGCGCGCCGGCGTTCCGAATTTGGCAGTCGTTTTGACCGATATGCGCGCAATGGCCGGTATCCGAACGCTGGTCTGCTCCAAGTAGCATCGAGCTTGGGTACAAAAGTGGCCAAGTCATCCAGCGGTGTCCTCGTACACGCCGGAAACGCGCTGAGCAGACTCGTCGCTTGGCGGGAACGCCAGCGCTGACGCGGACGTGCAAGGGCTCGGCGGCCTGCGCGAGAGCGAGCTGGCCCGACGCTACGGGCCGCTGCCGATGCCCTTCGCCCGATTCGGCAGCCGCTCACAACATCTTGGTCAAGCCCCAATCTCGTGTGTTTTTGTGAACGGGCGAACGGTCCGCTTGTGGATTTTTCTCCACGATAGGTTCGAGGGGTCGGAATACTGCGCCGCTGGTCAGGCTCGTGCGGCAGAAATCGGACCCTCCCACGGTGCAACCGAACGATGAGTGCTTGCGAAAAAGCACATTGCGCGTGACCTGCAAAAACACAATATGTAGTGTCGACCGTTCGGGCCTCTTACACTATCTAGTGAACAAGCTTGACGTATAGTAGGTACCCGGCGCTGCTCGCCATAGGGGTTCGGGCCCGTTGCACGGGTTTGAGGGCAGGCACCCGCATTCACGCAGGCAATCTACTCTGAGAGGTAGCGTACATGAAGATCATCAAGCGCAACGGCACCGAGGTGGCTTTCGACATCGACAAGATCTCGAATGCGATTCGCGGCGCCAATCGCGAGGTGAAGGAAGAGGAGCGCATGACGGAGCGCGAGGTCATCTTCGCGTCCCAGAATGTTGCCGAGGCATGCGAGAACGCCGGCCACACCGTGTCGGTCGAGGAGATCCAGGACCTCGTCGAGGACGAGATCATGGCGCTCGACCACTACGAGGTCGCCCGCCACTACATCATCTACCGCTACGTTCAGAGCCTGAAGCGTCAGAAGAACACCACGGACGACAAGATCCTGTCGCTCATCGAGTGCAACAACGAAGAGGTCAAGCAGGAGAACTCCAACAAGAACCCGACCGTGAACTCCGTGCAGCGCGACTACATGGCCGGCGAGGTCTCCAAGGACCTCACGCAGCGCGTGCTGCTGCCGCAGGATGTGGTCGAGGCGCATCGCGAGGGCCTCATCCACTTCCACGACTCGGATTACTTCGCGCAGCACATGCACAACTGCGACCTCGTGAACCTCGAGGACATGCTGCAGAACGGCACCGTCATCTCCGGCACGCTCATCGAGCGTCCGCATAGCTTCAGCACCGCCTGCAACATCGCCACGCAGATCATCGCCCAGGTGGCCAGCTGCCAGTACGGCGGTCAGTCCATCTCGCTCACGCACCTCGCGCCCTTCGTGGAGGTCTCCCGCCAGAAGATCCGCGGCCAGGTCGGCCGCGAGCTCGAGGAGCTGGGCGTCGACGCTACCGAGGAGAAGATCTCCGCGGTGGTCGAGGACCGTCTGCGCGACGAGATCCGCCGCGGCGTCCAGACCATCCAGTATCAGGTCGTGACCCTCATGACCACCAACGGCCAGGCGCCGTTCGTGACCGTGTTCATGTACCTCAACGAGGCCCGCTCCGAGGCCGAGAAGCACGACCTCGCCATGATCATCGAGGAGACCCTGCGCCAGCGCTACGAGGGCGTGAAGAACGAGGCCGGCGTGTGGATCACCCCTGCCTTCCCCAAGCTCATCTATGTGCTTGAGGAGGACAACATCCACGAGGATTCGCCGTACTTCTACCTCACGCAGCTCGCGGCCAAGTGCACCGCCAAGCGCATGGTGCCCGACTACATCTCCGAGAAGATGATGCGCAAGCTCAAGCTCTCCAAGGGCGAGACCGAGGGCAACGGCGATTGCTACACCTGCATGGGCTGCCGCAGCTTCCTGACGCCCGACCGTTCTGGCAACGGCTTCGATAACGTGGCGCGCGCCAAGAACTACGAGCCCGGCAAGCCCAAGTACTACGGCCGTTTCAACCAGGGCGTCGTGACCATCAACCTCGTGGACGTCGCCTGCTCGTCCCGTGGCAACCAGGACAAGTTCTGGGAGATCTTCGACGAGCGCCTGGAGCTCTGCCACAAGGCGCTCATGTGCCGTCACGAGCGCCTGAAGGGCACGCTTTCCGACGCCGCTCCGATCCTGTGGCAGTACGGCGCGCTCGCGCGTCTCGACAAGGGCGAGACCATCGACAAGCTGCTGTACGGCGGTTACTCCACCATCAGCCTTGGCTACGCGGGCCTGTACGAGTGCGTGAAGTACATGACCGGCGCCAGCCACACCGACGAGCGTGGAAAGGGCTTCGCGCTGGCGGTCATGCAGCACATGAACGACAAGTGCGCCGAGTGGAAGGCCGAGAGCAACATCGACTTCTCGCTGTACGGCACGCCGCTCGAGTCCACCACCTATAAGTTCGCCAAGTGCCTGCAGCGCCGCTTCGGCATCATCCCGGGCGTGACGGACAAGGGATACATCACGAACTCCTACCACGTCCACGTGAGCGAGGAGATCGACGCCTTCGACAAGCTCAAGTTCGAAAGCGAGTTCCAGCAGCTGTCGCCCGGCGGAGCCATCTCCTACGTCGAGGTGCCCAACATGCAGGACAACCTCAAGGCCGTCATCCGCGTCATGCAGTACATCTACGACAACATCATGTACGCGGAGCTCAACACCAAGAGCGATTACTGTCAGGTGTGCGGCTACGACGGCGAGATCCGCATCGTCGAGGACGACGGCAAGCTCGTGTGGGAGTGCCCCAACTGCGGCAACCGCGATCAGGAGAAGATGAATGTCGCGCGTCGTACCTGCGGCTACATCGGCACGCAGTTCTGGAACCAGGGCCGTACCGAGGAGATCCGTGACCGCGTGCTGCATCTGTAGGTTGCGACAAGATGGGGCCAGGTACAAACTTGTCGCCCTGTGCAGGAAGGCATGCGCGTGAACTACGCTGAGATCAAGTATTTCGATATCGCTAACGGCGAGGGCGTGCGTACCACGCTGTTCGTCTCCGGCTGCACGCGCGGGTGCCCAGGCTGCTTCAACTCCGGGGCCTGGAGCTTCGAGGCGGGAAAGCCTTTCACGCGCGAGGTGGAGGACAAGATCATCGAGAGCATGGCTCCCGATTATGTCGATGGCCTCACGTTGCTGGGCGGCGAGCCCATGGAGCCGCAGAACCAGGCAGGGCTCGTGGGTTTCGTCGAGCGCGTGCGTGAGCGCTATCCGCGTGGGTGCGGCAAGACCATCTGGTGCTTCACCGGCGATATGCTCGATGAGCTCATGCCGGGAGGACGTCACCACACCGAGGTGACCGACCGCCTGCTCGACTGCATCGATATCCTGGTCGATGGGCCGTGGGTGCAAGAGCTCTACGACATCAGCCTGCGCTTCCACGGGTCGTCCAACCAGCGCATCATCGATCTAAATGCCACGCGCGCCGCAGCGGCGGAGCAGGGGGTCTCGCTCGCGGACGCCGTGTGCCTCTGGCGTGACGAAGAGGTCTACAGCACCCACACGATGTGACGTGCATGACAGTTAGGACGGGGCCCAGTGTCATGTTTCCGTGGAAACATGACACTGGGCCCCGTCCTACCTGTCATGGTTCGCGGGCTGGCGGCATTCGAGCTTGTCTTGGGAAGTGGTGGTTAACGGAACCTGGACAATCTGACCAGATATGTACTATTTCCCGACTGTTCCCCGTTGTTGTGACGGGCGAAAAGGAGCACGAAGAGGCCCGTTGACAGCTTCGGGCCGTCCCGCCCTGTTAAATCGCAGCATCTTATATTGCGCCTGCCCGTTCCTTCGCCTTATGATGCCGGCAGAAAAGTACATATCTGGTCAGATTGTCCGCACGTGGCCGCCGCACTGCCGATACCGGGGCAGACTGGGGCGAATCGTCGGCGAGGCACGAGTGGGAAGGCTCCTATCCGGCGAAAGCCTTTGTTGAGTATTCTCGGGCGCCGCTATCAGCGTGGTACGATAGCGGGCATGTTACGCGTTTGTTCGGGAGGGTCCATGGTCGATCAGGAAAAGGTGCGACAGGCGGTTCGCCTGCTGCTTGAGGGCATCGGCGAGGACCCCGATCGCGAGGGTCTTCTCGAAACCCCCGATCGCGTGGCGCGGATGTATACCGAGCTCGCCGGCGGCATGGACCAAGATGCAGCGACGCATCTTTCCAAGACGTTTGCGGTCGATGCCGACGACATGGTCATCGAGCGCGATATCACCTTCTACTCGCTGTGCGAGCACCATCTGCTGCCGTTTTACGGCCGCGTGGCAATCGGCTACGTTCCCAACGGACGCGTGGCGGGCCTCTCCAAGCTCGCGCGCACGGTCGAGGTGTTTGCCCGTCGCCTGCAGCTTCAGGAGCGCCTGACCGCGCAGATTGCCGACGCGCTTATGGCGGACCTCGGCTGCGCGGGCGCCATCGTGTTCATCGAGGCGGAGCACATGTGTATGACCATGCGCGGCGTGCAAAAACCCGGCACGCAGACCGCTACCTGCGCGCGTCGCGGAGTCTTTGAGGACGACCCGACTCTCGAGGAGCGCTTCTTCCGCATGCTGGGACGTGCGTAGTGGGGGAGTGTCCGCCGCCGATGCCGCGCGTCGACGCCATCTGGCGGCATCCTGTGTACCAAGAGCAGCTCAAGCGCATCGATGAGCTCGAGCGTGATCGCGCTTTCTGCAGGCACGGCTTGCCGCACCTGCTCGACGTGGCGCGTATCATGTGGATCGACGCGCTGGAGGAGGGGCTTGCGGACGAGCTGCCCCGCGATGTCGTGTACGCCGCCGCCTTGTTGCACGATATCGGCCGCGCGACTCAGTACGAGATGGAAGAGCCGCACGATATCGCCGGCGTGCGCATCGCGCGCTCGATTATGGGTACGGTAGAAGACGGCTGTGCATTCTCGCCTGCAGAGCAGGATCTTATCGTGGGCGCCATCGGCGCGCATCGCGATGGCGCGGACGCGGCCTCGCCGCTCGCGCGTCTGCTGTATCGTGCCGACAAGCTGTCGCGCCCGTGTTTTGCCTGTGCCGCCCGTCCCGAATGCAACTGGCCGGAAGAACAACAGAATCTCGCCGTTCGCGTATAGGTGCCGCTGTCGTCTGCGCGCAATGCGTGAACGCGAGCACGAAGGAGACGATTCGCTATGGGCAAAAAGCATCAGAAGCATCTGCCGGAAAACGCCACGCCGGTCGAGAACGCCGAGCTCGCATGTCGCGAGACGGGTCTGCCGGCGACGCGCACCGCGCTCGCGCGCGTGACGCATGAGGACCTGTCGCGCGCCGACAAGATCCATATCGATGGGCTCGAGGTGTTCGCGAACCACGGTGTGTATGCCGAGGAGAACGCGCTCGGCCAGAAGTTCGTCGTGTCGCTCACCCTGTATGCAGACCTGCATGCCGCCGGCAGAAGCGACGACCTTGCGGCATCGATCGATTACGGCAAGGTGTGCCACGATGTCGATACGTGCCTGCGCGAGCATACGTTCAAGCTGATCGAGGCGGCCGCCGAGGGCGTGGCCGCGCAGCTGCTTTCGCGCTACGACGCGCTGCTCGGCGTGCGCGTGCGCCTCGAGAAGCCGTGGGCGCCCATCGGCCTGCCGCTTACCACCGTCTCCGTCGAGATCGAACGCACCCGATAGCGACAAGATGGGGCCAGGTTCAATCTTGTCGCGGTGACGCCTCGGCGCTCGCGACCTCGCGCGCGCTACGCCTGAGCAGCGCCGATGCCTCGCGGTTGCGCGGGCAGTAGGTATCGAGCAGCGCGTGGAAGCGGGCGTTATGGCTCGGTTCCATAAGGTGCACGAGCTCGTGAGCCACGACCATATCGAGGCAGAAGCGCGGGTAGGCGGCGAGGTTCGTGTTGATGCGAATGGCACGGGTCTTGGGCGTGCAGGAACCCCAGCGGCTCTTCATGCGGCGCAGGCTCCAGCGGCTTGCCCGCATGCCCGTTATCGCCTCGGCACGCGCGGTGGCTTCGGGTAGTGCGCGGGCAAGCTCGCGCCGGTAGAGCTCGGCGACCAGGCTGTCGTATGCCTCGGGGGAGAGCGCGGCGAGCTCATCGGCCTCCGCCTTGGGCGCAGTGCCGAACGTGCCCGGCCGTGCGGCGGCGCCGAAGCGAACCCCCGCGCGCTCGAGCGCATCCGCGAACGAAACAAGCTGGCCCCACAGCGGGACGGTCTGCAGGTCCTCCGCACGGCGTGGCACCTCGTTCGCCTGGCGTCGGCGGCTCACGCGCTCGGCGATCCACCTTGCCTTCCGGTCCAAAAACTCCTGCGCAGTCGCTACGCTCGTGCGCGTGGGGATGCTAAGCGAGACGGTGCCGTCGCCGTGGACGCGCAGGTTGAGGTTTCTCACGCGCTTGCGCGTGACGGTGACGGGGATGCGCGCACCGGCGGCATCGACATGCAGTGTGAATGTGGACGATGCTGCCATGCTCCTCCCGTCTCGATATCTGGCATCAGACTCAAGCATGTAAGTATAAGTGACAAGTTGGGGCCGGGTTCAATCTTGTCGACGATGGTTATGGGCCCTGCGTGCAGCGGGCGGGTCGGCGCGTGGCCGCGTGCCCGCTTGGGATCTGTAGCTATACAATGACTTGCTACGGTCATCTACGACAGCCGCTCCGCATCGCATGCCGGGGCTGCACGCGTTTCGAAAGGACACGTCCCATGATCAAGGTCGCCATTCTCTTCGGCGGTATCTCCACCGAGCACGATATCTCGCTCAAATCTGCGGACAACGTTATCGCGCAGCTGCCGCGCGATCGCTTCGAGCCGGTGCTGATCGGCATCGACCGCGACGGCGCGTGGTTCCACTACACCGGCGATGTCGCCGATGTCGTCACCGGTGCGTGGGAGGAGCACGACGCGAACCCGATCGTTCTTTTGCCCGGTCGCGGCGAGGGCATCGCGCGCGGTGGCATGCTCGAGCTTGTCGACAACGAGTTCGTCGAGCTCGAGGTGGACGTGGCGTTGCCGGTGCTCCATGGCCAGGGCGGCGAGGACGGCACGGTTCAGGGCACGCTCGAGGCCTGCGGCATCCCGTACGTGGGCTGCGGCGTTCTGGCTTCCGCCGTGTGCATGGACAAGGACGCCTCGCATCGCCTCGCCGCGGCTGCGGGCGTGCGCTCGCCCAAGTGCGAGGTGCTCTGGCGCGGCGCGTCCGAGGAGGATTGCCTTGCCGCGGTCGATACGTGCGGCGGCTACCCCGTGTTCGTGAAGCCGGCGCGCGGCGGCTCGTCGATCGGCGTTTCCAAGGCGGCTGACGAGGCGGCCTACCGCGAGGCGCTCGACGCCGCCTTCGCGCTCGACGAGAAGGTTGCCGTCGAAGAGGCCATCACGGGCGTCGAGGTCGGCTGCGCCGTCATGGGCGACACCGTGCACGGCATCAAGATGGGCGAGGTCGATGAGATCGTCATCACCGGCGACGGCTTCTTCCGCATTCATCTGGAGAAAGATCCCGGCGCCAACACCGAGTTGCGCTGCCCGGCCGATCTTTCCGATGACATCATGGCGCGCGTGCGCAAGGCGGGCACCACGGTCTACGAGGCGCTCGGCTGCTCCGGCTTCGCGCGCGTCGACCTGTTCGTGACGCCCGAGGGCGAGGTCGTCTTCAACGAGGTCAACTCCACGCCGGGCATGACCTACTACTCGCGCTTCCCGCAGATGATGCGCGTCGCCGGCCACGAGCTGGGTGAGGTTCTCGCCGAGCTCATCGACGCCGAGCTTGCGGAGTAGAAATCGCGTACCCCTCTTGGCCTCATTGGGGACGTAGCCAACAGGTGCCAATAGCGTCCTTCTCGGGCTGTCCTCTTTGGGGATGTGGCTCTGGCAGGGCGTAGCGGCATGCGTTTTCGGGTATAGTGACCACCACATGTCCGCATCCACGAGGGATGCGGCAGAGATAGAAACGAGGGACATACATGTCCAACAACGGCAAGAAGGTCCGTGCGCATTATCGCGGCACCCTTGACGACGGCACCCAGTTCGATTCCAGCTACGACCGCGGCGAGCCCATCGAGTTCACCTGCGGCGCGCACCAGATGATCGCCGGCTTCGATGCCGCGGTCATGGATATGGAGGTGGGCGAGAAGAAGACCGTCCACATCCCGTGCGCCGAGGCCTATGGCGAGCGTCGCGATGATCTGATTCTGCATTTCCCGGCGGCCCAGGTGCCCAATATCGAGCAGATCAAGGTCGGTGACCGTCTGTTCCTGTCCGGCCCGGGCGGTCAGCCCGTCCCGGTGACCGTGGTGGCGGTGGACGCTGAGGGCGTCGACCTCGATGCCAACCACGAGATGGCCGGTAAGGACCTCAACTTCGAGATCGAGCTCGTCGAGGTGCTGGGGTAACCTGAATTTCCATATGAGTGTATGAGTACACGCGCCCGCTTTGCCTCCATGCGAAGCGGGCGCTTTCTTGTGCAGGAGCGGTTCAAATCCGCGTTACGGTTTGACACGGTGAACTTGTTGGGTTAGGTTAGTTTTAGTTAACTATTCTGCCTACGGAGAGGACACGCCATGCGCTTGCGTGAATCGGGTGAGGACTACCTGGAAGCGATTCTGGTGCTGCAGCAGAAGAGCGGCGCGGTTCGCGCCATCGATGTCGCGGGTTACCTAGGAGTCACGAAGGCAAGCGTGTCCAAGGCGTCCTCCGTGCTGGAGGACAAGGGTCTTATCGAGGTCGTGAAGCGCGATGTCCGCCTGACCGAAGAGGGGTCGCGGGTGGCACACGAGATCCTGGAACGCCATGTGTTCTTCCGCGATCTGCTCATCGCCGCTGGCGTCGATGCCGACACGGCCGCCGAAGAAGCCTGCCACATGGAACACTGCCTCTCCGAAGACAGCTTCCAAAAGCTGCGCTCCCACCTGTCATAGCGTTTCCGACCAAACCGTGCGCAGCACACCCCACACACAAAGAGGGCGAGCCCAAAGGCTCGCCCTCACCATATTTGTTCCCGCCAGCTCGGTTCGGTGGATGGCCGATGGCGGCTTCGTCAACGTAGGGAGGCCCCACGTATTCCCCATGCGCGCAATCCCGCAGGCGAAGCCGAGGACGCGCGCATGGGGAATACGTGGGGCCTCCCGGTGGGGGCCTATACCCCCTTCACCCGCATAGCCCTCATCGCATTCAAAATCGCTATCATCGCCACGCCCACATCGCCAAACACCGCGAGCCACATGTTTGCAATGCCGAGTGCCGCAAGCACCAGGATGCCGATCTTCACCGCAAGCGCGAAGATGATGTTCTGCCACACGATGCGCATGGTCTTGCGCGCGATGCGGATGGCGAGCGAGATCTTGGACGGCTTATCGTCCATCAGCACGACGTCGGCGGCCTCGATGGCGGCGTCGGACCCCATGGCACCCATGGCGATGCCCACGTCGGCGCGCATGAGCACCGGCGCGTCGTTGATGCCGTCGCCCACGAAGGCGAGCTTGGCATCGCCGCGCTCAAGGTTGAGCAGGCGCTCGACGGCGCTCACCTTGTCGGCCGGAAGCAGCTGCGCGTGCACCTCGTCCAAGCCGAGCTGCTTGCCCACGGCCTCCGCGACATCGCGACGGTCGCCGGTGAGCATGACGCACTTGGCCACGCCGGCCGCGTGCAGATCGCGGATCGTCTGCGCGGCGTCGTCTTTCACCACGTCGGCGATCACGATATGGCCCACGTAGGTGTCGTCCACCGTCACGTGCAGGATGGTTCCCGTTAGCTCGCAATCGTGCCAATCTACGCCATGCTCCGCCATGAGCTTGTCGTTGCCGACCATCACCACGTGCTCATCCACCTGCGCAGAGACACCGTGTCCCGATTCCTCATGCGCATCGGCGATGCGCGCCTGGTCGATCTCCCCGGAGTAAGCCTCGCGGATGGAGACCGCGATGGGGTGGTCGGAGAACGCCTCGGCGTACGCCGCGTGCGAGAGCACGTAGTCGGGGTCAACGCCGGCTTCGGGGTGAATCGCCACGACGTTAAAGGTGCCGTTGGTGAGCGTGCCCGTCTTGTCGAACACGACGGTATCGACCTTCGAGAGCAGCTCGAGGTAGTTGGAGCCCTTCACGAGGATGCCCAGCTTGGAGGCACCGCCGATGCCGCCGAAAAACGACAGCGGCACCGAGATCACCAGCGCGCAGGGGCACGAGACCACGAGGAAGGTCAGGCCGCGCAAGATCCAGTCGGACCAGGCGCCCATGCCGAGGATGGGGGGCACCACGGCGAGCACCACGGCGGAGATGGTCACGATGGGGGTGTAGACGCGGGCGAAGCGCGTGATGAAGTTCTCGGTGCGCGCCTTCTTCTCGCTCGCGTTCTCCACGAGCTCGAGGATGCGCGAGACCGTGGACTCGCCGAACGGCTTGGTCGTGCGGATGTGCAGGATGCCCGTCATGTTGATGCAGCCGGAGATGATGTCGGCACCCGGTTCCACATGGCGCGGGACGGACTCGCCGGTGAGCGCCGCGGTGTCGAGCTGCGAGACGCCCTCGGTCACGATGCCGTCGATGGGCACGCGCTCACCAGGTTTGACGACGATGATGTCGCCGACCTGGACCTCGTCGGGATCAACCTCGACGAGCTGGCCGTCCTGCTCGATGTTGGCGTAATCGGGCGCGATATCCATCATGGCGCTGATGGATTTACGGCTCTGGCCCACAGCGTAGCTCTGGAAGAGCTCGCCGACCTGGTAGAACAGCATGACCGCGGCGCCTTCGGCCATGTGCGGCTCGGTTTCGGGGAACAGCACCATGGCGAACGCGCCGATGGTGGCCACGGTCATGAGGAAGGCCTCGTCGAAGGCCTGGCCGCGGCGGATGTTGCGCCACGCCTTGTAAAGGACGTCGTAGCCTGCGATGAGGTAGGGGATAAGGAAGAGCACGAAGCTCGCGTATACGTCGCCCGGCGTGCCGAACAGCGCGGTCAGGGTGCCGGTCTCCTCGAGCGCGAAGATGGCGGCGAAAATGGCGAGCGCGATAAGGATACGGTTCCTCCAGCGCTTCTGCTTCTTGTTCATGATTCGATCACCTGGGATGTTCTATACTCGATGGGTCAACGGTATGAGTTGTGCCGGTTGATTCGAAGCCGCCCGCGCCTGCCCGCGCGGGCGGCTTTTTGGTTCGCATGAAAGTTTGGGACCTGTCCTCAAACTTTCATTAGCGAAGGATCTCGCAGTCGGGTTCGATGTCGGCGGTGAGCTTGACCACGCGCTCGAGCACGTCATCGAACTGGTCGTCGGCGGCGGTGAGCGTGAGCTTCTGCGTCATGAAGTTCACGCTGGCCTTTTCGACGCCCTCGAGCTTGCAGATGGCGTCCTCGAGCTTCTGGGCGCAGTTGGCGCAATCGATCTCGTCGAGTTTGAATGACTTACGCATGGTGGTTCCTTTCTGTATTTGCTATTCGCAGATGTGGCTCATGCCCTGGTTGAGCATGGTGTAGACGTGGTCGTCGGCAAGCGAGTAGTTGATGTTGCGGCCGTCGCGACGGAATTTCACCAAGTGCGACTGCTTCAAGATGCGCAGCTGGTGGGAGACCGCCGATTGCGAGGTCGAGGTGGCCTCAGCGATATCGGCCACGCACAGCTCGCGGCCCATGAGGGCGTAGAGGATCTTGATGCGTGTGGTGTCGGAGAACACCTTGAACAGGTCAGCAAGGTCGTAAAGAAGCTCCTCATCGGGGAGGTCTTCCGGCGAGCAGCTGGTTGCGAGCTCATCGGGCTCATGGGCCATGGTGAAGGCCTGTTCCTCGCCGGAATGTTCTTGAGAAGCGTTCATTTGTGCCTCCTTTCAACATATGAACAATCGTTCATACTTCTATCATCTCCGATTATATGAGCGCATGTTCATATGTCAATGGTTTTCCGATTTCTTTCGCCGAACGGTTCCTTCGTCTGTGAAGGAGTGAAATCAAATGAAAAGATTTAATGATAGTCGTTAAATCTGGGTATACAGATAGCGAAACCCCATCGGGGGGGCAAACATGTTCAGCCCAACGAATTGGCAGCGCATCGACCTGCGCAAACTGGACCGCGCGCAGACGCTTGAGCGCATGGCGAAGGAGGTCGGCGGAGTGGCGACGGCATTTCGCGTCATGGGCGGGCTTCTGCTGCTCTTTCTTGCCTGCGGCGCTCTGTTCGTTGCGGCTCTGATCGTCCCGAAGCTTATCGGCGCCGGATGCCAGATTCAGGGGATGCCCGGTGGGGCGGATGATCCCTTTACCGGCATCGAGTTCGCAACTGCCACGCGCGATGCTACGTTTACGTTGGTATTTCCCGACGGACAGACGATGATTGCAGGCACTGGCATGTGGATATGCAGCATCGTTATCTGCCTGCGTGCCAGCAGGATGCTCCGCGCGATCGTTCAGACCAAGCGGCCGTTCGATGGTGGGCGCGTGCGCGATCTGATGGAAATCGGACAGCTGCTGATGTTCCAGGGCCTCGTGCTGCCCATAGCCGGCTCCGCTCTTACTTGGGCGCTGCTGCGGATTATCCAGTACCAGGGGAATCTCGAGCTGAGCATCATCGGTCCCTATCAGGGATGCTCCATCATCGTGGGCCTTGTGCTCATGGCCATCGCACGCATCTTCGAATACGGCTGCATCCTGCAGGATCAGGACGACCGACTGCTGTAGGATGGTCCCATGATCGTGACGAGACTCGACCGCGTGCTCGCGGATAGAAAAGTGACCAGTAAGGAGCTGTCGGAGCGCATCGGCATCTCACAGGTGAATCTGTCGCGCCTGAAGACCGGCAAGATCAACGCCGTGCGCTTCTCGACGCTTGAGGCCATCTGCCAGGCGCTCGACTGCCAGCCCGGCGATTTGCTGGAGTACATCCCCGATGAAGAGCTGTCGGAACGCCTGGGGATGACAGGGGAGTAGCGGCGTAGTATTCGGTCGATGCTATCCGGCATTCGATAGTATCGATCTCCAGTTTTCTGGAAATCCCATCGGCAGAAGGGATACGTCCGGACGCTGCTCGAATGCGTTCAAAAGGTCTTCGTATAGGTGCTATTGCATTCCACATCCAATTGCGGAGGTCGGCGTCAAGTTCATAGGTGTCCCAGATTTGCTCGAAAGTGACACCGGGTTTGAATCGGTTGTCTCCTTCGTAGGTAAGCCAGTAGCCACGAAGTCGGTAGTAATTCGATTCGGCGAGTCCTCTTGTTGCAAGAAGCCTGTCATTGACGATAAGGCCGCGGCCAATCATGAGGTCGAGCTGCTCTTCGAAGGACAGGGGCGGTTTCATCGAGATAGAAAACGACCCCGCCTGGTTCGCTCCATATTCATGGGTCGCGTGCGGGGTACTGTTCCCAAGAATAGTATGCATCCCGTCTCCTTCAAGCAATGCCGCTCACCGAATACGCAGAGCGTACGAATCAATTCTTGAAGATTATATATACTATATAATATGAGTTATCAATACTTAAAAAAGACTACTCTATCATTTATAGATACGGGGCCGGCTCCATATGAAGCCGGCCCCGCCAGAATGCGTTGTGTAACTGCAGCCTAAGCCTTGAACATGCTCTTCCTATTGAACTCTGCCTGCACGGTGCGCAGCATGAGGTCGGTGTCCTCGAGGCCCAGATGGCGCTCGTCGGCATCGGCGGCCAGCGTGCCGCGGCGGCGCGCCCAGTTCTCGAGCGAGGCCGGTGCGCTCTCGCGCGGAAGGGTGCGGACCTCCTCGTCAATGGAACGGCAGATCTGGCGCGTATCGATGGGGATGATCTTGCCCGCGCGGCGAAGCTCAGCGTAGCCGGGCAGGTGCATCATGAACCAGGAGTCCTCGAACGCGGCGTTGTGCGCCATGTAGGGATACTTCTTCATGAGCTTGAGCAGCGTCTTGTGAAGTGCCGTGTTCTGACGGAACGGGATCTTGCCGTCGATGTCCGCCCACTCGATGTGGTGGATATCGGCCAACGGCACGCCGGCTTCGCGGTACATCTCGGGCAGGCCGCAATAGTGGGCCTCGGCGTCGTGCGGCGTGGCGTCGCTGGTCATCTCCATGATCTCCCAGCCCACGTTGATGATGTAGCCGCGCTCGGGCGCGCGGCCGGTGGTCTCGATGTCGATGCCTAGCACGCAGCCCTTGATGGGCTTGCGCACCCACTCGACGGCGTAGGCGTCACGGTCGCCGCGGACGGCGCGCGCGATCACGTTGGCGCCGCGGCCCTGCAGCTTGCCGATGCCGGCGCAGGTGTCGTCGTCGGAAAGCGAGCGCGCGAGCAGCGGGGAGGAGAGGTTGCGCAGACGCGCCTCGCCGATCTGGTCGCACAGCTCGCGGTTGCGGTCGGCGAGTTCCAGGATCACGTCGAAGGAGAAACCGGGCTCGTCGTTCGCGCGCCACTCATCGATGAGGGCCTTCATGGCCTCCTCGCCGCGCTGGCGCTCGGATTCCATGGCGTCGTAGTCGCCATAGATGAACATGGGTATAAAGGGCTGCATCGAGTACTCGAGTGCCTGGTTGACGTTCACGCTTCATCTCCTGTTCTTGTGAATAGTTTGCCTTGTGAAACTAACGTAGCTACAATACCGGAACCCAAGCCGGCGGAGGAACTTCGCTCGCATTCCACACATGGCAGGCAAAAGGGGACTACCCTTATCTGCCGGGAAACGATTATACGAAAGGGAGCGCCGCTCCATGGAACATATAACCCATTTCGTTCTGCATGCATGGGAGGACACGCTGCCGCTCGTGCCGTTCCTGCTGGTCACCTACCTTGCGCTCGAGGCGCTTGAGCACGCGGCGGGCGATCGCGTCAACGCGGCGGTACGGCGCGCGGGTGCGGCGGGGCCTGTGGTGGGAGCGCTGCTGGGCATCGTGCCGCAGTGTGGGTTTTCCGCCATGGCGGCCACGCTGTATGCGGGTCGCGTGATCACGCTCGGCACGCTCGTGGGCGTGTTTCTGTCCACGTCCGACGAGATGCTGCCGATGCTTCTGGCCGAGCGCACCGATGCGGGCTCGCTGGCATTCGTCCTGCTGGTAAAGGCGGCGATCGCCGCGGTGACGGGCCTGCTGATCGATATCGTTTTGCGCGCGCTGCGTCGTAATGCACGGGCCCACGAGTCGCTGCGCCGGTTTGCGCGCGGTTCCGGTCGCGCCGGCGCCGCTGCCGACGAGGACCTGATCGACGAGATGGCAGGCGCCGGTGAGTCGGCTGACCATATCCACCGCCTGTGCGAGTACGACCATTGCGGCTGCGACGACGATGTCGCCGAAGAGCGCGACCGTGCGGGACACGATGATGCCCACGAGCATGCGGGGCATGACCATCATAGCCATGATCATGGCCATGGCGGCCTGCGCTCCATCGTGAAGAGCGCGCTTTCGCATACGATTCAGGTGAGCGTGTTCATCTTCCTGGTTACGTTTGCTCTGGTGGCGCTGCTCGAGACGGTGGGGGAGAACGTGCTTTCGGACTTCCTGTCCAGCAATGCGACGCTCGCCGTGTTCGCAAGCGCGCTTGTGGGCCTCATCCCCAACTGCGCTGCGAGCGTGGTCATCACGCAGCTGTACCTCGAGGGCGTGCTGGGTTTCGGTGCGCTCATGGCCGGCACGCTCGTGTCTGCTGGTGTGGGTTTCCTCGTCCTGTTTCGCACCAATCGCAACGTGCGCGAGAACGTCATCATCATCGTGATGCTGTACGTGATCGCAATCGTATGGGGGTTGATCCTCGGTGCGTGATGCGCCGGTCGGCGCCGCCGATCGCTTTCTATGCGGACTCGAGCCCTTCAGGGCTTGCCGAGGTGGTTGGAGGCGCGCCTTTGGGTCTGCCCGGGCGCTGCCGGAGTGATCCGAGGGCCCCCGCAGGCTTTATTTGGGCACTGAGTGGGTCAATATAATCAAGTTAGTTCAGATATGCGTTACCTACGTGGTCGATAGGCTGACAATCTCAGGCTGCAAAAGAGCATTTGGCCGTATCGTGGGCCCAAAAGGCGGGCGTTTCGAGCATCTAAGGTGCAGAAAACAGCCAATACGGTCTCGGTTATAATCCCATCAATCCGGTGTACTTACGCATATCTGAACTAACTTCAGCACAGGGCTCCTTTTCACTGGCAAGGTGCGCAACGAGAAGGCTCAATCAGCTCTTTTTTCGAGTGCTGTGCGCACCTGGCAACGCGAGATGCTGCGCTGCGGCCGGGCTACCTCAGCTCAAGAGCTCGGTGAGGTTGCGGACAAAACGCTCGCGATCCTCATCGGTAAATGCCGCGGGGCCGCGCGTGCGCCCTCCGGCGCGTCGGACCCTCTTTTCCTCGTGGCGGATGAAAAGGTCCATGTCGATGGTCGCGCGCGAGTAGATGCGCCCGCGCACGCCGATGGCGGCCGCCCCGCGGCCGAGTACCATGCTGGCAAGCCCGATGTCCTGCGTGACCACAACGTCATCGGGCTGCAGGCGCTCGACGATGGCGAAGTCCGCGCTGTCGGCGCCGATGGACACATCGAGGACCTCGACCCAGAAGCCGGCATGCGTCGCGTCGCGCCCGCGGGCGTGCTCGGCATCACGCGGGTCGTCGCGACGGACATGCCGCGCGAGGTTCTGCGTGGTGTTGCCGGCGATGACGGCGGGCACGCGCGCACGCCGCGCGCAGGCAAGCGCTTCCCGCGTGACAGGGCAGGCGTCGGCATCGATGTAGAGGGTGCGGGCTGCGCTCACGTTTGCTCCTTGCTCGGATGTATTCCCGAGGTATTCTCACATACCCGCGTGCGCGAGGATGGCGTCGCGCAGCCAGTCGGAGGCGCCGGGCGTGGCGCGATCGTAATAGGCGCGGAACCGCTCGTCGGCCACATAGCTCTCCGCGAGGCCGCGGTGCGCCTCGGGCGAGTAGGCCGGCCAGGTATAGCTGAGCCATCTGCGGTGCAGCTCGCAGATGTGGGCGCCCTGCGGGCCCGCGGGATCTTCGCCCTCACGCACGGCGTCGGCGAGCGCGTCGAGGATCTCGGTCTCGAGTACACGCCAGGCCTCGTAGTCGTCTTTGCTCATGTTCAACATCTTCCGGTTGCTCTCGTCCGCAGCGTCGTTTCCGTAGCGCTCGCGCGTCTCAGTGCCGTAGCGACGCTCGTTGTCCTCGACAAGCTCGCGCTTGAAGCCTTCGAACTTCTCGTTATCTGCCATGTCCATCTCTCCTTTCAGATGCGCAAGGGTGCGCTCGACGGTTTCGATCAGCTCATCCAGGCGGGTGCGCTCAGCCCGGAGCTCTGCGAGGTGTCGGCTGAGAGCCTGCCGCCGCTCGCCTGCAGACCTGCTCAGCAGCGGTCCGATATCGCGCACCGCCACGCCAAGATGCCGCAGCAGCAAGATTTCCTGCAGGCGGTCGACGTCTTCGCTCGTGTAGCGGCGGTACCCGTTTTCCGCCTCGCGCGCCGGTGCGAGCAGCCCTGCCTCCTCGTAGAAGCGTAGGGTGCGCACGGACACGCCGGAAAGCTGTGCGAGCTTGCCTATGGTGTAGCTCGTTTTCATCTCGACACCTCCTTGCGCATACGATAAACCCTTACGTAACGGAGGGGTCAAGCATCAGCGCACAGGAGAACGTGTTTTTAATCGAGCGTTTATTCGTCGCGCACGAGGTTGCGGTCGTAGTCGCGCATGAGCAGGATCGCGCACGCGACGCCGAGCGCAAGCGGGCGGGTAGCATCGTCGACGACTTCGAGCGAGAAGGCGAGCTGCGGCCCCGCCGGGAGCGCGCAGACGCGCACGAGTGGCCTGCCCTCCCGCGTCACGCCGAACTCCGGTCCCAAGACGTTGCCGTCGAAGGCGAGGGACTCGCCTTCGAGGCGATAGACCGTCGCGATGCCCTCGTCAACTTTGAGGTCGCGCTTGAGCTGAACGCGCCCGAAACCGTCCATGCGTATGTCGTAGTACGGGTAGAACAGCGCCCGGCCGCGTCGGATACCCCCGATGGAGCGCCCGCCTTCCTCCATGCGGTACCCTGCCGCGTTGAACCATGTCCAGCGACGGACAAGGCGGATCGAGTCCGCCGTGCCGCCCGGTTCGGTGATGCCGATGGCGGGATAGGTGTCCAAGATGGGGTTGTCGGCGGGGGACGGCATATCGACGCGCCACGCCGGCATGCCGTCCTCAGGGTTCCGGCCGACCTGGACCGCCGCGCCGCCGACCATCAGCAGATGGTTTCGATCGCGCTCCAGGGCGCGGGCCATGACGTTGGCGTCTTCGTTCACCATTGTGTCGATGGAGATGCCAAACAGTGCGCTCATAAGGACGAAGCTCTCGATATCTGGGGTCGTGGCGCCGCATTCCCAATTCGAGATCGTGTTGCGCGACACCCAGAGCGCCTGGGCGAGCTGCGCCTGCGACATTCCGTATTCCTCGCGACAGCTGCGGATCCGCTCGCCGATGTTCATGGTTGCCTCCCTTGTTCGTCATCCCGCACGGATCGTATATCCGCAGTATGCCCCGTGCGTCCCGGCCGCGGGGCGAGAGACGTGCCCAATGTCTTTGGCATGCGGGCGCGAACGCCGTCGGGCTGCTGTCGAGCTGCTGCCCGAGCGTCTTCGGGTCATCGTTGAGCTGCGGTCAAACTACTGCTGACACGTCCTCGGAGTGTCAGCGGGCCGCCGAAAACCGCCCGCATGCGATAATGGGACCACCTCTTATGAGTCGGTCCCTTTCGAGCGAGGAGGTGGGCTGTGGCAAGGCGGACGATTGGTCGATGGGTCGCGGTGGCCGTGGCGGCGCTGGCGCTCGCGGCCGTGCTCGCGTCCCTCGTCGGGGCGGGTCAGCTGTGCATCACCTCGGCCGCGCGACCGCCGGACCGTTATGCGGGGGCGATTCCCGCATACGTGAGTCTTTCGGACCGCGACGGCGACGGTATCGACGACCAGACCGATATCCTGCGCGGCGCGCTTGCCTACGTGCAGATCCGGCCGCACTACAAAAGCGTCTACTATGCGGGCGGGTATCCGGATGACGGGTACGGCGTGTGTACCGACGTGGTGGCCGCGGCGCTGCGCGCGGCGGGCTACGACCTCATGCGCCTGGTGGCGGACGATATCGCCGCGGCTCCGGAGGCGTATGGCATCGAGACGCCGGATGCTGCCATCGACTACCGGCGCACGGGCAACCTCGAGGTGTACTTCGCGCGCAACGCCGAGGCGCTCACGTGCGAGGTGTCCGATATCGAGGCGTGGCAGGGTGGCGACATCGTGCTGTTCGATGGACACGTGGGCATCGTGTCCGACCGGCGCGACGCGCGCGGCGTGCCCTACCTCATTCACCACGGGAGCCCGTTTCAGCTCGCCTATGAGGAGGATCGGCTGGATTCGTACGGTACGATCGTCGGCCACTATCGCCTGGGACGCTGATGCCCTTCCTGGGGAAGGGTTGCCCTCCCTCGCCCCATACCCAGAGAGGACGCGTGCTTGCCGTCGTTGAGGGAACATGGCACCTCTTCGGGACGGGCCGCGGGCACCTCGGTGCCTGCGGCCCGTCCTCGCCCTGCGGACTTCTGCGAAAAAGCTGGTGTTGTGGGTTTGTAATTGCAAAAACTCGGGACTTCGGATGGATTTTGAGGCTCGGGTCCGCATCGGCTCCTTTTCTGCCTGCGGAAACGCGAGGTCAAAAGGCCGCTTGTCTGGACCCGGGCGGAAAAATCCGTCCAAACTCCCGGGTTTTTGCAATAGCGACCTTCGTGGGACAATGGGAGCGTGTTTTCTCAGGAGGTTGCATGCCGTTCATCTTCAACATCCAGCGGTTCTCGACGCACGACGGACCGGGCATCCGCACGACGGTGTTTTTCAAGGGCTGCCCGCTTGCGTGCGCGTGGTGCCATAACCCCGAGTCGCAGACCTTCGAGCCGGAGCTCATGGTGGACGAGGAGCGCTGCACGGGCTGCGGGTCGTGCATCGCCGCCTGCCCCGAGGGGGCCATCGCGCGCGACGCGGCAGGCCGCGTGGTTACCGACCGCGCGCGCTGCACGGCGTGCGGTGCCTGCGTGAACGCGTGCACAGGCGGCCTGCGCGAGATCGCGGGCGACCAGCAGCCCTCGGCATCCGCGCTCGCACGCCGCCTGCTGGCAGATCGCATGTTCTTCGAGCGCTCGGGCGGCGGCGTCACCCTGTCGGGCGGCGAGGTCCTGGCGCAGGATGGCGTCTATCTGGAAGAGCTCTGCCGCACGTTGCACGGCGAGGGCGTCCACGTCGCTATCGATACCTGCGGGCAGGCACCTTGGGGGAGCATCGAGCGATTGCTTCCCTATGTCGACCTGTGGCTGTTCGACGTGAAGGCTCTGGATCCGGACGTCCATGCGCGCTACACGGGGCTCACGAACGAGATCATCCTGTCCAATCTCGAGCGGCTGGCGCAAGTCGGGGCGCGCATCAATGTGCGCGTGCCGGTCGTGCACCCCGTGAACGATAGCATCGAGGACATGGAGGCGCTCACGGCCTACGTTACGAGTCGGCTTGCCGGTGCGCGCGTGAGCCTGCTGCCGTATCATGCAACTGGAAACGGAAAGTATCAGCGGTTGGGACGCGAGGCGCATGGCGGCTTCGCGGCGCCGACCGACGAGCAGATGGAGCGGCTGCGCCAGTTGCTCATCGACCGAGGAGTCATCGATGTGGAAATCGGAGGATAGCGATATGTCGGATATCGAGACGCCCGCGTCTGCGCCCGCGCGCGACGGCGGCTTCGCGGGGCTTCACGACCACGCGCTCGTCGCCATCGAAGGCGCGCTCGCTGCCGTCCGCTCGCATGCGGCGCCCACGCGCGCGACCTCGCATGCCACCTGGGCGGACGACCGCGGCATGAACGAGCGCGTGAAGCGCTTGCGCCATCAGTCCGAGACCACCCAGCCCTACCTCGATATGGAGCGCGCGCTCATCGAGACCGCGACTTACCTGCAGCATGAGGGCAGCGTCTCCACGCCGGAGCTGCGCGGTCTGGTGCTGCGCGACTACTTCGCCAACAAGACCATCTCCATCGAGCCCGGCGAGCTCATCGTGGGCGAGAAGGGGCGTGGACCCCAGGCGGCGCCCACCTTCCCGGAGCTCTGCTGCCATACGCTTGCCGACATGCACAACATGAACGACCGCGAGCAGGTGAACTTCCTCGTCACCGACGACGATCTCGCCGCGCAGGAGCATATCGTCATCCCGTACTGGCGCACCCGCGCCTCCCGCGAGAAGATCATGCGCGCGCAGACCCCCGCGTGGCACGATGCCTTCGAGGCCGGCATCTTCACCGAGTTTTACGAGCAGCGCGCGGGTGGTCACACCTGCTTGGGCTCCGAGCGCGGTGTGAGCGCCGGGTTCGACGAGATCCGCGCGGACATCCAGGCGGCCGTCGACGCACTCGACTACATGGTAGACGAGGACGCCGTTGCCAAGCGCGATGAGCTCTCGGGCATGCTGATCGCCCTCGATGCGGTCACGATCTTGGCCGAGCGCTACGCGGAACTCGCCGAGCGCATGGCCGCAGGCGAGCCCGACGCCGCGCGCGCGGCCGAGCTCAAGCAGATCGCGGACAACTGCCGCACCGTGGCGCACGGCCGTCCGCAGACCTTCTGGCAGTGGATCCAGCGCTACTGGTTCATCCACCTGGCTATCACGAGCGAGACCAACCCGTGGGACGCCTACACGCCGGGCCGCTTGGATCAGCACCTTATCCCGTATTACCGTGCCGACGTGGACGCCGGCAGGCTCGACCGCGAGCATGCGCTCGAGCTGCTCGAATGCCTGTGGGTCAAGTTCAACAACCAGCCTGCGCCGCCCAAGGTCGGCGTCACGCTCAAGGAGTCCGGTACCTACAGCGACTTCGCCAACATCAACACCGGCGGCATCACGCCGGAGGGCGGCGACGGCGTGAACGAGGTGTCCTACCTTATTTTGGACTGCATGGACGAGATGATGTTCATCCAGCCCAACTCCAACGTGCAGATCTCGCGCAAGACGCCGCGCCGCTTCCTGCTGCGCGCCTGCGAGGTCGCGCGCGCCGGCTGGGGTCAGCCGGCGTTCTACAACACCGAGGAGATCGTCGACGAGCTGCTGGCGGCGGGCAAGAGCCTGGCCGACGCTCGTCGCGGCGGGTCGTCGGGCTGCGTGGAGACCGGCTGCTGGGGCTACGAGGCATACCCGCTGACCGGATACTTCAACCTGCCGAAGATCCTCGAGATCACGCTGCACGACGGCGTCGATCCGCGCACGGGCAAGCGCATCGGCCTGGCTACGGGCGACCCGCGCACCTTTGCGACCTACGAGGAGCTCTTCGAGGCCTACCTCGCGCAGATGCGCCACTTCATCGACATCAAGGTTCGCGGCTCGAACGTCAACACGCAGATCTGCGCGCGCGAGAATCCCGTGCCGTTCATGTCGCTCATGACGGAGGACTGCATCGCGCGCGGCCAGGACTACAACGCCGGTGGCGCGCGCTATAACACCACCTACCTGCAGGGTGTCGGCATCGGATCGATCACCGACGCGCTCGCGTCGCTCAAATGCAACGTGTACGATGAGGGCCGCATGACGATGGACGAGCTCATGGGCGCCCTGGACAGCGATTTCGCGGGGGAGGAGGGCGCCCGCATCCGCGGCATCGTGAGCCGCCGCACGCCTAAGTACGGCAACGACAACGATTACGCCGATGACATCATGCGCGCGGTGTTCGACGCCTTCCGCGATTACGTGACGGGCCGCCCCAACATGCGCCGCGGCGAGTGGCGCGTCGACATGCTGCCCACGACCTGCCACATCTACTTCGGCGAGGTCACGGGCGCATCGCCATCGGGGCGCCGTGCGGGCGAGCCGGTGAGCGACGGCATCTCGCCCGAGGCCCACGCCGATGTGTGCGGCCCCACGGCGGTCATCGCGTCGTGCGCCAAGATGGACCACGCGTCGACCGGCGGCACGCTGCTCAACCAGAAGTTCGCGCCTGCTGCCATCGAGGGCGAGCGCGGCCTGTCCAATCTGGCGGATCTCTTGCGCACGTACTTCGACATGGGCGGACACCACATCCAGTTCAACATCATTGACCGCGCGACGCTCATCGACGCGCGCGCGCATCCCGAGAACTACCGCGACCTCATCGTGCGCGTGGCGGGCTTCTCGGAGAAATGGTGCAACCTGGGGCGCGAGCTGCAAGACGAGATCATCAACCGTACGGAACAGGGGTTTTAGCGACAAGATGGGGCCAGGTCCAATCTTGTCGGAGAGGAGATCGATATGGCTAAGGAACTGGCGCTGATCGGCTGCGGCAACATGGGCAGCGCGATCGCGAAGGGCATCGTGGGCGCAGGGCTCATCGCGCCGGGCGACATCGTGGTGTCCGACGTTGCCGAGGCTTCCCAGCAGCGCCTGGCGACCGAGCTGGGCTGCACGGGCACCTGCGACAACATCGAGGCGGTGCGTGACGCCAAGATCGTGCTCATCGCCGTGAAGCCGCAGTATCTGGACGACGTCGTGCGCGGGTTCGCGCCGGCGGTGGCCGACGACGCGCTGGTGGTGTCCATCGCCGCCGGCGTGACGATCGCGCGCCTGGAGGGCCTGCTCGGCGAGGGCCGCAAGATCGTGCGCGTCATGCCCAACCTGCCCGCGATGGTGCTCGCCGGCATGAGCTCGCTTACGCCCAATGCGCAGGTGTCGGCCGACGAGATCGCGCATGTGAAGGAGCTGTTCGAGAGCTTCGGTCGCGCCGAGATCGTGCCGGAGCACCTGATCGATGCCGTTATCGCCGCCTCGGGCAGCTCGCCTGCGTATGTGTGCGTGTTCATCGAGGCGCTGGCCGACGCCGCCGTCGCTGAGGGCATGGCGCGCGCCCAGGCGTACACCTTTGCGGAGCAGGCGGTGCTGGGCACGGCGAAGTACCTGCTCGAGACGGGTTTGCATCCGGCGGTGCTGAAGGACATGGTGTCGAGTCCCGCCGGCACGACGATCGAGGCCGTCGCCGCGCTCGAGGCGGGCGGCATGCGCGCCGCGGTGATCGACGCCGCTCGCGCGGCAGCCGCGAAGAACCGCGCGATGTAACGGCGACGCGCTGACAGGCCGTTACGGGGCGGGCCCATCCGACCGACATGCATCGGTCCGATGGGTCCGCCTCGTTGTATGAACTTCTTGTGGGCGAGCAGTTGCTCTCAATGAATTTTGCCATCGCCAGGTTGTCTGCGCGCGGAAAGCGGGCATATACTGAAGCAAGAAATGCAAACGTTTGCATAGTGGGAAAACAGCGCGCGAGACAGGGGATCGAGATGGTGTTCGGAACGAATCGTTCATTCGGCTTCAGGTGCGCGCAGATGGTTGTCGGCCTGCTGTTCATCGGTGCGGGCATCGCGCTTGCCAAGGCCACCGCAACCGGAACGTCTCCCATCTCCTGCATCCCCGCCGTCATGACCGAGATCTGCATCCGCTACGACCTGCCGCGCATCTCGCTTGGCGTCTTCTCGTTCCTCTTCAATGCCCTGCTGCTCCTGGGCGAGATCATCCTGCTGCGCGGCAAGATCAAGCCGACCATCTTTTTGCAGCTCGTTCCGTTGGCCGTCATGACCGTTTCGATCGACGTGTGGGCGATCCCGTTCGGCTTGCTTCCGCTCGACAGCTACCTGAGCTGCCTCATCGCGCTGTTCATCTCGGTCGTCTTCATGTCGATCGGCGTGTTCCTCGAGGTGGACGCCGAGGTGCTCGCCGTGCCGGGCGACGAGTTCGTCAAGGTCCTCGCTCAGGTGACCGGCGAGCCGTTCTCGGTCATCAAGACGACGTTCGACTGCTCGCTCATGGCGTTTTCCGCCTCGCTTTCGCTCATGATGCTCGAGGGCCTGTTCGGCGTGCGCGAGGGCACCGTCGTGAACGCGATGCTCGTGGGCATCTTCATCGGGTTCTGGCGCCGTCTGTTCGGCCGCGAGGGCGGCAGGCAGACCGCCCAGGAGGCCGAGGCCCACGCCATGCTGGAGGAATCCTTCGAGGAGGCGTAAAGCCCGCCTTTGGACCCGGCCGCTTCGAGCCGTCATGCATGCCGACAGGGGCGATGTCGCGCGCAGGGGATTGGTGGTACCCCTGCGCGCGACATCGCCCCTGTTGCATACCGAGCGAAAGGGGGCGCACCCGGGAGTGCGTCCCCTTTCGCGCTATTTCGCGATTCGGTGGATAAACAGGCCGCTGCGCAGCTTGGGCTCGAACCACGTGGACTTGGGAGGCATGAGCAGGCCTGCGTCGGCCACGGCGAGCAGCTGATCGATCGAGGTGGCGAACATCGAGAACGCCACGCCGTCTGCGCCCGCGCGGCGCTCGAGCTCGTCGACGCCGCGGATGCCGCCCACGAAGCTGATGCGCGGGTCGAGGCGCACATCTCCGATGCCCAGAATGGGGGAGATGACCCGATCCTGAAGCACCGAGACATCGAGGGACGAGACCGGGTCCGCACCAGCGACCTCGGCGGCGAGTTCGTCGCCAAAGCTCATGCGCCACCAGCGCCCATCGGTATAGAGGCCGACAACCCCTGCGCGCTCGGGCTCGACGGCGCTCTCGACGGGCTCGACGACGAATCCGGCCTCACGTATGCGTGCGAGCAGCTCATCGACGGTCAGCCCCGCGCGGTCGGCGACCACGCGGTTGTAGGGCAGGATGGTGAGCTGGCTTGCGGGGAACAGGACGGACAGGAAGAAGTTGAACGGCTCCTTGCCGGTAAGGGTTCCCGCCGCGCGGGCCTCCTCGCGCATGGCTTGGGCGACCTTCACGGCCGACGCGGTGCGGTGATGGCCATCGGCGATATAGGCGCAGGGCACCTGCTGGAACATGGCGTGCACGGCCTCGACGGCGTCGGGGCGGGCAATCTCCCAAACGGTCTGGCGAACACCCTCGTCGTCAGTGAAACGGTAGAGCGGCGTGGCGGACTTGGCCGCACCGATGATGACATCGAGGACGGGCTGGTCGCGATAGGTGAGAAAGATCGGACCCGTCTGGCATCCCAACGCGCGCATGTGCTCGATGCGGTCGCGCTCCTTGTCCTCCCGCGTGAGCTCGTGGCGCTTGATCGTGCCGTCCTCGTACTCGTCGACGGCGCAGACGGCGACGACGCCCGTCTGCACGTGGCCGTCCATCTCGAGTTCGTAGACGTAATAGGAACGGTTGCCATCGGCGATGTACGTGCCATCGTCGATGCGCTCGCGCAGAAGCTCGGCGCCGCGCGCGTAGACTTCGGGTGCGTACATGTCCTGGTCGGGGGCGAACTGCGTCTCGGGGCGGTCGATGTTCAAAAACGACAGCGGGCGTTCGCGCACGTACGCGGCGGCCTCGGCGCGGTCGAACACATCGTAGGGGAGCGCTGCGACCTCGGCCGCATGCTCGGGGACCGGTCGAATGCAGGGGAAGGGGAGTACGCGCATGGCTTGCCTTTCATGCGAGGGGATGCAAATGCTGCTGCCCATGATACCGTAGTCGGTCCGGCGGCGTCCTTGTTTGGGTACATGCCGGCAGGGTGCGGAAATGCGTGGTTCACAATTGACCATCCGGTACTGGACGGCCATCTGGTCGCGCACCCATATGGTCGCGCAGGCGGTTCCAACGGAAAAGCGCCCAGCCCCGGAAGCGGAGCTGGGCGCCCAGGCGCTCAATCGACGCGTTTAGCCGCGGCGTCCACGCCGGCGCAGGAGTATGCCCGCGGCGACGATGACGGCACCCAGCGCGGCGACGACGCCCACGAGGACGAGCGCGGTGTCGCCGGTGGTGGGCATGGGCTTCGAAGAGGCCGTCGCGCCCGCCGTGGGCTTCTGTGCGGGACGGTTGCCCGTTGCCCCCGGCGTCGACTGCGCGGGCGTGCTTTCCGTCCCGGAAGGATCGTCGGCGCCTCCGCCTTGCTCGGTACCGCCGCCCTGCTCGCCGGTGGCCCGGAAGCGCGCGGTAAGCTCGGCGGCTTCGGTGACCTTCGTCGAGAACGTCGCATCGGTCGACACGCAGGTGCCCTCGGCGTCGTACCAGCCGTCAAACGCATAGCCGGTCTGCGGTGCCGCGCTCCAGGTGGCGATATCGCCCACGAGCGCGCGGTCGGTGGATGCAGCTGCTCCGAGCCCGTCGTTCACCGTGGCGATGCCGACGGTCTCGGCCTTCGCGTTGAGCGCGACGTCGGGTGCTCCGAGCTTGGAGGAAACCGCAGGGTCAACGACGTAGATGCCGGCGGCCCCCTCGACGTCAGGCTGTTGGCAGGCGAGATAGAGCGCATCGCCCGACATCGCCACGCCGCTCACGACGAGTCCCGAGGAGCTCGCGGCTCCCAACATGCCGAGGCTGTGCGCGCTGACGCTGTCGGCATCGATCGCAAAGAGGTCGTCCAACCCGTCGAGGCGGTTGCCGGCGTACACGGCTCCGGAGCCCGTGGTTGCCGCGAGGGCGCCGGGGAGGTTGGCGACATCGGTGAACGTGAGAGCGTCGGGGCCGTCGAGGGGCTGATAGTCCCACGTGCCGCTCTGCTCGTCGTAGCCCAGCAGGTCGAGTGTGGTTTCGGGCAGGTCGAACGAGACGGCGGAACCGATCGCCTTGAGGCTCTTGCCGCCGATCAGCTGCATGATGACGTCATCCATGTCGATTGCCGCGTGCAGGGAATGCTGGGCGTTGCCCTCGGTATCGATCGAGATGAGATGCGCTGCGTTGCCATAGGTGCCGCCGGCGTCGTCCATGATGTACTGGTGCGTGCTGGCGACAAACCAGACGCGGCCGTCGGCGGTTGTTGCCGATGCGGAGCGGAGGTAGGTGTCGGCGGGGCTGAGGATCTCCTCGCGATAGGCTTCGCGCCATGCGCTCCACGCCGTTCCGTCGTCGAGGTCAAGCGTGGCGACGTAGAACACGTAATTCATCGTCTCGTCGGTCGTTATCGGGTCGCAGGCGAATGCGTAGAGCGTGCCCGCGAGCTCGGCGTACACGATGTCGCTGCGGTAGGAATACGGCGCGTCATGCGTGTCCCAGGGCGTCTGCGCGGCGGGCAGCTGCTTCCAGCTCGCGTTCGCCTGCGCGGGATCGATCAGCTGATAGGCGTAGTCACCCTGGTTGCTCAGGTACAGCAGGCGGTCGGGCAGGCCCAGAAGGACGCTGTTCACCTAGTCGGTCGAAGAGTCGGGCAGCTCGGCGATGCGCTCGAGCGAGACTGCGTCGTCTTCGTCGAGCAGGGTGTACGCAGCCTCGTGGGTCTTGCCGGTTGAGGCGTCGATGACGGCGACCCGATGCTCGGCGCCGTCGATGACCGAGGCGCTCACGCGGGCCGTCACGTAGTCATCTGCCTGGTCGGTGACGGTCGCCGCGCTGCCATCGACGCTCACCGAGGCGTCGGCAAGCCCGCGGCCGTAGAGCGTGATCGTCTCGGCTTGGGCATCTGCCGTGGCCGACCACGTGTTCGCGCTGATGCCCTCCTCGTCGCCGAGGGCGGTCTCGAGGGAAAGGCTGCCGTCGGTCGCGATGTCGCGCTCGCCGGTGAGGTTGATCGGTTCGGTCGAGCCCACGATGCGCCCGCGCAGCTCGAGTGGGGTTTCGTCGGGGTAGCGGCTGGCGAGTTCTGCGACGGCGCCCGCGACGTGCGGTGCCGCCATCGAGGTGCCGCTCATGAAGCCATAGGGCTCGAAGTCCGACTTCTCTCCCGCGCCGAGGCCCGAGATCAGCAGGGTGCCCTGAGTGCTGTTCGCGTTCGTGATGGAATAGATGGTGACCTGGGCGGTCAGCTCGTCATATGCCGTGGGGTTGTCGGCAAGCGGCCAGTTGGCCGAGCCCACGGTATCGATGTCGACGCTCGTGAACGTCGCATACATATCGTTCAGGGGAACCTCCTCGCCGTCCTGGGTGGCGGTGAGGGAGACGAGCATGTTGGCGCTCGGCTGCGCGGTGGGCGACTGCCTGTCGGTTTCGGCCATGAGGCTCAGCAGGTAGCCGCTTCCGTCTTTCGTGGCGGTCTTCGACAGGTCGTCGGGGTCGACGTTCCAGGTGAGATCCAGGTAGACGAAGCCCGTGCCATCGTCCGGCAGGCCGGCGATCTTCGAGCTGTCCTCGAACACGCGCAGCGCCGGCTCTCCGGTCAGCGGGCTTTCATCGATGCTGAGGCGCACCGGGCTGCTCGCATCGCCCGCGCCTGTGCCCTCAGCGAGGGTTTCGCCGGAAATGCCGCCGTGCAGCCTCCAGGAGATGCTGTCGAGAAGGTCCGAGTCGAACGACTGGTTATAGGCGAGCTTGTCATCGGCGACAAGCGACGAGATGTAGAACGAGTCGGCTGCGGACGGCGAGACCGTCGAGATGATGGTCGAGCCCGGTGCCGCGAGGTCGACGTCGGTGGCGTTCCAGTTGGAGAAGGAGGACAGCTCGTTGCGCGCGTTGGACGACGCGACGACGATCGCGTAGGGGCTCTTGAGCCTGGCGGTGCCGCTCGATGTCGATGCCGCCGACTCGTCTTCAAGATCGGATCCATTGTTGCCCGCCGCGAAGTCAGAGAGGACGCCCGCCTTGCCCGCCTGGTTCACCAGGTAGTCGAGGACGGGCTGGTAGCCGCCGAAAGCCAAGGAGAGGTTGGCAGCGACGATATTCTCGCCGGCGAGTCGCGCCTGGATGATGTACTGGTACGCCTTGACGATCGACGCGAGGTACAGTGCGCCACCCGAGTTGTCCTCGGTGGCCTTGCACGCCATGATCTCCGTGCGTTGCGCTATGCCCGCCATGCCCGTGCCGTTGTCGGTCTCAGCGGCGATGACGCCCGCGCAGTGCGTTCCGTGCGATCCCGCAAGGGAGCTATCCGGCATGGGGTCGTCATCATCGGTGCTGAAGTCGTAGCCGTGCTTGCCGGGAAGCCCGATGTCGCCGGGGTTCGTCCACGCGACGTCAGCGAGGTCGGGATGCGAGAAGTCGACGCCCGTGTCGATGACGGCAACGATGTTCGCGTCGTCGTCGCTTTCGGTGTCACGCGTCTCCCAGAGGGCGTCGAAACCGATGCCCGTCTGCTCGTCGTTGAACGAGTACTGCCACGTATCGTAGAGCGGGTCGTCGGGGCTCGCCGCGATGTGTCCGATGGTGTTGGGCTGCGCCGCGACGACGCAGTCGAGCTGCTCGAGGTCGCCCACGAGCTGCTCGGGCTCGGCGTCACCCTCGACAAGTGCGATGCGGATGTCGTCTCCACTGGGGATGGAGCTCGTTGCCTCGCCATCGGTGCTCAGCAGCGATGCCTCGTTGGCATCGGTGTCGGAAAGGTCCCAGACCTGCTGGACGCTGACGCCCGCTGCCGCGAGCTGGCTTTCGCCCTCCGCGAGCAGGCTTACCGCGTCATCGTTTGTGGTGCGGTAGAGCACGAGGGCCTGTTGGGGCGCCGCATCGAGGTTCTCGTTGCTGCTTTGGATACCCTGAGCGATCGCCGGCGTCAGGCCAAGGAGGCAGACGAATGAGACCGCGAGGGGATAAGCCGGGTTTTATGTGCCATGGGGCTGCCTTTCGCGCTGCATCAATACGCAAAGTATATGGGCAGCCGCTCAAGCGGTTGGAACGTTGGGCACGAGAGGTCGGTTTTATGCGTGAACGGAGGGGTCTTGCGGCGCTTTCAGGCGGTCCGGGGAGGTTTAACTTGAAGCCGCTACCAGAGCTCCGCTTCGAGCAGGTGGGTGAGCACGCGCTCGACGCGTTCGATATCCGCGTGCGGAACGTGCTCGTCGGGCTTGTGCGCGAGCGCGAGCGAACCCGGGCCGTACGAGGCACAGGTCCGGTTGGCGCAGCGCCCCGCGATGACGGCGGTGTCGGTATAGCCGGTGAAGAAGCCGACCCCCGCGGGCGTGCCGCACGTGTCTACCGATGCGCGCTGGAGCGCGGCGACCAAGGGCGATGCCGGGTCGCGCTCGATGGCCGGGCGGTCGCCTGTGATCACGAAGCTGCCCGTGCAGCCGGGTACAGCCTCCTCCGCGCGGGCGATGGCGCGCTCGACGATGGCGCGCGCCGCCTGCGTGTCGGTAGGCGGCACGAGGCGCATGTCGATCCACACGGTGCAGGTGTCCGGAACCACATAGGGCTGGTATCCGCCTTCGATCTGCCCGAACGTGACGGTGGATGGCCCCAGCTCGTCGTGAGCGGGCAGTTCGTTGAACTCGCGCCTGATAGAGCAGATCGCCTCCGCCATCGCGGCGATAGCGTCTGCACCCTGCCAGGGCTGGCTTGCGTGCGCCGTTACGCCGTTCATGGTGAGCTCGAACCATGTGCGCCCCTTGTGCGCCACCTGGATTTGGCCGTCGGTGGGCTCGGTGTCGAGCACCCATTCGTCCGCGCCGACCCATCCGGCTTCGATGGCCGCTTCGGCGCCGCGCATCTGGTCCTCTTCGTCCACGGTGCAGATGAGCGAGAAGCTGCGCAGGGGGAGCGTGCCGTGATCGGCGATGGCGTCGAGCTGCGAAAACAGCGCCGAGATCGCGCACGCGAGTCCGCCCTTCATGTCGCAGGCCCCGCGTCCGTACAGCATCCCGTCGCGTTCGAGCGCTCCAAGCGGGTCGATGTCTGGGCTCCAGCCGTCGCCCAGCGTCACGGTGTCCATGTGGCAGATGTATACGAGGCGCGGCTCGTCGCCGGTGCCCGGAACGGTGACCATGAGATTGCGGCGCCCGGGCATGACCTCGAGCTCCTCGATGGCCACGTGCTGCGCTAGGTCCTCGGGTAGCGCCGATACCTCCTGCTCGACGATGTCCTTGATGCGGCGTTCGATCTCGTCCTCATAGGCCCCCGGATCGCTGCTGTCGATACGCACCAGCTCGCGCAGGAGCTTCCAAGCCACGCCCATGGTTCTCGATCCTCTCATCTGAGGTTGAATAGGTGGTCCGAACCCATTGTGGCACGCCCTTGCATCGCGGCGCTGGACATTTTGCCCAGATATGTACTAAGCGAACCCCGTAGATGCGTGTCCAAGGTCCCCAGGGTGCTCCAACGCGAGCTCCTCGGATAGAAAAGCAAGCATCAAGCTATAAAAGCGAAAAGCATTACGGTATAAATGCGCAGAGAAGTCCATCTCTCATGTTGCTCAAGGCTTCGAAAAAGTACATATCTGGGCAAAATGCCCCGGACGGCGTCCGGGGCATCATCAGTTCGAGCATATGTGTCGTTTGCGGATGCAGCGGACCGCGCCTAAGCACCCAGTCAGGCGATCCTACTTGATCACGCGCACGCGATAGACCGCGGGAATCCGCTTGAGCGCTTCGATGGTGGAGGCCTCCAGGTGCTCGTCGGTGTCGAACATCGTGTAGGCGTTCTCGCCGGCGCTCTCGTTGACCATGCGCTGCACGTTGGCGTTGTCGTCGGCCAGGATGCGGGTGATCTGACCGATCATGTTGGGCACGTTGGCGTGCAGGCAGGCGATGCGGCTCGCGGCGCGTGCCTTGCCCATGGAGCAGGCGGGGTAGTTCACGGAGTGGGCGATATTGCCGTTCTCCAGGTAGTCCTTGAGCTCGGAGATGGCCATGTCGGCGCAATTCGCCTCGGCCTCGCCCGTGCCGGCGCCCGAGTGCGTGGTGATGAACGTGTTGGGCATGAGCACCGTCTTGGGCGTCGCGAAGTCGCATGCGAACCACGAGAGCTTGCCGCGATGCAGGGCGGTGTCCACGGCGTCCTCGTCGATGATGGTCTCGCGCGCGAAGTTGATGAGCACGGCACCCGGGGCGAGCAGGTCAAGCTGCTCGGTCGAAATCATGCCCACCGTGTCTGCCTTGCTGGGCACGTGCAGGGTCAGGTAGTCGCAGCCGCGGCAGAGGTCCTCGAGCGTGCCCACGCGCTGCACGTTCTGCGAGAGCGCCCACGCGTGCTCGACGGAGATGAACGGATCGTAGCCGTAGACGTCCATGCCGAGGGCGACGCAGGTGTTGGCGACCTTGGAGCCCACGTTGCCCAAGCCGATGACGCCCACGCGCTTTCCCTTGAGCTCATGGCCCACGAACGCCTTCTTGGCCTTCTCGGCGTTGACGAGGATGTCCGGGTCGTCGGCGTTGTTGCGCACCCACTCCATGGACTGCACGATGCCGCGGCTCGACATGATCATCATGGCGATGACGATCTCCTTGACGGCGTTGGCGTTGGCGCCGGGGGAGTTGAAGACGACGACGCCCTGCTTGGCGTACTCCTCGACGGGGATGTTGTTCACGCCGGCGCCGCAGCGGGCGATGGCACGGATGGACTCGGGCAGCTCGTAGCCGTGCAGGTCGGTGGAGCGCATGAGGATGGCGTCGGCGTCCTCCGTGTTCTCGACGAACTCGTAGCCCTCGCCGAACTCGACGTCTCCGTCCTTGGTGATGTCATCGATGGTCTTGATATAGCGCATGGAAAGATCTCCTTCGTGCGAATCGGTATGGTGGAAAGCCGCACGCGGTATCGGCGATACTGTCATTCACCTCGGCGGCTTCGCACCTGGCAAAGCGAACAGCGCCGGGACGATGCAGCCCCGGCGGAGATGGGAGAAGGCCCGCGAAACCTGCGGGCTACAAAGATCGCCCGCCCGCCATCTGCTTCGCTTCGAATTCGCGCATATAGGCGGCAAGGGCCTCGACAGACTCCATGCTCACGGCGTTGTAGATGCTCGCGCGCATACCGCCCACCAGGCGGTGGCCCGCGATGCCCTCGATGCCGTGCTCGCGCGCACCCGCCACGAAGGCGGCGTCGAGCTCCTTGCTGCCGGTCGTGAACGTCACGTTGGCGATGGAGCGCGACGCGGGCTGCGCGGTGCCGCGGTACAGCCCGCTTGCGTCGAGCACATCGTAGAGCACGTCCGCCTTGGCGCGGTTGCGCTGTTCCATGGCGGCAAGGCCGCCGGTGGCCTCGACCCAGGCGAACACCTTGCCGCACAGGTAGATGCCGAAGGTGTTGGGGGTGTTGAGCATCGAGCCCTTAGCGGCCTCGGTGCGGTAATCCAGGTAGCTCGGGCAGATGCCCAGAGCGGGGCCGTCGGCGATGAGGTCCTCGCGTACGATGACGACGGTCACACCCGCAGGGCCGGCGTTCTTCTGGGCGCCGGCGTAGATGAGGCCGTAGCGCTCGACATCGAGCGGGAACGAGAGGAAGCAGCTGGACACATCGGCCACGAGGGGGACATCCCCGGTGTCGGGGAGCTTGTGGTACATCGTGCCGAAAATCGTGTTGTTCTGGCAGATGTGGACGTAGTCGAGGTCGCCCGCGGCGCAGCGCTCGGCAACGGGAGCGAGGTCGGGGATGCGGTCGAAGTTGGTAGCCTCGCTCGTGGCAAGCGCCTCGGCCTGGCCGTAACGGCCGGCTTCCTCCCACGCCTTCTTGGCGAAGTTGCCGGAGACGACGTAGCCCGCGTGCTTCGTGCGCATGAGGTTCAGCGGGACGGCAGCGAACTCGAGGGTGGCGCCACCCTGCAAAAACAGGACACGGTAGGTGTCGGGAATGTTCAGGACGCGGCGCAGGCAGCTCTCCGTCTCGTCGAAGATCTGCTGGTAGGCAGCGGAGCGATGGCTCATCTCGAGCACCGACATGCCGCAGCCGCGGTAATCGACAAGCTCGGCCGCGGTCTCGGCCAGAACGCTTTCGGGCAGGGCAGCGGGGCCCGCCGAGAAGTTATGCACGCGCGCCATAAACGATGGCCTCCAAAACGTCGATCAGGGCTCTGATACCCAGGGGTCCGCCGGCAGGCCAACCGCGATGCGGCGCGGCATGGGCGCTCGCCGGTGGTCCTTTACTCTAGCATAGGGGCCATATGCCCTGCATTCCTTAACCTTCGTGAAACCTCGCCTGCATAAGCGCTACAGGTCGGTGGCGGGGGAGCGCTGTCGCGCCTGTTGTCGAAAAAGGATAGCGTTACCGTGCAGATTCGCATATCGGGCGCTCTGGCGGTACAATAACGTTCAACTTGAGCTTTAAGGATTAAGGGGACAGCGGCATGGCGACGTACGTCACATCGGATGCTCACGGGCACGTGCGCGCGCTCGACCGCGCTCTCGAGCAGATCTCGTTCGGGGACGATGACGAGCTGTACGTGCTGGGCGACATGATCGACCGCGGTCCCGACCCGGTCGAGGTGCTGCGCCTCGTGCACAGCCTGCCGCGCACCTACGTGCTCATGGGCAACCACGAGAGCATGATGCTCTCGACGCTTGCCACCGGCGACCAGGTTGACCTGCTCACCTGGGAGATGAACGGCGGCTCCACCACCGCTGCGGGGCTCGACGCCTGCGGGCATCAGGAGTACGTGGAGCTCGTCGACTGGATCGATAACCTGCCGCTCTACGACGTGGTCGAGGTCGGCGGCAGGACCTACCTGCTCGTGCACGCGGGTATCGATGCGCTGGCGCTGCGGGGCTACCTTGCCACAGCGGGGTTCGGCCCGAGCGAAGGGTACGGCAGCGTGCCCGCTGACGTGCTGCGCGAGGCCGTGTCGCGCCAGGACCCGGACGACCTGCTGTGGATTCGTGGCGAGTTCTGGGGAGAGCCGACGGGCCTCGTGGGCCCGGACGGCAAGGGCCCGGTGGTGATCGCGGGGCACACGCCTACGGTTCTGCTCGCCCGCTACGCGCAGGGCATGAGTCGTCGCGTGCTCGACGAGGACGGCCACGCGTGCATGGTCGAGGTCGGCGCGAGCTGGGACACGTTCGGCGTGGCCGACCGCATCGATATCGACTGCTCCGCCGCGGCCGGTGCCCCCGCGGGGCGCGTGGGTATCCTGCGCCTGGACGACCGCCGCATCTTCTACGGCGCCATCGAGGCGGGGGAGTAGCGGTTTCGCGCTGCGGGAGCGCCCCGGAAGCGCCCCACAGCGGCCTTTTACCGGTTCGATGGCAGTTTATGTAGCTTAAGCATTCGTAAGGTACCTAAGCCCTAGCGTTCGCGCGGCCTTATGAGCCCTTTTCTGCCAATTACCGGCAGAATATCGCTCCATCTGGCTGAATATAGGGTGTCGGTAAAATGCTCAAGCTGCAAGTTTAGCCAGCGTCGGTGCGGAAGACCCTACTCGGCGTGCACCTGAAGCTCCTCAATACCCGCGAAGGGGTCCTGCGCCTGCGTGATGTCGAGGCGGATGTGCACGTACTGCCAGACGAGCAGGCCGAGCAGCAGCACCATGACGGCAAGATAGCTTACGACCGCGCCGGTGAGGCCGAACAAGTTCACGAGGATCAGGGGCGCCACGACCGAAGCCGCGAGCGCGATGAGATAGAGCCGCATGACGTCGCCCGCGCGGCGCAGCACCGTGACGATGGCGTAGAGGAAGTCGATGGCGGCGGTCACGCCGCCCGCGCACACCATGAGGTAGGCGAGCACGCGGAAGCGTTCGAAGTCGAGGCCGTACATGATGCTCATGAGCGAGATGCCGAGCCAGCCCATGAAGAAGGCGACGCCGATGCAAAGCGCGAGGATGACGGCCATGACGGCGATGACCACCAGGTCGAAGCGGCGCCGCTTGCGCGGGTTCGCCCAGATGCTCGCCAGGCGCACGAGCTGCGGCTTGTAGATGAAGCCCGTGGCGAGCAGGATGCCCTGAGCGGGGAAGTACAGCGCGTTGAAGTAGAGCTGGTTCTCGTAGGCGATGGCGCCCTCCATGACGAACTTGGGCATGCTCTCGATGAGGTTGAAGATGAACAGCGCTGCGAATAGCGGGAAGCCCTGCGCAAACAGGTGCCCGATCTCGCGCAGGGTGGCGCGCCGCGATTTCTCGGTTTCGAACAGCGCGAGCGGCACGGTGACGAGGAGGAGCGAAGCCACGGCGACGAGAGCCATGCCGATGGAGGCGATCTCGAGGCTGCGGAACACGAACAGCAGGATGGAGAACGCCGCCACGGCGGCAACCGATCGAAGCGCCTGGCTGATGCCCGCCAGATAGAGCTTATCGGCCTGCTGTAACCTTCCTTCGTACACGTCGGCGACGCCGTCCACAACCTTATAGACGAACACGCCCTGGCAGATGGCGATCATCTGCGGGTCGTAGCCGCGCAGCGCGCAGTACAGGGCGCCGGCGGCAAGCGCGATCGCGCCGGTGATCCAGCGGTTCGCCTGATAGGACGCAAAGGCGCAGCGCTCATCGATATCCGACACCTGGTAGTTGCGGATGCCGTAGTTCGAGGCGACCATCAGCAGCGTGCCCACGACGAAGGCGAGCGAGAACATGCCCGCCCCCTCGGCGCCGGCAAGCTGCGTGGCGACGATGGTGAGCAGCGGGAACGTGAATCCCCAGATGGTCGTTCCGATTGTGTTCCATAGGTAGTCGCGGCCGGTGCTGCCCTCCTGGTATTGGGCCTCCTGCTCGGAAAGCGAGCCCTGGTAGACGGCTTCGAGCAGCCTTGTCCACCACCGGTTCACCAGCTGCGCGAGGGGTCCGGGTGCCCGGCGAGGCCGGTCGGCACGGCTGGAAGCGCCACCTGCGGCACCGGCCGGCGACACGCGGAAATGGGGGCTTTGGGTGCCGCCCGTCTTGCGCTTACGGAAGGCGGGGATGATATCGAGCGGGGATCGGGGCAAGCGTCTCACCTTATCTGGTATCTCGTGCACGCGTCGGTGCACGGAGCGTTCGCGGTATCGGTCGATTATAAGGCTTTACCCTAGGGGGCCCGCTGCACCGATGCGAACCTTCCCGTATTCCTTGAGGGGACATGGAAGGGGCGCGGCGTAGGCGGGCGTTGTTCCGTTGAGCGCACTTTCATTGTTCTTTCACCGCTTCGGGACTGTACGCACGGCAACCGATGCGGGTATGATTTGGACGGTGTGTCAGCGAACTCGCCGAATGCACCGTCCCATCATCGGGTTATATGGCATGGGGCGCGTGGCCGCCTGGGTGCGCGCCGGATGTATGAAAGGCAGTATCTATGATCGAGACTATCCTGCTGGAGTCCGGCATCGATTGCGATTTCGATCGCGTGCATGTCGACTGGAGCCCCGCCAAGCTCATCGAGCACGCGATCTCCCACCACGAGGCGTATCTGACCTCCACGGGCTCCCTGTCCGTGAGCACGGGCGCCTTCACCGGCCGCTCGCCTGAGAACCGCTACATCGTCGACGCCGGCGATGCCGAGCGCAACATCAACTGGAGCAGCCCGACCAACAAGCCCATCGACGAGAAGACCTACAAGCGCGTGCGCAAGAACGTCGCCCGCTACATGTCCCAGCGTCGTCACCTGTTCATCGTCCGCGGCTACGCGGGCGCCGACCGCCAGTACGCGCGCAAGGTCATGGTCGTGTGCGAGCGCGCCCACCAGGCCCTGTTCATCCAGAACATGCTGGTCCGCCCGACCGTTGACGAGCTCGAGGTCTTCGGCCGTCCTGACATCCTGGTCTTCGCCGCGCCCACCTACGTGTGCTCGCGCGACCGCGACGGTGTCGAGCCCGCTGCCGTCATCCTCGATATGAACAAGAAGAAGATCGTCGTCGCCGGCACCGGCTACTGCGGCGAGATCAAGAAGGCCATCTTCACGATGATGAACTACCTTCTGCCCATCGAGGACGGCGTGCTGCCCATGCACTGCTCCGCCAACGTCGACCCCAACACCGGCAAGACCTGCATCCTGTTCGGCCTGTCCGGCACCGGCAAGACGACGCTGTCCGCCGATCCCGAGCGCCTGCTCATCGGCGACGACGAGCACGGCTGGAGCCCGCGCGGTGTCTTCAACATCGAGGGCGGCTGCTACGCCAAGACCATCGACCTCACCCGTGAGCGCGAGCCGGACATCTTCGACGCCATCCGCTTCGGCTCGGTGTCCGAGAACGTCAAGCTCGACCGCCGCACCCGTGCCGCGATCTACTCCGATAGCTCCATCACCGAGAACGGTCGCGCCGCCTATCCGCTCGAGCACATCGAGCGCGTCGTCGAGTCTGGCACCGGTGAGATCCCGAGCGTCGTGCTGTTCCTGACGGCTGACGCCTACGGCGTGCTGCCCCCGATCTCCAAGCTCTCGCGCGAGCAGGCGATGTTCCACTTCCTGACCGGCTACACCGCCAAGGTCGCCGGCACCGAGCTGGGCGTCAAGGAGCCGCAGCCCACGTTCTCCGCGCTGTTCGGCGAGCCGTTCATGCCGCTCGACCACATGACCTACGCCTACCTGCTCGGCGAGAAGATCGCGCAGAACAACACCCGCGTCTACCTGGTGAACACCGGCTGGACCGGCGGCCCCTACGGCGTCGGCCACCGCATCGCGCTGTTCCACACCCGCGCACTCGTCAAGGCCGCTCAGACCGGCGAGCTGGATGTCGCCGGCTATCGTCACGACGACGTGTTCGATGTCGACGTGCCGATCGCCTGCCCGGGCGTTCCCACCGACCTGCTCATTCCGCGCAACACCTGGGCCGATCCCGAGGCCTACGACCGCGAGGCCCAGAGCCTGGCCGAGAAGTTCAAGGAGAACTTCAACAAGCGCTATCCCGGCGTTCAGCTCGAGGATCTGGCGAACATCAAGCGCTAAGCTTGATGGGATCCCGCAAAAGCGGGATGACATGACATAAACGCTCCCGTCTCCGGATGGGAGCGGCGCACGAGGGGCGTCCGCGTGCCGGTACCGTAGGACTTTGAAGGTAGCCGGCGTGTGGGCGCCCTTTGGTTCAAAGGCCTCGCATCCGCTCCGCGCTGACGCGGGTGCAACGAAAAGGAGAGTACTATGAAGCGTTTTGTGACCGAGGATTCGTTCTGGCAGCTCTTTCCCTCGGCGGCGATCGGCATCGTGGTCGCCGAGGGCATGAAACCCGCCTTGGAGGTGGATGAGGCGCAGAAGGCCGAGCTCGAGGCGCTGCTCGACCGCGCCAACGTGCTCGCCGAGCGCCATCTCACGAGCGATACCATCTCCGAGAACGAGCCGGTCAAGGCGTGGCGCGAGGCGTATCGCGCGTTCAAGACCAAGAAGGGCGCCCGTTGCTCGATCGAGAACCTGCTCAAGCGCGTGCTCAAGGGCAAGCCGGTGGGGCCGATCACGCCGTCGGTGGATATCTATAACGCCATCTCGCTCAAGTATGCCCTGCCTGTGGGCGGCGAGGATATCGACGCCTTCGTGGGCGACCTGCGCCTGACCGTGACCGAGGGCGGCGACGCCTTCCTGCCGCTCGGCGAGGACGAGGCCGAGGATCCCACCCTGCCCGGCGAGCTGTGCTACCTGGACGATGCGGGCGCAGTCTGCCGTTGCTGGAACTGGCGCGATGGCCAGCGCACGGCGCTGACCGACGATTCCCGCAACGCCTTTTTGATCATCGAGTGCGTCGAGCCGGCTCGCGTGGACGATTGCCGTGCCGCCATCGACGAGCTTGCGGAGCTTGTCGAGCGCTACCTGGGCGCCACGATCGCCGTCAAGGATGTGATCACGAGCGATCACCGCGAGGTCGTGATTGCCCAGTAGCCCGCAGGAGGTTACTTCACCTTTGCCTGTCGGCCGTTCGGAGGTGGGTTCTTCGGACGGCCGACGCATATTGATACCATGGGTTTTAGGTGGTTACGCGAAGCGATGGCGCTCCGTGTCGGCCGACAGGACCGCGCCAGCGTACAATGTTAACCAGTTGACATCTATATGCGTGGAGGCCGTGATGGAGAAGGCGAGATTCGAGGATTTCGTAGGGCTCATATCCCTCATCTCCAAGGAGATCCAGCGCATCAAGACGGTGGAGGCCGGCAAGCTCGGCCTCAAGGGCTCCGACATCATGTGCCTGTACTACCTGGGTGAGCATGAGGAGGGCCTGACCGGTGCCGAGCTCGCGCGCGAGGCGGAGGTGACGCGCGCCGCGGTTTCGCGCACGCTTTCGCGTCTCGAGGAAGAGGGATTCGTCGAGGTCTGCGGCGAGGAGGCAACCGGTTCGCGCTATCGAGCGCCCGTGCGCCTGACCGAGCGCGGTCAGCGCGTCAACGCGGAGGTGGGCGAGATCATCCGCCGCGTTGTGATCGAGGTGGGCGAGGAGCTCGGCGATATCCAGCGCGTCCAGATGTACCGTTCGCTCAATGTGATCCTCGAGCGCCTTAAGGGCATCTCGCGCGAGTAGCCGGTTCGTTCGGAAGCACATCGACCAAACTTGGAATCCATAGCAGGCAACACGGGTTGCAACGAGCGCTCGGGATGCCGGGCGCGGGGAAGGAGACAGCATGTCCGTGCGTATCATCACCGATTCGGGAAGCGACATCGTCGGCAACGCGAATCCGAATCTCACCGTCGTGCCCCTGTCCATCGCCTTCGGCACCACCGTGTACCAAGATGGCGTCGACCTATCGCATGAGCATTTCTACGAGCTGCTCGTGGAGGGGTCCGACCTCCCCACGACCGGCCAAGTGACGCCCTACGCCTTCGGCGAGGCGATCGATGCCGCCCAGGCCGATGGCAGCGAGGTCGTTATCATCACGCTTTCCGGCAAGCTGTCGGGGACCTATGAGAGCGCGGTCGCCGCCGCGTCGGAGCGTGCCGGCGTGTACGTCGTGGACAGCAAGAACGTGACCGTGGGCGAGCGCATCCTCGTGGATTACGCGCTGCGCTTGGTCGATGAGGGCATGGGCGCTGCGGAGGTCGCTGCGAAGCTCGAGGAGGCGCGCGAGCGCGTGAACCTTATTGCGCTGCTGGACACCCTCGAGTACCTGCGTCGCGGAGGCCGCATTCCCGCAGCGGTCGGCGCCGTGGGAGAGCTGCTTTCCATCAAGCCGGTCGTGTCGATCGTCGAGGGCGAGGTCGCGATCCTCGGCAAGGCGCGCGGCTCCAAGAACGGCCGCAACCAGCTGCGCCAGCAGATCGAGAAGACCGGCGCGATCGATTTCGACATGCCGGTCGCGCTCGGCTATACCGGGCTTTCCGACGCGCTGCTGCAGAAATACCTCGCCGACAACCGCGAGCTGTGGGAGGCCCATCTGGGCGCCGAGGCCCTGCCCATCCACCGCGTGGGCGCGACGATCGGCACACACGCCGGCCCCGGCGCCATCGTGGTGGCATACTTCCATAAGGCATAGAGGGGCTTCCATCTGGCCCCTTCATCCGATGGGGGCGGCCCTAAACCATAAAGCAACGCGCCCCGCGCTCGCCTAAGAGGGAGCGTGGGGCGCGTCATCGTTACGCGCATTGTCCGTGCGCGGCGGCTAGTTCGCCGTGTTCGCGAGCTTCTGCTGGCACGCGGGGCAGATGCCCTCGAAGATCGTGCGATGGGTGGTGATGGCGTAGCCGGTGCCCGTCGCGACGGCGTCATCGGCATCGCGGTCGTAGGGAACCGTCGCGTCGACGACTGCGCCGCACTCGGTGCAGACCACATGCGCGTGGTCGTCGAGGCGCAGGTCGAAGCGGTCGCCACCGGGTGCCTTCACGCAGGTGATGGCATGCTCGCCCTCAAGAAAGCGCAGGTTGCGGTAGACGGTCGCACGGCTGACCCGGTCGTCATGCGCGCGGACGTCGAGATAGATGTCCTCTGCGGTCGGGTGGTCGCGGCGGTTGCGTACTGCCTCGAGCACCAGGGTGCGCTGCCTTGTGTTTCGGCGCTGGATAGCCACAGACGACCTCCTCATTGATATCGATTCCTATTTAATTTCATCAAATCGGAACCCCTGAATCAAGCGGCTGACGTCGTCTCCACAAAACGGCATGTCATTTGGCGTATGACGCCGGCAAACTCCTGCCCGTCAGTCGAGGTCCGCCTCCGAGAAGCCCTCGTCCTCATAGCGCGGCCCGTTGTCCGCCGCGGTGGTGGCAAGCTGGTCGCAGCGCTCGTTGAACGTGTGTCCGGCATGGCCCTTGACCCAGACGTAGCTCACGGAATGCGGCTCCATGGCGGCAAGCAGGCGCTTCCAAAGGTCGGGGTTCTTCACGGGCTTCTTGGCGGCGGTCTTCCAGCCGCGCTTCTTCCAGCCGTCGATCCAGTGCTTGTTGAACGCGTTCACCACGTACTGCGAATCGGAATGGACCTCGACGTCGCAGGGGCGGTTGAGCACCTCGAGGGCGGCGATCACCGCCATGAGCTCCATCCGGTTGTTGGTCGTGCGCTCGTACCCGCGCGAAAGCTCGAGCACGTGAACCTTGCCCGAGGGGGCGGTGTAGCGCAGCACGGCTCCGTACCCGCCGCGGCCGGGGTTGCCGCGGGCGGCGCCGTCGGTGTAGATGGTGACGTTCAAGCGGAGGGTCCTTTCACGGGGCGATCAGCCGGACCATTATAGGTCGATGCCGGGTTCGTAGCGCGCCTCGAATTGCCCCTCGCCGTCCACCGCGGCCAGCAGGACCTCGCTCTCGAGCCAGATGCGATTGCGAAAGCGCTGGTAGTAGGCGTGGATCTCGTCGAGATGGCGGATGATCTGGCGGGGCGTCCCCTGAACCTCCATGAGGACCGAGCCGTCGTCGAGGTTGCAGACCCAACCGGTGATCCCGATGTCGCGGGCGATCCACGTGTTGTTCCAGCGGAAGCCCACGCCCTGGACCTCGCCGGTGAAGCGCAGGCGCAGACGCAGGGGCGTCTGCTCGCGGGCGGGATCGCCGAGGAGCTCCTGCAGGCGCTCGATGAGCTTGCGCTCGAGCGGGCTGCGCTCCGTGGGCGTCGGGTCGGCGTCGTTGCCGGCTCCCCAAGCGCGGATGCGATCCATGAGACCCATGGCCTACCTCCGTATCGTCTGTGCTGCTGTGGGCTTTCGAGATTCAGTGTACCCGGCTGGGCTTAAATGGGAACAGCGACAAGATGGGGCCAGGTACAAACTTGTCGGGGATTTCCCGTGCGCGCGAGGTATAGGGAAAATCCGCTCTGGGGGATAATGGAGGGAAGAAGCAACAGGGAAGGGCCTCGATGGAGATTCTGGTGTATATCGCGATCCTGCTGGTGATCGCAGCGGTCATATCGCTCGTGTTGTCGTTTGTGGGCACGGTGCTCGTGGGCGCGCTGCGTCTGCTGCCGATCGTCTTCGCCGCGCTGGCGATCGCCGTGTTCGTGCGCTGGTACCGCGACAGGCAGTGACGCTTGCGCCCGGCATGCCGGCTTTCCGCCCGCGGTGTGTTCATTATTTGAAGTGGTTTCCCATGGCTAACTATATGCGACAATGATGGTCGCAATTTAACGACACGAGGGGACGACATGGGAAAGACGGTCATCAAGTTCTGCAAGAAGTGCTCGGGTATCAAGCCGAAGGACCTCAAAGGCGTCATCGACAAGGACTTCTGGAAGGAAGGGTGCGTGCACGCGTGCGTCAAGAAGGGCTCCGATTCCGGCCGCACCTTTGCGCGTATCGACGGCAAGCTCGTGGTCTGCCCCTCGAAAAAGGAGCTCATCAAGAAGATGAAAGAGGCGGTGGGGTAGGCCTTTTTCCTGCGGGCGCTTAGGCGCGGTACAATGGCTCGCATGCTGCGGTGACGCCGCGGCAGTGGGTTCGGCGAAAGGATGCCCGTGCAGTACCGGATAGACCCCAAAAGCGGCAATCGCATCTCGGCGCTCGGCCTCGGGTGCATGCGCCTGCCCGGGTTCGCGCTAGGTAAACCCGACGCTCGTGCCGCCGACGCCATCATCTCGGAGGCGGTGGCCCAGGGCGTCAACTACCTCGACACGGCGTATCTGTATCCGGGAAACGAGGAGGCGGTCGGCGCCTCGCTCGAGCGCTTGGGCCTGCGCGACCGCGTGTTCGTGGCAACGAAGCTTCCCCATGCCTCGTGCAAGCGCTATGAGGACTTCGACCGCATCTTCGACGAGCAACTGCGCCGCTTGCGCACGGACCATATCGACTACTATCTCATGCACAACATCACGAGTCCCGTGCAGTGGGAGCGCGTCTGCTCGCTCGGTATCGAGGGGTGGATCGCCAAGCAGAAGGCCGCGGGCCGCATCCGTCGGATCGGGTTTTCCTTCCATGGCAGCTCGGTCGACTTCCCCGTGCTGCTCGAGGCCTACGATTGGGATTTCTGCCAGATCCAGTACAACTACGCCAACGAGACCTACCAGGCCGGCACCACCGGCCTCAAGGCGGCGGCTGCGCGCGGTATGGCGGTCTTCGTCATGGAACCGCTGCTCGGCGGAAGGCTCACCGACAAGCTGCCCGGCGCGGCGAAGCGCCTGCTCTCGCAGACGGCCGACTCGCAGCTGACCACGCCTGCCGCCTGGGGCCTTTCCTGGGTATGGAACCATCCCGAGGTCACGATGCTGCTCTCGGGCATGACGAGCGCCGAGCAGGTGGCCGGCAACGCGGCTGTGGCCTCAGCGGCGCTGCCCGGGTCCATGACCGCAGAGCAGCTGGCGACGATCGCGCGCGTGGTCGAGCTGTTCGAGCGCGCGAACCGCGTGCCGTGCACGGGCTGCAGCTATTGCATGCCCTGTCCGCACGGGGTGAACATCCCGGGGTGCTTCGCCGCCTATAACGTGAGCTACGCCCACAGTTGGTTCACGGGCATGCAGCAGTACTTCACGGCGAGTGCCATCCGCACGGGGCAGCCGCGGCTGGCGAGCAACTGCGTGGGATGCGGCGCCTGCACGCGCCATTGCCCGCAGCATATCGATATCCCCGCGCGTCTGCGCGACGTCCAGCGCCGCCTGCAGCCCGGGCCGATCGGCCTTGCGCTCAAGGTGATGACCCGCTCCAGGTAGGGCCGGGCCCCGTTTCGCTTGCGCTGGCGGGATGCCGCCTCCAGCGTGGTCATCCAGTACCAGATGCTTTTTGGGTCCTTTGCGGGGCCCCGTTTTGGCATTTCGGTACCAGATGGCCACGGCCGATTGGCCGTGCAAAAGAGGCCCTCGATGCCGGATGGCCGCTGCGCGCGCGGTATCATGGTTGAACGTGAACGCTACGGCAAAGGAGTCTCCATGGCCAACGACCATGACGACCTGTTCAGGATGCTGCGCATGATGGGCATCCCCGCACCCGATACGTCGGACGAGGACGCCATCCCCGTCGATGCCGTCATCGGCGACCCCGACGACGAGGGGGCATCCGAAGGCAGTGTGCCGCCGGACAAGAAGGGCAAGGGTTCCGGAAAGGGCGGCCGTCGCGGCTCGCGCATGCGCTCGGGCAACGACCTGCTCGACGCTATCGCCCGCTGGAGCAAACGGGCGCTGATCATCGCGCTCATCGTGCTCGCGGTCGTGCTGGCGGCGAGCTACTGGTGGTTCCATCCGGCGCTCAACCTGCAGAGCCCGATGGTATGGAGCTGGATCATCTTCATCGCGCTGATCGTCGCGGTGGTGCTCAAGGTCCTGTCGCTGCGCGCGAGCAAGCACGCGATGCTCCTGCGCCGCCTGATCATCCTTCCCGCGGCGGTGCTTGTGGCTTTCGTGGTGGGCGTGATCGCCGGCCTGCCGATCATCCCCGGCAACGCCGAGCGCTATGCGACGGTGCTTGAAACGACCGATGGAACCTTCTCGGACGACATCGAGGAGGTCGACTATTCCGAGGTTCCCGTGATCGACCGCGCGTCGGCCATCCTGCTGGGTGCCCGCGCGATGGGTTCCATCCCCGAGTACGTGAGTCAGTTCGAGATCTCTGACGCGTATAGCCAGATCAACTACCACGGGCGTCCGGTGCGCGTGAGCCCGCTCACCTATGCGGACCTGTTCAAGTGGCTCTCCAACCGCAACGAGGGCATCCCGGCGTACGTGCTCGTCGACATGGTGACGCAGGAGGCCGAGGTCGTGCGCTTGGATGAGCCCATCAGGTACAGCGAGTCCGAGCCGCTTGCGCGCAATATCGACCGCTACGTGCAGCTCAAGTACCCCACGTACATGTTCGACCAGAAGTCGTTCGAGCTCGACGAGGAGGGTACGCCCTGGTGGGTGTTCCCGGTGCAGCGCCGCACGATCGGCCTGTTCGAGGGCACGACCATCCGCCGCGTGGTGCTCGTGAACGCCTGCACGGGCGAGACGCTCGACTACGACATCGAGGAGGTGCCGACCTGGGTTGACCGCGCCTACCCGAGCGACCTGCTGATCCAGCAGTACAACTGGAGCGGCATGTACGCCAACGGATGGCTCAACTCGTGGCTGGGCCAGCGCGACGTCGTGCGCACGACGAGCGGCACCGACGGCATGCTCGGCTATAACTATCTCGCCCAGGGCGATGACATCTACCTGTACACGGGCGTGTCGAGCGTGACGGCCGACAGCTCCATCATCGGCTTCATCCTGGTGAACCAGCGCACGGGCGAGTCGCACTTCTACCCGGTTGCGGGCGCTACGGAGGACTCGGCCATGGCGAGTGCCGAGGGCGAGCTGCAGAACCTGCGCTACCAGGCGACCTTCCCGCTGCTGCTCAACGTGGCGGGCGAGCCGACGTACTTCATGTCGATGAAGGACGACGCCGGCCTCGTCAAGATGTACGCCATGATCAACGTCGAGCATTACCAGAACGTGGCGACGGGCAGCACGGTCGCCACCTGCCAGGATGGTTATCTGGCGATGCTTGCGGCCGACGGCACGCTCTCCGACGAGCAGGCGGCGCAATCCGGTGCGCAGGAGAAGGTCGAGGGCAAGATCGCCACGATCGCGCAGGCGGTCATCGACGGCAATTCGCACTTCTACGTGACGCTCGAGGGTTCGAGCGAGATCTACGATTTCGCCCTGCCCGAGATGCTTGCGATTGTGCGCTACCGCGTGGGCGATGCGATCAGCTTCACATGCACGGCGGAGGAGGCAGTGGCTGAGTCCGAGGAGGATGTCGACGCGGATGCTGCCGGCAGCGAGGCGCTTGTGCGCCCGGTGACCGCGATCGAGTAAGGGGCAGCACGGGCGCTCTGGGGCTTAGCGGCTCTGGCACGCTCCGATGTGCGCCTTCGGAACACCCGTTGAGCTATGGCTGTGCGCTTTGGGAACATATTTCGCCGAGATGTGTTCCCAAAGCGCACAGCCGTTTCGTATGGATGTTCCCTTTGCGCTCAGCCGCTTGAGGAGGGGCGGAGGCGCAGAGGCTAAAGGCGAGGGTCGCTGGACAGACGATCTTTCAGGATGAGGACGGCGCCCAGGTCCGGTTCATGTGCGGGGGCGACGAGCCGGCAGCAGGAGGGGAGTGCGGCTGCGAGCGGCTCCAGGATGAGCCGCCCCGCCCGAAATGTTCCGCCGATGTAGGTCACGGGGACCGACCCGGGCGTGTCGGCAAGATCGCCGAACAGGGAGCGCACGAGTGCGGCGACCATATCCGCCTCCTCGTGCGCGGCGCGGCGGAATATGCCGAGGGCACTGGCGTCTCCAGCTTCTGCAGCGCGGCTTACCAGCTGGGACAGCGCGGCGATGCGCGTGCGGTCGGCGATGTGCGCCTGCGCGAAGGCGATGATGTCGAAGTCATCGGCAAGGGCGAGCTCCTCGCGCACGAGGTCGTAGAGCGGTCCGCGCTCGTCGCGCCCATCGGCCTGACGGGTGAAGGCGCGCAGCAGCTCGCGCCCCATCCAGCCACCGCTTCCCTCGTCGCCGATCTCGTAGTCCCAACCGCCGCAGCGCTGGCGGCGCTCGCCGCGCACGCCGAGAGCGATCGATCCGGTGCCGGCGATCAGGGCGATGCCGTCCGCCATGTCGAGTCCTGCCGCCCAAGCGGCCTCGACATCGTTTACCAGCGCGAAGGGATGGCCGTCTGCAAGATCGCGCGCGGTGTCGGCAATCGCTGCGTCCGCTTCGGCGTTCTCTCCGTAGCCGCAGATGGAATAGCCGATACCGTACGGAGCGCCTAGCAGGCCTGCGTCGTGCGCCCAGGCGGTACCCTGCGCCAACACGTCGCGCATACCGTCGATGCCCGCCTGCGCGTAATGGCAGGTGGGCAGCACGAGCCGATCTGCCGCGACGAGTCGCTCGTCATACACCGTGAACGCGGTCTTGGTCCCACCGCCATCGACGCCAAGCCAACGCATAACCATTCCTTTCTTCGTGACAACCAGGTCAGGTCCCAGGGGGCGACAGCCAGGGCGGGGCCGGGGGCGACAGCCGGGGCTGTCACGCGCTGGGGTCCGTCCGAGATGCCGTATCTTACGCGGGCGTGCCGTCGCCGAACAGCAGCTCGTGCTCGGGGCCGGTGAGCGCGGCGCGCGCTTGGTCGCGCAGCTCGTTCAGGCCCGAGAGGAACTGTCGCTGCATCACGAGGGCATAGTAGCGGCCCTTGGGCGTCAGGGTGAGCTCTTCGGGGGTGTCGGTCGCAAAGGCGCCGTTCGCGCGCATGAAGGCCATCTCAACAGGCAGGCCGCGCTCGACGGTCTCGCCGAAATCGGCCTCGAAGCGCTTTTTGTCGAGCCGCAGCGAATACAGATCCTGCATGAAGCGGTAGCGCATGAGGTCGCGCTTGCTCATCTTCGTCTTGCCCATGAGCGACATGTGGCCGGCCTCGATGTCCTCGTTGTACTGCTTGAGCGAGAACGTGTTCACGTAGATGGTGCCGTTCAGGTGCGTGACCGCGCCGCTGCCGATGGCGGGGTATTCCTCGTAGGTCACGCCGAACTCGTCGACCGGAACCTCACCGCATGCGTGCAGATCGTGTCCGCGACGGTTGAACGTCCACACCGTGCGTCGGTCGAACGCCGCGTCCGGACCCTCGGCAAGCGCCTCGTCGAGCATGAGGTAGTACTCGTACTCGCGCGCGTAGGCCGGGCTTCCCAGCGTGTCGAGCATCTTCTTGGTCGTCGCGCGCGAGAAGTACAGCGGCGAGAACGTGGTCTGCTGGCAGCCGCAGGCGCGGATCATCTCGACGTCGTGCATGAGCACCTCGGGCGTCTGCGAGGGGAAGTTGAAGATCATATCGACGTTCAGGATGTCGAAGTAATCTTTGGCCTCGCCGATGCGCTCGAAGATTTCGGCGCCACTGCCGTATTTCTCGTAGCGGTCCATCTGGCGCAGCAGGTCGTCGTTGAAGCTCTGCACGCCGACGGACAGGCGCTGCACACGGCCCTTGAGCTTTTCCAGATACGGGCGGGTGAGGTGGTTGGGGTTCGTCTCGCTCGAGACCTCCTGGATCGAAAACAGGTCGCGCGCGAGGTCGAGCGTCTCGCAGAGCTCGTCGATCATGATGGTCGGCGTGCCGCCGCCGCAGTAGATGCTCTCGAAGTCATAGCCCAGGTCCTTCAGCATGAGCATCTCGCGGCGCAGGTTCTTGAAGTAGGGCCGCGCGATCTCCTTGCGGAAGGGGTAGCGGTTGAAGCTGCAATAGGGGCAGAGCCGCTGGCAGAAGGGAATATGCATGTAGAGCATGTAGTGCATGCCGGGCTTGGGGCCGGGCATCATCTTCTCGGTGACGGGCTCCATCTGGAGTTCGTGCTTGGTCATGGTCTTGATGACGCCGGTGAGCATGCGTTCTGAGAGCAAAGCCGGGTCCTTTCGATGAGGGATGCGCATAAGTCGCGGGCGGAGGCGGGACGAACGTGCCCGCATGACCGCCCGCGACGTGCGAGGTTACAGAATGAACAGCGCGATCGCTACGATGATGAGGATGATGACGATCGCGACGGCGATGATGCCGATGAAGCGCATGCGCGACTCGCGCGTGAGCTCGCGGACCGACGCCTCGGCTGCGGCGAGGGACTGCACCTGCTGGAGCTGATCGTCGTGCTCGGCGGTGTCGGCGGCAAGGGCGGAGGCGATGCGCTCGGTAACGTCGGGGTTGTCATGGATGCTCGCCGCGTCGGCGATGATGCGGTCCGCCTCGGCGATCTCGGCCTCGGCGGAAGCCTGGGCCTCCTGCTGCTCCTTGAGGTCGTGCTCCTGGTCGGAGATCTTGGACTTGAGGGCCTTCTGGCGGCTCGAGGCATCCTTGCGGGCGGCGTCGAGCGCCTCGCGCGCGGCGGCGGTCTGGTCGGTTACGGCGCGGAACGCCTCCTTCGCCTCGGCGATGGGGCGCTCGGATTCGGCGACGGCCTCCTGCGCCGCCGCAAGCGACGCCTCCGCATCTGCCTGCACACGGGGAAGCTCCTCGTTCGCGCGGCGCAGCTCCTCGGTGGCATCGGCGATCTCGGCGGCAAGCTCGTTGTCGCGGATGCTGTAGGCGGCGGAGTTCGCCGACGGGTTGCGCTGGATCTCGGCGTATTCCTCGCGCAGCGTGTTGAGGCGCGCGGTCGCGGCCTCGACGGCGTGCTGGGCGGTCTCGACGCTCGACGCGCCCGCCTCGCGAGCCTTCTCGACGCCGCGCTGGGCATCGGTCAGGCGGCGCTTCATGCGGTTGGCGGACTCGCGCGCCTCCTCCTCCTTGCGCTCGGCAGCCTCGAGGGCCGACTTTAGGCGCTTCTCGGTGGCGGCATCGCTCGCCTTCATGTCGTCGAGCTGCTTTTTCAGCGTTTCGATCTGGCTGGCGATGGTCTTCTGGAGCGCGATGGCGGCGTTTGCGGCTGCCTGCGCGCCCTTCTTGCGCGTGGTCTGCTCGTTTACGATCTCCGGATAGCGCTCGGTGACGTCGCGGCGGTAGGCAAGCTCCTCGGTCTGGCTGGCGATGCGCTCCTCGAGCTCCTCGAGCATGTCGCGCGCCTCGGCGTGGGCGCGCTTGGCGTGGCGCATCTCGCGCACGGCGCCGACGCCCTGCTGGATGTAGGTTCCCACCGTGCTGGCGGCCTCGGCTGCATTGTGCGCGAAGGTCTCGGCGGCAGAGGGGCCCTTGGGCTCGGTGGGAGCGGGTGCGGTATCGGACTGCGGCTCGGCGACAAGGCTGCCGTTTGCCGGGACGCCCCCGTCGATCACCTCAAAGCCCTCGGGCAGAGGCTCGGGGTCGTCTCCGAAGTTGCCGTTTTCGTCGCGCGCGAGGAACTCGGGCAGGACGCCCTCGTAGGGTTGATCTTCGGCGGTAACCTCAGGGTCGGCGCTTTCTAGAGTCTCCGCGACGGGTTCCAGCTCCTCCGCGCCGAGAATGTCGGCCGTGGGCTCGACATCGGCGCTCTCGAGGTTGGTTTTCTCGTCGGCTGCCTCCAGCGGGGCCTCCTCGTCCGCGCCGGCATCGTCTGCCTCGATGACCTCATCGGCAGCGGACTCGAGATCGGCAGCCTCGGGCTCCGGTTCGGGCTCGGGCGTCGCTGCGATATCGCCCTCCGACTCCGCGCTCTCGTTCTGCTCGGTGAGCTCCTTGGGCTCCGTTTCGCTTGCTATCGCTGTATCCTCGTCCTGGACGCCGGGCTTTTTCTCGATTCGCTCGTCGCTCATGGTGGCTCCATTCATATGCGCGGGCCGCTGTCCGCGCCTCGGTTCACCCGTCCATGATATACCCTTGGGCAGACAGGTAGGAGGGTTTTGGCCCATGGTCACGCTACGTTTAAATCGTGTTCGGGTTGGGGTCCTTTGCCGGCGGCGGAGGATCTGTTTTTGCGGCGCCTGCGGTCGCAGCCCGGACTGCTGTCGACCATAGGGGGCGCGGGTATTCCAGTTTTCGGTTTCTACTGGGGTGGGCTGCAGAGGTAATGCCACGCAATAATAGACGGCGCGTCGCTTATTCGCTCAGTTGGGCGGCGGCAGCGCTCTCGATCAAGAACAAAAAGACCCCCGGTACCAAATCTGCGACTTTTGAGATATCTCACCAAAATGATGGGCTGATCTAAGCGCGAAGCAGGTTTGGTTTTATGCACTCAAGTTAGAATTCCGCAGCACGGCGAGCTCAGTTGATACATTTCCATAAGCGATACAGCGTCACTTATCTGAAACCCTCTCAAAAGTCGCAAATTTGGTACCGCGACCTGTTGAGCAGGCCCCATTAGAGCTCAAAATACCCTTCGCGCGAGGGCCGAACGGGGTCGACGCACTCCCTGTACCGTTTCCGATCGCTCGCCGGCCTCCGCTCTGCAATCCCGAAAGCCCCCGAACCGCCCCAGTTTTGCTTTTCCCGCGCATACGGCATGCGGCCGGTATACTGGGTGGCTGAAAAACCACGACGTCGCGCCGCCCGGAGGCGCGCAAGAACGGATGCCCCATGGACCAGAAGCTCTTCACCTACGACATCGTCGCCGAGGACCCCAAAACGCATGCGCGCGCGGGTATCCTCCACACTCCGCACGGCGACATCGAGACGCCCATCTTCATGCCGGTGGGCACGAAGGCCAACGTGAAGGGCATTCCGACCGAGACTGTGAAGGAGCTCGGTGCCCAGATCGTGCTCGCCAATACCTATCACCTGGCCATGCGCCCGGGCGAGGACCTTATCGATGAGCTCGGCGGCCTGCACAACTTCATGAACTGGCACGGTCCCATCCTTACCGATTCGGGCGGTTTCCAGGTCTTCTCCCATGGCGATGCCGTCAAGCTCACCGACGAGGGCGTCCGCTTCATCGCAACCGATTACGATGGCAGCCACGTGTTCTGGACTCCCGAGGACAACATGGCCATCGCGCAGAAGCTGGGTTCCGACATCTGCATGCAGCTCGATCAGTGCCCGGGCTATCCGGCGACGCGCGCCTATGTGGAGCGCGCCGTCGAGCTCTCCAGCATGTGGGCCGAGCGCTGCTACGTGGCGCATACGCGTCCCGACCAGGCGCTGTTCGGCATCGTGCAGGGCGGCATGCACCTCGATTTGCGCCTGCGCAGCCTGCGTCACCTGGAGGAATGCGGCGACTTCCCGGGCTACGGCATCGGCGGCTACTCGGTGGGCGAGGACCACGAGACGATGTTCGAGTCGCTGACCCCGCTCGTGTCCGAGCACATGCCGCGGACCAAGCCCCGCTACCTCATGGGCGTGGGCAACCCCACGACGCTCGTGCGCGGCGTGGGCATCGGTATCGACATGTTCGACTGCGTGCTGCCGACGCGCACCGGCCGCATGGGAACGGCGTTCTCCCACGAGGGGCGCCTGAACTTCCGCAACGCCCGCTTCGCACGCGACGCCGGCCCCATCGATCCGCAGTGCACCTGCCCGGTATGCACGGGCGGCTACAGCCGTGCACTCATCCGCCACATGGTCACGCAGAAGGAGATGCTCGGCGGCATCCTGCTGTCCATGCATAACATCTACTTCCTGCTCGACCTCATGCGCCAGGCGCGCGCCGCCATCATCGAAGGTCGCTACGCCGAGTTCCAGCAGCGCTGGATGGACAGCCCTGCCGCGAAGGACTACTAGGTAGCGCGTGCCACGCCGCGCTGCGGCGACGCCAAGGACGACTGAGCGCTATCGGAACATCGTCGAAGCAAAACTGTGCGCTATGGGAACACCTTGAGGCCTCAAGGTGTTCCCATAGCGCACAGTCATTGTGCTGCGGGGGATGCGGAAGCGCTCAGCTGGCGGGCGCGGGACTTTCCGTCACTCCGATCCGTCCGAAAGGTCGGCATCCGGTTCATTGGGCCTCCAAAACGTCAGCAGCGTCTTGCCGTAGAGCGTTTGGGCGCTTGCCTTGAGCTCCCACCCTTGGGCTTCCATGCGGTTGGCCTCGGTGTCGATCGCCTCGGCGATTCGGCCGGCGGTCATCTTGTTCTCTATGACGACGGTGCGGTACATGGTTCCTCCTCGATGAAAGATCGGGACCCGTCCCCAAACTTGCAGCTACGCGAGCTCGCCGCGTTCGATCTTGGTGCAAAACAGGTCGTAGTCGGCCTCGTTCTGGTCGGCGTAGGCCTGCGCGAAATCCCACAGCGCGTCGTCGAAGGCGTCGCCGTCGCCCAGGTAGGCCGCAATGGCGATGCCGTCGCCGGTGCGCGCGTGCGCATGCGCGAGCGACCAGGCGCACAGCCGGCTCGTGCTGGCAAGGCCTTCGGTGCCGATGCCCTCCAGGTCGATCGACCCCTTGCCGTTCCACAGCTGGCGCACGTAGTAGTCGCGCGTGCCGGTGCCGGGCAGCTCGATGCTGGTCCAGCCGAGCAGCATGTCGCTCGTGGACTGGATGAGCCGCTGCCCCTGCACCACGCGCTCGCCATGGCTGGTAAAGGGCGCGCTGCCATAGAAGCGCTCGATCACCGACTGCTGCGCCTCCTTCATCTGCAGCACAAGCGGGTCATCGACATCGCGGCCCTCCATGAGCGCGATCCAGGCGCGTGTACCCACGCTGCCCACGCCCACGACCTTGCGCGCGATATCGACCGGCGTGTAGCGGTTGACTAGGCAGCGCACGTCGTACGAGATGTTATCGAGATAGCGGGCGTACAGCTCCGCGATGCGCTGTGAAAGCTCGTCAGCGCCGGCTCCCTCGAAGCCGCCAAGCTCGCTGAGCGGTACCAGCGCCGGGGGCTCCACATTGAAGCGGAGGTGTCCGTCTTCGCCGATGTGGGCGAGCTTGTCGGCGGCACGAACGCTGTCCTTCGCCGCTGCCTTTTCCATCGCGCGGCGCAGGGTGCGGCTCTGCTTGCCGCTGAGTTCGTCCTCAAAACGCGCGACGGTGCTTTCGAGGTCCAGATGCGCATGCCAGATGTCGAGCTCGCGCATCTCGGCGAAGCGCGCCATGGCATGGCGGTACGCCTTCGCGCATGCGCGCACGGCGGCCTTCCGGTCCGATTTGCCGAAGCCTCGGTCGCGGCCGCAGATCTCGACACTCGCGATCAGCCGCTTGATGTCCCATTCCCACGGGCCGGGCGCCGTTTCATCGAAGTCGTTGATGTCGAACACCAGGTGGCGCGTATGGCTCGCGAAGATGCCGAAGTTGCCGATATGCGCGTCGCCCACGCACTGGACCTCGATGCCGGTTGTCGGCGTGGTGGCAAGGTCGCGCGCCATGATGATCGCCGTGCCGCGATAGAACGTGAAGGGAGAGACGCACATGCGCTCGTGGCGAAGGCCGATGAGGTCGGGAACACGGGTCGCGTTCTGCTCGACGAGCAGCCCGATGGCGTCCTCGCGACCCTCGTGAACCTCCCAGATGCCGTGGGAGCTGCGCGGGCATGCCTCGCGCGCCTGCTTGCCGCGCTGCCGCCGCGCATCGACGTCGCCGCGGTGGCGGCGATCGGGCGTAGACAGGTGCTTGCCTTGGGTGTCTTTCGGCATGGGGCCTCCAGGTGGAACGGATCCGCTTGCCGCGGACCCGACCGCGGCGCTTGCATCCGATTGTGCCATAGTCCGCGCATCGGTGGCCGCACGCTTCGTCCAGGAGGTCTCGCCTGCGACCTGAAGCCGACCGTTCGCGGCGCGTGGCTTTCGCCTGTCTTCGTCGCCGTTGCCCTGCTGGGTACGATGACCTCGATAGTCATCCCAGCGAGGGGAGGAGGCGCCATGGCGAAGTACCGGTGCCCGCTGTGCGGTTGGGTCTACGATGAGGATGCGGAGTGCGCTCCGTTTTCGACGCTCGAGCGCTGCCCGATGTGCGGTGCCGCCGCCTCGGAGTTCTACCGGGTGGAGGATGACGGCGTGACGCCGGTGCCGGACGCGCCGAGTGACCCCGAGCCCCTTGCCGCACCCGTCGATACCGGGGGCGGAGAGTCCCTTGCCGTTCCCGCTGAGCTGCGCCGGGCCGATCCCTCCATCCGCCACATGGACACCATCCACGCGCTCGCGGAGCATGGCAAGCTTGCCGACGGCGCGATGGCGACCACGCTTCCTTTGCCAAAGTGGGAGGATATCCTGGTGCTCGGCGCGCAGCTCGACCCCATGCCGCTGCAAGAGGAGGACGTGCCGGATATCTCCGTGACCATCGGTGCGCAGGCCGTCCGCCCCCTCGTGCTCGAGGGGCCGGCGTTCGTGTCCCACATGTCGTTCGGCGCCCTGTCGCGCGAGGCTAAGATCGCCCTTGCGCGCGGTGCCGCGGCGGCGGGTACGGCGATGTGCTCGGGCGAGGGCGGCATCCTGCCCGAAGAGCTCGAGGCCGCCGGCAGCCGCTATATCTTCGAGTTCGCACCGCTGCGCTATTCGGTGACCGACGAGAACCTGCGTGCCGCCGCAGCCATCGAGATCAAGATCGGCCAGGGAACGAAGCCCGGCATGGGCGGCCATCTTCCCGGCGAGAAGGTCACCGACGAGATCGCGCGCATCCGCGGCCGCCAGCCGGGGGAGGACATCATCTCGCCCTCGACCATTCCAGGTGTGGAGGGCGTCGACGACCTGACGGCGCTCGTGGACGAGCTGCGCGAGCGGAGCCTTGGCGCGCCCATCGGCATCAAGCTCGCTGCGGGGCATATCGAGCGCGACATCGCCGTCGCGGTGGAGGCCGGAGCGGACTTCATCACCATCGACGGACGCGGGGGCGCAACCGGTGCCTCGCCCGTGATGCTGCGCGACGCGAGCTCCGTGCCCACGATCTTCGCGCTCGCGCGGGCGCGTCGGGCGCTCGATGACCTGGGCTCGCCCGCGAGCCTCATCATCACCGGCGGGCTGCGCGTCGCCTCCGATATCGTGAAGGCCCTCGCCATGGGCGCCGACGCCGTCGCATTGGCGAGTGCGTCGCTCATGGCGCTCGGCTGTCAGCAGTACCGCATCTGCGGAAGCGGCATGTGTCCCATGGGCATCGCCACGCAGGATCCCGAGCTCCGTGCGCGGCTTGATATCGAGTGCGGAGCGAAGCGCGTCGAGAACTTCTACCGTGCAACCTTCGACGACCTGCGCATGTTCTGCCGCGTGATGGGGCATCGCAGCATCGGTGGACTTGGTCTGGATGACCTGGTGACCTGTGACGTCGTTCTGGCGGAGCGGTGCGGCATCCCCCGCGCGTAAGGCGGAATCGGGATACCCGTCTGCTCACTGGGTATAACGGTCGTGATGGCAACTTGTCCGCACGGCTCCTTACGTAACGATGACCCGGGTGCGCGTGAGAGCTGATGCGCCCGGGTCATACTGTGGATAGACGATGCGAAAATCAAACGAGGTGATGTGATGGCAAACGAGATAGACCCTGACCGCGTGGATGAGGCTCCGCGTGAGATTCCGGAGAATCACGAGGCGGGCGACGATGCCCCGTTGGGCAATACCTACCACAAGGGCCCGGTGATCCTGCGCGGATCGATGATTCCCGAGCAGACGACGACGGGCAACCTACTCGCCACGGAGGATTCCACCGACTGGCTGCATATGGACCCCTGGCGCGTGATGCGCATCCAGGCCGAGTTCGTCGACGGCTTCGGAGCCTTGGCGGAGCTCGGGCCGGCGGTTTCGATCTTCGGCTCGGCGCGCACGAAGCGGCACGACCCCATGTATCGCGCGGCGCGCCAGGTGGGAAAGATGATCGCGGCGAACAACGTGGCGGTCATCACGGGCGGCGGTCCGGGCATCATGGAGGCGGCAAACCGCGGCGCTGCGGTCGCAGGCGGCACATCGGTTGGTCTGGGCATCGAACTTCCGCATGAGCAGGAGTTGAATGCTTGGGTCAATTTGGGCATGACGTTCAGGTACTTCTTCGTGCGCAAGACGATGTTCGTCAAGTACTCATCGGGTGCCATCGTGTTCCCCGGCGGCTTCGGGACGCTCGACGAGCTGTTCGAGCTGCTGACGCTCGTCCAGACGCATAAGGTCAAGCGCATGCCCGTGGCGCTTATGGGGAGCGACTACTGGCAGGGGCTGTTCGACTGGGTGGGGAGCACGGTTCTCGACAGCGGCAACATCTCGCCACTCGATCCGGCGCTCGTGCAGATTACCGACGACGTAGAGGAAGCCGTCGCCGTGGCGCTTTCGGGTATTGTGCGCCGGTAGGTCGATCTGCGCTGACGCGCTCAGAATTGTGTCCGTGGGTTTGGTCCGCTTGCAGACCGCCAAGCGTGCCAAACCCACGGACACAATGGGGGAGTTCGACGAGTTCGATTCCCCGCGCTTATAACGAAAAAGGGTATCTACCGAGGTAGATACCCTTATCAGTTCCTGTGGTGGAGACGAAGGGAATCCGCAGGAGGCTGGCGCCTCCTGCGTGGGCTGCGGGCGGCTGCGCCGCCCTTGCCCGCTCGCTGGGAAACGCTTGGCGCGTTTCCGCAGCCTCGCGCCCCGAACGGGGTTCGATTCCCCGCATGGTTAACAAAAAGGGTATCTACCGAGGTAGATACCCTTATCAAATCCTGTGGTGGAGACGAAGGGAAGTCCCCGGCCGCCTGCGGCGTCCGGGGTCGCTTCGGAGGCCTGCGGCCTCCTCGCGCGCTTCGCTGGGAAATGCTCAACGCATTTCCTCAGCTTCGCGCCCTGCGGGTTCGATTCCCCGCACTGATAACAAAAAGGGTATCTACCGAGGTAGATACCCTTATCAAATCCTGTGGTGGAGACGAAGGGAATCGAACCCTCGGCCTCTGCCATGCGACGGCAGCGCTCTCCCAGCTGAGCTACGTCCCCAGGACAAGTGATTATGATAGCAAGCTTACGCGTGCTGTCAACGAAAAACTTGTCAAAAATGGGCCGCCCCACGCTTCACGAAAATGAACCCACCTCAACAAGGTGGGTGCCCTCATCGTCCTCTCCAGCGTCCTTAACAACGAAGGATACCTGTACCAGGATCGACTGTGTGGGCTCCCTAAATAAACGCGACGGTTCACCCAGTTGCTCCGCGTGGGGCGGAACACCTTCATCATACGGCACGCCGTTTGCATTACCAGTCTTGACTTGTGCAAAAGTGTGATGGAAGATGGAGGCACACGCCTGTCGTTTGTAAGGTTTTTGAGCGCCCTACCGGCGCTTTTTTCATATGAAGAGGGTGTCCGCATGATTGTCCGTCCCGCCTTGGAGGCAGATTTCGAACGGATCGTAACCCTATACGAACACGTCGTCGATGCCATGCAGGGCTCGCCCTACGATGCGCACTGGGACATGGGCTACCACCCGACCGAGCAAGCGCTTCGCGCGTCGCTCGCATCGGGCGATCTGTTCGCCGTGTTCGACCATGCGGACAGCGCTCAACCTCTGGGTGCGTTCGTGCTCGATGCCGAGCAATGTGCCGGGTACGAACAGGCCGCATGGCGCGTCGACGCTGCCGCCAGCGAGATAGCCGTCGTCCACCTTCTCGCGGTGGATCCCGAAGCGCGGGGGAGGGGCGTGGGCGACGCACTCGTCGCGGGCGCGGTAGCCGCTGCGCGGTCGCGCGGCGTGCGCTCCCTCAGACTTGACGTGCTGGCGGAAAACGCTCCTGCAATCGCCCTGTACCGCCGGGGCGGCTTCACCGATTTCGGCACCTTTCCCTTGATCTACGACGGGGATTTCGCCGTTACGGCACATCTGATGGAGTACGACCTTGCCGGTTCGGAAGAGCCTGCAGCTCCCGCGGAACAGCCTGCCGCGTTGGAAATCCCGCATCTCCACCCCTTGCTCGACCCGGCATCGCTTGACGCCTGCGAGCTCTGTCCTCGCCGCTGTCGCGCCGCGCGCGCCAAGGGCGAGGCGGGCGTGTGCGGGGCTGCCGATGAGCTTAAGCTCGCGCGCGCGGCGCTCCACATGTGGGAGGAGCCTCCCATCTCGGGCGACGCGGGGTCGGGGACGATCTTCTTCAGCGGATGCCCGCTCAAATGCGTCTACTGCCAGAACCACGAGATCTCGACCGGTAACTTCGGTATCGAGGTTCCGCCTGAGCGCCTGGTCGAGATCATGCTCGAGCTGCAGGACCAGGGCGCTCTGAACATCAATCTCGTCACCGCGACGCACTATGCGTACCTGCTTCCGCACGCGGTTGCCGAGGCGCGCCGCCTGGGCCTGAAGATCCCCATCGTGTACAACACGAGCGGCTACGAGCGCGTGAGCGCCGTGCGCGAGCTCGATGGTATCGTCGATATCTGGCTTACGGACTTCAAGTATGCCGATGCGGGTCTTGCGCGCGGGTTATCGCACGTGCCGGATTATCCCGAGCGTGCCGCACGCGCCCTGGCGCAGATGGTGCGCCAGGTCGACGCACGCGGAGGCATCGAATGCGACGATGGGGGCATCATGCAACAGGGCCTGATCGTGCGGCATCTGGTGCTGCCCGGCCACGCGGACGACTCGTGTCGCGTGCTCGATGCCATCTGGCAGGTGGCGGGAGACGTGCCTATCTCGGTCATGAACCAGTACACGCCCAACGACGCCATGCGCGCCGCGGGCGGCGAGCTTTCGCGCCCGGTGACCGACGAGGAGTACGAGCTCGTGCTCGACCATGCCGACGAGCTCGGTTTTTCGCAGATGTTCTGGCAGGAGGGCGGCGCCGTCAGCGAGAGCTTCACGCCGGCGTTCGACACGTCGGGCGTGCTGCGCGCCGCCGAGGGCCCCATCGCGCCTCGCAAGTAACGAAACGGTTCCGTGCCCGTATCCCGCGGTTAAACGGGTATACTGCTGCACATATGAAATCGACACCCGCCGGGTTCACCCGGCGCGATAGATCGGAGGTCCGCGATGGCCGATCAGGAGGCCACGCCGCTCACGGATGAGGAGCGTGCCGAGCTCGAGGCCCTGCGTGCCGAGAAGGCCGCTCGCGAGGAGGCCGAGCGTGCGCGCAAGGAGCGCGCCGAGCTCGAGGCCCTGCGCGCTGAGTCCAAGGCGGCACAGGAGCCGAAGAAGGCCTCCGCGTCGCCGGCGCAGGCCCCCGCTGCCCGCCGTCGCGTCGACGACCGCCCGCCGGTTGTCGACCCGGACAACCTCACGTTCGGCCAGCGCATGGTCATGACGCCCGAGACGGACGACCCCGATGACATCCCCGGGATGCCCCCGGCGCAGAAGATCATCATCGCCGTCCTGCTGGTGGTCGTGATCGCGGGCGGCGCGTGGATCGCCCTCTCAAATGCCGGAATCGTATAGTTCCGGTCTATCAATAGGAAGTGCGGCGCCGGCATCATGCCCGGCGCCTTGTTCATTCGGTAAGGAGCAACCATGGCTTTGACAGATGTCTCGCGCCCGACCGATATCGCCATGCTCACGGACCTGTACGAGCTGACGATGGCCCAGGGCCTGTGGGAGAACGGCAAGCAGGACGATCAGGCGTGCTTCACGGCGTTCTACCGCGATCACCCCTTCGGAAGCGAGTACGCCGTCATGTGCGGCAGCGCCGAGCTTCCCGAACTGGTGGAGAACCTTCGCTTTACCGACGAGGACATCGACTACCTGGCGAGCCTGTCTGCGCCTGCCGGCGGCAAGATGTTTAACCCCGACTTCCTCGAGTACCTGCGCGAGTTCCGCCCGCATGTGGATATCGACGCCGTGCCCGAGGGCGAGCTTGTGTTCCCGCGCGAGCCCATGGTGCGCGTGACGGGCTCCATCCTCGAGTGCCAGCTGCTCGAGACGGCCCTGCTCAACGCTATCGGCTTCGAGACGCTTGTGGCTACCAAGACGGCACGTGTCGTGGCGGCCGCCAAGGGGCGTCCGGTGGCGGAGTTCGGCCTGCGCCGTGCGCAGGGTCCCGACGGCGGTATGGCGGTGGCGCGCGCGAGCTACGTTGCGGGCTGCGCCTCGACGTCCAATGTGCTCGCCGGTCGCAAGTACGGCATTCCCGTGTCGGGTACGCACGCCCACAGCTGGGTCATGTCGTTCGACTCCGAGCTTGAGGCCTTCCGCGCCTTTGCCCAGAGCAGCCCCAAGAACTGCGTGCTGCTCATCGATACGTACGACGTGCGCGAGGGCGTCGAGAACGCCATCATCGTGGCGAAGGAGATGGAGGAGCGCGGTGAGCGCCTGGCGGGCATCCGCATCGACTCCGGCGACCTTGCCAAGCTGTCGACCTACGTGCGCGGTCGCTTCGATGAGGAGGGGCTCGACTACGTGAAGATCGTCGTGTCGAACGATCTCGACGAGTACACCATCCAGTCGCTGCTCAACCAGGGGGCTCCCGTCGACAGCTTCGGCGTCGGCACGAAGCTCGCTACCTGCTACGACCAGCCGGCGCTCGGCTGCGTGTACAAGCTTGCTGCGCATCGCGCGTCGGCCGACGAGGCCTGGACTCCCGTGCTCAAGCTGTCCGAGCAGCCCTACAAGCGCACGATTCCGGGCATCCAGAAGGTGCGTCGCTACATGAACGAGGCCGGCAGCCCGGTGTGCGACATGATCTACGACGAGACCTATCTCGAGGGCGAGGGCGCAAGCCGCGGTACGACGCTCGTTGCCGTGAACGATGCGGCGCTCGTTGCCAGCGTTGCCGGTCTTGAGTACCGAGAGCTGCTCGCGCCCGTCGTGCGCGACGGCAAGGCCTGTGCGCCGCGCGAGACGATCGAGGCCGCGCGCGATCGCTGCTCGGCGGCGCTTGCGGCGCTCGATTCCGCCTACAAGCGCTTCCTGTACCCGCAGACCTATATGGTCGGCATGGAGATCGGCCTTTCCCGCGTGCGCGACGAGCTCGTGCGCGAGCGCATGGCGCAGGCAAGCTCCGCTATCCCCTGGAAGCGGATCTAAAGCTTCGGTTCGAAGCGCAGTTTGATCATTTGCGGGGCGTCCGTATGCCACGGAGTAGATTCCGAGGCGTGCGGGCGCCTTATCGCACCTAGCGCACTCCATTTCGGAGGGCTCTCCAAGTTATGAAGGCCGTTTTCAGCGAATCTCGTTGCATGCCCCGAGTAGACCGCATGCGTGCGAGCCGCTCAACTGGGCTTTTGTCGGCGGCAGAACGCTTTTCGGATGCATCTACTCAGGGAGCCGCGAAAGATTCGCTGAAAACGGCCTTCATAACTTGAGGGCGGGTAGTGTTTCGGCGTTGCAACCCCTGGCCTGCCTTGATTGCCGGCCGTATGAAGTCGGTTTTCGGTGTATCTCGACGAGGGGCCTCGGTATGCCGAATCGATGACCGTCTCCTAACTGGGCTTTTGTTGTGGGCGAAGGGCCGTTTTCGTGCTTCTACTCGACGGGTCGGAAAAGATACACCGAAAACCGACTTCATAATCTGCCAGCTTGACTGAAAAAGGCCGGAGCGCGGTGCCCAGCAGCCGAAAACAGCTCATCGCGCAGGAATATGCTCGGGCGCGGACGCGCTTTTGCTGCCTCGACGGCGCGGTAGCGATTTGCGTGCTACGATATGCGGGCTGTGACGTGCTCGACGCAGCTGCTCATGGATACCAGCAAGAAAGGCAAACGATGGCCACCGCGTACAAAACCATGGTCGTGAAGATCGGCTCCTCGACGCTCGTGGGACCCGATCGCGCGCTGAGGCGCGACTTCATCGCCGGCCTCGCCGACCAGGCCGCCCGTTTGCGCGAGCTGGGCTGGCGTCTCGTGGTCGTGAGCTCGGGCGCCATCGCGTGCGGCGCGCCGGTGCTCGGGTTCGACGCGCGCCCGACCGACATGCCAAGCCTTCAGGCCTGCGCATCGGTGGGACAGTGCGTGCTCTCGGCCGCCTACGACGAGGAGTTTCGCGCTCGCGACCTGCTGACCTCGCTCGTCCTGCTCACGCGTCACGACACGGCGCGCCGGAATTCCTATCTGCACGCGCGCGATACGCTCACGCGCCTCGTCGAGCTCGGCGTGGTCCCCATCGTCAACGAGAACGACACGGTTACCGTCGACGAGATCCGCTTCGGCGATAACGACACGCTCGCCGCGCTGGTGAGCTGCCTTGTTGCGGCCGACCTGTGCGTCACGCTGTCGGATATCGACGGCCTGTACACGGCAAACCCCATGGAGGACCCGAGCGCGCAGTTCATCCCGCGCGTCGAGAAGATCGATGCCACCATCATCGCCTCGGCGGGCGATTCGTCGTCGTCGGTTGGCACGGGCGGCATGATCACCAAGATCCGGGCGAGCCGCATCCTCATGACGGCGGGCATCGCGAGCGTGATCTGCAGCGGCGCTGAGGGCGATGCGCTCGTGCGCTTGGCGAAGGGCGAGCCGGTGGGCACGCTGTTCGTTCCTCCGACGGGCCGTTGCGAGATCGCGCCGCGAAAGCTCTGGATCGCGCTGGGCGATTCGGCCCATGGCGCGGTGACGGTGGACGCAGGCGCGGCCGACGCGCTCGTGCGCCGCGGATCGTCGCTGCTGCCGGTCGGCATCACGCAGGTCGAGGGGGATTTTGACGCCGGCGCCACGCTCGATGTGCGCAACCAGGACGGCCTGACCATTGCCCGCGGCCTCGCGCAGGCGGGCTCCGACGAGCTCAAGCTCGCCGCCGGTCGCCATCAGGATGAGATCGCGGCGAACCGCCTGCTTGCCGCCCTTGCCGGCAAGCCCGCGATCCACCGCGACGAGCTCATCGTTTTTGCCTGATCTTTCCCAGGCGAGCCGCTACGCGTTGCCCAGCGAGCGTGCCTCTTCAAACAGATGGCGGAACACGGTGCCGCCGTGGACGCCGTCGTGCTCGAACTCGTTCGTGATCCAGGGGTGCGCGTTGCCCACGTGTGAGAGCGTGTCGAGCTGCAGGCCGGAGTCGACATACATATCGTCGAAATACACCGCCGCGTAGAGCGGAACCTCGTTTGCCGCCAGGCGGACCGGGTCGTACACGCGGTCGAAATCCGTGTCCTCCATGAGGAGGGAGACGGCGTCGGCGAAGGGCACAAGCTCGGGCATCTGCTCGAACATCCAGGGGAAGCACGCCTCGCCGGTGAGCATGAGCGGCCGCGCAAGGCTGTCGAATTCGGGTCGATGCGCCTTCTCGTTCGCTGCGGCCCAGCCGATGGGGGTGCAATGGCCATCGGCGTAGATGAATTCCTGAAGCGTCCAGTACAGCGGGTTCGCGCGCGTGGTCGTGCGCTCGAGGACGCCCATGAGGAAGGCATCGCTCAGGATCGGCTCGTCGCCGGCAAGCGCGCCGTTGCCGTCCTCGAAGGCGGTGTCGAGCAGCCAGTGCATGCGCTCGAAGCTCGGCTTCATGCCGAAGTCGCTGCCCAGCAGCTGCAGGCGCTCGACGGTGAGCGGGCTGCCGTCGGGCAGGACGATGCCGCCCGCATCGGCAAGATCGGCGATGGCGGCGACGCGCTCGACGTCGCCCGGGTAGCGCTCGTAGAACTGGCGGGTCTTGCGCTCCATGCGCGGGAAGGTGTGCGCGTAGACCTCCGAGGCGCTTGCGGGAACATGGGGGATGCCGCCGCAGGTAAAGCTCGTGCTGATCGCCTCGGGGAACAGCGAGAGGTAGGCGAGGGTGATGAAGCCGCCGTAGCTTTGCCCGAGTGTGGTCCAGGGCTTACCTTCGAATTGCGTGAGGCGCAGGTACTCGAAGTCGCGCACGATCGAGGGGGCGAGCAGGCGCTTGAGGAAGTCCGCTTGCGCCCGAACAGGATCGGCTCCCGCTGCCTGGGCGCGGACTCCAAGTTCGGAGATGGTGCGACCGCTCACGCGCGAGCTGCGGCCGACGCCGCGCTGGTCGGGCAGGATGACGCGGTAGTGCTTCACGGCCTCGGCGATCCAGCCATCGCTTGTCGGCGAGAGCGGGCGCGGGCAGGCGCCGCCGGGGCCACCCTGGTAATAGACGAGCAACGGCAGGTCGTCATCTGCATGCTCGGGCGCGCAGACCACGCGGTAGAACAGCTTGATCGACTCGGGTGCCCCGGCGATGGGGTCGGGAAACGCCCCGGCGCGCATGGTGAGGCCCATGGCGAGCAGCGCGGGCTCGAGGCCGCGCCAGTCGAGCGGAACGTCGATGCTGTGGTCCTCGACGTACAGTCCGGGGACATGGTAGCTTGCGAGCTTGGTCATGGCTGCTCCTTTGCGATCTTTGCGCTGCGCGGCTTTCGTATGACAACAGAGTAGCGACAAGTTTGCCAGGTACAAACTTGTCGCTGCCGGAAGATTGCCGAACGGCAACGTCGCGCAGCGCGGGACATGCGGCGGACATTATCGGGTAGCATGGGATAACGAACGCAATTCCCGCAAGGAGGTGCCCGATGGCGCAGGATATCAAGACATACGTGGAGCAGCTGGCGATTGCCGCTAAGGAGGCGTCGCGCCCTCTCGGTTTCGCTGACGATGCGACCAGGCAGGCTGCCGTGCGCGCCATGGCGGCTGCCCTGCGCGACCGCACGGAGGATATCCTCGCCGCCAACGGGCAGGACATGGACGCCGCGCGCGCGGCGGGGACGAATGCCGGCCTGCTCGATCGCCTGCTGCTTACCCCGGAGCGCATCGAGGGCATGGCCGCCGGTCTGGAAAAGCTCGCCGACCTGCCCGATCCGGTCGGGCGCGTGCTGGAGCATCGCACCATCGACCAGGGCCTCGACCTCAAGAAGGTCAGCGTGCCGCTCGGCCTTGTGGCCATGGTCTACGAGGCGCGCCCGAACGTGACCGCCGACGCCGCGGGCATCTGCATCCGCACCGGCAACGCCTGCATCCTGCGCGGCGGCTCGCTTGCCCAGCGCTCCTGCGTGGCCATCGCGCATGCGCTCGCCGACGCGGTGGAGGCCTCCGGCTTCCCGCGCGAGGCGGTGACCATCATCGAGACGACCGACCGCGAGGCCACGGGCGCCCTCATGAGCCTACGCGGCATCGTGGATGTTCTCATCCCGCGCGGCGGTGCCGGCCTCATCCAGCGCTGCGTGCGCGAGTCGCTCGTGCCGGTGATCGAGACGGGCACGGGCAACTGCCATATCTACGTGCACGAGAGCGCGGACTTTGCCAAGGCGCGCCCCATCATCATGAACGCCAAGACCCAGCGCGTGGGCGTGTGCAACGCCTGCGAGTCGCTGCTCGTCGACAGTGCCGTCGCCGCGGCTTTCCTGCCCGATATGCTGCGCGAGCTCGCGGACGCCGGCGTGCTCATCCATGGCGACGAGACGTCCTGCGGCATCTGCCGCGAGCTCGGTCTGGCGGAGGGCGATGCCTTCGTGCCCGCGACGGATGAGGACTGGGGCCGCGAGTATTTGGCCATGGAGATCTCCGTGAAGTGCGTGAGCGGCCTCGACGAGGCGATCGCGCACATCAACCGCTACGGCACCATGCATTCCGAGGCGATCGTCGCCGAGGACGAGCGGGCGTGCGAGCGCTTCCTGCGCGAGGTCGACGCGAGCTCGGTCTACGCCAATGCGAGCACGCGCTTTACCGATGGCGGTGAGTTCGGCTTGGGCGCCGAGATCGGCATCTCCACCCAAAAGCTGCACGCGCGCGGACCGTTTGCCGCCGAGGCGCTCACCACCTACAAGTACGAGATCCGCGGCACCGGCCAGGTGCGTCCGTAGGGTACAGCACGATAGGGCGCGGCGCGGCTTCTGCTGTCGCGCCGCCTTCATGCGTCCATCCAGTACCAGATGACCGGAATGCGCCCTCTTTCGGGGGCACAGGCGGCCATTCGGTACTGGATGGACGCTTTTCGTACGCTCGCGGGCGCGCGCTCGCCGTGTTCAACCTGAGAGATGTCGCATCCTCGCATATCTGTTTCCTATCCGGAAGGCTAAGATAGTGGTATCGATACCACATCACCGTTTCGGGAGGCGGCGCCATGTTTGACGTGACGGCATTGGGAGAGGTTCTTATCGATTTCACCGAGGCCGGTACCTCGGCAAACGGCATGTCGCTGTTCGAGCGCAACCCCGGTGGCGCTCCGGCGAACGTGCTGGTCGCCCTTGAGCACCTGGGGCATCCGACGGCGTTTCTGGGCAAGGTCGGCACCGACATGCACGGCGATTTCCTGCGCGGCGTGCTCGAGGCGGAGGGCATCGACTGCACCGGTCTCATCAGCGACCCGAACTTCTTCACCACGCTGGCCTTCGTGGCGCTGGCTCCCACGGGCGAGCGCGCGTTCTCGTTTGCCCGCAAACCCGGTGCCGATACCCAGCTTGCACCTGCGGACCTTGCGGGCGATGTGATCGCGAACTCCAAGGTGTTCCATGTGGGATCGCTGTCTCTGACGGACGAGCCCGCGCGCTCGGCGACCCTTGCTGCCCTCGAAGCCGCGCGTGCAGCGGGCTGCGCCCTGTCGTATGACCCCAACTACCGCGCGAACCTCTGGGCGTCTGCCGAGGTTGCCTCCGAGCACATGCGCTCCATCGTGGGGAGTATGGACCTCATGAAGATCTCCGACGAGGAGTGCGAGCTCATGACCGGCCATGCGGATCCGGCCGAGGCCGCCGCTGCGCTGCTCGCCCAGGGGCCGAAGGTCGTCGCCGTGACCCTGGGAGGTTCGGGCGCGCTCGTGGCCTGCGCCGACGGCATGCAGGAGGTTCCCGGGTTCCCGGCGGACGTCGTGGACACCACGGGCGCTGGCGACTCGTTCTGGGGCGGCTTCCTCGCGGCGTTCGTGGAGAGCGGTCTTGCGCCCGATGCCGTGACGGCTGCGGATGCCGCCGGCTTTGCCCGCATGGGCAACGCTGTGGCGTCGCTGTGCGTGCGCGGTCGCGGTGGCATCCCGTCGATGCCCACGCGCGAGGCGGTCATGGAGCTGCTCGGGGCGTAGCGTCCGGCTACACAAGTCTGCTGAATAGACGAGGGCCCGCGACAACCGGATGCTGTCGCGGGCCCTCGATGATTGCACGGACGCAGGCGTATGCGCCCCTCGTTACTCCTTGCCGAAGGTGTCGCGGTCGGGGGCGAAGCTCTGCATGGCCTCGATGGTGCGGGCGAACAGCTCGTCGAGCTCCCAGCCGAGCATCTCGGCGCCGGAGCGGATCACGTCGCGGCTCACGCCGGCGGCGAAGCGCTTATCTTTGAATTTCTTTTTGAGCGACTTCACGTTGAAGTCCATGACGCTCTTGGAGGGGCGCATGACGATGGCTGCGCCGATGAGGCCCGTGAGCTCCTCGGTGGCAAAGAGGATCTTCTCCATCATGAGCTCGGGGCGGGGAAGAGCGGTGTTGAAGTCGCTCGTGTGGCTCTGGATGGCGCGGATGAGCTCGGGCGTGCCGCCCGCGGCCTCGATGTCCTTGGCGGCGTAGATGGTGTGGTTCATCGGGTCGTCGTCGTGCTCCTCCCAGTCGAGGTCGTGCAGCAGGCCGACGATGCCCCAGAACTCCTCGTTGTCGGGGTCGTACTCGCGCGCGAAGTAGCGCATGGTCTGCTCGACGGTCTCGCCATGCTCGATATGGAAGGGGTCCTTGTTGTGCTCGCAGAGCAGCGCATAGGCCTGCTCGCGGGTGAGTCCTGCCGAAAGCGTCTGTGCCATGGTTCCTCCAAACCGTTGCTGAACACCGGCCCGCACACGAGCCGAGTATGCAAAAAGGTGCCCGTGATCCCTCCCTTATAGCGCATGCGCGCCGTACCTACGGTTGGGACCGGGCACCTTTGATCCCCCATCCGGTGAAGGGGGAGGCTTAACACCTCGTACTGTACCACAAGGCGGGTTGCAAGACGGCCCACGCAGGGCCGCCCGAAGACGCGTCAGTTTTCCGAGAGTTCGCCGGCGGCAACGGCCGCTGCGTGCAGGCGCGCGTCGACGTCTTCCTCGCTCACATCGAGTGCGACGGCGATCTCCTCGATGGAGCGGCGCTTCGCCTCCTTGAGGATGCGCAGGTAGTAGCTGCTCGGCTTCTTGGAGCGCGACTCCGCGTCGTTGATGCGGCGGCGCATGGTTTTGGCTACGCGCAGCGTCTCGGGTGCGCCGAGCTTGATCTGCGCCTTGAAGTAGCTCTCCTCAAGCGAGCTGTTGCGCTCGGTGAAGGGATCGCACTCAAGGGTGTCGTAGCGCTCGATAAGCGCCTCGGCTTCCTCTTTGGAGATGATGGTGTGCAGGCGATCGGCCTGCGCGACGGGATAGAGAAGACGGGTCTTGGCGTGCCCCGATTTGGCTTCCAAGACGATCATCGGCGCGGGGGCATCCTCATAGTCGACGACGGTGCAGACGCCCTGGCCGGGGTGGACTACGTGCTCTCCGATACGAAACATGCTTCCTCCAACTCATAAGCTACAGCTCGTATAAGAATAGCACGTCTACGTGCGGTTTTGCTGCACCTCAACACAATATGAGCACAATTGAGCTGGTTATTGTCCACCCTGTCAGCTTCAGTGTTGGATTCGGTTGGAAAACGGGTATCAATTATAATTTTTCCCGACGGCGGCCACCGTTTTGCGACGTTACGGGCGGCATCGCACTCAGAGCGTGCATCCGGGGTGCCGCGCCATATCGCACGCGCGACATATCGATCTTACGCCAAAGCGGACAGTACGGCCGCTCCCAGCAGCACAATCTGCGCAGATTGACGTGCAGATTGCGGGGACTCCAATGCGGTGTGCTAGAGTATTGGGCACGTTTAAGCCTATAGCTCGCTGCGATACGAGCGCGGCGAGGCCCTACATGGAGGAGGACCCATGCCTGAGAAGATCGAAGAGCTGGTGCGCGCCGCCCTCGCTGCGGCGATCGAGGCGGGCGACGTTCCCGCGTTCGAGCTGGACGATTGCGGCATCGAGCGACCGGCGGACACTTCTCACGGTGAGTGGACGTCCACCATGGCGCTGAAGTCTGCCAAGCTTGCCCACTGCGCGCCGCGCAAGATCGCCGACGCCGTGGCGGCTCACCTGCCCGCCGATCCCGTGATCGAGAAGGTCGAGATCGCCGGCCCCGGCTTCATCAACTTCTATCTGTCCGTCGCCGCCAAGAACGCCGTGTTCGCCGAGGCGCGCGAGCAGGGCATGGACTTCGCCAAGTCCAACGTCGGCAAGGGCATCAAGACCCAGGTCGAGTTCGTGTCCGCGAACCCCGTCGGCCCCATGCACGTGGGCCATGGCCGCTGGGCCGCGCTCGGCGACTCCATGTGCCGCGTGATGGAGCATGCCGGCTACAACATCGAGCGTGAGTTCTGGATCAACGACTACGGCAACCAGATGAACACCTTCGGCAACTCCATCTCTAAGCGCTATATGCAGCTTGCCGACATCATGGAGAAGCAGGGCTGCGACATCGACGCCGCTCGCGACTTTTTGGCTCAGGACCGCGACAACTACGTGCAGGACGAGGCCGACGAGCACCTCGACAGCCATCCCTATATGGATGAGTTCACTGCCGATCTGGGCAAGGACTCCTACGGCGGAACCTACATCATCGACGAGGCCGCTGCCTTCTGGAAGAGCGATGGCGACAAGTGGGTGAACGCCGATCCGCAGGAGCGCATGCTCAGCTTCCGTGAGCGCGGCTACCAGAAGATGCTCAAGGACATGAAGGAGACCTGCCACGACGTGCGCTGCGACTTCGACGTGTGGATGAGCGAGCGCACCATGTATCAGAAGGACTGGACGGGCACCAGCCCGGTCGAGCGCGCCTACGCCAAGCTCGACGAGATGGGCTACCTCTACACCACCGATGACGGTGCGCTGTGGTTCAAGTCCACCGCCTTCGGCGACGACAAGGACCGCGTCATCAAGAAGTCCAACGGCGACTACACTTACTTCTCGTCCGACATCGCCTACCACTGGAACAAGTTCCAGCGCGTCGACCTGGTCCTCGACATCTGGGGTGCCGACCATCACGGCTACATCGCCCGCGTCAAGGCCGTCTGCGACGCTCTGGGCTACCCCAACCAGTTCGAGGTGCCGCTGGGCCAGTTCGTGAACCTGCTGCGCTCCGGCAAGCCGGTCCGTATGTCCAAGCGCAAGGGCACGATGATCACCTTCCGCGAGCTCATCGACGAGGTCGGCGCCGACGCCGCCCGCTACACGCTCGTGTCCCGTTCCTCCAACCAGACCATCGACTTCGACATCGATGCCGTCAAGGAGAAGAGCCAGTCCAACCCCGTGTACTACGTGCAGTACGCGCACGCCCGCATCTGCTCCATCCTGCGCAAGGCCGCCGGTGTCACGCCGGAGCAGGCTGACCTCATGGGTATGGAGAACGTGGCCGTCAAGGCCATCTACGGCGACGTCAACTACGCGTTGCTCTCCGACCCGACCGAGCTCGCACTGTCCCGCAAGCTCTCCGAGCTGCAGGACCTCATCGCCGGCGCTGCCCGAGATCGTGCTCCGTTCCGCATCACGCACTACGTCGAGGAGCTCGCCTCTGCGTTCCACAGCTTCTACGCTGCCTGCCAGGTGCTGCCGAGCGAGGGCCATCCGGTCGATCCCGAGCTCGTCCGCGCGCGTCTTGCCGCGTGCGACGCCGTGCGCTCGGTCATCGCGCTGTGCCTGTCGCTGATCGGTGTTTCCGCTCCGACGCGCATGTAGTTCTGAGCGACATAGCGAATGTTTTGGGGACCCCGCGGTTTGCGGGGTCCTTTTTTCTTGAAAAGTACCTGTGCGGCGATGGCATATCAGGGTGTCAAACGATGTATGTAATTACCGTGTTTGCGCAGGTAGTGGTATCAATCAGTGTCTGAATCCATTGTGGGCGTCTTCGTTGGATGCTACGGTAATTTGGAATGCCGCTGTCCGTTATGGCGGCTGTTCTATGCGTAGTCAAACTGATGGGGCGCAAGCCCGATATCGGGGGAAATAGCTATGGGATGGATTCAGGACGAGAACCGTGGCCGCACGCTGCGCGATGCGCTTGCGGAGTCGGTCGAGACGGCGAAAAGCGGCGTTGCCGCGCACTGGCGCCGCGCGGTCAGCGTGGTGCTGACGGCGACGCTCTGCAGCCAGGCGCTGCTGGGTAGCGGCGTGAGCGTCGCGTTCGCGCAGACGGTGGAGGAGACGTAGCCGAAGGCGATCGTGACCCCGCTTGTCGAGGGCGATGCGGCTACTTCGACGCTGCCTTCGACCGATGGCGATGACCAGAATACCGAGGAGAGCGGCTCGGGGGAAGGTGCGGAGGATTCCACGCTTCCGTACGACTGGACGGGCGATGTCGAGAGCCTGGTGCTGACGAGCCATGGGCTCGAGATCGATATGGATGCGCTTGCGGTTCTTGTTGCCGAGCATGATGGTGCTACGGGCGAAGAGGCAGAGCCGGGTGCCGACGCTGAGGTCGATGCGTTTGCAGCTTCTGACTCCGATACCGAGGCGGGGGAGAGCGAGAGCGCGGCGGAGCGTCTTGCTGGCATGCTGCCCGAGGCGGTTGATGGCGAGCTTGAGCTTGAGTTCACGCTCGATCCTGCTGCCGGTGACGAGGGCGATGACCGTTTGGCCATCGAGCCGGGTGATTACTTTACCGTCGACATGCCGGAGGGCGTTGCGCTTGCAGAGGGCGAGGCGCTCGACGTGTTCCAGGCGGATGGCGAAACCGGCAAGGTCGCTATCGTCCCGAGCATCCTCATTGCCGGTAATACGTACGAGTTGACCGAACACGCCGCGCCCGCCGGCTACGAGCTGGCTGGAACGGTGAAGTTCAAGATCGAAATGGATGGCTCCATCAGCATCGTTGACGCTCCCGAAGACGGCTCCGCTACTCTGGGCGAGGGCGGAAGCGGCTCGTATCTGGTGGTTGATGACAATCCGGGCGTCATCTCGATCGTTGTGACCGATACTCCTATCGAGCTCTCTCTTGATAAGGTGAACCTGCGCGGCGAGAAGCTGGCTGGTGCGACGTTCGAGATCACGGGCGTATTCGCTGATGGCTCGACTGAGTCGACCAAGACCGTCGAGGTCGGAGACGACGGCACGATCAGCCTGCCGCGCATGAAGGCGGGGGAGACCTACGAAATCTCCGAGCTCGAGGCGCCCAGTGGCTACAAGCTCATTCAGGGAAGCTTCACGTTTACGGTGAATGCCGATGGAACGATTTCTGCGTCGATAACACGACGACCCAGAATGCGAGCGGCACGTGGCTCTCTGCAGGATATGCCGTGATCGGTGATGGCGACGAACTTGTTGCGGTGGACGCGCCGGTGCCGTCGCCTACTCCGGGCGGCGATCCGGATGACCCCGACATGCCTGAGGATCCTGACGATCCCGACACGCCGGATACTCCCGAAGAGCCGGAGGATCCCGAGGACCCGGACACTCCGGATCCCGACGAGCCTGATACGTCGGAGAATCCTGACACACCTGAGGGTCCGGACACTCCGGACACGCCTGGCACGCCGGATGACTCCGTCACTCCCGATGCCGGCGCCGACGCCGACCGTCCCGGCGCTGCGGGCGATTCCTCGGCCGGCAGCACCAACCGCAACGACCTGCCCCAGTCCGGAGACCAGTCCTGGCAGGTAGCCTGCATCGCGGCGTGCGGCACGGCGGTTCTCGCGGCTAGCCTCGCTGTCGGGGCCAAGCGCAAGCGCTCGAACATGCGCTAGCCTTTGCCCAGGGCGGTCAGCCAGCCTGGTAAGCCCGGCGTGGCCTCACATCTATAAGCCAAGCGGCGGCGGTTCCCCAAGTGGAATCGCCGCCGCTTTCCGTTTGAGCGGTTCGCCCTGCGCGCTGAGTGATATCTACCAACTCGCAATTCGCACAAAAGATTGTCTGTGGTATAGTGGCCTTGCTGCTACCGAGCACATCCAGTTTTCAAAATGCACGTTTCCTTAGTCGCCGATGTCTTCAGGCGACGTGCGTCGGGTATAGATTGCCTGACGTTATCTCTCCAATCATGGGTACATGCCGCATTGCGGCAACATATAAGGAGGTTTGGGAATGAAGTTCTTCATCGACACCGCTGACCTAGACGAGATCGCCGAGGCCAAGAGTTGGGGCTGCCTCGCCGGCGTGACCACCAACCCGTCGCTGTACGCCCGCACGGGTGGCAAGCTCGCCGACTTCGAGCCGCATATGCTCAAGATCGCCGAGCTCTGCGAGGGTCTGCCCGTCTCCGCCGAGTCCACCGCGACCACGGCTGAGGGCATGATCGAGGAGGGCCGCCGCCTTGCTGGCCTCGCTCCCAACATCGTCGTGAAGCTCCCCGTGTGCGAGGCCGGCCTCGCCGCCTGCCGCGCGCTGGCCGACGAGGGCGTCCGCATCAACATGACGCTCGTCTTCTCCGCCCCGCAGGCGCTGCTGGCCGCTAACGCCGGTGCCCGCTACATCTCCCCGTTCGTCGGCCGCTTCGACGACATCGGAGACGACGGCATCTCGCAGCTCGCCAATGTCGTCGCTTGCATCCAGAACTACGACTGGCACGGCAAGAACGTCGACAACAAGGTCGAGATCATCACCGCCTCGGTGCGTACCCCCAACCACGTGACCCAGGCCGCGCTGCTGGGCGCCGACATCGCCACGGTGCCGTTCGCGGCCCTCAAGAAGTGCGTCAAGCACCCTCTGACCGATCAGGGTCTCGCCAGCTTCGAGGCCGACTGGAAGAAAGTAGTTGAGCAGGCATAGTGGCAGACGATCACAACGAGACGATTTCGAACGAGACGGTTTCCCAGGCTCCTGCGACAGAGCCTGCGGAAACCGAGGTGAAGCGCCGGAAGACCGCTGAGGCCCCGGCGCCTGCCGAAGCGTCCGCAGAGGCGGAAAAGCCCCGCCGTCGCGGTCGCAAGCCGAAGGCGGAGGCGGATGATGCCGCCTCCGCTTCGGCGGACCCTGCGGCCGAAAAGCCGCGCCGCACCCGCACGCGCCGCACGACGAAGAGCGATGCGGCAAAGGAGGCGGCAGCCGAGGAGGTATCCGCCGAGGTCGCCCAGGCCCGCGCCCTGGCCCAGGTGTCGCAGGCCAAGCTGGTGCGCCAGCAGCGCCGCGAGGCAGAAGCCGCGGCAGAGCTGCTCGGGGCGGCGCCGTCTGCCGAGCAGGATGCGGAAGCCAAGCCCGAAAAGCCCAAGCGCGGGCGTCCCCGCAAGAAGCGCGATGCCGAGGAGGCTCCCGCCACGGAAGCCGCGGCTACCGCACCGGCTGGTATGCCCGAGGGCGTGACGCCCGAGATGATGGCTGCGATCCAGGTCGACCCGGCCCTTCGCCCGCACCGCCGTGGGCGCAAGCCGAAGGCCTATGTGGAGGCCGAGCGCGCCGCTGCCGCCGCTGCGGCGGCGCTGCTTGCCCAGCAGCAGGCTGCATCTGCCGGAGAAGGCAATGCCCCGCAGGCGAGTGCTCCCGAAGCCGGTACCGCTCAGGCTCAGGACCAGGCAGCTCCGGCCGCCGAGGCTACGGACGTCCGTCCCGGCCGCGGCCGTCGCAAGAAGCAGCAGGATGCTTCCGGCGAGGCTCAGGCCGCGCCTTCTAAGGCGGAGGGCGAGCGCGCTGAGGCTGCAGACCAGCAGCAGGCGCCGCAGGCGGAGGGCACTCAGCACGAGCGCCGCAGCCATACGCAGCGCCGCGAGGGCGAACACGCCGACCGCTCCGACCGCAACGGCCGCAAGGACCGCGGCGATCGCAACGACCGTCGCAACAACCGTGCCGACCGCAACGAGCGCCGCAACAACAAGCGCAAGGACCGCTACAACGCTCCGACCGAGCCGAGCCTTTCGCGCGACGAGCTCTCTGCCATGAAGGTGGCCGAGCTTCGCGACAAGGCGCGCTCGCTCGACATCGACGTGACCGGCAAGAAGAAGGCCGAGCTCGTCGAGGAGGTCTACACCGTCGCCGCCCGCGCCGAGGGCTTCCGCGATATCGAGGGCATCCTCGACATCACCAACGAGGGCTTCGGCTACATCCGCGCCCATGGGTACATGCCCAGCCGCGACGACGCCTTCGTTCCCGCGAACCTCATCCGTGCCGCGCGCCTGCGCGCGGGCGACCTCATCGCGGGCACCTTGCGTCCCAGCCGCGCCAACGACAAGTTCCCCGGTCTGGCGAAGATTCACACCGTCAACGGCGTGGATCCCGAGCAGATGCGCACCCGACCCAAGTTCGCCGAGCTCACGCCGATCTATCCCAACGAGCGCCTCAAGATGGAGCATGGCCGCGACTCGATCACCGGTCGCGCCATCGACATCGTCTCGCCGATCGGCAAGGGTCAGCGCGGCCTTATCGTCTCGCCGCCCAAGGCGGGCAAGACGACGGTCCTGAAGCATATCTGCCAGTCCATCGCCGTCAACAACCCCGAGGTACATCTGATCTGCCTGCTGGTGGACGAGCGCCCCGAGGAGGTTACCGACATGGAGCGCTCCATCAAGGGCGACGTCGTGGCGTCGACCTTCGATATGCCGGCGGACAACCACACGCGCGTCTCCGAGCTCGTGATCGAGCGCGCCAAGCGCATCGTCGAGATGGGTGGGGACGTCGTGGTCGTGCTCGATTCGATCACGCGCCTGGCGCGCGCCTACAACCTGGCCGCGCCCGCCTCGGGCCGCATCCTGTCGGGTGGCGTCGACTCCGCTGCGCTCTATCCGCCCAAGCGCTTCCTGGGCGCCGCGCGCAATATCGAGAACGGTGGCTCGCTCACCATCCTCGCGTCCGCGCTCATCGACACCGGCTCCAAGATGGACGAGGTGATCTTCGAGGAGTTCAAGGGCACCGGCAACATGGAGCTCAAGCTCGACCGCGATCTTGCCGACCGCCGTATCTTCCCGGCTATCGACCCGGTCGCCTCGGGCACGCGCAACGAGGACCTGCTCATCCCCGAGAACATGCGTCCCTTCGTGTGGGGCATCCGCCGCGTGCTCGCCGGCATGAACAATACCGAGCGCGCCGCCGCGTCGTTCATCAAGGGCCTCAAGGGCACGAACTCCAACGAGGAGTTCCTGATTCGCACGGCCAAGAAGGCTGCGGACTACCCGGAGGCCATGTAGGCGCCCTTGCGCTTTTCATCACGCCAAAAAGGGGCCGGCACCTCGCATTCGCTGTGAGGTGCCGGCCCCTTTGCGTTGCGTGCGGTATCCGCGCTACAGGATGCCGATCGCGCGCTCGATGGCGAGCGCGGTGCGATAGGGCACGACGCGGGTGAGGGCGTAGAGCGCCTTCATATCCGCCGAGGGGATGCACAGGCTGCGGCCCGCCTTCGCGGCGCGCAGGGCAGCCTGGGCCACCTGCTCCACGCTCTCGAATCCGATGCGCGTCATGCGCTGCGCGGCGCCGGCATCGCCCGGTGCGTCGAGGAATTCGGTTTTCATGAACTTGGGGCACACGGCCGTCACATGGATGTCGATATCGCCGAGCTCGGCGTCGAGCGAGCGCGAGAGGTCGAGTATGAAGCGCTTGGCAGCTGAGTACACGGCCAGGCGCGGCTGGGGGAGGAACGCGGCGACGCTCGCGATGTTGATGATGCGCGACCCGGGCCGCATGAAGGGCAGCGTGCGGTAGATGAGCTCGACCGGTGCGCGCATGAGCAGGGAGATCATGTTCTCCGTCTCCTCGCGCGGGATGCCCGCGAAGTCGCCGAACGATCCTGCGCCCGCGTTGTTGACGAGCAGCGCCACGCGCGCAGCCGGAGTCTCGAGCAGGGCGGACTCCAGCATGGCGTAGGAATCGGGATCGGTGAGGTCGAGGCAGAAGGGGCGCACGGTCTTCGAGCAGGTGCGCACGAGGGCGTCGAGCCGCTCGGGACGGCGCGCCACCACCCAGATCTCGTCGATCGCACCCGCATCGCCATGGTCGATGCGGCGGACGAGTTCCCTGCCGAGGCCCGAGGAGGCGCCGGTGACGATGGCGATAGTGGGCATGCTGGTTCCTTTGGTCGAAGGGTGCGCTTCGCGCGCTCGTTTTATCATCGCACACCTTGCGCGCGCGGCCTTTCGGCAACCGGTATGTGGCAACCTTTCGACGCCGATTGAAACAGCAGTACGTCCGCCGTTGTTATATTGCATATGCGCAGGTGTTATCGCATAATAGCCCTAACGGTCGCGACGGAAAACGCAGATGAATCGAACCACATCCGTTGCTTGGAGCGCAGGCTTCCTAAGCTACACAATCCACGTTTCCCGCGAACGCGCGCATGCGCGCCCCGGCTTGCCGGCGGCGTGCCGCTTGATGGTAGGGATTTGAGACGGAGGAAGCGCCCCATGGAATCTTCGACGCACACGCATCGCGCTTTGACTGCTGGGCTTTCGATCGGCGCCGGCATCGCAGTTTCTGCGGCCGCATTCGCCGCGACGATTCCATTTGATGACATTCACGCTACGGTCACGACGGCGCTCGTGCCGTTTGCCGTCGGCTCCCTTGCGGGCGTGGGCATCCATGCCATCGCGACGGCGATCGACGACCACGTTGCCGCATCCGACCGGCGCGGCGCCAAGCAGGCGCGCGCGGAGAAGCGCCGCATGTCCGATAACCGCGTTGCCGACGGTCTGTTCAGCACCGCCCGCCAGGCGACGCCCAAGGGCGTTCCCGTGATCGCGCGCGCTCAGGATGCGCTGTCCGAGGCCGAGGCGTGGGCCGAGATCGACTCGTTGCTCTCGTCCGACTCCCCGGTGAGCTGCGATCCCCTGAAGTCGAAGGACATCTACGAGATCGCGCTCGAGGAGATGGCGCGCGGCACCGCGCAGACCGCTCAGGCCCAGGCGACGCCGAGCGCCGACCAGACCGCGCAGACGCAGGCGGTGCAAAGCGAGCCTGCTGCCCGCACGGCCCAGGTTGCCCAGGCGGCCCCTGCGTGGGGCGGCGTTACCGTCGGTCCCGAGGAGACGGCGACCTACATGCGCATCCAGGCTGTTGCCCGTGCGCAGGCTCAGCCGCCCGTCGCGCCGGGCGTTCCCGCCGCATCGGCGGTGCCCGTGGTCCCCGTGGTCCCCGTGACGCCGGCTGCTCAGGTTGCGACCGCGGCGCCTGCTGCGACACCGCAGCCCGCGTCCGCCGTTCCCGCCTCGCAGGTTCCCGCCATCACGGTCGATGCGCAGCAGCCCGCTCCTGCGTCCCCGGCCTTCCGTATGGCCGGTATCGATGACACCAACGTGCTGGTTGCCCTTGCCGCGGCGTCCGCAGCGGCCCGTGCGGCGACCGATACCCTCATGTCCGCGCAGGCGGCGGAGGCCAAGGTGGCGAGCGCCCCTGCGACCGATTCCGCAGCCGAGCCCAAGCCCGAGGTCGAAGTTCCCATGGTCGATTACAGCGGCCACGAGGACATGTGGGCCAAGGCCCTCGCGATTCTCGCCGAGGAGGACAGCGCGCATGAGGCGGCCTCCCCGGTCCAGCCGGCGGTTGCTCCCCAGGAGTCCCAGCTGCTCGACGAGGACGACGGTCCAATCGCCAAGATCTTCGACGGCCTCGATAAGATCCCCTGGTCCGATGATTACGACACGGTGCTCGAGGACACCGATGCCGTCGGCCGCGCCCGCATGAGCGCGATTGCCGAGGGCGCACGCGACACGGGCGTCCACATGCGCGTCAACGAGATCATCGACGAGGAGTTCAACCGCGTCCCGTCGCAGAGCGTGCGCACCACGAGCCGCGAGTACCTGCGCGTCATCCAGGGCGGCACGGTGGCCATGCCGCGCTATACCGCCGAGGCGTAATCCGTTTTGCCTCGCTTTCGTTCGATTGAAGAGCGCGGCGTCTCGCTACCGTTCTGCATCGCTTCCTGCGCCATGATCGCGCTCATCTGGGGCGCATCGACCGTACCGGGCATGGGGAGCAGCCATGCGAGCCTATCGGTAGTCGAGGCGCTGCGCTTCGTGCTTGATTCTTTGGGCCTGGTGAGCGGTTGGGTCACGAACCTGCTCGTGCGCAAGGTCGCGCACTTTACGGAGTACGCGGTGCTGGGCGTGCTCGCGTCGTCGGCGCTCGATCCCGGTGCCAGGCGCACGAGGAGCCGCATCCTGCTGATTGGTGCCGTCTTGGCGCTGGTCGCCTCGCTGGATGAGAGCATCCAGCTGTTCGTGCCGGGGCGTTCCGGTATGGTGACCGACGTTCTGCTGGATTGCTGCGGAGCCGCTGCGGGTGTTGCGCTACGGACGCTTGTGGTGCGCCGACGGGGGAGAGATCGGCGCAAAATAGCGGACTAGCTGGGTATTCATCATGCCGACACTTTTTTCCAAAAAGTGCTTGCATAGACCCGGGCATCCGTGCATAATAATCAACGCTTTGCAAGAGGAGCAGCACATGGTGGGTGTAGCTCAGTTGGCTAGAGCGACGGGTTGTGGTCCCGTAGGTCGAGGGTTCGAGTCCCTTTACCCACCCCATCCGCTCTCTTGCATGCAGCATGTCATGGACCGTTAGCTCAGCTGGCTAGAGCAGGGGACTCTTAATCCCAAGGTCCAGGGTTCGAATCCCTGACGGTCCACCATCCATGCTTTTCCTCACATCGAGGCACATACGGACCGTTAGCTCAGCTGGCTAGAGCAGGGGACTCTTAATCCCAAGGTCCAGGGTTCGAATCCCTGACGGTCCACCCCATCTGATTGATCGCCCCAGCAATGGGGCTTTTTCATATTCGGCCCCGTGCAGGGGATTCGAACCCGCAGGGCCCCATGCTGCGCCAAATGCGCGAGCATTTGCCAGCATGGGTCGCAAGGAGGCCGCAGGCCTCCGCAGCGGGAGGTCGCCGCAAAGCGGCGGCCGACATCCCTGACGGTCCACCCCATCTAATTGATCGCCCCAGCAAATGGGGCTTTTTTCATGACAGTTAGGACGGTTCCCAGCGTCATGTTTTGCCGCACACGGCACAAAAGCATGACGCTGGGAACCGTCCTAACTGTCATCATCGACGCGGTAGTGGGAGCCTAGGCTTTTGCGGCGGGCTTTCATGGCGCTCGCCATCGCCTCGGCGAGCGCGAGCTGCGACTCGAGCCTGCGGGCGCGTGCCCAGCTGGCGTCGGAGCCGGTCGCGTTCTCCGATGCCTCCAGAAGCTCGCTGCGGATCGCTGCGATATCGTCCAGTGCGCACGTCAGCCCGGTATCCGTCCGGTTGATCATGCAGTGCGCGCTCATCGTGGAGCGCAGGCGCGCGGTGAGGTCGTGCGCCGTCTGCTCAGCTATACCGTCTGAGATGATCGCGGCCGCATCGATGCCCTGAGCCTCCGCGCTCCTTGCCGGTTCCTGCTGCGCCCATTCCGCGGCGCTGCGTCCCGCGCGCCTGCCGAACACCAGCCCGTTTGCGCTCGACAAGCCGCCGATGCGGTCGGCGCCGTGCATGCCGCCCGTGGCCTCGCCTGCGGCGAACAGGCCCGCAACCCCGGTCGCCCCGTCCTGGTCGATGCGGATGCCGCCGTTTGCCGCATGGGCGTACATGGCCACGCGCAGCTCGTCGGTCGGAGCGATTCCTTGTTCCCGCTCGAGCCAGTCGCAAAACGTCTGCACGAACTCGGGCACATCGTGCTCGGGGAAGCGGTATCGAATCGCAAGGCCGTCTGCTCCCGCGCGGTCGATGGCAAGGTCGATCGCATAGGAGGGGAGCCTGCAGGTAAACGGGCCATAGGCCGAGCGCATCTCGAGCAGGTCGCGCGGCAGCTCGGGCTCCATATGGGCAAAGCGGAAGCTCTTCTCGTTGAACACGATGCCCGTCTTGGGCCAGACGAGACCGGGCATCATCTGCATGAACTCGATATTCACGAGGTCGCAGCCGTGCGCCCCGGCGATGCCGTGAGAGGAGCTCAGAACGTCGCGCGAGGTGAGGCTCCGCTCGAACAGGCCGCCTGTTCCGCCGGCGGCTATCACCACGGCGCGCGCATCGATGCGGAGTGCGCGCTGGGCGCGGTGGTCGAACACCACCGCGCCCACGATGCGCCGGGTCCCGGATTCATCACACTCGGTAAGGTCCATAAGCTCGCAACGCTCAAGTACCGTCACGTCGAGCCGCTCGAGCTCGCGCGCGAAGGCCTGCTCGGTGCTGCGGCGCGTGAGGCCGCGCCACAGCCGGTTCTTGTGGTCGAAGCAGGGGATGAACGCCTGCTCGCGTGCAGACTCGCTGTTCGCGGGGCGCGCAAGCTCCACGCCGAGCTCTTCCAGCCAGGCCATCCCGGGGCGGATGCCCTCGACAAGCGTCTCGACGAGCGCGCGGTCCGCGACGCCGCAGCCCACGCGGCAGATGGTGTCGGCAAGGTCGGCGGCGTCCGTGTCGTCTTCGGGTCCGATGAGGCCGAGGCCCCATGTGCCAGGGAAGAAGCTCGAGCCTGAGAACCTTCGCCCCATGCAGGCGACCGCCACGCGCGCTCCAGCTCGGGCGGCCTCGATCGCGGCGCAGCACCCCGCTATGCCCGAACCGATGACGAGCACGTCGGTGTCGAAGAGAGCGTCGATTCCGTGCATATGAGGAGCCTCCTTGGGAGAGCGAAGCGGCGTTGCCACCCCATTGTCCCCGAAGCGCGCAGACGATTGCACTCGATATCGGGGACCACGGGAATCCCAAGGCTTGCCGGCCGCGGCGCCCCGGGCATCTCGCGCTCGGCGCCGCCGGCATCCGGGACGTTTATCAATGCGCTTGCCGATTCGGCCCTTTCCCTCAGAAATCATCTACGTTCGCCGAATTCCCTGTGCCCCTTTCGCGTTAAAATGATTCTGCATGTCAGTGCCCCGTCCGCTTCAGGCTGCCTTGAGCAGGCGGGGATTGAACACGAAAGAGAGGAGAGGCATGCAGTACACAGCAGAAGTGGAGAACATGTGCCCCGTCGCCAAGGGCGCATACCACGGTCCCGCGCCCATCCCCGAGGAGGGCAAGTGGGTGCAGGCTAAGGAGATCAAGGACATCTCCGGCCTCACGCACGGTGTGGGTTGGTGCGCTCCCCAGCAGGGCGCCTGCAAGCTCACGCTGAACGTCAAGGAGGGCATCATCGAGGAGTGCCTCGTCGAGACCCTCGGTTGCTCGGGCATGACCCACTCCGCGGCCATGGCTTCCGAGATCCTTCCGGGCAAGACCATCCTCGAGGCCCTGAACACCGACCTCGTCTGCGACGCCATCAACGTGGCCATGCGCGAGATCTTCCTGCAGATCGTGTACGGCCGCAGCCAGACTGCGTTCTCCGAGGGCGGCCTGCCCGTCGGCGCCTCCCTTGACGACCTCGGCAAGGGCCTGCGCTCCCAGGTCGGCACCATGTTCGGCACCAAGGCCAAGGGCGCTCGTTACCTCGAGCTCTCCCAGGGCTACGTCACCCGCATGGCCCTCAACGACGCGAACGAGATCATCGCGTTCGAGTTCCTGAACCTCGGTAAGTTCACCGACGCCCTCAAGAAGGGTGCCACCCCCGAGGACGCCATCGCTGGCGCCATGGGTCACTATGGTCAGTGGGAGGCCGCTGCCAAGTACATCGATCCTCGTACCGACGAGGAGACCCACACCGTCGAGTCCGTGTTCCCGGTTCACGAGTAGAAAGGGAGGGAAAGAACAATGGCTGTTAGCTTCGAAGGTTACGAGCGCCGCATCGAGAAGATCAACGCGTGCCTCGCCGAGAACGGCATCTCCTCCCTCGAGGAGGCCCTGCAGATCTGCCAGGACAAGGGCATCGATCCGCGCGCGATCACTGAGGACGTCCAGTCCATCGCGTTCGAGAACGCCAAGTGGGCCTACACCCTCGGCTGCGCTCTCGCCATCAAGAAGGGCGCCAAGAGCGCTTCCGAGGCCGCCGCTATCATCGGCGAGGGCCTGCAGGCCTTCTGCGTGCCCGGCTCCGTCGCCGAGGACCGCAAGGTCGGTCTGGGTCACGGCAACCTGGGCGCCATGCTGCTCGGCGACGACACCGAGTGCTTCGCGTTCCTGGCCGGTCACGAGTCCTTCGCGGCCGCTGAGGGCGCCATCGGCATCGCTATGAACGCCAACAAGGCCCGCAAGAAGCCGCTGCGCGTTATCCTGAACGGCCTCGGCAAGGACGCCGCCCAGATCATCGCCCGCATCAACGGCTTCACCTATGTGAAGACCGAGTTCGACTACTTCACCAGCGAGCTGAAGATCGTCGAGAAGATTCCGTACTCCGATGGTCCGCGCGCCGAGGTCAACTGCTACGGCGCCGACGACGTCCGCGAGGGCGTTGCCATCATGTGGCACGAGAACGTCGACATCTCGATCACCGGTAACTCCACCAACCCCACGCGCTTCCAGCACCCCGTTGCGGGCACCTACTTCAAGGAGCGCGTCCTGGCTGGCAAGAAGTACTTCTCCGTCGCTTCCGGCGGCGGCACCGGCCGTACGCTGCACCCTGACAACATGGCTGCCGGCCCCGCCTCCTACGGCATGACCGACACCATGGGCCGCATGCACTCCAGCGCCCAGTTCGCCGGCTCCTCCTCGGTGCCTGCGCACGTCGACATGATGGGCCTCATCGGCATGGGCAACAACCCTATGGTCGGCTGCACCGTTGCGTGCGCCGTCGCCGTCAACGCCGCTCTCAACGAGTAGCGTGAAATAAGGCCTGAGGTTTTTTCACCTCTATGCACCGCCGTCCGGTTTCGTGCCGGGCGGCGGCTTTTTCTTGCGTGAAATAAGGCCTGAGGTTTTTTCTCACGCCCGCTGCCCTCTGTTCGCTGCCTGTCAGTTATTTGTTTGATATGAATAAGACCAGAGAAGAAAAAATAAATAAATTGTGACTACATCTCGATGTATTGGGTACCTTCCGTCTCAACAACGTCGACCTGTCGCGTGAAAAAACCTCTAGCGTTATTTCACATGGTGGGGAGGAGCGAAAGGGGTTCGATATGACGAGTCATCCGCGCCAGCTATCAGAGACCGGTTTGTACCATGTTGTCGCGCGTGGAAACGGAAGGCAGATAATCTTCGAGGATGATCACGACCGACAAAGGTTCTGCTCTATGCTTCGAAACGTCATGATGGAGCATGGAGTTTCGATTTTGGCTTGGTGCTTGATGGACAATCATGTTCATTTGCTCTTGCAGGATGATCACGGACGTTTGAGCGAAGCCATGCACCGTCTTCTTACCGGATATGCGTGCTATTTCAATGCTCGCACCAGCCATGTCGGACACGTGTTTCAGCAACGGTTCTTTAGCGAGCCAGTCGAGAGCGACGAGCATTTACTCGCTACGGTGCGCTATATCCATCTCAATCCCGTTAAAGCGGGCATGGCGCGCGTCGACGAGTACGCATGGAGCAGTTATCGGGAGTATCTAGGGGCAGCCGGTATGTGCGACACGGATTTGGTCCTGTCGATGTTGGGCGGTGCGACCGGATTGATGGAGCTGTGCTGCGGGGGTTGTGAGTATGAGACGGGTTTCGAGGGGCCGGTACGGCTACAAGATTCCGAAGCCCTCAAGATTGCCAATGCTGTTGCGAGAGATTTGGGAGTTGAGAGCCCCGATTCTCTTAAAAGAGCTGCTTCCCCTGTGCGCAACCAGGGTATTGCATGGATGCGGGGCGCTGGCATGAGTATCAAGCAGATTGAGCGCATGACCGGCATCGGTCGTGGTGTCATCGCCCGCGTGAAAAAACCTCTAGGGTAATTTCACATGCAACCAAACGCAACCGGAAGGTGGTGGCGCAACCGCTGACGCGCACGCAGGATGGGGATAAGGAAAGCGACGTCGAAAGGAGCGGACCATGAGCTTTTCCGACAATCTTCATCACTTGCGATCGATACGCAATATGACGCAGGAGCAGTTGGCGATGCTTATGGGGGTGAGCCGACAGGCGATCTCGAAATGGGAGTCGGGGCGGGCGTATCCCGAGATGGATAAGCTGGTGCGGCTGAGCGACATCTTCGAGTGCGATCTCGATGAGCTGGTGCGCGGCGACCTGACGGGCGTTCCCGTCCGGCGAGAGCTCACCGTTCCCATGGCGTCGAGGGCGGCTGATGTGTGCGGCTACGATCGGCACGTGCACGTCCATGCGTTTATGGTTGCCACGGCTGTCGCCATTCCCGCCCTATCGCTCGCAGTATTGTTCGGTACATCGCCGATGTCGCACTTCATCGGCGTCGAGCGGGCTTCCCTGTCGTTTTCAAGTCGGCTGCTTGAATGTTGCCCGTTTGGCCTGCCCGCGCTCGTTGCGGGTGCTCTTGCCGGAATCGCCTTGATGGCAGTTGCCCTGTATCGGGATATGGGATTCCGAGGGCGTTTTCCCTACATCGAGGATTTCTACACGGACGAGCAGCGTTCTGGCGCGCAGAGGCTCATGCACCGCGCCCGCGTGTTCGCTGCCGGCGCGGCCGTCATCGGTATCATCGCATGTGCGATCAAATCGACACTGCTCTGCCATGTAAATGGCGGTCTGTGTTCCCTCTGCGCGTGGGGTGCGGCGGCGCTGTGGCCGCTCATCTACTCGGAGCTCATGGTGAGAGGGATGGATATCGGTCGGTATAACGAGCGCAATAGGGAGAAGTCCGAACAGCGCGCAGCGGTGAGAGCCGTAACGGAGTTGCCGGCAACCTATGCGGTGATTGCGGCGAATCCCGAGATGCCCCAGCTTGCTCAGACGTGGATAAGAAAGCGCACGCTTGTCCTCTCTGGCGCGATCCTTGTCGGATTTGCGCTGGTGGGAGCCGTATTCGCCGCGCTCGGCTGGTGCATCTTCTTCATACCCCTGATGGTTGGCGCCGTGCTTGCCTGTCTCGTGTGGCTGATGCGCCCGTGCGTTCAGTAGCAAAAAACCGGCCTCATCTTGGGCGCAAGGCTCGAGATGAGGCCGGTTCGGCGCAAAAGCATGACGCTGGGAACCGTCCTAACTGTCACAGCATGCCGTCGAGGGTGCGCCAGGCGAGTTCGGCGCACTTCACGCGGGCGGGCATGTGCGAGATGTCCTTCAGCTGCGCGGCCTCGTCGAGGTCTTCGTAGTCCTCCTCGGTGAGCTCGTCGCCGCGGATCATGGCCAAAAACAGCCCCGAGAGGCGCTTGGCCTCCTCGACGGTCTCGCCGGTGATGAGCTCGGCCATGATGTCGGCGCTCGCCTGACTGATGGCGCAGCCGTGGCCGGTGAAGCTCGCCTCCTCGATCACGCCGTCCTCTACGCGCAGCTGGAGGGTCAGCTCGTCACCGCAGCTGGGGTTGATGCCGTCGTGCTCGTGGGTGGGGGAGTCCATCTCGTACTTGTAGTCGGGGTGCGAGTTGTGTTCCATGAAGGTGGTAGAGGTGTAAAGGTTGCCCATGAGTGCTCCTCGGATTGGTGACAAGTTTGCACCTGGCACCAACTTGTCGGTTTACGCGTTGAAGGTGGACCAGACGGTGGCGAGGCCGTCGACAAAGCGGTCGACGTCGCTCTTGTCGTTGTAGAAGGCAAGGCTCGCGCGGCAGCAGGCGAGGTTCTCGACGCCAAGCCAGGTGAGCAGCGGCTGGGCGCAGTGATGCCCCGCGCGGATGCACACGCCGCTCATGTCGAGGATGCTCGCTACGTCGTGCGGATGGATGCCGCGGACGTTGAAGCTGATGACGCCGTGATGGCGCGCCGCCTCAGCGGGTCCGATGATGTCGACATAAGGCAGCTCGGCCATGCGCTCCATAGCGTAGGCGATCAGCGCCGCCTCGCGCTCGGCCACGGCCTCGTAGCCGACGGTCTCGGTCAGGTAGGTGAGCGCGACGCCGGTGGCGTAGATGCCGGCAGCGTCCTGCGTGCCGGCCTCGAACTTCTCGGGCACGGGCGCCCAGACGGCATCCTGCTCGGTCACCGAGTCGATCATCTCGCCGCCGGTGAGCATGGGCGGCATCTGCTCGAGCAGCTCATGGCGACCCCACAGCACGCCGATGCCCATGGGGCCGAGCGCCTTGTGGGCGGAGAACACGTAGAAGTCGGCGCCGAGCGCGCGCACGTCGACGGCCATATGGGGTACCGATTGCGCACCGTCGACAACCAGGTAGCCGCCCTGCGCATGCACGGCTTCGGCCAGCTTGGCGATGGGGTTCTCGACACCCATCACGTTCGACACATGGCCGGCAGCCACGATCTTGGTGCGCGGGCCCACCTTGGCGGCGATCTCCTTGTCGGTGATCGCGCCGTCCTGCTCGGGATAGAGGTACACGAGCGTGGCGCCCGCGGCACGGCAGGCCTGCTGCCAGGGGATGAGATTGGAGTGGTGCTCCATGATGGTGATGGCAACCTCGTCGCCCGGCTCGAGCACGCATGGCGCGAACGACTTGGCCACGAGGTTCAGCGATTCGCTCGCGTTGCGCGTGAACACGATGTCGCGCGCAGTCGCGCGGCCGCGCTCGTCCACCGCGCCCAGCAGGCGGGCGATCTGCTCGCGCACCTGCGCGATGGCCTCGGTGGCCTCGACGGACAGCGAGTACAGGCCGCGCAGCGGGTTGGCGTTCATGGTCTCGTAGAAGCGGCGCTGCGCGTCGAGGGCGCAGGCGGGGCGCTGCGCGGTGGCGCCGCTGTCCAGAAACGCGATCTCGGGCTTGCCGGCAAGCAGTGGGAAGTCGGCCTTATAGGGATTCGACGCGATGTCGATCATGCGATCTCCTCTTCGAAATCTGCGAAATCATCGATGAGGGCGGAGCCCAGGCGCACCACGTTGGCGCGGATCTGCTCGTCCGGGGCGGAAAGCGCGGCGTCCTCGAGTTTGGCGGCGACGAACAGCGCCTCGGCTGCCTCCTGCGAAAGGCCGCGGCAGCCCAGGTAGAACAGCTGCTCGGGGCGCACGTGACCGATGGTGGCGCCGTGGTTGCCGGCGACGTCGTCCTCGTCGCACAGGATGACGGGCACGGTCTTGTTGTCCACGCCCTGGTTGGCCAGAAGCACGGTCTCGCGCTCGGAGCCCTCGGAGCCCTTGCAGCCGTGGATGAGGTCGATCGTGCCGCGCAGCACCTTCTTGGAGGTGCCGGTGAGCACGCCGTTGGCATCCATGTTCGAGATGGTCTTGCGCCCGCGATGGCGGATGACGTAGTTGAAGTCGCGCTGCTCGGTGCCGGAGGCAAGGTAGCGCGTGCCGATCTCCATGCGCGCGGTGTCGCCGCGCAGGTCGGAGGCGAGGCCGGTGTAGGTGCGGCCGCCCCCGAGCACGATGTGGCGCACGTCCACGCGGGCGCCCTCGTCGAGCACGTAGCCGGCGTCGTCGATGACGGTGAAGCCGGCGTCGGCGGTGATGTAGACGGTGACGCTCACCCGGGCGCGGGCACCGGCGAACACGCGGAGCTCGGAGCCGATGAGGCCCGCGGCATCGCTGCCGGCAGCGTTGCCGTCGAGCGAGATGGTGAGGTCGATGCTGGAGTCGGCCGCGGCGACGACGTCGACGCTCGCGCCGGCAGCGCCGCCGGCCTCGCCGGCAACGCGCACGACAGCGGCCTCATCGTCGCCCGACTCGGTGGCGAGCACGACGGTCGAGCCCGCGAGGAAGTTCAGGTAGGAGCGCGCATCGACATGCACGCCGGTCTCGAAGGCGGCGGCGACGTCGTTTGCGATCTCGTCGCGCGTGGCGCGCAGCTGGTAGGCGGACAGCGCCGGGGTGTCCAGGTCGTCGAGGCTCTCCGTCTCGCGCTGGGCGGCGCGCACGCAGGCGCGGGTGTCCTCGGCGTCGCCGCGGGCGGCGTCCACGCGCTTCTGGAGATCGGCCACCGCGCCCTCGAAGCTCGCGTGGGTCTCGGTGAGGTCCTCGTCGGCCTCCACGGTCACGGCGCGGATGCGCTCGAGGTCGACCGGGATCTCGATCTTCGTATCGTTCATGCGCAGCCAGCCCCAGGTGGGTGCGGGCATGGCGCTCGCGTTGCGTATCGTCAGGGCATCCATCTAACCGATCGCCCCTTCCATCTCGAGCTTGATCAGGTTGTTCATCTCGACGGCGTACTCGAGCGGCAGCTCCTTGGAAACTGGGTTCGCAAAGCCGTTCACGATCATGGTGCGGGCCTCCTCCTCGGAGATGCCGCGGCTCATGAGGTAGAAGATCTTGTCGTCGCCGATGCGGCCGATCGTGGCCTCGTGGCCGATGTCGACGTTCTTGGCGCGGATATCCATCGAGGGGATGGTGTCCGAGCGGCTCTCGTCGTCGAGCATGAGCGACTGGCAGGACACCGTGGCGGCAGAGCCTTCAGCCGCAGGCGTGGCCACGATAGAGCTGCGGAACGTCTGGATGCCGCCGCCCTTGGAGATGCCCTTCGTCTCGACGGTCGCCGTGGTGTCGGGCGCGCCGAGCACGACCTTGCAGCCGGTGTCGAGGTTCTGGCCCGCGCCGGCAAAGGTGATGCCGGTGAAGCTCGACTTGGACTTCCTGCCCGCGAGCACGCTCATGGGGTAGAGGTAGCCCACGTGGCTGCCGAAAGAGCCCGAGATCCACTCGATCTCGCCCTCCTCGTCGCAGCGGGCGCGCTTCGTGTTCAGGTTGTACATGTTCTTGGACCAGTTCTCGATCGTGGAGTAGCGCAGGTGCGCGCGCTTGCCCACGAAGAGCTCCACCGCGCCGGCGTGGAGGTTGGCCACGTTGTACTTGGGCGCCGAGCAGCCCTCGATGAAGTGCAGGTCGGCGTCGTCCTCGACGATGATGAGCGTGTGCTCGAACTGGCCTGCGCCGGCGGCGTTCAGACGGAAGTAGCTCTGGAGCGGGAAGTCGAGCTTCACACCCTTGGGCACGTACACGAACGAGCCGCCCGACCACACGGCGCCGTGCAGGGCCGCGAACTTGTGGTCGGTGGGCGGGATGAGCGTCATGAACTTCTCGCGGATGATCGCCTCCCACTTGGGCTCGTGGAGCGCCTCCTCGATGCCGGAGTAGACGATGCCCATCTTGGAGGCCGTGTCCTGCATGTTGTGGTACACGAGCTCGGAGTCGTACTGGGCGCCCACGCCGGCAAGATAACTGCGCTCGGCCTCGGGGATACCCAGACGCTCGAAGGTGTTCTTGATGTCGTCGGGCACGGAATCCCAATCGGCCTTCTGGTCGGTGTTGGGCTTCACGTAGGTGACGATATGGTCCATGTCCAGCCCAGCGATGGAGGGCCCCCAGGTGGGGTTGGGCATGCGGTTGTAGATCTCGAGCGACTTCAGGCGGAAGTCGAGCATCCACTGGGGCTCGTCCTTGCGCTGCGAGATCTCGGTCACGATCTCGGGCGTGAGGCCGGCGTCCAGGCGCTCGAAGCCCTCCTCGTCATAGCGGAAGTCGTAGAGGCTGCGGTCGATGTCCGCGACCTCGGTGCGCTGCTTTGCCACGTTCGGGCCTCCTTAGCGCTCGTCGTCGGCGACGCTGCCTGCGGCCTCGCGCTCGAACGACTCGAAGCCGTGCTCATCGATCCAGGGGATGAGGCTCGCGTCGTCCTCGCGCACGATGCGGCCGCCCACCATGACATGGACGCGGTCGACGGAAAGGTGCTCCAGGATGCGCGTGTTGTGCGTGATGATGATGAGCGAGCCGTCGCAGCTGGCGCGGTAGGCGTCCATGCCGCGGGACACGACGGACAGGGCGTCGACGTCGAGGCCGGAGTCGGTCTCGTCGAGGATGGCGAGCTTGGGCTGGAGCAGCAGGAGCTGCAGCATCTCGACCTTCTTCTTCTCGCCGCCGGAGAAGCCCACGCCGAGCTCGCGGTTGAGGTAGGCGGTGTCCATATCGAGCTGGGCGGCGAGCTCCTTCACGCGACGGCGGAACTCCTTGCCCTTCATCTCGAGGCCGGGGCGGCCGGCAATGCTCGCGCGCAGGAAGCTCGACAGCGGCACGCCGGGGATCTCGACCGGGGCCTGGAACGACAGGAACAGGCCGGCGCGGCTGCGCTTGTCGCAGGAGAGCTCGGTGATGTCGGCGCCATCGAAGGTGATGGAGCCCTCGTTCACGGTATAGACGGGGTCGCCCATGATGACGTGACCCATGGTGGACTTGCCCGCGCCGTTGGGGCCCATGAGCACGTGGGTCTCGCCGGCGGCGACGGACAGGTTCACGCCGTGGAGGATGGTTTTCTCGTCGACCGAGGCGGTCAGGTCGGCCACGCTGAGGAGTGCGTCTGTTGACATCGGATGTCCTTCCTCGAACAGTTCGGGTAAACCCTAGGAATTCTCTCGGGATAAGGATAAGATGAACCGGAAAAGAGTCAAGCTTATTCCGAGTACTTCACTAAGATTAGGCTTGTGACAGGTAGGACGGGGCCCACTGTCACGTTTTTCAAGTACAGATGCCCGGCTGTCCGCGCCGTCGGCGCCAGGGACGCGCCCGGGGCAAATCATGACAGCTGGCCCCGTCCTACCTGTCATGTCGTGAGGAAGGTTGCGATGCTGATATCGTCCAAAGGCCGCTACGCGCTGCGTCTCATGATCTACATCGCCGCCTTCGGTGATGAGGAGGGCAAGATCGCCCTGCGCGAGGTCGCCGAGCGCGAGAGCATCTCGCTTAAGTACCTCGAGCAGCTCGTGCGCCCCCTGATGTCGGCGGGCCTGCTCAAGAGCGTGCGCGGCAAGGGCGGCGGCTACATGCTGGCGCGCCCCGCCGACGAGGTGCGTGCCGGCGACATCCTGCGCGCCGCCGAGGGCGCGACGGCGCCGGTCGCCTGCGAGGGGCTCGAGGGTTCCTGCGTGCGCTCCGATCTGTGCTCGACGGTCCGCTTCTGGCAGGGCCTCGAGGCAGCCATCGACGACTACGTGGACGGTGTGACGCTCGCGGAGCTCGCCCGCGTGCCCGAGCTCAAGCTCGATGTCGACCTTTCTGGAATTGATTCCGCCGCGCAAGCTGAGGCGCCCACGGAATAGGTCGTCGTGAGATAATGCCGAGTTGGCAGGGAAGACCCCTCTGCGGGGTTTGATGCAATATCACGAAGGAGTGCGTATGGGCAATTACCTGATTTCCTGCGAATCGACGGCGGATATGCCGCTGGAGTTCTTCCGCGATCGCAACATCGGATACGTGTGCTTCCACTACGAGATGAACGGCGCCACCTACACCGACGACCTGTACCAGTCCACCTCGCCGCAAGAGTTCTTCGGCAAGCTCAAGGCGGGCACCCAGGCCAAGACCTCCCAGGTCGGCACGGGCGAGTACGTCGACTTTTGGGAGCCTTACCTCGAGCAGGGCATGGACATCCTGCATGTCTGCCTGTCCTCGGGCATCTCGGGCACCTACAACTCCGCGTGCCTTGCCGCCGAGACGCTGGCGCCCAAGTACCCGGAGCGCAAGATCCGCGTGATCGATTCGCTCGCCGCGTCGGCGGGCTTCGGCCTGCTCGTCGAGTACATGGCCGACAAGCGCGACGCCGGCATGCCCTTCGACGAGCTCGTCGAGTGGACCGAGGAGCACAAGCTCAACCTCAACCACTGGTTCTTCGTGACCGATCTCGACTGTCTGAAGCGCGGCGGCCGCGTGTCCGCCACCAGCGCGCTCATCGCCACGGCGCTCAAGATCTGCCCGGTCATGAACGTGGACTACCAGGGCAAGCTCATCCCGCGCGAGAAGATCCGCACCAAGAAGAAGGCTATCGCGCGCGTTGTCGACAACATGCTGGAGCATGTCGAGAACGGCGCCGCCTACACCGGCCGCTGCGCCATCTCTCACTCCGACTGCCTCGAGGATGCCCAGGAGGTCGCGCGCCTCATCGGCGAGCGCATCCCCGCGCTCAAGGGCAAGGTCGAGATCAGCAACATCGGCACCGTCATCGGCGCCCACACCGGTCCGGGTACCGTCGCGCTCTTCTTTATGGGAGATAAACGCGTCGACTAGCCTTTGCGGGCCGGCGTTCGGAGAACGCCGGCCCTGTCGACGCTGCGCGGCTGTCTGGCGGGCGATCTGGCCTTCACTCGTCGGGCATGGCCTTAAGGCCTATGCCCTCCTCGTTCAGGCCACCTCGCCTCGCCAGCCAGCCGCTCGCTGACTGAGTACTCGACCTATGAGGGTTTTTATAACAGTTAGGACGGGGCCCGGTGTCATGTTTATGACACTGGGCCCCGTCCTAACTGTCATGGTTTTCTATTTGCGCTTGCGGAAGAAGAAGCGGAAGCCGGGTTTGGGTTCGGGCTCCACGGCGACGTTGTCGATGATGTCGTCGGGGAAGGGGATGTCCGGACGCGCCTCGAGCGGGTTCACCTCGCCTGCGGAGACCGGGTCGATGGAGGGCATGGGGTGCTCGCCTTCACCCTCGAGCTTGCGGTAGCGCTGCATCATGTCGGCCTGGAGCATCTGCGCCGAGGGCGGGGTCCAGATGATGGCGTTCGCGCCGGCGCGGATCGTCTCCAGCACGCTCTCGTGCGACTTGCCGCCCGTGGCGATCAGCGGCAGCGTGGGATAGGCCTCGCGCAGCGCGCGCAGGACGGCAGGCGTATCGCGCCCGGCGGCGACGTTGATGATCTTGGCGCCCGCGCGCACCTTGGCGTGCGCGTCGTCCGGCCGAACGACGGTGGCGATGACGGGGATGTCCACGATGCCGACGATCTGCGAGACCATCTCGGCGGAGGCGGGGGAGTTCACGATGACGCCCGCGGCGCCCTGCATCTCCGACACGGCGGCGAGCTGGACGGACCGCTTGCCCTGCGTGGTGCCGCCGCCCACGCCCACGAAGACCGGGCACTCGGCGGCAGTGAGCAGCGCCTGGGTGATCGCCGGTTGCGCCGTGAAGGGGTAGACGGCGAACACGGCGTCGGCGTTGGCGTTGCGGATGACGGCGACGTCGGTGGAGTAGAGCATCGACTTGATTCGGCGGCCGAACAGCGAGAAGCCGCTCGCCTCATCGATCTCGTCGGGAACGCGCAGGGCGGCCTTGCGCAGGGTTCCCTCGATGGGCGAGGGCTCGAGCGGCAGGACGCCGACGGGCGTCACCACATGCGGCGACTCGGTGAGCTCGGGCGCAAGCTCGATCTCGGAGAAGTCGACGGCGGCGACGATGTCCTCGGAGAGCTCGGCGGGTACGCGCAGGGGAGGTTCAACGGGCTCTGCGCTCGCGGCGGTATCGGCGGCGGCGCCGCCGAAGGTCGGCTCGGCGTCGGTGGCGTCGGTGCGGTTCATATCATCAAGGTTCATGATGACCTCGTATTCTCGATGGCAGTGCAAAGGGGTCTCGGTCGGGCCCGGAGTGCGGGCCAGCTCGATTTGTACCCCCGGAAGCGTTGCATGATACGGCAAACATCGGGTCCTTGCAAAGCCCTTGCAAGGAGCACGAAAGGGCTTTGCGTGGGGTGCTGAAAAGCGCACTCAACAAGTCTCGTTCGGAGGCCATGTCTCGAGCGGTGCCGTGATGTCCTCCTGTTGATTTGCCGCCGCGGTAGCGTGCCGCGAACCCGCATGCGTGTTTTTGGTAAGCTAGCGAACACCATATGCGCCCGACGCATGGGCGCATGCGTAATGATTGGCGGTGGGATGCATGGGCATCATGGACATTCTGTTTCCGGTCGCCCTCTGCATCGGGGCGATCGTCGCGGCGGCTGTGGCGTACAGCATCTACTCGGCGTTGAAAGGGCGCAGCGAGCGCCGTCGCGAAGAGCGCGCGATGCGCAACGTGCGCGCCCATGCGCCGCGTCGCTCGAATCACAGCAGGTAGATCCTTCGGCTACGTCAGCCCGCCTTTAAAGCTGCGTGAACAATCCCATCCTTTAGCACCGGAAAGAGCGCATGGCGAAGCGCGGCATCATGCCGGCGCGTTTGCCCCTAGCGCTTGCGCGCGGCCTTCTTCACCTTGGCGATGAAGAACCCCTCATAGGCGCGCGTCGGGCAGATGGTGAGGGTGCCCTCAAGCTCGCCGGGAAGCGCGAGCAGCTCCTGCGCGCTGTCGGATGCGGGCAGGTCCACGGGTACGATCTCGCAATCGCGATGGCGCTTCAGCGCCGCGGCGACCTGCTGCCCGTTCTCCTCGGGAAGCACCGAGCAGGTCGAGTACACGAGCGTCCCGCCCGGCTTGAGCACGGTGAGCGCACGGTCGAGCAACGCCTTCTGCGAGCGCGTCACCTTGGCAAGCAGCTGAGCGGTGATGCGCTTGGCTGCGCGCTCGTCGCCTGCGCAGATGGTGCCCGAACCCGTGCAGGGGGCATCGAGCAGAATCTGGTCGAAGGAGAAGAACTCGTCGAGGCGACGCGCGTCGACGCGCATGACCTGGACGTTTCTGCAGCCGAGCTTCTCGAGGTTGTACTGGAGCTTCTCGGCGCGCGGACCGTTCATCTCGCAGGCGGTCACGCGCGCCTCGCCGCCGGTGAGCGCCACGATCTGGCTCGTCTTGCCGCCCGGCGCGGCGCACATGTCGAGGATGTCGGTGCCCGCCTTCGGATCGAGCACGAGCGGCGGCATCATGGACGAGAGGCTCTGCAGGTAAACGCAGCCCTCACGGTAGATATCGAGGTCCCAGACGGCGCGCTCGCGCGTGCCGGCAAGCACGAAGGCGTCGCCATACCAGGGGACGTGGGAGTAAGCGATACCAGCCTCGTCAAGCGCGGCGGCGACATCGTCGGCAGTCGCCTTGAGGGTGTTGGCGCGCAGGGTCACCGGCCTGTCGGCGGCGGCACGAAGCCCGTCGACGATGCGCACGGCGTCATCGCTGTCGTAGCTGTCGGCGATGCGCTGGGCGAGAAACTCGGGGATGTCGGTGAAGTCTGCCATGATGCTCCTTGCGCGCTCTGCGATTCGGTCTGCTCCATTGTGAAGCAAAGCCCGGGCGGATGGAAAGCTGTCTGAAGCTTACCATCCGCCCGGGCTTGTGCTGCAAACGCGTTTCCTACAGCAGGATGCCGCCGACGATCAGGACGATGCAGACCGCGAAGACTACCATATCGCGCGCGGCGAAGGGATAGCGCCGGTAGGAGCTCTCGCGCGTGCGCAGGTAGAAGCCGCGCTGCTCGGCGGCAAGGGCGGTCGCGTCGGTCTTGCTCACGCTCGAGATGAGCAGCGGCACGCACAGCGGCAGCATGAGCTGCATCTTCTTGAAGGGGTTTTTGGTGTCGTACTGGACGCCGCGGGCGGTCTGCGCCTCCATGATGGCGTTCATCTCCTGCGAGAACACGGGCACGAAGCGCAGGGCGGTCGTGAACGTGAACGCGTACTTGTAGGGGATGTGCAGCTTCTCGACGCAGGCGTTGGCAAGGTCGGTGAGCTTGGTGACCATGAGCATGAGCACGAGCGGCAGCGCCACGCCGAGCAGGCGCAGGCATGCCTTGCCGCCGGTGATGAGGCCCTCGTCGGTCACGAAGGCGAACAGCGGCTCGCCGCTGCGCACGAAGGCGAGCTGCAGCACGAGCATGATGAGGGCGATGGGCACGAGCAGCTTGAGCAGGCGCGCCAGGCGGTCGAACACGTCGGCGTAGGCGGCGAGCAGCAGCGTGAACAGCAGCAGGCCCACGAGGGCGGCATAGGTGTTCGCCAAAAACGTCGCGGCGATGATGGACGCGGCGAGCGCGAGCTTCGCCACGGGGTTCAGGCGATGCAGCAGGGTGTTGCCGGGAACGTAGTCGATGACGTTAAGCACGGCCCATCAGCTCCTTCACGGTGCGAACGACGTCGCTGACTTCGGTGATGCGGGCGAACGCCGGCGAGACGCCGCGCGCAAGGCGCGCCGACAGGTCGATGACCTGCGGGGGCGTCACGCTCGCCTTGTCCATGAGGGCGGCGTCGGCAAAGAGCTCGGACGCGGGGCCGCGGCCGAGGATGCGGCCGTCCGCCATGACGACGATGCGCTCCGCGAAGTCGCTCACGACCTCCATGTCGTGGCAGACCATGATGACGGCGCTGCCCTGATCGGCCATGTCGCGCACCGTCTCCATGACGGTCATGCACTCGCGGTAGTCCAGGCCGCTCGTGGGCTCGTCGAGCACCACGATGTCCGGCTCCATCACGACGACGCCGGCGAGCGCCACCATCTGGCGCTGGCCGCGCGAGAGCGAGAACGGCGCCTCGGTGGCAGGCAGGCCGAACCGCTTGATGACCCGGCGTGCCCGCTCGCGCGCGGCGGACGGATCGATACCGGTGAGCTCGAGGCCGAAGGCGACCTCGTCGAGCACGGTGTTCTTGCAGATCTGGCGATCGGGATTCTGGAAGAGCGTGGCCACATGCGCGGCGACGGTGGAGACGGGCGTGGTGCGCGTATCGAGCCCGGCGACGCGGACCTCGCCGCGCGTGGGCTTGAGCAGGCCGTTCAGCAGCTTGGTGAGCGTGGTCTTGCCGGCGCCGTTTTGGCCGACGATGCCCACGAGCTCGCCCGGGTAGACGGTCATGTCGAGGTCGTTCACGCTCGCGCCGCCGCCGGGGTAGGTGAAGCCGACCTTCGTGAACGTGAGGACGGGATCGGCGCCCTCGGCGCGCGGGCGCACGGAAACATGGGGGGAGGGCTCGGGCTCGTCTGCCGCCACGTCGGCGATGCCGGGGACGCCCGCGAGCACCTCGCGGATGAGCGCTTCGGCCTCGGTGACGTTCAGGCAGGGCTCGGTGCGCGCGGTCAGCCCGTCGCGCAAGAGGCTGTTGGAGATGCGCGCCGTGCGCGGGCTGTCGACGCCGATGGCACGCAGGTGGTCGCTTTGGCCGAAGACCTCATGCGGGGTGCCCGCGAGCGCGATGTGCCCGTGATCCATGACCATGATGTGGCTGCAGTAGCTCGAAAGCAGCGCGACCTTCTGCTCGATCACGATCACCGTCACGCCCAGGCGCCGGTTGATGTCGGCAAGGGTGTCGAAGACCACGCGCGAGCTCACCGGGTCGAGCGCTGCCGTGGGCTCATCGAGCACGAGCACACGCGGTTCCAGGGCGAGGATGGCTGCGATGGCGACCTTCTGCTTCTGGCCGCCCGACAGCGTGGCGATCTCGCGGTCGCGCAAATCGGCGATGCCCACCGTGGCGAGCGTGCGCGCGATGCGACCCTCGATCTGGTCGTGGGGGATTCCGAAGTTCTCGAGACCGAACAGAAGCTCGTCTTCCACCACGGACGCGACCATCTGCGCGTCGATGTCCTGGGCAACCGACCCGACGATACGGGAGATGTCGGTGAGTGTGACGTCGCAGGTGTCCTGGCCCGCGATGCGGGTGCTGCCGAACAGCTCGCCCGTGAAGTGATGGGGGATGGCGCCGGACAGGCAGGCGGCAAGCGTCGACTTGCCTGCGCCCGAGGGGCCGATGATGCCGACGAAGTCGCCCTCGTCCACGCGGAGCGAGACGTCGTCCAGCGCGTGCTCGGCCTCCGAGCCATAGCTGAACGAGACGTTGTCCATCTCGATGATCGTTGCCATAACAGCCTTTCCGTATCGATGGCCGCCTGCGGGCGGTTTCGTTGCAGAAGAAAGCGGGCCGTCGCGCAGGCGGCCCGCTTCAATGATATCGCGTGCGCTGCTGCCGATGGGCGCAGCGTGCAGGGGTTCGGACCGCTAGTCGTTGAGCTTCAGGGCCTTCTTGATCGGCAGGTACAGGGCGCCGACGAGCACGGCGTTGAAGACGGCCGTGATGGCGACGACCGGCAGCATGGCGGCGGCGATGCTCATGTCGAACTGCATGAGGGCCATGCGGATGAACATGAAGATGAAGCCAGAGACGAAGGTGGTCACGAAGGCGCCGACCGTGGGCACGATGGCGCGGGCACCGGTCTTCATGCCGGCGTTGACGATGAGGGCCATGAGGACGGCGGCGACGCCCTCGGCGACGAAGTCGGCGCCGGGCAGGCTCGTGGTGAGCTGGATGACGGCGGCGGAGATGAGGCCGATGATGAGCGCCTGCACGATGCTCGGGCGCACGACGAGGATGGTGATGCAGAAGGCGGAGATGATGAACTCGGGCTGGATCATGCCGGCGGACATGGCGCCGATGGCCTTGCCGAGGGTCATGTTGAGGATGAAGCCGGCTGCGAGCAGGACGGCGAGCAGAACGAGGGCCTTGATGTCGAGCTTGCCGCGATCGACGCTGGAGACGGTGCGGGCCTGGGCGGTGTTGGTGGTCTGGGTCATGGTGATCATCCTTTTCTTTGAATGGAGGGGTGTTCTCGTAGGCAATGGGTGCGTGACGCGAGGGGCGATGAAAAAAGGCCCCCGGTCAAACCGGAGGCCTTCTGCGCGCTATGTGTTAGAGACGCATGAGGGACTCACCGTTGACCGGCCGAAATCGCATCACGCCACCACCAGTTGTTGAGAGCGGAATTCATGCGCTTCATGCTGGTGGCTCCTTTCAGGTAATCGATGGGGTAAACCCTGGTTCGTATTGCGCTGCACTATAGCACAGCGAAGTGCAGGCAGGGAAGAGCCCGCCGGGAATTGTTTCCCACCTGTTTCGGTGCCTGGCCTCTCTGGGGACGTAGCCGGAAGGCGCCAAGGGCGCGCGCCCTTGGCGCCTTCCGGCTACGTCCCCAGAGAGGCCAGGCACCGCGGGCGGCCGAGTGACATTTAGGGGACAGGTCCCAAACTTGCAGGCGGACGGGGAGCTTGAAAGCTCCCCGTCCGCCTGCAAGTTTGGGACCTGTCCCCTAAATGTCACCAGTCGCTAGTCGTTCAGCTTCGAGAAGTCGTCGATGATGATCTCGAGGCATTTCGGCAGGACGCGCGCGCCGAAGACGCCCGCGTTGTTGGGGATGACCTCGCCGTCGAACTGCATGCCGAGCGAGGGTTTCGCCGTGATCTTGGCCTCCTTCGCCTGGAACATCTTGAACTGCGGCCTGCCGAGTCCCTTGCCTGTCGGGTCGAGCACGCCGGCGAGCAGGGTGGGGAGGAGCTCGACCGTCTTCGCGGGCTCGATGACCGTGATGTCGATGAAGCCGTCGTCCATGCGGCAATCGGGGAACAGGTTGATGTCGTTTTGGATGACCGCCGTGTTGCCCACCATGCAGCCGATGCCGTCGAGCTCATCGACCTGGCCGTCGTGTTCGATGGTGAAATGGGCGACCTGCGGCTCGGGGGTGGACAGCGCTGCGAGCGCATAGGCGATCTCGCCGATCTCGTTCTTGCTCGGCGCGGCCTTCTGCATGATGGCGGCGTCGAAGCCCGAGCCCGCGATGATGATGAAGCCGTGGCGCTGGATATCGCCCGCCTCGTCGGTCCAGTACAGCTCGCCCATGTCGACGCTCTTCGTGCGCCCGCGTCGGCAGGCGGCGGCGAGTGCCGCAGCCTCGGGGGCGTTGCCGATGTTGTTGAAGAACAGGTTGGCCGTGCCGGAGGGGAACACGAGGATGGGTACGCCCGTGTCGCGCAGGCAGTCGAGCACGTTGGACACCGTGCCGTCGCCGCCGGAGACCACGATGCGGTCGAAGCTGCGCGCGTCGGCGGTGGCATCCGTGGCTTCCATGCCGGCGCCGATGAAGCGCATGCAGATCTCGTCGCCCGCGACGCTGAGGGCGTGGGCGAAGGCGAATATCTCGTCGGAGCTGGGGCCCGATGCTGGGTTATGGATGATGAGACAGCGCATGAGTTTCCCGATCAAACGAAGCCGAGTATAGTGTGAATGTCGTTATCCTACCCTCCGTTCGGAGGTTGAGCCAAAACTACGGGTGAGGTATGTACATCTCCACATACGAGGAGTTGGAATCGTTTTGCGCGCGTGCAGCCGCCTTCGATGCGGTCGCATTCGATACCGAGTTTCTGCGCGAGAAGACGTTCCATCCGCGGCTGTGCCTGGTTCAGGCGGCAACTCCCGACGAATGCGTGGTCATCGACCCCATCGTTCTCGAGGATCTCACGCCGCTTGCGGACCTCATGACCAACGAGTCCGTCCTCAAGGTCTTCCACGCCTGCTCGCAGGATATGGAGGTCATCTATCGTGCGCTCGGGGTTCTTCCCACCCCGATTTTCGATACGCAGGTCGCCGCGGCGTTTCTGGGCGAGCGCGTCCAGATTTCCTATAACGGGCTCGTGCATGCGTTCTGCGGCGTCACGCTGCCCAAAAGCGAGTCGCTGACCGATTGGTCGCGGCGCCCGCTCACGCCCCAGCAGATCGACTACGCGGTCGACGACGTCCGCTATCTCATCGACGCCTACGCCGAGATCAAGCGGCGCCTCGAGGAACTCGGGCGCACCTGGTGGGTCGCCGACGAGATGCGGCCGCTCTCGAAGCTCTCGCATTACGTGGTCGAGCCGCGTCAGGCGTACCGGCGCGTCAAGCGCATCAACTCCTGCACGCGCCGTCAGCTCGCGATCGCGCGCGAGCTCGCCGCGTGGCGCGAGCGACGTGCCGACCGCATGGACGTGCCGCGCAAGTGGATCATGTCCGACGAGGTCCTGCTCGCGCTCATCAAGCACGTGCCGCGCGATGCGGGTGACTTCCGTCGCATCCGGGGGACCGAGCACCTGTCCGACCTCGATATCGAGGCGGCGCTGACCGCCATCGGAAACGGCGTTCGCTGCCCGGCAGACAACATGCCGAGCCCCACCGCGGCTCGCCGGCATGCCCCGAGCCCCGAGGCGGAGAGCGTCTGCGACCTCATGTATGCGCTCTTGCGTCTGGTGTCTGAGCGCTCCGGCGTGGCGACGTCGGTCATCGCGTCGCGCGACGACCTGTACGACTACATCGACCATCCCGAGCGCAGCCCCCTGCGCGAGGGCTGGCGTTTCGAGCTCGTGGGCTCGCTGCTCGACGACCTGCTTTCGGGCAACATGGGCCTCACCGTCAAGGACGGCCGCGTCGAGACCCTCTAGCGGGGTGTGACAGTTAGGGCGGGGCCCAGTGTCATAAAAACCAGAAGTACCTAGGAGTAGGTACTACGCCTCAGTTTTTATGACACTGGGCCCCGCCCTAACTGTCACACCGGTTTGTGGGTACAAGGGCGTGAGATGAGCGCCCGATGGAGGGGCGCTCCCAGTTAAGGAGAGAACATGCTTCCGTATTACGGTTTTGGATACGGCTTCGGAATCGACCCGGCCTATCTGGTTCTCGTGGTGGTCTCGCTCGTGCTCGGCCTTGCCACACAGGCCTATATCAACAAGACGTACAACACGTGGTCCCGCGTCCCCAGCGATGGGGCCTCGGGCGCGCAGGTTGCCCGCCGCATGCTCGATGCCAACGGCTGCGATGTCGTGGGCATCAAGCGCGTCGCCGGCAAGCTCACCGACCACTACGATCCGCGCGACAACAACCTCTACCTGTCGAACGACAACCTGTCGGGCGGTTCGGTGGCGAGTGTGGCTGTTGCCTGTCACGAGGCGGGCCACGCCGCGCAGCGCGCGCAGGGCTATTTCATGATGCGCGTGCGCACCGCGCTCGTGCCGGTGGTCAACCTGTCGCAGAGCATGTGGATGATCGTGTTCATCCTCGGCGTGGCCATGAATCTCGCTGGCCTGACGACGCTCGCCATCGCGCTGTTCGCGTTCTCGGTCCTGTTCCAGATCGTGACCCTTCCGGTCGAGATCGACGCGAGCCGTCGCGCCGTGGCCTACATCCAGGCGTCCGGCATGAGCGAGATCAACGTGCGCGGTGCCAAGAAGGTGCTCACGGCGGCGGCGCTCACCTACGTCGCGGCGGCGCTGACCTCGATCCTGCAGCTCGTGTACCTGCTCAGCCGCACGAACAACAACCGCGATTAGACCGCCTGCCGCATGGCGGCTGCCGTCCGATTGCGGCAGCAGCCGATGCCATTGCGCGCCCGTCGCCCCAGGAGGCTGCGGGCGCGCGGTTTTATGCGGTGCCGCCGCGCACCCGGCGTGAGGCACGCAGCGGTGCGACTTCGTGTCTGGGCGATGCGCTAGACTGGGTAGCGGCCGATAACGATGCGGATATCGGAAAGGAGTGTCATGCCAGGCTGGAATCTGACGGGAGTTTCCGCTGCCGGGAAGGATGGGTCTTCCCCCGACGCCCTGTCGGTGTCGCAGGCGGTCGATATGGCAGCCGGTGCGCTCGACGCGTTGCCGCAGCTCACCGTGCTCGGCGAGGTCACGGGTTTCCGTGGGCCCAATGCGCGCAGCGGCCACTGCTACTTCCAGATAAAAGATGACGCCTGCGCCGTGGATTGCATCATCTGGCGCGGGAGCTACGCCAAGCGCACCTTCGAACTGCGCGATGGCATGCAGGTCCAGTTCACGGGCAATTTCAACCTCTACAAGGCGACGGGCCGCATGAGCTTCGTGGCGCGCTCGTTCACCCTGGCGGGGGAGGGCATGCTGCGCCAGCAGGTGGCGGCACTTGCCGAGAAGCTGCGCCGCGAGGGTCTCATGGACGATGCGCGCAAGCGCCGCATCCCCGTGTTCTGCACGCGCGTGGCGGTGGTCACCTCGCTTTCGGGCGCGGTGATCGACGACGTCAAGCGCACGCTGCGCCGGCGCAACCCGCTGGTCGAGCTCATCTGCGTGGGCTCGAAGGTGCAGGGCGAGGGCGCTCCCGAGGAGCTGATCGAGGCTCTGGGCCGTGCTGCGGCGATAACGCCCGCCCCCGACTGCATCCTGCTCGTGCGCGGCGGTGGCTCGTTCGAGGACCTCATGACCTTCAACGACGAGGCACTTGCGCGCGCCGTGGCGGCGTGCCCCGTCCCCGTGGTCACGGGTATCGGACACGAGCCCGATACCTCGATCTGCGATATGGTGAGCGACAGGCGCTGCTCCACGCCGACGGCGGCGGCGGAGTCGGTGGCGCCGGCGATGTCCGACCTGGTCGATGTCCTCGAGGCACGTCAGCGCCGCCTTGCGGTGTCCATGACCGCGCGCGTGAATGCCGCGGAGAACGAGGCCGCGTCGCTGCGCACGCGAATCGAGCGTGCGACCACGTCGTATCTCGAGCGCCTCTCGCTCGCGCTCGACGCCGCCGCCCGCCGTCCATGCCTGTCGAGCCCGACCGGCATGCTCGAGCGCCGCTCCGCCGACCTCATGCAGACCGCCGACCGTCTGACTTCTGCGATCTCGCGGTCCCAGGAGCGCTTCCGCGCGGGCCTGGTCGGTTCGGCGCCGCGGCTTGCCGCCACCACCTCGAGCTTCGCTGCACGCAGCCATGCGCTCGAGCTCGCGGCTTCGCGACTTGCGCACGAGGGACGCGCGGCGGTTTCCACGCGCGCATCCGAGCTCGCGGCGGCAGCGGCGTCGCTCGACGCGCTCTCTCCGCTCAAGGTGCTGGCACGCGGCTACTCCATCACCTACGGCCCCTCGGGCGTGGTGACGCATGCCGACCAGGTGACTTCGGGCGATGAGGTCCGCATCGGGCTGGTCGATGGAAACGTGTATGCAACGGTTGGGACGGTCGAGCGCCACGAGGGCGCCGACGGTTCCGTGCAATAAAGGAGAATCATCATGGCAGAGATGAAAAAGGTCGACGAGCTCACCTACAAGGAGGCCTCCACGGAGCTGGAGCTCATCATCCGCAACCTGGAGTCGGGCGATCTGGAGCTCGAGGACTCCCTTGCGAGCTACACGCGCGGCGTGGAGCTGCTGCGCAGCCTTCGCGCGCGCCTGGAGGACGCCGAGCAGAAGGTGAGCATCCTGCTCAAGGACGTCGACGGCGGCGACATGCTCGTGGCCGGTGAGGCGGCAGACACCTCGGATGAGCTGAAGTTTTAGCGAAAGGGCCCTGCGGGGCCCTTTTTCATGTGCGGGATCGCGGCGCGGGCGGTCTCCGGGAGATTCCCGGAGGCCGCCTGGCAGAAAATGCAGGTTGAGCATTTTTCGAGGTCCTGTTTTTGGCGATGCGGCGCATCTGGTCGGACGAATCGGGGCAAAACTCTTCCGAATCGGTGCCTGAAAGGGTCATCGACGGAGCTTTCCCTGCTCTGAAAAATGCTCAACCTGCATTTTCTGCCAGGGGACGTCAATGCGCTCCCGCACCGCTCCGCATCCCTTGGGTCCGGCCCGATCGAATGCGATCGAGACGCCGTTTCCGCGCATTGCGCGCGCGGATACGCGTCGGCGCTGCGCTGCGCCGGCTGCTCGCAGCCGAGCAACTGCCCGCGATTCGATACAATGGGAGAACCGAACCCGTAACGAAAGGACGCATCATGGACGATTGCATCTTCTGCAAGATCGCGGCGCACGAGATTCCCTCCACCGTCGTGTACGAGGACGACCTGGTTCTGGCGTTTGACGACCTGAATCCGCAGGCCCCTGTCCACACGCTCGTCATCCCCAAGCAGCACTACGAGAACATCGTCGACAGCGTGCCGGGCGATGTGCTGGCGGCTATGACGCATGCGATCAGCGAGGTCGTCCGCGCCAAGGGTCTCGACAACGGCTTCCGCGTGATCGCCAACACGGGCGCCGCGGCAGGTCAGACGGTCATGCACTTCCATATGCACGTGCTGGGCGGCACCGATCTGGGCGAGAACCTGCTGTAGCCCCGCCGCGCAAGGGCGGCGCTCGAGGGCGGCGGGCTTCGCGAAGCGTTGCGGCAGCATGTGCTCGCGCACCGAAGTGTCCTCAAGTTGCTTCTTTTGACCACCTGCCCGCCATTTGGGCGTATCATAAAAATGTTGTGAGTCCGTCGAAGCGCTTCGGCGGAACGGTTTGATTGAGATGGGAGATCCATGAACGTTCTCGTTGTCAACGCAGGCAGCTCCAGCCTTAAGTATCAGCTGCTCAACACCGATACCCGCGAGGTCTTCGCCAAGGGCAACTGCGAGCGCATCGGCATCGACGGCTCCTTCATCGGCCATGAGGAGAACGGCGTCAAGGACAAGCTCGAGGTCGCGCTGCCCGATCACCGCACGGCCATCAAGCACGTGTTCGACATCCTGAAGACCGTTGACGCTCCCATCGAGGGCATCGGCCACCGCGTCGTTCAGGGCGGTTGGTACTTCCCCGAGTCCGCCGTCGTGACCGACGAGACCCTCGGCTGGGTCCGTGAGGTCGCCCCGCTGGCTCCGCTGCACAACTACGCCGAGGCCGACGTCATCGAGATCTGCCGCGACATGTTCCCCGAGCTGGGTAACGTCATCGTTCCCGACACCGCCTTCCACTACAACATGCCCGAGCAGGCTTGGCGCTACGCCATTCCGCGCGACGTCGTCGACACCTATCACGTGCGCAAGTACGGCGCTCACGGCACGAGCCACCGCTACATCTGGCGCACCGTCAACGAGTTCATGGAGGGCAAGACCCACAAGCTCGTCTCCTGCCACCTGGGCTCCGGCGCCTCCCTGTGCGCCATCGAGGACGGCCGCTGCATGGACACCACCATGGGCCTGACCCCGCTCGACGGCCTGATCATGGGCACCCGCTGCGGTACCGTCGACCCGGCCACCGTCTTCTATCTCAACCGCGTTGCCGGCATGAGCATCGACGACATCGACACCATGATGAACAAGAAGTCCGGCCTGCTGGCCGTCTCCGGCGTGTCCTCCGACTCCCGTGACATCGAGGAGGGCGCCAACAACGGTGACGCCAACTGCCAGATGGCCATGGACATGTTCTACTATCGCACCTCCCAGCTGTTCTGCGAGATGGCTGCTTCCATGGAGGGCGTCGACACCATGGCGTTCACCGCTGGCATCGGCGAGAACTCCGTCACCATGCGCGCCGGCGTGGCCAAGCGCCTCGAGTGGATGGGCGTCGAGATCGACCCCGAGCTCAACAAGATCCGCTCCGACGACCCGCGCGTCATCTCCACGCCGGACTCCAAGATCACCGTCCTCGTGGTCCCCACCAACGAGGAGCTCATGATCGCCCTCGACGTCGAGGAGCTGCTCGGCAAGTAAGTGCGATCAGCGTAGATTGCCTGTTTGGACCCTGCGGTTATTCCGCAGGGTCTTTTTTGATGCTGCGGATTGTCCGTCGACATCCTCTCCGCCGCTGACTTCGGCTTCCACTGGCGGTACACCTTGATAGACGGTAAAGAAATTCGTACCATATATCTATAGAATTCCAACAAGATGGGAGCCTTCAATGCCGAAGATCATCTCCAGCTCCGCACTTCGAAACGGGTACAACGAGGTTTCTGATTGGTGTCGTGAACATCAGGAACCGGTCTTTGTGACCAAGAACGGCGCCGGGGACCTTGCGGTGATGGATATCAGGACATACGAGCAGCTTGTGGCACGACTCGACCTTCTTAAAGAACTTGCCGAAGGGCATCGCGATGTCCTGGAGGGTCGTACCCATGATGCGCGTGAGGGCGTCGGCCTGTTGCGTGAGGAGTTTGGGCTATGAGGTTTCACGTTCAGGGGACCGAAGCCGCTCTTGAAGACCTTCGGGAAGCGCTTGCATACCTGAACTACAGCATGGGCGGCAAGAGCGCGCCGACGCGTGTACTCGAGGCGTACGAAAAAGCGATAAGCGCCCTCGAAACGATGCCTGACGGGTTTCCTCTTGCGGTTGATTCCTTGGTTTCGTCGCTTGGATATCGGTGGATTGCCGTGGCGAGTTATATCGCTGTCTACACCGTTGATCGCGAGCATGGAATTGTCTTTATTGAGCGCATCTTCCACCGATCACGCAACTGGCGCGCTCTTCTGGGTGCGTAGCCGTGGGCTTCTATTGCGTAGCGTGAGGATGCGCGGATAAGATTCTGAGTGTTACCACATGGTTTGAGCTGTACGGATCGTCAAGGGAGCAACGATGAGAAGCGCCGGAGTTCTGATGCCCATCACCTCGCTGCCGTCGCCGTGGGGCGTGGGCGCGCTGGGCGCTGCGGCCCGGCATTTCGTGGACTTTCTCGCCGCGGCGGGCGTTTCAGTCTGGCAGGTGCTGCCGGTCGTGCCGACGAGTTTCGGCGATTCTCCGTATCAGAGCTTCTCGACGTTCGCGGGCAACCCCTATCTGATCGATTTGGACGACCTGGCAGAAGAGGGCCTGCTCGCGTCCGACGAGTACGCAAACAGACCGTGGGGCGGAGATCCGCAGCGCGTGGATTACGGGGCGCTCTACCGCGAACGCTTCTGCGTGCTCCGGCTGGCGGTAAGGTGCCTTCTGGCGGGGGAGCGCGGCGAATTCGACGCGTTCTGTAGCCAAGAGCGGGCGTGGCTCGACGATTACGCGCTGTTCATGGCGCTGAAGGACGCGCACGGCGGCGCGCCGTGGGATAGGTGGGAAGACGGGTTACGCCTGCGCATGCCCGACGCGCTCGCCGAGGCACGGGCGGCGCACGCGGAGGATGTCCTGTTCTGGAAGGCCGTCCAGTACCTGTTCTTCCGCCAATGGGACCGCCTGCATGCATACGCGTGCACCGCAGGCGTGCGGATCATGGGCGATCTTCCGTTTTACGTAGCCGGTGACAGTGCTGACGTATGGTCGCATCCCGAGCAGTTCGAGCTCGACGGGAACCTGCGGCCCCGCGAGATCGCCGGCGTTCCGCCCGATGCGTTTTCCGCCATCGGCCAGGTGTGGGGCAACCCGCTGTTCGATTGGGAGCGCATGCGCGCAGAGGGCTACCGCTGGTGGTTCGAGCGCGTGCGCGCCCAGTTCAAGCTCTACGATATCGTGCGCATCGACCACTTCCGGGGCTTCGACTCGTATTTCGCCATCCCAGCGGGGTCCGAGACCGCCGCGGGAGGCCGGTGGCGTCCAGGTCCGGGCATCGAGTTCTTCCGCATGATGAAAGAGGCCCTCGGCACCTGCGATATCGTGGCCGAGGACCTGGGATACCTGACCGACTCCGTTCGCCAGCTGCTTGCCGACACGGGATTTCCGGGCATGAAGATTCTGGAGTTCGCCTTCGACTCGCGCGACGGCGGCGGAGCGGCGTACCTACCGTTCTCGTATCCGACGAACTGCGTGGCCTACGTGGGTACCCACGACAACGATACCGCTCTCGGTTGGCTCGAGACCGCGCTTCCCGATGACGTGGCGACCGCCCGCGAGTACCTGCACCTCGACCCCGTCGAAGGCGAGGGCTGGGGCTTCATGCGAGCCATCTGGGCCAGCCCAGCAGATCTCGCTGTGGTGCAGATGCAGGACCTGCTGGAACTCGGCTGCGAGGCGCGCATCAACATCCCATCGACGCTGGGCGGAAACTGGGTCTGGCGCGCCCAGCCCGGCTTCGACAGCGACGAGCTCGCATCGCGCATTCGCCACAACCTCGAGCTCTACCACCGCCTGCCGCCATCGCCCTGACAAGGTTGTACCCGGCCCCAACTTGTCACCGAGCCCTGCGTCAGCCTGTCACCGCCTCAACCAAGCTCCCAGCAAGCTCGCTGCGCCATCGCCGCACCCTCGCAGCTGGCCGAGCAGCCCCCGCGCTCCAACCGAGTAAACGCAGGAAGCCCCCGGAACGGAATCCTAAGCGCGCAATCCCGCAGCCCGTAGGGCGAGGACGCGCGCGTGGATCCGTTCCGGGGGCTTCCGGTCAGGTCAGCGGAGCGCGGAGGCTACTCGGCCATCTGCGCCTGGACGGCGGTGATGGCCACGACACCCACGATGTCGTCGGCGGAGCAGCCGCGGGACAGGTCGTTCACCGGCTTGGCGATGCCCTGCAGGATGGGGCCGTAGGCCTCGGCGCGGCCGAAGCGCTGGACCAGCTTGTAGCCGATGTTGCCGCACTCGAGGTTCGGGAACACGAGCACGTTGGCGTGGCCGGCGACCTTGGACTCGGGGGCCTTCAGCGAAGCGACGCTCGGCACGATGGCGGCATCGAGCTGCAGATCGCCGTCGACGGCGAGCTCAGGCGCCTTCTCCTTGGCGAACGCGGTGGCCTCCTGGACCTTCTTGGCGGTGTCGCCGCCGGCGGAGCCCATGGTGGAGTAGGAGAGCATGGCGACCTTGGGCTCGACATCGCCCATGAAGGTCTTGAAGGAGTTGGCCGAGGCGATGGCGATCTCGGACAGCTCGTCGGAGGTCGGGTCGATGTTCAGGCCGCAGTCGGCGAACACGAGGGTGCCGTCGGCGCCGAACTCGGGCGTCTGGGTGCACATGACCATGAAGGCGGACACGAGCTTGGTGCCGGGGGCGGTCTTCAGGATCTGGAGCGCCGGGCGCAGGGTGTTGGCGGTGGAGTGGCAGGCGCCGGAGACGAGGCCGTCGGCGTCGCCCATCTTGACCATCATGGTGCCGTAGTAGGTGGCGTCCATGACCTGGGCGCGGGCCTGCTCGATGGTCACGCCCTTCTTGGCGCGGAGCTCGGCGAACTTCTGCGCGTACTCCTCGTGCTTGGGGGCATCGGGGCTCGTCGGGTCGATGACGGTGACGCCCTCGATGTCGATCTCCTCGGGCTTGCCCAGGATGACGAGGTTGGCGAGGCCCTCCTCGACGATCTTCTTGGCAGCCTCGATGGTGCGGGGATCCTCGCCCTCAGGCAGCACGATGGTCTTGAGGTCGGCCTTGGCGGCCGCCTTCATACGGTTCAGGAAATCGCTCATGATTCTCCTTGCATCTTGGCCCAGCACAGCACGGGTGTTGAGCTTTCCTTGTGTGGCAAGCTTAATTATAGGATTTGAGCGCTATAATCCTGAAAACATTTTGCGTGCGCGTGCGCCGCTGGTGTTTTTTGTTATTGGGAATAGTACAAGGAGCTGTGATGCAGGTCACGTCTGGACTTCCGCAAGACTTCAATCCCGATGCGTACGACATGATCGTTGTCGGCGCGGGCTACGCTGGCGCCGTGTGCGCCCGTCGCCTTGCGGAGACCTCGGGGTTCCGTGTCGCCGTGCTCGAGCGCAGGAATCACATCGCCGGTAACGCCTACGATTGCCTGGATGAGGCCGGCATTCTCATTCACCTGTATGGACCGCACATCTACCACACCTTCAACGAGCGCGTCCATAACTTCCTCTCGCGCTTCACGGAGTGGACGGACTACCAGCACAAGGTGCTTGCCAACATCCACGGCACGCTCATGCCCGTTCCGTTCAACCACCAGAGCATGAAGCTCGCCTTCGGCGAGGAGCGCGGCGAGCAGCTGTACCGCAAGCTCGTCGACACCTTCGGTGAGGACAAGAAGGTCCCTATCATGGAGCTGCGCTCCAAGAACGACCCCGAGCTCGTCGAGATCGCCGACTACGTGTACGAGAACGTCTTCCTCCACTACACGATGAAGCAGTGGGGCCAGACCCCCGATCAGATCGATCCCTCGGTCACCGGCCGCGTGCCCGTGTTCATCGGCGATGACGACCGTTACTTCCCGCAGGCCCCCTTCCAGGGCATGCCCGCCCAGGGCTATACGCACCTGTTCGAGAACATGCTCGATCACGACCTGATCGACGTGTTCGTGAACGTGGACGCCCGCGACATCTTCGAGATCGGCGAGACGAGCGTCAGCGTGTGCGGCAAGGTGTACGGCGGCGAGATCGTCTACACCGGCCCGCTCGATGAGCTGTTCGGCCTCGATCTGGGCGCGCTTCCGTACCGCACCCTCGACATGAAGTTCGAGACCCTCGACGTCGACCAGTACCAGCCGGTCGGCACCGTGAACTACACGGTGAGCGAGGACTTCACGCGCATCACTGAGTTCAAGAACATGACCGGTCAGGTGGTGCCCGGCAAGACCACCATCATGAAGGAGTACAGCCACGCCTACGAGCCCGGCAGCGGCCAGACGCCGTACTATGCGATCCTCGACCCCGAGAACCGCGCCCTGTACGAGCGCTACCTCGACCGCGTGGTCAACCTCACCAACTTCCACCCGGTGGGCCGTCTGGCCGAGTACCGCTACTACGACATGGACGCCGTGACGGATTCCGCCCTCACGCTGTCGGATGAGATCATCGCCTGCCATGCCTAGTTCCGCTACGCACAAGGTAGTTACGTTCGGCATCCCGTCGTACAACGCGGCTGCCGATATGGACCGCTGCATCACGTCGATTCTCGAGGGCTCGAGCTACGCCTCGGACATCGAGATCATCATCGTGGACGACGGCAGCGTCGACGAGACGCCCGCCAAGGCCGACGAGTGGGAGGCCCGCTATCCGGGCATCATTCGCGCGGTGCACCAGGAGAACGGCGGTCACGGCATCGCCGTCCTCTCCGGCCTGCGCGAGGCCACCGGTACCTACTACAAGGTCGTGGACTCCGACGACTGGCTCGACGCCTCGGCGCTCTCTACGATGCTGACGATCCTGCGCGGCTTCGAGGAGCGCGGCACCCGCGTGGACCTGTTCATCTCGAACTACGTGTACGAGAAGGTCCACGAGGGCACGCACCAGACGATCGGCTACCGCACGGCTCTTCCGCGCAAGAAGATCTTCACCTGGAACGAGGTCGGGCGTTTCCGTCCCGACCAGAACCTGCTGATGCACAGCCTGTGCTACCGCACAGATGTGCTGCGCGAGGCCGACCTGCCGCTGCCGGCGCACACGTTCTACGTGGACAATATCTACGCTTACGTGCCGCTGCCGCGCTGCAAGACGCTCTACTACGCCGATATCGACCTTTATCGCTACTTTATCGGCCGCGAGGGCCAGAGCGTGAACGAGGCCACGATGGTCAAGCGCCTGGACCAGCAGTTCCGCATCACGCGCATCATGATGAACGCGTATCACCTCTACGACGAGGTGGAGCCCCCGCGCCTGCGCTCGTACATGATGCACTACTTCACGATGATGATGTCCATCTGCTCGGTGTTCTCCAAGCTCTCGGACAACCCGGAGGCCAAGACATGGCTGCGCGACCTGTGGCACGACCTCAAGGCCTACGATGAGCGCATGTACCGCCACGCGCGCTACGGCCTCATGGGCGTGGGCACGAACCTGCCCAGCCGCGCGGGCGAGAAGACCACGATCGGCTTGTACCATCTGGCGAGCAAGATCTTCAAGTTCAACTAGACGAAATCCGGCGTCCTTGCGGGCGCCGGATTTGCTTTGCGCCGCTTTTCGCTCCGCTGCGACAAGGGGATGGGCTTTCCACGCGGGTTCACGGCGGCACCTGGCAGAAAATGTAACTTGAGCATTCCTGTGGGGAGCTATAAAGACGCTTGGACGCCGAATAGGGCAGTAGAGAGCGGAAAATCGATCCGATTCGAGTCCCGGAAGGCGTCTGCAGGGGGTCTCTAAAATGCTCAAGTTGCAGTTTTAGCCAGCGGGTCTCGCTGAGGGTCAGCCGCGGGTCCTTTGTCGCTGCGAGCGCGTTGTGCACCTACGGTTCAGCCGCGATTTCGAGGCGATTGCGAAATCTTGTATTCAGCAGGCAACGTTCTTTTTCGATTTCGGATACCCCCTCGACGCAAGCCGGAAACACAGCACCGATATCGTGTGGCCATCGTGACCGACCCCGTATCGGAAGGCTATGGCTATGGGAATCGAAACCGCTGCCCGCGAGCTTGCCACCAGCTTGGCATCGCATCGATCATCCATCAACCGCGAGCTTGCGCGCAACGGCGTGCGCTTCGGTATCTACAAGCAGGGCATCTATCACGACCAGCTCTTCCCATACGATTCTGTGCCGCGCATCATTCCCGCAAAGGAGTACGATCGGCTCGAGGCGGGGCTGAAGCAGCGCGTGCGCGCTCTGAACGCGTTTCTGCTCGACGTCTATGGGGATAAGCGCATCGTGCGCGACGGTATCGTGCCGGAGGAGTACATCTACACCTCGCCAGCCTATCTTCCGCAGGTGAACGGCGTCACGCCGCCCGGTGGGGTCTACGCGCACATCGCGGGCGAGGACCTTGTCCAGGGTGACGATGGCACCTGGTGGGTGCTCGAGGACAACCTGCGCATTCCATCCGGAGCGAGCTACCCGCTGTTCGTGCGCGAGATCGAACGCCGGATCTGCCCGAGGCAGTTTCGCCGGGTTCCCCTGCGCGACAACCGCGACTACCCGCGCCTCCTGCGCCGCTCGATGGATTTCGTGTCCTGCGGCGGTATCGCGGTGGTCCTCTCGCCCGGGCGCTACAACTCGGCCTTCTTCGAGCATGCGTATCTGGCGGAGATGACCGGTGCCGAGCTTGCCTTCCCCGAGGATCTCGAGGTCGTGGGCAATAAGCTCTACCTGCGCGACTATGCGGGCGAGCGGCATCGGGTCGGCGTAGTGTACCGGCGCCTGTCCGACGAGTACCTCGACCCCTTTGCCTTCAATCCGGACTCGGTCATCGGCGTGCCCGGCCTGCTTGCGGCATATCGTGCGGGCAACGTCGCCATCGTGAACGCGCCGGGCAACGGCGTGGCGGACGACAAGGCGATGTACTACTTCGTGCCCCGCATGATCCGCTATTACCTGGACGAGGAGCCGATTCTGCAAAACGCCCCCACCTATCTTCCCCAGTTCGATGAGGACCGCAAGCTGGTGCTGTCGCGCCTGGACGAGCTTGTCATCAAGGATGTCGCCGAGGCGGGCGGCTACGGCGTGGTCTTCGGCGCCTCCCTCACCAAGGATCAGCTCGTCGACCTTGCCAGCCGCATCGAGGCGGAGCCGCGCCGCTTCATCGCCCAGGAGGTCATCAACTTCCGCGATCTCGACGTGATCGACCAGAAGACAGGCGAGCGCGTGCCGCGCAAGTGCGACCTGCGCGCCTTCGTGCTGACCGGCAAGCATACGCACGTATGGTATTCAGGCCTGACCAGGTACTCGTCTGTCCCTGGGGAGATGATCGTCAACTCCTCGCAGGGCGGCGGGTTCAAAGACACCTGGGTGCTCGCCTCGGAGGATGCGGCGTCGTCGGAGAACGGGGTTCGCGAGCGGGTTCGCAGCGCGCTCGACCATGCGCGCCATCGGACGATCGCCCTGGTGACCGCCAGCAAGGCGGACAACCTCTTCTGGCTCGGCCGCTATACCGAGCGCGTGTACACGACGCTCAACGTCTTCTTCCCGTTCTACGATCGTGTTGCCGATTCGGATGTCGAGGCGTTCCGCCCCTTTGCCCGCGCGCTCGATCTGCCCGAGGATTTCGATGACTTCGACGCGTTCATCCATGCGTTTCTCTACGATCAGGACAACCCCGATTCCGTGAGGAGCGCCATGGCGGCGGCGTTCAACAATGCGGTTATCCTGCGGCCGGAGCTGAGCACGCGCCTGCTGCAATACATCGAGCTCGCACTGGCGAAGATCGATGATGCCGCGGCTTGCCCGTCGGATGAGGAGAGCCTGTTCAGCCAGCGCGACGTCGCCGATAACCTCCATGCGTTCTGGGGCGGGGTCGAGAACTCCGCGGCCGACCCGTCGTTCAAGGCGCTCGTGTTTATCGGCAAGTACCTTGAGCGCCTGGATCTGTACAGCCGTTTCAACCTGTCGACGGACATGATGCTCGCGCCGATGAGGAAACTGTGTGGCTACGTGCTTCAGTTGGGCGACCGTCCGCTGCCCCAGTGCTATGCCGACGGCTTGGACGAGATCGTTCCGACGTTGATGGTCCGTGGGTACATCGAGGTCGCCGACCGTCTCGCATCGGTTTGGGGGCGCCGTGGCGATCTTGCCGAGGGCATGGCGTGGGACGGTCACCTCGACGCGGGCAAGCTCGAGCGGGAACCTGTCTTTTCGTAAGATCGCGAGGGTGTGTCGAGCCGAGTCTGAGGTGCGGCTTATCAGGTTGGCAAGGGAGCCGGAGTGAAGAAACTACGATTCGATTACGAGATGAAGCTTACGTTCAGCGAGCCGGTGACCTCCCATCGGTTCCAGCTGCGCTGCATCCCCGTTACCGGTCCGCGGCAGCAGGTCGTGGACGTGGATTTGCATCTGGAGCCGGATGTGCCGCTGGAGACGCTCGTCGACTCCTTCGATTCGCTTGTCGTCACGGGGTTCATCCCCGAGGCGCATGATGAGTTTCGCTATCGGGTGACGGGTACGGCGTTTGTGGACAATGAGCACACGAAATCGGAGCCCGAAAAGCCGCTCTACCGATTTGAATCGCAGCTCACCGGATGGGGACCGCATCTCGATGCGCTCGCGGCGCGTATCGCCCCGCAGCTCGAGGAGCTGGAGGATGCATGCCCCCTCGACCGCGCACACGTCGTCATGCACGAGGTGTACCGGTCGTTTGTCTACACTCCGGGTGCGACGACGGTGCGAACGACGGCGGAGGAGGCGCTCGGTCTGGGTGCGGGTGTCTGCCAAGACTACGCTCACGTCATGCTCGCGATCTGCCGCCATATCGGCCTGGAGGCGCGCTATATCGCCGGCATGCTGGGCGGCGAGGGCGCGACGCATGCGTGGGTCGAGGTCTACCAGGAGGGCCGTTGGATCGGGCTCGACCCCACGCACGACAGGCTTGTGGGCGATGACTACATCTCCATCGCGCACGGCCGCGATTACCGCGACTGCATGCTGGACATAGGCGTCTTCTCGGGCGGCAGGGTGGAGCAGACCCAGTGGGTTTCCGCTTCGGTCGTCGAGGCCGATCGGTAGAAGGCCCCCTGTTGCCCCGTTGCGGCAGGTTGCCGGGTTCTTCGCGCGGGTCTGCGGCGGCGCCTGGCAGAAAATGTAACTTGAGCATTGCCGCGGGGCGCTTTTAGGGTGGCAGGGTGCCCAATTTGGCGCTCGATTACGGGAAATCGACCTCTCTCGAGCTCCGAAGAGGCTCCGACAGGGGGTTCCTAAAATGCTCAAGCTGCAATTCTGACCAGCGGCCTCCGCCGAAGGGCGGCATCGCCATTATCGGACGCCCCGTATGGTGCGTCAGGGCTGCATGAGGGCGCCGACGAACAGCGGGGTATTCGTGCGGGTGTCGACGATCAGGTAGATGAAGGGGCGGTCGAGGCGCACCACCTTGGGCGGGATCTCTTCACCGGGCGCGGATGATCCCGCTTCCAGCTCCACGATCGTCGCCGCGGCGGCGCTGGTGCCTTCCTGGTCGACCTCGATATGCGTCTTGTGGAGGACGCGAGAGATGTTGAGCGGCAGGCCGGCTCCCATGCCAGAGAAGTCCGCGGCATTCGGGTTGAAGGCGTCGACCATGCCGAGTGCCTTCAGGGTATCGTCCAACTGGGTGCTATAGTCGTAGGCGAAGGCAGGCAGGTACGCCTCGACCGGGGCGTACCAGCTGCTTTCGAGCAGCGCGCCGAGCGTATCGCCCGAAAGCTGGGCAACCGTCTCGGAGACCGTCGTGCCTTCGGGCGGCAGAAGGGCGACGAAGGCGTAGGTGCCACCCTGATAGGGCTTGGCGAAGCCCACAAGGCGCTCTCCATCGGCTATGGCGGCGGATTCCTCCTCGCTTTCGGCAACCGCTCCGCTTGCGAGGTCCATCTCGAAATAGCGATTCTCGAAGCTGTACATGAGCTCGACGTCCTGCTCGGATCCGTCCTCGCAGGTGAAGGAGGCCGTCTCGACGAAGCCGTCGTCGATGGGGTCCTCCCAGGCGGCCTCGAAGGCGAGCGCGTTCACCAGGAACATGATCGCCTCCTCGGATATCGGGGAGCTCTCGTCCAGGATGCCGTCGATCATGCCGTCCGTGCCTGCGCGCACCCAGGCGTTGATGTCGCGCACGGTGGAATCGTCGAAGGGCGCGCTGAAGACCGATGCGCCGTACCAGCTGACGGCGTCCTGCAGGAACGCCTCGCTCGCCTCGAACTCAGGCGTATCGCGAATCCAGATGGAGTTGGAGAGCGTGACGGCGGGATTGCCCTTGCCGTCGTGCGCATCGGATCCGGTGCGGGTTCGCTGCGTGTTGAGGTACGCATTGAGCGAGCCGACGTCCATGCCAAGTACCGTTTCCATCTGCTGCAACGTTTCACCCTCGGCGCCGTTTGCGGCAAGGCCGAGCGCGCTTGCGATGGACAGCGGGGACACGAGGGCGTTTGCCCCCTTGTCGACGGACGCATCGTTTTGCAGCAGCGAGAGGGCGAGCTCCGCGAGCGCCCGTGCGCCCTCGGCGTCATGGGACTCGTCAGCCTGCTGGGCAGGGGCGGACACCGTATCCGTGAGCTCGGTTGCAGCGAGATCGGCAGCGTCGGATTCCGTGCGGCGGACGAGCACGCGGTCTTTGATGGACAGCAGGCCGCCGACAAGCAGGATGAGCAGGATGGCGATCAGCAGGATAAAGGGGAAGGGGCGACGCAGCTTCATCATGCCTCCTCGACGCATTGCGGTTGCTTACCTGGGTAATACCCAAATGCCACATGCGCGATGCGCTGCCATCCGAGCAGCGGGTGGCTGCACGCTAGATGGTGATGGCCCCGGTGGCGAGCATGGCGATGGCGGCCACAGCAGCCACGACGATGACGGCGGCGATGATCTTCTCGCGGCCGGTGATGATGGTCGTCGCGCCGTACTCGCGTCGCGCGTTGACGTAGAACAGGATGCCCGGTACGTACGCGATGCAGCAGAGCATGAGCTGATGGAGGCCCGACAGCGTGATGGCAGCGGCGAGGAAGATGGTGGCGAAGGCGCCGAGCACGAAGTCCTTCACCATGCCCTCTGCTCGGTGCGACCACGCATAGCGCGCCATGTAAGCGGAGGCCAGGCCCCACGAGATGACGATCGACGCTGTGCACAGGGAGTAGGCGAACTGGTAGGCGGCCTCGGAGAACAGCATGACGATCGAGAGGACTTGGATCATGGCGCCTGTGGTGATGAGACATGCGGTCGGGGCGCCGTGCCTGTTGAGCTTCGCGAACAGGCGCGGCAGCAGCTCCATCTGCGCCATCTCGTTCATGGCCTCCGACGCGAGGATGGTGTAGGACAGCCAAGCGCCGAAGATCGAGATGATGAGACCGCCGGAGATGAACGCGCCGCCCCAAGGGCCGACGACATGCTGGAAGATATAGGGCATGGACGGCGAGCCGAGCGCCATGAGCTCCTCGCGCGTGAGGTAGCCGTAGGGGAGGACCGACGCCGCGACGTAGATTACGACGAGCGCGGTGCAGCCGAGCATCGTCGCGCGGCTGACGTCGCGCTTGTTGCGCGCGCGGTGGCCGAGGACGCTCGCGCCCTCCATGCCGACGAACACCCACATCATGACCATGAAGCAGTTGACGATCTGCGTGCCCACGCTGCCCGGGGCGCTCTCACTCCCGAGGTTGTTGGCGAGGTTGCCCCAGAAGTCGGCGGTGAATACGCCGAAGTCGAACACGAGGATCATCGTGACGATGAACACGAAGATCGGCACGAGCTTGCACGTCATGACGATGGCGTTCAGGACGGATGCCTCCTCGACGCCGCGGTTGACAACGAAGACGATGATCCAGTTGAGCACCGAGATGAACGCGACGGCGCCGATCGTGAGGCCGTCGGAGAAGGGCGGGAAGAAGTATCCGATAGCGGTGGCGAGCATGACGCCGAAGGCCACGTTGCCGATCCAGATGGACAGCCAGTAGCCCCAGCCCGACACGAAGCCCGTGAACGGCCCGAAGCCCTCCTTGGCGTAGGCGACGATGCCGTTGAGGTTGGGGCGCAGGATCGAGAGCCTGCCGAATGAGGTGGCGAGCGCCATGAAGCCGATGCCGCTGATGACCCAGGCGATGAGCGCGGGGCCGGGCGCCGCGGCAGCCGAGATGTCGGTCGAGAGCGCAAAGACGCCCGAGCCGATCGATGAGCTGATGACGAGCGCGATGAGGCCGAACAGGCCGATGCCGCGCTTGGCGGGTGCCGAAGGGGTCTCAGACGTGGTCGGAACGGGATCCATGGGAGCTCCTTGCGGTGTGCAGAATGAATAGAAAACCCACCGGCACGCATATCGCGAAACCGGTGGGCCCTGCGTACAACCGTTAATCCTACGCTACCGCGCAAGATCTTTGCATGAAGGCGTTCCAAGTATTCCGTCTGCGGTACGACATCCCTCGCAGATGGCCGCCTCGAGCGCGCGAGTGGCAAGAAGGCCCAGAAGGTCGAGCGGGCAGTCCTGCATATCGGCCGTTCCCGACGCCATGACGTAGATCGTGTCGCCGTCGTTGGTGGTGTGGGTCGGACGGATGGTATGGGCATAGGCGTCGGCTGCGATCTGGGCGACCTTCGTGCACTGCGCCTTCGTGAGCCGCGCGTTGGTGACGATGCACGAGATGGTCGTGTTCGTGCGGTCGAGCGGCATCGCCATCTGGTCGGCCGCGGCGATCATGGCCTCCTCCATGCTGACGATCTCGTCGGAATCGGCCGCGGCGCGCATGCCGGCGATCGTGCGCCCGGTTGCGGGGTCGACCACGTTGCCGCAGGCGTTGACAGCGCTCAAGGCTCCCACCTTGATGCTGCCGAGCTGGAGCGCCTGGGCGCCCAGGCCGCCCTTCATGGCGCAGCCGGGACCGTTCAGCTTGCCCACCGTGGCGCCGGTTCCAGCGCCCACCGTGCCCTGCTCGAGCGCGTCGGCACCCCCGTCGAGGGCCGCGCAGGTGGCGAATATGCCCGCTTCTACACCGGGGCGCACGTGGGCATCGCCGAAGGCGAGGTCGAACAGGCAGCTCGAGCACACGATGGGCACGACCGTCGGTCCCACATCGAGGCCGATGCCGCGACCCTCGAGCTCACGCGCCACGCCCGATGCCGCCTCGAGGCCGAAGGCCGAGCCGCCCGAGAGGCAGACGGCGTGGATGGCGTCCACGGTGTTCTCGGGGCGCAGCAGGTCGGTCTCGCGCGAGGCGGGCGCGCCGCCGCGGACATCGACGCCGGCAGCTGCGCCCTGGGGCGCCACGATGACGGTGCAGCCGGTTCCCGCCGTGCGGTCGGTCCAGTGGCCGATATGGAAGTCGGTCAGCTCACTCAAAGGAATGGATGTCAGCTCCATGTGCAAGAGCTCCTTTCGCTTGCCGCGCGGGTTATGGGTTCGGTATGCGCCTGACCTCGGATACAGGCGCCGCGGTGCTGCTAGCAGATGATGCCCGCCTGCGTCTCGAGCCGTGCGATGGCGCGCACCGTGCGGGCGATGGGAAGGCCCACGACGTTGTAGAAGTCGCCATCGATCTTCTTCACGAGCATGCGGCCGCCCACGCCCTGGATTCCGTAGGCGCCCGCCTTGTCCATCGGCTCGCCGCCCTTCACGTAGCCATCGATCTCGTCGTCGGTAAGGTCGAAGAACGTAACGTCGGTTACCTCGACCAACGATACGGGTTCGACTCTTTTGGCGTGCGCGACGATAAGGGCGACGCCGGTTGCGACCTGGTGCGTCCTGCCAGAGAGCTCGCGCAGCATGCGGCGAGCATCGGCCTCGTCTTCGGGCTTGCCGAGCACCTCGCCGTCGATGGCAACGATGGTGTCGGCCGCCACGACGAGCTCGCCGGGGTAGGCGGATGTGGAGGCGGAAAACGCCGCCTTGTCGAGCGAGAGGCGCGCGACAAGCTCCAAGGGCCCCTCGTGCACCTGGGGCGTCTCGTCGATGTCAGCGGGAATCACGCGGAAGTCGTAGCCCGCCTCGCGCATGAGCTCGATGCGGCGGGGAGATTGCGATGCTAAGATCATGCGCCTGCCCCTACAGCTGGATTCCCTCACGGACCTTCTCGACCGCGACGTCGCCGGCGATGTCGCCCAGGACGGCGAGCGCGAACGGAAGCGCTTGGCCCATGGCCGAGGCGGTGATGATGTTGCCGTCGACCACGACGGACTTGGGGCCGGCGAACACGCCTGCGGGGAAGGTGTCCTCGAAGCCCGGGAAGCAGGTGGCGCGATGGCCCTCGAGCACGCCGAGCTCGCCTAAGATGGACGGGGCGGCGCAGATGGCGGCGACATGCTTGGTGGCGGCGAAATCGCGCACGATGTCGCAGACGCGCTCATCGGCGCGCAGGTGCTTCGTGCCGGGCATGCCTCCCGGGAGCACGACGTAATCGAAGTCATCCATATCGATCTCGTCGAGGGTGCAGTCGCACGTGACGGCGATCTGCTGGGCGCTCACGACGTCACGGGTGGACATCACGGACACGAGCGACACGCGCACGCCGCCCCTGCGCAGGACATCGACGATGGTCAGGCACTCGATGGTCTCGAATCCATCGGCGGCAAGCACGGCTACGGCGGACATGGCGGATCCTTTCGTTGAGGGGGCGTTTTCGCTGTTATACCCCGGGCCGCCCGCGCGCATGCCGTCGGGGTTGGATATCGGCTTCAGCGGCCGGCAGCGCGGGCTAGGCGCGGGTGAGGTGCGCGACGGTCTCGCAGTGGAACGTCTGGGGGAAGAGGTCGACCGGGGTGGCCGACACGACGCGGAACGTGCCCTCGTCGGTAAAGCGGCGCAGGTCGCGGGCGAGGGTCGCCGGGTCGCACGACACGTAGGCGACATCGCGGGCGGAGGTGCCGGCGATGAGCCCGATAGCCTGCTCGTCGAGGCCCGCGCGCGGCGGGTCGACCACGAGCACATCGGCATCGTCGTCGGGGAACTCGCGCACGGCGTCGCCGCCGATGGCGTCGACGTTGGTGATGTTCGCGCTCTCGAGGTTGCGGCGCAGGTCGCGGACGGCCGGTCCGTACGCCTCCACGGCGTAGACGAAGTCCATGCGGCGGGCGAGCGGCAGGGTGAAGGTGCCGGCGCCGGAATACAGGTCGATGCCGACCTCGTCCTCGGCGGGCTTGAGGGCATCGAGCACAAGCTCGATGAGGATTTCGGCGGCAGCGGTGTTCACCTGGAAGAACGAGGGCGCCGACAGGCGCATGAGCTCGCCTGCGATCTGCTCGGTCCACGAGCCCTCGCCGGCGAGCGCCTCGACGCCCGCCACGCGGCGGGCGCGGCGGTCGCCCTTCGACATGACGCGCACCACGCTCGTGGGCTTGACGGCGTCGGTGAGCACGCGGGCCACCTGCGCGCGGGGGAAGCCGCCGGTGGGGGTCCAGAGGGCCACCTCGAGCGCCTTGGTGCGGCGGCTCGCGCGGATGCCCACGCGCTCGAGTTCGAGGTCGCGGGAGTTGCCCAGGTACGACAGAGCGCCCACGACGGACTTCACGGCCTTGGGGTACTTCTTCTCGAACAGCGGGCAGGCATCCACGCGCACGATGGTATCGGGGTCGGTGCCGTGCATGCCGAGGCGGAACTTGCCGCCGTCGAGCACGGGCGCGAGCTCGATCTTGTTGCGGTAGCCCCAGGCGTCCTTGGCGTATCGGATGGGGCGCACGATGGCGGCGATGGCATCGTCGTCAAAGCGGCCGATGCGCTTGAGGGTCGAGCGAAGGTTCTCCTCCTTGGCGGCATGCTGCGCCGCTTGGGCAAGTGAGCCCCAGGGGCATCCGCCGCAGATGCCCACGAAGGGGCAGGGCGGCTGGACGCGGTCGGGGGAGGGCTCGACGACCTCGCGCACGACGGCGCGGTCGAAGGAGGCGCCCGTGCTTACGATGTCGGCCTCGACCGTGTCGCCCGTGACGCCTCCGGAAACGAAGACGGCCTTGCCGTCGTCGGTGCGTGCGAATCCGTCCGGTCCGTAGGTCATGCTGTCGATCGTGAGCTTCATGGTGTCCTTTCCGCTGGCTTTTCAGCCCACAAGTGTAGCGTCTTGCAGGCCGTCGGCGCCTGCGCAATCGGGACGTGCACCAAGTGTGCAAGGGCGTAACGCGCGTTTGCCGCCAAAAGCAAGAAGGGCTGCGACCGGGATCGCAGCCCTTCCGGGCAGGCTTATAGGTGAGATGTCGATGCGCTCCTACCTGCGCTTCTTGGTGTCCTTGGAGCCGAACAGGAGCGTCTTCAGTCCGAGGCCCACGAGGGCGAAACCGGTGCCGACGCGGCCGCGCTTGCGCACGGTGACGGCATTCTGGCTGCTCGGGGCGGCTGCGGGCTGCTCGGGCTCGATGAGTGTGGCCTTCACGGCGGTCGGCTGGGGCTCGGGCTTGGCTTCAGCCGGCGCCGCAGGCGCCGCGGGCTCCTCGGCGGCAGCGGGCGCGGCATGCGGCTCGAGCACGTTCTCGTCGTCAGCCTCGACAGCGGTCGCGGGCGGCGTTCCCATGGGTACCGACGGGCGGGCGACGGCGCGCTTGGACTCCGCCTTCTCCGCCGAGCTCGCGCGCTTGGTCGCGAACTCCATGAGGTGCTCCTGCGCGATGAACGGCTCGGTGCCCTCGGACACCTCGACGGGCGCCCACGTGCCCTTGCTCGTGAGCTCGCGCGCCTTCACGTTGTCCTTGAGCTGGATGTCCATGTACTCGATGACCTGGGCGCGGATGTCGGCGTCGAGTACGGGGAAGGCGATCTCCACGCGGTGCTCGGTGTTGCGCGTCATCATGTCGGCGGACGAGAGGTACACGGTGTCGGCATCCTCGCCGAAGGCGTAGACGCGCGCGTGCTCGAGGAAGCGGCCCACGATGGAGCGGATGTGCACGTTCTCGGTCTTGCCGGGGATGCCCGGAAGCAGGCAGGAGATGCCGCGGATGATCATCTCGACCTGAACGCCGGCGCAGCTCGCCTCGGAGATCTTGTCGATGACCTCGCGGTCGGTAAGCGAGTTCATCTTCAGGAAGACGCGAGCGGGCAGGCCCGCCTGGGCGCGGTCGATCTCGCGGTTGAGGCCCGTCATGATGAGCGGCTTCAGGCCGGCGGGCGCCACGCCGAGGTAGCGGTAGTCGCCGCGCAGGTTGCCGAGCGACAGGTTGCGGAAGAACGAGTTGGCGTCCTCGCCGATGCCCGGATGCGCCGTCATGAGCATGAAGTCCGAGTACAGCTTGGCGGTCTTCTCGTTGAAGTTGCCGGTGCCGAGCAGCGTCAGGCGCGTGACCGCCATGCCCTCGCGGTAGGTGAGCTGGCAGATCTTGGAGTGGCACTTGAAGCCCTCGGAGCCGTAGATGACCGTGCAGCCGGCCTCCTCCAGACGCTCGGCCCACTCGATGTTGTTCTCCTCGTCGAAGCGCGCGCGGAGCTCCATGAGCACCGTGACCTCCTTGCCGTTCTCGGCGGCGGAGATCAGCGACTCGCACAGGCGCGACTGCTTGGCCACGCGGTAGAGCGTGATGCGAATCGAGATGCAGCTGTCGTCGAAGGCCGCCTCGTGCACGAGGTTCAAAAACGGGGTCATGGCCTCGTAGGGGTAGAACAGCAGCTTATCGCCCTCGATGACCTGTTCGCGCATGGGGCGGGAGAGGTCGAATGTCGGGTTGGCCTGCGGCTGGAAGGGGTCGAACAGAAGCTCCTTCTTGGCGGCCTCGGGGATATGCGACTCGAGCGAGTAGACGTAACCCAGGTCGAGGGGGATGTCGGTCACGGCCATGGAGCGGCCCGACAGCTCGAGGGCGCGGCGGATGGGCTTGATGGTCGTGCGCTGGAGCTGGCCGCGCACGTAGAGGTAGACGGGCTGCAGGCGCAGGCGCTTCTTGAGGATGCGCTTCATGTGCTGGCGGTAGTCCTCGTCCTCCTCGACGCCCTCGCCGTCGGGGTCGATATCGGCGTTGCGGATGACGCGGATGATGGCGCGATCCTGGGGCACGTACGTTCCGAAGCAGCGGTCGACGCAGGCCATGATGATGTCCTCGACGAGGATGTAGTGGTACTCGCCGGCGGTGCTGGGAATCTCGATCACACGCGGCAGCGACGGCGGGATCTCGATGAGGCCGAGCAGGCCGGACTCATCGGATTCCGCGGAGACCTCGAGGCCGCACACGAGGTACAGCCCGCCGTTGCGCAGGTTGGGGAAGGGGTGGCGCGGGTCGATGACGAGCGGCGAGATGATGGGGGAGATGTAGGACTTGAAGAAGCCCTCCACGAAGGTGCGCTCGTCGCCTACGAGGGTGTCGGGCTCCAGGCGGATCATGCCGCGCTTGGCGAGCTCGTCCTCGAGCTCGTGGAACATGGCCTCCTGGCGCGCGTACAGGGGCGGCAGAGCATCGAAGACGCGGTCGATCTGCTCGGCCGGCGTGAGGTTGCTCTTGTTGTCGCGCGGCTGGTGCTTGAGGGTCGCCAGGTCCGAGAGGCCGCCGATACGGATCATGAAGAACTCGTCGAGGTTGCTCTCGAAGATCGAGACGAACTTGAGCCGCTCGAACAGCGGGACGGTCGTGTCGTAGGCCTCGGCGAGCACGCGGTCGTCGAAGCGCAGCCACGACAGCTCGCGGTTCTGCGTGTAGCTGTAGTCGTGGCGATCGGCCTTGACGGGCGCGGTGGCGTCGCCGTCCCTGCGCTTGTCGTTCTTCTTGCGGTCTTTATCCTTGACTGCCATGTTCCATCCTTCGGGGTTCTCGGGGTCGCACGCGACACGCATGCGCAAACACCAATATATGCTTAATCGAACCCCGCCGGGGCCGGATTCGAAAAAGCTTGGCCGTATGCTTACATGGCCCGTTTGGCGGTATGTGGGCGGTCCCGTGAGTACCGCGCCGCCGTTTCGCGCGGGCAAGCGGTACCAAAACGTCCGTAAACGGTCGGGCAGAGAATAATCCTGAATATTTCTTTGGACTTAGTGAATGTTGCAAGGCTGTGGGAATCGCCTGCGAATCTACTAAGGAATATACGAAACTCACTTGAAAATATGCAGTTCTAAGAGTAACCGGAATGGAAGTTTACAGAGGTTACTACCACGGTCAACAGGCCATTCAGTGTGTCAATCTGCTTTATCCCGTGACAGTACATCATGCAGATATGTTGGAAATATACCGTCTACGCCCCCTTTGATACCGCTCGGGGGAGCCGTGCAACGTCTGTCGGAAATTGGATAAAAACATGACTGTCAGTGGTCGGCGCCAAGGCACGAGAGGCGCCGAGAAAAGGCGGGCCGGTTCGGCCCCCGATAGAAAGGTAGGAGGCTATGACGAAAGGACTGCATGTCACGAGCGAGATTGGGCAGCTGAAGAAGGTTTGCCTGCATCGCCCGGGCGAGGAGCTCCTCAATCTGCCGCCTGACGAGCTCGAGCGTCTTCTGTTCGACGACGTTCCCTTCCTCGAGGTGGCTCAGCAGGAGCACGATCGCTTCGCCGAGATCCTGCGTGAGCAGGGCGTCGAGGTCCTGTATCTCGAGAAGCTCGTAGCCGAGGCGTTCGACGCCGTGCCGGAGGCCCGCGAGGAGTTCCTCGATCAGTGGCTCGCCGAGGCCGGCATCAAGGGCAGGATCGCCCCGCCCGCCATCCGCGAGAAGCTGAACTCCATCACCGACAATCTCGAGTTCGTCAAGAAGACGATGGCCGGAATCACCAAGGCCGAGGTCGAGCTTCCTCTCGTGAGCTCCGTTACCCTCGACTCTCTGGTAAACACCGAGTCCGAGAGCGACCTGCTCGTCGACCCGATGCCCAACCTGTACTTCACCCGCGACCCGTTCGCGGTCGTCGGCACGGGCGTGAACCTGAACCGCATGTACTCCGTCACGCGTAACCGCGAAACCATCTACGGCAAGTACATCTTCAAGTATCACCCCGACTACAAGGACGTGTCGCTGTACTACCGTCGCGACAGCACCTTCCACACCGAGGGCGGCGACGTCCTGAACATCAACGAGCACACCATCGCCGTGGGCATCTCGCAGCGCACCCAGGCTGCCGCCATCGACGTGATGGCCCAGAACATGTTCTGGAACTCCGATTCCAAGATCGACACCATCCTGGCGTTCGACATCCCCGTGTCCCGTGCCTTCATGCACCTCGACACCGTGTTCACCCAGATCGATGTCGACAAGTTCACCATCCATCCCGCCATCATGGGCACGCTGAAGGTCTACAAGCTCACCCCGGGCAAGAATTCCGGTGAGGTCAACATCACCGAGACGACCGACACGCTCGAGCACGTGCTCGCCAGCGCCCTGGGCATCGACGCCGTCAAGCTCATCCCGTGCGGCGGCGGCGACCCGATCGCGGCTGCCCGCGAGCAGTGGAACGACGGCTCCAACACCTTGGCCGTCGCCCCGGGCAAGATCTGCGTCTACCAGCGCAACAACGTCACCAACGACGTTCTGTACAAGGAAGGCTTGGAGCTGCTCGTCGTGCCCTCGGCTGAGCTCTCCCGTGGCCGTGGCGGCCCGCGCTGCATGAGCATGCCGTTCTGGCGCGAGGATCTTTAAATCTTGCGATGACGGCGCGTCCGAAATCGACGCGCCGTCATACTTGTCCGCTGAGGCCGTTTTGGTCTCGGTATCGAAAGCTTTTCTACCGAAAGGAACCAATCAATGGGCGTTAACCTCTCCGGCCGTAGCTTCCTGCGTCTGCTCGATTTCACCACCGAGGAGATCGAGTACATGCTCAAGCTCTCCAAGAACTTCAAGGACCTGAAGCGCACCGGCACCCCTCACAGGTACCTCGAGGGCAAGAACATCGTCCTGCTGTTCCAGAAGACCTCCACGCGCACCCGCTGCGCCTTCGAGGTCGGCGCCATGGACCTCGGCATGGGCGTGACCTACCTCGATCCGGGCAGCTCCCAGATGGGCAAGAAGGAGTCCATCGAGGACACCGCCCGCGTGCTCGGCCGCATGTATGACGGCATCGAGTTCCGCGGCTTCGCCCAGTCCGACGTCGAGGAGCTCGCCGCCAAGTCCGGCGTGCCCGTGTGGAACGGCCTGACCGACATGTGGCATCCCACCCAGATGCTCGCCGACATCCTGACCGTCCAGGAGAACTTCAACTACGATATCAAGGGCAAGACCCTCGTCTTCATGGGCGACGCCAAGAACAACGTGGCCCGCTCCCTCATGGTCGTCTGCGCCAAGCTCGGCATGAACTTCGTGGCCTGCGGCCCCGAGGAGTGCATGCCCGCCGATGACGTCATCGAGGCCTGCAAGCCCATCGCCGAGGCGAACGGCTGCACCATCACCCTCACGACCGACGCCAAGGCCGCCTGCACCGGTGCCCACGTCATCTACACCGACGTGTGGGTCTCCATGGGCGAGCCCGATGAGGTCTGGACCGAGCGCATCAAGCAGCTCGAGCCCTACCGCGTCACCAAGGAGCTCATGGCGATGGCCGATCCGTCCGCCATCTTCCTGCACTGCCTGCCCAGCTTCCACGACACCAACACCACCACCGGCGCCGAGATCGCCGCTAAGTTCGGTGTCACCGAGATGGAGGTCGAGGACGAGGTCTTCGAGAGCCCGCAGTCCAAGGTCTTCGACGAGGCCGAGAACCGCATGCACACCATCAAGGCCGTGATGTACGCGACCCTGAAGTAGCGACTCCCTTCGATTTGCTGCCCAGCGAAGCGGGCGCCGCGCACGTGGCGCCCGGCTTCGCCGGGGCTGTTCGGCTGCCATCCGCATCCCCGTCCGAAAACAGAGCACGGCACGGCGGGCGGATTTGCGGAGCTGAATCTTCGTTTATGAAAGGGGGATGAGCACAATGGCTGAGACCACCAAGAAAAAGCGCGGTATGCTCTCGTCATTTACCATTCTTCTGCTATTGCTGGCTATCGTTGCCATCATCACGGTCATCGTGGGCAACATGGCTCCCGACCAGGTGACCCCTGCGAACGCGAGCGACTTCTTCACCGCTCCCGTCAAGGGCTTCGCCGACGCTTTGCCCGTCTGCCTGTTCGTTATGATCCTGGGCGGCTTCCTCGGCATGATGACCGAGACCGGCGCGCTGGATAACGGCATCGCCGCGCTCGTCCAAAAGCTCAAGGGCAACGAGCTCATGATCATCCCCGTCCTGATGATCATCTTCTCCCTCGGCGGAACCACGTACGGCATGTGCGAGGAGACCGTCCCGTTCTATGCGCTGCTCGCCGCCACCATGATGGCCGCCGGCTTCGACCCGATGGTCGGCGCCGCCACCGTCCTTCTGGGCGCTGGCTGCGGCTGCCTCGGCTCCACGGTCAACCCGTTTGCCGTCGGCGCCGCCGTCGACTCCCTGCGCGGCGTGGGCATCGAGGTCAACCAGACGATCATCATCGGCCTGGGCGCCGTGCTGTGGATCGTCACGACCGCGATCTCCATCGTCTTCGTGATGGGCTACGCCAAGAAGGTAAAGGCCGACAAGGGCTCGACCATCCTGTCGATGCAGGAGCTCAAGAACGCCGAGGAGGCCCACGGCGCAGCTGCCGCCGAGGCCGCCAAGGAGGTTACCCTCACCGGCCGTCAGAAGGCCTGCCTGGGTATCTTCGCCTTCACGTTCGTCGTCATGATCGCCGGCTTCATTCCCATCGCCGACCTCAACGAGGGCGTTGCCAACTTCTTCGACGCGGGCGCCCAGTATGAGGTCGTCGAGACCCCTGTTACCACCGACGATCTCGTTGCCGCATACGATGACGCCAACGGCACCGCGACCACCGTCGAGGGTTCCGTCGAGGGCGTCGCCGAGGGCGAGGTCCAGACCGCTCAAGGTTGGTCCGCCTTCATCACCGGCCTGCCCATCGGTCAGTGGTACTTCGATGAGGCCTCCACGTGGTTCTTCGTGATGGCCATCATCATCGGCATCGTGGGCGGCCTGTCCGAGAAGCAGATCGTCAACACGTTCATCGCCGGCGCCGCCGACATGATGAGCGTCGTGCTGATCATCGCGCTCTCCCGTGGCATCTCCGTCCTCATGGCCTCCACCGGCCTCGACCAGTACGTGCTGAACGCGGCCGCCAACGCCCTGGCCGGCGTGTCCGGCGTCCTGTTCGCGCCGCTTGCCTGGCTGCTCTACTTCGGCCTGTCCTTCCTCATCCCGTCGACCTCCGGTATGGCCACCGTGTCCATGCCGATCATGGGCCCGCTGGCCGCACAGCTCGGCTTCTCGCCTGAGGTTATGGTCATGATCTTCTCGAGCGCCATCGGTGTCGTGAACCTGTTCACCCCGACCTCCGGCGCCATCATGGGCGGCCTGGCCCTGGCACGTATCGAGTGGACCACCTGGCTCAAGTTCGCCATGAAGCTCATCGTGGTGCTCTCGGTCGTGTCTGCGGTCATCGTGACGATCGCGCTGGTCATCCTGTAGACCTCAAGGATCCTTGGCGCCTCAACAGACGTCTAGCCGGCTTCGATCGAGCCGGTGAGGACCCTACCTTTCTGCCCCCTTCCGTTCCGTGCGCGGAGGGGGGCGCTTTCGTTTCGGTCTGTGGTGCTGCGGATGCCGGTTTTCGCTGTGTCCGTAGCACTGGCCGTTTGGTACCAGGCGGCCGTTTTGGGCCCCGTGCGGGGAGCGATGCCGACTATCTGGTACCAAAAGGCCGTTTTGGTCGGAGGCGGGTAACCCGCAGTGGTGATACGCTGGCGCTGGATGCGTTTGCGAGCACGTAGAGAGGACGGGCGACATGGACATCGCAACCATCGGAGTCGAGGAGTGGCTGAATGTCCACGAGCGCGATGCGATCTGGGATATCGCGCAGTCGACGATCGCCTCCCTGACCATGGACGAGCTGCTCGGCCTCGACGGTAAGTGCGGCACGACGCTGCGCGAGCAGCTTGCCTCCGAGAAGATGAACTACGGCTGGATCGAGGGGTCGCCCGCCTTCAAATCCGAGGTGCAGAAGCTTTACGCGACCGAGATCGATCCGGGTCGCATCCTTCAGACCAACGGCTGCACGGGCGCGAACCTCAACGCGCTCATGGCCGTCGTGCGCCCGGGCGACCACGTGATCGCCGAGTGGCCCACGTATGCGCCGCTCTACGAGATTCCGCGCACGCTCGGGGCCCGAGTGGAGCACTGGGAGCTGCGCGAGGAGCTGGGGTGGATGCCCGATATCACCGAGCTGGAGCGTATGGTGAGGCCCGACACGCGGATCATCTGCATCAACAACGCCGCGAACCCCACGGGCACCGTGCTCGACGAGCAGATGCTTCGCCGGATCGCCGAGATCGCGGCATCCGTCGGCGCCTACGTGTTGAGCGATGAAGTCTACCTGCCGCTCGAGGACGGAGTTTCCTTCACCTCGATGGTCGATGTATACGACCGTGCGATCGTGACGAACTCGGTGTCCAAGACCTACTCGCTGCCTGCGGCGCGCATCGGTTGGGTTATCGCCGATGCGAAGGTGTCGGATGCCATCCGAACCTATCGCGACTACACGATGATCTCGGGAGGCGTGATAAACGACCTGCTCGCCACCTATGTGCTGTCGCACCGAGAGCAGGTGCTCGCGCGCAACCGCGCTATCGTGACCGGCAACCGCGAGATCGTTCGCGCATGGATTGCCGATCAGCCGCGTGCCAGCTGGGTGGAACCGCGAGGCGTGTCGACGTCGTATGTGCGCTTCGATATCCCCGAGGATGACGAGGCCTTCTGCCTGCGTCTTCTTGACGAGCGCGGTGTGCTGCTGGTGCCCGGCAGCCGCTTCGGGCTGCCCTGCGGCGCGCGCCTCGGCTACTGCGCTCAGCCAGAGGTGCTGCGTGAGGGTCTGAGGTTGCTTGGCGAGGCGCTGCACGAGTTCGATCGATAGGGGAGAGCGGACTAACCACGCCGGAGCGGGCGCTTTCTGCGGCATTGCGGAGCTGTAGAGGCGCGCTGTGGCAGAAATTGCAGCCTGAGCACTTGATGGACCCCCTGTTGAGCTGGCAATGCGCCCTCAGAGGGCGCGGAATGCCCTCTTTTGGTGGTCGCAGAGCGCCCTGAGCCGGAGAACAGGGGGTCTCTAAAATGCTCAGGCTGCAATTTCTGCCAAGGTCCCCTTGATTGTCGGCTTGAGGCCACCTGCACCTCATGGCGAGCGCGCATGTTCAGCGGCACGACCCATGCCCCATGGCGTGAGGAGGGTACCCGCCCGGCGCCCGGCGCCGTCTTCCGCCGATATGCCGGAAAACCTATGGGCGCCATCTGCTTCGTCCCGCCCGCGGCGCGGCGCTCGACTATACTTGTCGGGTCGATAGGCGATCTGCGGCCGCGAGCCGCACGGGAGGAGCTTTGCCCCATGCGCAAGGGATTCGATAACGATAAGTACATCAGCCTGCAAGCCGAGCACATCAAGGAGCGCATCGCCCAGTTCGGCGGCAAGCTCTACCTCGAGTTCGGCGGCAAGCTGTTCGACGACTACCATGCGAGCCGCGTGCTTCCCGGCTTCGAGCCCGACAGCAAGTTCCGCATGCTGAAGAGCCTCTCCGACGACGTCGAGATCGTTATCGCCATCAATGCGGGCGACATCGAGAAAAACCGTGCCCGCAGCGACCTCGGCATCACCTACGACGAGGACGTGCTACGCCTGACCGATATCTTCCGCAGCTACGGGTTCCTCGTGAGCTCCGTGGTGCTCACCCAGTACGCGGGCCAGGGCGCAGCCGATGCGTTCCGCCGCCGCCTCGAGTCGCTGGGCATCACGTGCTACCTGCACTATCCTATCGAGGGCTATCCGCACGACATCGACCTCGTGGTGTCCGATGAGGGTTATGGCAAGAACGACTACATCGAGACTTCCCGTCCGCTGGTGGTCGTGACCGCCCCCGGCCCCGGTTCGGGCAAGCTCGCCACCTGCCTGTCGCAGCTCTATCACGAGCACAAGCGCGGCGTCGACGCCGGCTACGCCAAGTTCGAGACGTTCCCCATCTGGAACCTCCCGCTTTCGCATCCGGTGAACATCGCCTACGAGGCCGCCACGGTCGATCTGGACGACTCCAACATCATCGACCCCTTCCACCTGGAGGCCTACGGCAAGACGACCGTCAACTACAACCGTGACGTCGAGGCGTTCCCTGTGGTCAAGTCGCTCATGGAGAAGATCATGGGCGAGAGCCCCTACCAGAGCCCCACGGATATGGGCGTCAATATGGCGGGCTATGCCATCGTGGACGACGAGGCCTGCCGCGAGGCGGCCAAGATGGAGATCGTTCGCCGCTACTTCACGGCTGCCGAGCAGGTTAAGCGCACCGGCGCCGGCGCCGAGCAGGTCGCGCGCCTGAAGAGCATCATGAAGAAGGCGGGGGTGGACAAGGACTTCTCGCCCGCCCGCTCCGCTGCGTTGCTGAAGGAGCAGACCACCGGCTCCCCTGCGGGCGCCATGGTGATGCCCGACGGCTCCGTCGTGACGGGCAAGACTTCCGCGCGCCTGGGCGCGGCCAGCTCGCTGCTCATGAACGCCCTCAAGGCCGTGACGGGCGTGGACATGGAGCTCGAGGTCATCTCCGATGACGCCATCGAGCCCATCCAGCGCCTCAAGACCCGCCGTCTGGGCAGCGTGAACCCGCGTCTGCATTCCGACGAGACGCTCATCGCGCTGTCCATCACCTCGGCTACGAGCGAGGTGGCCGCGCGCGTGCTCGAGGGGCTGAAGAAGCTGCGCGGCTGCGACGCGTTCTTCTCGGTGATCATCTCCGCCACCGACGAGGAGCTCTACCGCAAGCTCGGCATCAACGTGTGCTGCGAGCCCAAATACGAGCGCGCCGGGATGTATCACCGCTAAGGGCGCTCTGTTCTATGGTGACATGACGCTCCGGCGCGCTTGCGTGCCGGAGCGTTTTTTTGGGATGTTTGGGGACGGGTTCGTTTCAACCCATCCTTGGTCGCGCTGCCGCATCGCCGTGTCCGACGCGCCGTTCGGAGCGGATATGCGACCGACAGGCTCGCTTTTCATTCCGATGACAACCGTTTGCTAAGATGGGAAGATCGTGTTTCCATCTGGGCTGCTGCTTGGTTGAGAGGAAGGATTGCCAGCATGATGCATCCGGTCAGCTATTGGAAGGAACATACCCGTTCTGTGATCCTGCGTGGTGCGCTTGCGCTGGGCGTCGCCACGGCGGCGCTCGGCGTGACGGCCCAGCCCGCGCTGGGGCTCGACGTGGACCGCGAGCTTGCGGCAAGGACGAACGAGGCCTACAGCTTCAGCGCGAACGCCGATACCATCCGCCTGCAGACGGCCAAAGACGCTCTGCCCTCCAGGTACGACCTGCGCGACCTCGGCGTGGTGACGCCCGTCAAGTTCCAGAATCCCTGGGGGACGTGCTGGGGCTTCGGGGCGATCGCGGCATCCGAGACGAGCATCCTGTCCGAGGCCGGCCAGACGTACGCCGATACCGGGTTTGACCTCTCCGAGCGCCATCTGGCCTACTTCACGTCCAACCATATTCCCGTGGGCGACGACAACTACGACAACCAGGGCGGCGAGGGCGGCTACAACGCGCTGACCGAGGCGGACGCGCTCTATGACCCCACCCTGGCGGAGGACCTCTTGGGGTACCCGCTGGAAAACGCCACATACAACAGGAGCGGATACTCGACGTATGCGACGTCTCTGTTCTCGAGCGGCATCGGTCCGGTGCTCGAATCGGACGCGCCGTACCAAAACGACGAGGGGATTGTGGACCCGAGCGGCGTGTTCTGGTCCGATCAGGGCACCTGGTCGCTTGCCGAGAGCCTGAGGGGCACATCCGTCGCCGCGCTCGAGGAGTCGTTCATCCTGCCCTCGCCCGCGACGCTGAGCAGCGATGGCACCTCCTATACGTATACGTACAACGAGCTGGCCACGACCGCGATGAAGGAGCAGATTCTCGCGGGGCGCGCCCTGGCCGTCAGCTTCCATGGCGATCAGTCCATGCCCGGCCAGGCATCGGAGAACACCTACATCAACACCGATACCTGGGCGCATTACACCTATGAGCCGGCTTCGCTTAACCACATGGTGACCATCGTGGGCTGGGATGACTCCTATTCCAAGGAGAACTTCAACGCGGGGCACCAGCCTCCCGCCGATGGCGCATGGATCGTCAAGAACAGCTGGGGCTCTGCGGACGGGGAGTTCCCCAACAAGTTCGCATGGGGTGACAACGGCTATTTCTACCTGTCGTATTACGACCAGTCCATCGTGACGGTCGAGGCCTTCGACTTCGACTTGACCGGGCGCGAGACGGACCAAAACGGTCAGTATATCGTCAACCAGTACGATTACCTGCCGACGGAGCAGGCGAACGCCCTGCCCTATGACGACAAGGCGAGCGCGGCAAACGTGTTCACCGCCGCCGAGCCGCAGGACCTGACGAGCCTTTCGTGCGAGACCTCCACGCCGCAGACCAAGGTGACCTACGAGGTGTACCGCCTTGCCGACGATGCCGCCGACCCCACCGATGGCGAACTGGCGCTGACGCTCGAGGAGACCTATGAGTTCGGTGGATACCATCTGGCCACGATTCCCGAAGCCGACCGAGCCAAGCTGCACTTCGATGAGGGCGAGCGCTTCTCGGTGGTCGTGACCATGCAGGGCCCCGACGGCTATTACATCCTCGCGCAGGCCGCATTCAACGACGCCTACCGGGACCTGGCCATCAGCCAGCTGGAGCAGCAGGAGGAGTCCACGCATGCCCTGAGGAGCCAGCTCGTCAATCAGCTGGTGACGGAGTACCGCGCGGAGCATCCTGACGCTTCTGACGAGGAGGTCGACGCCTACCTCGCCACGAAGGAAGAGTGGCTCGCCACGGCGACCCACGATGCCATCCAGCTGCAGGTGCCGGGATATTTCAAGGGCGTCGTGAACGACGGCGAGAGCTTCATGATGGCCAAGGGTGATTGGGTGGACTGGTCCGACGCGGCCGAGGAGACGTCGGGGGCGCTGGGCGGCGTCATCGATATCGACAACCCCTCCATCAAGGCGTACGCCGTGCCGGTCGATGAGCCGTATACCGACGTGCCGGCAGACGCTTGGTACCACGACGAAGTCATCCGCGTGACCGGGCTCGGCTTCATGGGCGGCTACGGCGACGGCACGTTCGGCCCCGAGCACAAGCTCTTGCGCGAGCAGGCCGCCATGGTCATGTGGAACGCGCTGGGCGAGGGCGCCACGGACGCGCCGGCTGTCGACCGCTCCGATGTCGTCCAGGACGAGTGGTACTCCAACGCGGTCAACTGGGTCGTTGCGAGCGAGCTCATCAACGGGTACGACGGCTCCGACAAGTTCGGCGTGGGCGATCCGCTCACGCGCGAGCAGTTCGCCTGCATCATCGCCAACGCGGCCGGAGCCGACCTCTCCGAACAGGACACCTCGGTGCTCGATGGCTATGTGGACGGCGACGGCGTGTCCGATTGGGCGCGCCCGGCCGTCGCCTGGGCGGTCGAGGCCGGCGTGATCAACGGCGTCGAGGGCGAGGACGGCACGCGCACGCTCGATGCCGTACGCGACATCACGCGTGCCGAGATGGCGGCCATGATGCTGAACGCCGTCGATGCCGGCGCGCTGGCCGAGGGATAATCACGAGCGCTCCTGTCGGTACGGGGGCGTCTGTCGCCCCGCGAGACGACGGCGCCCTATGAGTTCGGCGGCCTCCCGTCCAAGCAGGACGGGAGGCCGCGTGCGTATTCCGAATATGGAGCGCTCATTCGTATTCGTTGAGAAGCGATTTTGCCGCCTGAGGGCTGCAGAGGGTATGCAACAGGTATTCGACCGTGCCTTCGAGCTGCTTGTTGAACCGCGCGGTGTGATGGATGCTATAGGCCGTGCTTTTCCCTCAGCGCCGCAAGGGATTCGAATGCATCGGCGGTTCGTCCCGCAGCGATGTCTTCAAAACCGGCCTCTATATCAGAAACAGGCTCATCGAAGTAACGTTGCCTGTCTAGTTCGCGCTGCGCCGCCTGCTTCAGGGCGCGGTCGTACTTCTCGAACGTCTTGGAAGTCATCACCACCAAGCAGTCATAGCCGTTCTTGGTGATGTGGATGGGCTCGTTTTCTTCCTCGCACCGCCGGGTGATGCCGGCGGTGTCCTTCAGTTCTTTCATCGGAAGTATGGTTATAGAGAATTCTCCTTCATGGGACAGTTATTCCATTTCATACCCATAGTTGGGAGATAGGCCAGCCAGCACCATGTATTTCAAATTCAAATTCAGCATCCGGGAGGGGCGGGGGAGAGGCCGATGACACAAAATGGGCAGTTTGGCACGCTAAGAGCCTTTATAAGGCTGACTTTCGTTAAGCAGCCTACCTGCGGCGTTGCTGTAAACGGGAGAACTCCTGAATACTAGGCACACATCCCGCTGAACGATTTCGCGAATGTTCAGAGGGGTTTGTCAAAGCGAACATCGGCCGGCCGTGCTATCGAGTTGTAATCTGATTGAATTGGTGACAGAAGCAGCGTGGTATGCCTGATGATCTGCGGAAACACCAAAGTGGCATCAGATCGGCCCAGTGACAACACCGAGTGTGGCTTGTTGCGTTTGATGGGTTGCCGGGAACGCCCAACCGGCAAGGTTTTGCGACGTCGTCTGTAAAGAAATAATGTATACCACAGAATCCGCTTAACGCAATCTAAACACAGTAAAAACTCATAAATCATTGACGAGGAGGGAGCAACTCCTTATAATTCGATATTACGATGTCAAAAGGCATCGACTCCGGGTCGGATATAAGGAGTTGAACAGAATATGAGTAGATTCGAGTTGGGCGGAGCGTCCCGCTTGGCCGTGACCGCCGGTCTCGGCCTGGCTCTAACGCTCGGCGTTGCACCCGCTGTTGCTTTGGCAGAGCCGGTGGAGACGCCAGCCGAGGCCACTGCCGGGCAGACACCCGAGGCTACAAATGTCGCGAAAATAGGCGAAAAGACCTATGCGACATTGAAAGAAGCCATTAAAGATGTTAAGGATCACGAAACGATTGAGCTCACTGCTGACGTTCCTAATGCCGAAGGCATTTCAGTCCCAAGTGGTAAAAACTTCGTGATTGATTTCGGAGGCCATACATACACGCTTTCGGGGCCGGGTGCTGGCTCGGCAGGAACGGAAACGCAGGGCTTTCAGCTACTTAAAGACTCTAACATAGTTTTTAAAAACGGTACGATAAACATTGCTCCTAATGCTGATAATATCAAGCGCATCATCAACTCTTACTGCGATGTGACGTTTGAGAACATGACGTTCGACGCAACGCATCAAGTTGGTGGACAAGATTATGCTTTGAGCTTCAATAACGGAGAAGCGGTATTCAAAGGCAACACGAACATCGTGATGTCAGAGCCTAACGCTATCGCTTTTGATGTTTGCCATGGATGGGCGTCGGCCTATCCCAATGTATCTGTGTCGTTCGACGGTGACTTCTATGGAGACATTCAAGGATCGATTGTTTACGACACGAATAGTCTGGAAAACGCAGAGATTAACGTGCTCGGCAACGGCAGCTTTAAGTCCATCGTGCTGAGCGATCAGACCAAGAAGACTATCGCGTCCAGCTCGAATGCTGAGCCAACAATTGTGGTTTCAGGCGGCACTTTTGAAGAGCAACCTCAAAAGGATTGGCTTGCTGAATCCGTTACTGCAGTTAAGAATGAGACTGGTGAATGGACAATTTCCAAAGCGCCGGAAGCTATAGCTTCTGTCGGAAACCAGAGCTACGCAACTCTCGAGAAGGCAGTTGCTGAGGCGAGCAACGGAGATACCGTAACTCTTCTAGCTGATGCGACGTGCGTCTCTCGCATAACAATTGACAATGGCAAGTCGATCGAAGTTGATCTTGCAGGTCATGACGTCACGTTCGACTACGATTCCTATTTCTATGTAAAGCACGGAAAGCTTGAAATCAAAGGTGATGGAACCGTTGCGGAGGGACATCCCTACTACGGTCCCATTATGATTGAGGGCGCCAAAACGAATGTTGCAGACTACAGCGTTGTCACAATCGGCAAGAATGTAACGCTTGAAGGCTGGAGCGGGATTTTTGTTGACTACAACGAGGACAAAGTTGCCTACGGCGTTGTGGTGACACTCAATGGCCATATCAATTCCGTGGAGGACACTTCAGGTGCCGGTGGTCACGGAATCTATCTTCAGGGAACTATTAAGCCAACGGAGGGCTACGTTCCCAAGTTCACGCTTGGAGAAACTGCCACGATTACCTCTGTTGGCAACGGCATTTATGCCGCAGGTTACGGTGAGTGGATTATCAATGGCGCAAGCGTGTCTGGCAGCACCGGCATGGAAATCCGTGCCGGAAAGCTGACCATGTCTGCTGGTTCCATTGTGGGCACCAGTATTCCTACGCAAGTTTTGCCTAACGGAAATGGCAGCACCACTTCAGGTGCTGGTCTTGCTGTTGCCCAGCATACGACCAAGTTGCCGCTCGATGTGACCATTACGGGCGGAAACGTTTCTGGCTACACGGCGTTTTATGAGAGTACGCCCGAAAACAATCCTAAGCTTGATGTGATTAACTTGGCAATCAAGGGGGGAGAGTTCGTCGCCATAAACGGTGGCACGAACGCTGCTTATAGTGGGACGTATGAGGACGATGTAAAGAATGGCGCAGGGTTCATTTCTGGCGGCTCGTTTAGTTCGTCTGTTAAGAACTATGTTGTTGACAGCTTGAATGCTGAGCTGCATAGCTCTGATGGTATGTACAGCTACTACGAAACGGTTGAGCAGGCTCTCGCAGCCGCAAAGCCTGGCGATGTCGTAAAGGACCTGAGCGCAGAGGACGCCGGGGAAACCACTCAGGTTAAGGTAACGCTCGACTACGCCTATGACAGCAAAAAGCACGAGCTGAACCTCGACAGCAAATCGACGCTTAAGCTCCCCGCTCCTACGCGCCCCGGCTATACCTTCAACGGCTGGAAAGCCCCTGACGGCACTGTGTACGATGCCGGCGCAGCTTACACGGTTACCGCCGACGTTGCCCTTACCGCGCAGTGGACGAAGAACTACGTGCCGCCTACTCCCAAACCCGAACCCGAGGGATCCGAAGTCACCATCACCGAGGTCGACGGCGGCAAGATCAAGGTTGATCCCGAGCGTGCTGAGAAGGGCGACACCGTTACCGTGACGGCGACGGCAGACGAGGGCAAGCTCGCTTGGTCCGTCTCGGTTACCGATGAGGACGGTAAGGCCATCGAGGTCAAGCCGGGCGAGAAGGATGGCACTTGGACCTTCGAGATGCCGGACGGTCCCGTGACCGTCGAGGCTGAGTTCGTGTGCGACGGCGGCGAAGCCTGCCCGAGCCACAGTCTCTCCGACGTTAAGGTCGGTGCGTGGTATCACGACGTCGTCGACTGGGCTGTTGAGAACGGCATCATGACCGGCTATGAGGGCGCCGGCAAGTTCGGTCCCGACGACGCGCTCACTCGCGCACAGCTTGCCTCCACGCTCTACAAGGCCGCGGGCTGCCCCGAGGTCTCTGACGCCGACCTTGCTGCTATCGCTGCTTACACCGATGTCGACTCTACCGCTTGGTATGCCGACGCGATTGCATGGGCCAAGGCTGAGGGAATCATGACGGGCTACTCCGACTGTGCCGCCTTCGGCCCAGATGACATCCTTACCCGCGAGCAGCTGGCAGTGGTGTTCTGGCGCACCGCGGGCGAGCCGGCGGCAGAGGGCGACGCGCCCGAGTTCCCCGATGCTTCCGATACGTCCGACTGGGCCGATTCTGCGGTCGACTGGGCGGTGTCCACGGGCCTGCTTCAGGGCTACTCCGACACCGGCAAGCTCGATCCGCTGGGCGACCTCACCCGAGCCCAGATGGCTGCGGTAATGTATCGCCAGGCAGAGGATGCCGAGTAACGACTAAGCCCCTTTCGTTTACGAAGGGAGAGACGGCGCGAGTCGTCTCTCCCTTCGTCAAGCGCTGAAGAACAGGGCCGGCGCCCAGAGAGATGATCTCTGGGCGCCGGCCCTTGCTTTCGAACTCCCGCCGCTAGATGCAGAACCCGGGCAGGATGCCGGAGGTGTCGGTGCAGGCGGTGGCGAAGTGGAAGGGGTCGCCGTTCGGGCCCACGCGGTTGAACGTCACGATGCCGTCTGCCAGCGAGACATCGGGGCTCGCGCTGCGTAGCCACCAGTAGTCGGGCTCGTCCTCGTTGTTCCTCACGAGGGGTTCGGCGGCGGACTGCGGCATGACGCCGAGCTGCTCGAAGTAGTCGTACTGGCTTCCCTCGGCGTTCAGGATGTCGGCCAGGAACCGGTAGCCCTCGTTGAAGGTCAGGCGCGCCCGCTCGCCGGCGAGCTCGCAGTAGCTGAACAGCCACACCCGCTCCTCGGTGGGGGTGACGGCGGAGGGGTCCTCGGTGCCGCCCGTGTTGTTCGTGTACTTCGTGACCGGCACGATGAGCTCGGCGAGGTCGGCGGGGAGCTTCTCGATGAAGTTGCTGTTGAGGTAGGCGCGCATGTCGCTCGCCTCCCATCCGCCGTCGGCATAGGCCTTGTCGCTCATGGGTTTGGTGCTCACGATCTCGGTGAACATGAACGTGAGGCCGGCGTATCCGGAGCCGTCGGCGAGCTCGTCGTGGTTGATGCCCACGAGCTGCACGTGGTGGGGGATGCCGTCGAACTGGAGGTCCTTGCACATGCTGCCGTCGATGGTGCCGTCAGCTCCCACGAGGCCGTAGCCGTTCGCGATGGCGATGGCGTCGGTGGGGGTCTCGGCCGCCGAGATCTCGGCCGAGATGTCGGCGAGCTCGCGCCAGGTGTAGCTGTTCAGCGTGCGCGGGGCGAGAAGCCCGAAGCCCTTCGTGTACACGGCGGCGGCACCCGCGCCGAGAAGCCCCGCGCCGCACAGGGCGCCCGCGATGAAGCTGCGCCGCGAGATGGAGGGCACGGGCCGCGCCGGCGGTTCCGCCGCGGGCTCGGGCTCCGCATCCGCGGCGGCGCGCGCCGCCCTGTCGCCCGCGACGGCAGCCGCGGGTGCCTGCGACCTGTCGGCGCCCACAGGGCCGTCTTCGTTCCCGTCGGATACGGGGGCGCTCCCGTCGAGCCAGGAGGCGAGGCGCGCGTCGAGCTCCTCCGCCGAGATGCGCTCCTGCTGCTCGCGGGCGAGGCCCGCCATGATCGCGTCGGTCAGGCCGCGGTCGGCGTCGCTGCGCGGCGCGAGCGGCAGGGGGTCGTTGTCCATCTTCACGCGGTAGGGGGAGGCGGCCAGCGACATGCCGCGCCCGTAGGGGGTCGTCTGGGCGTAGAGCTCGTACAGGATGCCGCACAGGGCGTAGACGTCGATGGCCGACGACGAGCGCAGCTCCACCAGCGCCGGCTCGTCGCTCGTGAGCATCTCGGGCGGGGCGTAGTCGGGGGTGCCCGCGCGCCAGATGTTGGTCAGCATGGTGAGGGAGGAGTCCGCCGCCACGGCGGTGGCGCTGCCCATGTCGACGAGGCAGATGTCGAAGCGGTTCGTGGCCACCTGCTCCTCGAGCGGGGTGCGGTCGCAGCGCAGCATGATGTTTTTGGGCGAGAGGTCGCGGTGGATGAAGCGCTCGTCGAGCGTGCGTGCCGCGATGAGGGGCGTGAGCACGGCGCGCCCGATGCCCGCGATGGCGCGCGCGTCGATGCGCCCGTAGATGTCGGCGGGGAGCTGCGGGGTCGCCTCGTTCAGGGTGAAGCCCTCGATCCACTCCATGAGGATGGCGGGGACGTCGTCGATCATGCCGTAGCCGTAGAGCTTGGGGAAGCCCGCGAGATGCGACACGACGGTCTGCGCACGGTATTCCTCCAGAAACGTGCGGGTGCGCACGGGCAGCACGCGCTCGCGCTCCTCGGTCTCGAGGTCGTCGGTCTTGAGCACTTTCAGGGCGAACGCGGCGCACTCGGTGTTGCTCACGCGGTAGACGGTGCTCGAGGCGCCGCGGCGCGGAGCGACCTGCCCATCGACCAGCAGCGTCATATAGCGGCGGCGCGTCTGGTCCTCGTCGCTCGGGGCCACGGCGAAAGCGGTGTCGAACGTCGAGAACTCGATGAGCTGCTGGGGCCGGATGGAATGCTGTGCCATGGTCGTGTCTGCCTTTTCGGGTGGGGTCCACAGGTCGTTGGGCCGATTGTACGGTGCGGAGGGTGTCACTCTGTTGCGCAACAGGGCAGCAGATCAGCCGCTCAGACGCATGACGAGGAAGCGCGTGGTGGCGCCGAGGCAGAGGATGTCGCTGTTGCGGATCTCGAAGGGCTCTGCGTGCTCGTCGCCATCCACGTGGCGAGACGTCCTATCGGCTCCCGAGATGACGCACGTCCCGTTGGTCGAGGCGAGGTCGCGCACGAACCAGCGGTCGCCCTCTCGCCAGACGCGCGCATGCCGGCGGGACACATCGGCGTCGACGTCGGCGATGCAGTCGGCCCCATCGGGCAGGCAACCGATAACGGTGCCCTCGGGTTTGCACGACAGCTCGCGGATAGGCGGTCGGAACGCGCCGTCGACGATGCGCACCAGGCCGAGGCGGTGCTCGGCGGGGCGGCCGGCGGGCGCGCCGTGCGCGGCCTCGTCGGCAACCAGGGTATCGAGCGAAGCGGACAGCTCGCTTTCGGCGAAGGCCCCGACGGTCTCGATGGCCCGGGCGGGATCGGCAAGGCAGCCGGTCACGAGGAAGAGCATGACGAGAAGGAGCGCACGGTCGGATTCGCGCTCAAGGTGGAGCGACATCACCTTGCGCACCGCGTTGCCGTAGGGCATGGGGTCGATGCCGCAGGCGTCGAGCGCATCGCGCATGATGGTGGCGGCGGTGCCGCGATAGTGCGCGATCACCTCAGAGCAGCCCGCCTGCCTGCCGCCGCGTGCCGCGATGAGGCGGGCGGCCATCGTCTTGGCGCTGACGGTGAAGTCGGAGAAGAGCTTGGAGGGGATGGAGGAGGGGCGGGCATGGACGACCTCGCGCGACAGAAACGTGCGGTCGCCGATGCGCTCCTCGATGGTTTTCCCGCCGATGGAAATCTTGCCGTCGAGCAGAACCAGGGCGGCATCGCGATGGGCGATACCCCCGAAGCCTCGAAAATCGGCATACATAACTGAACTCGGTGTTTCTGCCGCCAATTTCCGACCCCCTTATGTGCAATTGAAACGATATCAACATAGCACGGTTCGACGGCATCTGCCATTTTTCGGGCCATCGCCTTCGGTCAAGCGCGCTGTGCCGCTCGGGGAAGGCAAGCGCGGCAACGTGATTCATGGGGCGGCGAAAAATGAGAGCTTTTATACACAGTTTTATACGTCATTCCAGTTATGAAGCCCGTTTTCAGCGAATCTTGGAGTGTCCGTCGAGTAGCTGCCGTCTTTTGGGCGCTCCTGCCAGACGTTTTTGCCGTTCGCGGTCGGCTTCGAGGCGTGATGTGCCGGCGAAACCGAATGGAAACGCTGAAAACGGCATGTATACCTCTCGACGCGGGCGCGCGAGCGCGTATAGATCGCACCTCTCGCGTCGAGCGCGCAAACGGCAAGCGTTTCGAGAATTGTTACGAGAATATGAAACGGCGGGGCGCCGAAGCGCGAGTTGTACAATGAAGACCCGTGAAGACTAGGAACTTCGACGGGAAAGCTCAGGTACAACACAATGACCAAACATGTTTTCGTTACCGGTGGCGTCGTATCCTCACTCGGCAAGGGCATCACGGCCGCGTCGCTCGGCCGCCTGCTCAAAAGCCGTGGATACAAGGTCACCATGCAGAAGGCGGATCCGTACCTGAACGTGGATCCGGGCACGATGAGCCCGTTCCAGCACGGCGAGGTGTTCGTCACCGAGGACGGTTACGAGTCCGATCTGGACCTCGGCCACTATGAGCGCTTCATCGACGAGAACCTCACGCGCAACTCCAATTTCACCACGGGCGCCATCTACCAGGGCCTGATCGCCCGCGAGCGCCACGGCGACTTCCTCGGCGGCACCGTGCAGGTGATTCCGCACGTCACGAACGCCATCAAGGACAAGTTCCGCAAACTCGAGGAACAGACGGGCGCCGACGTGGTCATCACCGAGCTCGGCGGCACGATCGGCGACATCGAGAGCCAGCCCTTCGTCGAGGCCATCCGCCAGTACCGCAAGGACGCCGGCCCGGAGAACGTCTGCTACATCCACGTGAGCCTCGTTCCCTATATCGCCGCGGCCCACGAGGTCAAGACCAAGCCCACGCAGCACTCCGTAAAGGAGCTGCGCAGCTTCGGCATCCAGCCCGATATCATCGTCCTGCGCAGCGACCACAAGATCGACGATGCGATCCGTGCCAAGATCGCGAGCTTCACCGACGTGGACGTGGACTGCGTATTCACCAACGAGGACTGCGCCTCGATCTACGACGTGCCGCGCCTGCTCGCCGAGCAGGACTTCGACCTGCGCGTCTGCGAGCGCCTGGGCCTCGAGCCGCGCGAGCGCCATATGGAGGACTGGTACGCCTTCCTGGACAAGCAGGATCACGCCAACCGCCATACCGACCGGGTGAAGGTTGCCGTGGTGGGCAAGTACACCCAGCTGCCCGATGCCTACCTGTCGGTCATCGAGGCCCTGCACCACTCGGGCATCTTCTTCGACCGCCATATGGACGTGCAGCTCGTCGACGGCGAGAGCCTCGACGAGAGCAATGTCGACGAGATGCTGGCAGACGCCTCGGGCATCTTGGTACCCGGCGGTTTCGGCAAACGCGCCTTCGACGGCAAGATCTGCGCCGCCCGTTATGCGCGCGAGCACAACATCCCGTATCTGGGCCTGTGCCTGGGCATGCAGGTGGCGGTCTGCGAGTTCGCCCGCGATGTCGCGGGGCTTGAGGGCGCGAGCTCCTCGGAGTTCGATCCCGAGGGCCCGCATTCGGTGATTGACCTCATGGACTCGCAGGAAAACGTGACCGAGAAGGGCGGCACCATGCGCCTGGGCGCCTATCCGTGCAAGCTGGCGGAGGGCTCGCTCGCGCGCGAGGCGTACGGCGAGGACCTCGTCTTCGAGCGCCACCGCCACCGCTACGAGTTCAACAACGCCTATCGCGATGAGCTCGAGCGCGCGGGCCTGGTCGTTTCGGGCACGAGCCCCGATGGGGGACTGGTCGAGATGGTCGAGCTGCCGCGTGAGACCCATCCGTGGTTTGTCGCCACACAGGCGCATCCCGAGTTCAAGAGCCGTCCCACCAAGCCCCAGCCTCTGTTCCGCGAGTTCGTGCGTGCGGCGATCGCCCAGAACGAGGGCGTCGCGCGCACCGAGGTGAACCCCACCAATCCCGTGGATTGCTAGTGCCATGGCGGCGATGACGGCGCTCGAGCGCGCGTGCGAAGAGTATATGAGCTACCTTGCGGTCGAGCGGGGCTACTCCCGCAACACGCTCGAGGCCTACCGCCGCGACCTTTCCGCCTACCGGGCGTTTCTCTCCGGGTGCGGCGTGGAGGACCTCGATGGCGTGACGCGCGCCGACGTGGAGGACTTCATCGCCGCCCGGCGCGAGGAGGGCTATGCGTCGTCGTCGATCAACCGCTCGCTTTCGGCCGTGAAGGGCCTCCACCGCTTCTTGGTGCGCGAGGGCGTGAGCGAGGAGCATCCGACCGCATCGGTGCGTTTCAGCCGCCAGGAGGAGCGCCTGCCCGACTGCCTGTCCATCGACCAGGTGGGAGCTCTGCTCGACCAGCCGTTCCCGCCGACGGACGCCGGCGCGCGCGATCGCGCCATGCTCGAGGTCCTGTACGGCTGCGGCCTGCGCGCGAGCGAGCTTACGGGCCTCGACACGGGCGACCTCTATCTCGACGACGGCTACCTGCGGGTGTTCGGCAAGGGGTCCAAGGAGCGGCTCGTCCCCATCATGGGGACGGCGCTCGATGCGCTCGCGTCGTATCTGGAGGGCGCCCGCATGGGCCTGGCGTCGCACGCGCGCTCCGGCATGTCGCCGGCGGTGTTCCTGAACGCCCACGGCACGCGGATCAGCCGCCAGTCGCTCCATGCGATCGTCGAGCGCTACGGCAGGACGGTGGGCATCGAGGGCCTGCATCCCCACACGCTGCGCCACTCTTTTGCCACGCACATGCTCGCCGGCGGGGCCGACCTGCGCGTGCTGCAGGAGATCTTGGGCCATGCGAGCATCGCCACCACGCAGATCTACACGCATATCGACCGCACCCAGCTGCGCGAGGTCTATCTCGCGGCGCATCCCCGCGCGTAAGGGGAGAAACGTGACACTGGGACCCGTCCTAGCTGTCATGTACCGCGCGTAGGGGGAGGAGCATGACACTGGGACCCGTCCTAACTGTCACGCTCCCCACCGCACCGTTGTGCGCGTCTCCCACCGCGCCCCACCGCGCTGCAGTGACCGTAGATTGAAGTGGTCAGAGCGCAATCCGAGGCGTTTTGACCCCATATATAGATATCGCGCCGCCATCGTATTCGCTCGCGGTGCAACAGATGCCCAGCTCAGTGGTCTCCCATTTTCTCCCACCGCATCTACCTGCGCATTCTTTAATCCGACACAAAGCGGTTCGGTCCATCAAAAAACGGTTCAATCTCAACTTGAAGGTTATAGTTCGCCCCATCGACAACGATAGGTGGTGAATTCCCGCCGCCCAAACACAACATCTTGTGTTTGGGCGGCAGTGCGTTTGTCGGGCGGTCAGGTACGTCGGTGGGTCGGTGGGAACCGGTGGGGGAGAAAGTGGGAAAAAATGTTGCGAGAGGGGGCTTCAGGCCATTAAGATAGAGCCGTCGACAAGCGGGGTGGCTCCCCGCGCACAAAGCCCACCGAGTAGCCGAGAGGAGGGGCGCAGCAGTGATACTGACCGGATCGTTCGAGCGCAATCTCGATGCAAAAGGCCGTCTATCCCTGCCCGCTGCCCTCCGCGACGACCTCCCGAGCCGCGTGCGCATCCTGCCAGCCCCCGATGTCGAGGCCGTGTACGTGTTCCCTGAGGACCGCTACGAGGCATGGGTCATGAGCCTGTTCGAGAAGCAGGAGCGTGGCTTCGATCGCCGCAACCTGGACGATCAGAAGCTCATGCGCGTGCTCAACTCGATGGCCACGCCGGCGGAGATCGACTCCGCCAACCGCATCGCCTTGCCCGAGAGCTATCGCTCCAAGAAGCATCTCGACCGCGAGGTGACGGTGATCGGTAACACCGACCATCTGGAGATCTGGGATCGCGAGACCTGGAACCAGACGCAGGCGGAGACCGAGGCAGAGCTCATGGATCTGTTCTTCAGCTAAGGGGTGCTCATGGTGGATACGCAGACGGCCGCGGGAACGTTGAAAACCGAGTTTCGGCATGAACCTGTCATGCTCGCAGAAGTGCTCGAGCAGCTCGATCTGAGCGAGGGTTCCGTTGTGTGCGATTGCACCCTCGGCGGCGCCGGCCATTCCGTGAAGATGGCCGCGGCGGTGGGGAAGACGGGCCTTCTGATCGGCATCGACCAGGATGACATGGCCCTCGAGGCTGCCGGCAGGCGCCTGGACGCGGAAGCGCCCGGCACGCCGCGCAAGCTCCTCAAGGGCAACTTCGGAGACCTCGACGAGCTTTTGTGCTCGGCGCAGGTTCCCGGGGTGGATGGCTTCCTGTTCGACCTGGGCGTCTCGAGCCCGCAGCTCGATATCCCTGGAAGGGGCTTCTCGTACCACGAGGACGCCCCGCTTGATATGCGGATGGATCCGGGTAACAACACCCTAAACGCAGCAGAGGTCGTAAACACCTATAACGAAGCTGACCTCGCCCGGATTCTACGCGTGTACGGGGAGGAGCGCTATGCCGCGCAGATCGCACGCCAGATCGTGCGCCGCCGCGCGACGGAGCCGCTCCGCACGACGGGTGACCTGGTGGAGGCGGTCAAAGCGGGCATACCCGCCGCGGCGCGCCGCCATGGAGGGCATCCCGCCCGCAAGAGCTTCCAAGCCATCCGCATCGAGGTCAACCACGAGCTCGATGTGCTGGAGCGGGGCCTTGAGGCGGCGGTTCGCTGGGTGAATCCGGGAGGGCGCATCTGCGTCATCTCGTACCACTCGCTCGAGGATCGCATCGTGAAGCACATCTTCCACGAGCAGAGCCAGGGCTGCATATGCCCGCCGGATATCCCGGTGTGCGTGTGCGGGCACGTGCCGCATCTCAAGGTTCTCACTCGAAAACCGCTGGTCGCGCGCGCCGATGAGGTGCAACGCAACCCCCGGGCCCGATCTGCCAAGATCCGCGTGGCCGAACGGCTCTGAGCCGCAACGTCGCGCTGATTTTGACCTGTCGTCCCGAAACGCCGCCTAAACGAACTTTAAACGCACTACTCATACACACGAGGGGACGGGTCTCATATCATGGGTTATCGTCATTCAAACGCAGCAGTCGCCTATGATATGCAGTCCGCCGCAGTCCCCGCCGGATACGGCCAGGCCGCGCCGCGCCCGCTTGAGCGCCCGCAGCTCCATGTCGTATCCGGTGAGGGCAGGCAGGCTGACCAGGGCGTGAGCCCTGCCTTCATGACCGTCATGAAGGTCTTCTGCGCGCTCGTGATGCTCTTCTGCATCGTGGGCTTCGCACGCGTCGCCATCGCCGGCGCCACCGCGCAGATCATGAACGCGAACGCCACCCTCACCGAGACGCTCGACGAGGGTCGCGACCAGAGCTCCAGTCTCGAGGTCATGCACTCCGTGTACAGCTCGCCCTCGCGCGTTCGCGATCTCGCGGCCGGCACCCTCGGCATGGTCGAGGCGGACCGCTCCGTGACGGTCGACCTCTCGGCTTCCTCCTCTCCCGCGGCCGATGCCGATGCCCCGACCGATGCGCAATCTGAGTAGGATACCTATCGCACATGCCCTACGACCGCTATAGCAACCGTTCCGGCGATCCCGAGCGACGCCGCCACGCCGCCTACGACGCCGACGCCCCGCGCGGCTCCGGTCGCGGCCGTCGTCCCAAAACCGATCTGCTCCACGCCGATATGGCTCATGAGCCCGTTTCGCGCCGTGGCCTCGTAAAGCTGGTGCTTGGCCTCGGCGCTGCGGGCTGCGTCTGGGGCCTGGCCGGCCACCAGATCTTCTACCACGGCATCAACGAGGAGCGTCTGGAGGATCGTATCACCTCCAACCCGACGCTTTACGCCAAGCGCGGCACGATGTACGACCGCAACGGCAACGTGATCGCGGCGAGCGAGGAGTGCTTCAACATCGCGTTGAACACGACGCTCATCACCAAGAAGAACAAGAAGAAGGTCGTGAACGCTCTGGTCAAGCACCTGGGCGTCGACCGCGCCGAGGCTCAGGACATGGTCGACGAGGAGTCGACCTGGACCTACGTGGCGCGCAAGGTGGATAGCGACGTGACCGAGGCGCTGCTCGAGGAGGGCCTCGCGGGCATCGAGACCGAGCAGACCACGCGCCGCGTCTACCCCTACGGCAACCTCGCGTCGCAGGTCATCGGCGTTGTGGATATCGACAACAACGGCATCTCCGGCCTCGAGCTGCAGTACAACGATGACCTGCAGGGCGAGAACGGCTGGATCAAGCGCGAGCGCGCGGCAGACGGCACCTATATCGCCGGCGGCGCGTACGAGCGCCAGGACCCGCGAGACGGCGACGACCTCGTGCTCACGCTCGACGTCAACATCCAGCGCGCCGCGGAGGACGCCCTCGCGGACGCGGTGGCCGATAGCGGCGCCCACTACGGATCGGTCATCGTGACCGACCCGCGCTCGGGTGAAATCCTCGCCGCCTGCTCGTATCCCACCTACGACCAGGCCGATCTTTCCAACGCGCGCACGGAGGACATGAACCTGCGTGTGGTGACCGACGCCTACGAGCCCGGCAGCGTCTTCAAGGCGCTCGTCTGCGGCGCGGCGATCGACCTCGGCCTCGTGGACACCGACACGACGTTCAACGTGCCGCCGGTCGTGCTCGCGGGAAGCGACGAGGTCACCGACGTCGACCAGCGCGACTACCAGATGGTCATGACCGTGCGCGAGATCATGCGCCGCTCGTCGAACACCGGCATGATCCTCGTGGGCGAGAAGATCGGCGCCGACTCGTTCGCCGAGTACCTCGACCGCTACGGCATCGGGCACGCCTCGGGCGTGGACTTCCCGGGCGAGAACACGGGTATCGTGCGCCCGCGCGACGAGTACGACGGCGCGAGCGTGGCCGCCATGTCGTTCGGCCAGTCGGTGTCGGCCCCGCCCATCGAGATCACCCGCGCCATCTCGGCGATCTCGAACAAGGGCGTCATGACGACGCCGCACTTCCTCATGGCCAAGCACGGCGAGGAGATCGATTGGTCCGACACCGAGCAGCGCGCCATCTCGGAAGAGGCTGCCGCGAAGGTCGCCGACATGATGCTCACCGTCGTCGACGAGGGCACCGGCGAGCTCGGCCAGGTGCCGGGCTACGAGGTGTCGGGCAAGACGGGAACGGCGCAGCGCGCAAGCGAGAGCGGCGGCTACATGGAGGGCAGCTACATGGCGTCGTTCATGGGCTTCGCCCCCACGAAGGACCCGCAGGTCCAGGTCTACGTGACGCTCGACGGCACCGGCTACACCTCCGTCGCGGCGGCGCCGCCCTTCGCGCAGATCATGGAGACCTGCCTGAAGACGCTCGGCGTGAAGCCCACGCGCTCGACGGAGGAGTAGGGCGCGGGTGCCTTCGCGGGCGTCGGGCATGTTCACAGGGCCTGCACGAACGGGTGGGGAAACCGCGCTAAAATAAACGGTCGGCATAATCCGGCTCGTTAAGGAGCGATACATGATAGAGATCGCAGTCAAGTACCTTGAGGGGGTTACCGGCGCCCGCCCCTGGACGGGTAACGCCGACCGCGTGTGCAAAGGGGTCGTCATCGACTCCCGCGCCGTGCAGGAAGACTCCCTGTTCGTGGCGTTCCCGGGGGAGCGCGTCGACGGCAACGACTACGCCCGCGCGGCCATCGAGGCCGGCGCCGCCTGCGTGGTGCTCACGCGTGATCCCAGCCGCGAGCTGATCCGCATCGCCGACGACCATGAGTGCGCGGTGTTCACCTGCGAGGACCCCACGGAGTTCCTCCTGCTTCTGGCCCAGGGCTACCGCGCCCGCATGCGCTGCACCGTCATCGGCGTCACGGGCTCCATCGGCAAGACCACCACGAAGGACACGCTCGCCGCGCTGCTTTCGACCCGCTACCGCGTGCATGTGACGCAGGGCAACTACAACAACCTCATCGGCATGCCGCTGACCATCCTGTCGGCCCCGCGCGACACCGAGATCATGGTGCTCGAGATGGGCATGGACGGCTTCGGCCAGATCGAGCGCCTGTCGCGCTGCGCGCAGCCCACCTATGCGGTCATCACCAAGATCGGCACCTCGCATATCGGCCTTCTGGGTAGCCGCGAGAACATCGCGCGCGCCAAGGCCGAGATCATGGCGGGCATGCCGCCCACATCCGAGAACTTCGAGGGGCACCACTCCGCGCTCGTTCTCAACGGCGAGGACGACTTCACGCCCTTCATCATCGAGAACTTCGCCAAGCCCGCCGGCATCGAGGTCATCCTCTGCGGCACGACCGATGACGACGACGTGAGCGCCCGCAACATCGAGGTGGGGGAGGACGGCTGCCCTGTCTTCGACATCACGTTCGAGGACGGCGCCCAGTTCAAGACCCGCCTGGCGATCACCGGCGCCCAGTCCGTGGTGAACGCGCTGTACGCCGCGGCGCTCGCGCATCGCCTGGGCATCGCGCAGTACGTGATCGATGAGGTCTTCGGCAAGCTCGAGATCACCGGCCGTCGCGCCGATGTGCGCCGTGCGACCTGCGGTGCGCGCATCATCGACGACTCCTACAACGCCGCCCCCGAGTCGATGGCAGCCGCCCTCGACCTGCTTGCCAAGCTGCCCTGCGAGGGCGATCGCATCGCCGTGCTCGGCGAGATGGGCGAGCTGGGCGACGACGAGGGCCCGCGCCTGCACGAGCTTACCGGCGCCTACGCTGCGGCCAAGAAGCCCGACGTGCTCGTGTGCGTGGGCGGCGAGAACGCCCGCCACATGGCCGAGGCTGCGCGCCTCATGGGCATGCCCGACGACGCCGTGCGCCTCGTGCCCGACACCGACACCGCCATCGCGCGCCTGTCGCACGCGCTGTCCGCTGACGACCTGGTGCTCGTCAAGGGCTCTCGTTTCGTGGGTCTCGACCGCTTCGTGGAAGAGGTGTGCTAGCAGATGTTCGGCAACCCCCTGTACCCCACCTACCAGACCTTCCTGTCCATCGGCATCGCGGCCATCATCTCCGCCGCGCTCATGCCGCTGTGGATCCGCATCCTGCGCTTCGAGGGCATCGGCCAGCAGGTTCGCGCTGACGGCCCCAAGCGCCATCTCGTCAAGCAGGGCACGCCCACGATGGGCGGCGTGGTCATCCTGATCGCCGTCGTGCTCACCTGCATCCTCATGGCCCATCCCTCGATGGAGATCGTCGCCGTGATCGGGGCGACGGTCGCCACCGGCCTGCTCGGCCTCATCGACGACGTCACGAGCGTCACGCACGGCCGCTCGCTCGGCCTGACGCCCCACGCCAAGATGATCGGCCTCACGATCATCTGCTGCGCCTTCTGCATCGTCGCGGTCAACTTCTGCGGTGTGCTGCCCCAGGTGCGCTTCCCGGGCGGCCTCACCATCAACCTGACGGTGTTCATGACGGTGTTCGAGGTCGGCGACCGCGCCTACTACATCCCCTGGCTGTACATGCTGTTCACCTGGCTGCTCATCGCCGGCTTCTCCAACGCGGTGAACCTCACCGACGGCCTGGACGGCCTCGCGGGCGGCACCTCGATGATCGCCATGCTCATCATGGCGGCCATCGCCTTCGTGCACGGCGACTCCAACCTCGCCATCTTCGGCGCGGCCTGCGCCGGCGCCTGCATCGGCTTCCTCTGGTTCAACTGCTATCCGGCGAGCATCTTCATGGGCGACACCGGCTCCCTTGCGCTGGGCTCCGCCTTCGCCTGCATGGGCATCGTGACGAACACCGAGATCGCATCGCTCATCATCGGCGGCCTGTTCATCGTCGAGGCCGTCTCGGTCATGATCCAGGTGGTAAGCTTCAAGCTCACGGGCAAGCGCGTGTTCCTCATGGCGCCCATCCACCATCACTTCGAGAAGATGGGCTGGGCCGAGACGAAGGTCGTCACCCGCTTCTGGATCATCGCCGCCGCCTTCGGCGCCCTCGGACTCGCCATCTTCTTCCAGTTGGGATAGTGATACTCCATGCCTCTTCCGAAAACGTTCTCGCTGCTCGTGCTCGGGCAGGGATCGACCGGACTCGACGTGGTCGAGTGGGCGCTCGCGCACGGTCCTGAGCACGTGAGCTCCGTGACCGTGTACGGCGGCGCCACCTCCGAGGCGACGGAGCGCACGCGTGCCCTCGAGGCCCGCGGCGCCCGGTTCGTGTACGGCACGGAGGCCGTCGGGGGTGACTACGACATCTGCGTGGCGAGTCCCGGCATCTCCGAGTTCTCGGACTTCTTTGCCGCGGCGCGCGCCCATGCGGGCGAGGTCATGGGCGAGCCCGAGTTCGCCTGGCGCCTGTCGCGCTCGTCGTGGTGCGCCATCACGGGCACGAACGGCAAGACGACCACCACGACGCTCACGCACCATCTGCTCGATGCCGCGGGCATCGAGAACGCCGCGGTGGGAAACATCGGCACGCCGACGATCGACGCCGTCGATGCGCACGGCGAGGACGCCTGGCTGGTTGCCGAGCTCTCGAGCTACCAGATCGCCACGACCTCAGAGCTTCACCCGCGCGTAGCGGTGCTGCTGAACATCACGCCCGACCATCTCGCCTGGCACCGCACGCACGAGAACTACGCGCTCGCCAAGATCCGCCTGTTCGCGAACATGGACGAGGGCGACCTGGCGATTGTCGACGTCGAGGACGAGGGCGTCATGGCGTTTGCCGACCGTATCTTCGTTCCCGGCCGTCGCGTGCTGTCGCTGGGCATTGCCGATGCGGGCACCCCGGACGCCGCCTTCGTGCGCGAGGGCGTGCTCACGGTGCGCCTTGCCGGCACCGAGTGCGCGCTCGTGGACGCAGGCGACCTTGCGATCGCCGGCAACCACAACGTGACGAACGCGCTCGCCGCCTCCGCCGCCGCGCTGTTCTGCGGGGCACCCGTCGAGGCGGTCCGCTCCGGTCTTCTGAGCTTCAGGCCGCTCGAGCATCGCGTCGAGCCCTGCGGCGAGATCGACGGCGTGCGCTTCTTCAACGATTCCAAGGCGACGAACACCGATGCCGTCGAGAAGGCCCTCACCGCCTTTCCGGACGACGACGTGATCGTGCTGCTGGGCGGCCACGACAAGGGCACGCCGCTCGAGGAGTTCGCCGCCTTCGTGTGCGAGCACGTGCGCGCGGCGGTGTGCTTCGGCGAGGCGCGCGAGCGCTTCCGCCATGCCATCGAGGAGGCCGACGGCAGCGAGCGCGTGGATATCGCCGAGGCGGATGACCTGTGCGACGCCGTCGATGTCGCCCGGTCGCTCGCGAACCGCGGCGACGTGGTGCTGCTGTCGCCCGCATGCTCGTCGTTCGATGAGTTCTCGGGTTTCGAGGAGCGCGGACGCCGCTTCAAGGAGTACGTAGAGCAGCTGCGCGCGGACGGACGCGCCTAAGCGATGCAAGGGAGTCATATGGACCGAACCGGTGCCGAGGGACACGGACGGACACCCGCCCGCAGGACGCGCCCCGCACGCGAGCGGGCGCGCAGCTCCGCCGGTGCCGCCGAGAAGCTCATAGCGGGCGTGCCCGCGCGCATCATGCGCCCGCGCATCGTCTTTATCGCCTGCCTCGCTGCGCTCGTCGTCTTCGGCCTCGTGATGGTGTACTCGGCCTCGTCGGTGGTTGCGCTCAAGGAGGAGGGCGACGCGACGTACTACCTCTTCCGCCAGGCGATCTTCGCCGTCATCGGCCTCGGGCTCATCGCGGTCATGACGAGCAAGATGCTCTCGTGGTCGTGGATCTTGGACAACCTCATCTGGCCCGTCTGGGCGATCATGATCCTCGTGCTGGTCGCGGTGAAGGTCATGGGCCTTGCCGGCGGCGGCGCCGTGCGCTGGATCGCCATCGGCCCCTTCACGCTGCAGCCCTCGGAGTTCATGAAGCCCGTCATCATCGTGCTCGCGGCCAATATCATGAGCGATTACTACGAGCGCGAGAGCATCAGCACCTCGCAGTTCCTGCTCAGGCTCGCCATCGCGGTGGTGGCGCCGCTGTTTTTGATCTTCATCCAGCCCGATATGGGCACGACCCTGATCATTGCCGTCACGGTGTTCGCCATGGCGTTTTTCGCGGGCATCTCGTATCGCATCGTGTTCGGCGCCGTGCTGCTCGCCGTGCTGCTCGTCGCAGCGGCGATCGTCGTTGCGCCCTACCGTATGGAGCGCCTGCTTGCCATGAGCGATCCCTGGGCCGACCCCTTCGACACCGGCTACCAGGCGACGCTCGCCATCATGGCCTTCGCCTCGGGCGGGCTGTTCGGCCGGGGCATCGGCAACTCCACGATGAAGTACGACTATCTGCCCGAGTCCCATAACGACTACATCTTCGCCATCATCGGCGAGGAGCTCGGCTTCGTGGGCTCGGTCATCTTCGTGCTCGTGTTCGTCGCCATGACGTGGGCGGCGTTCTCCATCGCCAAGCAGGCGCGCTGTCTGCGCGACCGGCTCATCGCGGAGGGCTGCGCCGTGATCATCATGGTGCAGTTCCTCATCAACGCCCTCGGCATCCTGAACGTCATCCCCATGACGGGCAAGACCATGCCCTTCATCAGCTACGGCGGCTCGTCGCTCATCGCCTCGCTCATCCTGGCGGGTCTCGTGGTCCGCGTGTCGTTCGAGAGCGGCACCGAGACCGTCTACCGCAGCCGTCGCGCCGACTTCGCCGTGATGGACGATACTGATGAGGTGTCGAGTCACCTGGGTCGATCGACGGCGGGGGAGCCGCAGGTCCGCCAGGCCGCCTCCGAGCGCCGATCCGGCTTCTCGGTGGTGGACGGATGGCGCTCCTCGTCCTCGCAGGGCGGCGCCCAGCGGGGCGCCCGTACGCGCCGTTCGCCCGAGAGCGGCCCGTACGACCGTGTCGACCTGCATGGCGGGGCCGCCGACCGCCTGCGCGAGCGCGACGGCTCGCCGCGGGGCGGAAGAAGGGGATCTTCGAGAAGGGATCGCTATGACCGATAAGCTCTCCGTTGCCATCGCCGCCGGCGGTACGGCCGGACACGTGAACCCTGCCCTCGCGCTTGCCGAGGAGCTCGATGCCCGCGGGCACAAGGTGCGTTTCTTCGGCGAGACGCGACGCCTCGAGGGCAAGCTCGTGCCGCAGGCGGGTTTCGATTTCTTTCCCGTGAACGTGACGGGTTTCGACCGCGCGCGCCCCTGGACGCTCGCGACCGCCCTTGCGCACCTGGTGCACGAGGAGCGCAGGCTCGCCCGCGCCTTCCGCGCCGATGCCGACCTCATGCCCGATGTCGCCGTGGGTTTCGGCGCCTATGTCGAGCTTCCCCTCATGCGCGCCGCCGCGCGCCTGGGCGTTCCCGTGGTGCTGCACGAGCAGAACTCCGTGCCGGGCCTCGCTAACAAGCAGACGGCCCGTTCCGCCTCGCTGATAGCCATCGCCCAGCCGAGCGTCCGCGCGACCTTCGAGCAGCGTGCCGGCTCATCCACAAGGATCGAGATGACCGGCAACCCCGTGCGCCGCTCGGTGCTCGCCGGCGACCGCGCCCGCGGGCGAAAGGCCCTCGGCGTGCCCGAGGATGCGACGCTCCTGCTCGTGTTCGGCGGCTCGCTCGGTGCGCACCACCTGAACCAGCGCATGGTCGAGCTCAAGGATCGTCTGCTCGGCATGGAGGGCGTGCACGTCGTGCACTCGACGGGCGCCGACGACTTCGAGTGGACGCGCGACCAGCTTGCGCTCACGGAGCCGGAGCAGAAGCGCTATCGGGTGCAGGCCTATATCGACGGCATGGGCGATATGCTCGCCGCCGCCGACCTCGTGCTGTCTCGCTCCGGCGCATCGTCGGTCGCGGAGATCGCTGCGCTCGCCGCGCCCTCCGTGCTCGTGCCGTATCCGCTCGCGACGGCGGACCATCAGACCACCAACGCCCGCTTCCTCGTGGATGCCGGCGCGGCGGTGATGTTCGCCGATGCGGATATCGATGGCGACGCCTTCGCAGATGAGGTTTGCGGTCTGATCGCCTCGCCCGAGCGCCGTGCCGCCATGCGCGCCGCCGCGCGCGATCTTGCCCAGGACCAGGCTGCCGCCCGTCTTGCCGACGCGATCGAGTCGCTCAAGCGCTAGGTTTCCAAACGTTGCCGAAGGGCCCCAAGGCGCGATGCCTTGGGGCCCTTTCGTATATAGCTGCAGGGTTCGGTTCCTGTTGTCTGGGCAGGGGGGGATCGTCGCTCGCACATCGCCATGCCAATGTGCCGGCTATTGCGCAGTTTTCACACGAACGCGTCATCCGCCGGTTGTCCCCTCGACGCACGGTGGGCGTTTGCGCTAGAGTTAAGGGCTGCTGCATAACGTTGCCATCTCAAGAGAGAAGCTGACATGGCCCAGATTTCCACCGCACCCGAGGCGCCTGCGTTCAAGAGCGCCCACTTCATCGGTATCGGCGGCGCCGGCATGAGCGCGATCGCGCTCATCATGCACGAGCGCGGCTACGACATCACCGGCTCCGACCTCAAGACCTCGCGCTACATCCGCCAGCTCATCCGAGCCGGCATCGACGTGCGCGTGGGCCACGAGGCGAAGACCGTCGACGAGCTCAACCCCGATGTCGTCGTGGTGTCCACCGCCATCCCCGATACGAATCCCGAGGTCGTTCGCGCGCGCGAGCTGGGCATTCCCGTGTGGCCGCGCGCCCGCATGCTCTCGGTGCTCTCGAGCGGTCATGTGACCGTGGGCATCGCCGGCACGCACGGAAAGACGACCACCTCGTCCATGTGCGCCACGATGCTCGACCGCATGGGCCTCGACCCGAGCTTCCTGATCGGCGGCATCGTCGAGGGCTACGACACCAACGGGCGCAACGGCGGCAGCGAGTACTTCGTCTCCGAGGCCGACGAGTCCGACCGCTCCTTCCTCTATCTCGATCCCAACATCGTCGTGGTGACGAACGTCGAGGCCGATCACCTCGACCACTATTCGGGTCTCGAGGAGATCGAGCAGACCTTCGTCAAGTTCATGAGCCTCGTGGGCGAGGAGGGCACCATCATCGTCTGCGGCGAGACGGCGCGCCTCGTCGAGCTCGCGCGCTCGACGGGCCTGCGTGTCGTGACCTACGGCTTTGATGCCGAAAACGACGTCGTGTGCACGCCGGTTGCCGGCGGCCATGCGCTGGCGACGAACTTCACGGTGAAGCTTCCCGACGGCTCCGTGCACGACGTGACCATCAAGAGCAACCCCGGTCGCCACAACATGCTGAACGCCAGCGCCGCCCTCACGGTCGCCTGGGCGCTCGGCCAAGATACCGATGCCGCCGCCCGTGCGCTCTCCACGTTCGAGGGCGTTCGCCGTCGCTTCACGCATATCGGCGACACGCGCGGCGTCACGATCGTCGACGACTACGGCCACCATCCCACCGAGATCTCCGCGACGCTTGCCGCCGCGAAGAGCCTTGATTTCAACAAGGTCGTTGTCGTGTTCCAGCCGCACCGCTACAGCCGCCTGCAGGCGCTCGCCGACGATTTCGCCGACGCCTTCGCCCAGGCCGATGTCCTCGTGCTCATCGATGTGTTCTCTGCCGGCGAGATGCCCATCCCGGGCGTCACGAGCAAGATGCTCGCCGACCTCGTTGCCGAGCGCCATCCGGGCAAGCGCGTCTTCTACGCCTCCGACCGCGCCTCCCTTATGGAGACGCTCGACGCCGAGGCAGCTTCCGGCGATCTGCTCATCACCATGGGCGCCGGCGACATCACCCAGGTCGGTCCCGAGTACCTGGAGCACGTTGCCGACCAGCAGAAGGGTGCCCGATAGCAGATGGGGCTGTTCAACGCGGTCCTTTCCCTTTCGGGGGCAATCGATACCGACGTCATAGAGGACGAGCGGCTCGCGCGCCACACGAGCTACCGCATCGGTGGCCGCGCCTCGCTGTTCATCACCTGCCATAGCTACCATGCGCTGCGCCGCGCTGTCGAGGTGCTCGCGCGCGAGCAGGTTCCCTGGGTCATCATCGGCAAGGGGTCGAACCTGCTCGTTGCGGACTCCGGGTACGACGGCGCCGTCATCACGCTGGGGCGCGAGTTCCAGCGCTCGGTGCTTGCCGAGGACGGCGTGACCCTCACGGTCGGGGCGGGCGCCATGCTCGCGCGCCTCGTGAACGACGCGCTGTCGCGCAGCCTCGCCGGCCTGGAGTTCGCTGTGGGCATCCCGGGCACGGTCGGCGGCGCCGTGTCGATGAACGCGGGCACGCGCGACGAGTGGATCGGATCGCTCGTGCAGGACGTCGTGACCTACCGCCCGGGCGTCGGCCTGTGCCATTACGCGCACGATGACGTCTTCTGGGGCTATCGCGAGACGGGCATCCCGCGCGACGAGATCATCCTCGAGGTCACGCTCAAGCTGCATCCCGGCGAGAAGGCCGATATCCGCTCCAAGATGGAGCGCTCCCTTCAGCGCCGCCGCAAGACGCAGCCCATCGGCTCCGCTTCCTGCGGATCGGTCTTCCGCAACCCGGCGGGAAGAAGTGTGGGAGCTATGGTCGAGGAATGCGGATTGAAGGGTTTTTCGGTCGGCGGGGCCGAGGTCTCCGATCTTCACGCTAACTTTATTGTGAACAACGGGACGGCAACCGCGAGCGATGTGGTCGCGGTCATCCAGCACGTGTACGAGAAGGTAAAGGAAACGTATGGCGTCGAGCTCAAGCCGGAAGTCAAATTCCTCGGCTTCTAAGCAGAAGCCCACCTTCCGCCGCTCGACCGGCGCCGCTTCCGCACGCACTTCCACCGCGAAGAGCCGTCCTGTCGCGGCAAGCCCGAAACCGAAAAAGGTCGCTCCCGCCCGCACGTACGTGGCGCCCACGAAGAAGGCCGCCTCGGAGCTCGTATCGTCCTCTAAATCCGTGCGCAAGAAGGTCGCGACGCCCAGACGCCGCCAGGTGTCCGCCGCGCCCACGCCCACGCGCCGCCCCGCATCGGCGAAGACCGCGCCCAAGGCGGCTTCGAAAACGGTGGCGAAGCCGACGCTGAAGGCCACGGCGAAGCCGACCGTGAAGGCGCAGACCAAGGCCCTCGCCAAGGCGGCGCCGCAAAAGCGCAGCGCGGCGGCCAAGCAGGCAAAGCCCGCCAAGCCGGCGAAGCGCCGAGCGACGGCATCCATCCAGACGGCGGCCAAGCGCCAGGCGAAAAGCGCCAGCCGCTCCTTCCCCATGCCGAAGGTGCCCAGCGTCCTCGGCCTGAAGCTCGGCAAAGACGATGCCGCACGCCCCGAGCGCCCGCGCGCGGGGCTTGGCACCTCCGTCTCGTTTCTGCATATTGCCGTGGCGGTCGTGCTCGCGGCCGTCGTGGTGATCGGTCTCGGTGCGGCCGTCGTGGTCAACTCCGGCTTCTTCGAGGTGACAAGTGTTGTGGTCAACGGCTCCGAGCACGTTCCCCAGCAGACGGCGGCTAAGCTCGTGAGCGTTCCCGTCGGCTCCACCCTGTTCAATCTCGACGAGGACGATGCGGTCGAGAACCTCAAGGAGAACCCCTGGGTCGACGACGTGCGCGTTGAGCGGCAGTTCCCGCACACGCTCGTGATCACGCCGCAGGAGAAGACGGTCGCCGCCATCGCCTATATCGTGTCTGACGGCGTCGCCTGGGCCATCAGCGACGAGAACACCTGGATCGCGCCGATATCGCTCGCGGTGACGACGCAGCCCGCGCCTGCGGAAGATGCGCCTGCCGAGGGTTCCGGCGATGACGGATCGGCCGAGACGGGGGAGGGCGAGGCCGTCGACGAGGGGGCCGAGACCGATGAGACCGTCGACGAGGGCACCGACGCGGGGGCGCAGGGCGGCGAGCAGCTGACCGGCGTCGACGCGGCGATGGAGCTCGCGCGCGAGGCGAACGCCGTGCTGCTCACCGATGTCGGCACCGATGCCGACCCCTCGAGCGGCAAGGAGGTCACCAACGAGGTGGTCCTTGCGGGCCTTGCGTACGCGACTGGCTTCAGCCCTGAGTTCAGGGCCCAGATCAAGGACATCTCGATTCCCTCGATCGAGGCGATCTCGGCGAACCTGGACTCCGGCGTGGAGGTATCGCTCGGAAAGCCGGAAGATATCCAACAGAAAGAGCAGGTCATCCGCAAGCTTCTTGAGCAGGAGCAGGGGGTCACCTATATCAACGTGCGCGTGGCGGACGCCTACTCATTCCGCAGCGCCCCGGTGTGATAATCCGTTGACCCCACCCGGTCATTCCGCTCGCCTACGGCGAACGGTTGAGGGGTCTACCTGCGAATTTCATAAAGCTTGCGTGCCAAAGTTGACTTTGACCTCGCTATTGTGCAAGGATATAGCGGTTTACCTCGACATTTAATCTGTACTTGAGGGTTATAGTCGAAAGACCGCCAAGCGCTTACACCTGATGTTCGGAGGACCGTAACATGCACGAGAACGAGATCAACAACTACCTTGCCGTCATCAAGGTTGTCGGCGTTGGCGGCGGCGGTACGAACGCCGTCAACCGCATGATCGAGGAGGGCATCCGCGGCGTCGAGTTCGTGGCCATCAACACCGATGCCCAGGCTCTCGCCATCTCCGATGCAGATATCAAGGTGCATATCGGTACCGACCTCACGCGCGGCCTGGGCGCCGGCGCCAACCCCGAGGTCGGCCGCAAGGCAGCCGATGAGTCCCGCGACGACATCGCCGAGGCGCTTGCCGGCGCCGACATGGTCTTCATCACCGCGGGCGAGGGCGGCGGCACCGGCACCGGTGCGGCTCCCATCGTTGCCGACATCGCCATGAACGACGTGGGCGCGCTCACCGTCGCCGTCGTCACCAAGCCCTTCACCTTCGAGGGCCGCAAGCGCAAGGCCAGCGCCGAGGAGGGCATCCAGACCCTTTCCGAGTGCGTCGACACCATGATCGTCATCCCCAACGACAAGCTGCTCGACATTGCCGAGAAGAAGACCACGATGCTCGAGGCCTTCGCCATGGCCGATGCCGTGCTGTCGCAGGGCACCCAGGGCATCACGGACCTCATCACCGTTCCCGGCATCATCAACCTGGACTTCGCTGACGTGAAGACCATCATGAAGCAGGCCGGTACGGCCATGATGGGCATCGGCACCGCCTCCGGCGACACCCGCGCGGTCGACGCCGCCCAGCAGGCCATCTCCAGCCCGCTGCTCGAGAGCTCCATCGATGGCGCCACCCGCGTCCTGCTCTCCATCGCTGGCTCCAAGGACCTCGGCATCCAGGAGATCAACGACGCCGCCGACCTCGTCGCGAACGCCGTCGATCCCGAGGCCAACATCATTTTCGGTACCGTCGTCGACGAGTCTCTGGGCGACCAGGTGCGCATCACCGTCATCGCGACCGGCTTCTCCGACTCCAACGTCAACCGTCAGGACCAGCTCTTCGGTCAGTCCCAGGCGAGCTCGCGCGCTCCTGAGCCGCAGCGCACCGCTCCGTCGGCTGCCCAGAGCGCCCCGACCCGCAACATCGGCGGCACCGAGCTCCCGAACTTCGGCAACGATCAGTTTGAGCTGCCCGACTTCCTCAAGCGCGGTAACTTCTAAGCGCTGATTCGCACGGATGAGATGCGGCCCGGGGTTTCCCTCGGGCCGTTTTTTTGTTTCGGGATGTTCGTGGGCTGCGGTCGCGGTTACGCGGGTGGGTCTTGCGGGTAAGTACTCAGAACAGGATGAATGAACGCTCCCTCGGGAGCAGGCGATAGGAGGCTTCATGCTCGAGCGTGTGACTCATGGGACGGTGACCTTGGTCGAGGGGGCGCGCGGCTCCATCCGATTCGGTTTCACGGAGCGCACCGGCGGCGTTTCGCGCGAGCCGTACGCGTCGCTCAACTTGGGCACCCATGTGGGCGACGATCCCGATGCGGTCGCGGAGAACCGTCGCCGTGTGCTTGCGGCGCTGGATGCCGAAAGGCTGGCCGATCGTTTGCTCATGCCCAACCAGGTCCATGGCGATGAGGTGACCGTGGTCTCGACGGGCGATGCCGACGAGCTTGCGCGCGTGCGCGACGAGATCGCCCGCGGCGCCGACGCCATCGTCTGCACGGCACGCGACGTCCCCGTGATGCTCTGTTACGCCGACTGCGTCCCGGTGGTGCTCGTGGGCGAGGGCGGCTTCGCGGTGATCCATTCCGGCTGGAAAGGCACCTACGCGGGCATCGCCGGCAAGGCGGCGCGAATTCTGGCGCGCGAGATGGGTATCGATGCTTCCGAGATCGACGCCTATATCGGCCCCCATATCCTGGGCGACGAGTATGAGGTGTCCTGCGAGCTTATGGAGCGCTTCGCCGAGCGCTTCCCGGGCATCGATGCGTCTGCCGGCCGTCTGCTCGATCTGTCGCGCGCCATACGCTCGTCGCTCGAGGACGCCGGTGTGCTCAAGGACCGCATCGTCGATACGCAGCTTTCGACCATGCGCGACAACGGCCGCTTCTTCTCGTATCGTGCCGAGAACGGCACCTGCGGACGCCATGCCGCCGTGGCCGTGATGGCGTAGGGTTTTCCGATCGACAATCGCTGCCCCTGATGGGGTTGTACGGGTCCCGGTGGCGTACGGGGCCCCGTTTTTCATGTCATCCCACGCCTTGTCGGCACCGTCCTGGCAGAAATGGTAACTTGAGCATTTTTCGAACCCACTTTCTGGAATGGGTTTCGCCCGAATGGATGCTTCAGGAGGGCGACAATGCTGCCAAAACGCTTAAAACGGTTACCTTGTGGAGTTGGCCAGCCGCCCAGATGTCCCAAAACCGGTTCCGATCGGCTCCTGAAAAATGCTTAACCTGCAAAAGTTGCCACGGGGCCTGCCGTCTTGCCGAGGCGCTGCCGGAAGGCCTCCGTATACCGGTGTCCTTGCAGGTCGGCGGTGCGGTCGCGCGGCGCCACCCATGTAATCAGATTCCTGCGCAGCCTTTACAAGCGCCTGACATAGCGTCGCTACACTGAATGAGGTTGTACGGGGGTATGCTGCCGCGCGCAAAGGCGGCATCCGACCGGTATGCGCAAAGGAACCCGGCGCCCCACCGACTGATTGGAGATACGTAATGCGCAAGATGTTCTCGCGCCAGCTTGTCGAGGCGCGCCATGAGATGCTGTCGATCTACGAGGCGGTCGACCTCACGCTGCACGACGCCGTGCGCGCGTTCGTGACCGACGACAAGAAGCTCGCCGCCAAGGCGCAGAGCAAGACCCTGCAGATCGATGCCCGCTGCGCGAACCTCGAGGCCGTCTGCTACAACCTCATCGCCACGCAGAGCCCGGTGGCCTCCGACTTCCGCCTGCTGCAGACCGTCATCAACATCGAGTTCAACCTACAACGCATGTGCGACAAGGTCCGCCGCATCGCCCGTGCCGCCAAGCACAAGGTCAACTCCGATATCGAGCTGCCCGCCGAGCTCGTCGAGATCATCGAGCAGGAGGCCGCCTACGTCTACCGCATCGTGGGCACCTGCATCTCGGTGCTCGTGTGCAACGACCTGACCGTCATGCGCGACCTGCTCGTGCAGGACGACAGCGTGCACGAGCTGTACGAGGAGTTCTTCCGTGCGTACAACCGCATGGCAAGCGTCGAGCTTTCCGACGACAGCTCCTATGACGACCTGCGCCGCGCCATCATGGTCTCGCGCTACCTGGATCGCATCGCGTCCATCTCCATCGATGCCACGAGCTCGCTTTCGTTCCTGCTGACCGGCCAGCGCCTCTCCATCGCCGACATCGCCGAGATCGACGACGACGAGCTCGAGGCCATGCGCGTGCCGTCCGGCGAGGGCGTCATCCTGCAGCCGGTGAGCGACGCCCGCTATGTCTCCGCGCTGCCCGCCGACGAGATCAGCGATGCGCTCAAGGCGCTGATCGAGCGCGCCAAGCAGGGCGACGACGAGATTGATGAGATCGAGGCCTAAGGAATTCTCGGCATGACTCGGGCGGGCTCCAGCCGTCCGTGAATTTGTGAATAGACGAGCGCAAAGCGCGGTCCCGCAGCGGCGGGGCCGCGCTTTCGCGTTACCATGAAGGCGTACCGCTCTACGCATAAGAGGACCGATGGATATGGAAAGCTACGCTGATCTTGTCGCTCGCCGCCGCGAGGCCATTCTCGCCCGCATGGACGAGGCGCTCGCGCGGGCGGGACGTTCCCGTGGGGACGTGACGCTCATCGCGGTCTCTAAGACCGTGGGTATCGAGGAGGTCTGCGCCGCTATCGCAGCCGGTTACCGCGTGTTCGGCGAGAACCGCCCGCAAGAGCTCGTTCGCAAGCTCGGGGGGCTGGCAGCCCTGCCGGATGTGCCCGCTGTGCGCTTCGATATGATCGGCAACCTGCAGACCAACAAGGTGAACGCCGTGCTCGGTCGTGCTGCCCTCATCCATTCTATCGGGTCCGAGCACCTGGCGCAGGCGGTGTCCGCCCGCGCCGAGCGGCGCATCGGCGCCGGTGAGCTCGACGGCCCCGCGCGCGTGCTGCTCGAGGTTAACGTGAGCGGCGAGGCCTCCAAGTCGGGCTTTTCCCCCGAAGAGGTGCGCGCCTGCATGCCGCGTCTCATGGAGCTTTCCGGTATTCACATCGAGGGCCTCATGACCATGGCGCCCCGCGGGGATAAGGACGCTGCGCGTCGCACCTTCTGCGGCCTGCGTGAACTGCGCGATGAACTCGAGGAGCGCGAAGGGGCCGAGCTTCCTGAGCTCTCGTGCGGCATGAGCGAGGATTTCGAGATCGCATGCGAGGAGGGTTCGACCATCGTTCGCTTGGGCAGGGTGGTGTTCGACCCCTCGTTTGCTCTACAATAAACAGTGTCTGAGCATATGCTCGACCTGCACCATCCAGACGAAAGACGCACCACGGGCAGAGAGGAGCCATCGTGAGCTTCCTAGACGACATCAAGAACAAGATAGCCGCGCATACGGGCCAGCTGGGCTATGGAGCCGGTTCCTACGGGGACGAGGAGGGCTACGGCGACGGCTATTACGACGAGGATGACGCCGCCTACGACGACGCGGCCTACGATTCGGCCGACTACGGCTACGAGCCGCAGGAGACGAGCCACGGTGTGCTCGGCCAGACGCATCGCGGCGAGGCCGAGTCCGTTGCCGTCTACACCCGCAGCGGCCAGCCCGTGGGCGATGCCGAGCGCCATGCTACGACCTTCAATCCGCCGGCCCGCAGCGCCGATGCCGCCGCCGCGTACCGTCCCGGTGCCTACGACACGCCGTCGAGCTATGCCGAGGCGCGCCGCGTCTCTCCCGCCCATGCGGCGCCGTCCACCACGTCTGCCACCGCGGCGCACATCAACTCCGTGGTGAACGGCACGGCGCAGCTTCCCGCGTACGTCCTGCGTCCCGAGAGCTACGACGACGTCGAGACGGTCGTCCGCCGCGTCCGCACCCGTCAGCCCGTCGTCCTCGTGTTCGTGGGCGTGCGCACCGAGGTCGCGAAGCGCGTGCTCGACTTCAGCTACGGCTTCGCCTGCGGCCTGGGTGCCACCGTGCGCGAGCTCGGCGACCGCGTGTTCATCGTGCTGCCGCAGGGCTGCGAGGTCAAGGATTCCGATGTCGCCAAGCTTCGCGCCGACGGCTATATCAAGTAACCGAGGAGTTCGATTCCCATTTACACGATTGCACAGGCCATCACGACGCTGGTGGGCTTCTACGAGCTGTTGATTGTCATCTACTGCCTGCTGACGTGGTTCCCCATGCGCCAGGGTGGCATCCTGTACGACTTCGCAGCCGTGCTCGACAGCATTTGCGGTCCGTACCTCAATCTTTTCCGACGCATCATTCCCCCGATGGGAGGAATCGACTTCTCGCCCGTTGTTGCGCTTCTTGCGTTGAGCCTCGGGGAGCGTCTACTGATTAACATTTTGCTGTAAGATGGCACGAGGCGACCCCGCAAGGCAGCGGGGGAGCGCCGAAGTGATGAAAAGGAGTACCCACATGGCTATCACACCTGCTGACATCCAGGCCCAGACCTTCTCCGAGGCCAAGCGCGGCTACGATCCCGGCGAGGTCGATGTCTTCCTCGAGCAGGTTTCCGCCGAGGTTGACGCCATGCTCAACAAGATCGTCGATCTGAAGAACCGCCTGACCGCGACCGAGCAGCAGCTGGCCGACGCCCAGGCCGCCCTTGCGGCTCAGCCCGAGCCGGCTCCGGCGCCCGCGCCCGCTCCGCAGCCCGAGTACAGCGCCAGCGAGCGTCAGATCTCCGCTGCCCTCATTGCCGCCCAGCAGACGGCCGACAACATCATCGCCGAGGCCCGCGAGAACGCCGAGCGCATCCGCAACGAGGCCGATAACAAGGCGCGCGAGGTCATCCGCCAGGCGCTGGCCGAGAAGCAGACCGAGATCGAGGAGATCGACCGTCTGAAGGCCTCCCGCGAGGAGTTCAAGAGCGAGTACATCAAGCTCATCCAGCACTTCATGGACGACGCTCAGAACTCGTTCCCCAACGACCTGCTGAGCTCCACCCCTAGCGGCTCCGCTGCCGCTCCGGTGGCTGCCGACGTGACCCCGGCTCCCGCCGCCGCTCCGACCCCGGCCGCCGACCCCTTCATCGCCCCGGTCGACGACTTCGGCATGGACGACCTGGACTAAGCGCCAACGCTTCAAGTGTCTGAACAACGCGCCGGTACCGCCTGCGGTACCGGCGCGTTTTGCTGTGAAACAAGAAGGGGCGGGTCGCCGTCAGCTGACTGCAGCCGATGGCGACCCGCCCCTTTGTGCTCGGAGAATGCGAAGCGGACCGATAAGCCGGGTTCTGTCGTGAGCGATCATTTATCTTGGCGCACGCGTTGCCGCGCGGCTCTTCGCACGCTACCCGAGCGCGGACCGGGCCGGCCCATGGCGCTCCTATTCGCGCTTGCTCCGGATGGGGTTTACCAAGCCGCCGCGTTGCCGCGACGCTGGTGGTCTCTTACACCACCGTTTCAGCTTTTCCCTTTACGCTTGCGCGCAGGTGGGAGTCTTCTTTTCTGCGGCACTTTCCGTCGGGTCGCCCCGCCTGGCCGTTAGCCAGCATCCTGCCCTGTGGAGCCCGGACTTTCCTCACGCCGGGACGAATCCCGGTCGCGCGATCGCCTGGCCCGCTTCGCAGTGTGGAATTGTAGCATGAGCAGATGCGCTCGATGCGCGGGTTTGAGGTGCCGTGGAATCTGCGCATGCAGTCTTCAAGGACGTCGGTGATTTTCGATGCGCAACGGTCCGCTTTGGCTAGAATTGGTAAGCCGGGTCTTACACGGGCTTACAGAACCCTTACAAACTGAATGCAATGTAACATGTTGGCTAAGATTCGGTAAAGTGATACCCTTGACACGCGCATACGCGCAGGTTTTCGGGCTGTTCGACAATCGACGCCCGCCACACGTTGCGCCCTCGGCGCGCCGCCTTTCCCGTACCATCCCGCGGCGCGTGACTTGAGGTTCGCACACGTCACGACGGAGGAGTGGGCGTCTTGGAAGTCTCCCTAATGCAATTTCTCGAGCAGGTCACGACTAACCCGATCATGGCGATCTCGGTCCTGCTCACCCTTGGTGTCATTTTCGTCAACGGCTGGACCGACGCGCCGAACGCGATCGCGACCTGCATCTCAACGCGCTGCATGAACGTGCGTCCCGCCATCATCATGAGCGCTATCTTCAACTTCCTCGGCGTCCTCATCATGACCCAGCTCAACGCATCGGTTGCCTCGACCATCTCGAACATGGTCGATTTCGGCGGCGATACCCACGAGGCGCTCATCGCCCTGTGCGCGGCGCTGTTCTCCATCGTGGTGTACAGCGTGGGCGCCTCGATATTCGGTATCCCCACCAGCGAGAGCCATAGCCTGATCGCCGGCCTTACCGGCGCTGCGCTCGCCATCCAGAATGGCCTTGACGGCGTCAACGGCGAGGAGTGGATCAAGGTGCTCTACGGCCTCGTGCTGAGCCTTGCCCTCGGCTTTGCCATCGGCTGGGCGATCTGCAAGGGGCTCTCGATACTATGTGCCAGCGTAGACCGACGAAAAGCCAACGGTGTCTTCAAGTATGCGCAGATCTTCGCCGCTGCTGCGATGAGCTTCATGCACGGCGCGCAGGATGGCCAGAAGTTCATCGGCGTGCTGCTGCTCGGCGTAGCCTTCTGCAACGGCCAGCCCGATGTCTCGGGTGCGGTCATCCCGGTGTGGCTCATGCTGCTGTGCTCGGTGGTCATGGGCGTCGGCACGAGCGTGGGCGGCGAGAAGATCATCAAGTCCGTCGGCATGGATATGGTGAAGCTCGAGAAGTACCAAGGCTTCTCCGCCGACCTCGCCGGTGCCTTCTGCATCCTGCTCTCGACCGTCTTCGGCATCCCCGTGTCCACGACGCACACCAAGACGAGCGCCATCATGGGCGTCGGCGCCGTCAAGCGCATCTCCGCCATCAACTTCTCCGTGGTGAAGGACATGATGCTCACCTGGGTGTTCACCTTCCCGGGATGCGGTGCCATCAGCTTCGTGATGGCCAAGATCTTCATGATGCTCTTCTAGCGCGAACGCGCCTTCTCGGTGCTGCGGCTCCAGCCGCGGCGCCGTTTTTTGTACCGCCACCAACCAAATGTATGGAGGGATCATCCAGTGGCCAGGAAAAACGACGCTTTCTATTTCGATTCGTTCAGCGCATGCGGCGAGCTGTCCAGCAAGGCTGCCCGTCTGCTGGCCGACACCATGCGCGCCTACGATCCTGACAAGATCGGCGACGCGATGGACCAGATGCACGCGATCGAGCAGGCTGCCGATAAACACAAGCACGAGGTGCTCGACGCGCTCGTGACCGCGTTCGTGACGCCCATCGAGCGCGAGGACATCGCCTTGCTTTCCGATTGCCTCGACACCGTCGTCGACCGTATCGAGGGCGTGCTGCTGCGCCTCTACTTCAACAACATCCGCGAGATGCGCCCCGATGCGCTGAAGCTCGTCGAGATGATCGAGCGCGCCTGCGGCGAGATGGGCACGCTGCTGGCCGAGCTGCCGCAGTTCAAGCGTTCCAAGACTCTGCGCAGCAACGTGGTGAATATCAACTCCATCGAGGAGGAGGCCGATTCGGTCTACATCGCGGCCATGCGCGAGCTGCACACCTCTGGCACCGATCCCATGCTCGTCTTCACCTGGCATGAGGTTTACACCTTCCTGGAGTACTGCGTCGATTCCGTCGAGCACGTGGCCGACACGGTCGATAGCATCGTCATGAAAAACAGCTAAGCGCAGCTGAACACAAGCGCGTGGGGGCAATCCGACCCCCTCGGAAAGGGGCGTCCCCCTGTGCGGTCCTCGGCTTTGCCTGCGGGATTCGCACAGGGGGACGCCCCTTTCCGAGGGGGTCGGATTGCCCTGGCGGTTTCGTTCAGGGGGCTGCGGGGCGGGAGGACTTGGTTGGGAG
>NZ_JACJKB010000030.1 GCF_016900375.1 Collinsella tanakaei | reverse complement strand
TATATTCCGTGCGTTGCGGCGTTACCTCAGCTGGATAGAGGGTCTGACTACGAATCAGAACGTCACAGGTTCGAATCCTGTACGCCGCACCAGCCGAACTTCGAAGGTGCCTCCCGAGGCACCTTTTTTATTAGAAATCCTCTGCGGGGCTCGGGCCTCACCGGAGGAGCGCTCATGGTGCGGGGCGGAGCGTCCCCGGTGCGCGGGCGGGGTACGGCGCGGCGCCTTAAGCACGGAGTCCCATACGACGCAAGCTCGAGTCCCACGGCGTCCCGTGGGGCACGTTTCATCGCCAGCCGGCCCCGACTTATTCAGCAAGAGGGTCGGCGGTCACGCGTGCCGCTTCGCATAACAGCTGCCGACGTCCCCTCGTGCCTCTACGCTCGGTTGCTGCCGGCGCGGCGCCCGCTCTGCCAGTTCCGAACAACCACCTCCCTGTTTAGTGCGAACGGTCTGTTTGCCCGCGCAAACGGGCGGCGTGCTATCAAGATGCGGTACATTGTTTCATGATGACGGATACACCATGACCAACTTGTGTCTTATCGGTTTAATAGATGCTGATGGAGGTGAAGTCCATGTCCCACGGGTTGCTGGTCAGGCTCAAGGAGCAGAAACCTTTCGCGAGTCCGGCCGAGCGAAACATCATCGACTACATCCAAGGTGATCCGCGCGCCGTGATGTCCCTGAGCATCAGAGGCCTTGCCGAGGTGACGTTCACGTCTCCGTCCACGATCGTCCGCTTCTGCCGAAAACTGGGGTGCAGCGGCTACAAGGAGTTCCAGCGCGAGCTGGTTTTCGAGTTCGCGGCCTCGCAGGAGCGCATGGATATCGCGCTTGACGACGTCGACCAGGACGATGACGCTGCCGCGATCATCGAGAAGGTCACCCGCAGCGACATGCTTTCCATCGAGGCGACGAGCCGGCTGCTCGATGCCGCCACGATCGACCGGTGCGCCGACCTCATCGCGTCGTGTCGCGTGGTCGACCTGTTCGGCATCGGCGCATCGCTGCTCGTCGCGCACGATTTCGAGCAGAAGCTCACGCGCGTCGACCGCGAGTGCCACGTGTACGACGACTGGCACAGCCAATGGCTCTGCGCGCGCAACATGCATCCCGATGACCTGGCGATCGTGATCAGCTACTCCGGCATCACGAGCGAGATGGTCGAATGCGCGCGATGCGCGCGGGAGCGCGGTGCCCAGGTGATCGCGATCACCCGGCTGGGCAACGGTAACGGTGTCGCGCGCTATGCGGACTACGTGCTGGGTATCGCGACGAGCGAGCCTTTGGTGCGCAGCGGCGCCATGGGCTCACGCTTGTCGCAGCTGCTGGTCGTCGACGTGCTGTACTCGACGTTCGTCGCGAAGGACTACGAGCGCTGCGCGGAGCTCATCCGCCGGAACTATACCGTCAAAGAAGGAGAGGGCGCGAGCCGCTTTGCGGCGAGCGGCACGAAGGGAGGGGGTCATGCTTGACCTGTCGAAACTGACCACCGAGACGCGGAATCCGGAGACCATGCATCTCGACGAGATGACGCCTCTGGAGATCGCGACGGCGATGAACCGGGAGGACGCTCACGTGATCGAAGCGATCCGCGCTGAGCTCCCGCACATCGCCCAGGCGATCGAGTGGGCAACCGAGAGCCTGCGCGCGGGCGGTCGCATCATCTACATGGGCGCCGGCACGAGCGGCCGCTTGGGCGTGTTGGACGCTGCGGAGTGCCCGCCGACCTTCGGCGTCTCGCCCGATGTGGTCGTGGGCCTCATCGCCGGCGGCGAGCAGGCATTCACCAAGGCGGTCGAGGGCGCCGAGGACAGCACGACGCTCGGCGAGGAGGACCTCAAGTGCATCGGTCTTCAGCCTCGCGACATCGTGATCGGCCTTGCGGCGAGCGGTCGCACCCCTTATGTGGCCTATGCCCTGGACTACGCGCGTTCGGTCGGTTGCCATACTGTCGCCATCGCCTGCAACAAGGACTCGGTCATCGGTAGCCACGCCGAGCTCGCGATTGAGCCGGTATGTGGCCCCGAGGTGCTTACGGGCTCGACGCGCCTCAAGGCGGGCACGACCCAGAAGCTCGTGCTCAACATGATCTCGACGGCGTCCATGGTGGGCATGGGCAAGGTGTACCAGAACCTGATGGTCGACGTGCAGCAGACGAACGAGAAGCTCATCGTGCGCGGCCAGAACATCTGCATGGCGGCGACCGACTGCACCCGCGAGGAGGCCATCAGCGCCCTCGCCGAGGCGGACGGCCACGTTAAGACCGCCATCGTGATGATCCTGAACGGCCAGAGCGCATCCGAGGCACGTGCCGCGCTCGAGGCGGCATCCGGTCACGTGAGGGCTGCCATCGGCGCGTAGGCGCGATGGCGGAAAGAGAGGAGACGGCATGACAAACGAGGAACTTGTCAAAGCGTGTTTTGACAAACTGGGCGGTCGCTCGAACGTCACGGCGGCGACCAACTGCATGACGCGCCTGCGCATCCACGTGCAGGACGACAGCAAGATCGAGGACGAAGCTCTCAAGAACATCGAGGGCGTGCTGGGTATCGTGCACGACAACCCCGGGTACATCGAGATCGTCGTCGGTCCGGGCAAGTGCCGCAAGTGCGCCGACATCTGCGCCGCCATGGGCATTCCGGTTTCCGCCGAAGGCGCGACCGAGAACGATTGGAAGGCCAACAAGGAGGCCATCAAGGCAGGTCAGAAGCAGAGCAAGCTGAAGGGCATGCTCAAGACGTTCGGCGAGATCTTCGTCCCGCTGATCCCCGGCGTCATCGCCGCGGGCCTGTGCTCCGGCTTCGCCACGCTGCTCACGCAGCTCGTGCCCGGCTACGCCGAGGACACGTTCTGGGGTGTGGTCTACAACCTGCTCACCCTCATCAATCAGTCGTTCATGACCTACATCACCGCGTGGGCCGGCTACCGCGCCGCCGAGCGCTTTGGCGGCACGCCGATCCTGGGCGGCATGCTGGGCATGATCACCTCGCTTGCGGGCATCGACTCCATCTCGCAGCTCGTCGGCCTGTATAACGAGGCGCAGCCGCTCGACGCCATCCTGCGCGCCGGCCGCGGCGGCGTGCTCGCCGTGATCATCGGTGTCTGGGTCATGGTCAAGATCGAGAAGGCCATCCGCTCCAAGATGCCCGATAACGTGGACATCGTGTTCACCCCGCTGCTGACCCTGTTCATCACGGTGATCCCGTACGTCTTCATCGTCATGCCCGCCACCGGCTTCATCTCGACGGGTCTCGTGTGGGTCGTCCAGCAGGTTGCCATGAGCGCCAACCCGTTCGTCCGCATCATCGCGGGCTACATCTCGGCGCTGCTGTTCCTGCCAATGGTCGCTATGGGCATGCATCATGGCCTGGTCGCCCTGTACACCGTGCAGCTCGAGACCTTCGGTTACGTGACGCTCTATCCCGCTCTCGCCATGGCCGGTGCCGGCCAGGTGGGCGCCGCGATCGCCATCTACCTCAAGGCGAAGAAGTGCGGCAACCAGCGCATCCGCTCCGTCATCGACGGTGCGCTGCCGGCAGGCGTGCTCGGCGTCGGCGAGCCCCTTATCTACGGCGTCACGCTGCCGATGGGCAAGCCCTTCATCACGGCCGGTCTGGGCGCTGGCTTCGGTGGTGCCTTCGTGATGGCCATGCAGGTCGCGTCCACGACCTGGGGCCCGTCTGGCGTGCTGGCCTTCCCGGTCATGACGGCAAGCCCGGTGAACGACGCGGTGATGTGCATGGTCTTCTACGGCATCGGCCTGATCATCAGCTACATCGGCGGCTTCATCATCACGAATATCTTCGTGTCCGCCGATGAGGTCGCGGCTGCGTAACGCCAGCTCGAACCTTGCCGAATTCGTAGGCGATACACAGTGCGCGGCAGCTCCTACCTGCGGAGCTGCCGCGCACGTTATGTAATGTGAAGGTTACGTAAGGTTGGCGAAAATCTCCGCTTGACGAACCCGTACGGCGGTGGCATTATATTCCGTGCGTTGCGGCGTTACCTCAGCTGGATAGAGGGTCTGACTACGAATCAGAACGTCACAGGTTCGAATCCTGTACG
>NZ_JACJKB010000029.1 GCF_016900375.1 Collinsella tanakaei | reverse complement strand
GTTGTTGGGGGCGGGCGGCCGCTGCGCGGATGGGGTAGCTGGGGTTTGGAGCCGGTTGCTGGGACCCATAAATTGGGGGTTTGGCGAATGGTAAATCGGTTAAACGCTTGGGTTGTGGGCCTTGGTTGTGGGGGATTGGGGGTCGAAGCTTAGAAGACGATGAGGCCGAGGGCTAGGATGAGGGGCATGATGACAAGCGACAGCAGCGTCGAGAGCGAGACCAACCCGGCGCCGAAGCGGTAGTCGCCGCCGAACATCTGCGGGAACATGGCCGATACGGTGCCACAGGGAGTGGAGAGGGCGACGAGCACGACGAGCTTGACGACGGGGTCGAGGGGCAGCAGCGCCATGACGGCGATGACGATGGCCGGCACGGCGAGCAGGCGTAAGCCGCAGGCAGCGTAGAGGCTGCGGTCGCGCACGAGGCTGCGCAGGTCGGTCTGGGAGAGGTAGATGCCCATGACGAGCATCGCCAGGCCGGTGTTGAGGTTGCCCATGTCCTGGGCGGTCACCTTGATGACGCCGGTCAGGTCGATCGAGCAGCAGAACAGCACGATGCCCACCACGACAGCGACGATCGAGGGGTTGGTCGCGATCTTTTTCGGCGAGATCTTCGACGCGTCTTGCGAGATGAGCCAGATGCCGTAGCTCCAGATGAGCGGAACCTGACCGGCCATGCAGGCCGAGATGTAGAAGACGTACTCCTCGCCCAGCACGCTCTGGACCAGCGGGATGCCCATGAAACCCATGTTGGAGATCGTGATGCCGAGCTGCGCCGCGCGTTGACGGTCGCGGAAGTACAGGCGCGCCACGCCCGCCGACGCCAGCGTGAAGATGAACGACAGCGCCATGCAGGCGGCGCCGGTCGCCATCTTTGCCGCATCGAAGGTCGTGGCGAGCGACTGCAGGATCACCGCAGGCGTGGCCACATAAAGGGCGACGTTCGAGAGCTGCTTCGAGCCCGCATTGTCGACAAGCTTCGCACGATACAGCACCGCACCGATCACCATCATCAAAAACATGGCGACCACCTGCGTGATCATGACCGGCATCGTCTGCGCGACCGACATAGAGTGCCTCCCAAACCCCATTAAACAAAAGCGCGGCCCAAAGGGCCGCGCACCATATTACTCCCCACCCAAGGCCAAGGGAGCCACCACGCGCAAGCAGCTTGCAAAGCTGCTGCACGAGTCAACCTTGCAGGCCGGCCCCCGGTCTTCCTGGGCACACAATCCCGCAGGCCGCAGGCCGAGGACGTGCGCACGGGAAGACCGGGGGCCGCCCGAGCAGCTACTCCGTCAGCAGCTTCGCGATCTGCACCGCATTCGTGGCGGCACCTTTCCTGATCTGGTCCCCGCAGCACCAGAAGGTGATGCCGCGCGCGGCGTCGGGGTTCGAGATGTCGCGGCGCAGGCGGCCGACCCAGATGAGATCCTGGTCGGAGGTGTCGATGGGCATCGGGAAGCGGTCGTGCGCGTTTTCGGCCTCGCGGTCGTCCACGAGCTTGACGCCCGGAGCGGAGGCCAGCGCCTCGCGCGCCTCGTCGAGCGTGATGTCGCGCTCGAACTCGAGCGTGATGCTCTCGGAATGCGAGCGCAGCACGGGGACGCGCACGCAGGTGCAGTTCACGCGCAGCTCAGGCAGATGCATGATCTTGCGGCCCTCGTTTTGCAGCTTCATCTCCTCGGAGGTGTAGCCCTCGTACTTGAAGCCACCGATCTGCGGGATGAGGTTGCTCACGAGCGGGGCGGCGAACGCCTTCGGCTCGGGGATCTCCTCGCCGCGACCCATGGCGCCGATCTGCGCCTCGAGCTCGGCCATGCCCGGTGCGCCCGCACCGCTCGCGGCCTGGTAGGTCGACACGATCATGCGCGTGACGCCGGCGATCTTGTGCAGCGGCCACGTGGGGACAAGGCCGATGATGGTCGCGCAGTTGGGGTTGGAGATGATGCCCTTGTGCCAGGAGATGTCCTCGGCGTTGATCTCGGGAACGACCAGGGGCACATCCGGGTCGAGACGGAAGGCATGGCTGTTGTCGACCACGACGGCGCCGGCCTCGACGGCATGGGGCAGAAGCTCCTTCGCCAGATCGTCCTCGACGGCGCCGAGCACGATGTCGCAGCCCGCGAACGCATCCGGTCCGGCCTCGGCGATCGTGACCTCACCGAAGGGGGTCTCGACCTTCTTGCCCGCGGAGCGCGCGCTGGCCAGCAGGCGCAGCTCGCCGACCGGGAAGTCCTGCTCGGCCAGGCACTGGATCATCTGCGTTCCCACGGCGCCCGTTGCGCCCAGGATGGCTACGGTATACTGCTTCATGGGTTCTCCTCCCTTTATGACAGTTAGGACGGGGCCCACTGTCACACTTTCACGCTGCCGAAGCGAGCATGACAGTTAGGACGGGGCCCACTGTCATGCTCGGGTGGTTAGAAGGGCTGGGGCGTGGGCTCCAGGTCCTTGGTCTCGACGATGCCGTTCTCGTCGGAGAAGGCCTTGTAGATCGTCTTGATCGCGAGCTCGAAGTCCTTCTCCTCCACGCCGACGATGATATTGATCTCGTCGCAGCCCTGCGTGATCATGCGCACGCTCACGCCCGCCTGGCCGAGCATGCCGAACAGGTGGCCCGCCACGCCGGCGCGGCCATGCAGGTTGCGGCCCACGGTGGCGATGAGCGCCAGATCCTCGACGACCTCGATCTCGAGCGGCTGGACCTCGTCCTGGATGTCGGCGATCAGCGAGTACAGCGAATCGTGCACGTCCTCGGCCTGCACCACGGCGGCAAACTGGTCGACGCCGGTGGGCATGTGCTCGACGCTCACGTTGTAGCGCTCGAACACCGACAGGGCGCGGCGCATGAAGCCGATGCGGCTCGTGGTGCGGTCGCGCGCCACGTTGATGGCGAGGAAGCCGCGCTTGCCGGACACGCCGGTGATGATGGGCTCGCTCTCGCCCTCCTTGGCGTGCTCGGAGATGATCGTGCCCGGGTCCTGAGGCGCGTTCGTGTTCTTGATCACGAGCGGGATGCCCGCCTCGCGCACAGGGAAGATGGCCTCTTCGTGCAGGACGGAGGCGCCCATGTAGGACAGCTCGCGCAGCTCCTCGTAGGTGATGCGGGAGATGGGCTGGGCGTCGGGCACGATGCGCGGGTCGGCGGAGTAGAAGCCTGAGACGTCCGTCCAGTTCTCGTACAGGTCGGCGCCGAGGCACTTGGCCAGAATGGAGCCGGAGATGTCGCCGCCGCCACGGTCGAGCAGGCAGATGCGGCCCTCGCGCGTCGCGCCGTAGAAGCCGGGCATCACGAAGCCGCCGCGCGGGGCCTTCTCGTCGAGCAGCTTGGCCGTGCGCGTCATGGACAGGGTGCCGTCGTGGTGGAAGGCCACGACGTCCGCGGCGTCGAGGAAGGGCAGGCCCAGGTACTCGGCCATCAGGCGCGCGGTGAAGTACTCGCCGCGGGAGACGAGCTCCTCGGTGGAAAAACCGCCCGAGCGGGCGCGCTCGCAGAACGCGGCCATCTCCTCGCGAATGGGATAGGAGAGCCCCAGCTCGTCGGCGATATCGACATAGCGCTGAACGATGTCGTCCAGCAGGTCGTCGCACGACACGCTGTACTTGACGTGCGCGTTCACCAGATACAGCAGGTCGGTGACCTTGGCATCGCCGCTGCGACGACGGCCGCAGGCCGACACCACGACGAACCGGCGCGCAGGATCCGTGTCGGTGATCGCCTTGATCTTCCTGAAGTGATCGGCATCGGCAACGGAGGACCCGCCGAACTTTGCAACCTTGATCATGTGCTTCCCGAAAACCTTCCCTTGAGTTATGCATCGCGCGCCGACGCGGGTAGGCCCGCACCCGGCGCGCAATCAGCAGATAGCAGGTGCCACTTTAGTACGTGCAAGTGTACTAGAGCCGCTTCTTGTTATACGAGAATACGTCAAAACAAGGGGTTATGTTTCCAAATTGAAAACGTCCTGTGTGCTGATGCTGCTTTGACCTTCGAAAAGCCCGACAAGCACAGCGAGCGCTATGCATGCTCTGCTACCATGGGCACCAACATTTCCGCTGCCATAGATGAGGAGTACCTTCATGGGTCTGTATCACAGCACGCGCTCCGCTGCCCCATGCGTCACGGCCAAGCAGGCAATCCGCCGCGGCATCGCCGCCGATGGCGGCCTGTTCGTCTCCGACGCGCTCGGCGAGACGACGATCGGCCTCGACGATCTGGCATCGAAGAGCTACTTCGAGCTCGCCCGTGAGATCCTGGGCGCGCTGCTGCCCGACTACACGGCCGACGAGATCGCCGCGTGCGTCGATGAGGCCTATAACGGCACCTTCGCCTCCGACGAGGTGACCCCACTCGTGCCGTTGGCGACCGCCCCGAACGCCGACGGCGTCGCCACCTACGTGCTCGAGCTCTTCGGCGGCCCCACAAGCGCCTTCAAGGACGTCGCTCTGCAGATGCTCCCCCGCCTCATGGCGCGCACGAACAGCGGCGAGAACGCCGACGAGAAGATCATGATCGTGACCGCGACCTCCGGCGACACGGGCAAGGCGGCGCTCGCCGGCTTCGCCGACGCGCCCGGAACCGGCATCACGGTCTTCTACCCCGAGGGCAAGGTCAGCCGCGTCCAGGAGCTGCAGATGAGCACGCAGGAGGGCGGCAACGTGGCCGTCTGCGGCGTGCGCGGCAACTTCGACGACGCGCAGAGCGCCGTGAAGCGCATCTTCGCCGACGAGGAGCTGGCGGCGCGCCTGGCCGATGAGGGCGTGGTGCTCTCGAGCGCGAACTCCATCAACGTCGGCCGCCTCGTGCCGCAGGTGGTGTACTACTTCGCCGCCTACGCGCAGCTGTTGCGCGCCGGCTCCATCGCGGCAGGCGATGCCGTGGAGTTCTGCGTGCCCACCGGCAACTTCGGCGATATCCTCGCCGGCTACTACGCCAAGCGCCTGGGCCTGCCCGTGAGCCGCCTTATCGTGGCGAGCGACAAGAACAACGTGCTGTTCGACTTCCTCACCACCGGCACCTACGACCGCAAGCGCCCGTTCTTCACCACGACCTCGCCTTCGATGGACATCCTGATCTCGTCGAACCTCGAGCGCATGCTGTACTACGCCACCGACGGCGACTGCGAGCTGGTGGCCGAGCTCATGGCCGGCCTTTCCGCCGAGGGCGTCTACACCGTGCCCGAGCAGGTGCTCGCGCGCATCCAGGAGGTCTTCGGCTGCGGCTGGGCCGACGAGGACCAGGTGGCTGCCGCCATCAAGCACTGCTGGGACGCCAACGGCTACGTGATCGACCCGCACACCGCCTGCGGCTATCACGTGCTGGAGGAGCTGCCCGCCGCTCCCGGCACCGCCGCGCGCGTGCTGCTCTCCACGGCGAGCCCCTACAAGTTCCCGCGTGCTGTCGCGGGCGCCCTTGGCCTCTTCTGCCCGCCCGACGACTTCGCCTGCATGAAGGTGCTCGAGAAGGCCACGAACACGACGGCTCCTGCCCAGCTCGCCACCCTTGAGGACAAGCCCGTCCTCCACACCGACGTCGTCGACATCGATTCCATGTCCGCCTACGTCGAGCAGGCCGCCTCAAACCTGTAGCACCTGTCTCTTATACACATCT
>NZ_JACJKB010000028.1 GCF_016900375.1 Collinsella tanakaei | reverse complement strand
AGGAGAAAGACGTATGACAGCTTGCGTCAACAGGAAGCACACCAAGAAGGTGGCCGCCGTCGTGACCGCGTCCCTGGTGGGCGCGCTCAGCCTCGGCGTGGCCCCCGTGGCCGCTATGGCTGAGGAGATCGATCTCCAGGCCACCATCACCCCCGACACCAGCGCCTGGAACAAGGCGACCTTTGACTACAGCGTCGATGCCGACATCGACGGCAAGTACGTCACCACAGTCGGCGACTACATGACCGTCCAGGGCGTCAAGACCGTCGACGGCAGGGAGCTCGGCCCCTCCGACTACACCGTCGTCTACTTCGCTATGAGCGGCTCAGCCCCCGATGACACTGACGTGCTCGTGAACGCGACCACCGCGGCCACCGTCAGCAAGCGCGACGGCGGCGTCCCCAACGCCGTGGGCAACTATTTCGTCGCTATCGTCGAGGGCTCCGTCGATATCAGCACCCTGGACAGCACGAAGAGCTACAACGACCTTAAGACTCTCGCCGGCGTCGAGTCCATCCACGTCCAGGCTTTCGAAATCAAGGCGGCCTCCGAGGACTTCGGCGACATGGGCGCCTACGAGTACGACGCTTCCGCATCCGACAAGGGCCTCTCGGACACCACCCTTACCTACAAGGGCAGTGCTCTCAGCATCGGCGTCTCCATGGACGGTAAGCGCCTGACCAATGAAGACGCAGGGAACTTCACCTACAAAATTACCAGCGCCCCGAGGGTGACTGGCACTGCCCCCTCTGTCGTTAAGGACAGGACGGCGGCAGCAGACGGTATCGCGGTCTTCACGCTGAACAACGCGGTCGCCGGAGATTACACTGTACGAATTACCGGCGCCGGTGATTACGCTGGAAAAACCGCTGACGTGACCTTTACCGTCGCCCCCGTCGATCTCGATTCCGCCGTGCTTTCCATGGAACCCGTTGACGATGTAACCGGCCTGATGGTTACCGGCTCCGGCCCCAACTACTCCCTCGGTGACAACACCCTCGTTAAGTTCGATGGCGCTTCTGTGGATGCAGCGGACATCGAGGTCACCCTCAACGCCTACAACGATGTTCTCGTCACCGAGGCCGCGGTGAGCCCCGTCGGCAACAAGCTCACCCAGAAGGGCAAGTACACCTTCAAGGTGTCCGCTTCTACCGCCGCCAGCGACAACGTGATCGGAGGGCCGGTCCTGGTCGATGTTTACGTCGCGGACGAGACTGTCACCTACAAGTATTCCGGCTCTCCGATTAGCGGCGACGCCGACATGCCCACCTTCCTTCCCTCTGCGAACTTCCCGTTCAACCCGGGCAATCTCACCGCGTTCGCCGGAACCAAGGCGGTCCCCTTCACCTACACCGTCACCAAGGATGGCGAGGAGGTCACCTCCTACGATGAGCCGGGTGAGTATGTCCTCGAACTCGTGACCGATCCTGACAACGGTTTCAACTACGCCGGCCACAAGGTAGTCAAGTTCCAGGTCCAGGGCACCACCGTCGACTTCGGCACGGTAGGCATGTTTGTCTTCGTCGACAACAAGGACCTCGGCAAGGGCAACGACTACGGCAGCACACCCTACACCGGCTCCGAGATCGAGCCCGTCGTTGCGCTCACCAACAAGGACGGCGCGCTCGAGCAGGGCGTGGACTACACCGTCTCCTATGAGGACGAGGACGGCAACGCCGTGGAGTCCATCACCGAGCCCGGCAAGTACACCATCGTCGCGACCCTCGCGGACACCGACGAGACCGAGATCCCCTTCACGCTGACCGTGACGCAGGCGGCGATCGTCACCGCCAAGCCGACCGCCGACTTCTTCGCCACCGACGGCGAGACCGCCGCGGCCCCGAGCTTCACCGGCTCCACGAACAACGACTTCGACAAGGGCACGAAGTTCGACCTGCCCGCCGACCAGATCTCCGTGCGCTACTACGAGCTCGATGATGCCGACGGCAACGGCAAGATCGATGACGCGGACATCGCCGCCGCGAAAAAGGGTGCCCCCGTCGACGCCGACGACCTCACCGAGGACGGCTGGTACGTCGCCGACATCAACGTCCTGACCTCCTCCAAGACCCTCACGGGCAGCGCCACCTGCGCCTTCCAGGTCTCCAAGACCGCCGGCTTCTCCGACGTCGACGCTTCCGCCTGGTACGCGCCCTACGTCTACGAGGCCAAGGACCTGACCTACATGTCCGGCATCGCGGGCACGAACCTGTTCATGCCGCTCTCCGACATCTCCCGCGCCGAGCTGGCCCAGGTGTTCTTCAACATGGCCGGCCAGTCCACCGAGACCGGAAAGTACTTCCCGACCCAGTTCGGCGACGTCGACGGCTGGGCCTGGTACGCGCAGCCCGTCGACTGGGCCGCTCGCGCCGGCGTGGTGACCGGCTACGACGCCGACACCTTCGGCCCGACCGACAAGGCCAGCCGCCAGCAGGTCGCCGTCATGCTCTACCGCTACGCCAAGGCGCAGGGAAAGGACGTCTCCGTGGATGACGCCGACGCGGCCCTGGCCGCCTACAAGGACGGCGACCAGGTCGCCGACTGGGCGAAGGACGCCATGGCCTGGGCCGTCGAGAACGGCGTGTTCGGCGTCGACACCGACGAGCTGTACCCGACCGAGAACATCCAGCGCGCCGCCGTGGCCGCCATCACCGTCCGCTTCCAGCCCGAGCAGCTGAAGAAGTAGGCTCCCGGGCGACAGGCCCGAAAGAAGGAAGGCTCCCCCTCGCCCGAGGGGGAGCCGGCCCTCAGCATCAGCTGGCTCGGTGCGCCCGGACGCGTGGGGCCCACCGAGCCCACCGGCGAGAATGCAAGCTGTCGCGGACGAGGCCAAGCGCGAAGGGGCGTCCTCCCATCCCCTGGGAGGACGCCCCTTCGCGCTATGCAGGCTTTGTGTGAAAAAAGGGGATGGGCCGCGGCGGCCCATCCCCTCAAGTACTTTCCTGAATCCTTGCGGATATGGTTGCTTACTTGAAGATGACGTTGTCGAAATCGACGGTGTCGGACAGGCGGACGACCATCGTGGCGACCTCGGCGCGGGTGATCGGGTCCGTTGCGCGCAGCGGGGACTCGTTGCCCATGACGCCGGCCTCGACGAGGTAGGCGACGTAGCCCTTGGCCCACTCGGACACGGTGTTGGCGTCCTCGTACTCGCCGAGCACGGCGTCGACGTCGCTGGAGACGTCCTCGTTGCACTTCTCAGCGTAGACGGTCAGCATCTTGGCGAGCTCCTGGCGGGAGATGGAGTCCTCGGGGCGGAACATGCCGGTGCCCTCGTCGCCGGAAACGATGCCGGCCTGCTTGGCCCACAGGATCGCCTCGGCGTAGTACATCTTGCCGTCGACGTCGCCGAAGCCGGTCTTGAAGCCGGTGGTCTCGTCGTACTGGCCCTCGTCCACGAACTCGGGCTGGCCGGCCATCTTGTAGAGGACGACCGCGACGTCGCCGCGCTTGATGTTGTCGTTCGGGCCGAAGAAGCCGGTGTAGCCGTAGCCGCTCATCCAGCCGTTGGCAGCGGCCTCGTAGACGCTCTCGGCTGCCCAGAAGTCGTTCGGGACATCCAGGAACACCTTGGTGTCAGTGATCTCGAAGGTCAGACGGGCATCGACTACGTAGTTGTCGTCCTTGGCGTTGTCGGACAGGATCGCGACGTAGTTGCCGGGCTCGACGCACTCGTCGACGTCCTCCCAAGCCTTGGAGGTCTCGTTGTACTTCTGGTACTCGACCTTGTAGGCGCCCTCAGGCAGCGCGACCCACTCGACCGCCTTGTCGTAGCCGAAGCGGGCGTCGGTGAGGTCGTACTCGTAGGTGGGCACGACTGCCCCGCCGGTGTACACGTAGGCGTTGGAGATGCCGGTAACGGTCGGGGCACCCGCGAGTCGGATGTCGCCGTTGCCGGTCTTGGTGACCGTGGTGCCGTAGGTGTAGGTCAGCTTGACCGGATCGACCGTGAATTCGACGTCGGCGTCGGCGTCCTCGTCGAGGCGGTACATGGACTGGGCCTTCTCCTTGATGGTGGCGGTGTAGGTGCCGGCGTTGACCAGCTCGGTCACCACGTTGCCCTCGGAGTCCTTGACCTCGAGCTCGAAGGCGTCGGCGGGCAGCGCGTCGCCGTCGCGGTCGAAGGCCTCGATGCCGAGGTCGGCCATGAGGTCGGAGCCGGAGTAGATCTCAACGGTGTCGCCCTCGTCGATGGGCTCGCCGCGGAAGGTGATGTACGCGTCGGCCTCCTGGACGGTCACAGCGTCGACCTTGAAGTAGATGTCCTTGGCGCCGCCCCAGGCGAAGGTGTCGTCGACGACCTCGACATGGGCGATGTAGTCGCCGGGCCACACGGTGTCGGCGGCGTCGACGGCGGTCTCGTAGGTGCGGTCGCCGTCAGCGTCCATGTAGTAGGAGATGGAGTGCTCGAGCAGGCGCTGGTCGCCGCCAGTGATGCGGGCCTCGACGAGCTCGGCGTCGAAGCGGCGCACGGGTGAGGTCGGGGTGCTGTTGTTGGCGACGCCGTCGTAGGTGATGGCGGCGGACTGGCCGTAGCGGGTGACGGTGATGGTGCGCTCGCCGATGACGTTGGTGCACTCGGAGCCGTCCTGGTTCTTGGCGGTCAGCTTGTAGACGAACTTGCCGTTCACGCCGTCGGTCGGGGTACCGCTGGTGCTCTGGTCGGGCTGGAAGGCGAGATCGAGGATGATGCGGTTGCTCTCATCATTGCTCTCGCCGCTGACATCGGCCGTCGACCAGCCCTGAGACTTGCCCTTGCCGTCAAGGTCGGCGAACGTGATGGTGCCGGTGCTGCCGCTCTCGAGCTGGCTCACGAAGTCGGGCAGCGCGACGTTGGACTCGGCGCTGAGCTTAACGCCGTTGTTGAAGGTCACCTTCGCGGAGGCGAGGTCGATCGCGCTGACGGTGAACTTGATCTCGGCGCTCTGGCCGGCGTAGTCGCCCTTGCCCTCGATGCGCAGCGTGTAGTTGCCGGCGTCGACGAACTTCAGGTCGTCCTGGAGCTTGCCGTCCTTGTAGAGCTTGATGCTGTCGAGCTCATTGCTCACGCCGATGCGGTCCTCGCCGAGCTTGATAGCCCAGCCGCTGCCGTACTCGTAGCCTGCGGCGCGGAAGGTGAAGCCTTCGGAGTCGGCGTCGGCGGCGTTGACGACCTTAGCGTTCTCGAGCTTGTTGCCGACGATCTTGAACTCGATCTGGGCGCCCTCGATGGCCTTCACGCCGCTGACGTTCGGGAGGACGGCGGCAACATAGGTGCCCTCGGTCTCGCAGCCGGCCGCGCCGGAGCGGATGTAGGAGAGCTTCTTGCCGTCCTTGGTCTGGTCGCCATCGGTGGGCGTGCCGTCGACGACGCGGTAGTACGCGATCTTGTAGGCGGTGTTGCCGTCCAGCTCGATGTTGGCGCCGACCTGGGGGTCGACCACGGTCGGGACGACGAACTGGGCGACGCCCTCCTTGTAGGTGAACTCAGTGCCGGTGATGACGTCGCCGTCGGCATCGGTCCACTCGATGACCTTGCCGTCCTTGAGGGACTGCGCGGTGTCAGCGACGAGCATGTCGACGCCCTCGTTGGCCATGGCCGCGACGGGCGCGATGCCGAGGGAGAGGGCGCCCACCAGCGAGGCGCTGATGACGGCCGCGACCCTCCTAGAATGCTTCCTGTTGACGCAAGCTGTCATACGTCTTTCTCCTTCCGTG
>NZ_JACJKB010000027.1 GCF_016900375.1 Collinsella tanakaei | reverse complement strand
CCAGAGGGCACGCACGCCGAAAAGGGGCTGCCGCAAAAGGCGGCAGCCCCAGAAATGGGGGCGGGGTCCAACCCCGTCCCCGCCGCATCACCTACTTACCCTGAGCGGCAAGCTTGCCCGCACGGCGCCCGAACGTCATCGTGCGACCCACGGCAAGACCCGTGAACAGGTTGGGGTAGCTCACCGAGAAGAAGCCACCGGAGTCGTTACCCACCATGAACAGGCCGTCGATCTGCGTGCCGTCCTCGCGAATGGCGTGCATATCGGTGTTGATGCGCACGCCGTCGAGCGTGCACAGGAACCAGCAACCCGTGCGGATGCCGTAGTACGGCGGATGGTTGAGCTCCATCAAGCGATAGGGCTCCTTGTTGTAGTCGTCGTCGTGGCCCTGACGCGCGAACTCGTTGTAGCGGTTGAAGCTCTCCACCGTCTTGTCGACCGGGATGTTCAGCTTGCTGGCCAGCTCCTCGATGGTGTCGGCCTTCATGAGGTAACCGGCCTCCTCGAGGTTCTCGAAGTCGGCGGCCATCTGCTCGATCCCGCGGTTCGAGGGCGCGCCGTTGTCGAACGGGTACAGGCGGCAGCAGCCCACCTCGTTCATGATGCGCACCTGCTCGACGTAGTCGGAATCGAAGATGTCCACATACGTGTGATCGGGCTGCATAAACGCGGAGTGCAGCATGTAGTCGTAGGGACCCGACTCGTTGCAGAAGCGCTCGCCGTTGAGGTTGACCTTGAGGAACGGCTGCTCGCCGAACCACCACCATTTGCCCTTGACGTCGGAACCCGCCGTCTCGTCGGGCTTGCAGCAGGCGCGGTTGAACGTGACCGCGCATCCGATGGGGTCGATATCGGCGCCGCACCACATGGCGGCCTTGATGCCGTCGCCGGTGGGCGAGCCGCCAGGCGCCGTGTTGATCTTCAGGCGGTTGTTCCACGCCTGGCGCGCCTCGACCATCGCGTTGTTGGCAACGTAGCCGCCGGTCGCCAGGATGACGCCCTTCTTCGCGTTGACGCGGATGAGCGTCTGCTCGCGGTCGTCACGGCAGATGATGCCGGTCACGCGGCCCAGGTAATCCTGCTCGCAGCGCACGAGCGAGGTCTCGAAGCAGAACTGCGCGCCGAGCTCCTCCGCGTAGTGCTGCAAATCGACGCCGAAGCTCAGGTCCTTGTCGTCCGAGAGCTTCTCGGGGCTGTGACCCGTCGCCCACGCGCGGTCGCGCGCCTGGCCGTTGTCCGTGCCGATCGAGCCCTCGTGCCACATGCGAAAATCGCCGTTGCGCTCGCAGATCTTGGTCAGCCAGTCGACCATCGCGCCGGACTCATCGGCCCACAGCTTGATCAGGTTGTAGTCCACGAAGCCGTTCGCATAGCGGACGATGTCCTCCATGGCCTCGTACTTATCGATGTGGAACTGCGGGAACTCCTTCTCGGTCTCCTTCTGGAGCGCCGAGTCGATGGCGCCGATGTCCTCGCGCACGTTGGAGACCTTCGCCTGCTGGTCGATGCCGAGCACGCGGACGCCCTCCTCCGCTGCGGAGATGATGGCCGGGATGCCGCCCGTGCCGCAGCCGACGACCACGACGTCGACGTCGATGGTCTCGGCGATCTCGTCCTCGTTGACCTCAGGTGCCTCGCCGAGCCAATCCGGCGTGGTCACGCGCTGCGTGGTGGGGTTGACGGCGGCCTTGGCGACCTGCTCGCCCTCGCCGCAACCGGCGAGCGACACGGCGGCGGCGCCGGCGATGGCAGCCAGACCCGCACGTCCGAACAGCCCGCGGCGCGTGATGCCGCCAGCGGCGTTCATGCTCTGCTTACTCACTGGTAGCCACCCACCCTTCCGGAAGCTCCATGTCGTGGCACTTCGCGCAATACAGCTCGTTGGTCGTATGGATCTTATGGCAGTCGTTGCAGGTGATCGAGCCGTCCTGATGGCTCGCATGCGGGTTGTACTTCTCGTCGTTGCCCGCAAAGCCCCACGTGCTGTCCACCACGGCGTCCCAGGTGTGGCAGCCCTCGCGCGTGCAGAACTCCTTCGTGAGCATGCTCTCGTCCTTGACGAGGAAGCCCTCCTCGTCAACCTGATAGCTGTCGGTCGCCCAGTGCGCGAACTCGCCGAGCTGGCGCACCGTCGAGCGGTCGTGGCACGACAGGCAGTTCATCCCGGCGGCCTTGTGCACGGTGATGCCCAGACCCGGATCGTCGCTGTCGTATCCCGCGACGTAGTTTGCCATCGGGCTGTGGCACAGCGAGCTACAGAACCCGGGCGTCGTGCTCCAGGTGTAACCGGCGACGCCGAGCACGGCGACCGCTGCCACGACGATCACGGCGATGGTGACGCGCTTGTTCTTGGACAGCGACAGCCGGACCTTCTTGGCGGCTTCGGGCGCATCCGCCGTCTCGGGCGTCTCCTTGGATTCAGCCATGGCTCCTCCCCTCCTTTTGATGCGGCATCCGGGCGCGCTTCGCGCGAAATCGGCATGCCGCGGCCATCCTGACAAGCCGGCAGTATCGCGCGCTCGCGGGTACGCGCCTAGTACCCCAGCGGGGTGATTTTTGCGTTTTCGCAGGTAGACCGCTTGCACTGTGAGTACCCCCGGGGTCATCTTGCGAATAGGCCACCGATGCGCGGGCCTTATCCGGGCATCGTTGTACAAGTTAGCCTATATGAACAGCCGGTTTTCAGCGTTTCTTTCGCAAGGGCTCGAGTAGAAACAGATCGCGTGCGGAAGCTCACTTCATCTACCAGCGGTTTTCTGAACGATACCCCTTCGAAAACGCCTTCTACGCGCAGAACCGGGAAAGAAACGCTGAAAACCGGCTGTTCATAAAGGCTAACTTTATAATCCAGAGCTCCAAGGCAGCCGAATCGCACGTGCGATAGGAAAACGGGACTGCCTTCCCTGCGCTGCGGGCATACTAGCGGTAAACGCGTATGAGGAGATGGTCCGTTATGTCCATTCTTGCTGCTTATGCTGTTCCGCATCCGCCGCTGATCGTCCCCGGAGTCGGAGGAGGCCGCGAGCGCGGTATCCGAGCGACCATCGACGCCTACCGCGAGGTGGCGCGCCGCATCGCCGACCTTGCGCCCGAGACCATCGTGATCTCGAGCCCGCATTCGACGTCCTACCTCGACTACCTGCACATCTCCGGGGGCGCGGGCGCGCGGGGCACCTTCGCGCAGTTCGGCGACCGCGCCGACGGCAGCCACGTTACCTACGACGAGCCGTTTGTCGACGCCCTGTGCCGCGCCGCCGACGCATGCGATCTGCCCGCCGGAACCGCAGGCGAGCGCAACCCCGAGCTCGATTGGGGCGTGCTCGTACCGCTCCACTTCGTGCAGAAGGAATACGAGCTGCGCGCCGAGACGGGCGCGCAGCCCCCTGCCTACCGTGTGGTCCGTATAGGCCTTTCGGACCTTTCTCCGCGTGACCACTATCGCTTGGGCGAGCTCGTGCAGCATGTCGCAGGGGAGCTCAGCCGCCGCTGCGTCTACATCGCCTCGGGAGACCTCTCACACAAGCTTGAGGCGGACGGCCCCTATGGCTTCGCGCCCGATGGCCCCGTGTTCGACGATTTCATCTGCCGGGCGTTTGCCGAGGGCGATTTCCTTTCCCTGCTGACCGCTGACCCCGGCATGTGCGAGCGCGCGGCCGAATGCGGACTGCGTTCGTTCCAGATCATGGCGGGCGCGCTCGACTGCACGCCTGTGCGCTCCGAGCTGCTGTCGCACGAGGGGCCGTTCGGCGTGGGGTACGGCATCGCAGCATTCACGCCCACGGGAGCTGCCGGATCCGACGAATCGCGCGCGATCGGCGACCAGTACGATGCTTGGCACGCCGACGACATGGCGCGGCGCAAGGCTGCGGAAAGCCCCTGGGTGCAGCTCGCGCGCTATTCGCTCGAATCGTACGTGCGCGAGGGCAGGCATATCGACCCCGCGCGCGATTTGCCGGAAGACCTCGCCCACGCCCTGCCAGACGAGCTGTTCTCCACGCAGGCGGGCGCGTTCGTATCGCTCAAGAAGGACGGCCGGCTGCGCGGCTGCATCGGGACCATCCTGCCCACGCGCGACACGCTGGCTGCAGAGATCTGCGCGAACGCGATCTCCGCCGGCTGCCGTGACCCGCGCTTCTCCCCCGTCGAGGCCGATGAGCTCGACGAGCTGGTCTACGACGTGGACGTGCTCTCGGCGCCCGAGCGCATCTCGGGGCCCGAGGAGCTCGACCCGAAGCGCTACGGCGTCATCGTGAGCGCAAACCGCGGGCGGCGCGGCCTGCTGCTGCCCGACCTCGACGGCGTGGACACCGTCGAGGAGCAGATTCGCATCGCCGCGCGCAAGGGCGGCATCAACCCCGACGAATCGAGCGTCACCCTTGAGCGCTTCACGGTGACGCGGCATCTGTAGGCACCCGGCACACGGACCCACCTGCCGAGAATATGCATATTCTCGGCAGGTGGTAAACGGTTTATCTGGCAAAACGCAAGAACACCTTCCGAGAATATATATATTCTCGGAAGGCTTGCAGTAGCATCGGCAAGGCATAGCCCGAATCGAGGCACTATGGACGATCGCACCCCCGCAACCTGCACCACATGTCCACGGCATTGCCGGCTCGCGCCGGGGCAGCTCGGATTCTGCCGAGCACGCCGCAACGTGGGCGACGCGGTGGTCGCCGAAACCTACGGCCGGGTCACCTCGCTTGCCCTCGACCCCATCGAGAAGAAGCCGCTCGCGCGCTTCCGGCCGGGGACATTCGTGGTGTCGCTCGGCAGCTACGGATGCAACCTGCGCTGCCCGTTTTGCCAAAACGCCGAGATATCGCAGGCAGGCAGCGCGGACATCCCCTGGCGAAGCATCGCCCCCGAGGAGCTCGTGGACCTCACGCTCGACGCCCGCGCACGCGACCCGCGGGTCATCGGCATCGCCTACACCTACAACGAGCCGCTCGTGGACTGGGAGTACGTGCGCGACTGCGCGCGCCTCGCCCATGAGCAGGGCCTCGTGAACGTGCTCGTGTCCAACGGGTGCGCCGAGGCCGCCGTCCTCGACGAGCTCGCCGGCCTGATCGACGCGGCGAACATCGACCTCAAGGGCTTCACGGATGCGTTCTACGATGCCTGCGGCGGAGCCCCCGGCGCGCTCGCCTGCGTCAAGAACACCATCGAGCGTCTGGCGGCGGACCCCGCCTGCCATCTGGAAGTCACGACACTCATCGTCCCCGGCATGAACGATACGGACAACGAGATCGATGCGGCAGCCCGCTGGCTCGCGGGCCTCGACGGCGGACGCGGGCACGAAAGCATCACCTACCACGTCACGCGCTTCTTCCCGCGCTGGCACCTGACCGACCGCGGCCCCACGCCCGTGGAGACCGTATACCGCCTTGCGGACGTTGCCCGGCAGCACCTCGAGCACGTCTTCACCGGCAACTGCTAGGCGACATAATTGTACCTGGCACTAACTTGTCGCCAGACGCTCCAGCGTGTCGCCCGCCAGGCGATAGACCGTCCACTCGTCCATGGCCTCGGCGCCAAGCGAGCGGTAGAAACCGATGCTCGGCTCGTTCCAGTCGAGGCACCACCACTCCATGCGGCCGCAGCCCCGCGCGCGGGCGATGCGTGCGAGCTCGCGCAGGATTGCGTGGCCGAAGCCCCTCCCCCGCCACTCGGGGCGCACGTAGAGATCTTCCAGATACAGGCCGCGCCTGCCCAGGAAGGTCGAGAAGTTGTGGAAGAACAGGACGAAGCCCACGGGCTCGGGCTCGCCGGGAAGCTCGGCCAGCAAAACTTGCGCCCCGTGCTCGTCGAACAGCTCGCGCTCGAGCGTCGGGGCATCGGCCACCACCTGGTCCTCCAGCCGCTCGTAGCGCGCGAGCTCGCGGATGAAGCGCAGCACGAGCGGCGTGTCGGCACGTTCGGCAAAGCGGAAGGTCAGCTGATCGGCGGTCACCGCATCCATGGGCGCTCCTTTTTCGAAACGAGCGGGCTAATCGATGGTGATATAGGACGGGATGCGCCCCTGCCGGCGCAGGGTTGCCATCATATGGCGCGGCACGGCATGCAGCGCGCAGGGGCCGATCACGTTCCCGGCGGCCCGTTTGGCCTCGCGCGTGCCGTTGGCCGTGGCGTAGGCGTGCTCGAAACGATTGAGCATGGCGATGTCGTTGCCGCCATCGCCATAGACCGCGACCTCATCCTCCGTGTAGCCGTAATGCCGTGCGAGCCAAGCGATCGATGCGCCCTTGTTGACGGCGGGGTCGGTCATCTCGAACATCACCGGAGAGAACGGAGCGTTGACCACCAGGTCGCTATGCTCGGCGATGAACGCCTTGAGCTCCTGGGCGCGCACGGGATCGGCCACGCGGCAGTTGACCTTGACCACGCTTCCGTCGAGCAGGTCGGAAAGCGGCGTCTCGAAGAAAATGGACTGCTGGAACACCTGGCGCATGCCTCGCATGGCGATCTGGCGCCACCAAGGATCGGAGGCGAAGCCTGCCATGCGCATCTCGGGCGTGCCGGTTGCGAAGGTGCCCTCGAGCTTGATGCAGTCGAAGCAGATGTCCGGAAACGCGGGGACGAGCTCCTCGATCAGCTGCGGGCTAACCGGAAAGGTTTTGAGCACGCCCTCGCGGCCGACCACGATGGAGCCGTTCGCGCTGCACATCTCGACCGGCAGGCCGTCGAAGCCGTGCTCGCGATTGGAAAGCATGGTGCGCCCGGTGGCGATTACCATATGCGCGCCCGCATCGACCACGGCGTTGACCGCGCGAGCGACCGTGCGATCGACCTTATGAAACGCATTGAGCAGCGTGCCGTCCAGATCGGCGGCGAACAGTTTGATCATAGGCGTATTCCGAACCTCTCGATTGACCGCCAACCATGGTACCCCAGCGCGCAAAAGCGGGTGCTTCCTTCTTATGAAAAACGAAGAGCACATGCCCTGCGTGCACGGCGACCGACCGAATGAGGGGCGAGGTCGGGCATCCCCTCCGACAACGGAGACGGCTTGCCCAGGCGCCGCAGGTTGCCGCGAAAGCCGAGGGCGCGCGCCTTGCGTGCGGCGCCCAACGATTGAACGGCAAGATGCGGTGCCTGGGCCACACTG
>NZ_JACJKB010000026.1 GCF_016900375.1 Collinsella tanakaei | reverse complement strand
GGTGCCCTCCTCCGTCGCATGTGGCGCGCGGCCACGGTTGGTGGTACGACCATTGTCGCCCGACCCACGGAGCCGCGACAGGGGGAGGGCCCAATGTTCAGCTCATATCGTCTGACCTCTTGTTTTCGCAGATAGAAAAGTCGTCGATGCGGGCCCGGTCCTTTTTAGGCGTCCAAAGTCCGGACTTTTTGCTAAAACGGACCCCCTTTCATCCCGGCGAGGGAGATGGAGAGGGCGGCAGACGCGCCGCCGTCCGGCAGATTGGCGAGAACGAGGTCGCCACCGTGTGCGCGGACGGTTTCGGCGGCCGTATACAGGCCGAGGCCGTAGTGCTGCTCGCCGCCTCGGTTGGATCGGGCGGAATCGTCGGTGAACAGGCGCTCGCATCCGTGTTCGAGCGCGGCGGGGGAGAACCCCGGGCCGTCGTCGGTGACGCAGATGGTGAGCGTGTTTCCCGACAGCGCGCATGCGATGCCGATGCGGCCCCGCGCGTGCTCGGCGGCATTCGACACGAGGTTCATCGCTGCGCGCATGAGGGCGACCCGGTCGAGGGGCATCTCGGGAAGAGTGCCGATGGCGTTCTCGATATCGGTGTCGGCCTCGATGCCGCGCGCGTGCGCCGTCGCGCGGGCTTCTCGCACTATCTGCTCGCAGAGGTCTGCTGGTCGGATAGGTTCTCTTGAGGCGTCGCCCGCCCCGCGCGATGCGTCGATCAGCAGGCGAATATAGGCGTCCAGTCGCTCCGATCCCGCCGAGATATCGCGTGCCGCGGCGGCGAGGTCTCGACCTTCCGCCTCGTCCGGGGCGTGATCGCCATCGAGCTCCTCGGCGATGAAGTCCGCGTTGGCGCGCACGACGGTGAGCGGCGTCTTGAGGTCGTGCGCGAGGGAGGCGACCTGCTGGCGCGCCCGCTCCTCGGCCTCCCAGCGCGCTTCGAGCGAGGTCTTGAGCGATGCGCGCATCTGCTCCATGGCGTCGAGCACGTCGCTCACCTGGCGCACGCTGCTTGTACCGACGACAAAGTCGAGTTGCTGGGCGCCTACGTGGTCGGCGACGTCGACGAGCGGCTCGAGGGCGCGCGTGAGTACGCGGCTCGCGCGTCGGGCGACGAGCGCGATGGCGACGACGCTGCCGGCGCAGCCCACGATGAGCAGGAGGTTTTGCGGATTGGGAAGCGCCGAGGCGAGCTCGGGCGACGTGAACTGCGGCAGATACTCGCACATGAGTACGCAGCGCGTGCCGTCAACAAGGGTGAACGCGGCGTAGGTGACCCCCATGCCGGCGCCGGTCTGCACGACGGTGCCGTCGGCGGGAGCGCTCGCCGCCGCCTCTCGCGCTTCGGCAAGGTTCGCCTCGGGCATCGTCGAATCGATTGCCTCGCCCGAGGTATCGAACAGGACGTAGCGATATGCCGTGGGCACCGCGCTCGCGTCGAACGAGGGGAGCGCGTGAAGCCGCTCGGCGACCTCACTCGCATGCGCGGGCCCGTAGTTGGCCGCGTAGACGAGCCCGCTGTTGATGGAGGCGGAAAACGCCAGGAACGAGACCGTCCACACGGCGGCGAGCGCCACGATGACATAGGCGAAATAGCGCAATACCAGCAGCGAGAACGGGATGCCCCGCATGCGGGGCGCCCGTCCCTTTCCTGTGGCGCGCCGGTCTACAGCTGCCATTTGTATCCCATTCCCCAAACGGTGGCGATGGGGTCGGCGCCCGCCGCCGCGAGCTTCTTGCGTGCCCGGCTGACCTGCATCGATATGGCCGTGTCGTCCGCATCGCTGTCCCAGCCGAGCACCGCCTCGCGGATCTGCGCACGGCTCATGACCTGTCCGGGGTGCCGAGCGAGCAGCTCGCAGATCGCATATTCGGTGGGGGAGAGAGCAACCGGTCGGTCATCCACGGTAAGCGAGCGCGCGCCGAGGTCGATGCGCACGCTGCCGAACGCGAGGGCATGTGCGTGCGGTCTGCGCTCGCGACGCAGGTGGGCCGCCGCCTTGGCGCGCAGCTCGGCTGCCCCGAAGGGCTTGCGGACGTAGTCGTCGGCGCCCAGGCCGTAGCCGGTCACGGCGTCCTCCTCTGCTGCCTTGGCGGTCAGAAAGATGATGGGCCCGTCGAAGGCCGGTCGGATCTGCCGCACGAGATCGAAGCCGTCGAGCCCCGGCATCATGACGTCGCAGAGGATGAGGTCGAAGCGGGAGAGGTCCATGGCAAGAACCGCTGTGGGGTCGGCCACTTTGACGATATCGTGCCCATCGCGTGCAAGGATGCGCGCAAGGGCGTCGAGAATCGCCTGCTCGTCATCGATCGCCAGTATGCGCCCCATTGACTCCCTTTCGCCGCTTTGCTTATCGCGGCTCATGATACCCGCAAGGTATAACAAACCGTTAACGGCGGTCGGGAAAGTGTTCGGAGCGGCAGCGTCGCAGGCTTCCTTTCTGCGCTCGTTAACGGAAGCGAATCGTAACTCACTTCCGTTAACGGCCATACAGCGGAAGCGAATCCGTGTTTTCTTCCGTTCAGATACCGCTGTTTGCTGACTAGAACATTCAGCAATCGGAGTGCCGGTCCTCAAAGCGGGAGAACCAGACGACGAGGATGGCGGCCGTGACTAGTGAAAGAGCGGCGCATGCGGCAGCGGTGCCCAGGGTGGCGGAGCCGACGACGACCGCCTGGGCGGCTCCTCTGCCTGCCGCGATGAACCCTTCGATGCCGAGCGAGCCCAGGCGTGCAGCCCAGGACCAGGGAACGAAGGCGAGGATACTCGGCATGGCGCCGGTGAGCTGGCCGGTCATGAGACCGTGGGCCAGGCCGCCCACGCTGAAGAACGCGACGAGCGTGCCTGCAGCGCCGACGCCGATGGCGGCGTTTCTGCCGAAGCGCAGCGAGAGGGCAAGGGCGAGCATGTAGGGCGGTATGCTGCCCGCAAGCACGCCCGTGCATGCGAGGATCATCGGCGCCGGCCCCAACGTGAGGCGCCCCGCGGCGGCGATGATCGCCGCGAAGAGGCTGAACGCGAGGCCTAAGGCGAGCGCCGCCATAAGGAGGAGCGCTGCGAGCTTGGCCATGATCGCGAGGCTGCGCGAGGGCAGCGCCGTGAGGTTCGCCAGATGTCCGGCCGCCCGTTCCTCGTCGATGGCGAGCCCACAGGCGATGCCCGACATGAGCGGCATGAGGGCGCCGAGGAACTGGGCGAACGCGTCCGCGCCCATGGCGGGGTCCCAGCGGGAGACGGCGAAGTATGAGCCGCAGGCCACGCCTCCTGCGATACCGCAGGCGATGTGCGCAACCAGGAGCGGGGAGCGCGCAAGGCGTTGGAGTTCTGAACGCAGGGTCCGGGCAAGGGTCATGTGCGGGATATCTGCATGAGTCACGTCGATCACCGCTCCTCGGAGTGCGCGAACCACGCCGCGGTGGCGGCGGTGAGTGCGAACGCCGCAATCACGCAGACGACGAGTCCCGCGATCGTGAGTGCGCCGTTTGCGGCAAGCGCCTCTCCAAGCGCCGTATCTGCCGAAAGCGGCTCGCCGCTCGGTAGCACGGGGATGAAGCTCGTGGGGATGACGGTTGCGGCCGAAGGCGGAAAGAGCTGCGGCAACGGGATGACCGACCAGGCGAACGCGCCCACGATCTGCAGGGCGAGCGGGATGAAGATGCCCGCGAGCATGCCGAAGCGCACGGTCAGGAAAAGCCCGGCCGGAATCATCCACGCGACGGTGACGGTGTTCACTACGGCCGTGGCGAGCATGGTAAGGGTGCTCGCCAGGGTGATGCCCTGCACGGTGAAGGCGGAACATGCGAGGTAGATGCCGCAGACGATGAGGTTCGCGAGGGCGAGCAGGGCACAGCACCAGAGTACCTTCGCCCGCCAGGCGCACCCGAGCGGGGCGCCCGCGCCCAAGACGCCCCGCATGCGCAGGCGCGCATCGGCCTGCGCCACGCAGGCGACCACGAGTGCGGCAGTCACGGGCAAAAAGAGCGTGTACCAGTAGTTCCAAGCGGAAAACGATTGGTAGCCTTGGTAGGGCATGGCGCCAAGCAACGGCATGGGCAGCGCCATGAGGACTGCGAGGCGCACGGGCGTCCCGTGGCGGAACTTCAGGGCTTCGGCGGCAAGCGCCTGCGAGAATGTGGTGCTCATGCGGCATGCGCCCCCTTCGCGCGCCTACGGCCGGCGCGGCAGACGTCCATGAAGAGCTCCTCGAGGTCCTCGCCTGGGCGCAGGGCGTCCTCGTAGGCGAGTCGCCCCCGGTAGATGATGCCGACCGTGTCCGCCATCTGCTGCACCTCGGAGAGGATGTGGCTCGAGACGAGCACCGTCGTGCCCGCCGCCGCGAAGCCGCGGATCTGGTCGCGCAGCTCCTCGATGCCGATGGGGTCGAGGCCGTTGGTGGGCTCGTCGAGTACGAGCAGGCGCGGATGGGCGAGGAGCGCCAGCGCGAGTCCCAGGCGCTGCTTCATACCCATCGAGAAGCGCGCCGCGCGCTTGCGCCCGGTGTCCGCGAGGTCCACGGCCGCGAGCACCTCGTCGATGCGGGACCCAGGCAGGCCCAGCAGCGTGGTGCGCACGCGCAGGTTCTCGCGTGCAGTGAGGTTGGGGTAGAGCGGAGCCTCCTCGATGAGGCTGCCGATGGCGTAAAGGTCCTCGCGGTGCCAGGCGTGACCGGCGAAGAGGATCTCGCCGGCTGTCGGCCGCAGCATCCCGCAGATCATCTTGAGCGTGGTCGACTTACCCGCGCCGTTGGGGCCGAGCAGTCCGTATACCTCTCCTTCGCGGATGTGGAGGCTCACGTCCGCCACGGCCGTCTGCGCCTGGTCGCCGCGGCCGAAGCGCTTGGTGAGGCCGCGCGTCTCGAGCATGTAGCCCATGGATTCGTCCCTTCTCTTCCGGGCGCGCGGGCCGAGTCGCCGAGCCCGCGCGCCGCACCTTTTTGGTTCGCTATCCATGGTGGGGCGCGTTCCTAACGAAGCGATAACGGCCGTTGGGCTCTTTTGGCGCCGGCCCTTCTCGACCCGTATTCCGCCCTTGCCCCCGATACATACTCATGGTATGTTTAGCGAGAAGACAGGAGGCACCCATGGCGCGCAACAAGTACCCGGAGGAGACGGTCAAGCGGATCCTCGACGTGGCCGAGCGGCTCTTCGCCGAGCGCGGCTACGAGCACACCACGATGGCCGACATCGTGGCGGGGCTCGAGGGCCTCACCAAGGGCGCCGTCTACCACCACTTCAAGAGTAAAGAGGATATTTTCGAAGCCGTGTTCGAGCGGGCGAACCGTCCCGTGGTGGCACGCGCCGAGGAGATTCTCGCCGATCGCTCGCTTACGGGTCTGGAGAAGCTCCGCGCGCTCGACGAATCTTCGGCGGAGGGTCCCTCGGCCGATATGCTGCGCGCGATGCGCCCCTCCTCCGACCCCATCGCCAGCTCGCGCCTGCTCGCGCGCGAATACCTCGACGCGCTCGAGGTGGCGCACCGCTACGTGGAGCCGGCGATCCGCGAGGGTGTGGCCGACGGAACGGTGAGCTCCGAGCACCCGCGCGAGACCGCCGAGGTGATGCTCTTGCTCGCGAATCTCTGGATGGTGCCGCTCTACCACCCACTTGCCGACGAGGCGGAGTTCGAGCGCCGCGCGGCGGTGCTCGTGCGCGTGATGCACGCACTCGGCGTGGACCTCGTGGACTGGGAGTCCTTCGACCCCGCGCGCATGTGGGGCGACTCTTGGGGCGAGCTCGCCCGCGACCTGTCGGGGGAGGGCGAGGGGGCCTAGTCTGGGGTGCAATCGGAAGGCAGCCGCGCGAGCGGCTTTCTTTCGCGCCAATATACATACCAACCGAATGTATGAAAGAGAGGAAGCGATGGCAAGACGAGACGAGAAGAACAACGCGGGCGAGAGGGGGGTCGGTATCGCGACCCCGCGCTTCGCGGCGGTGATGGCGTCCCAGGCGCTCTCCCTGCTCGGCATGGAGATCCTGCAGTTCGTGCTGCCCCTGCACCTGCTCAACCTCACGGGGTCGGGCGCGCTCTACGGCGGCGTGGTCGCAGCGGGCTTCGTTCCCTACACGCTGCTCGCCCCCGTGGGCGGCGTCATCGCGGATCGCACGCGCAAGCGGGGCGTCATGGTCGCAGCTGCCGCGGCGCTCGCGGCGGCGATGGCGGTCTACCTCCCCCTCGCGGGGACGGCCGCGGTCGTGCCCGCGAGGGTCGCCGTCCTCATGCTCGCCTTCGCGGCGCAGGCGCTCGAGCAGCCCTGTGTCCAGTCGGCGATCCCGCACCTCGTGGCGCCGTCGGAGGTCGGGCGCGCCGTGGCGCTCGTGAACCAGGTGGGCATGCTCACGGGCATCGGCGGGCCCGTGGTGGGTGGGCTGGCCTTCGGCTTCCTCGGTCTCGCGCCCATCGTCGTCGCGTGCGTGGCCTGCTTCGCGGCGTCGGCCGTCGTTGAGGCCCTCACCGTGCGCGTCCCCTACGAGCCGCCCGCGCGCACGGCGGGCGCCCTCGCCACCGCTCGCGCGGACCTCGCCGAGGCGCTCGGCTTCCTGCGCTCGAGCCCGCTCATGTGGCGCACCATCCTGGGTGCCACGCTCGTGAACCTCTTCGGCTCGTCGTTCTTCAACGTGTGCTCGCCCTACATCGTGACCGAGACCCTCGGCCTGCCCAACCAGCTCATGGGCGCGCTGCAGGGCGCGCTCGCGGTGGGCGGGCTCGCCGGAGGGGCCGTCGTGGCGGCGGTGCCCGGCAGGTTCTCCATCCACTCGGTGCCGGGCTTGCTCGCGTGCGTGGCCGGCGGCATCGCGCTCATCGCCGGAGCGCTTGCCGCCCCGCTACCTGCGCTCGGCATCTTCGGGGTGCTTATCGCCCTCTACCTGCCCACGATGGCCGTCTGCATGTGCATGAGCGTCGTGGCCACGAGCTGGCTTCAGACCGAGAGCCCCGGTACCCTCGTGGGCAAGGTTATGGCACTCGCCCTCATGCTGGCGAACTTCGCCACGCCCTTGGGTCAGCTTGGCTACGGCGTCGCGCTCGACCTCGTCCCCGCATGGGCCATCGCGCTCGCGGCAGCCGGCGCCATCGTCGTCGTCGCAGTCTGGCTCGCGCGCTCCGCGAGGGGCTGACGGCGAGGGGCCGCCCAAAAGACAGTCCCCACGGGCGGCCCCGCCCGCACCCTAGATAAGGTCGTAGGTGGATTGGCTACACTAGGTTGGACAGTTTCACGAGGGCCTATGGAAGGAGGCTCGATGGCCGATCCAAAGCACCCGAGGCATTTCACCGACGATTTCAAGAGGCAGATTGTGTC
>NZ_JACJKB010000025.1 GCF_016900375.1 Collinsella tanakaei | reverse complement strand
CCCCAGAGCCCCTGCCATCGGGCTGGCGCTGGTGGCCACAAGCGAGCCACCGATTCTCGACGGTTTCCGGACGCTTCGTCCGCAGCGAGTTCCGCACGCAAAGGAGAGCCCAGTGGGCTCTCCGTCTTGCGCAGGACTGCCCGAGCGGCGGACGAAGCGTCCGGAAACCGGCCCGGAAGGAGCATCGAGCATGATCAAGATCACCGTCCCCGCCACCAGCGCCAACCTGGGCATAGGCTATGACACGCTCGGCATGGCGGTGAGCCTGTACTCGCACTTCACCTTCGAGCGCGCGGACTCCCTCACCATCACCGGCTGCCCCGAGGAGTTCCAAAACGAGGACAACCTCGTCTACGTCTCGTTCGTCGACGCCCTGCGCGAGTGGGGTGAGGAGCCCTTCCCCGTGGCCATCGACATCCAGACCGACGTCCCCGTCGCGCGCGGCCTCGGCTCCAGCTCGACCTGCGTGGTCGCCGGCATCATGGCCGCCGCGGCCCTCACCGGCCACATGGTCGACCGCGCCGAGCTCGTGCGCATCGCCACCGCCGTCGAGGGGCATCCCGACAATGTCGCGCCCGCGATCCTCGGCGGTGCCGTCTGCTCCTTCACGCCCGAGGGCGACCTGCCGCGCTGCCTGCGCTACGAGGTCTCCGACCGCCTGCGCTTCATCACCATCATCCCGCCCTACGAGGTCCACACGAGCGAGGCGCGCAAGGTCGTGCCGACCGAGGTGCCGCTCTCGACCGCGGTGTGGCAGATGGGCCGCATCGCCGGCATGACGCGCGGTCTGGAGACCGGCGATACCGACCTCATCGCCGCGGCGAACGACGACCGCTTGCAGGAGCCCTTCCGCCGCCCGCTCATCCCCGACTACGAGGACATCCGCCGCGTGTGCCTGGACGGCGGAGCCAAGACGCTGTGGATCTCGGGCTCCGGTTCCACGCTCATGGCTGTGACCGACGACACCATCGTGGCCAAGTTCCTCCAGGTCCGCCTGCAGGAGAACTTCCCCGGCTGCGAAACCCACATCCTCACCTGCGACACGGAAGGCGCCCAAATCGAGTACCTGTAGCACCGGCAACCTGACCGGCTGCAAAACGGCGGACCCCTCCCGGACGTCCTCGCCCTACGGGCTGCGGGATTGTCCGGGAGGGGTCCGCCGTTTTGCAGCCTGCGGTGACTTCGCTGAAGGTTCGTGCTTTGGAGGTCGCCGGGCTGGGGTTTGTTCGTGGGGGTGACGTGGTTGGGGTGGTGACGAATCCCCGAAAGCGCAGGGGGAGTGCAGAGGGGTTCGGCTTGTGGGCGGTATTATGGATAGCCATGAACACTTGCTGACGAGGAGCCGATATGACTGCTTCTGAATCCAAGCCGCTCTCTTTGGTGGCCACCGTTATCTGCCTCATTCTGGCGCTCTCACCTGCCATCGCGCTGGCCGTGGTGTGGGGTACGCTGCCCGATGTTGTTCCCGCGCACTGGAGCGCCGGAAGCATCGATCGGTGGGGCTCCAAGATGGAGATGGTCGTGGTACCTGCGGTTTCGTTCGTGCTGAGCGGAGCGCTGCTGTTCGGTGCGCGCCGCGCGCAGGCGGATGACGAGGTTGATTTCCTAAACTGGGCGCTGTCCGAGCGCGCAGTCATGGTCGTGGCGTCCATCGCCACCTCGCTCATCGGGTTTGGCAGCATGGTCGGCTGGATCATGGGCTCCCTCGATTCTTCCGCGGCTGCTGCCGGCGAGCCTGCGGCACTTTCGTGGCAGGTGCTCGGCGTGCCCGCGATCTTCCTGGTGGCCGGCATCCTCATGGCCCTGCGTTCGCTCAGCATGCCCGGGGACGATCCGCTGCTCGGCGAGCAGTACCACGCGCAGCGCATCGCCGGCGCGAGCATGGTCGTTGCCGGTGCCCTCATGGCGGTGCTTTCCGCTCTGGTGATTCCGGGCAACATGACGCAGCTCGGCCAGGCCGCCGTCGCCGCCGTCGACATGATCTTCGTCTTTCTGCTGCTGCGCCCCTGGCTGATGTAGCCGGCCGGCGGACAAGATGGGGCCGGGTTCAATCTTGTCAATCGTGTCGCGACAAGATTGAACCCGGCCCCATCTTGTCGCCTCCCCTGCTACCATAGTGCGGACCAAAACAAGCAGAACAGGAGGCGCGCATGGCTCCTACCATCGGCATCATCGGCGCTCTTGAGAAGGAAGTGCGCCAGATCTATCACGAGATCGAGCACGGTACGGTCGCTGACGAGGCGGGCCTCACCGTCATGGGCGGCGAGTACTGCGGCTTCAACCTCGTCGTCACCACCGCCGGCATGGGCACGGTTAACGTCGCCGCTGCAGCCCAGCACCTCATCTCGCGCTATGGCGCCAACGCGCTCATCTTCTCCGGCATCGCCGGCGGGCTCAACCCCGCGTTGCATATCGGCGACGTCGTCATCGGGGAGCGCCTGCGCTACATCGACACCGACACCTCGCTCATCGCGGAGTCGACTCCGCATCTCGAGGAATTCACATCGTCCGACTTCCTCGTCGACCTCGCGGAGGAGACGCTCGTTGCCCATGGGTTCGTGAACGCCGCGCTTGCCGGCGACGAGGCCGACGAGGCGCGCCGCGTGGCCGACAGCTCGCCCTACCGCCGCAACAGCGCTGACACCGAGCCGGCGCGCTACCTGCGCGGGACCATCGCCACGGGCAACCGCTTCATCACCGGCGCCGAGCTGCGCCAGGCTGTGGTCGATGCCACGCAGGCCGACTGCGCCGAGATGGAGGGCGCCGCCGTGGCGCATATCGCAGCCAAGAACCGCATCGACTGCCTGGTGCTGCGCGCCATCTCCGACAACTGCGACGAGGCCTACGACGCCTTCTGCGAGCGCGAGTTCGACCTCGACGAGTACGCCCGCAGCGCGAGCGCCCTCACGCTGTCGATCGTCCGTCGCCTGTCCAACAAGCTGCGCCTCACGCAGCACAGCATCTACGCCGACTAACCGCGGCACCGCACGACCCATCCCCGCCACAAGGAGGTTTCCATGGCCGAGGACGCCATCAACTACCGATCCGCCAAGTTCGTCGCCAGCTACGGCAAGGCGTCGCAGATTCCGCCCTCGACCTGCCCCGAGGTGTGCTTCGTCGGCCGCTCGAACGTGGGCAAGTCGTCCATCATGAACAAGCTGTTCAGCCGCAAGAACCTTGTGAAGGTCTCGAGCACCCCGGGTAAGACGAGCAACGTCAACTTCTTCATCGCCGACGACATCCACTTCGTCGACCTGCCCGGCTACGGCTTCGCGCAGCGCTCCAAGTCGGAGCGTGAGCGCTGGGCGGACCTCATCTTCGACTTCCTCGACATGGACCGCAGCTTCAACCTCGTGGTCTCGCTCGTGGATATCCGTCACGACCCGAGCAAGCTCGACCACCAGATGATCGAGTTTCTGCAGGAGGGCGGGTTCCCCTTCGTCGTCGCGCTCACCAAGGCCGACAAGCTATCCCGCAACCAGCAGGGCCGTCAGCTCGCCACCATCCGCAAGCAGCTAAACGTGCCCGCCGAGGACATCATCGTGACCTCCTCGCAGACCGGCCTGGGCATCGACGAGCTCAAGCGCCGCATCGAAGCCGCCTGCCTCGACGAAGAATAACCTTCGAGACAGTTAGGACGGGGCCCAGCGTCATGTTTTTCCCGCCGGCTGTACCCGGCGGGAAAAAAAGTGAAATAACCCCAGGGGTATTTTCACGCGACAACGGAGACGGCCTTTCCAGGTGCCGCAGATCGGGGCGAAAGAGGAGGGCATAGGCCTTCGCGCCATGCCCGACGATTGAACCCCGAGGTGCGGTGCCTGGGAAGGCCGTCACGACAACGGAGACGGCCTTCTGAGGTGCCCGAGATTGCCCTGAAAGAGGAGGGAGCACGCCTAGCGTGCGGCGACCGACGATTGAAGGGCAAGGTCGGGCGCCTCAGAAGGCCAATCAGGTTGATTAACCCTAATCCAGCTCCTTGAGGCCCTGATAGAGCTCCCAGTACTCGCCGTGCAGCGCGAGCAGCTGCTCGTGGGTGCCGCGCTCGATGATCTTGCCGTGCTCGAGCACCATGATGGCGTCGGCGTTGCGCACGGTGGACAGCCGGTGGGCGATCATGAACGTCGTGCGTCCCTCCATGATGCGGTCCATGCCGCGCTCGATGAGCTTCTCGGTACGGGTGTCGATGCTCGAGGTCGCCTCGTCGAGGATAAGCACTGGCGGGTCGGCCACGGCCACGCGCGCGATGGCGAGCAACTGCCGCTGGCCCTGGCTCAGGTTCGCGCCGTCGGCGGTCACCATGGTGTCGTAGCCCTGCGGCAAGCGCCGGATGAACGAGTCGGCACATGCGGCCTCGGCGGCAGCGCGCACCTCCTCGTCGGTCGCGTCGAGCTTGCCGAACCGGATGTTGTCGGCGATCGTTCCGGTAAACAGGTGCGTCTCCTGCAGCACGATGCCAAGCGAGCGCCTCAGGTCGGCCTTGGCGATGTTGCGCACGTCGATGCCGTCGTAGGTGATCTCGCCGCCATCGATCTCGTAAAAGCGGTTGATCAGGTTCGTGATAGTCGTCTTGCCCGCTCCGGTCGAACCCACGAAGGCGATCTTCTGCCCGGGCTTAGCGAAAAGGTTCAGATTCTTCAGCACGAGCGTATCGGGCACGTAGCCGAAGTCGACGTCGTGGAAGCGCACGTCGCCGCGCAGCGGAATGAGCCCGGTCGCCACGACCGTGCCGTCCGCAGCGCGCGCCGTCGACTGCGCAAGGGCGCCGGAGGCCGAGGCCGGCACATCCGCCGGCACGACCGCGGCATCGCCCGCAGCCGCGTCTCCATCCACCGGCACCAGTTTGCCGTAGGCGCCGACCCCCATGCCGTCGGGAATCTTCCACGCCCAGCTGCGCTCACCGGTGGGCACAAGCGTCACCGTGCCCCCGTCGACCTCCGGCTCCATCTCCATGGCGCCAAAGAGACGCTCGGCGCCGGCAAGGGCGTTCAGCAGGAAGTTCCCGAGCGAGGTGAACTGGTTGATGGGCATGGCGGCCTGGCGCACGAACACGACGTAGCTCGCGAGCGCGCCCACATCGACCATGCCGTTGATGGCCAGGACCGCACCTACCACGGCCACGATCGCGTAGTTGGCGTAGCCGATGCACACGGTTGCGGGCACCATCGTGGCCGCGTAGGACTGGGCCGAGGTCCCCGCGACGCGCAGCTCCTCGTTGCGCTCCGTGAACTCGGCGACATTGGCCGCCTCATGGTTGAAGACCTTGACGACCTTCTGCCCCGAGACCATCTCCTCCACATAGCCGTCAAGCGAGCCGAGGGCGTTCTGCTGCGCGGCGAAGAACCGCCCGCTGCGGCTGCCGGAATACTTGATGTAGCACGCGAGGATGATGTCGCACACCACGGTGATCAGCGTGAGCTGCCAGTTGAGCACGAACAGGATGATCATGGTGCCCACCATCTGGATGAGCGCCTGCACCAGGTTCGCGAAGCTGTTGTTGAGGGCCTCGGCCACCGTGTCGACATCGTTGGTGAAGAAGCTCATGACATCGCCCGTGCGCGTGCGGTCGAAATACGATAGCGGCAGACGCTGGATGTGCGAGAACAGGTCGCGACGGATATCGTAGACCACCTTCTGGGCCGCCCGCACCATCGTCTGCGTGTAGCCGAGAGCCGACAGCATGCCGAGTGCGTACACGACCGCCGTGAAGATGCAGAGGCCGGGCAGATCCTCGGGACGCCCCTGCTCAAGTGCGTTCACGACCGGACGCACCATGTAGGTGCCCACAAGGTTCGCCACCGCGGAGATGGACACGAGCACGGCGACAACGAGAAGGGAGAGCTTCGCGTGCCCCATGTAGGCGAGCAGGCGCGCCAGCGTGTGGCGCAGGTTCTTCGGGCGCGCACGGGCCGTCGTCTTAGCGGGCATCGCGCTCACCTCCCTCGGCGGCAGGAGTATCCGCGGGTGCAGCCGCCTCCGCCTGCGCATGCTCCATCTGCGAAGCGTAGATCTCCTGGTAGATAGTATCGTGCGCGAGCAGCTCGTCGTGCGTGCCGCAGGCGTGCACACGGCCGTCGTTCAGCACGACGATCAGGTCGGCATCCATCACCGAGGTGATGCGCTGGGCGATGGTGATGCACGTCACGTCCGAAAGGCTCGCCAGGTTCGCGCGGATCTTGGCGTCGGTCGCCATGTCGACGGCACTCGTGGAGTCATCGAAGATCATGACGCGCGGATGCTTGAGCAGCGTGCGCGCGATGCACAGGCGCTGCTTCTGACCACCGGAGACGCCCGCGCCGCCCTGGCCGAGCACGCCGTCGAGCCCGCCGATGCGGCCGAGAAACTCGTCAGCGCAGGCAAGCTCGCAGGCGTGCAGCAGCTCGCTGTCGGCAGCCTCGGGCGCACCCCAGCGCAGGTTGTCGCGGATGGTACCCGAGAACAGCACGTTGTTCTGCAGCACGATGCCCACGGCGTCGCGCAGGGCGGGAAGGTCGTAATCGCGCACATCATGACCGCCCACGAGCACCGTGCCGGCACTCGGATCGTACAGACGGCAGATGAGCTGCACAAGCGAGCTTTTGCCCGAACCGGTTCCGCCCAGGATACCCACGGTCGCGCCCGCGGGGATCGTCAGGTCGATGTCGTCCAGCACGTTGCTCTCGGCCCCGGCGCTGTACTTGAAGTCCACGTGACGGAACTCGATGGAGCCGTCCGGCACGGCGGCGATGGCGCGGTCGGGTGCGGGCAACGCGAGCTCGGGCTTCTCGTCGAGCACCTCGCCCACGCGCCGCACGCTCGTAAGCGCACGCGTGAGCAGCAAAAACACGTTGGAGATCATCATGAGCGAGTTCATGATCTGCAGTACGTAGCTCATGAAGCTCGTGAGCTCGCCCACGGTCAGGCGGCCGGCGACGATCATGTTGCCGCCGATCCACAGCACGAGCGTCGCAGTCGTGTACATCGCGAGCTGGTGCATCGGGACGTTCAGCACCGCGGTGGAGAAGGTCGTGGTCGAGCGCTTGCCCAGCGCGCCGTTCACGTGGGCGAAGACGTTGCGCTCGTGGTCCTCGCGCACGTATGCCTTGACGGCGCGCATGGCGGTCAGGTCCTCCTGCACGGCGCCGTTGAGGTCGTCCATCGAAGCCTGGAGCGTGCGGTAGAGCGGCAGCACGCGGAAGGTGATGAGGCCGAGCGCCACGGCGAGGGCAGGCAGCACCACGAAGAACACGCCCGCGAGCTCCATGTTCATGCTGCAGGCGTAGAAAAGGCCCATGAGCAGGATCACCGGGCCACGGATCATCGGGCGAAAACCGTTGGACACGGCGTTCTGGATGACCGTGATGTCGGTCGTCAGGCGCGTGACGAGTGAAGACGTCTGGTAGCGGTCGATATTGCCGAACGCGAACGTCTGGATCTTCTCGTACTCCGCCTGGCGCAAATTGGCGCCTAGCCCCATGGCGACGCGCGCCGCGAAGCGCGCGTAGGCAAGGCCGAGCGCAAGCGACACGAGGGCGCACACGAGCATGAGCGCACCCTGGGAGAACACGATGCCGAGGTCGCGCTCGACGATACCCTCATCGATGATGCGCGCCATGAGAAGCGGGATGATGAGCTCGATCGAGGTCTCGAGCGTAACGGCAAGGGCGCCGAGCAGCGCATCGCGCCGATAGGGCCCCATGTACGACAGCAGGCGACGGAGCTCAGGCATGCGAACCGCCATCCCCCACCATGCTCGTGAAATCCTCACGGCGCCGCTCGTCGCGCGCGGCGATGGCGTCCACGAGGTTGCGGTGCACGCGGTCGAGCAGCATGCAGAGCTGGTCGACCTCCTCGTCGGTAAAGTCGCTCACCATGGCGTCGTCGACCGCCTCGCAGGTGCGGTCCCATGCCTCGATGGTCTCGCGGCCCAAGTCGGTGAGCGACACCTCCTTGCTGCGCCGGTCGCGCCCAGGTTCGCACTGCAGGAAACCACCCCGCTCGAGGTTGTCGAGCATGCGCGACACCGCGGACGCGTCGATGTAGTAGTGCGCCGCGATCTCGCGTTGGGTGCAGGGCCCGTGCGCCGCAACGTACGACAGGATGCGCGGCTGCCCGGGCCCGAGGCCCAGGGCGCGCGACGACGGCGTGGTGTAGTTGCGCATCAGACGATATGCGAAGCTCACCCGCATGTGCAGGTCGTTGAGCGATGTGCCGAGCAGGCGGTCTTGAGGGTCGTTCGCGGCGGTGGTTGCAGGCGTCTTATCGTCCATGGCTTAGCTCCTTGACATGTTTGTTTGACATGTCAAGTATACGGCAACGCCCACCTGACAAGATGGTGCCAGGTACAAACTTGTCGACAACCCGTTTAATGCGAAAAGCGCCTCCGCCTTTCTGAAAAAGACGGAGGCGCTTGCGAATATAGACGCTGTCGCGGCCGCTGCTACTTCACGACGCCGGCCTGGACCGCGTTGACGATCATCGCGGCCATCTCGGCGCGGTTGATGGAGCGGGTGGCCTGCAGGGCGCGGGAGCCGTCGTCGAGCTCGACGCCGCTGATGACGCCGTTCTCGACCGCCCACGCCATG
>NZ_JACJKB010000024.1 GCF_016900375.1 Collinsella tanakaei | reverse complement strand
TTAGGCCCCGTTGGGGATGGTCGGCGTGCCCATGCCCAAACCCGAAAGTTTTTCGTGACCATTCCCGAAAGCTCCGGGTGATCAAATCCGCAAGTCAGACGTTATCAAACACATCAGGGGTGTTATCTAGCGAATCCGCACCGTATCCAGCCTTTCCGTCATACCGATGGCGCCGCTACACGCGCTGCGGAGCCCCATGCTCCACTCGGTTGACGTCCTGAGTATAGCAGCCTTTTCCGGTTTGGCCTCTTCTGGCTACGTCCCCAAAGAGGCCATCTTGGCGCCTTTGGGGACGTAGCCGGAAGAGGCCAAGGCTCAGCGGTATTGGCGGGCCGTGTCGAGCGTTTCGGGGACGTATCCGCTGCCGAACAGCACGCAGTGCAGCAGTAGGGGCGCCAGCTGATGGAGGCCCACGCGCTCACGCCAGCCGGGGGCGAGGGGCGAGGTCTCGTCGTAGCCTGCGAGCACGTCTTCCAGATAGGGATACCCGAAGAGCTGCAGCATGGCGAGGTCCGTCTCGGCATGACCACCGTATGCCATGGGATCGATGAGCGCGCCTCCGGTCGGGGCGTTTGCGTCTGCCAGATAGAGCACGTTGCCCGCCCACAGGTCGCCATGCAGGCGCGCGCAGGTGGCTCCGGAGGCGCGCACCAGTGCAGGCTGCTCCGCGTCGAAATCGCCCGCGGCGACGCGCGATGCCACGCGTTCCAGCAGCGCCGCCTCGCGCGGGCCGAAGGTGCCGTCGTCACGCAGCATGCGCACGTAGTACATCATGCGATATTCGGCGAAAAACGCACCCCAGCTCGATGCGGCTCCGCGTGGCGCATAGGGCGTGCCGGCGCGTCCGATTCCCGTGGCGCTTGGCGGGCAGCCGTCGGGCGGACAGCCCCACCAAGAGGCGCCGGCTGCATGCAGATGGGCAAGGGCGGCGCCGATGCGGCGCGCTGCCGCGCGGGAGGGCGCGCCGGTCGCGATGCGCTCTTCGACCAAGCGCTCGCGCGACGCTTCGTGCACCCGGGCGATCCGTATGCCGCCGGCGTCCTCCGCCGCCGCGAGCCAGCGGAGCCCCGCGGCCTCGCAGAGCAGCTCGTCGCTTGCGGATGAGCCCTGCTTGATGACGGTGTCCTGGGTGAACTGCGGCATCGCTGTCCTTTCATCCGAGTGCCAGGAGCGGTTACGAAGGTTGTCGGCACGTCATCCCATTATCCCGAAGCATGTTCCCAAACATCAACTAACCGTTGACAGTCTCTTATTCCCGCTGTTCAATCGGCATAATCGAAATCGTTCAGCATGCGGGAGGGGGATGCCATGGCTGTACCCGGCAAGGTCGCGTTGTCGCGAGCGTTCTGGTTATTATCTTCATCATCGTGGGGTTCTTCTTTTTCGACCCTCTGGGCGGCAAGTACCCCGAGGGCGTCGACACCGACGCGATCGAGCTGCGCAGCGTGACGCTCAGCGGCGATAACTACGAGGTCGTGACGTACGATGACGAGCTGTACGAGCTGCCCGTCGACCGCACACCCGCCCACGAGCTTGCCGACAGCGGTCGCGACTTCCTGTCGCGCAACCGCGACGAGCTGTGGCTCAAGGCCGATACCGTCGACCGCCTGGGCATCGAGGGCCTCGATGTGATCGGCGGCGAGGCGGAGTAGCCCAGTCGTTCAATCGAATAGACAGCAGTATGCCCCGTCTAGCGGGGCATACGTGTAACACGGCGGCTCAATACGCAAAATGCAGTAGCAGCTAGCCGCGGCAGATTACTCTGGTCGGGTTGCGAGATCGTACTTCCAGCGAGAGGCCGCTCCGTTGGCAGCCCCCATCTGCTGCGTAAGCTCGAGCATGCGCCAAGCCCTAGTACTCTACGGGCGGAGGGCACAGGTTGGGGTCGATGTGCAGGGAGGTGTTCGGGGCTCCGCACCTGCGGCAGGGGTTCGTGACGATCTGCTTGACCTGCTCGTCATTGTAGCAGCAAAATGCGCTGCGGCACTCCCTGCAGAACACGTAGTAGACCGGCCGCGTAGTGTTCCAGCCGCCTGTCGCTTCTTCAAGCTGCCCATCGGACATCTCGGGGTTCTCGGGGGGGGGCTCGGGGATTTCGGGCTCGAGGCTGTTGTTGTCCAGCTACTTATCGGTCATGATTTCCTCCTCCTTTGGGGGCGGTCGCTTGATTGCGCCTCTTCTTGATTATAGGAGCGGAGGTTCGGGCATTGTGGGGTTTGGCGCCAGCTGCCGACTTTCGGCGTGAACATGTGAAAAACCTCAGGCCTTTTTCGCATCACCGCAGCGTATGGTTTCGGCGGCCCAAGGGATCGCGGAAATCCTCGCGCGGGTTCCAGGGGCGCTGGTATAGCAGCCGCCACGCGAAGATGCGATTCGCGCAGAAAACGCACAGCAAGCCCAGGAGCGAGCAGATGGCCATTGCTGTCGGTGTGGCGCCGAGCGCAAGGGGAGCCACCAATCCCAATAGCACGAGTGCAAGCTCAAGGACCGCCAACACCTTGGAGCCGCCGCGCTGGCGATACTCCACGGTGTACGAGAACAACTTGACGCCGCACAGCAGCGCGATGCCGCAAAACACCAGCATAATCGGCGGGGACGTCATGGGGTCGAACGCCTCGTGCAGGGCGTTGACGAGCGCCAATTCAAGGCCAAGAACACCGCCGGAAAGCAGTGCGTGCTTCCACACCAGCGATCGGTCGCGCATAATGCGCGCGCCTTCGGACGGCGTGGGGACGGCACGGGCTGCATCGCTCGCGGCGGGCATGCCAAGCAGCTCGTCAACGCTGCAGCCATAGAGCCCGGACAGCTGCCGAAGGTTATCAAGGTCGGGCGTGGACTGGCCGTTTTCCCACTTCGATATCGCCTGTCTCGTCAGCCTCAGGCGAATAGCGAGCTGTCCTTGCGTATAGCCGTGTGCGCGTCGCAGCTCGCGCAGCTGCGTGCTCAGGGGGATGCGATCGGCGTTGCGGGCATCCATCGTCGGCCTCCTCATTGATTTCTCGCCTCTGCTGTGATTGTACCGGGCGCTTCGCCGGGTTATGCCCTGCCTGTCCCAACAAGTGTCAACTGATGGTTGCCCTGCAGGTCAGGATGGATACGGTTATTCCTCGGCAGTATGGTAGGAGCGCTTGACATGCAGGCGGATGGCGATGCGCGCGAGAGAGCAGGCGACGGCGAGTGTGGCCACCCCGATCATCGCCTCTCGGCTCAAGGCGCCGGCGACGACGATGCAGATGACGAAGATCGGCAGCTGCGCGCGGGCGAGCAGACGGCTGACCTCTGCTTCCTGATGGCGTGCGAGCTCGTCATTCTCCTTGGCATGAAGGCGTCGCAGTTCGATATCGGAGGTCAGCGCTCGGCGCAGCTCGCCAATCTTGGCAAGGGTGACGACCGCCGCCGTGGCGAGCAGCCCGCACAGGGCGCCGCCCAGAAAGCTCGAGACGAACGGGTCGCCGTGTGCCGCGGGGAGTGCGTTGTCCAGCGTGAGCAGTAAGATGGCGATGAAGACGGCGATGAGCAGCACGAGGCTGACCGTCTCTCCTCGAAGTCGTTTGGCGGTCTGTTCGTGCAGGGTATAGAGGCTCTTGTTCATGATGGCTCCTGTCTGTGGGGGTCGCCCGACACGTTGGATGCCTACAGCTCTCCGTCGATTTCCGAAAAATCGAAAACCTCTTCGATGGCGAGTCCGAAATAGCGAGAAATCTTGAAGGCAAGCGGGAGGGATGCCGTGTACTTTCCTATTTCGATTGAGGTGATGGTTTGTCTTGTGGTTCCGACGGCGTCTGCCAATTCTGCCTGAGAGAGCTTGTTGGCACGCCTGAGCTCTTTAATTCTCGTGCGCATACCCCTCCTTACGCCTATGCTTGCAACGGAGATGACAAGCTAGCTTTGCAATATAAGCATAGCAAACTTTGCAAAATTAGACAAGTATGCTTTGCAAAGATACGGTAAAGGATATGCGTGCCTGTACGAGAAATGCTCGGCCGAGTAGGAGCAGTTTTCCCTTGACGTTACAGAACGTGTAACGTACTATAACGTGTAACAAAAGAAGGGAGTCCCATGCCGCAAGCCAGCATCGACATCACCACGCGTGAACAACTCGACATCTATATGAATCCGCAACGCCAGCGCCTGCTGCACGAGATGCAGGTGATGGCGCGCCCGGCCACCTGCAAGCAGCTGGCCGATGCCATGGGCATTTCCGCCTCGTCGGTCACGCACCACATGAAAAAGCTCGAGAAGCTCGGGCTGGTCGAGCTCGACCACACCGAGCTCATTCGCGGCATCACGGCCAAGTACTGGCGTTTCATCCCTACGTCGGTGAACGTTCGCGCTGGCGCGCGCGACGACCTGCAGGAGGAAAAGGCATTCCTGATCGATTACCTCCATCAGCGCACCTACGACGCGCTGCGCTCCTATATCGCATCGTCTGAAATCAATCGCGAGCAGGAGCTCGGTTTGGCCCACGGTGACCTGCGCGACGGCTTCGTATATCTCACCGAGGAGGAGGCGCACGAGCTCCAGCGTCGTATCGCCGCGTTTCTGGAGGCGCACGAATCGCCACGGGAAGGTACGGTGCCCTGGGAGTTCAGCCTGATGTTCTTCCCGCATCGCCAGCCCGAGGAGTAAGCGCGAGGGATAGCGCTATCTCTACAACCGAACACGTCATGTCGCATTGCGCCTCGCGCACCGCGCGGGGTGGGGAGGAGTCTGCTATGAAAACGAGAAGTATGCGGACGAAGCCGGACACACGCCGACCGGCTGGCGTGCTCCCGCTCTCACATGCGATGGTGCTCTTACTGCTCAATGTAAGCATTGGCCTGGAGACGCCGGTGCTTTCGCTCATGCTGCTCGCCCGCGGCGCGACCTTCGCAACACTGCCGCTCGTGATGAGCATCACACTGGTGGTCACCGCCGTCTGCGAGGTTCCGAGCGGTGTCGCCGCCGATATGCTCGGTCGCCGCAGGCTCTTTTGCTGGGCGATGGCGCTGCAGGTCGTGGCGCATCTCGTGCTGTTGCTGCCGCCGGGTATCGCCGTCGTGGCGGTGTCGAGCGCGCTTCGCGGTCTTGCGCTGGCAGCACGCACGGGAACGCTCGAGGCGATCGAGCTTGACCGTGTGGTGGCCTATCACGGTGATGCGAGGGAGCGCTGCGCCGCGCTGGATGTCCTGAACGGTAGGCTCGCCCTGCTTGAGTCTGGCGGTGTGGGCATCGGGGCGCTTGCAGGCGGCCTGCTCGCTTCGCTCGATGCGAGCTATGCGCTGCTCATCTGCGTCGTTGTGGGCGCGACGGCCTGCGTGCTCGTCGGGGCGGCCATCCTGTTCCCGCGCGACGCGCGGCATGTCGGCGCCAAGCGCTCCAGCTTGGCCGCGGCGCTTGCCGATATGCGTGCGACCCTCGCTGCCCCGGGCGACGTGCGCCTGGTGCTCGTCAACTCCGCGTCTGCCGGCATCGTCATGCTCGCAGTCGAAACCTACTGGCAGCTCGCGTTCCAGCAGCTCGCCGGTGTGGGTTGCGAGTGGATGCTCGGTCCCCTCAACTGCGCGGGCACGCTCGCCGCGGCGCTGGGAAGCAGCGCCGCCATGCGCTGGGGCGCTTCGCTTTCGCAGGCGCTGGGCCGCCAAGGACGCCGCATGCTGTACGGTCTTGTGCACGTGGCTGCCGCGATTTGTCTGCTGCTTTTCGCCTTCGCGGCGAACGTTTGGCTCTTCTCGGCTGTCTATCTGCTCTATTACGTGTGCATCGCCGCGCGAAGCGTCATCGAGCAAACGGTGCTGCACAACGCCGTGCCCTCCGAAGAGCGCGCCGGAATGGCGTCCGTGCAGTCGCTCGCTCTGCGCGGCGGGGGCGCTCTCGCGTCGGCCACGGGCGGCTGGGTGGTCGCAGCGTTCGGCGTCGCAGGCGTGTGGCCTCTGTACGCTGCGGCGTCGCTCGCGCTCGAACTCGTTGCCTTCGCAAGCGATGCCCGCGCAGCTCGGACGGGGTGATGTGCCGGCGGACATGCCGTTTGCCCGTAAAAATCGACCACTCGCCGCCGGCATTCTTCCGCACCCATACGCGTCCACGGCAGAATGACCATGAATCGCATAGCAAGGCGTGTAACTGGTAGGCAGGCACTAACCTTCGGCTTTCGAGGCGGCGCGTGGTCGTCGCGGGTGTTGTCGTTGGTCGGTGCTTTTTTCATGCCGGCAGAAAGCGCTCACCAGCACGCCCCGCCATCATGCGCCCCCTTGAGCAAGCACGCGATGCTCGGCCCGGGTCTTCCCGGGATCAGCCGCGTCCATACGGACGCACGAACGCTAGGAGGCGTACATGAAGGACAAGATCTTCGGGATCCTTCAGCGCGTGGGACGCTCGTTCATGCTTCCCATCGCGGTTCTGCCGGTGGCCGGCCTGCTTCTGGGCCTCGGCAGCTCGTTCACGAACGAGACCACTCTTGCCACGTACAACCTGCTGGGCATCATGGGGCCTGGCACCATCGCCTGGGATGTCTTCACGGTGCTTTCCGCTTGCGGCGGCGTGATCTTCGACAATCTGCCGCTCATCTTCGCCGTGGGCGTCGCCATCGGCATGGCCCGCGCCGAGAAGGAGGTCGCCGCCCTTTCCGCCGCGGTGGCGTTCCTCGTCATGCATTCCGCCATCTCGGCGATGATCGCCCTCACCGGTGGTGTCGAGCAGTTTATCGACGGCGCGACGGCCAGCGTGCTCGGCATCACCTCGCTGCAGATGGGCGCCTTCGGTGGCATCATCGTGGGCTTGGGCACCTCGGCGCTGCACAACAAGTTCTATAAGATCCAGCTGCCCCAAGCGCTCTCGTTCTTCGGCGGCTCGCGTTTCGTGCCGATCATCTCCACCGTCGTGTTCACCTTTGTGGGTATCGCGATGTTCTTCATCTGGCAGCCCGTCCAGGACGGCATCAACGCGCTGGGTTACGCTGTGGCGAGCGCCGGCCCGGTGGGTGTGTTCCTGTTCGGCATGATCAAGCGCCTGCTCATCCCCTTCGGCCTGCATCACGTCTTCTACCTGCCCTTCTGGCAGACGGCCGTCGGCGGCTCCATGGAGGTTGCCGGCCAGATGGTCTACGGTGCCCAGAACATCTTCTTCGCCCAGCTGGCCGACCCGACCGTCACGCATTTCTCCACGGCGGGCACCTGGTGCTTCACCGGCGAGTTCGTCCTGTACATCTTCGCGTTCCCGGGCGCCGCGCTCGCCATGTACCAGGCTGCTAAGCCCGAGCGCAAGCAGGCCGTGGGCGGCCTTCTGCTCTCCGCGGCGCTGACCTCCATGCTCACCGGCATCACCGAGCCGCTCGAGTTCAGCTTCCTGTTCGTGGCGCCCGTGCTCTTCGGTATCTCCGCCGTGTTCGCCGGCCTCGCCTACATGCTCTGCTACCTGCTCAACATCACCGTGGGCCTCACTTTCTCCGGCGGTTTTCTTGACCTGTTCATGTTCGGCATCCTGCAGGGCAACGACAAGACGAGCTGGTTGCTCATCATCCCGCTGGGTATCGCGTTCTTCGCCGTGTACTACCTGCTGTTCACCTTCCTGATTAAGAAGTTCAACTTCGCGACGCCCGGCCGCGAGGAGGGCGACGCCGAGACCAAGCTCTACACCAAGGCCGATTACAACGCTCGCAAGGAGGGCGAGAAGTCCGGTGCCGCTAGCGGTTCCGCAGGCGATGACGAGCGTTCCGTGCAGATCGCGGCTGGCCTGGGCGGTGCCGCCAACATTCGCGACGTCGACTGCTGCGCCACCCGCCTGCGTGTGACGGTGCACGACGGTGCTCTCGTGAACGAGGGCCAGCTCAAGGCTACCGGCGCTGCCGGTGTCATCAAGCGCGGCGAGGGCGTGCAGGTGGTGTACGGCCCGCAGGTGAACGTCATCAAGACCGAGCTGGAGGCATACCTGGCGGCACTGCCCGCTGCAGCTCCCGCCGAGGCCGAGCCCGCTGCGCCGGCAGAGCCCGAGCAGGCTGCGGAGCCCGCGGCACCGCGCGAGCCCGTTGCCACCATCACTCTGGGCAGCCCGCTTGCCGGCGAGGCCTTCTCCATCACGGCGTGCCCGGATGCCGTCTTCGCCCAGAAGATGATGGGCGACGGCGCCTGCGTGGTGCCTGCGACCGGCGAGCTCGTCGCCCCGTGCGACGGCAAGGTGGCGTTCGTGTTCGACACCAAGCACGCGGTCGGCCTCGAGCTCCCGGACGGCACGGGCATTCTCTGCCACGTGGGCATCGACACCGTCAAGCTGGGCGGAAAGGGCTTCACCGCCCACGTGGCGCAGGGCGACGAGGTCAAGCGCGGTGATACACTGTTGACGTTCGATCTCGATTTCATCCGCGCCAACGCCCCGAGCGTTTCTACGCCCGTTTTGGTCACGACGACTGACGGAAAGCATGAGGTTCGCCAGCTGGCGTTTGGCCAGGTGAATCAGGGCGACGATCTGCTCGCTGTCGATATCTTCGAGGCGTAGAGAGGCGCTGCAGACATCCGCTTTGCCGCGGCTCCCGGTGCCCCCTGCGCGCCGGGAGCCGCCCGATATCCGCGTTCGATGCCGTCCGGAAGGGTCCGTACATGTATCGCATCACCAAACCGCTCAACCACAACGCCGTGCTCGCGTTCGATACCGACGAGGCGCGCGAATACCTCGTCGTGGGCAAGGGCGTGGGATTCGGCCGCAAGCCGGGCGAGCGCGCGGAGCGTCTGGGCGAGCCCGGATCGGTCCAGCTGTACCTGCTTTCTCAGGCTAACGGCGAGCGCGGGACGTCGCGGGAGCTGGTGGAGCGGCTCGATCCCGACGTTCTCGACGTTGCCGAAGACATCTACGAGGATGCATGCACGACGTTCGGGCCCATCGACCAGAACATGCTGTTGCCGCTTGCCGATCACCTGGCGTTCGCCGTCGCGCGCGTTCGAGGCGGTGGCGCGCTCAGCAATCCGCTCACCGAGGATATCCGCGCCCTCTTCCCGCAGGAGTTCGAGGTCGCCCATCGCGGCGTGCGCGACCTGGAGCAGCGGATGGGCATCACCCTGGGCGACGACGAGACGGGTCTCATCGCCCTGCATGTCCACTCCGCCCTCGATTCGAGTCACGTCGAGCAGGCGATGCAGATAGCGCAGCTCACCCGCGCCTGCATCGATGCGGTCGAGCGCATCACGGGCATGCCGATCGACGTGCTGTCGATGGACTACAACCGTCTCATGACGCACGTGAAGTACATGGTCACGCGCATCCTGCACGGCGAATGCCTGACGATCGACGTGAATGCCGCCATCAGGTCGGGTGCGCCTGAGAGCTATCGCGCTGCTGCCGCCGTGTGCGCCGAGATGGAGCGCCTGCTGGGCGTTCCGGTGAGCGAGCTCGAGGTCGGCTACCTTGCGATGCACATCGCGCGCGTGGCGGGGGAGCGCTAAAGCCCGCGCCGTCAGCGCCGCCGTCTGGCTCCGGAGCGCCTAGTACAGCCTGAAGATGTACTGCATCGCCGAGTCGTAGTAGTCCTCTTTTACGACCCAGCCGTCATTCGTGCTCGCGAAGTCGATGTTTGCGACCTCGGTGACCGTCCTGGTGGTGCGCAGCGCGTCGAGCTGCTGCGTGAAGAGCGCCTGGAACGCCGAGCGCCGCTCGTCGTTGGGCATCACGGCCGCAGGGTCGGTCAGGTTGTTGGCAATCAAAAAGTCGTGCGCGGCGGTGTAGAACGAATTGTAGAAGGCGGCGACGTCGGGGGTCGTCGCGTCGAAGAACACCGAGCCGTAGGCCTCGCCCCAGCTCTCGTTGTCGTCGAACGCATAGACATCGGTGATGTCGTAGTCGAAGTCCGTGAGCGCCCAGTCGACGAACTGCTGGGTGTCGATGCCCAGGTCCTGCACGGAGTAGCCGAGGTTATCTCGGAAAGCCGTTTCGAAGTTGGCGGCGATCAGCGTGCGCGCGCGGCTGTCAGCGGCGATCACGCCGTCAAGGGTGTCTTCCGCCAGCTGCTCGATCTCGCGTTCGTCCTCCTGGCGCTCCTCGTCCTCGTAGGTGTCCTCGGTGTTCCAGGTGATCTCCATGGCGTCGTCCTCGAGCATGACACCCGTGCAATGGGGGATGAACGCCAGCGTGGGGAGCAGGATGTTGAGGGCGATGACGATGATGACGATCGTCAGGCAGCCGCAGCCGCGTCTGCGCGGCTTGTCCGTTCCGGACGAGACGGGCCGGGTGGGAGCGCCTACGCCCTGTCGATGCCGCCGCTGTGCGCGCGAGCCGGCGGGTTGCGCCGGGCGTTTCGGCTCGTCGGTATCGGGGGCATCGTACGCGTCGGGGGTCTTGAGCGGGCTTTGGTAGCTGTGCTCGGGAAGCTCGCATTCGTGTCCGTCGTCGAGCGTCTGCGTCTCGGGCGCATCCCATGGCAGCTCGGGCTCGCCTGCGTTAAACGGGTCAATTTGGGATTCGCGGTGCTTCATGGTCCCTCGATCGTTCGGTAGGGCGAGCGGTCCGGCTTGGGGCGCCCGCAGTCTATCCGTCTAGTATATCCCGATGTTCGCGTCGACCGGTAGGGCGCAGACGCAACCGCGGGTAGAGGCTCGGGCCGCCGGCCACCTTGTCCGGACTGTCCGCGGGTGGGTGCTGGTATTTGCCGCTCGTCGGTCGTAGGCTGAAAAGACTACGCGCTCGCCCCGCTATGCTCGGCGGGCGTCGAATCGGGTTGGCAGACGACGAAAGGAGCGGCTATGGCTCTTGAGAATATGCGTGCGGGCGACCCGGAGCTCGCCGCTATGCTCGATCTTGAACTCGAGCGCCAGCGCGGGTGCATCGAGCTTATCGCATCGGAGAACTTCACGAGCCGCGCCGTCATGGAAGCGCAGGGCAGCGTGCTCACCAACAAGTACGCCGAGGGCTATCCCGGGCGCCGCTACTACGGCGGGTGCGAGCGGGTGGACGCGATCGAGAACCTCGCCCGCGATCGCGCCTGCGCGCTGTTCGGCTGCTCGTTTGCCAACGTGCAGCCCCATTCCGGGGCGAATGCCAATATGGCTGCCTACACCGCGCTGCTCCAGCCGGGCGACGCCGTGCTGGGCATGGCGCTCGACCAAGGAGGGCATCTGACGCACGGCAGCCCGGTCAACTTCTCGGGCAAGCTGTATCGCTTCGTGCCCTACGGGGTCGACCTTGAAACCGAGGTCATCGATTACAACGCGGTGGAGCAACTGGCCGGCCGCGAGCGTCCGGCGCTGATCGTCGCCGGCGCCTCCGCCTATCCGCGTACCATCGATTTCGCGCGTCTCGCGGATATCGCCCATGGCGTGGGCGCGCGCCTGATGGTCGACATGGCGCATATCGCAGGCCTTGTCGCCGCAGGCGCCCATGTGTCGCCCGTGCCATATGCCGATGTGGTGACGTCGACGAGCCACAAGACGCTGCGCGGCCCGCGCGGCGGCTTCATCCTCACGAACAGCGAGGAGCTGGCGCGCGCGGTCGACAAGGCGGTGTTCCCCGGCACGCAGGGCGGGCCGCTCATGCATGTGATCGCCGGCAAGGCCGCCGCGTTCGGCGAGGCGCTGCGCCCCGAGTTCACCACTTATATAGAGCATGTGGTTGCCAACGCCGCAGCGCTCGGCCGCGGGCTAATCGAGGGCGGGCTGCGGCTCGTCTCCGGCGGAACGGACAACCATCTGTGTCTGGTCGACCTGACGCCCGCCGGCGTGACGGGTAAAGACGCCGAGGTCCTGCTCGAGGGCGTGGGCCTCACGGTGAACAAGAATGCGATTCCGGGCGAGCCGCGCTCGCCGTTCGTGACGAGCGGCATCCGCGCCGGTTCCGCTGCCGCCACGACGCGCGGGTTCACGGAGGATGAGTTCCACGAGATCGGTCTTATGATCGCGCGGGCCGTGTTCGGTGCGGACGACCCCGCTGTGCTCGCGGGGGTGCGTGCGCGCGTCGACGAGATGCTCGAGGTCCATCCGCTGTATCCCGACCTCGTGTAGGGCAGGTTTGCCGATACTGCGCACTTTTTGGTTTTAGGTGTTTGGGAAATCGCGTTCGAGGAGCTCTGGGACGGGCTTTTGGCTCACGTCCCAGAGCCCTTTGGCTGAAAAGGTAACTTATGTACCCGCAAGGTACCTAACGGTATGTCAAAATAGCGGCCATACTAGTCATAGCAGCCATAGTGGACTACCTCATCTCGCCAGCTGGGGTTGAATGGGAGTAGGTAGACGCCTTTCGGTCTCGGTGGCGGGTACATAACCCGCATTTTCAGCCAGGGCCGCTGCCGTCCGGCTCGAAACGCGTCTGAAATGCTACCTGTTGCCCATCCTATGGGCACACGAACGCCCCGGATGCGAAAGCCGGCCAAAGCCGAATCGCATCCGGGGCGCGCAGGTTCGCCTTGCGATCTGCTTACGACCAGAAGCCGTCGTCATCGTCGTCCGCGGGACCGCGGTCGACGTAGAGCTTGTGCGTGCGCTTCTCGAGCACGAACGCGGCGATGCCGAAAATCACGATGCCGGCCACGAAAAGCACCGCTACGCCTTCGCGGGTGTTAAACAGAAAGGAAAAAAACGCGTCCATCTGATGCCTTCTCGCCTTCTCACTCGGGAAAAAACTCCCACAAGTATATACTTGCCTGTGCACAGTCATGCCGCCAACCTGAGTTGTACATCATGGCAGCGCAGGTGGCGCATTTCCAATCGGAGGCATCATGCTTGACATCAAATTCGTTCGCGAGAACCCGGACGTCATCGATACCGCTATGGCCAACCGCCAGACGTCGTGGGATCGCGAGAAGTTCTTCGCGCTGGACGACGAGCGTCGCGCCGTGATCACCGAGGTCGAGGAGCTGCAGGCCACGCGCAACGCCGAGTCCAAGAAGATCGGCGCGCTCATGCGCGAGGGCAAGCGCGACGAGGCCGAGGCCGCCAAGGAGGCCGTGCGCGAGGTCAACGAGAAGATCGACGGCCTGGCCGATCGTCGCTCCGAGCTCGAGGCCGAGCTCGCCGACTTCATGGCTCACCTGCCCAACCTGCCCTACGAGGCCACGCCGGTGGGCGTCGACGAGACCGAGAACCCCGAGCGCCGTCGCTGGGGTACCCCGCGCGACTTCGCCGCGGAGGGCTTTGAGCCCAAGGCGCACTGGGATCTGGGCACCGACCTCGGCATCCTCGATTTCGACCGCGGTGCCAAACTGTCCGGCGCCCGCTTCACCGTGCTTGCCGGCGCTGGCGCCCAGCTCGATCGCGCGCTGCAGAACTTCTTCCTGAACACGCATATCTCCCGTGGGTTCAAGGAGTTCATCCCGCCGGTGATCGTGAACCGCGAGATCATGTACGGCACGGGCCAGCTGCCCAAGTTCGAGGACGACGCCTACCACACGGGCGAGGACCAGTTCCTGATCCCCACCGCCGAGGTCGCGCTGACGAACCTGCACGCCGGCGAGGTGCTCGATGCCTCGCAGCTTCCGCTGCGCTACACCGCTGGCACCCCCTGCTTCCGCGAGGAGGCGGGCTCCGCGGGCCGCGACACGCGTGGCATCATCCGCCAGCACCAGTTCACCAAGGTCGAGATGGTCAAGTTCGCCACGCCCGAGCAGTCCGACGAGGAGCTCGAGAGCATGACGGCTGAGGCTGAGTACATCCTGCAGCAGCTCGGTCTTCCGTACCGCGTGATCAGCCTGTGCACCGGCGACCTTGGCTTCTCGGCGCGTCAGACCTACGACATAGAGGTGTGGCTGCCGAGCTACAACAGCTACAAGGAGATCTCCTCCTGCTCCAACTGCGGCGACTTCCAGGCGCGTCGCGCGAACATCAAGTATCGCGACCCGGAGAACTTCAAGGGTGTGCGCTTCGTCCACACGCTCAACGGCTCCGGCCTGCCCACCGGCCGCACCATGGCCGCCATCATGGAGAACTACCAGAACGCCGACGGCTCCATCACGGTGCCTGAGGTCCTGCGTCCCTACATGGGCGGTCTCGAGCGCATCGAGCCCCAGGCGTAGGCGCAACCTACCATAGATACACGACAAGGCCGGCAGCTCCTCCAGGGCTGCCGGCCTTCTTTGTCCACTTTCAGGACGGAGATGTTTGTTTTAGGACATTCAGCTGCCCCAGCGCTCGAAGAAGGCGAGGGCGTTCTCGGAGCAGAGCTTGCGGGTGAGAGCCTCGCCGAAGCGGTGCTCGAAGGCCGCCTGAATCTCGGGCATCTTGGCTGCCGACGAGATGCATGCGGGCAGGTCGGTACCGTCGAAGTCGCTGCCGAGCGCGATGATGTCCTCGCCGCCGAGGTCGAGCCAGTGCTCGATGTGGCGGCAAAGATCGTCGGCCGTCGGCTCGTGCACACTGGCATCGTCGCGCAGGAAGTCGGGGCAGTAGTTGAGGCCGACCAAACCCCCGCGGTCGCGGATCTCGGCGAACTGGCTGTCGGTGAGATTGCGCAGGTGCCCGCAGACGGCCCGGCTGTTCGAATGGCTGGCGACAAAGGGCCTGGTGGCAAGGCGCACGACGTCATCGAAACAGGTGTCGTTGAGGTGGGAGACGTCCAAGATCATGCGCTCGTCTTCCATGCGACGGATGACCTCGGCGCCCAGCGGAGTGATGCCCGCGTCCTCAACGTCGTGGCCGCTCGCGAGCGGGCCCTGCGCGTTCCAGCTGAGCGAGGCCATGAGCACGCCCTCGCAGGCCACCTCGTGCACCAGGTCGGGATCCGCGGCAAAGAGCCGGGCGTTCTCGATGCTCTTCACGGCGACGTGCTTGCCGCCCTCGAGCGCAGGGCGGATGTCCGCCGCACTTCGCGCGAGTGCGATGGCGTTGTCGTTCCGGTTCAGCTCGCTCTCGAGATGGTCCATGACCTGGCGGAAGAACCGAGGCGTCTCCTCAGGCGGGAACTCGTCGTAGATAAAGCACGCGAAGCACTGGGCCCAGGGCGTGGCGCCCATGGAAGCGAGCGTGAGATGACCGTCGCCCTGGGCGAGCGAGGGCGTCGTCTCGTGCTCGCTGCGGATGGGGTCGAACCCCTCGAGGTTGGCGAGTGTATGGTAGCGCCTGTCCACCGATTGCCAGGCAAGGCGGTCGGCGGTATCACAGTGCAGATCGAGGACGGGATAGGCCATACGGACTCCTTTCATGCGGCGGCTTCAGCCTATCACGTCGCGCGGACAACGGAGGACAAAGCGAACAAAGAATACACGAACAAATGTTCGATATCGTGGGTATACTGCTGCTACGTTGGGGTTGCACGAAGAGAGGGGTGCACGATGAGCAAGCTGTCAGCATGGGTGGTCGATCTGTACGAGGGCGAATTGGCGGGTGAGTGGGTTAAGGTTCAGTGCTGGGTGGATACGGACGGCGGACTGCGGGTCACCCGCACAAGCCGTGGCGAGCTCACGGTCTTTTGCTTTGGAAGCGGGGTGCATACCATCGAGGCGGTTGTTGCCCCTGATGGCAGGAGAGCGCTCGAGCGCCAGTTCGGGGCGGAGGATCGCCGACAGCTTCTCGGTGCGATGCGGCTGATCTGGGCCGGCGAGGACTGCTTTACCCTTATCTGCGATTACCTGGATACCATCGGCATCGCCTATCGCCTCATGGAGTACGATTCCGCGGCGTAGCGGGCCTCGGGTATACTTGCACGGGTCGGTTTGGCGGAAGGTGTGCATCATGGCAATGCGATGGAACGTCAGCGCGCCGTTTACGACGGTGGATGCGTGTGCGGATACATACGATGTCATCGTCGTGGGTGCAGGGCCCGCGGGCATCATGGCGGCGGTGGAAAGCGCCCGCGGCGGCGCACGCGTGCTGCTGATCGAGGCGGGCTCACTGCCGCGCTATAAAAGCTGCGGAGGCATGCTCAACGTGTACACGCAGCGCGCGCTTGCGCCCTATGGCGGTGTTCCCGAGGAGATGGTGCTCGACCCGCGCTGGATCACCTTCCGGTACCACCACCTCGACTACGACGTCACCAAGGCGACCGATGTGCGCTTTCTCAATGTTGACCGCGCGCTGTTCGACGAGTGGCTGCTCAGCCTGCTTCCCGCTACCGTGACGGTCGTTCCGTCGACGAGACTGGTCGACGTGGAGCAATCTCCGGTTGCCGTCGAGGTGCGGGTGCGTGGGCTTACGGCTTCAGGCTCCCGTGCAAACAGGACGCTCCGCGCTCGCTACCTCATCGCGGCAGACGGCCCGCGCGCGACGGTCCGCGAGCGTTTGGGGATCCGTCCCTTCGACCGCTACATCACCGTTCAGGAGTATGTCCGCATCGAGCGGGGCGCGCTGGATCCATGTTTCGATGCGCTGTGCTGCAAGCAGTTCTCGCGCGATTACGGCATCGGGTACCTGATGCCCAAGGGCGATGTCGCCATCGTCGGGTCGGTGTTCTATCCGGGCAGCACGGATTGCGAGCGCAAGCACGAAGACGTGCTGAAGATTTTGCGCGAGCGCTACCCGCTCGGCGAATCCGTGGCGCGTGAGAAGTGGTTCGCCGCTCACCTGCGTCGTCCGGCGGACCTCGTTGCGGGTCGCGGCCGCATCTTGCTGGCGGGCGAGGGCGGCGGGTTTTTGTCGTGCACTTCGGGCGAGGGCATCTCGTTTGCGCTCAATTCGGGCATCATGGCGGGAACGTCGGTGGCCGAGGCATACGAGGCGGGCGGCCGCGTGGCGGGGGAGGCGCTTGCGCGTTACGAGCGCAAGCTCGTGCCCATGAAGAAGAACCTTGCGTTCCGTATGTGCATGTTCCCGTTCATGAACTCCACGTTCGGCAAGACCGTGGCATGCGCGATCCCAACTCCCATCGTGAGCAAGGCGACGGAGCATCTCTAGGGTTCGTACCAGCGGTTTTCTTGGCGCGAGCAGCAAATATGCTGCATGTCGTGCTTTTTCAAAAAAGGATAAATCCCCGCTTGACGAACCCGTACGGCGGTGGCATTATATTCCGTGCGTTGCGGCGTTACCTCAGCTGGATAGAGGGTCTGACTACGAATCAGAACGTCACAGGTTCGAATCCTGTACG
>NZ_JACJKB010000023.1 GCF_016900375.1 Collinsella tanakaei | reverse complement strand
CACGAGGCGGGGCTTGAATTGCGATGGCGGGAAGTACGGGGCTCGAACCCGCGACCTCCGACGTGACAGGCCGGCGCTCTAACCAAACTGAGCTAACTCCCCATCACAGCTCGTTGCTGCGAGAGCTAGTATACACAGACTAGCTTCTGTTACGCAACAACTTTTTTGAGGTATTTTCGGCCGTCACCCCACGGCGTCCCCGTGGCTCCGCCACCGCGCAGGATGTCGCTCCCCTACAGCTGCAGAATCTCCAGCGAAAGAATCTCCCCGTCGCGGGCGAACAGCCGCGCCATCGTGGGACCCTTGTCGGTACGCGGATAGGTGGGCGAGCCCGGGTTCACAAGCACGAAGCACCCCATGGGCACAATCGTCGGCCTATGCGTGTGCCCGCACACGGCGATGTCGATCGAGCCCTGCGGCAGGTCCTCGCGGTAATGGCTCAGGGCAAAACGAAGGCCCTCGTAGGCAAAGACGGAGGTCTTCTTGACCTCCGGTCCGTAGTTGTAATACCAATCGTTGTTGCCGAGCACAGCCTTGATCGGCGCGATGGTCTCGAGCTCGGCGAAATCGCTCTCGGAGGTGATATCGCCCGCATGCACGATCAGGTCGGCGCCCTCGAGGGCCGCCAGCAGCCGCTCGGACAGATGCCCGTGCGTGTCGGAGATGATGTCGATCCGCTTCGCGCCCGTCAAATCCATCTCCATGCCTTCCTTGCCTTGCATCGTTCCCACGCGGGCCTGCCCGCCGAAACCATCGGCGCCCGCACGCTTCCTGCGCCCGCCCAGCAGGCGCTCAAACCATGCGCGTACTCCCGACGCCTCGGCAGCCACCGCGATCACTTCCTACAGGTTCAAAGCCTTCTTGAGCGGCACCACGCGACGGCGCGACACCGGGATGCGATCCTCCACACCTGTCACGCCGAGCTGGATGGCACCGGAGGCCGCCGTCTCGACATCCTCGACGCACGCCAGGTTGACGATATAGCGGCGATGCACGCGGAAGAACCCGAAATCGCCCAGCTTGGACTCGAACTGCGCGAGCGAGGTGGTCGACAGGAAGCGATCGTCCTCCGTGAAGATGCAGGAGTAATCGTCCTTGGCCATGATGTAGCGGATCTGGTCGACAGGAATCAGCACTTTGCGGCCGCCCTTTTCCACCGGAATCCGCTCGATGGGCGCTTTGTTCTCGGCCACGGGCTTCACGCGTGCGAGCACCTTGTTGATAGCCTGGTCCAGACGCGCTTCCTCCACCGGTTTAAGCAGATAATCGACGGCGTCGACATCGAACGCCTCGACAGCGTGGTCGCTGTAGGCGGTCACGAACACGATTGCGGGCGGGTTCTTGAGCTTATGCAGCGCCTCGGCGAGCTGAATCCCCGACGCACCGGGCATGGAGATGTCCAAGAACACGACATCGACCCGATTCTCCATCAGCATCTCGATGGCCGAGCGAACGCTCGAGGCCTCGGTGATGGAACCTATCTTGCCGGTCTGCTCCAGCAAGAAGCGCAGCTCGGATCGTGCCGGCGCCTCATCATCGACGATCATTGCACGTAGCATACGCGTGTAAACCCTTCCCGTAGTTCGCAATCGGTACCGGCGCAGTGTCGGCAGGCTGCGCACGCACCAGTATCTATTCTACATCTCTCGGGGCGAGAATGCTGTTTTCCAAGTCAAGCCGTAGCGAAATGGTCGTTCCCTGGTCCGGCACGGAGTTCACGCTCGCAGACGAGCGCGGCCCGTAAAACCGCGCGATGCGCTCCGAGATGTTGCGCATGGCGACACCGGCACCGCCGCCCTGCGGGGCATCGGTGCTCACGGCGTCGTTATCCAGGCTGAACAGACGCGACGCCGTCGATTCGTCCATGCCGACGCCGTCATCGGTCACCTCGATGAGCACGAAACCCTCCTCGGGCACGGTCACGCGGATCGCGATATGCAGCGCGCCCTCGTCGCGCATGCCGTGCCGAACAGCGTTTTCCACCAAAGGCTGAATGACGAACGACGGCACGAGCACGTCGCGCGCCTCGGGTGAGATATCGACCGTCTCCACGATGCGCTCCTCGCCGAAACGCGCCTTCTCGAACAGCAGGTAGCGGCTCGTCTGCTCCACCTCACGCGCCAGCGGGATCATGGAGCCGGAGTTCTCGAGCGTCGCACGGTAGAACATCGAGAACTCGCGCAGCAGGCTGCGGGCGCGCAGCGGGTCGGTACGCGTGAGCGCGGCGATGGTGTTCAGCGTGTTGAACAGGAAGTGCGGGTTGATCTGCGCCTGCAGCGCGCGGACCTCGGCGCGGGCGGTGAGCTCCTCCTGAAGCTCCAGCTCGTGGATGGCGAGCTGCGTGGAAAGCAGCTCGGCGAAGCCGGAGGCAAGAGCGTACTGTGTGCGGTTCACGTCGTGGCTGCGGCGGTAGTAGAACTTGAGCGTACCGACCGACTTGTCGCGCACCTTGAGCGGCACGATAATGCCCGCCGGGATGGAGCGGTGCTCGGTGCGCTCGCTTTTGATATCCACCATATGCGTGAACGACTGCGCCACGCCGTGCTCCAGCACGTAGCGCGTAGCGGGCGTGTGGATGGGCGAGCCGGAGGGGAAATCGCCCTCGAGCTCGCCCACGCAGGCAAGCACGAAGTTCTCGTCGGTCACCGCGATGGCCATGGCGCGCGTCTCGGGCAGAAGGCGGCAGCAGATGGCGCGGGCGCTCTCGGCGTTGAGGCCCGATTTCGCGATGTCGAGCAGCTCGGAGGCCGTGGAGAGCGCCTGCTCGGTGTACTGCGAGCGCAGGGTATCGGGGTTCAGGCACAGGTAGATGAAGGCCACGAGCAGCACGAACAGCAGCGCGCTGGCGATGACCGCCGCTTGGGCATCCAAGCCCTCGATGAGCGTGTAGGCGCAAAAAGCGACGAACCCCAGCGCGCACACGATGCAAAACACCCGAAAACCCGGCAGCGCGCCCGCGCGTGCCGTCATGCGATCGCTGTACTGCCTCAGCTTTCCCGCCATGTACAATCCTCCAGCATCTGGACCAGGTCCTGGTCGTTCCACAACCCATTCATGATACTGGGCCAGAAGCTCTGGAAGCGGATGTACTTCGATTTATTCTCGTTGGCGTAGCGCTCGGCCTCCTGGCGGCCGTGACGCCAGATGTGCATGTACCCCTCGCGTTCGCTGGTGAGCAGCATGCGGGCAAGCGCCGTCTTGCGCACGCGCTCGTCCAGCTCGTCGGAGAACCACGGGCCCGGATACGGCATGAGCGAGGCGGATGTCACCGGCGTGAGGTCGTGCTGACCGGCTGCGTAGCGCAGCTTGGCGCGCTCGTAGTACCAACGGTAGACGTTCTGCATGAAGCGCGGAGCGCGGTGCTCGCTATGCGGCGGCAGATGGCGCACGACCCATTCGTTGTCGAACCACACGTCCAGGCCGTTCATGCGCATGTTGAACAGGTAGTCGAGGTCCTCGCCGCGCGTGATCCACGGGTCGAAGGCCACGCGGGTGAAGGCCCGCGCGTGCAGGGCCAGGCAGCCGCCGCACACGTAGTTGGACCGCGAGATGCGCGTGCCCGCAAGCGCCCGGCGCATCCAGCGGTTGAACTCGATGCGCTTGGTCCACCAGCGGTGCGTGATATCAGCTTTGGAGGTGTCGGCGAGCGGCGAGCCCTCGCGGTTGTAGAAGTAGCCGCTCTTGGCCAGAATCGGCAAGCCCTGGCGGGTGAGCTGACCCATGGCGTAGAGGGCCTTCTGCATGAAGTCGGGGGCGAGCACCAGCTCGTCGTCATCGAGGAAGATGACGCAGTCGTGCGCCAGGATGTTCGCCACCGCGAGGCCCATGTTGCGGATGGCGCCGTATCCGCGCAGCGAGACCGGCTCGCCGGGCACCTTGGGTGCGATGTCGCTCACGCGGTCCCGAATGCGGGAGGCCTCGCGGTTGGTGACGATGGTGATGGTCAGCTCAGGGTGCGCGGCGGCGATCTTCTCCACGCGCTCGCGTGCGGCGTCCGTAGTGGCCAAAGGGCACACCACGAGCACGATAATCCGACAGAGGTTGCGCACCTGCTCGAGCGATGCCAGGCAGGTATCGAGCTCGGGCTTGGGGCTATGGAGGTCGGTGCTGTGGTCGTACGCACCGGGTGCCTGAACGGATGCGGCGTTTTCGGCCCAATAGGAGGGGATAACGATCGCAGGATTCATACACCCCCCTTTCCAATAACTTACGCAGAGTCTCGTGCGGAAAGGGTACCCGATTTACCCATCCGCCTTATCTGCTTGTACCCACCCCAGCGAGTTCTCGCTCGATGAAGGAGGATTTGACCAGCGAACGGTAGAGGGGGTGCCCCAGAACGTACATGATAACCGCTTCGCCCGCACCCGTCGTCACGAGACCGAACAGATACATGAGCGGCCACGAGCCGTCGAGCGAGATGGATGTGAACGGAATGGTGTAGAAGCCCACACCGGCAAGCAGAATGGGCAGGTACGCCGGTACGATGAGCGCGTTGGCGAGCACGGGGCCGGCAAGCGCCACGAGCGGATGCTTGCGCATCTTCCACGTGAACAGCGCTCCCAGAAACGTCGCGAGCGAGCCGAAGACCACGTCGAGCAGGCCAAGGGCGCCGGTGCCCGAAAGCACGATGTTGGCGATGTTGGCGATGGCGCACCCGAGCGTGAGACCGGGAATCGCCGCCGGCGTGATGAGCGCCAGCGCGCACAGGGCCTCCGAGACCCTGAACTGAATCGGTCCCCAGGCCAGGTTGCCCAAGAAGAGCATGGTCACCAGCGTGCAGGCCGCATACGTCGCGGCGATCACGCCCGCCCGGGCGATGTAGGTAGATTTCATTGAGGTCACCTTCTAAAGAACGGAGGGCTTTACTGATCGCAGCAAAGCCCTCCGAATCCCAGAAGCGTGGTGCAACGCGGCGCCTGGCGTCACGCCATTCCGCGGATGGTGGAGAGCTTTACTAGCATGACGAGGCCCACAACCAAGAGGATCCCGATGGAAAGCACTCCTAAAGAAGGATTCCCCGTGAGCCACGTCACGCTCGATACTAGCAGAGTTCCCATGACCGAGGCGTAGCGCCCGAAAATGTCAAAGAAGCCATAGTGCTCGTTCGCGCGCTCCTTGGGGATGAGCTTGCCGAAGTAGCTGCGCGAAAGCGCTTGGATGCCGCCCTGGAACAGACCGACGGCGATGGCGAGGATCCAGAACTCGAACGCCTCGTTCAAGAAGAAGGCGGCGAACAGCACGATGAGCACGTAGGCCGCCACCGCGATGGTGATCATGCGCAGCGTGCCGAACTTGCCGGCCATGCGGCCATAGGCGATGGCCGAGGGAAACGCCACGAACTGCGTGACGAGCAGCGCCAGGATGAGCTGCGTGGAGTCGATGCCGAGCGACGTGCCGTAGGTGGTGGACATGGAGATGACCGTATGCACGCCGTCGATATAGAAGAAGTACGCGAGCATGAACAGCAGCACGGGACGGTCGCCCAGGATCCTCTTGAACGTTGCGCGCAGGCCGGAGAAGGTCTTGGCGACCTCGGACGAGAAGCTCTCGCCCGGCGCGAGCTCCTTACCGTAGCGCTGACGGTACGTGCGCAGCAGCGGCACCGTGAAAGCGAGCCACCAGGCGCCGGTGATGACAAACGACAGGCGGGTGGCAAACATCATGTCGAGCCCCAGCAGGCTGGGCCCGAGCATGATGAGCGCGATGCACACGATGAAGGGGACGCATGAGCCCACGTATCCCCAGGCGTAGCCCAAGCTTGAGACGTTATCCATGCGCTCGTCGGTCGTGACATCGGGCAGCATCGCGTCGTAGAACGTCATGGACGAGTTGAGGCCGATCGTGCACAGCACGTAGACCACCAGAAATGGAAAGGCGCCCATGGGGATGGCCTGCGCCAGGCAGAGCACCAAGCCCGTGAGAAAGAATCCCAGGAAGAACTTGATCTTGTTGCCCGCGAAATCGGCGAGCGACCCCAGGATCGGCATGAGCAGCGCCACGACGAGCGACGAGATGGTCTGCGCGTTGCCCCAGGCGCTCACCAGCTCGACCGCCGACGCACCGGTGTTGATGGCATCGAAATAGATGGGCACAACGGAGGTGTTGAGCAGGACGAGAGCAGAATTGCCCACGTCGTACATAACCCAGTTGCGCTCGAGCTTGGTGAAGTTCATGGCATCCTTCCGCCGCCGGTTCATTCCGGTCTATGGTACGGCAGCGGAAGGGATGCGGTCGTAAGGTTTTTGTCAGGTGGCGCGGCGAGGCCGGCTACTCGGCGGCCGTGCACTCCTCGTCGGCGTCGAGCGTGCGGCCCGAATAGTTCAGACGGCGCGTGATCGCCTCGGCCTCGGCGCCCTTGATAAAGCGCTCGGCCGTGCTCGCATAGTCGTCGAGCGCACGGTCGAACACCTCGGGGAAGCTCTCGAACGACTGCTCCTCGGTAAACGGATTGGACCACGGCAGGTGCCTCAGGTTGCCCACGGCTGCCGGTGCCTCATCCGTCACGCGGTGCGCCAGCGAGGTGAGCAGCGAATAGTCTGCCGCGAAGCCCTCGACCATGCCCACCAGGCGGCTCGAGAGCGAACCTGCCGGCTCGACGACGCGATACGCCAGCTGCATGTCGGCAACGGCGCCGCCGTATTCCGCCGCGCCGACCTCAAGCCCGTAGACGCTGCGCGCAACGAAGCTCATGAGGGCGCCGGCGACCTTGTTCACGCGCTCGGTCGTCACGAGCTCGTTTGCCGGCGGGCAGTCGGCGCAGGTGGCGCCCGCGCGCTTTGCCTGCAGCATGAGCACATCGAGATCGCTCTCGATAACCGCATGCACCTTGCTGCCCGAACGCGCGAGGTCTGAATCCATACGCTGGATGCCCCACTGCTGGTCGTACACGAACGGATGCGCGTTGCGGTCGAGCACGTAGTGGGAGAGCATGCCGAGGGCGAACGCGCGCCCGATGGACGCATCGTGTGCCGGCAGGCTGCTCACGCCGTCGCGAAGCGCCGCGAACTGCCGCGAGATATGCGCGGCGTGCATGCGCTGGGCAAGCTTCATGCAGGAGCGCAGACGCGGCGTGCGCGCACGGAAGAAGAACGGATCGGGACCCTGGTTGGCAATCAGGAAGGCGATGCGCTCCTCGTCGGTGGTCACGATACCGGCAGGCAGACGCTCGACGCTCTCCTCACCGAACAGATGATGCGTAATCAGTGCAGGCATAGGGCACCTCTCGATATGCGGATATTCGTCTATCGCGGCTATTATGCCCATCTAGCGGCATCTCGATCGCGCGGATTCTTGCGCCGAGGGGCCTTTGCGCCCGAAATGCACGGCCGGCCGGCGCAGCTGAAAGCCGCCTGCCGGCCGTATTGGCCGCGTGCGCACGCCAACGCGGTAATATAGGGAATGCGAGCACTTTACCGCGGAAAGGAGGTCGTCTATGGAAGGCCCTCGCAGCGTGCGCCTGGCGTCCTCTCGACGTGCCTCTCCGCAGCCCTCTTCCTCGCCCGCATCAGGCGGCCCCGCACCGCGCCGCGACCAGCGGCGCAAGGACCTCGCTGCACCCAGCGGAAACCGAACCGGCGCCGTTCGCCAGCGTTCGCGCCGCGCGCCCGTGGTCCAGCCGCGCCGCGGCATCCTCGACAATATAGCCGGCTTTTTCGGCGCGCTTGTCGGCGCCGTACTGAACCTGTTCCAAGGGCGCGGCGGGTCGCGACGCATCCGCTCGAGCCGTCGATACGACCATCGAAACCCCCAGACGCTCCACAATACCTTCCGCTCGGGATCTGCCGCCTCGACCAGCAGCTCGCTGCGATCGCGCGACGGCGTGAACGGCCTGCGCCGGAGCACCGGACGCGGCAGCTCGGTGATCGGGCAGCCGCTCTCGCACTCCACTGTCCGCCTGAGTGGACGCGGACGTGGACGCGGGTACAGCGTGCGTGGGCGCGGAGGACGCCGGATCAGCTCGTCGCGCGTCGTCAGGCGCGGATACGCCCCGGCACCCGCACCTCTACGGCCGATGACCGTCGCGGTGGCGAGCATCGCCCTCGCCGCGCTGCTCTTTGTCGGATCGAGCATCGTCTCGACCATTCCGGCAGGCATGGACCCCGAAACCGAGACCCCCTTGCTCGATATCCCGCTGCTCAACCCCACGGACTTCACCGTGTCGACGCCCAAATCGGAGTGGAGCGCCGGTGAGATGCCGCATCTCTACCAAACCGACGTCAAGTGGGCGAGCCTCCCCTACGGCGGGAGCACCGTTGCCACCAATGCATGCGGCCCCACCGTCATGACCATGCTGTACGTGTACTTCACTGGCAACACCGACATGGATCCCGGCGATATGTCCACCTGGGCCGATCGCAACAATTACGCCCCCACCGGCGCTACGGAGTGGGCCTTTATGACCGATGCCGCGGCGGCATTCGGATTCTATGGCGAGATGGTTGCGCCCACGCGCTCCACGATCGAGGACGCGCTGCGCAGCGGCAACCCCGTTGTGTGCGTGGTCGACCCCGGCGACTTCACCGACGTCGGGCACTACATCATCCTCAAGAGCATCGATGACCGCGCCATGGTCGAGGTCTACGACCCCAACAGCCCCGAGCGCAGCGCCCGCAAGTGGGACATCGTGCGCGTGCTCAACCAGACCGACGTCGCCTGGATCTATTCGAACTCCTGACCCCTGGCGCGTTTGGGGACGTAGCCACAAGGTGCCATTGCGCCTGCGGCGCAGGCCGAGCCGCCCTTCCCGCCTGCGCTGTCTGCGCCGCTTACCCCGCGCCCGCTGCAGCGTCACCTGCGAGCCGCATAGAAAACCCCAGCGGCCGCTTTCGCGGCCGCCAGGGGAAAGGAGAGGAGAAAATTGCTCGATATGCGCCTGCGCGGCGCTATTCGTTACGCGTAGATGCGGGTACCGGAGAGGCCGGCCATGGTCTCGGCGGCCTTCTCGAGGGCGCCGATGATGCAGACGCGACCCTTGCGGCTGCGGGCGAACTTGATGGCAGCGCGGACCTTCGGCTCCATGGAGCCCTTGCCGAACTGGCCCTCGTCAGCGTACTTCTCGGCCTCGTCGGCAGAAATCTCCTCGAGGTCGGTCTGGTCGGGCTTGCCCCAGTTGATGGCAACGTGATCGACAGCGGTCAGCAGGAACAGGACATCGGCATCGCAGTCCTCGGCGAGCAGCTCGCCGCCCATGTCCTTGTCGATAACGGCGGCAACGCCCTTGTAGCAGCCCTTATCGCTGTAGTCGCGGACGACGGGGATGCCGCCGCCACCGCAGGCGATGACGATGAACTCGTTGTCGAGCAGGTTGAGGATGGAGTCGGCCTCGACGATCTTCTTGGGCTCGGGCGAGGCGACGACGCGACGCCAGCCGCGGCCGGAGTCATCGACGAAGGTCATGTCGGGGTTCTCGGCCATGAGCTGCTTGGCCTGCTCCTCGGTGTAGAACGGGCCGATGGGCTTCGTGGGGTTGGCGAACGCGGGATCGTCGGGATCGCACTCGATCTGGGTCACGACAGTGGCGGCGTGCCAGCGCTTATAGCGACGATGCATCTCGCGGCCGATGCCCTGCTGCAGGTGATAGCCGATGTAGCCCTGGCTCATGGCACCGCACTCGGGCAGGTCCATGGACGGGGTGCCGATGGCGTCGTGAGCGGCGGCGAAAGCGTTCTGAATCATACCGACCTGCGGGCCGTTGCCGTGGGTGATGATGATCTCGTTGCCCTGCTCGATGAGGCCGAGCAGCGCGTGCGCGGCGTGGTTGACGCGGTCGATCTGCTCGGCGGGCGTATCGCCGAGGGCATTGCCGCCAAGGGCGACGACGATGCGGTCAGGCTTGCCGAAAGGCTTAGACATAATGGCCCCTTTCCACTGTGGTGCGCGTGCTTCGACTGTGTGCCGCGCGGCCTTGCGTACTGCTCTGAGTATACTCATACGACCGTTTTTTATTCATTTGTTCGTCTGTTACCGGCGAACGGTACTTTTTCGCCGCCCAGCGTGATTTTTCGTGGTAATTACGAGAATCCACAGGTAAATAGACCAGTTTAAACCACCTATCATCCGCCCTAAACTCCTGCTGAATCCGAATATCAACTCCTGTAGACCTCTGTTTTTATGCATATGCATCGTTTCTAATACACCATGCACCAGCCGGGTAAAGCGTCCCCTGCGACTTTGCAAGCTTGGAGCCACCCCGGGCCTGGCCTCTCTGGGGACGTAGCCGGGAGGCGCCAGGGCGTGAAATCGGGACAGGGGTTATTTCACATGGGGCCCCGCGCGCAATCGCGGCCCCATGTGAAATAACCCCTGTCCCGATTTCACGCCCTGGCGCCTCCCGGCTACGTCCCCAGAGAGGCCAGGCCCGGCGGGTGCCCGAAAACATCTCCGTCCTGAATATGGACAAAAACGGTCCCTGCGGGGAATCCGACAGGGACCGTTTGGATGCGGAGTCTGTTGATGGCGCTAGTAGGCCAGGTGCATGCCCGGGGTCTTGAGCTCCGCCGCGCGCTTGACGTAGGCCGCACGCGCCTCGGGCTCGAACGCCAGCTGAACCTCGTCGGAGCAGGAGATCCGACCGATCAGCCAGGCGGTGAAATCCGGATTCAGCGGCAGCAGCGGGCCGATGATCCACGTGGCGATCAGGTTGTTGAGGCGGAAGCCCTCGAGCTTGCTCTGCTCGTTCAGGCCCCAGCCAACGCTGTCCTCGATGAAGAACGAATCGCCGTTATCGCCCTCCACCTGCGTGAACTGGATCTTGAATCCCACGACCTCGAGGGGCGCGGCGCCGGGAGCAGGCTCGAAGGAGCCCACCTGCACGCTCAGGTAGCGCGCGGAGGTATCGCGCTTGACGACGGCGTCGATAAGCCCCAGACCCTCGATGCGCGTACCGCGCGCGTCCTCGATCGCGCGGGCGAGCACCTCGGGCGCATTGCCCGTGAACAGCATGTGCACGCCCTCGTCCACAAGCTGCGCCAGGCGGTCGCGATACGGACGGAGCCGCTCGATGACCGTCTCCTGCTGGCGCTCCGTCATGCCGCACATGACGATGAGGTCAGGACGCGCATCGGCGAAATAGGGCACGTCGCCATGCGAGGTCTCGACGAAGGTGGCGTTCGGCAGGCAGGCGCGCAGGTACATGACGTTGCCGTTGTCACCCGCCTGGTTTCCGTACTCGGGGAACAGCACCTCGATCACCGGGCTGCCGGAGGCGGAAGCGGCGGCTGCGACGGGCGCGGTGGCGGCGACGGCACCGATGGAGGCACCCTTTTTGGTACCCTCCCCTGTCTCGATGCGTGCGATCAGGCGCTCGCGGCTCTTCTCGACGTCGGCACCGTTGAAGATGTCGTACGCCCAGAACACCGAGTCCGCGCGCGTGAGGTCGATGGCGTCGGCAGCCTCCTCGGGGGTCTTGACCATGTTGAGCTTCGCGGGATCCACACCGGCAAGACGCAGGCGAAGCAGCAGGTCCTCAGAGGTAACGCCCTGGACCACCACCTGCTTGATGGCCGGATCGGTCAGATACTCGAAATCGGACTGGTAGTACCAGCCGATGTACTCGGTGTTCACCGGGCTTTCAGCCTTATGCGCATCGGCGAGCATAAGGACCACGATCTTGTCGCCCGGCTCACGGCGGATGGTGTCGAGCGCCACCGACGTCGCCGTGCTGTTCTCGCCCTTCGAGGCAAGGGCGACGAGTCGCTTGCCGCCCACCTCCTGCTCGGCGTAGCGCGCGGCGGTCACGTTGATGCCGCGCTCGAGCGAAGCCGCGATCGCCTCAGGCGAAAGGCCGAGCTCGCGCGCCACCACGGTGGCCGCGAACAGGTTATACAGGTTGGTGATGGAGTACACGCCGAAGCGGTACGTATAGCTGGGCGCACCCGGAGCCGCGCACTCGCGCACCGTGAAGGTGTGCGCCTCGCGATCGACCGCCGTGACCAGGTAGCTCGGCTCGGGGTTGGTGAAGCCGCAGGAGGTGCAGTGCGCATGTCCCAGGTGGCGCAGGTGGCAGTAGTCGTACTCAAGCTTGCCGCCGCATTCGGGGCACGCGGTGAGGTCGCAGGCGATACCCTGCGGATCGGGCGTGTCCTCGGCCAGCGGACCGAGCGAGAAGTACACGCGACTCGCGTTCTGCGGGGCCAGGCGGCAGCTGATGAGGTCGTCGGCATTCAGGATGAGCTTGGTCTCGGGCGAGATGTGCTCACTCATGACCGAGAAGATGAAGTCGGGGTTGGCGTTGCGCGAGAACGAGTCGCGATACAGGTTCGTGACCAGGATGATCTCGGGCGTCACATAGGGAAGGACGCGGCGGAACGACAGCTCGTCGAGCTCCATGACCGCCGTGTTGACGCGCTGGCGACCGGAAAGGTCGGCGTTCTTGATGAACGTACTCTCCACGCCCGTGAGGATATTGCCGCCGGCGCGGTTGTCGATGAGCCCGACGTTGTTGTCGGCAAGAAGGTCGTTCAACAGGTTGTTCGTGGTGGTCTTGCCGTTCGTGCCCGACACGAACACGATGTGCTCCGGCTTTCCGATATGCGAGATGAACGCCGGATCGATGGCCTCGGCGATCACGCCCGGCATCTGGCCGGCATTGCGGTGCAGCAGCTTGAGGCCAGAGGCGGCGGCCTTTGACACCGCCATGGCAAGATGGAAACGGGGGCCGCGACGGCCCGAGGCGGCAGTGCTCACTGCGAAACTCCCCTTCCGTTGAAATGCATGTCAAGCAGCTTATTATACGGTACGCGCCACATGACCCCAGAGCCTTCACGAGCTTCGCAGCCGCTCGTCACAACTGGAGCCCCGCCGAGCTACGAACGTCCGCTGCGATGGCGGCGGCGCGACCGCCCGCCGAAGTTCAACCAGCCGCGGCGACAGAAGAACACGATCTCGATAACCGCGATCACGAGACAGACGACCACGACGGCCGGATAGCCCCACGACTCGCGTGTAAGGCCCATGTTCGGGAAGTTCATACCGTACCAGCTTGTGATGAACGTCAGCGGCATGAAGATGGTTGCGATCACCGTGAGCCACTGCATCACGGTATTCTGGCGGATGTCGATACCCTCTTGGTACAGGCTGTTCAACTGCAGACTGTAGTCCTGCAGCGATTCAAGCCGCGCGGCGAGTCGATCGAGCTGGCGGCCAAGCGACCGAAAGCGCAGGCGGTCGCCGTCCGTCACGAGGTCCCCGGCCTCCTCAGCCAATTCCGCCGCGATGTCCGACATGCCCTGATAGAGCGAGTCGAGCCCCAGCATCCGTCGTATGTCGGCCATCATCTTCCGGCGGTCGACGCGCATGCGTCCCTCGAGCAGTCGCTCCTCCAACACCTCGAGATCGCGACGGACCTCGGAGAGCGCAGCGGGGTGGTCGCGCACGGTATACCGCATGAGCGCGCACAGCACGCCCGCAGCGCCCTGCCAAGGCAGCCCCTCGTGCTCCAGCGCCTCGAGAGCACGGGCGCACGCCTCGGATGCGCCGACGAGACGGATGCGGTCGCGCTCGAGCAGAAACCCCATGCGCTCGACCGGCGCCGCGCGGCACTCCGACGCAGGCGCAGCGATAACGCCCACCGCGCTTCCAGCCATCCGCTCCACGAAGGGAATCGACGCATGCGGCATCTGCCGCAGTACCTCGCGCGTGTCGTGGCCTGCCCCCTCGAGCGAAAGCTCGTCCGCTTCCATGACCTCGATGCATACGCAGGGGCCTTCATGGGTTCCGGGCTCCCCTTCAACCAGATGGCCGTTTTCGATATGCCAGATACGCATGGGCAGCGCCTCCTCGCTCGTCGAAGACGTTGTACCCAACGCCCGCGGGTTATTCCCGACTTCAGGAGGCTTCTCGGACCGATGCCGGCTCCGCGGCGCTACCCGGGTCGTAGCCATATCGCTCCATCTGCTGCGCCACAAGAAGCTGGCGCGCCGTGGCCGCATCGGAATTGGCGGCAAAGTAGTTCGGCGCGTTGAGAAAGCCCGCCATGAACGCGCACTCGCCATCGCTCATGTCAGCGGGCGCGCAGTCCAGATATCCCCAGCTCGCCTGGCCGATGCCCGTGTAGCCATCGCCGTAATAGGACGAATTCACATAGAGCTCCAATATCTCGACCTTGCTATACGCCGCCTCGAGATCCCATGCCATGAAGACCTCAGCGACCTTGCGCTCAAAGCGCTTCTCCTGCGTGAAGAAGAGGTTGCGCGCGGTCTGCTGCGTGATGGTGCTGCCCCCTTCAGCCAAGCTCAGCGTTGCGATATCGGTCAGCGCGGCGCGCCCGATGGCAATCAGATCGATGCCGCCGTGCGTATAGAAGCGATGGTCCTCGATGGCAACCACGGCATCGAGATAGCGCTGCGGAAGGTCGTCCGCTGTCGTGTAGCCGGGCGTTTCCCGCAGATCGGCGACCGCCTGCTCGAGGCTGGTGTCCGAAAGGGCGTCGCGGTACATGACGTAGCCGCCCCAAACCGTATGCGCACACCACAGCAGCGCGGCGGCAAGCAGCGCGAGCAGCGCATATCGAACGATGCGCACAGCCGTCTTCATGGAGCACCTCCTCAGGCGATATTGTCCCCCGAGAAGGCAGGTTCCGCGAGATCAAGCTCAACAGGATTCACGAACAGTTTTGCAACATTCGAAGCCGCGAAGGGTCTTGAGTCCGCAGCGCGCTGGCTACCTACTGGCGCCGCAACCACGGCAAGCTCTGGACGACGTCTTCGCCGAGGCGACGCATAGCAATGTTCGCGAGGTCGCCGAGCGCGCGAGCCAGCGTATCGCGCGTATCGGCATCAAGTCGCTGCGAGACCTCGATCATGTTGCCGATCACGTCCTGTCCCGGCGCGAGGACGTCGAGCACATCGGTTGCCCCGCTTGCTACAACCGCTTCGCTTACGGCCTCGACAACCCGCCTGCGGCGCGCGTCGTCCATACCGGAGAGCCATTCCGCCGTCACATCGCGCAGCGCGCGGGAGGAATCGCTCAGCCTTCCTGCAGACACAAACGCGCCGCCCTCGATCTCCCAGGTAAACGCACTGTGCTGCTCGACACCCGAAGCCGTGCTGCGCACCACCATGGGCTCGAGGGGGCACTCGAGCAGCATGCCGATCGTCGATTCCTCGGGGACGATCCGCGATGCCCGGTCGCCCAGGCGGGCGTAATCCTCCTCCGTAAAGCAACCTTCTTTGAAGCCCGGTGCATCGAGCGCCCATAGGTGATCGATGCGGCCCCGCACGGTATCCCTGCAGGTAAGTGCCGCGTACAGCGCCAGATTGCCACCCTTGGAGTGGCCGCCGACCAGCAATCGCTGCGGCAGATGGGAGGCTGCTTGCTCCAGATATGTGCGCGCCAGGCGCTGCGCTCCCGTCTCGGGGCAATATGCCATGTCGAGGTTCTCGCGCCAGCCTGCAAGCGATATATCGGTGCCGCCAAACGCGACGAACGCAAACGCATCGCGCCACACGTAGGTCGTTGCCATGAACTGCGTGCAGGCCGCCTCGTCGACCACGCGTTGGAAGCCGCAGATCGCAAGGTCGCGGAAACGCGGGCTCGCGATGAGGGCGAACAGGCACCGCTTGATGTCATGGGGGACCAGGCCGGTGAACATGCCGTCGAAACGCTCTGCGCGGGCGAAATCGACAAAGCGGGCCGACGGGAGCTGTGGAGCGAGAAATGCCGACAGGCGATCAAGCAGGCCGGAGGGTGCCGACGGAAACGAAGGCACGATCCCCGTGCCGTTGAGCATGGCTGCCTGCGAGAGCACCGCGGCGTCCACGGCGCCGAATGGCTTCTCGTCAAACGTGGCGAACTCGGATTCGAGGTATTCGATGATGGAGGACATGGGCAGCTTCCCCTTAACAGATGGGTCATAGCCCTTGTACCCATGTCCACTTTCAGGACGGAGATATTTTGGGACATCCACGGGCGCGGCTCCCTTGAGGCGTCCCGGTCGCTGCACGTGCGCTCCCAGGCATCGGCTGTGCGCTTTGGGAACACTGGTAGCGCTTGGCCGTGCGCTTAAGGAACGTCGTGGACCCTCAATGTGTTCCTATAGCGCACAGTCAGGCAGCGTGGGATGTTCCGAAAACGCACAGGGTGTATCCCGACAGGGACGACGTCCACCTTCAGGGCGGAGATGTTTTGGCCGCCCATGGGGACTTGGCCTCTCTGGGGACGTAGCCGGAAGGCGCCAAGTGCCTGCGTGCACTTGGCGCCTTCCGGCTACGTCCCCAGAGAGGCCAAGTCCCCGCGAGGGGCCCGGATATGAAAAAGGCTCCATCGCTGGAGCCTTCGAGTTCTTTTTGCGGGCGAAAGGACTTCGCGCCGCTGCGCGGCGCATTCGCTACGGCGCCTGACGGCGCCTTGCGCGCTTCGTGGCCAACGGCGTACGCCGTTGGCTCCACTCCGCGCCTTCTCAGGTTCAAGTCCCCGCGAGGGGCCCGGATATGAAAAAGGCTCCATCGCTGGAGCCTTCGAGTTCTTATGGTGCGGGCGAAAGGACTTGAACCTTCACGGGGTTGCCCCCATATGGACCTGAACCATACGCGTCTGCCAATTCCGCCACGCCCGCGTGCTGTTCTAGTCTAGCAAATCGCAGACCGAGTGCAAGGACAAATTTCAGAATCTTTCGATTCGGCTAAGGCGGCGTCACCGCGCGCTCAGCCAACCGCTAGTCGGTCGTCAGGTGAACTGCAAAGCCGCCGATTTCGCGGTCGAAGTACACCAGACGCGTCGAGCCGTCCTCAGTGAACTTGCGGGAGCTCTCGTCGATATGCAGCCCGCGCTCGGCGAACCAAGCAACGGCAGCCTCGAGGTCATCGACATGAAAACCGATGTGGCCGCAGGTGCCGCGGCCGTTCTCCTTCATGGTCTCGACCAGCGTGCCCGAGAACACGGACGCCGGGGTATCGCGCGCAGGCAGGCCCATCAGCACCGAGAAGTCCTCGGCAATCTGCGCTGCCTCCTCGGGATTCTTCGCGTTGATGCCCACATGGGCAACGTACATGCCGAACAGCTCGACCGGGTTATCGCTTTGCGCCATAGGACGCTCCTCTCTCGCCGCGCAGAACCGAGGGTCGCGCGCAGCTTACCGTGCCATCAGATGCAGGATCTGCTTCTCGGAATCCGCCTTCCCCTTGCCGGTGAGAAACGGAACACCGCTTACATAATCGCATGTTATGCCCTTGGGCGCGATGGTCGTGGCGATAAGAAAGTCAGCATCTGCACACAGCGAAGGAGCGTCCGCCATGCTGCAGCGGTTCATAACGTATGCGTCGGCATAGCCGTTCTCGTCGAGCAGATCGGCTACCAGGCGGGCAACGATCGCCGATGTCACGACACCGGACCCGCACGAAACGACGATCTTCTTCATGAGACACCTTTCAAGATGCAGGCAGTTTGTCACATGATAGACGGCGGCTCTTGCGGCACGACTCCCATCGGAGGTGTTTTCCGCCAGCGGCGGGGACGGCACCGTGCAGACGGTCGGCTGCGGTGCCCAAAAACCGAAGGGCCCCGCAGCCGGGACCCGTCATAACCTGGTAGGGGCAGTGGGACTCGCCGTCGCCTGCGGCGCCGGCGGCTTCGGGCGCTGCGCGCCCTCGCGCGCT
>NZ_JACJKB010000022.1 GCF_016900375.1 Collinsella tanakaei | reverse complement strand
CACCCCCGAGCCGAACGACCCCAGCCCCACTCCCGAGTTCGGCTGGAACGCCGACCGCACCGCTTGGTACGAGAACGGCGAGATGGTCCGCGACCACGCGTTTTACGACGAGGGAACCGACGGTTGGTACTGGGCCGATGCCGACGGCAGCATCGCGCGCGGCAAGGACGTCTTTATCCCCATCGACGAGAGCGACCGCGACGCGGGCGGAAAATGGGTGCGCTTCGACGAGAATGCCCGGATGGTCAAGGGTGAGGACTACCGCTACGACGCCTGGTACCACTTCGACGAGGTCACCGGCGCGATGTCCAAGGGCATCACGCTCGTGAGGGACGCGAACGGCCCCAAGTGGGTCTACTACGACTGGATCAACGGCAAGATGGCCCACGGCGAGGCGTATGTCGACTACGACGAGGAGCACACCGGCTGGTACCTGTTCGACATCCACACGGGCGCGATGGTCTACGGCTTTGCCGTCGTGGGCGAGGGATCGTCCGCGCGCTGGGTCTATTACGACAAGTACACGGGCATCATGGCGCACGGCCTCACTCACATCGACGGCGCGTGGTACTACCTCAACCCGGTCGACGGCGGGGTGAGCTACGGCATGACCTACGTGCCCGATTGGGGCACCTGGCGGTATTTCGCCCGCACGAGCGGCCGCTGGTACGAGGGCATGCCCATGAACGACTGGATGGATGCGAGCGGCGGCGCCTACCCCTCGCTCGCCGGCCGGCGCAACCTCAACGTGCTCGTCGACATCGCGAATCAGGTCACGCTCGTGCGCGACGGCGAGACCGTGCTCTACGCGATGATCTGCTCGACGGGCGTCAACAACAGCACACCGCGCGGCACCTATCGCGTCACGGGGCGCGGATCGTCGTTCATGAGCCGATCGGGTCTGGGCGGCCGCTATTACGTGCAGTTCTGGGGCGATTACCTGTTCCACAGCGTGCCGTTCGACCGGAGCGGTGCCTACGTGCCCTCCGAGGCCGTGCGCCTGGGGCGCCCCGCGTCGCACGGCTGCGTACGCCTCACGGTCTCCGATGCCAAATGGCTCTACAACAACCTTCCGAACGGCACCCCGGTCTACATCCGATAGCATGACAGGTAGGACGGGGCCCAGTGTCATAAACCCCGGCAGGCGGCAATCCGAGTGCGCCTGCCGGGGTTTTCATGACAGTGGACCCCGTCCTACCTGTCATGTTCTGAAGACGACCGCGAGGATGCGCTCGGCCGGCAAAAGCATGACAACTGAAACCGTCCTACCTGTCACGCTTCGGCCGAAAACAAAAACATGACAGCTGGCCCCGTCCTACCTGTCACCTTGTGACGAGGTGGATGCGGCGGGCGTCGAAATGCATGCGCAGGACATCGCCTTCGTGGGGCAGCTCGGACTCTGGGGTTCCGACCTTGTTCACACGCCACTGCAAGCGGCTCGGTGCGTCGGCGCGCGGGACGTCGAGCAACACGAGCCGCTCGAACCGCGAGTCGCTCACGCGCGCGACGGGAAGATCGTAGCTGTTGCGGCCGCGCTCGCCGGCAGCGCGGTCGCGGTCGACATGGAAGTAGCTTGCGCGAATGCCAAGGTAGGCCACATCGTCGGGCACCTCGCGACCCACGTCGAACGTCATGCCCCAATCGAGCGCGCGCACCGATGTAGGCCCCACCTTCTCGGCAGGACTCGTGTTCTTGCAGCCCGTCAGACGCAGGGCCGCCAAGGTCGCAGGCCGCTCCATGAGCTCGGAAACGCCGCCGACCTCCTCGATGCGCCCGTTGTGCATGACGGCGATGCGTTCGCAGAGGCGGCATGCCTCGTCGATGTCGTGGCTCACGTAGAGCACCGTGCGCTTCACGACGGAGAACACGTCGAGCAGGTTCTGCTCGAGCGCGCTTTTGAGATAGGAGTCGAGCGCGGAGAACGGCTCGTCGAACATGAGGATCCCCGGCCGCGCCGCGAGCATGCGCGCGAGCGCCACGCGCTGCTGCTGGCCGCCCGACAGCCGCGCAGGATAGCGATCGGCATAGTCGCCCATGCCGAAGATCTCCAGAAACCGCAGGGCGTCCTCGCGCCGGCGCGCCGCGTCGCGCCCGCGGTCCATGCCCGCGCACACGTTATCGGCAACCGTCAGATTGGGGAACAGCTGGTAGTTCTGGAACAGCAGGGCGCATTTGCGCTGCTGCGGCGTGAGGTTGATGCCGGCTGCGGAATCAAAGAACGTGACCCCGTTCACCACGATGCGGCCCTCGTCGGGCGTCTCCACGCCGGCGATGCAGCGCAGCGTGCAGCTCTTGCCACAGCCCGACGCGCCGAGCAGGCCGATGCGCTCCTCCCCCGCCTCGAGTGCCACATCGAGCGTGAAGCCGGGGTAGCGCTTCTTGATGTCGAGCGAAAGCGACATGACCTAGCGCCCCCTTTCGGCGGGCGCGTCATCGCCCAGCAGCAACTCGGCCAGCGCCGCACGGTTGATGCGCAGCGCATCGCCACCGTGTTCCTCAAGTGCATCGGTGCTCTGTGCAAGGCCGTCGGAGGCGCCTGCGCCCGCCAGCGCACGGCGCTCGGCACGCGTGATGCCGCGCGCCCGATAGCGCTGCGAGCGCGCAGTGTAGATGTTGATGAACAGGATGACCAGGAAGCTGAAGAGGATGACCACGACCACCCAGAACAGCGCGACGTCGGTGTTGCCGCTCATCCACTCGAAGTAGATGGCTATCGGGATGGTCTGCGTCTCGCCCGCGTAGTTGCCGGCGAAAAACAGGGTGCAGCCGAACTCGCCCATGGCGCGCGCGAACGCGAGCACGGTTCCCGCGGCGATGGACGGCCAGGCGAGCGGCAGCATGAGGCGGGCGAAGATACGCCGCTCCGACCACCCGAGCGTGCGGGCGGCGTCAAGCATCTGGGCGTCGAGCCCCTCGAAGGCGCCGAGCGCGGTGCGGTACATAAGGGGGAACGACACCACGAGGGCGCTGATCACGGCGGCGGGCCAGGTGAACACGAGCGCGACGCCGTGCTCGATGAGCCAGCGGCCGACCGCGGTCGACTGGCCGAACAGCAGCAGAAGCAGAAAACCGCAGACCGTGGGCGGCAGCACCATGGGGATGGTGAACACGGAGTCGAGCAGGCCCTTGAGCCGGCTCGACGTGCCCATGGTCTTCCATGCGGCAACAAGCCCCAGCACGAACGTCACGGCAAGGGCCACCGCGCTCGTCTTGAGCGACACCCAAAACGGCCGCATGTCCAGGCCGGTGAAGAAGGAGACGAGCTCGTCTTGCCAGGTGGGCGCAGCCACCGTGGCGACGTCGCCGGCGGCAACGAGCGCGGCGTTATCGACCCACAGGGCGCCGTCGCCCAGATCGAGCCCAGATACCGCCGCTTCCTGCGACGGCGTCGAGTCCTGCGGGACATAAGCGGGCTGCACCGAGGTATAGATGCCCTCGCCGGCCCGCGCACGGAAGACGTAGCGATAAGCGCCCTCGAGCACCTCGTTTTCCATCGTCACCGTCCAGGGTTTCTGCTCATCGGCAAGAAGCGAGCCGCCGCGGGAATGGCTCTCGTCCAGTTGCTTGACCAGGGCGATGAGCGCCTCCACATCTTCGATCTCATCCGCCCTAAAGCCCGCCGCCTCGGCGGCGTCCTCATCGACATGCACCCAGATGCTCTCGGGCATGTTCACGATCACGACCGTGCTGCCCTCCGCCACCGGAAAGCGGTAGCCCAGGTCGGTACCGTCGACAGCTCGCTGGGCGCCCTTGTTGTAGCGCGTGAAACCGTTCAGGCCGAAACCCGCCTGTTCGTCCACGGCGGAGTCCTCCTGGGTCTGGCGCGCAGCGTCCTCGTCGGCCGCCCACGCACGCAGGGGCGCAAACGCGATCGCAAGGCAACACAACAGAGCGAGCGCGAAGGCGGCCATGCCCCCGCTCCCGTATCTCCAACCTGTTCTCCCGGTCACCGCAATCACCTTTCGCCCCGCCAGTCCCGACAAGTTTGGACCTGGCACCTTCTTGTCGACAAGATTGTACCTGGCCCCAACTTGTCGGCTACGCCAGCTCGAAGCCGTATTCGGCCCAGATGGCGAGGGCGTCCTCGTCGGTCATGCAGAACTCGAGGAAGTCGGCGGCAGCCTCGGCGTTCTTAGAGGTGGCGGACACGGCGCCGGGGTACACGATTGGCTTGTGCGAGTCATCCGGGCAGGTGTAGGCGACCTCGATGCCGTCGTAGCGGTACACGTCGGAGGTGTAGACGAAGCCGATGGTGCAGTCGCCGGTCGACACGTACTGCGCGGCCGTGCCAACCTTGTCGGCCAGGCTCACCTTGTCGGCGATCTCGGGCGCGTACTCGCCGCCCTCGCCGTCGGCATTGGTGTAGAGGCCCACGCTCGCGAGCGACTGGTTAGCGTACTTGCCCGCGGGCACCGCACCCGGCTCGCCGATGGCGATGTTGCCCTCGACGTTCGCCACGTCCTCGAGGGAGTCGATCTGGACGTCAGAACCCTCGCCGCACACGATCACAAGGTCGTTCACGAACATGTCCTGGCGCGTGGACTCGTCGACGAGCTCACCCTCCACAGCATCGTCCATGGTGCCGGCGGACGCCGTGATGAGGATGTCGACCGGGGCGCCGCCGCGCATCTGCTCGACGAGGTCGCCGGAGCCCTTGTACTGCGTGTCGGCGAAGGTGACGCCGGTGGCCTCGGTGTAGAGCTCCTCGACCTCGGGCATGGCCTTCTCCAGCGAGTTGGCGGCGAAGACCTGCAGCTCGACCTGCTCGGCGGGAGCAGCGGAGCCCGTGTCGGCAGGCGCGCTTCCCTCCTGGGCAGCCGTGTTGCCGCAGCCGGTGAGCGCGGACGCAACCATGAGAGAGCAGCCCATGGTAACGAGGGCGCGGCGAGTAATCGAATGCTTGACCATGATGAGATCCTTCCCGAACGCTTCCGCATGCTTCCGCATGCGACGGCCCGCAAAACCGCGAAGCCGATTCCACGCGCACTATTGTACTTGTTTCAGAATAATACGGCTTCGACTATATTCTCTTTTTAGAATAGTTTTGCTGCCGACCTCCCTATACCAACAAAGACCTCGCTGCTCAGGCGCTAGTGCCCGCCGCCCGCCGTCATCTTCGCCGCGTGCTCGAACTGGTCCGCAATGCCCTCCCAGCACTCACGTGCCGCCTTGGTCGACCCCGGGAAGTTCACCACGAGGCACCCGCCGCGCTGCATGCACACGGCGCGCGAGAGCATGGCGCGCCGCGTCTTGGTCATCGAGTAGGCGCGCATGGCCTCGGCGATACCCGGAACATCCCGGTCGCAGACGGCACGCGTCGCCTCGGGCGTCACGTCGCGCAGCGAAAGCCCGGTGCCACCGCAGGTGATCACGATGTCAGCTCGTGCCTCGTCGGCTGCGGCCACGATCGCAGCCGAGATCTCGTCGACCTCATCGTGCACGACCACGTGGCCAGCGCAGGTCCAGCCCTCCTGGGCGATAAGCTCCTCGAGCGCAGCGCCCGCCTCGTCAGCCGAAAGATCGCGCGTGTCGGAGCACGTCACGATCGCGATACGGATATCCATCCTTCAAGCTCCCCTCTTCTTGCACGATCCGGCTACAGGACCGTGCCCTCCTCGACATCGATGCGCACGCAGGGCACCTCATCGCCCGCCGCATAGCCCGCCGGCCCCTCGGGCACCATGAGCAGGCAGTTGGCGTGGTGCAGGGTGCCGAGCAGCGCCGAGTTCTGCGAATGTGCCTCGCGCACGACGAGCTCGCCGGTCTCGCCGTCGCGCTCCACGTGCGCGCGATTGTAGAAGCGGCGGTCCTGGCGCTTGCGCACATCGTGCAGGACGCGCGCCTGCTGAACGGGGCGCGTGAGGTCGGCAAAGCCGCGCATCTTGCGGATGGCCGGGCGCGCGAGCATCTCGAAGCCGACGTAGGCGGCAGCCGGGTTGCCCGACAGGCCCAAAAACGGAACGCCGCGCAGCGTGCCGAAGGTGATGGCCTTGCCAGGACGCATCGAGATACGGTCGAACAGCACCTCGCCCTCGCGGCGCATGAACGCGGTCACGTAGTCGTAGTCGCCCGCCGACGCGCCGCCGCTCGTGACCACCATGTCGCAGCTTTCCGCCGCCTCGAGTACGAGCTTGCAGATGGTATCCTCGTCATCGGGCGCGATGCCGAAGAAGCGGGGCTCAGCCCCCGCTGCGAGCGCCGACGCCATGAGAGCGGAGGCGTTGGCGTCGCGGATCTGACCGAATGCCGGAACCGCATCGGGCGCCACGATCTCGGTACCGAGCGAGATGATGCCCACGACCGGCGCACGATGGACCGGCACCTCCATGCAACCCGCGGATGCCAGAAGACCCGCGCCCGCGGCGCTCACGACCTCGCCGGCGCGCATGACCGCCTCGCCTTTGCGGGCCTCCAGGCCCGCCTCGCGGATGTTGGCACCCACCGGGGCGGGCGCGCGAAACACCGCACGCGAGCCCTCGTTGCCGTCGCCGCCCTCGACCGTGACGTCCTCGTACTTCACGACGGCGTCGGCGCCGGCGGGAACGGGCGCGCCCGTCATGATGCGCACGGCCTGGCCCTCGCCCACCGTCCCGGCGAACACGTGCCCTGCCGCCTCATGGCCCACGACCTCGAGCGTCACCGGAGCTTCGGCGGAGGCGGCGGCGATGTCGGCGCTTCGCAGGGCGTAACCGTCCATCGCGCTGTTGGCGAAAGGCGACAGATCGATATCGGTCAGGGCGTCCTGAGCGAGCGGAAGCCCGACGGCGCGCCAGGCCGCGACGGTCTCCACGTCGGTCGGGCGCACGTGCTCCAGCACGATGGCCTGGGCGCGCTCGAGCGCGATCATGTTCTCTGCCATGGACTCTCCTCTCCAGCCCCTGCAGCGGCAGGCGGCGGATGCTTCAATATTCTCAACAGAGTATAGTGCCACCTGCCGCTTTCTCATGGGGAGAATCGCCGCCGCAGCCCAAATGCGAACGGGCGCCGCAGACAAGATGACCGGAAGGTATCGGCGGGTAAAAGAGCTAAGCCGCACTACCGCAAACTCGTATAATGCACGCGTACCCCCGACCTCGTAAGGAGCCCCATGCCCGGATTATCACCAGAGCGCCTGAGCCGCATGCGCCGCCATGGCTCGGGCTTTGTGAGCACGCTCGGCCTCGAGCTCGCGCATGCGGAGCGCATGCTCGCCGGCGACGCCGCTCGCGACTGGTCGAACATGCGGGCAAGTCTGCGTACCCTCGCGCTCACGGTGCTAGTCGCCGTCCTCATGGGCGCCGCCGCCTGGGCGTTTCTGACCTCGCTCGACATCGTGACCGGCGCGCGCGAGCACAACCTGCTGCTCTTCGCGCTCTTGCCCATCGTCAACCTCGCCACCGCGTGGATCTACCGCAACCACGGGCTGCGCTCCGCGCGGGGCAACAACCTCGTCATCGACAGCTCGCTGACCGGCACGCCCATCCACGCGCGCATGGCGGCGCTCACCTTCGTCTGCTCGGTTGCCACCCATCTCGCCGGAGGCTCGGCCGGACGCGAGGGCACCGCGGTGCAGATCGGCGGGACCATCGCGAGCAATATAGCCGGTATCTTCAAGCTCGACGGGCGCGACCGGCAGGACCTCATGCTCGCCGGCATCTCCGCCGCCTTCGGCGGGGTGTTCGGCACGCCGCTCGCCGGCGCCTTCTTCGGTATGGAGATGTGCACGATCGGCAAGCTCAACTACAGCGCGGGCATCTACTGCCTTGCCGCCTCGTTCGTCGGCGACCTGACGGCGCGCACGCTCGGCGTGCAGCACACCTTCAACGCGGTGTCGTACTTCCCCGCCATGGATGTCGAGACCATGGCGCTCGTCATCGTCTCCGCCGTGGTGTTCGGCCTCGCGGCGCGGCTGTTCTCGTTCGCCATCCGCACGGTCAAGCGCTTCTATAGCATGCGGATCGAAAACTACCTCGTCGCGGCGCTCGTGGGCTCGCTCGCCCTGCTCACCGTCTACGTCGTCTTTGACCTCTACCGCTACGGCGGCCTGTCCGAATGGCTCGTCACGGCGGGCTTCGAGGGGCAGACCGGGCCGCTCGATGTCATCGCCAAGCTCGTCTGCACCGCGCTCACGCTCGGTGCCGGCTACCAGGGTGGCGAGGTCACGCCGCTGTTCGGCATCGGCGCGGCGCTCGGCGGCTGGATCGCCAACCTCACCGACGCGAACCCGAGCTTCATGGCCGCCCTCGGCATGATCGGCGTCTTCGGCGCGGCCCTCAACGTTCCCATCACCACCGTCATGCTCTCCGTCGACATGTTCGGAGGCGGCGGCACGGCGTATTTCGTCATCGTCGCCTTCATTAGCTACCTCGTTGCCGGGCACCGCGGCGTCTACCCCGCCCAGCGCATCGTGACGCCCAAGCGACGCTCGCTCGAATCCGACGAGGGCATCACGGTCGAAACCGCCATCGAACGCCATCGCACGGCGGATGAGGAGGACGACGGAAGATGAGCAAGCATCCCGTGCAGGCCGCGCGCTCCACGCTCGGCCGCACCCTGATCATCGTGAACCCCGCCGCCCAGTCGGGCGCCGCAGCGGAGATCGGCGAGCGCCTGCAGCGCTTCTTGAAGCTCTACCTGCACGATCAGGGCGCCTTCGACCTCGTGCAGACCGAGCGGCCCCGCCAGGCCATCGCCCTCGCATCGCGCGCTGCCGGCTACGACACGGTGCTCGCCGTGGGCGGCGACGGCATCGCCCATGAGGTGGCCGGCGGCCTCATGCACATCCGGCCCTCGGCGCGCCCCGCTCTCGGTATCGTGCCGGTAGGCTCGGGCAACGATTACGCGCGCACCCTCGGCATGCCCGAGGTCTCGCGCGACGACGACATGGCGGCCCTGCTCGACTGCGAGCGCACCCCAATCGACATCGGGCGGCTCGAGTGCACCGGCACATCGGGCGCCACGGTCACGGAGCATTTCGTCCAGACCTTCTCGTATGGCATGGATGCGGCCATCGCGCTGGGAACCTTCGGCCTGCGCAAGCAGACGGGCCTCGCCGGCGACCCGCTCTACCTGCTCAGCGGCATGAAGGCGCTCGGGCGCGGATACCGGGACTTCCCGGCGATGGTGTCGATCGACGGTGCACCCGCCGAGCGCATGCGCACGGTGACGTTCGCCGTGCAGATCGGCCCCACCTACGGCTCGGGGTTCAAGATCTGCCCCAAGGCCGATCCGGCCGACGGTCTGCTCGACATCTGCTATGTGAGCGGCCCCATGCCGCGCTCGCGCGCGCTACCGCTTTTGCTGTCCGCGAAGTTCGGCCGGCACACGCACGCCGCGCACACGCATATCCTGCGCGCTCGCTCCGTAACGGTCTCGTTCGAGGAGGCCGAGCCCTATCCGGCCCAGGCCGACGGCGAGCGCGTCGAGGCGTCGCGCATCGCGATCGGTATCCTGCCCGGCGCGCTCACGGTGCTCAAGCCCCGCGCGAAGGCCAAGCAGGCAAAGGCCGACGCCGATACGCCCGAGCAGAAATAGAGGCACGAGTCCGCCTATCCGAACATTCTGCCCGCGGCGCTAGTCCTCACCCGTCACGCGGCGGCGCGCCGCCTTCTTCTGCGCGTGCATGCGCTTGTCGGCAAGGCGCCTGCGCTTTGCCGATGTGGGGACCTTTGTCTTCTTGCGGACACGCGGCGGGCGGGCACGGCGCTCAAATATGGCGCGCAGCTTAGCCACGCACAGCTGACGGTTGCGATACTGGCTTCTGCTCTCGCGCGACACGACCGTGATCCCTGTCGGCACGTGATGCATGCGCACGGCCGAGTCGGACGTGTTGACGCCCTGGCCGCCCGGTCCATGCGCATGGAAGACCTGCACCTCGCAGGCGCGGGCGATCTCGTCGTCGCTTTGCCGCGCGAAGGCGGCGTAAGCCCTATGGTCCAGATTGCTCTCGCTCATGCGCCCTCCCTCGCCGGGCGATATATTCGGCCCCGAACGGCTCCGGACGGCGCGGAAGCGCTAGCCGAAGGTCAGCTCGCCCGTCTCGTCGTCCATACCGACCAGACGCGCCAGGCTCTCCACGCGATAGCCCTGCTGGCGCAGCTTGTCGCCGCCGCCCTGGAAGCCCTTCTCGATGGCGATGCCGATGCCCTCGACCGTGGCGCCGGCGCTCTCCACGATAGTGATGAGGCCCTCGAGGGCGCAGCCGTTGGCCAAGAAGTCGTCGATGATGAGCACGTGGTCCTCGGGGTTGAGGAAGCGACGGCCGACGATGACCGGGAACTCGCGCTTCTTGGTGAAGGAGTAGATCGTCGTGGAGTACTGCTCGCCGTCGAGGTTGATGGACTGCGCCTTCTTGGCGAAGACCACGGGCACGTTGCCGAAGTGGCGCGCAGCGACGCACGCGATGCCGATGCCCGACGCCTCGATGGTCAGGATCTTGTTGATGGGCGCGCCGGCGAACAGGCGGGCCCACTCGGCGCCCATGCGGTCGAACAGCTCGACGTCGCACTGGTGGTTGAGAAACGCGTCCACCTTGAGTACGTTTCCGGCCTTCACGATACCGTCCTGGCGGATGCGATCCTCAAGTTCCTTCATATCTCATGCCCCCTCAGCCGCCATGCGGCGTGTGTGCCCAAAACTGCTGCAAGCAGGATACCACGTCGACGGACGCTCAAACTGGCAAGACGCGCAAGACGGCAGCTATTTCGGCCCGCACCGGCAATCCGGCGCCTTCAGGTGGCCAAAGCGAACGCGCATCGGGGTTGCCGACGTGACGCGCATGCCGCCAAAATGCCAAGGCACCTGAACTTCTCCCCTCCCGCGGCCTTCGGGCGGCGCGGGTTGCGCTACACTCACACTGCGTCAACACATCGACAACAAGGGGGACACTATGCTGAGGATCGGTCTTCTTACCAGCGGTGGCGACTGCCAGGCGCTGAACGCCACGATGCGCGGCATCGTCAAGACGCTCGAGAACAAGGTCGGCAAGGACAACCTCGAGATCTACGGCTTCGAGGACGGCTACCAGGGCCTCATCTACAGCCGCTTCCGCGTCATGACCTCGCACGACTTCAGCGGCATCCTCACGCGCGGCGGCACCATCCTGGGCACGAGCCGCACGCCGTTCAAGAACCTCGACATCCCCGAGGCCGACGGCGTCGAGAAGGTCCCGGCCATGGTCCAGACCTACCACAAGCTCAAGCTCGACTGCCTGTTCATGCTCGGCGGCAACGGCTCCACCAAGACCGCCAACCGCCTGTCGCAGGAGGGCCTGAACGTCATCGCCCTGCCCAAGACCATCGATAACGACACCTGGGGCACCGAGAGGACCTTCGGCTTCTCGAGCGCCGTCGAGGTGGCAACCGAATGCATCGATAACATCCACACCACCGCATCGAGCCACGGCCGCGTGTTCGTCATCGAGATCATGGGCCACAAGGTCGGCTGGATCCCGCTGTATGCGGGCGTTGCCGGCGGCGCCGACGTCATCCTGATCCCCGAGATCCCGTTCGACATGAAGAACGTCATCGCCACCATCGAGCGCCGCATGGAGCGCGGCAGCCGCTTCACCATCGTGGCGGTCGCCGAGGGCGCCATCTCCAAGGAGGACGCGAAGCTCTCCAAGAAGGAGTACAAGAAGAAGATCGCCGCCCGCACCTCCCCGTCGATCGTCTACGACATCGCCAAGGAGATCGAGGAGAAGACCGGCCGCGAGACCCGCGTCGCCATTCCCGGCCATACCCAGCGCGGCGGCGAGCCCGACGCGCAGGACCGCGTGTTCGCCACCCAGTGCGGCGCCGAGGCGGCGCTCGGCTGCCTCGAGGGCGAGTTCGGCTACATGATTGCCCAGATCGGCGGCAAGATGACCCGCACGCCGCTTTCCGAGGTCGCGGGAAAGCTCAAGTACGTCGACCCCGAGTGCGACCTCATCCGCGAGGCAAAGGCGCTCGGCATCAGCTTCGGCGACGAGTAGCGCGTTCGCTCGCTAATCGGTATCCGATCGACGGCGGCCGTCCCACCCGGGCGGCCGCCGTTTTTTGCATCGCCTTTGCGCTGCCGTAATTGGTGATTTATACCCAGACGCTCGATTAAACCCTCAGTGCCGTGCTGACTTCATCCATTAGTTGAATGGGCTGGTATGCACGGTCGAACACGTCATAATGACGGTTTGGTTTTTTCTGCACCCATCGCCTACAAAAGGAGAACCATGGCTAAAGACAAGAAGAGCATCGTTGAGGAGTTTGTCGAGTTCATCAGCCGCGGCAACGTCGTCGACCTGGCCGTCGGTGTCATCATCGGTGGCGCGTTCACCTCTGTGGTGAACTCCCTCGTGTCCTCCATCATCCAGCCGCTCATCAGCGCTATCGGCGGCAACCCCGAGGTCAAGGGCCTTTCCGTCGTGCTCAACGGCCAGACCATCGACTTCGGCGCCTTCATCTCCGCGATCATCAGCTTCCTGATCACCGCCGTCGCCGTGTTCACCATCATCAAGGGCATGAACACCTTCAACGACCTCAAGGAGAAGGCCATCGAGAAGGCCGGACTCGCCAAGAAGGCCGAGGAGGAGGCTGCTCCCGAGCCCCGCAAGTGCCCCTTCTGCCTGCAGGAGATCGCGGACGACGCCACCCGCTGCCCGCACTGCACCTCCAAGCTCGAGGGCTACGAGAACGCCGCCGAGTAACGGCTGCACGCGAAAGGCTTCGCACGAAGGCGCGGTTCCGTTTGGGATCGCGCCTTTTTTCGTTATCGATCGATGAAGGATGCTAGAGCCCGCGGCGCTCAAGCCAGCCGAGAATATCCGACTGCACCTTGCCGGCAATCGGCTCGTTCAATATCTCGTGGCGTGCACCCGGGTAGATGATCTCCTCGACGCGCTCGACACCTGCGGCGCGATACTGCTCGACCGCGCGGTGCACACCGCGGCCGCACTCCCCCACCGGATCGTCACCGCCCGCGATGAACAGCAGGGGAAGATCGTGGGGAATGCGCTCGGCAAGCTTTGCGCGCTGGGCGTCCATAGCCAGCTGGGCAAGCGTTCCATAGGCGCCCACCGTGAACATCTGGCCCGATAGCGGGTCTGCCAGGTACGCGTCGACAACCGCCGGGTCCGTTGAGATCCAATCCGCATCCGTGCGCGCGTCTTTGATGGAGCGACCGAAAGCGCCCGCACCGAGCGCGTGCGCGACCTTGCTGATATGGTGCTCGCCGCAAAGGCGCGCCATGAAGCCGCAGTACAGACGCCCCGCCTCCGTCAGGGCACGCGGCTGCTGTCCGGTGCCGCAGATGATGGCCGCTCGCACGCCATACGCATAGCGCGTGAGGTACACGCGCGCGATGAAGCTGCCCATCGAGTGGCCGAAGAGCACATAGGGCACCGCGATGCCAAGGCGCGCTATCGCCTGCATGCGCAGCGCGTGCACATCCCGAATGAGCACGTCCTCGCCGTGGCGCAGCGGCATGTGGCCGAGCTTTTCGGGCGAGCCAGCCGTATGCCCGTGTCCCACGTGGTCGTTCGCGCACACGGCGAACCCGTTGGCGCAGAGGAACTGGACAAACGGCAGGTAGCGGCCCGCATGCTCCGACATGCCGTGCACAATCTGCACGAGCGCACGGGGCGCCAGGCGGCCGCCGAGCTCATTGGCATCGGGCTCCCACAGCCACGCGCATACGGTCGACGTGCCGTCGGCGCTGGGGTATGTGAGGGCCGTGGTTTTCATGGGTCTCCTTGGGGGGGACGGAGTGCTCTTGCTCCCCCACATCCTATAGCGCTTCGCGCGAGCGGCCCTGCCGTATCGGCGGCCGGCAGCGTCTTATCCGCCCAGGTGGCGAATCTTCCGGGTGAGCGGCTGAGCAACACGAAGCGCCCCAGGCGAACGGCAGGGCGGATAGACGTCGCCCTTGTTTCATGACAGTTAGGACGGGGTCCACTGTCATGAAACTGGGGCAGAGCGCTTCCCGCAGCGCGGTACAATCTGGCTCGAACGAGCCACGATCCAAGGAGGAGCCCCATGTACACGAAGATGCGCCGCTCGCGTCAGGAGCTGAGCCACGAGGAAACGCGCGCCCTCATGCGCCGCAACACCGCGGGCGTGCTCGCGCTTTCGGGCTGCGCCGACACCGGCGGCTTCGCCTACGGCGTGCCCTTGAGCTACGTCTACCTCGACGAGGAGGCATGGGAGCAGACGCTCGCCGCGGACGGCTTGGCGCCTTGGGCTCCCGCGTGCGACGAGCCTGTCGTGGGCCGCATCATGTTCCACAGCGCGCGCTCGGGCACGAAGCTCGACGCACTCGCGGCCGACGGGCGCGCCACGTTCACGGTGATCGACGAGGACCGCATCGTTCCCGAGGAGTACACGACCTACTTCCGCAGCGCCATGGCCTTTGGGTACGCCCGCGTGATCGAGGACGACACCGAGCGCCTGCGTGCTATCGAGGCGCTCGCCGAGAAGTACTCCCCCGATCTGCCCGAGGGCCGCGCCGCCGAGATCGAGGACCAGTTCGCGCAGGTCGCCATGATCGAGCTCGCCGTCGTGCGCCTCACCGGCAAGGAGGCCATCGAGCTTGTGCGGGCACGGGGGTAAGGGACCGCCTGCTGCATTTTCTAGCCACTTTGGACGGCTTTTTAGCCCCGAGTCCGCATCGACGAGTGTTCTACCTGCGTAAACGCCAAGGTCAGAAGGGCGCTCGTCTCGACCCGGTCTTAAAACCCGTCCAAAGCCGCCGGTTTTTGCTCTCCCGTTCCGGACTAGGCGCCAACCAGGGGCAAACGCGACTGTAAGACATTAGGTTTCTCGCTCCACCGCCGCCACGCGACGCTACAATCAAGCAGCCCTCTTCCGTGCACGCCTCCCAAAGGAGGTTGCATGATAGCCCTTTGCAACGTCTCGTCACTTGCAGTTACGAGAATCGAGAAGCTTGCCAAGCTACTTGTAAGCAACCGAGCGCAAGGCTTCTACCTTGAGCGGCTCAATCTATTAGAGGTCCCCTCAAGCCGAGAAGCACACGCAATAGCAGATTACTTTGGGCTCCCTTTGCCGCTCCACGTGCTTTGCACTCATGCCAACGACCTGCGGCACACCAAAAGCGTAGTCTGCCATCTCTGGACATCACCGATTCCTCCCGGATCCCTCGTCTATCTTGCCAACGGCGTATATGCCTGCATCCCGGAGTTCTCGTTTGTTCAACTGTGCTGCGGCAGCGATCGCGAAAACCGACTCATGCTCGGATCCGAATTTGCAGCCAAATACGCAGTCAACCCCAAAGGACGAAAGGGGCTCATCACGCGCCCACCGCTGGTGACCCCAAAGAGCATCGAAGAGTTTGCGTCGCAGATTCCTCAGGCACCCGGTACGGCACGTGCTCTTGAAGTCGTCCCGTATATCGGGCGCAACGCTCGCTCACCTAAAGAAAACGAGCTTTGGCTCATCTTCCGGCTTCCGCGAACACTCGGCGGGCGATCGATCGGCAGCATAGAAATGGACCGAAAGATCGAGCTCAACGCGCAAGCGCGCAAGCTGGCAAAACGGAGCTGCCTGTACTCGGACCTGTTCTTTCTTTTAAGCGGCACCGATTTTGAATACGACGCGGATGACAATCACCTGACAAAGGCAGCGAACGAATCCGACAAGCGCCGCGCTAACGCCCTGCGTATCGTAGACATCGACCTTATTACGATGACCAACGGACAGCTCCACGATTGGCAGAGCTTCGACATCATCGCTCGGCAAATGGAGGAACGCGAGGGGCGTATCTTCAGAACAACCAGCGAGGCAACACGCGCACGACAGAAAGCACTCTGGGAGCGTCTGATTCTTGGAGTACGGTCAGGTGGAAAAACCGAGGTGGTAAGGATGCCGCTGACCGACCGGATGGCAAGAACTTCAGCTCTCGACTCCTATTGATTCGCTCTGACCTGGTCCCAAGTGCAAAAACCGGAAACTTTGGATTGATTTTGAGAACCGGGTCGAGACGAACGCCCTTATGACCTCGATGTTTATACAGGTAGATTGATTGCCGATATGGACCCGGGGTAAAAATCCCGTCCAAAGCCCCCAGATTTTGCACGGCCACCAAGGAACAGGGCGCCGACAGGAACAAAACCTGTCGGCGCCCTAGAAGCAAACCGAAACGAATGAAGCTACACCGTGGCCAGCGCCTGCTCGACGTCGGCGATGAGGTCCTCGGTGGCCTCGATACCACAGGACAGACGCACCATATCGGGCGCGATGCCGGCAGCCTCGAGCTCGGCGTCGTTCATCTGGCGATGCGTGGCGTTCGCCGGATGCAGCACGCAGGTTCGCGCGTCGGCGACATGCGTGGCGATCTGCGCGAGCTTCAGGCTCTTCATGAACTGCTCGGCAGCGGCGCGTCCGCCGTTGAAGCCGAAGCTCACGACACCGCAGGTGCCGTTGGGCATGTACTTCTGGGCGAGCTCGTGCCACGGGTCGCCGGGCAGGCCGGGGTACTTCACGAAGCGGACCTTGGGATGCTCGGCCAGGAACTCGGCCATGGCCTGACCGTTCTTCACATGCTGCGGCATGCGCACGTGCAGGCTCTCGAGGCCGAGATTCAGATAGAACGCGTGCTGCGGCGACTGGATGGAACCGAGGTCGCGCATGAGCTGCGAGGTCGCCTTGGTGATGTAGGCGCCCGCCTGGCCGAACTTCTCGGTGTAGACCACACCGTGATAGGTCTCGTCGGGCGTCGTCAGGCCGGGGAACTTGTCGGCATGGGCATCCCAGTCGAAGTTGCCCGAGTCGACGATGGCACCGCCGACAGCCGTGCCGTGGCCGTCCATGTACTTGGTGGTGGAGTGCGTAACGATGTCGGCGCCCCACTCGATCGGACGGCACATCACCGGCGTGGGGAACGTGTTGTCGACGATCAACGGCACGCCGTGGGCGTGGGCCGCAGCGGCGAAGCGCTCGATGTCGAGCACGTCGAGCGCGGGGTTGGCGATGGTCTCACCGAAGACGCACTTCGTGTTGGGGCGGAAGGCGGCCTCGAGCTCCTCGTCGGTGCAATCGGGCGACACGAAGGTGCACTCGAGCCCCATGCGGCGCATGGTGTGGGCAAGCAGGTTGTAGGAGCCGCCGTAGATGGCGGAGCTCGCGACCACATGGTCGCCAGCGCCGGCGATATTGAACACGGCGAAGAAGTTGGCAGCCTGGCCGGAGCTCGTCAGCATGCCCGCCGTACCGCCCTCGAGCTCGGCGATCTTCGCCGCAACGTAGTCGTTCGTGGGGTTCTGCAGGCGGGTGTAGAAATAGCCGGCCTCATCGAGGTCGAACAGGCGACCCATGTGCTCGGACGTATCGTACTTCCACGTGGTCGACTGGTAGATGGGGACCTGGCGCGGCTCGGCGTCGCCGGGACGGTATCCACCCTGGACACAGGTGGTTCCGATATGCTCTGTCATATACGAGCTCCTTTGCAATCGTAGGTGCATCTGAAACAGGATACTGCATACCGGACGAACGCAACGCCACAGAGTGCGTTGTAACAATTCGAAAGCGCCACGGCGGCAGGCGATCAGAACTCCGCGAAGCGGGCAGCTCCGACCTCCAGGCGCTCCCGTCCGGCCAAAAGCTCCGTCAGAGCCGCGCGAAACGGCTCCTGTTCGCCCTCGCGGAACACGAGATGCAGGCACACCTCATCGGTGAAGTCGGTCGACGCCACATGCGCACCCGACCCCTCGGCCAGACGCAGCACCTGCTCGTAGGAGGGATATGCCACGCGCACGTCAACGGGCACCACACTGGTCATCTCCACGAGCAGCCCCTCGGCGCGCGCGTTCTCCACAGCCGCCTGAGCGGCAGCCGTGTAGGCGCGCACCAGACCGCCGGGCCCCAGAAGCGTGCCGCCGAAATAGCGCGTCGTCACGCAGCAGACGTCCTTCAGCCCGGCACCGCGCAGCACCTCGAGCGTCGGCAGGCCGCTCGTGCGCTGAGGCTCGCCATCGTCGCTTGCCCGCTCGCGCCCGTCCACCAAGATCCACGCCGGCACGTTATGCCGCGCATCATAGTGCCGCGCCCTCATGGCCGCCTGGTGCGCCGCCGCCTCCTCTTCGCACTCCACATGCACCAGCTGGGCGATAAACCGGCTCTTGCGATCCACGAACTCACCAGTGGCCTCAACGCCACTCCGCATCGTGATATAGCTTTCCATCATCGCCCTCGCTTCCTCGCACGCAACACCGCACCATTCTAAGCGAAAACCCCACCAGCCTCGCCTCACGAGCACAACCCGCACCGCAGTACTGTGCGCCAACGGAACACCAAGGGCCGCTCACTATGCGCCATAGGAACACTCCCCCGCCCCACATGTTCCCAAAGCACCCACTCGCCACCATAAGAACGTTCCAAACCCGCACATCCCCCAGGCCAAAGGCAAGACCCCCTCCCAACC
>NZ_JACJKB010000021.1 GCF_016900375.1 Collinsella tanakaei | reverse complement strand
CCCAGGCGCCGCAGGTTGCCGCGAAAGCCGAGGGCGCGCGCCTTGCGTGCGGCGCCCAACGATTGAACGGCAAGATGCGGTGCCTGGGCCACACTGGACAACGGAGACGGCTTGTCCAGGTGCCGCAGGTTGCCGCGAAAGCCGAGGGCGCACGCCTAGCGTGCGGCGCCCGAAGGCTTGAACGGCAAGATGCGGTGCCTGGGCAAGCCGCCGGGACGGATTACCCTAAAGCTACGTCGAGGGTCATCATAATCACAAACCCCGCGATGACGCCGAACGTGCCCACGTTGGAGTGCTCGCCCAGATGCGCCTCGGGGATGAGCTCCTCGACCACCACGTAGACCATGGCGCCGGCGGCAAAGGAAAGCAGCCAGGGCATGAACGGCTCGATCCAGCTGGCAGCGAGGACCACCAGGATGCCGAAGATCGGCTCGACAATGCCCGACAGGCTTCCCATCGCAAACGCGCGCGAGCGCGACATCCCCTCGCGCGCAAGGGGCAGCGAGATCGCCGCCCCCTCGGGAAAGTTCTGCAGGCCGATGCCGATTGCCAACGCGAAGGCCATCCCAAGATAGGCCTCACCGGCTGCGCCTGCCGTCTGCGACGCCATCGCGAACAGCAGGCCTACGCTCATGCCCTCGGGGATGTTATGGAGCGTCACGGCCGATACCAGCAGCGTCGTTCGCTTCCAACTGCTCGCGACGCCCTCGGGCTCATCGGCGCCCGCATGCAGATGCGGAAGCAGCGAGTCGAGCACCACGAGAAACGCCACGCCGAGCAGAAAGCCTCCCGCCGCGGGAATCCAGCCGATCTGCCCCAGCTCCTCCGCCTGCTCGATAGCGGGATTGAGGAGCGACCACACGCTCGCCGCGATCATCACGCCCGCCGCGAACCCCAAAAAGATGTGGTGCATAAGCTTGCGGCCGCTCTTAAAGAAGAACACCACGGCCGATCCCGCCGTGGTCATGAGCCAAGTGAAGCCGCAGCCCAGCGCCGCCCACAGCAGCGCCTGCGATGTCTCTGCCGCAATCATGCGTAAAGCCCCTTCCCTCGTATCAACATCAGCACGATACTAAACATTGGTTAGCCTAGGCTAACCAATACCCGAACGCAGCGGCATCGCCCCGGCGCAGACCCGTCAGCGCAAAAGCCCCACAAACCGTGGATACATCTCGTCGAGCGCATCGAACATGCGCCCCATAGCGGCGATGCCGAACAGGCCGGCGACCTCCGGCACCAGGAACACGTCGCTTGAGCACACGAGCTCACCCGACTCGCCGATTGCCAGCTTGAGCCAGCGGTACTCGACATTCAGCGCGTTGACCTCCTCGAGTGCGCGAGCGCGGGAGGCGGGATCAACCTCGCCGAGCGGCAGCGTCTCCAGGTGAGCCCCGCGGTCGTTCACGCGTATGAGGATCGTCGTGCGCGGCAGGCGCCTCCCCTGCCAACCCACGCGAACCGTGTCGAACACATTCGTATCGTCTTCAGGCGTATCGCAGCGGTGCTCGATGCCCGCTGCACGCATCTCCTGCACGAGGGCCTTGGTGTTGTCGTACAAAATCCGACCCCTCTCCATTATTCCTACATAGAAGCTAGGTAAAACCCAAGTGCTTCGCAACCGTTTGCCATGCTTAAGCAACCATATTCTGTACAAATATACAGAGGCCTTAGTGGCCCTTACTTCTACAACTGGTTGAGGAGCCTTTCACTCCCTAGCATCATTGCCGTAACTCAGCATAAAGTTTATCCATCTATCCGAATAGCCGGGAGTCCCCAGCAATCGTTTGAAACGCGTGGTATGGACATTCGACAAATCAGATACTTCGTGCACGCGACCGAGGGGGCTTCGCTCTCGTCTGCTGCAAAGCGCCAGTTCGTGACCGTCCAGGCGGTTTCCAAGGCCATCTCGGAACTCGAAATCGAGCTCGGCTCCCAGCTGCTCATTCGCGGCAACCACGGCGTTCGGCCGACCGCAATCGGCTATGCGTTCTACCAGCGTGCCAGCAAGGTCCTCGAGGACTTCGACAACCTTGTCGATTTCACGCAGTTCTTCCCTGTCTCGAAGAACAAGGGCCGCATGCTGATTGCCCTATGCTCCCCGTATTTCAACAACGCGGACAACTTTGTGTCCAACCTGTCGGGCTTCATCGGCAAGAAGCTCGGCATCGAGGTCGAGATCGTCATCGTTCCCGGACGCGAGGCCATCGAGGCCCTGCGCGTCGGCGATTTCGATACGGTCTGCACGCTGGGTGAATACACGGCGCCCGATCTGGATTCCTTCAAGATCGGCAACCTTCCCACCGGCATCTGCGTGTCGAAGACCCACCCGCTGACCCGCAAGAAGTTCGTCTCGCTCGAGAACATGGAACCCTACCCGGTCATCTGGTCACAAACCTTCGACGACTTCAACCGTTCCATCCATGTGATGTACCGCGAGCGCGGCCTCGCCTCGCCCAAGGCGATGTTCACGCCGCAGACCGAGGACATCGAGGGGTTCTTCACGGAGCAAAACGGCATCTCGTTCGCGGTCTTCCTGCCGTTCTCGCAGATTGCCCAGCCCTACCTGACGCTGCTCCCCATCGACCCGCGCCAGGCAATCAAGGTGCCGCTGTACCTCGTCACCACGAAGACGAACAAGTCCGACGCCTACCTTGCCTTCGAGCGCTTCTCGGACTCAATCTTCCGCGGAGGTTCGCTGCTGCTGTAAGCGGGCGCCCCGTTCGTCTGCAATTCGAATGAAACTGAGCGCGCCGCGTGTCCGTCATTCCGGACACGCGGCGCGCGTATCGTTTCGCAGTCCCATCCCTCAGGACAAGGCCACGCTAGATTGCCAGAGCCCCCCGCTCACCCGTACGGATACGGACGACCTCCTCGACAGGCGCGATGAAGATCTTGCCGTCGCCTACCTCGCCCGTGTGAGCCGCACGGCAGATCACGTCGACGACGCCGTCAACCTGCTCATCGGGCACGACGAGGTCGAACTGCACCTTGGGGATGGTGTTCAGCAGCACCTCCGTACCCCTCACGTATTCCTTCCAGCCGTGCTGGCTTCCGCAGCCCTGCACCTGCACGATGGTCATGCCGCGGACCCCCGCGGCGAACAGGGCGTCTTTGAGCGCCTCGAGCTTCTCCGCACGCACGATGGCGGTGATGCGCTTCATGTCGGTTCTCCTCTCAAACGGTTCGGCCTGCCGCCACGCAAGCGGCAGCCGGGGATTATCGGCCGAGGTAGTCGATGCCGCTGCGCGCGAGCAACGTCATGCAGCCGAGGTACTCGATGGCGGAGGGCCTCTCCGTACGGCCATCGTCTTTCGCAAGGTCCAATGCGCGGGCGGTTATCTGGCGCCGCTCAGGCGTGCGCGCGGGCCCCGCGAGCGAGAATCCACTCTTCATATGGTTGCCGCCGATCATGTCATCCATCTCCTTTCGGTTTGGGAAATCGAGCAGCCTAGTCCAAGCCGCTGAACGCTGGGTAGGCGCTCTCGCCATGCTCGGAGATATCGAGACCAAGCGCCTCTGCGTCCTCGTCCACGCGGATCTTGCCGCCCATGAGCGCGCGCACCGCGAAGGCGATCGCGATGTCGAGCACGATGACGATCGCCAGGGTCACGACGATGCCGAGCACCTGATCGATAAGCAGCGCGGGGTCGCCGGTGTACAGCAGGCCGCCGTGGTCGGTCCACGAAAGCTCGGGCACGCAGAACAGGCCGGTGAGCACGCCGCCCAGAATGCCGCCGATACCGTGGCACCCGAAGGCGTCGAGCGCGTCGTCGTAGCCGAACCGCGCCTTGAGGTGCGAGATCGCGGCGTAGCAAACCGGCGACACGACCGCGCCCATGACGAGCGCCGCCCAAGGCTCGACGAAGCCGGCACCCGGCGTCACCGCGACGAGACCCGCGACAAGACCGGTACTTGCGCCCACGAGCGTCGGCTTGCCCGTGGTCAGCTGCTCGATCGCCATCCACGAGAGCAGACCGGCTGCGCTCGCCGTCACGGTGTTCAGGACGGCCAGGGCCGCGATGCCGTCGGCCGCGAAAGCCGAGCCGCCGTTGAAGCCGAACCAACCGAACCACAGAAGCCCGGCGCCGAGCGCCACGAAGGGGACGTTATGCGGGCGGTAGCTCATCACGCCGAAGCCGCGGCGCCCGCCTGCAAGCAGGCACAGGATGAGTCCCGTCACGCCCGACGAGATGTGGACGACGTCGCCGCCCGCGAAGTCAAGCGCGCCGATGATGCCGCCGATGAGCGAGTTCTCGCCGCCCCAGACCATATGCGCCAGCGGGGCGTAGACCACGAGCGCCCAGATGCTCATGAACAGCGCCATGAACCCGAAACGCACGCGCCCTGCCAGCGAGCCGGTCACGATGGCCGCTGTGATCATGGCGAAGGCCATCTGGAAGGCGATATCGACCACCGAGGGGTACGCCGCGTCTGCCGGCGGGTTGGCCAGCTCAGAAAGCAGCTGCGAAACCGTCGGCAGCGCGAGCAGCTGGTCGAAGCCGCCGAACACGGGGTTCGTTCCGTCGCCGCCGTAGGCGAGCGACCAGCCCGCGACGATCCACAGGACGCCGACGAGGCCGATGATGCCGAAGCACATGAGCATGGTGTTCACCACGTTCTTGCGCCGTGCCAGGCCGCCGTAGAAAAACGCGAGACCCGGCGTCATAAGGAATACGAGCATGGTACAGATCAGCATGAAAGCCGTGGAGCCGCTATCGAACATGCGCCCCTCCTTCGTTTGCGTCGAACAGGACGCGGCCATCATGGCACCGCGCCCGTGGCATGCCGACGCCAAACGGGCAGGTCGCGAAAAGGCAAACGACTCAAAACGCACTGGACTTACGCTCGAAACCCACACGCAACGATGGAAACCAATCCGCAACACCCCGGTGCATGACCCGGAGCCGCAGTCGCGATTCGCGTCCGAGGGATAATGCATCCCTCGGTCGACTCCTGTTGACGTTCCCCGCCAAGTGTGCAACCCTCGCACAGCCGCCACACATCGGGCGGTGATTTGTGAGACACTGGATTAATCGCGTGGCGCATTCGGCGGCATGCGAACGTTATGCAGGGGAAAGGTCGCGGAGCATGTATCTGTCGCAAATTGCATCGCCAAACGATGTCAAGGCGCTCGATCGCCGCGAACTCCCCGTTTTGTGCCAGGAGCTTCGGCAGGCCATTCTGGAAAGCTCGGCGGCCGTAGGCGGCCATGTGGGCCCCAACCTCGGCGTCGTGGAGCTCAGCGTCGCTCTGCACCGCGTCTTCAGCTCCCCGCATGACAAGATCATCTTCGACGTCTCGCATCAAAGCTATGCGCACAAGGCCCTGACCGGCCGCGCGCAGGCCTTTATCGATCCCGCCCGCTACCTGGAGGTCTCCGGCTTTTCCAATCCGCTGGAGTCCGAGCACGACCTGTTCGCCATGGGACACACCTCGACCTCGATCGGACTGGCGCTCGGCATGGCCAAAGCACGCGACCTCGCGGGCGACTCCCACGACGTCGTCGCGGTCATCGGCGACGGCTCGCTGTCCGGCGGCCTCGCCTTCGAGGGGCTCGACAACGCCGCCGCCTGCGGCTGCGGGCTCATCATCATCGTTAACGACAACGACCAGTCCATCGCCGAGAACCACGGCGGCCTGTACCGGAACCTCGCGGAACTCCGCGCCACGAACGGCACGGCATCCAACAACCTCTTCGTTGCCATGGGGTTGGACTACCGCTATCTCGAGGCGGGAAACGACGTGCTCACCCTGGTTGATGCCCTCGAGGAGCTGCGCGGTTGCGACCATCCCGTCGTGCTGCACATCCACACACTCAAGGGTATGGGCTTCGCCCCCGCCGAGCAGGATCCCGAAGCCTGGCACCATGTGGGGCCCTTCGACCTCGTCACAGGAGAGAAGCGCGCTTGCACCGCGAGCGCCGGCCCCGATTACGCCGAGCTCACGGCCACATACCTGCTCCCGCAGATGGAACGAGATCGAAGCGTCGTCGCCATCACGGCAGCGACCCCCTATATCATGGGCTTCACGCCCGAGCGCCGCGCGCTTGCCGGCGATCAGTTCATCGACGTGGGTATCGCCGAGGAACATGCCGTGACCCTGAGCGCCGGCCTTGCCGCCGCAGGTGCCAAGCCCGTCCTGGGCGTATACGGTACGTTTTTGCAGCGCGCCTACGACGAGCTGTGGCACGACCTGTGCCTGAACGCCTCCCCGGCGACCATCCTGGTCTTCGGATCCTCGGTCTTCGGCACGACGGACCAGACGCATCTCGGCTATTTCGACATCTCGATGCTCGGCAACATGCCCGACCTGCGCTACCTGGCACCTGTTGGCCCCGAGGACTACCTTGTCATGCTCGATTGGTCGATTTCGCAGAAGGACCGCCCCGTCGCTATCCGCGTACCCGTGCTGAACGACCCCGCTTCCTGCAAGCTCCCCATTGCCGCCAGCTACGACGAGCCCGCTTATCAGACCGTACGGCAAGGCAGCGATATCGCCGTGCTCGCCCTGGGCGATTTCTTCGGCATGGGTGAGCGCCTGGCCGACGAAATCGAGCGCCGCGCCGGCTTTAGCGTCACGCTGGTGAACCCGCGGTTCGTGACCGAGCTCGACAAGCCGTACCTCACCGACCTCGCCCGCTCGCATCGCCTGGTGGTCACGCTGGAGGACGGCGTGCTCGAGGGGGGCTGGGGCGAGAAGGTCGCGCGCTATCTCGGCCCGCTGGGTGTCCGTGTGCGCTGCCATGGTGTCCATATCGGTTTCCCCGACCGCTACGATCCGCAAGAGCTGCTCGCGGAAAACGGCATGACCGTCGACGAGATGGCCGCCGACGCCCTGGAGCTGCTGACGCTTTCCGACTAGGGTGCGCCGCGCCCCGGCAAATGCCCGGCGATTCGATAGCGATATACTGAAGACTCCCCCATCGACCTGCATCGACCTGCAAGGAGTCGCCCATGGATATCTTCGTTTTGCTGCCCTTCGACGACGAGCAGCGCGCTGTGTTCGAAAGCGGAGCGCCTGAGGGTGCGCGCATCGCTTACGTGCCCAAGGCGGAGGTGACCGACGAGCAGATCGCGAACGCTGAGGTCATCGTGGGCAACCTGCCGCCGGCGCGTCTTGCACACGCCGAGCACCTGCGCCTGCTGCAGCTCAACTCCGCCGGCTACGACCAATATCTCGCCCCTGGCGCGCTTCCCGCCGGCGCCGCGCTCGCCTGCGCGGTGGGCGCCTACGGACAGGCGGTGTCCGAGCATATCTTCACCATGGTCCTTATGCTCATGAAGCACCTCGAGGGCTACCGCGACGATTTCCGCGAGCACGCTTGGACCGACCGCGGCACGGTGAACACGATCGCAGGGGCGAACGTGCTCGTGCTGGGCGCAGGTGATATCGGCACGCATTTCGCCAGGCTCGCCTCCGCCCTTGGAGCGCACGTCATCGGCGTGCGGCGCCACGTGGGCGAGGTCCCAGCGTGCTTCGAGAGCATGCGCACCATGGAAGAGCTGCCCGCCCTGCTGCCCAGCGCGGATGTTGTCGTCTCGTTCCTGCCGAGCTCGCCGGAGACGCGCGGGCTTGTGGATGCGGAGTTCCTGGCATCGTGCAAGCGCGGCGTCTACCTTGCCAATGGCGGTCGCGGCGACCTCATCGTGCAGCCCGACCTCATCGCCGCACTCGAATCGGGGCAGGTCGCAGGCGCCGCTCTCGACGTGACGACACCCGAGCCCCTTTCCGCTGACGACCCGCTGTGGGACGCGCCGAACATCTTCATCACCCCGCACGTTGCCGGCCAGTTCCACCTGCCGGTCGTGCTCACGAACATCGCCCGCATCGCCGCGGAGAACCTGCAGCACCTTGCCGCCGGCGAACCCCTGCGCAACCAGGTGAACCTGTAGGGGCCTGTCCTAGCCGGCATGTTCCCTCGCCCCTTCCGAGAATATATATATTCTCGGAAGGGGCGAGGACGTTTTCCCAGATAAGTTCGTTCTCGGCCGCCGAGAATATGGATATTATCGGCAGGACCCGGAGCGCACCGGGACCCAAGCAGGGTACATGACAGTTGGGACGGGGCCCCGTGTCATGTTTTTTGCGCTGCCGCAGCGAGTGACGTAACCTTGTCCAAAAACATGACACGGGGCCCCGTCCCAACTGTCACGCTGAACAAGGGAGGAATGCTATGAAGGTCATGCTCGTCAATGGAAGCCCGCACAAGGCGGGATGCACGAACCGCGCGCTCGAGGAGGTTGCGCGCACGCTTGAGGAAAACGGTATCGAGACCGAGACCTTTTGGATCGGAGCCAAGCCCGTCGGCGGCTGCATTGCCTGCGGCGGTTGCAACACCAAGGGCTCCTGCGTGTTCGACGACGCGGTGAACGAGTTCCGCGCAAAGGCCGCCGAGGCGGACGGCTTCATCTTCGGCGCACCCGTCCACTACGCGCACGCGGCGGGATCGCTCCTCGCCTTTATGGATCGCCTGTTCTACTCCAACGGGCGCGCGGGACAGCCCAACGTGTTCCGCTTCAAGCCCGCAGCGGCCGTGGCCTCGGCGCGCCGCGGCGGCACCACCGCGGCCCTCGACGACATCCAGAAGTTCTTCACCATCTCGCAGATGCCCGTCGTGAGCTCTCGATACTGGAACAACGTCCACGGCAACAACGCCGACGAAGTCGAGCAGGACGCCGAGGGCCTGTGGACCATGCGCCAGCTGGGCCGCAACATGGCCTGGATGCTCAAGTGCATCGAGGCCGGTCGCGCCGCCGGCATCGACCTGCCCGAGCAGGAAGCGGGCACGACCACGAACTTCATCAGGTAGCGAATCTTCGACACCCGTCCCCAAGGACAGGGAGACCGGAAGATACACGGCCCCGGCCGGCAGCAAGATATCGAGCACGAACTCGATTCTCGCAGCCCGCCGGGGCCGTTTCATACCCATGGGCGCATGATTCGCCAACCCGTCGCAGCGAACTGTCGCTCTCGCTTCAGCATCTGTCCGAGTCGCTGACGGAGAGTTTTGATTCCTTGCTCACATTGCCGGTGCACATTCGACCAGTTTGGCATTTGCCAGTGCACCCTTGGTACATAACTTGGCCTTGATTATGTACCTGGGGTGCACCGAGAAAACCAAAACCGGCCAGAAGTGCACCGAGAAGATCCGGCACAAAAACACCCCGGAACCCCCGAAGGTCCTACCACCGCGCCGCGTCGGCGCCATCGATGACGATGTCCGCGTCGTAGAACGCCCGCAGTGCATCGATCGCGAGCTGCACATCGTGCGCGCCGGCAGTCTCGTAGCTCGCATGCATGGCGAGCTGCGCGCAACCGACATCCACCGCATGCACGCTCACGTGCGTGTTCGAGATATTGCCGAGCGTCGAGCCGCCCGCCATGTCGCTGCGGTTGGCAAACAGCTGGTAGGGCACCTCGGCGTCGTCGAGCACCGCCTGCAGCACGGCGCGGCTGAACCCGTCGGTGCAGTAGTGCTGGTTGGCGGCTTCCTTGATCACCAGGCCGCCGTTCAGATGCGGAGCGTTCTGCGCATCGGACAGCTCGGGATGGTTCGGGTGGACCGCATGGGCGTTATCGCAGCTCACGAGCATCGACGACGAAAGCGCACGATAGAAATCGTCCTCGGTGGCACCCAGCGCCCCGTTGACGCGCGCGAGCGTATCGCGCAGGAACGTCGACTCCGCGCCCTGCATGGTCGCCGATCCGACCTCCTCGCTGTCAAAGCAGGCGAACACGCTCACCGTGCGCTCGTTTGCCGATTGCGCGAACGCCCGCAGCGCGGCGTAGACGCACATGAGGTCATCCAGATGCGGCGCCGAGATGAACTCCCCGTTCGCGCCCCAGATGCGCGGCGCCACGCGATTCACCAGATACAGGTCGCGCGCCACGATCTGCGCAGGCTCGACGCCGAGTTCCTCGGCAAGCAGGGCGTCAACGAAGCCCCGCGTGCACTCCCCCGTCGACACGAGCGGACACAGGTCGGTCGAGCGGTTGGGGGCGAACCCCTTGTTGACCTCGCGATTCATATGGATGGCAACGCTGGGGATAACCGCCACGTCGCGGTCGAGCGTCACAAGGCGGCTCGCGACGCCGCTCCCGTCGCGCACCATGACGCGCCCGGCAAGCGAGAGCGGCCGGTCGAACCACGTATAGTCCATCATGCCGCCGTAGGCCTCGACATCGAGGCGAAGGTATCCGTCCGGGCCCTCGATCTCGGGTTGAGCCTTCAGCTTGAAGGTGGGCGAGTCGCTGTGGGCGGCGGTCAGCTGGAAGTGGTACGCCGCGGGATCGACCTCGGACCCCACGCGCCACGCGACCAAGCTGGAGTTGTTGCGCACGGTATAGCACCGCGAGCCCGGCTCGACCTGCCAGGGCATCCCTTCGGGCAGGTAGGTATACCCCGCCTGCTCGAGCCGCGTGCGCGCAGCCGCGACCGTATGGAACATGCTCGGGCTCTCGCCGATAAACGATACGAGCCCCTCCGCCTCGGCGCGCCCAGTCGCCTGCTCTGATTGCTCTTCGTGCATATCCAGCCTCTTTTCCCGTTGCCGATAAACCGCAACAGTATAGGCCCACCACGCGAAGAGCGATGCGGCCCGCAGCAGGCGCCGCCCTTCGCTCCGCACGTTCACCATGGCGGGGCTTTATACTCTAGGGATGTAAAGCATGTGCCGAAGGGGAGGAGCCGCAATGCCCGAACCCATCCGTCCTATGCGCCCCGCCGATGCCCAGCGCCTCCTGGGTTCCCTGATAGATGCCCTCGCTGCGCGCCTCAGCTGCAAGCGCCCGGCGCTCGAGCTTGCCGTGATGACCGTCGCCGCCGGAGGTCATCTGCTGCTAGAAGACGTCCCCGGCATCGGCAAGACGACGCTCGCGCGCGCCCTTGCCGCCGCGATCCGCGCCCGCACGAGCCGCATCCAGTTCACACCCGATATGCTCCCCTCCGACATCACCGGCGTCTCGGTGTTCAACCAGGCCGAGCAGCGCTTCACCTTCCACCCCGGCCCGCTCTTCGCCCAGGTGGTACTCGCCGACGAGATAAACCGCGCGAACCCGAAGACGCAGGCGGCGATGCTCGAGGCCATGGAGGAACGCAGCGTCACCGTCGACGGGACCACCTACACCCTGCCGCGCCCCTTCACGGTCATCGCCACGCAGAATCCCGTCGAGATGGAGGGCACCTACCCGCTGCCCGAGGCCCAGCTCGACCGCTTCATGTGCCGCGTGAGCCTCGGGTATCCCGACGCGAAGGCCGAGGCGAGCATGCTCATGGCGCCGAGCGGCCACGATCCGCTTTCCGGGGCGCAGCCCGTGTGCACGCCGCGCGAGCTGGCGGCGCTCACGAAGACCGCCGCGTCGGTCCGCGTGGCGCCGGTCGTCGCCTCCTATGCCGTGTCGCTTCTGCAGGCCACGCGCACAAGCCCGCTGACCCGCCTGGGCGCCTCGCCGCGCGCCGGGCTGGCCCTGCTCGCCGTGAGCCGCATGCGCGCACTCGCCGGCGGCCATGATGCCGTGTACCCGGGAGACATCCGCGCCATGGCGCCCGCGGTGCTCGCGCATCGCATCGTCTTCAGCGATCCGGCGGCAGGCGCCGGCGCCCTCGAGCGTCAGCAGGAGCTGCTCGAGCGCATCCTGCGCGAAGTCCCGGCGCCGCGTCGGGCCTAAGGCGCGGCGGGCACCATGTCTGCTCCGCGGCACACACCCACCACCTCCAAACTCCGCTCGGTCGCCCGGGCCTGGCGGAAGGTGCCGCATGCCGCGAGCCATATCCCCATCAGGCCGACGCTCGGCGCACTCGTCGCCGCCCTCATGGCAGCAGCGCTCCTCGCACTCGGCGGCGAGACCGTGGCGACGGAGCTCACCGCGGGCGCGCTCGGCATCGGCATCGCGCTCGTCGCGGGGCTCATCAGCGCGATTGCCGCCTGGCTCTGCGCGCATGAAGGCGCGGCGAAGCGGTCGGATGGCACCCGGCCCAATCGCCTGCCGCAACCGGTGATCCGCTGGCTGCGCACCGCTGCCCGCGCCTGCGCCGCCCCGCTCATCTCCTCTGAGACCACCTGGCTACAGATCGACCAGCGCGGGCGCATCGTCGGCACGGCGGGCAGCGAGATCCGGCCGACAGCACGCGGCCTGTACCGCGCAGGCGGGCGGACGCTCGTCTTCCGCGATGTCTTCGGATTCTGGACCGCACGGCGCACCGTGCCCTCCGACCGCGAGCTGTGGATCGCCCCACGTGCAAACGAGGCCGCCCATCCGGCACTCAGCGCCCTTGGCACGCATTCCGCCCCCTACGCGCCGGTCGACGAATCCGAGCGCAGCAGCTCCATGGTGCGCCCCTACGAGCCGGGCGACCCGCTGCGATCCATCTCCTGGCGCCAGACCGCCCACCACGGGCAGCTTATGTCGTTCGATCCCGACCGTACGCGCCGCGTCATGCCGTTGGTCGCCCTCGACACCCTCGAGAACGACGACGCCGATGCACTCGCGGCCGAGGCGGCGAGCGCCTGCTCGGCGCTCTCCCGCCACCCCGGGGTGCGCGACGAGGTCCTTGTGACCGATGGCGTGGAGGCCGTCAGGGGCTCCCGGCGCATCGGAAGGCTGCTCGCCGCCCTCCAGCCTGATGCGCCGGAAGGTATGCGCGACCTTGCCGATGAGGCGACGAGCCGCGCTCGCCGCATCGCCCGCTTTGCCGCACACGGCCTCGATGCCCATGCGGGCCGCCCGGTCATCCTGATCTCGTCGCAGCAGGCAGGAGCGCTCGAACGCGCGCTCGCGGAACTCATCCCCGCAGGTATCACGGTCATCGCGCCGCGCTCACTTGCCCCCGCCGAAACCCTGCCGGCGGACCACGAGCGCAGCGCCGATACTAACGTGCGCGCAGATCGGAAGGCGCGCCGCCGCAAAGCCGTAGCACCTCTCCCGTTCGCGAGCGATGCGCTTGCCGCCTGTTGCTGCGCCGCCGCGGCGTTCGCCAGCGTCCAGCTCGCCGACACGCTCGTCGCACCCGCAAACTGGAGCGCCTTCGGGTCCGTCGCGCTGCCGCTCGCCGCCGCGGCATCTGTGCTCATACCCCGTCTGCCCTTCGCGCGCGGGCGCGCGGCGCAGCACGCCCTCGGCCTTGCGGTCGTGCTGCTGACCTGCTTGGCAGCGGTCGCACATGCCGCTTCGGCTCTGGGCTCTGCAAGCGGCATCGACGTGTTCGACGCCGCCTCCGGCCTCGACGCGCTCGGCATCGACGCGCCGGGCGGCGGCCTGAGTTGGATCGCGCCGGTCGTCGCATCCGGCGTGCATGAGCTCTATTACGGGCAGTGGGTGCCCGTCGAGGTCAGTGCACTTTCCGACGCCGCGCTCATCCTTATCCTGATTCCCGCGGTTATCATCGTGTACCTGCTCTGCCGCTCGCGGCAGCTGCGCCCCCTCGTTGCAAGCTTGCCGCTGCTTCTGCAGGCGGCGCGTGTCATCTTCATGGGCGCTGCCAACGACGCCGCGGCTGTCGCGCTCGCCATCGCCTGTGGACTCGCCCTGCGGGTCCTCGCGCAACCACCCGCAGCGCAGGATTCCAGCGAGCGCCCTCAACCGCCCCGAATCGCACGAAACATCCCGGACACCGCGCTTCGCATAGCCCGCGCGCTGCGGCCCGTCGCCCTCGTCGTCTGCCTGGCCATCGCCATCATCTCGACCGCCTGCGCCCCGCGCACTACGCGGGCGGCGCAGAGCCTGCCGATTCAGCTCGACATCCAATCGCACGTGCTCTCGGGCTCCACGGTCAACCCCATCATGGACCTGCGGCGCGACCTCGAGCGGGGCGCCGAGACGGTCGCCCTCACCTACCGTACCTCGCTGAATCGTCCCGTCTGCCTGCGGCTTTCCAGTTTGGGAACGATTTCGGGCAGCACATGGGCACTGGATTCCCCCGACTCTGGCACCTCGGGCGGGCTGCTTTCGGCTCTGCTGGGCGCGGATGCAGAAGACGATAGCCCGGCGGCCCTTCCCGGCACAAGCGACGATTCGGGCTTCATCACCACGACGTTCAGGGACTTCGGCACCACCGCTCTCGGCGGTATCCGCAACACGACGACATCTTTGACCATCGAGGCGCTCTCGTCCCGCTTCGCCCCGCTGCCTATCGGCGCGTACGACACGGGCGCCCCCGACGACAGCCAAGCTGCGGGCTGGCGCTGGAGCGACACGGGAGCGGTCTATAGCGAGAACGGCTCCACGAACCGCGGCCTTGCCTACTCGGTTCAGGCCGCCTACATGGACCCCATCGACAGCGACGAGGACATGCATGCGATGGGGCAAAACGCCCTGGGCATGCTGTGGTCGCGCGCGTGGAACTCGAGCACGGTGACGACCGCCGAGGGCCAGCGGGGCATAGCCGAGCAGATTGCGCGCTACGTCGAGGAGGAGCGCGACGCCATCGACCCCATCTACCTTGAGCTTCCGGAGAGCCTGCCCGGCGAAATCGAGTCAGTTGTCGACAGCCTGCACATCGGAAGTGCCGCGGAAGCCTACGGGGAAAACGCCCTCACCCACGAGGTCGACCAGCTCGAGGCGCTTCTTGCCTACTTCGACGACGCGCGGTTCGCCTATTCGCTCGAGGTGCCCGATGCGGGCGACAACCTCGACGCGGTCGCCCGCTTCCTCGAGACCAAAGAGGGCTATTGTGCGCACTACGCCTCCGCGTTCACCGTGCTTGCCCGTGCGCTCGGCATGCCCGCCCGCATCGCGCTCGGCTATCGCGCAAGCTCGGCGCAGGATGCGGATGGCCGCTACATCGTCACCAATCACGACCTGCACACCTGGACGGAGGTCTATCTCTACGGCATCGGATGGATGCCCTTCGACGTCACGCCCGCATCGGGCGACGATACCCCGGCACCCGCGGTGGACGAGCCGGAGGAGACCCGCGAAAACGAGCCCGAGCAGCAGGAGCAGGCGGAGTCCGAAGCGCCCGAGCAGGATAGCGAGGACCCCGCCGCCGGCAACGATGACGCCGAGGTGCCGGGCTCCGACACGCCTGGCAGCGAGCACGGATTCGCCGACATGCTGGCAGAGACCGCCTCGCGCATCGCCGAGGCGCTCTCGCGCGCGGTGCCCGTCATCGCGTGCATCGCCGCGGTCGCGCTCGTCCTCATGGCCCCGCGCATCCTGCGGGCCGCGCGCCGCCGGTGGCACATGTGGGAGATCGACCGAGCAGGCACGCAACCCGCTCGCGCCGTGGAGGCCGCATGGGCCGAGGCGCTCGATGCCGCACAGCGCCGGGGCGCCACATGGGGGCCCGACGCGACCGAAGAGGACATCGTGCGCGCGGTGAGCGACATCGCCGCCGGCGTTGAAGCGCCGCTCCGCAAGCTCGCCGACCTCGTCTGCCGCGTGCGCTACGGCAGCACGCCGAGTGGCCTCACCGCCACCGACCTGCATCAGATCCTCAACGATGTCCTCATTGGGGACGTAGCCAACAGGTGACATCGTCGCCTTGCTGCGTCCTCTTTGACCGTATCGGAAGCTGGATTTGGCACCTTTTGGCTACGTCCCCAATGAGGCCAAGGAGGTGCTGGGGACGGCGGCGAGGACGATGAGGGCGATCAGACGGTCGATGGACATGCTGCCGGGCGCCTCCATCCAGGCGGTGATGGCTCCGAGCAGACCCGACAGGTAGAACTCGCGCAGCACGGCCTGCTCGGCGCCATTCAGGCCGGCCTCGGGGATGATGAAGCGGTCGAGCAGCGGCGCGATGATCGTCTTCAGGCGCTCCCCGAACGAGGGATCGGCGCTCATGAGGCGCGGCACATAGCCGTTGAAGCGCTGCGCGAGCCTCACGATGAAGTCCATATGCTGCGAGAAGTCGAGCCTATCGCCCGCGAGCAGGCGGTTGTCCACGAGTGCCCTGACCTGTTCCAGAATCTCGTTTTCCAGCTGCTCAAGCAGGTCGTACACGTCGCGGTAGTACAGATAGAACGTCGCGCGGTTGTATCCGGCGCGCTCGGTGATCTCGCGCACGGTGATCTTCTCGATGGGGCGCTCCCGATAGAGCTCCCAAAACGCGCTCGTCAGATTCGCCTTGGTCTGCTCGGTCACCTGCGGTTGCTTTTTCATGGCACACCCCTCCCGCGCGCCCGGCGGACGCGCTGCCCCGAGCTATCGCTCGACAATCGACCGCCGAGTGTCGAACAGTCGCATCGTCGCGAATCGGCTCAACTATACTACTAGACAACACGATGTCGAGTGATACGGGAGGCGCTTGCCTCATGGCATATATCGAGTTCACGGACGTTCTCAAGGTCTACGGCCAGGGTGAAGCGGAGATCCACGCCCTCGACGGCGCGAGCTTCACCGTGGAGCGCGGCGAGCTCGCCGTCATCCTCGGCGCCTCGGGCGCCGGCAAGACCACGGCCCTCAACATCCTCGGCGGCATGGACACCGCCACCGCGGGCACGGTGCGCGTCGACGGCCGCGATATCTCGAGTGCGACGTCCTCCGAGCTCGTGGAGTACCGTCGCTCCGACGTCGGGTTCGTGTTCCAGTTCTACAACCTGGTGCCCAACCTCACCGCCTTGGAGAACGTCGAGCTCGCAGCGCAGATCTGCCCCGATTCGCTCGATGCCGCCGAAACGCTTGCCAAAGTCGGCCTCGGCGAGCGCATGGACAATTTCCCCGCCCAGCTCTCCGGCGGCGAGCAGCAGCGCGTGGCCATCGCCCGCGCGCTCGCCAAGAATCCCAAGCTGCTGCTGTGCGACGAGCCCACGGGCGCGCTCGACTACCAGACCGGCAAGCAGATCCTCCAGCTTCTGCAGGACACCTGCAGAAACGATGGCATCACCGTGGTCATCATCACGCACAACTCGGCGCTCGCACCCATGGCCGACCGCCTGATCCGCTTCAAGAGCGGACGCGTCACCGATATGGAGACCAACCCCTCGCCCACCCCCATCGCCCAGATCGAATGGTAGGCAGGTGACACGATGGCCTCTGCCCACCGCAAGGACATAGCGCGCACCGTGCGCGGCAACCTCAAGCGCTTCATCTCCATCGCGGTCATCTGCGCGCTGGGCGTCGCCATGTTCTGCGGCCTGCGCGCCTCCTGCCAGGACCTGCGCAATGCCGCCGACAAGTTTTTCGACGAGCAGAACCTGTTCGACGTGCAGGTGCTCTCGACCTTAGGCCTCGATGACGACGACCTCGCAGCGCTCTCCGGCGTCGAGGGCGTCGAGGAGGTCGAAGGCGGCTGGAGCGAGTCGACCTACACCGACGTCGAGGGCGCGCGGGCGACCGTCGAGGTCAAGGCCCTGAGCGAGCACGGTTTCAATGAGCCCTATGTCGTGGAGGGTACCCTGCCCAAGCGCGGCGGCGAGGTCGCCGTCACGCAGAAGTTCATCGATGCGAGCGGTCTCGGGATAGGCGACACCGTCGAGATCGCGGAGGCCGAGGACGAGGAGGAGGCCGTCTTCGAGCGCCGCCCCTACACCATCACCGCCATCGTGATCGACGCCGCCGACGTGTCGAACCCCGAGCTCTCGTTCCGCTCGAGCTCGTCTTCCGACTACACCTTCCTCGTCACGGCCGACGACGTCACCTCCGACGCCTACACCATCGCCTACCTGTCCGTCGCCGACACCGAGGGCCTCGCCTGCTACGGGGAGGACTATGAGCAGCGCGTGGCGGCGGTCACCGACATCATCGAGGACGAGATCCGCCACGACCGCGAGCAGGCGCGCACCGCCGCCGTCAAGGGCGACGCTCAAGCCGAGCTCGATGACGCCCGCTCCGAGTACGAGGAGGAGCGCGCCGACGCCGAGCAGGAGCTCGCCGACGGCAAGGCGAAGCTGGAAGACGCTGCCGCCGAGCTCGCCGACGCCGAGGCGGAGCTTGCCGACGGCCAGGCGCAGATCGATGACGGCTGGGCCGAGATCGCCTCGGGCGAGGCGGAGCTCGCCGACGGCCGCGCCGAATACGAGCGCGGAGCCGCCGAGGGCGCAGCACGGGTGGAGCAGACACTCGCCGACGCGCTTGCCCAGGGCCAGGCGCAGATCGACCAGCAGATCGAGGCGGGGCGCGCCCAGGGCCTCGTGGAGCTCAACAAGCAGTTCGACATCGCGCGCACGCAGGCGCAAGCCGAGCTCGACGCCGCCATCGCGCAGGGCTACCAGCAGGGGCTCGCGCAGGTGGAGGAGCAGTTCGCCGCCGCCCGCGAGCAGGCGCAAGCCGAGCTCGACGCGCAGATCGAGGCGAGCCGCCAGCAGGCGATCGACGAGCTCGACGCCCGTCTCGAAGCAGCGCGGCAGGAGGCCACATCCGAGCTCGACGCGCAGATCGAGGAGCAGCGCCAGCAGGCCTACGCCGCCATCGACGAGGAGCTCACCGCCAAGGGTTCGCCGACGCGCGAGGAGCTGAACGAAGGCATCGCGCAGCTGCAGTGCGCCATCGCCCAGATTGACGAGAACCTAGCGGCGTATGAGCAGGCCCAGGCGGCCATCGAGGACATCGACGAGCAGCTCGCCGCTCTCGATGCGGATGACCCGGCCAACGCCGAGGCGATCACCGCGCTCGAGGCGCAGCGCGCGGAGCTGCAGCCGGTTCTCGACGCCATCGAGGAGCAGGGCGGCACCGAGGTGCTCGACACCCAGCGCACCGAGCTCGAGAAGCAGCTGGAACAAGCCGAACAGGCGCTTGCCACCATCGAGCCGATCTACGCCGCCGCCGACGAGAAGCTCGAGGCGGGCCGGGAGCAGGGTCTGGCCGAGATCGAGCAGCGCCTCGCTGCGGAGCGCGAGGCCGCGCTTCCGACCATCGAGCAGACGATCGAGGAGCAGCGCAAGCAGGCGCAGCAGCAGCTCGAAGAGCGGCTCGCCGCCGAGCACGCTGCGGCGCTCGACACCCTCGATGCCCAGATCGAGGAGCAGCGCGTCGCCGCCCAGGCGGAACTCGACGCCCGCATGGAGCAGGAATACAACGCCGCGGTCGCCACCCTCGACCAGACGATCTCCGAGCAGCGAGCGAGCGCGCAGGCGACCCTCGAGGCACAGATGGCCTCGGGACGCGAGACCGCCTACGTCCAGCTGAACGCCGAGCTCGCCAGCGCCCGCGCCCAGCTCGACGATGCCGAGCGCCAGCTCGCCGAGGCGCGCGCCGAGCTCGCCGACGCCCAGGCAGAACTCGACGAGGGCCGCGCCGAATACGAAGACGGCCTGGCGGAATACCAGGACGGCCTGGCCGAGTGGGAGGACGGGCGCCGCGAGGCCGACGAGCAGTTCGCCGAGGCGGAGGCAGAGCTCGCCGACGCCCAGGCCGAGATCGACGACATCGACACCGCGACCTGGTACGTGCAGACCCGTTCGTCGAATTCGAGCTACTCCTCCGTCGAATCCGATGCCGATTCCATCGAGGCCATCGGCACGCTCTTCCCCATCGTGTTCCTCGTGGTCGCCGTACTGGTCTCGCTCACGACCATCACGCGCCTCGTAGAGGAGGAGCGCGGGCTCATCGGCACCTACAAGGCGCTCGGCTACCGCAACAGCGAGATCTACGCCAAGTACCTCGTCTACGCGCTTGCCGCCTGCATCGCGGGCTGCGTGTTCGGCCTGTTCTTGGGCTTCATCGCGCTGCCGTCCTTCATCTTCGTCGTCTTCGGCATCATGTACCTGCTGCCCGGCTACGCCTTCGCGTTCGAACCCGTCTACGGACTGGGCGGCGTGGCGATCTTCGTCGTAGCCATCGGCGGCACGGCCTACCTCGCCTGCCGCTCCGAGGTTCGCCGCACGCCCGCCGAGCTCATGCGCCCCAAGGCGCCCAAGTCCGGATCGCGCATCTTCCTCGAGCATATCCCCGCCATCTGGAGCCGCCTGTCCTTCCTGAACAAGGTCACGGCGCGCAACCTCTTCCGCTACAAGCGCCGCTTCTTCATGACCGTGGCGGGCATCCTCGGCTGCACGGCGCTCATCGTCTGCGGCTTTGCCATCAAGGACTCCGTGGCCGAGCTCGTGCCTGAGCAGTACGAGCGCATCGCGCGCTACGACATCATGGCGGTCACCGAGTCCGGCGAGCACGACGCCGCGGCAAGCGACCTTGCCGCGGACAGCCGCGTCGACGAGCTCATCCGCATCTACATCGACTCCACGACCCTCGGCTATGACGGCGGCGAGGAGACCGTGCAGCTGATCGTCGTGCCCGACGGCACCGGCCTTTCCGACTATATCGACATCTCCGACCGCGATACCGACGAGCCGATCGAGCTGCCCGAAAGCGGCGCCGTCGTGACGCAGAACGCCGCCGAGGTGCTCGGCTTCGACGCCGGCGCGACCGTCGAGCTCCAGGATTCCCAGCTCAACGGCGCCGCGCCGACCATCGCCGCCGTGGCACGCAACTTCCTGGGCAATTACCTCTACATGAGCGAGGACGCCTACCTCGAGGCCTTCGGCGATAGCGCCGCCGCCCTCGACGACGAGGAGAACTTCGAACCCAACGGCGTGCTCGTGCGCTGCACCGAAGGCGACGGAGCCTCACTTGCCGACGAGCTTTCCGATGACACGCGCTTCCTCTCCGTCACGAGCACCAGCGAGCTCGCGGACGACTTCAGCCAGTCGTTCATGCTCATCAACGCCGTGGTCGCCATCGTGCTCGGCATGGCGGCGGCGCTGGCCTTCGCTGTGCTGTTCACGCTCTCGACCACGAATATCTCCGAGCGCGAGCGCGAGCTGGCGACCATCAAGGTGCTCGGCTTCCGCCCGCGCGAGGTGCATCACTACGTGAACAAGGAAACGATCATCCTCACAATCATCGGCATCGTGTGCGGCCTGCCCTTCGGCTACGTGCTGGGCGACATGCTGCTTCACGTGCTCAAGATGCCGCAGATCAGCTTCCTGACCACGGTGACGCCGATGAGCTACGTGCTGGCGGCCATCCTGCCGCTCGTGTTCGCGCTCGTGGTGAACCTCTTCACCAACCGCACCCTCAACCGCATCGACATGATCGAGGCGCTCAAGAGCGTCGAATAGGCCTCCTCCGCGGGACCGGCAGAGAGGGCCGGGGATATCTCTCGCTCACGTCCTCGCCGCTGCGCGGCTGCGGGATTGTTCGCGAGGGATATCCCCGGCCCTCTCTGCCGGTCCCGCGGCCGACGGGATTCTCGGCGCTTGGCTTTCGGGCGGGGGACGTTGTTGGGGG
>NZ_JACJKB010000003.1 GCF_016900375.1 Collinsella tanakaei | reverse complement strand
GTGAAAGTTAGGGGACAGGTCCCATATTTGCAGGCAGATGCGGAGCCCGCGGGCTCCGCATCTGCCTGCAAATATGGGACCTGTCCCCTAACTTTCACCGCGTCCCGGCTCCCGGCCTTCAGTCTTTCGTAAGCGATGCTCAAGACGCGCTTCATAAATCATACTATTTTACTGGGTATCACAGGGGCATCTGCAACCTGCAAGCTCGAGCATGCCGCCCGAGCAAGAAAGGGGCCGCCCCTATGTGCACGGGCATCCGCTTTACCGATATGGCCGGCAATATGTTCTTCGGCCGTAACCTCGACTGGACACAGGGCTATGGCGAGCAGGTGGTGGTGACGCCTCCCGCCGCGCAGGTGCCCGCCGCCTTCGCGCGTCCCGACGACCGCGCATCGGGCTATGCCGTGATCGGCATGGGTATCGTCGTGAACGATATTCCCCTGTACTTCGACTGCGGCAACGAGCAGGGCTTAGCTGTCGCCGGCCTCAACTTTCCCCAGTCCGCTCGCTACGCGGTGGCGCCCGCCGAGGACGGCGTCAACGTTGCGGCCTATGAGTTCCCCTTCTGGATCGCGCGCAACTTCGCGAGCCTCGACGAGGTGCGCCGCGCGCTCGTGGACGTGACGGTTGTCGCCAAGCCGGTGAACGACCGCCTGCCCGTGGCGAACCTGCACTGGATCGTTGCCGATAAGACCGGCAGCATCGTGGTCGAGTGCCTGGCCGACGGCATGCGCGTCTGGGAGAACGACGTCGACACGCTCACCAACGAGCCCGATTTCGGCTGGCATCGCCAGAACCTGCGCAATTATCTCATGCTTTCTGACGACGCGCCCGCCCGCGCCCCCTGGGGCAGCGTGCACCTCTCGCCGTTTGGATCGGGCGCGGGCATGCAGGGCATGCCCGGCGACTACAGCGGCCCCGCGCGCTTCGTCAAGGCGGCCTTCGTGAACAGCCATTACCCCGTTCAGGACTCCGAGACCTCGAACGTCACGCGCCTGTTCCGCACGCTGGGCTCGGTTGCCGTGCCCGAGGGCTGCGCGCTCATGGCCGACGGCGCCTTCGAGAAGACGCTCTACACGAGCTGCTTCTCGGCCTCGACCCTCACGTATTACCACGCGACGTACAACGACCCGCAGATCCGCGCCTACCCGCTGCGCTCCGCCGACCTTTCGGCAAAGCGCCCCATCGTGATGTCGCAGGCGGCATGAAGCCTGCGACCTGCGAATCTTTGCGTAGAGAGGATACTGCTGTGAGCATATCGGCACATGTTAAGGCAGCGCATCCCGCGCGCGCCGCAGGGCCGGCGGCATCGGCATCGGCATCGGCATCGGCGTCGGCAGCGGACCGCTTCATGGTCCTTCCCATCATCATCTTGATTCTGGCGCAGATGGGCGCGACGGGCGATAACGGAGCGCTGTCGCTCGCCGCCTCGGCGCTGACCCACGACCTGGGCGCCACGACGTCCGAGATCCAGCTTGCCAACATGATCTACCCGCTCGTGGGCGGCGCCTTCATGATCGCCGGCGGCCTGGCGGGCACCATCATCGGCTGGAAGAAGACGTTTCGCGGCGGCGCCCTCCTGTGTGCAGCGGGCGAGGTCGCGCTCGCCCTGGCACCCAACATGACTGTGTTCATCTGGGTGGGTCGCGTGCTCGTGGGCTTCGGCGCGAGCTTCATGATCCCCTCGGTGCTCGGTCTCATCCCGCTCATGTACCACGGGACCAACCGCGCGGTCGCGTTCGGCTGCATCGGCGCCGCCTCGGGCCTTTCGGCCGTGCTGCCGCTCATGCTCGGTGTGGTCATGGAGACCGCCGGCATGCGCGCCACCTTCATGGTGCTCGGCGCCTACTTCCTCATGGTGTTCGCCGTGTCGTGGAGCCTGCCGCGCATCGAGCAGCCCGCCGAGCACCTGCCCTTCGACGGCATCGGCGTCGCACTTGCCGCAGCCGGTCTGTTCCTGTTGCTCATCGGACTGTCGGGCATCTCGTCGTGGGGTCTGATTGAGCCGCTCGCCGGCTGCCCGTTCACCATCGCGGGCATCTCGCCTGCTCTGCCGTGCGCCGTGCTCGGCATCGTGGTGCTGGCGGCGCTCGTGCACGTGGAGCAAGGCGTCGAGAAGAAAAACGGCATCGCGCTGCTGCCCAGCTCGTTCCTGCGGACACCCCAGGTGCTGGCGGGGCTTACCGCCAACGCGCTCACGTTCTTCTTCATGGGCGCACAGTCCATCCTCATGGCGCCCTACCTGCAGCTCGTTGCCGGTTGGACTCCCATCGACGTCGGCGTGATCTCCATCGTCACCGGCGTGCCCACCTTCGCGCTCGCGCTCGGCATCCCCAAGCTCGCGCCCCGCGCCAACCCCCGCCATGTCATCCAGATGGGCTATCTGGCCATGGCCTGCGCGCTCGGCATCATGGCGCTGTCCGTGACGCTGGCGGGCGCGAACCCCGTGGGCGTGTACCTCGGTGCGTTCATGGCAGGCGTTGGTGCGGGAACTGTCTCGTCGCACGCGAGCAACGTCGTGGCGCTCGCCCTGCCCGAGCGCGACGCGTCGCAGTCCGGCGGCATCCAGAGCACCATGCGCAACGCGGGTCAGGCGGTCGGCGTGGCGCTGCTGGGAGCCGTGCTGCTCTTCGGTATCACGAGCACGGTGCGCGCCCAAGCTGCAGCCGACCCCGCGATCTCGCCCTCGGTCAGCCAAGCGCTGTCCGATGTGACCGTCAACCTCGGAAGCGATGCCGAGTTCCGCGCGCAGATCGCGGACATCCCGATGACGAAGGCCGAGCAGCGCGCGCTCGTAAGCATGCAGGCCCAGGCGCGCTTCGATTCGACCCGCATCGCCTATGCCGTGGGCGCGGTGATCGTGCTGCTCGGCCTTGCCACGACCCCTGCCATCAAGACGACCTCGAAGGACGCGGCGGGCGCCTCCGGCGCGGGCGCGCCCAAGGCGTCGTGGCATTAGACCGTCACACGCCCCTTACCTTCGCGGGGGCGCAGCGGCAGGAAGACATCCCGGTAAGGAGGTGGTGCTCTTGGAGCGATCCAATTGAAGAGAGGAAGGGGCGATACCGCAAGCTGTCAGCGGTATCGCCCCTTCTTTGTGTTTCGGGGGCGTCGCATGCGGAGGCTGCCTCGCATGCCTTGACGGGAGATGCGTGAAGGCCGTCCCGCACCTGCGAAGCATCGCGGCCGCCGTGATACCATCAGGGGCGGAAAAAACCCGCTCCACGCTTGCGAGCGTCACGAGAAAGGACCGCGCCGATGCCGCGCCTCCGAAAGAACACCCCGCTTCGCCTGCTGTCCGTCGGCACCGCCCTTGCGGCAGCGCTGACTTCGACGGCGCTCGCGGGCGCGCCCGCCGCCTTCGCCGAGCCCGAAAACGGCTGGCATGAGGTCGATGGTGAGCGCTATTGGTACGACAACGGCGTGATGGCGACCTCCAAGGAGGTCTACGATCCCGAAACCAACGCGTGGTACTGGTTCGATGCCGATGGCACGATGGCCCACGACAAGGACGTGTATCTGCCCGCCGGCAACAAGTGGGTGCGCTACGACAGCGAAGGCCACATGGTCAAGGGCGAGGACTTCCGCTACGGCGGATGGTACTGGTTCGATCCCACGACCGGTGAGATGCTCAAGGGCTTCGTGTTCGTGCCCTCCAACGGCGGGAAATGGGTGTTCTACGATTACGTGTCCGGCCAGATGGTCTACGGCGAGCGCTATATCGACGGCGCGAACGGCGATCTGCCCGGCTGGATGTGCTTCGACGACATCACCGGTGCGGTGACCTACGGCTGGAAGGATCTGCCCGGCAAGCGCGTGTACTACGACCTCGCGACGGGCCGCATGCTGCTCGGTTGGCATGAGGTGGATGGGCAGCTGAGGTATTTCGACGAGGTCACAGGCGCCTACGTTCCCGATGGCGACGTGCCGCAGCCCGACGATCCGAACCCGGAGCCCGGTCACGATGCCGCTGCCGACGACGTGGTCGTGTGCGTGCCCAAGGGCGACATCCGGTACCACTACGACTGGTGCCCGTCGCTGTCGCACGACATGGTGCTGCGCTACATGACCGTGGCCGATGCGCGCGACGAGGGCTGCGAGGCCTGTCCCGTCTGCGGCGCGCCGGCGTAAGCGCGGCACGGCGGCGACTTCCGCGTTGCCTATGGGATTCCGACGGGTTTGATGCCGCAGGGTGTTGTTGCGCAACAGCCGGGCTTTTCGCTGGTATAGGGTGACAATCAGGGGCGGCGTCGGCTATCCGGCCTGCTCGACAGCTTGCAGCGTGCGGGAGGGCGCCGGATGGGCGCCTTCCCGCACGGTTGTTTCGGGGCGGGGGCTTGCTTTTGCCGTCTACCCCTCGAGCTTGTTGACGCGTCGGTCGGCGGTGAGCAGGCCGTTGAGCTCGCTTTCGACGTCCGATAGCTGGGTGTACACGAAGCCGGCGAGGCCTTGGGCCTCGAGCTCGTCGGCGCGGGCGAGCACGTCGCGGACCGCCTGCCGCCATGCCGAGGCATCCGCGTAATCGCCGTATCCGTAAACCGAAGGCGTCGCCGCGTGGCCCTCGACGCGCCGGGTGAGTCCGCCGAACTCCGAGATCACGAACGCACGGCATCCGCGGCGCGCGGCGTAACCCCGCAGGCGCCCGGTATCGCGCGCCACCTCGAGGGGACGGAAGTAGTTGTGGTGCGATAAGTAGTCGCTGCATCGCTGGTCGTACCAGCCGCTCGTGGCATCGATGGGCCGCGAGGGATCGAGCGCATGGACGAGCTCGGCGACCGTGGCGGCATCGAACTGGCCCCAGCCCTCGTTAAAGAGCACCCAGGTCACGATCGAGGGATGACCGGACAGCAGGCGGACCATGCCGGTGCACTCGCGCACCCAGGTGGCTCGAAACTCCTCGCTGCCTGCTGAGAGCGCCCGTCGGTGCGCGGGGGTGTCGTCGCGAAAGCGTCCCCAGCTCGCGCTGAACAGCGTCGGCTTGCGGCTGGTGTGCCACAGACTGTAAGGTCCGCCTCCCGATATCGCGTCTTGCCACACGAGCATGCCGAGCCGGTCGCAGTGGTAGTACCAGCGGGCGCATTCGACCTTGATGTGCTTGCGCAGCATGTTGAAGCCTGCGGACCGCATGCTGCGGATGTCGTGGACGAGCGCCTCGTCAGCCGGGGCGGTCATGAGGCCGTCCGGCCAGTAGCCCTGGTCGAGCACACCCCGTATGAACAGCGGCGAGCCGTTGAGGCAAAACCGCGCGACGCCTTGGGCATCCCGCCGAACCTCCACGGTGCGAAATGCGCAGTACGAGCGCAGGACGTCGGGCTTGCAGACGCCTGCGTTCGTGCGCAGCTCGACATCGACCCGGTAGAGATACGGGTCGTCCGGGCTCCAAAGATGCGGATGCTCGAGGCGAAGGGTGCCCGAGGCCGCGGGCAGGCCGGGCGCATCGGGGCTGCCGGGCGTTACGGGAATCGTGCCGTCGAGGACGATGGAGCCCGCGGCCTCGCGCAAGGTCAGGTGTAGCGTTCCACCCTGCCTGAGCTGCGCGGTCGGATCGGCGATGCGGGCCGCGACGGCAAGCGTGCCGTCAGCGGCGCCCTGCAGGGTGAGGGTCTCCACGTATGCGGCGGGGAGCACCTCGAGCCACACGCTCTGCCAGATACCGCTTTGCGGCGTGTACCAGATGCCACCGGCGTCCAGGCGCTGCTTGCCGCGCGGCTGGGTTCCGGCATCGCTCGGGTCGTATACGCAGAGCGAAAGCTCGATATTGCCTTCGCGCCCCTCGGGGACCAGCGGTGTGATGTCGATGTCGAACGGGAGGTAGCCCCCGACGTGCGTGGCGGCGAGCTCGCCATCGATGCGAACGGCGCATGCCCAGTCGACGGCTTCGAAATGAAGAACGATCCGCTCGTCCGGCTTGCGTTCCGGGGCGGGGAAGGTGCGCCGGTACCAGAGCAGCTCGTTGGGCTGCACGATGCGCTCGACGCCGGAGAGCGGCGCCTCGGGCGAGAACGGCACGAGGATGCTCCCGTCGAAGGAGGAGGGGATGGGCGCGTCGGTCACGGCGGCAAGGGCCTCCTGCTCGGTGAGGGCGCGGCGGCCCTCCGTGCTGCCGGTGGGCCCTGCAGGCACGACGGCGTAGTCCCACAGCCCGTTGAGCACGGTATAGGCGGCACGCTCCATCGTGGGGCGCGGATGCTCGGGCAGCACCCGCCCGGGATCTATCGAGGCGCCCCAGGGCGTGCTCAGGCGGACGAGGTCGTCGCACGCGGGCGTTTTCGCGGCGTTCAGGACTCGCTTCAGGTCGAGCATGCGGTCACCTTTCGGTCACGAGGGCTGCCGTTCGTTCTTCCAGGGATGGGAGGTGAGGTGCCAGCCCCCGCAGTAGCTGCAGCGGTAGCAGTCGAGGCCGCGCGTGCCGTGCTCGGCGCACAGGCGGATGGCCTCGCGGGCGTCGGCGCGCGTGGCATAGCGTTTCTTCGAGGCGCAGGCACGCTCATAGCGCGCTTCGTCGCGATGTTCCTCCAGCTCGTCTTGGCGCTCCTGCTCGCGCAAGAACAGGTCGCCCAGGTCGTCGGCTCCGGCTTTGAATGCCGCGACCTGTCGCGCCCGTGCCGATGGTTTTCTGCTCGACATCTGCCTTTCCCTCCACGTCGTTTGCTCCATTGTGACGCATCGTGGCGCCGCATGTGGGTGCGCTCGCAGGTTGGCTTCGCCCTTGTTTGGGCGAATATGCCACCTTGCCGTTCGCCGATGCTATCGACCGTTCGCGGGCTTGCATCCAGCGGCCGTTTATCCGTATGCGGCTGGGAAATAAACAGAGTGAGCAAAAAACAGATTCGCTCGAGATTCGAAGCGACGAGTTAAGGAGGTGGGTCCAACGGGCAGTGAGGATATGGCAGCCTTCGGGCTCGCTCTCCACGTTACCGAGGCCCTTTAGGCATCTGGGGTGAGCGGACTCGCCCAACGCGCAACGGGGCAATCCCGGTAGGAGCCGATGAGGAGCGCCAGCGGGCCCGAAGGCGGAACAGTTGAATTGCCCAGTCCTACGAAGAAGAGGATAGAAGGCGATTCCAAAGTAATAAGACGTGGGTGGGGCGGAGCAATGGGGCTCCGCCCCTGGCGTATGCGGGTATCCTGTTTGACGACGGGATGCCCGCGTTCTCTGTGAACCTTCCTTCTTTTGGTAACGTTATGGCCTGAGCGATTTACGACAAGGAGGAGGTGCCATGGGGGAGCCGATCGCGGTGTTTGCGGCAACGCCGGCATATTGCGAGCAGGCGCGTGCGCTCGCCGAACGCGTGGCGGGCGTGCTGGTGGAGCCGGGCGATATCCCTGCGGAAGCGCTCGCCCTGCGCATCGACGATTCCGGGCTCTGCCTCAAGGCCGACGGCATGGAGTTGCGCGCCGATTTTTCCACCATGTTGCCGCGCCTGCAGCAAGGCGCGCTTTCCCGCGAGCTGCTGGTGCGTGCGGCGCGCGTGCGCGGCGTGGATCATCCCCGTGCGGTCGACGCCACGGCGGGTCTGGGCGAAGATTCGATCATGCTTGCAGCGGCAGGCTTCGAGGTCGCGATGTTCGAGCGCGATCCGGTGATCGCCGCCCTGCTGGACGACGCGCTACGCCGCGCCGCTGAGGATTTCCGGCTCTCCGGGATCGTCGGAAGGATGCATCTGGTGGAGGGCGACAGCGTCGCCGCCCTGCGCGCGCTCGACTACGCGCCCGATGTCGTCTATCTCGACCCGATGTTTCCCGGGCGCACCAAGAGCGCCGCGGTCAAGAAGAAGTTCCAGCTGCTGCATCACCTGGAGCGACCCTGCGCCGACGAGGAGGAGCTGCTCGAGGCCGCTTTGGCCGCGTGTCCGCGCAAGATCGTGATCAAGCGGCCGGTCAAGGGGCCGCATCTGGCGGGCGTCAAGCCGAGCCACTCGCTTTCCGGCAAAGCCGTCCGCTACGACTGCATCGTGCCGCCGCGGAGCTGATGGGGTGCGCTCCGCGGCCGTTTGCCGTTACGCAGCGAGCTTGACGATGGCGATGATGAGGGAGAACAGCGGCGTGAGCGCGCTGATCACGATGCCCGCGATGGAGCAGACGAAGCCGATGGTGGCGGGCATGTCGCGGCGGTAATCCATCTTGCGGGCGCGGCGCGAGGTGATGATGCCTGCGATGCCGGCGGCGATGCCGATAACCTGCAGTGGGATGATAGGCGCGAAGCCGAGCAAGATCGCGGCGGCGCCCAGGATGATGGACACGTATTCGAGCGGCATGGGAACCTCCGAGCGGGATGCAGGGGTGGCGCGCGTGCCGATGCGCGCAGCGGATGGCGGGATGCATCGGCTTTTCGAGGAGCCCATCATACGTCAAGGGCCAAAGGCGGTTCGTCGGGCCGCCGGCGTTCGATGGCTGCGTCCGATTCGGATCGTGCTCGGAATGTCCGCTGTGGAGCAGATGCGGAAAACTCAATCGATATGCATGTAAACATGCAGGTAAAACCCACTAAAGGCAATATGCTCCCGACGAGATGCATCCGCGGCGTGGCAGCGGGGAGTGCGCAATTACCCCGTCCGCACAGCCCAGAGCATGCCTGAATCTAGCATCAGGGGCGCTTGCGGAACGAAAACTCGACGCACAACGTCATAACTTTTTTGGCGCAACCTTCGGGCTTCCGATATCCTCCATATTCGCGCTCTGCCCTCGGGCGATCGCGGCACCTACCGCAGCTCCACGGTGTAGAGCGGCTTGTACGTCGCGCCGGACTGGTCGAGGATGCTCTTGAACAGCGTTACGTCTGTCGCCTCGGCGGGCAGGGGAAAAGGCAGGTCGGGCAGCGCCCCTGCGGGGATGCGCGCCCGCCGGACGAGGGTGATGTGCGGCAGGAAGGGCTTGGCGTCAAAGGCGATGCCGCGGCTTTCGAGTTCAGTGCGCACGCGGCTTGCCAGATCCATGAGCTGTGTGCTGCGCGCAAGTCCGAGCCAGAGCGTCGCGTCGCGCGGCCGGCCGAAGGTTCCCAGGCCCTCGGCGCTCAGGGGCACAGGCCCCATGTCCGCACAGGCAGCGTCGAGGGCATCCATCGCGTTGCGCGCCTCGCCCTCGTCGATATCGCCCAAAAACGCGAGCGTCACGTGGTAGGTGCTGCGCTTCATGAACCGTCCCGACACAACGGAAGCGAGCTGGCGGGCACAACCCGCCAGCTCGTCCTCGAATTCGTACGGTAGCTCCAGCGCGATGAAAGCTCTCAAAGCAGCTTGTTCCTTTCGATGCGGTCGCGCTGCGCTAGGCGCGCACGCCGCCGTGGTCTTGAAAGGCCAGCACATCGACGAGACGCACGCTGCGGTGGTGATTCGGCCCCAGGCGTATGCCCGGAAGCTCGCCGCGGTCGAGCATGCGCGTGACCGTGCGACGCGAGACGCCGAGGATCTCGGCGGCCTGGCCGGTGGAGATGAGGGCGTCGTCCGTTGAGTCCGACGAGGGCATGATGTCGAGGCCCAAGCGCGATGCCATGGCGACGATGACCTCGAATTGACGTTGTGTCAGGTCGTGTCTGCCCCCCTCGGGATCAATCAGGGCAGGTCCCTTATGCTCGGGCATGGTTCCTCCTCGCTTTCGACGCCGTCGTCTGAATTGTAGTTCCACAATACGTTCACAGTTGCGCAACATCTGCCAACGGGGTCGGTCGGTAATGCGAACGTATGGCGAGGCGTCGTCGGGCGGTTGAACCCGCTATGAAAGGTAGGCCTGCAGGGCCCCAATGGTCCGCTCGGCATCGGCGCGTCCGATTCGGTAAGCCCGGTCGAGAATCTCGGGGTCGCGTACCATCATGGGCATCTTGACGGATTCGCTCGGCCGGACGACGAATACCCTGCCTTGGGACTCGAGCTCGGCGAGCTCGTCGAGCTGCCTGTTGTAGCGCTCGTGACGGTCGGCAAGCAGCTCGACCAGGCGCGGGTAGCGATGCAGCCAGACACGCAGCAGCGGCAGGAGGCTGTTGGGTTCCTTGCGGTATCCCGCGGGCTGCGTGAGCACCACGACGGTGCGGTCGTAGCCCTGATCGAGCATCCAGCGGTAGGGGATGGAGTCAGCGACGCCGCCGTCGAGCAGCTCGCGGCCCTCGAGGTACACGGGATGCGAGACCATGGGGATCGAGGCCGACGCGCGAATCCACTCGATGTCGCCCACATCGCCCGGGCCGAGGTCGTGGTACACGGCCTTACCGGCGTTGATGTCGGTTGCCACCACGGTGAAGCGCATAGGGTCGGCAGCAAAGGTGGCGCTGTCGAACACATCGAGCTTCCAAGGCAGCTCGCCGTACGCGAAGTCGCGGCTGAACAGGTCGCCCTTGAAGATCCAGTTGCGCAGGCTCGCGTAGCGGGGGTCGGCGCAGTACTTCTTGTTGTAGCGCAGCGAGCGGCCGATCTGCTTCGATTTGAAATTGCAGCCGAAGGTCGCGCCTGCGGAGACGCCCACGGTCGCGTCGGCCGTGAGGCCGCGCTCCATCCAGACGTCGATCACGCCCGAGGTGTACATGCCGCGAAAGCCGCCGCCTTCGAGTACGACGCCGACGGTCGGTTTGCTATGCGCCGAGCTGCTGTCCATCGATGATCCTTTCCATACACTGCAGCACAGTATAGCCCGCCTGCGCTGGGGGAATAGGGGGTCGGCAACCGTGGTGCGCGCAGAAAGCGGCAGCCCGGCGCCGAGCATTGCCGGTGCCGGGCTGCATGCCATGCTGCTGCAGGTCGACCTATGCGAGCAGGTCCTCGATGAAGCCCACACGGTAGTTCTTGAAGACGGCCTCGCCCTCATCCGCCGTGGCATCGAGGTCGAGGTCGGCCATGATGCCGAAGTCGTGGTCGCCGCTCTCGTCGGAGAAGATCTGATGGACATGCCACAGATGGGCGGCCTTCTCGTCGCTCTCGTCGATGGAGAAGAAGGCCGTCGACCGGGCGTCGGCGTCTAGGATGATCTCGTCGTGTTGCTCGAAGTAGGCATCGAGCGCACGGCGCCAGCGAGCTCCCGTCATGCCCCAGTCGGCATCGAGGTCGCCGAGCTCGTCGATGTGCTCGCGCGCCGCCAGGGTCACGCGGGTGAACAGCGCGTTGCGCACGAGCAGCGTCATGCCGCGACGGTCGGCGACGACGGCATCTGCCGCCTGAGGCGGGGCGGCATCCAGCGCGGCGGGATCGCCCGCGGCCACCCATTCGTCCACGAGGCTCGAGTCGACGGAGCGAACCACGAAGCCCAGCCACGAGATGATGTCGCAGAGCTGGTCGTTGCGCTTCTCGAGCGGCACGGTGCGGTCGAGCGAGCGGAACGCCTCGGCAAGGTAGCGCAGCAGGATGCCCTCCGACCGCGCGATCTTGAGCTTCTGGATATAGCCCTTGAAGTCCGAGGCGCTCTCGAGCATGTCGCGCAGCACCGACTTGGGCGACAGCGCATAGTCGTTCGCCCACGGGACCTTCTCGCAGTACTGCGCGAAGGCGGCGTCGAGTACGTCCTCGAGCGGCTTGGGGTAGGTGACGTCGGCGAGCTTCTCCAGGCGTTCCTCGTAATCGATGCCATCGGCTTTCATCTCGGCGAGGGCGCGGTCGCGCGCGGCGCGCTCCTGGGCGCGCAGGACCTGCTTGGGGTCCTCGAGCGTGGCCTCGACCATCGAGATGAGGTCCATGGTGTAGGTTTCGCTCTCCGGGTCGAGCAGCTCGAGCGCGGCGAGCAGGAAGGGCGAGAGCGGCTGGTCGAGTGCGAAATCATCCGGCAGGTCGACCGTGAGGGAATACTCGTCGGTGCCGTCGGCGGCGGTGTCGCGGACCACGACGCCCGTGTCGATGAGCGTGGCGAAGATCTCGTCGGCGCGTGCGTTCAGGGCGAGCTTCTCCTCGGGCGTCTGCAGCGAGCGCTCGATGAGCTCACCGACGTGCGCGCGGGCGTCGCCGCCCTGCTCGACCATGGAGAGCACCATGGAATGCGTGATGCGCAGGCGCGGCTTCAGGGTCTCGGGAGCCGACTCGATGAGCTTGGTGAACGTCTGCTCGTTCCAGGTGACGAAACCCTCGGGTGGCTTCTTCTTTTTGATCTTGCGCAGCTTCTTGGGGTCGTCACCCGCCTTGGCGACGAGCTTGGCGTTCTCGATCTCGTGCTCGGGTGCCTCGGCGATGACGCAGCCCTCCGTGTCGAAGCCGGCGCGCCCGGCGCGGCCGGCGATCTGATGGAACTCGCGGGCGCGCAGGCGGCGCATGCGGTGGCCGTCGAACTTGGTGAGCGCCGTGAGCACGACGGTGTGGATGGGCACGTTGATGCCCACGCCGAGCGTGTCGGTGCCGCAGATGACCGGCAGCAGGCCCTGCTGGGCAAGCTTCTCCACAAGCAGGCGGTAGCGCGGCAGCATGCCGGCGTGGTGCACGCCCACGCCGTTTGCGAGCAGGCGCTTCAAGATTTTGCCGAAGGCCGTGGTGAAGCGCGTGCCCTTGGCAGCCTCCTTGATGGCCTCGCGCTGCTCCTTGGTGGCGATGCCGAAGTTCGCAAGCGAGCTTGCGGTCGAAAGCGCCGCGTCCTGCGAGAAGTGCACGATGTAGAGCGGCGCCTCGCCGCGGCGCATGGCGAGCTCGACGGTGCCCTCGAGCGAGGTGTTCACGTATTCGTAGGCGAGCGGCACGGGGCGCGGGGCGTCGGTGACCTGGTCGACCTCGATGCCGGTGCGCTCCTTGAGGGCGCTGGCGATGGCCGTGACGTCGCCCAGCGTGGCGCTCATGAGCATGAACTGCGTCTGGGGCAGCGTGAGCAGGGGCACCTGCCAGGCCCATCCGCGGTCGGGGTCGGCGAAGTAGTGGAACTCGTCCATGGCGACGCAGCCGACATCGGAGTCCTCGCCCTCGCGGAGCGCCTGGTTTGCCAGGATCTCCGCGGTGCAGCAGATGACCGGGGCGGTGGTGTTGATGTGCGTGTCTCCGGTGATCATGCCCACGTTGTCACGGCCGAGCACCTCGACGAGGTCGAAGAACTTCTCGCTGACGAGGGCCTTGATGGGTGCGGTGTAATAGGCGCGCTTGCCCTGAGCCATGCCCATGAACAGCATGCCGAGCGCGACGAGCGACTTTCCGGAGCCGGTGGGAGTGCCTAGGATGACGTGGTCGCCTGCGGCAAGGTCCATGAGGGCCTCCTCCTGGTGGGGCCACAGCTCGATGCCCTGGCTCTCGGTCCAGCCGAGGAAGCGCTCGAACGCCTCGTCGGGGGAGAGCCACGGTTCGGGTTCGCTGCCGTCCTCGGGCTCCCACCAGCAGGGGGACAGCGCTCCGAGCGATCCGCCTTCCAGCGCGCCCGTGCCGCCCGCAAAAGAGCTTGCCGATGTCGTCGTGTTCGTCGTGTCTGCCACGTGAGGTCCTTTTTCGTTGTCGGTTAGCCGCGTTCCATTATGTCGCATCACACGCGGCCATTTGCCGCGGCCATCCATTTCCCATCCGGCGTCTTCGGCTGGGTCGCGGGGGCCGCGCGCGGCGTTATTCAGGTTCGCTGTTGGATTATGCGTGCTTTTTGGCTGACGGAGGGGTGCGGGGCGCTGTGCATGCTGCTTTGGTGCCTACGCGGAGGGGGCGGGTGCCAAATTTGCGACTTTTGAGAGGGTGCAGCGCTAAGCGACACAGCGTTACTTAGCGTTATGAATACTGGCATGTCATTTATCTGGGCAAATGATAAAAGTAATGAATAGGAATGGAACCAATTCGCCGTGTATAAAACCTATCACATCGGTGAGATATCTCAAAAGTCGTGAATTTGGTCCACGGTCCTGGTGGAGTATCACGAGGGCGCCTCGCTGCCTTCTTGTTGAGGGTTCTCAGCTTGCTTGTCCTTGGGTTTTTCGAAGTCCTTGAGGATTTCCGCATGAAGCATGGATTGCCGCACGGGGAACGCCTTCGCGCGCGGGCGGTATTTCCCTCCGACGCGACGCGTGATGATGCGCGCCACGGCTTCGAGCTTATCGAGGTCTTCGATTTGGGGGATCGATACGGGTATGACGAGGATGCCCATTGCAGCGAGCGCGGTCGCCCGCTCGTCATCGAGCCTGCGCTGCTGCTCACTGTTGTGGTAGGCGCTGTTGCATTCGACGTCGACGCGTGCCTTGGGGAAGTACAGGTCGCATTCGATTGACGACCGGCTGCAGGCGCTCTGCGCCTGCTCTGTGAGTTCAATCCTATAGTTGAGCAGGGGCCGCTCCGTGTTGAAGCCGCCGCGGATGTGCGGAAGATACAGCATGAGCGCCGTGTCGGTTTCCAGCGGCGAGCGGGATTGCTCGCATAGGAGCGGAAGGAGCTCAGTCGCCTTGCGCCGTCCTCGCGTGGGTGGCAGCTGCTCGAGATAGTCCGTAAGCGATTGGACGGTCATGGCCTGCTCGGCGGGGACGATCTCTTGCTGGTCGTCGGCTCGCAGTGTGTAGAGCCCCATGAGCTCGTATCCGATCTTCAGCGTTGCCGCTGCGTTGCCCGATGCGGCGATCTGCACGAAGACGAGCTCAGGGCCGCACACAAAGGTATTGGCGTCGACTTGGAGCAGAGAGCCAGGCGGCAGGGCGACATCGCATCGGTGCGTGATTATTCCGGGGCGGCGCGAGGCGACAACTCGCTGCTGGGTCAGAAGGTGTATCGGGCCCGGTTCGGCTGCCCGGTTGTCATTATCGGCAGGGTCGGGAATGATGCCGACGCCGCGTAGGTAGTCGATGTCCAAGCGGCATCGCGCGCCGGTGGCAAGGGAGAGAATCTCCTGCTGGCGGGCGGTATCGAGGGGCTCCCATGGGACGGCGTTGCGTCTCATACGAGTGCCTCTGAGCGCGTGCAGCGCGGTATCGTGGCTAAAGATCGAAGGCTCCATAGCCACAGTATGTCATACCGATACGATTGTAGTTAGTCTTATTTATAGAATATTAATAAGACTATGTTCTAGCGTTCTAAACGTAGGATTATCCGTCCGTCTCGGGGATGCGCGTCTTGCCCTTGCGCTCGCGGTTGCGGAAGTTCTCGACGGCGGCCTCCATGCCGAGCGGCACGTAGTCCAGCGAAAAGAGGTCGTCGGGCAGATAGCACATGAGGCTCTGCTCGGCGTCGCGCCCCGCCTGGATGCGGGCTTCATCGGGCTCGGGGCCGGGCGAGGCGCAGATTCCGTAGACGCGCGCACCCTTGTCGGTCAGGCGGCGCTCGTACTCCGTTTCGGGGAACTCGGGGTGCTCGGCGCGCGTGTCGGCGGAAACCCAAAGGAGCTCGTAGCCCGCGGCCTCGAACTGTGCCTTCGCGTACTCCCAGAGCGGCTGGCTGTCGGTTCGCAGCGTGATCGTGCCACCGGGTGCCAGCAGCTGGCGGAAGCCGAGCAGATGGTCGACGTTCACAAGGCGACGCCGGGCGTGGTGGCGTTTGGGGTAGGGCGTGGGAAAGTTGAGCGTGATGCCCGCGAGCTCGCCCGCTGCGAACAGCTTGGGAAGGGCATCGGCACCGCGTGGGACGAGCACCATGTTGCGCAGGCCATCCTCGATGGCGCGTTGCGCGGCGTAGGCGATGCAGATGGGCTCCACGTCCATGCCGATATACAGAACATCGGGCTGCTTTGCTGCGCACTGCGCGATGAAGGAGCCCTTGCCGCAGCCGAGGTCGAGGTGGACGGCGGAATACGCCGCGCCGCCATCCGCGCGGCAGACGCCAAGGGGCCAGCAGTCCTGCGCCCAGCGACCCGCCAGCGCGGGCGCGTGCGTCTCGATGGCATCGGCATAGCGCTCGAGGCGCTCATCGAGGTTGAAGTTCTTCGGTAGGCGGATATGCGTAAGGCCCATGGGGATCTCCTCGGCGCGCGGGCGCGCGGCGGTTTGCTTGACTGCGCGAGGATTGTAGCCGAAGATCAGGCGCCCTGGACGATATACGCGGTATAAGCACGGGAGAGGCGGTAGCCGAGGCTTTCCGCCAGCGCGCGAGAGGCAGCCGTGTGCGCATCCCAGTTGGGACGAATACCGCGCTCGTGGCAAGCGAGGATGAGCGCGGCCGCGCATGCGCGGGCAAGGCCCCGGCGGCGCGCTGCAGGCGCCGTGTCGACCTCGATCTCGATGGCGTCGGCGCTGCGGGCATAGGTGGATGCGCCCGATACCATAGTGCCGTCCTCGAGCGCGATGAAGCCGAGAGCGCGGGCGTCGAAGCGGGCGAAGGTGGGGAATTGCGACACGAGGTCGCGGCTCCAAGGAAGCTCGAGGCAGCGGCGATACAGCATCTGGTCGATGGGCCTGATCGTCACGCCGTCGGGCGCGGATGCGAGCTCGCACAGGTGTGGAAGATCGAGCGCGCTTGGTTCAAGCTGCATGGCGTAGCGGGTATGGCGCTCGAATCCGTTGCCGACATGCGCTTCGAGCAGGCGCGCGGCGGCATCGCTGCAGGGGATGAGGATCTGCGGGGCAGGGGCGTCGGCCTGCAGGATGCGCCCGAGGAGTGCCTTGCAAGGGTTGCCTGCGAGATAGGCGAAATCCCCGAGAACAGCAGCGGCAGCGGGTACGGAAGGCGCGCGGTCGACGAGCAGATGCCTCATCGTGCCCTCGAGGCACGCTTGGACGATGACGGCATCGCAACCTTCGAACAGCTTCGCCGCATAGGCGGTGTCGGAAACGGCGCCGTTCATACTCGGCCTTTGCGAAACACAAGGTAGCGGTTGAGAGCTCCGTTGCGGCCGTCGGCATCGTAGCGGGTTATCTCGGTGGCGCCGCCGCGTTCGAGCCGCGCGGCGCATGCGTCGATATCCGCCTCGTCGAAGTGGTGGCAGAAGCGCAGGGGGCGGGGGTCGTCTTGCCAGCCGAGGTAATGGTCGCCTGCATCGAGCTCGGCGCAGGGGAGTCCGGCAGCTTCTGCCAGCGCGTCTGCCGCTGCGGCCTTGGTCGCAAGGCGGGGGTCGTCCATGAAGCGCCAAAGCGACAGCGCGAGGATGCCGCCGGGAGCTGTCGCGCGCGCCATGAGGTCGAGAAGCCGTTCGCGCAGCCGCGTGCCGGGCACGTGATGCAAAAAGCCGAAGCAGACCGTGAGGTCGCAGGGCGGAAGGCCGGGCAGGGGGTCGCGCCCCGCTTGCAGCTCTGCCAGAAGGTCGACGCGCCGGCAGAGCACACCGGGTAGCGAGGGGGCGAGCTCGGCGAGCTCCGCCGAATCGTCTACCGCATAGAACGTCGGGGCCGCCTGTTCGAAGCGCGCGCCGGCGAACCGCTCGAAGCGCAGATTGCCGCAGGCGAGGTCGAGCACTGCAGGGCCGCCGGGCAGACCGCCGCGCTCCTCGACCAGGTGCGTCAGCCGCTCCCAGCCCGGCCAGGGCGCCTGGCGCGTGGCGGAGAAGGTGTCCGCGTGCTCGCGGTAGAAGCGGTTGTTGAGCTCGATGAGCGTGCGCTCGGTTTCGATATCCATGTGGTGTCCTGCCGAGGTTCGGGGTTGCAGCTCCATCATACGTGCGCATGGCTGCGCGGTCGAGCGCGCAGCCGCATCCAGCCGCTCCCTCGGCTAGAATGCGTAGCTATGGAACAGATCATCTTGGACATACTCGCGGCGCTGCGACGCGGCGAGACGGTGGACAACGACGCGCTCGTGCGATTGGTCCATGCGCAGGCGAAGCGATCGGGCGGCGATAAGCGCGCTTTCGCCAAGCGTCGGCTGCTGCCGTTCTACCAGCGCGTGAAGCGCGAGGAGCCCGAGCGCTGGGCATCGTGGCGCGTGACGCCCGATCTCGAGGAGCAGCTGCTGCGCGTGCTGCGCATGAAGCCGCGCCGCTCGGCATCGGGCGTGGCCACCATCACCGTCATCACGAAGCCGTGGCCGTGCGGCAGCGATTGCCGCTACTGTCCGAACGACGTGCGCATGCCCAAAAGCTACCTGCACGATGAACCCGCCTGCGCCCGCGCCGAGCAGAACTGCTTCGACCCTTACCTGCAGGTTTCGACCCGCCTGACGGCCCTGTCGCAGATGGGGCACGCAACAGACAAGATCGAGCTCATCGTGCTGGGCGGCACGTGGAGCGATTACCCGCGCGAGTACCAGATCTGGTTCGTGACGGAGCTCTTCCGTGCGCTGAACGACGACGCCGTTTCGGGCATCGCCGCGAACCCCATGCTGGCGGAGCCCGGTCAGGACAAGGGCGCAGTGCTCGCGAGCTCCGAGGACGTGCCCGAAGGGGTGAGGCGCCGCCGCGCACTCTACCGCAGTCTCGGCATCCCGTCGGATGAGGAGTCGCTTGCCGCCTTCGCGCGCGATACGCAGCGCGCAGTCGACGCAGGTGAGCTGCGCTACAACCAGGCGGTGTCTGACCTCTACGGGGCGTCCGCCGCCTGGACGGCCGCGGGCAGCCGCCAGCATGCGACCCTCGAGGAGCTTGAGCACCAGCAGCGCATAAACGAGACGGCCCGCCATCGCGTGGTCGGCCTCGTGATCGAGACGCGCCCCGACACCATCACGGCGGAGTCCCTCACGCTCATCCGCCGTCTGGGCTGCACCAAGGTGCAGATGGGCATCCAGAGCACTGACCAGCGGACCCTCGACGCCAGCGAACGCAGGATATCCGTTGCGCGCATCGCCGAGGCGTTCGACCTGCTGCGCGCCTTCGGCTTCAAGATCCACGCTCACGCTATGGTGAACCTGCTAGGCGCCACGCCCGAGGCCGACAAACGCGATTACGCCCGCCTTGTGAGCGACCCGGCGTTTCAGCCGGACGAGATCAAGCTGTACCCGTGCGCGCTCATCGAGGGCGCACGCCTGTGCCGCGACTTCGAGGCGGGCGCCTGGCGCCCCTACACGGAAGACGAGCTGCTCGACGTGCTCGTCGCCGACACGCTTGCCACCCCGGCGTTCTGCCGCATCTCTCGCATGATCCGCGACTTCTCGTCCGACGACATCAAGGCGGGCAGCAAGAAGCCCAACCTGCGGCAGCTTGTGGAGGCGCGCCTCACGCAGGCGGAGCGCGACGGCGGTCCCCGTGTTCGCGAGATCCGCTTCCGCGAGGTCGGCACGCGAGCGATCGACCGGGAGAGCCTGCAACTTGAGGAGCTTGGCTACATGACCGCGAACACGCAGGAGCGGTTTTTGCAGTGGGTCGATCCGGACGGCCGCATCGCGGGGTTCCTGCGCCTGTCGCTGCCCGATGCCTCCTATATGGCTGAGCGTGCTGACGAGCTTCCCGTGCGCATGGGCGAGGCGATGATCCGCGAGGTGCACGTCTACGGCATGGCGACCGCCGTGGGCGAGGAGGGGCACGCGGCGCAGCATCTGGGGTTGGGCCGCATGCTCATCGAGCGCGCCTGCGAGCTTGCGCGCGCGGCGGGCTACGGGCGCATCAACGTGATCAGCGCCGTGGGCACGCGCGCCTACTACCGGCGACTGGGGTTCGCCGATTGCGGCCTTTACCAGCAAAAGGAGCTGTGATGAGCGGTTCTTCGCAGGATAGGCTCGAGCGGAGGACGGGCGGGCGCGCCGCGGCGGGCGTCGGCATTGCTGGCGCCGCGGCGGTTCTGCTCGTCGTGTGCCTGGGTATCGTGCCGAGGCTCACCGAACCCTACCGGCTGCTCATGGCGGCGCTCGCGGTCGTGCTCCTCGTGCTGGCCTACGCGTGGTTGCGGGTCGACCCGCATCTTGCGCGCACGCAGGAGGGCTGGACGCTCATCCGTACGCTGCGGTTGCCCGACAAGACGCGTGTGCGCGTGCTGCGGCAGGGCGGCGTCTACCAGTCGGCAACCTATCTGGACGAGCGCCGCTTCGACCCGGTGTTCGCCTACCAGCGCGCCTTCGACGTGCTGTTCGAGGCGGAAGACGCCCTGCACGCTGTCCGCGGGGGCGGCGTCGCGCGCGTGCTCGCCATCGGGGGCGGCGGCTACGCCTGGCCCAAGCACGCGCTGCTGCACCATCCGGACCTGCGGATGGACGTCGTGGAGATCGACGGGGCGGTGACCGAGATCGCCCGTCGATGGTTCTTCGTGGACGAACTCCAGCGCATGGCGGGCGACCGTCTGCAGCTTGTGACGGCCGACGGCCGCGCGTTTATCGAGGACGCGCCCCGTGCGGCGTACGACGCCGTCGTGAACGACACGTTCGCGGGCAGCGAGCCGGTCCGCGCGCTGGCGAGCGTCGAGGCGCTGCGAGCGGTGCGGGCCTGCCTGGTTCCGGGTGGGCTGTACCTGGCGAACGTCGTCTCGCGCGATGAGGGCGAGGACCTCACGTTCCTTCGCGACACCGTCGCCACCTGCGCTGCGATGTTTGCCCGCGTGTGGGTCGTTCCCGCTACCGACGAGGACCTGGGCGGAGAGGACAACTACATCGTCATCGCGAGCGACGGCGATTACAGCTTTGCAGATGCCGTGCCGTTCGACGAGGCGTTTTTGGGCACGGAGATCCACGATGGCTCCGACTGAGGCCGGTTGCGGGCGAAGGCCGGCTGCCTGCCGGTGACTCTGCTGACGGCGGGCGACCGCTTGCTATGATGGAGTCCCGTCACCTCGACCGTTTGGGGCGCGATCTCATGGACAGAACGCCGGGCGACCTGCCGACACGACCAGCTCCGCACGATGCTGCGCCCGTCGTCTCGCGCCGCGGGCTCATCGCGGTGGCGCTGGCAGCCTGCGCCTCGGCGTCCTCGCTCGGCGGGTGCGCCCTTCCGGATAACCTTCTGCAATCGCAGCAGCCGGAGAGCCATATCGAGCCCTATCTTGCCACGGTGTACGACAGCGACGTACCCGTGACGACCGCCACGCTCATGATGGTGGGCGATATGCTCATTCATCAGGGCGTCTGGCTGTCGGGCGAGCGCTCCGACGGTACGTACAACTACGACCACTTTTTCACTCACCTGGCAAAGGATTTCTCGGAATCCGACATCGCGATCGTCAATCAGGAGACCGTGCTCGGCGGCACGGAGCGCGGGCTCGAGAGCTTTCCGGACTTCAACAGTCCCCAGGAGCTCGGGGAAGCCGAGGTGGCAGCGGGTGTCGACGTGGCGCTCGGGGCGACGAACCACGCGCTCGACCATGGGTTCGACGGCATCCGCTGGACGCTCGAGTACTGGCGCTCGCACCACCCGGAGATGGTCACGCCGGGCATCGCCGACACGCCCGAGGAGGCGGAGCGCATCTGGCTCATCGAGCGGCAGGGCATGACGTTCGCCATCCTCAACTACACCCAGTTCTCGAACCATGCGCTGCCGGCGGAGGACTGGTCGCTCAGGATGCTGCGTCACTCCGATCTTCCGGGCGAAGTTTCCCGAGCGCGGGAGCTCGGCGCGGACTTCGTGGTGGCATGCGTGCACTGGGGGACCGAGTACGTCTACGAGCCCGACGGGCCGCAGCTGCGCTGGGCGGAAGAGCTCGTCGAGGCGGGTGTGGACGCCGTGCTGGGCACGCATCCGCACGTCCTGCAGCCGGTCGAGATCTACGAGGCGGCGGACGGCCGGAGGGTGCCGGTATTCTGGTCGCTCGGCAACTTCGTGTCGTGGCAGATCGAGAAGCCGCGCATGCTCGGCGGCATGGCGAAGCTCGTGTTCGCGAAGCGCGGCGACGAATGCCAGCTTGTCGAATGGTCACTCGAGCCGGTCGTGACGCACAAGGCGACCGATCCCAGCATGAGCGTGTATCGGCTCTCTGAGTACACCGAGGACCTCGCATCGCGCAACGCCATCCACTGGGCGGAAGGCTGCGGCGATTTTACGGCCGCCTACTGCCGCGACCTTGCGGCGCAGATTCTGGGCCCCGAGTACGACACCGGCTCCTGCATCCTTCGCGGCACGCTGTAGGATGGTCTGCCCGGGTCGATGCACCTGGGGTGGCCTGGCCACCCGCGGCCAGGCCACCCGCGGCCGGACCGGCGAGGGGCAAGGGAAGCGCCCAGCTCCACTCTTCGGCTTAGCACCAGCTGTCGCGCCAGCTGATGACGCGCTCGCGCATGCCGTCGATGTCGAGCACGCCCTCCGCGAACCCCTTGCGCACAAGCTCGGCGGGCAGCAGCTCGTCGTACTTGTCGAAGTACGGAACCTCTCCGGGGTACACGAGCTCGATGGGGTCGAAGTCCTTTTCCGCCTCGTCGGCCACCACCTGGTAGAACGTCTCCTCGTCGGCCTTCATGCGGAACTGCATGAAGTAGGGGCGCGACGGATCGAGGCCCTTGAGCCCGAGCTCGCCGGCGCACTTGATCTTGAGCAGGCGCTCAAGCGCCAAGAAGGCGTAGCTTCCGAGCCACGGCAGCAGGGCCCAGGTGTCGCCGCCCAGGTTGATGAGCGGGCGCTCCACGAGCCGGGAGTTCTCTGCCACGTGACGCGCCTGCGCAAGGCGGGCTCGCGCGTTCGCCATGAGGTAGGGGTAGCCGCATCGCTCGGTGAGCGCCTGGCGCATGCGCTCGAGGATGCGCGTATCGATATCGCCCGGGCAGTCGCCGAAGTACGCCGGCACGCGCCCCTTGACCTGGGTGCAGTACACCAGATGGCGCTTCCAGTCGACCTCCTCCACGATCCAGCAGTGGCCGGCGATGGCGATGCGCTCGCCGGCGGGCGGCGGGTTGACGATCGTGCCGAGCTCAGCTGACTCTGAGCGCACCGTGAACTCCTCGTTCTCCTGGAACACGGCGTAGAACTTGAACGAGTTCGTGATGCGCTCGCCGGCTATTCCCACGATGAGGCCGCCGGACTCGGTGCGTTCGACGTGGTCGGTCTCGATGAGATGGCGCAGCAGCACCCGCAGGTCGTCCGCCGACACGCGATGGAAGTAGGCGAGCGTGAGCACGCGGTTGGCAAGCTCTGCCGGCGTGAGCTCGCCGCAGCCGGCAAGCGTCGCCATGACCTGGTGATAGAGCAAGCTGTAGGGCAGCCGGTCGAGTCGCGGCGGCTCCACCCACTTTTCCTCGCGATAGAGCTGGACGAGCGCGATGCCCTGCAGCAGCTTCCACGGGATGGTCTCGGGCAGCATCGCGCGGGGCTCGGGCTGCTCCTCGCGCATGACGAAGTGCATCTCGGGCGGAAGGTCGCGCCGGCCGGTGCGGCCCATGCGCTGCAGGAACGAAGACACCGTGAACGGTGCGTCGATCTGGAAGGCGCGCTCGAGCCGGCCGATGTCGATACCGAGCTCGAGCGTGGCGGTGGTCACCGTCGTGAGTGCCTGCTCCTCGTCGCGCATGAGCTCCTCGGCGGTCTGGCGGTAGGAGGCCGACAGGTTGCCGTGATGGATCAGGAACCGATCCGCCTCGCCGTTGGCCTCGCAGTACTGCCGCAACACCGTGCACACCGCCTCCGCCTCCTCGCGCGAGTTCACGAAGACGAGGCACTTGCGGCCGCGCGTGTGCTCGAAGATGTAGCCGAGGCCGGGGTCGGCATCGCGCGGAGCCGTGTCCGTGGGCGCCATGAGCTCCGTCTCGCTGACATGCGGGATGGAGACCTCGGGCCCGGATGGCGCATCGGCATCCGGGCAGGCGCTTTCGGATTCGGGCGCCGCGGGGCCGGGGAGCGGCCTTGCGGGCGCGAGCGCCTGCTTGCCGTCATCGCCCGTTGCGGCGCGTGCGAGCAGGTCGTCGATGGTGGGCGCCCCGGGCTCCAGGCGCTCGCAGCTCACGACCTCCGCCTCGACGGGGCCGGCGTTCTGCCGCGCGCGCTCGGTGGCCTGCGGGCCGGTGATGTAGAAATGCTCCATGGACAGGCGCCACACGCGGCGCGGCTCCTCGAAGCGGGGGATGATGCAGCCGCGCCCCGTGCCCGCCGAGAGGAAGGCTCCGGTGCGCTCGGGCTCGCCGATGGTGGCGGACAGGCCGATGCGCCGCGGGTTCACCCCGGCCATGCGCGAAAGGCGCTCGATCAGGCAGAGGGTCTGCCCACCGCGGTCGCCGCGCAACAGCGAATGGACCTCGTCGATGACCACGAACCGCAGGTCGCCGAAGAGCCTTCCCACGGAGCTGTGCTTGTGAAGCAGCAGCGCCTCGAGCGATTCCGGGGTGATCTGCAGGATGCCCGACGGCTGCTTCATGAGCTTTCGCTTATGCGACGAGGCGACATCCCCGTGCCAGTGCCAGACGGGGATATGCGCCTCTTCGCACAGGTCGTTCAGGCGGTAGAACTGGTCGTTGATCAGGGCCTTGAGCGGACCGATGTAGAGGGCGCCCACCGTGGCGGGCGGGTCCTCCCAAAACTGGGTGAGGATGGGGAAGAACGCCGCCTCGGTCTTGCCCGATGCGGTCTGCCCGGTGAGCAGAACGTTCTCATCGGTGTTGAAGATGGCGTCCGCCGCGGCAACCTGGATGGAGCGCAGGTTGTCCCAACCATGGGCGTAGATGAAGTCCTGCACGAACGGCGCGTATCGGTCGAACACGCTCATGCGCCCCTCCATTCGCTCGTGGTGTCGGCAGGGCGGGTGCGCCTTGCCGTAAACCCGGAAGGACGCTTCCTTCCGGTGACGGTATGGTACCATAAACAAGAACATATGTTCTATAGAGAGGAGGCCGCATGCCGGAGCATCCCGGGATGGTACGAAGGGTGCGTGCGCCGCGCATCGTAAACGCCGAGCAACTGCACGCCGCCGACGTGCGGCGCGATGTGCTCGCCTGCGGTGTTCCGTTAGCCTGCGACGAGGCTACCCGCTTGGCCGACCTCGGCGCCCACGATCCCACCGCCACGCCGTATTTCGTGCTCGAGGAGCTCTTCTCGCAGGTGACGTTCGCGCCAGCATCGCATCTGCTCGATGTCGGGTGCGGCAGGGGGCGTGTGCTCGCCTACGTTGCAGAAGAGCTGCCGGGCGTTCGCGCGACCGGCATCGAACTCGATTCCGAGCTGGCGCGCTATGCGCAGGGCTGGACGAGAGGCCGGGCGAACCTCGAGGTCCACTGCGCGAGCGTGCTCGACGAGCCGCTCGGCGGCTACACGCACATCTACCTGTTCAACCCGTTCGACACGGCGGTCCTCGTGCAGTTTATCGAGAAGCTCGAGCGCGAGGCTGCAGGCCCCGTCACAGTCATGCACATGTCGGATAACGGCGAGCAGTATTCCTACATGGGGAGGCAGGGCTGGCGCGCGCTCGCTCAGGGGAGCATCCAGGATTACCGTCCCCAGACGGGTGTCGCGGTGCGTATCTACGGCTGCCCCCAGACCTACACCATCTGGGAGTACGCACCTCAGGGGAGGTGAAATCGGGACAGGGGTTTTACCTCAGGCGCGCGACGCGGGCGTCAAGTACGGAGGGATCCTGCTCGTCGTGGGTGCTGAGCAGGATGGTGCGGCCGTCGCGGTGCCGCGCGATGAAGGAGAGGGCCCGCGCGTGCGTGTTCGCATCCAGACCCGTGAAGGGCTCGTCGAGCAGCACGATGTCGGAGGGCGCCGCCAGGGCGCGGACGAGCTCGACGCGCCTGCGCTGGCCGCCGGAGAGCTCGCGCACGGGGGCATCGAGCGCCTGCTCGGGCAGCAGCTCCGAGGCGAGCGCGCGCACGTCGGCGCCGTCGGCGGCAAACAGGGCGATGTTCTCCACAGGGGTGAGGTCGTCGATCAAGCGGCTCTCCTGAAACACTGCCGAAAAACGCGCGGCGGCATCGATGTGCAGGCTGCCCTCGAGCGGGGCGATAAGCCCGGCGACCGTGTGGAGCAACGTCGTCTTGCCGGCGCCCGAAGCGCCGAGCAGACAGAGGATATCTCCGGAGGCGAGGTCGAGGTCGATCGCGCCGCATGCGGCGACGCCATCGTGGCCGACGACGAGCTTTTGCGCGCATACCCCGCCGTGCGCATCCGCAGCGCGGCTTCCGCACGATGCATGGGCGGCAGCGAGCCTGCCCGCAGTGGGCCAGATGACGCGCATAAGGGCGAGGGCGGCCCGCTCGAAGACCCAGGCGATGGCGACGATGGCGATGGTCCAGGCAAACAGGTCGGCTGTCTCCAGCAGGAGTTTCGCCTGGTAGATGCGCTCCCCAATCGATCCGGTGGGAACGCCGATGAGCTCGGCGGCAACGCCGGCCTTCCAACCCATGGAGAGCACAGTGGCGCTGGCCGACAGCAGGTAGGGGAGCACGCCGGGGACGCAGAGGGCGAGCAGGCGCGTGGGCGTACCCGCGCGGTAGAGGCGCATGAGCTCGTCCATGTGGGGGTCGAGCTCCTCGAGGCCCTTGAGCACGGGGAAGTACACGCCGGGAAGCGCCATGAGGAAGACCGCGATGGCGCTCACGTTGCGCGAGCCGAACCAGATGAGCAGCACGACGACCACGCAGGCGACCGGTGTGCCCTTGATGGCCGAGAGCGCAGGCGACACGAGGGCGCGTACGATGCGCGAGCGCCACGAGAGGGCCGCGAGCGCGATGGCGAGCGCGTAGCCCGCGGCCGTGCCGCACACGATGCGCACGGCGGAAAAGCCGACCTGCGCCCAGAAGTCGGCGGTCGGAACGAGGCGCACAAGGGCGGCGAGCGCATCGAGGGGACCGGCGAGGATGAACTCGCTGGCAATGATCATGCTGGCGAGCTGCCAGACCGCGATCCAAAAGAGGGCGGCAAGCGCGCCGGATGCCAGGCGTCCCATTCGGTTGTTCGATGCGCTGTTCTTCATGGCGTCTCAAGCTGCCGCCCGGGAGCCCTGAGGGTTCCCGGGCGGGCTGGGCTACTCGTCGATGGTGTAGTAGAAATCGGTCTCGGGCAGGGCGCCGCCGACGGAGGACGGGTCGGCGTTGTGGAGCACGTCGAGGTAGCCCGAGAGCGCCTCGGTCATCTCCTCACCCGTCATGCACACGAGGTGGCAGTTGGGGATGGCCTTGGCGGCAACGGGCTCGGCGTCGATGATGCCGGCCTCGACCACCAGGGGCGCGGCCGTCTCGGGGTCGTCGTTGACGGTCTCGACCGATGCGGTCTGGGAGATCACGAATTCCGCGATGGCCTGCTCGTGCTCCTCGGCGAAGGCGCGGCGGGCGATGGTGACGCCCGTCACCATCTGGCTGCCCTCGGCGGAGTACTCGGTCCACACGTCGTTCAGGTCGATCGGCGCGGAAAGCGCCTCGTTCTTGGTGAGCGCAGCCGTCACGAACGGCTGGGGCAGCACGCCCACGGCGGCAGGGTCGGCGGCGAGTACGCTCACGACCTCGGCGGCCTCGCTCTTGAACTCCAGGGTGACGGAGTCGGCGATGCCGGCGGCGTCGAGCAGGTAGTTCATGGTGTATTCGGGTGTGGTGCCCTTGCCGGTGAGGTAGACGGTGCGGCCGGCGAGGTCCGCGAAGCTCGCCACGGAAGTGTCGCCCGTCACCACGGAGAGAACGCCGAGCGTGTTGATATCCAGGCACACGATGCCGCCCTCGGTCTTGTTGTACAGCACCGAGGCGGCGTTGGCCGGGATGAGCGCGATGTCGATGTCGCCCTTGATGACCAGGGGCAGGATCTCGTCGGCGGCCGTCATGATCTGGAAGTCGTAGCTGTTGGTGAACATGTCGGGGTTCTTCGCCTGGTCCATGAAGGTGACCAGGCCGATGGAGGTCGGGCCCTTGAGGGAGGCGACGCGGACCTCGACGCCCTCGGTGGCGGCGGCGCTGCCGGCGCTGCCTGCGGGCGCGGCCGATCCGGTCGTGCTGCCGGTAGCGTCGGTGCTGCCGGAGCAGCCGGCGAGCGCGGCGGTGATCGAGGCGATGCCGAGGCCGGCGGCGGCCACGAACGAGCGGCGATTCATCGGTTGGCGCACGATGTCGGAGGAGTTCAGCATGGGTGTTCCTTTCGATGCCGTTAGTGATAACCGATACTGAGTATGAACCTTATGGGTGCTCATTCAGTGCATTAATTTGCAACAGAGCGTATCAATATGCGGACAAACCAGCTCGACTGATTATAAAATGGGCGGTGCCTGATAAACGTCCGAAGAGGGGACATCGATATGAGTAACGCCATGCGTGGGGTGAATACCAACCTCACCAAGATTCGTCGTACCGTGTTCAGGGAGGTCGCGCGCATCGCCTACCAAGGCGGCGTGGACGTCGATGGAGACGGCATCGTCGACACCGACGATTACGGCTGGGTCGACAACCTTCCCTACGAGATCATCCCAGGCGACGTTGCCACCTACCGCGAGAGCGTGCTGATCGAGCGCGCCGTCGTGGGCGAGCGCATCCGCCTGGCGATGGGCCTGCCGCTGCAGGGTGTGGACAAGCCCGCCATGCTCTCCGAGGGCGTGGCCGAGGCCGCCAAGCCCGAGACCTACTACGAGCCCCCGCTGATCAACGTCATCAGCTTCGCCTGCAACGCCTGCGAGGACAACGTCTACCGCGTGAGCGACGCCTGCCAGGGCTGCATGGCGCACCCCTGCCGCGAGATCTGCCCCAAGGGCGCCATCTCGTTCGTGAACGGCAAGGCGCACATCGATCAGTCCAAGTGCATCAAGTGCGGCCGCTGCGCCAGCGTGTGCCCGTACTCCGCGATTCACCACTACGAGCGTCCCTGCGCCGCTGCCTGCGGCATGAACGCCATCGGCTCCGATGAGCAGGGCCGCGCCAAGATCGACTACGACAAGTGCGTCTCCTGCGGTCAGTGCGTCGTCAACTGCCCGTTCGGCGCCATCGCCGACAAGAGCCAGATCTTCCAGGTCATCCACGCCATCCGCGATGGCCAGGAGGTCATCGCCGAGGTCGCGCCCGCCTTCGTCGGCCAGTTCGGCGGCAAGGGCAACGTCGACAAGCTGCGCCAGGCCTTCAAGGAGCTCGGCTTCACCGGCATGGAGGAGGTCGCGCTCGGCGCCGACCTCTGCGCCGTGCAGGAGGCCGGCGACTTCCTCAAGGAGGTCCCCGAGAAGATCCCGTTCATGGGCACCTCGTGCTGCCCGGCCTGGTCGGTCATGGCCAAGATGGAGTTCCCCGAGCACGCCGACTGCATCTCGATGGCCCTCACGCCCATGACGCTGACCGCGCGCCTCATCCGCAAGCAGCACCCCAACGCCAAGATCGTGTTCGTCGGACCCTGCTCGGCCAAGAAGCTCGAGGCCCAGCGCAAGTCCGTCAAGTCCGAGGTCGACTTCGTGCTCACCTTCGAGGAGATGGCGGGCATGATGGAGGCCAAGGGCATCGACTACACGAAGCTTGAGGGCGAGGGCTCGAGCGACTTCGAGGTCGCCTCCACCGACGGCCGCAACTTCGCCGTTGCCGGCGGCGTCGCCAACGCCGTGGTCAACGCCATCCACCGCGATGACCCCTCGCGCATCGTCAAGATCGCGAACGCCGAGGGCCTCGACAACTGCCGCAAGATGCTGAAGGACGCCATCAAGGGCAAGTACGACGGTTACCTGCTCGAGGGCATGGCCTGCCCGGGCGGCTGCGTTGCCGGCGCCGGCACGTTGCAGTCCATCACCAAGACCGCTGCCATGGTCAAGGCCTACGCCAAGCGCTCGCCGCACAAGAACGCGCCGGACGACGCCTACATCGATTGGATTCCGGAGCTCGAGCGTCCCGAGGACGGCAAGTCCGACGCCGTCGCCGAGGCCCACGAGGCTCTGACGCCGGAGACCAAGGCGTAAGGGATCGATTCATTTGTGCTGGCCCATGTTTGTTGTAGGCCTGCTACGAGGGGTGACCGGCCCTTTCAGGATCGGTCACCCCTTCTTCGAGAGGCTTTATCAGTTCAAACACATCGTATAGCGGAGTGAATACAAGGATGCCGGCTGATGTTTAGCGCGTATTAAACCAAGATGAGAAATTCTCGCAATAGTTGTTCTTCACATAAAGTGTCCATGTACTTCCAGCAGCACCGTGCTGAAGATTCATCAGGATATTAGCCCCTACGACTCCATTTGTTGCCATGGCATACGTCTGGAAACCAGTGTTATAATTGAAATAATTGCCTACCGATGAGATTTCCCTAGCCTGCCTTCCAAAAAGTGACATGTCATCGCATCCATAGCGAAGACTCACATTGGTAACCCGAACACTAGGATCGGCGATTTCCCAATGTCCGTTTACGCTGGTAAGGAGAACATGTAAATCGTTATTTTGGGTGAGATAGCGTATGGTCAGGAAGGCATGCACGGCAATGGAGCCATCCCACTGATCTTTTGTTATGCCGAGATCTGCTGCGGTAACAGCAAATGCATATGTTATCTGTGCATCGTTGTCAATTTGGTTCGGTTGGATTTGAGAAATCCGATGGCCGGCAACTTCAGTGATTTCTCCATCCTCGTTTTCCAAATAAGCGACGATAGAATCATTCTGCCCAAAGGATGAAGCGCCATCGGCATAAGCACTAATTGGGCCACTGGAGAACCCGAATACTGTGAAAAAAACAAAAGCAAAAACTGCAAAAAACTCAATCCTATGTATCTTCATTGCATTTCACATCCTAAGGCGGGCGTCAGGTCTTGTTATGCCTATGCAAAAACCGACAAGATAAACAAACTTAGATATAAAAAATATTATAGAGTATAAATAGTATTTAGTGAGGTATCCGATTGTATATCCCTGAGTGCAGAGGATAATAAGGCTAACTGTATAGACCAATAAAGAGGCATACGAGATGAATCTGATCAGGGTGCATGCGGCTCTTGGCAATCTGATGCGAAGGAAATGGCTTGCAAGGAAATACGAAAGAGACAGCGTAAGAACCGGAATGCATATAAAGTGATAAATAGTCTCTGCTGTATATATATAGTAGACATCAGCAAGAGTTGAGTAAAACAACCAATACAGTAAAACGCCGATAGCAGAAAGAAGAGCGGCAAACAGTGCCATCGCTTCCCGACTGTCAATCGTCAAGTCGCTTTTAAACATTAGCTGCCCCTGTTCGTACGCTATTTGATGAAAGGCGTTACATCAGATTGCACATTCAATATCGTGTTATTTTGACTCGATTGGAGTATTCGATTGGTGCAATGAAATATACTGCCATTCAAATCACCCCCTACTTTTTTATATTAGGACATATGTCATAAAGAAGTGCAAGAACGTTTCGGCGGATAGCGATGGGTGGCACTGAGATAGACAAGGAATATGCTATTTATAAGTCTTCCAAATAACGGTTGGCAGTTTTCTGCCATTGAAGGCAAAGCTATCGCGCGCTTTATGTTAATGGTGCTTCAGATTTACCCGGAACGATTTCTCGTTCTCGAGATAGGTAGTGGGGCAGAAAAGGAGATTGTTGATGGTCGGGTTGTAAGAGAAAAGGGCTGCTGCCAGCAGGGGAAGGGACTACGAGGCAACGCGCAACGAAAGAGAATCGCGCTGAGTATAAAATCGGCATCATTGCGTAGAGCGAAATGCTATCGCTCTCTTGTTGAGGAGAAGGTCCTTATGCATCTGAAAATGACGGGGCTGAGCCAACGATTGGCGAAGCCCCTGTCATTGGTAATAATGAAATCGATTGCGACAAGAGGCATCAGATTGATGTGATGGCGCACGGAGCCTGAGTATACGGCATCGGCTCGTGTGAGGTGCGTTGGAAGCCCGTGGAGGTATGCGGACCGCTGGCTCCTGTCTTTATGTCGGAATGACGCTGCTAGATCGTGAACTCCGCGAAGGGGGCGTCGCCTGTGGCTGCGCCGTTGCCGTCTGCGGGGCCGCCCGCCCCCGCGATCGCACCCTCGTCGCGCAGCAGGGCGGAGAGGCTCTGATCGGGGTTCTGGTAGGCGATATCGAGCAGCTCGATGAAATCGCGGATGACCTCGCGCGGCGTGAGGTGCGAGTCGGCGCCCACGCGGCCGAACTCGATCTGCAGGAATGCCGCCAGGTCCTCGTCGGTCACGGCGTTCTCGTAGCCGAAGTACCCGGCATGGATCTGCGCGAGCTTCTCGATGAGGACGAGCAGCTCCTCGTAGGTGAGCGGGTGCAGGCGGATGATGGGCGCGAGCATGTCGCGCATGTCCTCGCGGGCGAAGCGGCCCTGCGTGAGGCGGCTGCGCAGCGCCTCGTAGCTGAACACGCCGCGCCGGCGGTCCTCAATGGAGGTCGGCGTGCCGCCCATGATGATGCCCAGGTGATGCGCCTTGCCCTGCAGGGTGTCGTTGTACATCGTGAGGATCTTCTCGTAGTTGTACTGGCGCGTGATGGCGTTCGGGATCTTGTAGAGGTTCACGAGCTCGTCGATCAGCACGAGCAGGCCGCGGTAGCCGGCGTTCGTGAGGAAGGTCGCGAAGAGCTTCACGTAGTCGTACCAGTCGTCATCGGTGATGATGGTGGAGCAACCCAGGTCGGTGCGCGCCTCGGTCTTGGTGCGGTACTCGCCGCGCAGCCACCGCATGACGCATGACTTCGCCTCGTCGTCGCCTTCCGTGTCGGCGCGCACGTACATCATGAGCATGCGGACGAAGTCGAAGCCGTGGACGAGCTCCTCGAGGTTGGCGACGCTCGCGCGCGCCTGCGCCTCGACATCGCCGTCGCCCGCTGCCTCGCGGATGCGCGCGACCCAGCGGTCGAGCACGAGGCCGAGCGCGCCGCCCTCGGGTCGGGTCTTGGTCGAAAGGTTGCGGATGAGCTCGCGGTAGGTGGCAAGGCCCTGGCCCTGCCCGCCCTGCAGGCGCCGCTCGGGCGAGAGGTCGGCATCCGCCACGACGAAATCCTCGCCCATCGCGTGGGTGCGGATCGTCTGCAGCAGGAAGCTCTTGCCCGCGCCGTAGCGGCCCACGAGGAAGCGGAAGCTCGCGCCGCCGTCGGCGATGAGGTCGAGGTCGGTCAGCAGCGCGCGGATCTCGACCTCGCGGCCCACGGTGATGTAGGGCAGGCCGATGCGCGGCACGACGCCGCCTTTGAGCGAGTTCAGAATGACGGCGGCGACGCGCTTGGGCACGCGCACGGCGGTTGCGGTATCAGGCATGGTGCAGCAGCTCCTCGATGTCGGGCAGGTAGTCTTCAACGAGCTCGGGGCCGGATGCGCCGAACTCGATGACGGTGTCTCCCACCAGGTCGAACAGGGCTTCGTTGATGGCGTCGACGAGCAGGTCCTCCGAGGTGCCGGCGGCGGCGAGGGCCGCGGAGGTGCCGGCGCGGTCGCAGGTGGATAGCGCAGCGAGGTAGCGCGCCTGCACGTCGGTGAGTGGGGCGTCGGATGGGTTGTCCGCACGCGGGGCCGGAGTGGGCATCTTGAGCGATGGCTCACCGGCGGCGGGCGGCGCACCGTGCGCGTCGGGGTCACGGCCCGCGGGGCGTACGGGGTTCTCCTCGGGGCTCAGCTCTGCGTGATGTGGAACGGCCGCGTCGAGCGGATCCGGACGGCCGGCCACCGTGTGCCGCGACTCCGCGGCTTCATCGGTTGTCGTGCCCGCGGCCGCGTCCTCGCGCTCCTCGTCGACGAGCAGGGCCTCGCGTGTCTCGGCCGCGGCAGCGCGGATGCCCGAGAGCTTCGTGAGGTCGATATCGACCCGACGCGGCGTGTGCGCCTGCTCCCATGCGGTCCATGCCGTAATCTCGCGCTCGATGATCTGCTCGAGGTAGCGCGGGATCTTCTCGTCCTTGAGCGGATGCTCAAAGTTCGCGGCAGCACGCATGAGGCGGTCGACGGCCCGCATGACCTCGCCCAGCTTGGGGTTCCGCGCGCGGCTGCCGTGCAGGCGGTCGCAGCTCCACAGCCCGTCTGTGCAGGTAAAACGGCAAAGCGGGCTGAGCTCGACCTGCGTGTCGGGATGGCGGACGGGGTCGAAGAACACCGCGGAGGCGAACATCGTGTAGGGAAGCTCGGCGCGCTCGCCGAAAAGGCTCTCGATGAGGCCGGCTTTGCGATGCTTGTCGTAATAGCGGCATAGTTGCACGTAGACGGCGGCGACCACGTGGATCACGGCGCGCGGGTTCTCGCGGGCGAAGCGCCCATCGAGGATGCGATAGGACGAGAGCGCATCCGCTGCCCGCGCGAGGCGCTCCTCGAGCTCGGGGTCGGGCGGCAGCAGGGCCCCTGCGATCGAGCGCTTGCGCCCGCCCACGGGCGCTGCCGCATCAGCGCGCGCAAGTGCGGCGTCCTGCGCCGAGTGAAGCTCGACGACGGCGCGGTCGAACGCCATGCCCTTCTGGTCGGCGATGAGCTTGGGGTCGAGGCCGTGGTAGACGACGTAATCCTGCAGCCACAGGCGTGCGAACCGATCGATCTCGGGGGAGAACTCCCGGTAGGCGCCCCAGAACGCCAAGAGGCGCTCGAAACCCTCGGTCGGATCGCTCACGCCGATGCCGCAGATGAGCTCGTACAGATAGACATAGGCGAAGGAGAGGGACGTCTCCTCGATCTCGCCGCGCCGCACGGCAGCCCGCCAGGTGAAGTAGCCGCGCAGCTGGCGGTCGCTCATGGCGTTGTAGGTGGGATAGTACGACTTGAAGGTGCCATGGTAGGGGCAGTCGTCCTCGAAGTCCGCCATGAAGACGCCCTGGCGAAAGAAGAGCTCGGCTTCGGAAAGCCATCGACCTTGACGGCCGTCGCGGCCCTGCTGCCAGCGCGAGATGGCGCGCATCTCGCGGTAGCGGTCGGGCAGGTAGTTGGCCATCTGGCGGCCCGTCGTGAGGATGGGCTCGTCGGTGTAGACCTTGCTGGAGAAGCGCGCGACACGACGGAAGCGCTCATCGCTCATGAGGCGATCGATGATGTCCTGCGCATCGGCCATGGCACGCTCCCTCCTGCGGATCAGCTTGTCTCGGTAGCATTCCATTCTACCATAGACGCAAACACCTGTTCGCTTCTCTCGCGTGCGACGGCGGGCAGGGGCGCGTGCGGGCCGCCGTCACGGGGCCAAGGCGCTTGAGGCGCCCGCTTCAAGCGACGGCAGCGAGTTATGAAGCCCGTTTTCAGCGTTTCTTTCGTGTCTGGGCGAGTAGAGGGCGTGCGCGCTTCATCCTTTAAACCTCTGAACTGGGGTTTTAATAAGCGGAACGTCGGGAATCCGGGGTTCTACTCAACCGATGGCAAAAGAAACGCTGAAAACGGGCTTCATAACTCGCTAGCTGCCTGAGGTACCGGCATGTGCGCCGAGATCGTAGCTGGGCTGCGCATCCAGATCCGCATGATTGGCCCGCGCAAGCTTGCGCCACAGCGCCTCAGCCGCCAGCTTGTAGATCGCGCGGGGAGTCGGGCATCGAGCGAGTATGGCAGACGGGTCGAGACCGCATGCCTCGCGGCCGAAGCGCTCGTTTGCGTCCTGCACGGTGAGCCCCATGCGCACGGCGGCGATCAGCGCATCGATGCCCTCCGAACGCGCGCGGCGCATGCCCCCCATGCGCGGGCTGTGGGCAAAGGGTACGATCATGCCGCCCCCGCCGATGGCGAGGCCGCCGCACCAGGAAACGCCCGCCGCGTGGCAGAACCCGCGCAGGATGCCGAAGGAGGAAAGCGCCTGCTCTGCCTCGTAGGACCCCAGGTTGCAGATGGCGTAGAGTTTCGTGCCGGAGGCGAGTGCGCCCTCGCGTGCGGCTCGCTCGAGCCATGCGGTCAGGTGTGCGGGCAGCGCGTCGACGAACAGCGGGTAGCCGATGACTATGGCCTCGCAGGAACTCAGGTCGACGCCGCCTTTGCGTGCGTTCGGAGCGCTGAGCTCTCCTCGAAGCGTGCAGTGGGCGTCGATGATCTTCGGAACAGGGCTGCCGGACAGGCGCGCGTAGGCGCCGAGCGCATCGGCGAAGTCGGCGAGCAGGTGCTCGGTTGCCGATCCTTTGGCCTTGGGGCTCGCGTTGACAAGGGCGATGCGTTGGGGCGCTCCCGGCGCTCCAAGCACGGGCGCGTCGGTAACAGGGCTGCCGACGCCTAGCGCGCCCAGGGCACCGTCGGGCCGCCCGGCATCGCGAGCGCGCTCGGGAAACCAGATGCCCTCGACCTGCGTACCAAGGTTCACCTCGTTGGCCCGGGCGATCCCGAGAAACGTCGTGCGCTCGCCATCGTCGCGCGTTCCGTACAGCCATATGCGCTGCCGCAAGCTCTGTGGGTAGCGCAGCCTATGGTGCATCTGCCCGTCGACGATGCGGAAGTTCGGGTGCAGGTAGGGAAGCGCCCGATCGAGCGCGCGCTTGACGAGCGGGCTGTAGCCGCCGAAGCACGAGGCGGAGATGATGTCGAGCCGATCGGTCGCTCCGAGCAGGGCTCCCAGGTCCTGAAGGCGGTCGCGCATGACGCAGCGCCCCGGCGTCTCGGTCCAGCAGCGAAAGCAGCCCCGGCAGGGGGCGGACGCCTCGAGAGCCTCGCGCCCGACGATCACGTCGGGTGTCTCGGGCAGGTCGAGCGCGTCGCGTTCGCGCTGGTCAAGATCGCAGATGAGCGTATGCACGAGGCGCTCCTTCAGGTGGCGGTGTCCTTCGCATTGTACCGTGTTCGCTATTCACTGCCGCCTCGCCACGTTAAATCGTCGCGGCGGCGGGGCAGCCGCCCGGAGGGCACGCGCGCTTGCGGTATCGTGGATGGCAATGGCACGAAGGAGGACCGTATGATCAGACCGACGAATTCCGCGCTGGCGCAGCTTGCGCCCTCGGGCATCAGGCGCATCAACGCGCTCGCCGCCGAGCAGGGCGATTGCATCCCGCTGGCGCTCGGGGAGCCGGATTTCGCCACGCCCGAGCCGATCTGCGCGGAAGCGGCAGCGGCCCTCGCCCGGGGCGAGACGCACTATCCGCCGAACAACGGCACGCCCGCGCTGCGCCAGGCCATCGCAGGCTACATGTCCGACCAGGGCCTTGCCTACGACGCGGCTGACATCATCGTGACCGTCGGGGCCACCGAGGCGCTCTCGTCGACGTTCCGCGCGCTGCTCGATCCGGGTGACGAGGTCATCATTCCCGTGCCCGCTTTCACCGTGTACGAATCCGACGTGCTCATGTGCCATGGCCGCGTCGTGCAGCTCGATACGGCTCCGACGGCGTTCCAGGTCCGCAAAGATTCGCTTGCCGCCTGTGTCACCTCCGCGACGAAGGCGATCGTCATCTGCTCGCCGGGCAACCCGACCGGATGCATCCTCGATGCCGCATCGCTCGATGCGGTCGCCGAGGTCGCGGCCGAGCACGGTATCTACGTGATCTGCGACGACGTCTACAACCGCCTCGTGTACGAGGGCCCCTATGAGCGCTTCGCCCAGCGCCATCCCGAGCTGCGCGACCGCACGGTCGTGATCGACAGCTTCTCCAAGCCGTGGGCGATGACCGGCTGGCGTGTGGGCTGGCTTGCGGCCGACGGCCCCGTGGCGGCGCAGATCGCCAAGGCGCATCAGTTCTCCGTGTCGTCGGTGCCGGCCTTCGTGATGTCCGCCGCGGCGCGGGCGCTTGAGGTCGATCCGGAGCCCATGCTCGAGGTCTACCGCTCCCGCCGCGACCGGGTGCTCGCGGCGCTCGATGGCATGGGACTCGACACGGTGCGCCCCGCCGGCGCGTTCTACGCGTTTCCCTCCATCGAGCAGACGGGTATGGGTGCCGAGGAGTTCTGCGAGCGCGCCATCCGCGAGGCGGGCGTGGGGCTTGTGCCGGGGGAGTGCTTCGGCGCGCCCGGTCACGTGCGCCTGTCGTATTGCGTAGCGGACGATGCCCTCGACGAGGGCCTGCGCCGTCTCGCGCGGTTCGTGGCGAGCATCTAGAGCGATGCCCACTTTCAGGACGGAGATGTTTTGGGACATTGCGCGGCAGGCCACGCAATGTCCCAAAACATCTCCGTCCTGAAAGTGGGCATCGCCAGTCGCCTGGCCTCTTTGGGGACGTAGCCGGGAGGCGCCAACGGCCGGTCGAGCCGGCCGTTGGCGCCTCCCGGCTACGTCCCCAAAGAGGCCAGGCAGGGCTGCCTACACGAGGCCCAGGCGCTCCTTGACCTGGGCTGCCCGCCTGCGCGACACGGGAACGGTGGCGTCCGCATGGGCGCAACGGAGCTCCATCGTGCCGCCTCGCGCGATCTCGACGTCGCGCACCTCGTCCATGTTCACCAGGTAGCTGCGGTGCACGCGCAGGAACCCTTCGGGCTCCAGGCGCTGCTCAAGAGCGGAGATGGACTCGTTGGAAAGGTAGGTGCCGCCACGGCAGATGATGTTCGAGTAGTCGGCATTCGCCTCGATGTAGCAGATGTCGCGCACGGGGATGAAGGCGCGGTGCCCGCCGCGCTCGACCGCCAGACGGTGCACGTGCTCGGCCTGAGTTGCCGGCTTGCGCGCGTCGAGATGCGCGCCCACCTTGTCGAGCGCGCGGGTGAGCCGTGCCTCCTCGACGGGTTTGAGCACGTAGTCGACGGCGTCGAGCTCAAACGCCTCGGCGGCGAACTCCGAGAAGGCGGTCACGAAGACCACCGCGGGCGGGTGCTTGAGGTTCGCCAGCGTCTCGGCGAGCTTGATGCCGCTCGTGCCGGGCATCTGGATGTCCAAAAACAGCACGTCGGGACGGCTGGCAAGCAGCTTCTCGACGGCCTCCGAACCGTTGCTCGCCTCGTCGATCGCGCCGACCCTGCCGTCGCGCGAAAGCAGGTAGCGCAGCTCGGAGCGGATGGGCGGCTCGTCGTCCACGATCAGCACGGTCCACAGTTCGGTATCCATGGGTCTCCTTTTCATCTGGTCGCCGCGTCGGGCGCGGATGGGGTGCAGGGTGCAGCGGAGGGAAGGCTATCAGTTGCGGCTCGGTTCGTGAGGCTCGCCGAGAAGCGCGATGGTCACGCTCGTGCCCACGTCCTCCTGCGAATCCACGCGTATGCCCGAGGCCTCGCCGTAGAAGAAGTGGATGCGCATGAGCACGTTGGAGAGCGCAAGCCCGCAGCCGCGCTTGATGGAGCCGTCGGCGGTCACGGTCTCCGGTTCCTCGACGGCCGCGTCGCGGGGCTCAAACAGGTGGGCGCGGACCTCGTCGCTCATGCCGATGCCGTCGTCGTCGACCGAGATCTCGAGTCCGCCGGCCGTCCTGCGCGACGAGATGACGATCGACAGCGGCTCGGCTTCGCGCATGGCATGGCGGATGCAGTTCTCGAGCAGCGGCTGCAGGATGAAGGGCGGCACGCGGCAGTCAAACGTCCCGGGATCGACATCCGTGCGCACGCGCAGGCGGTCGGCGCCGTAGCGCGCCTGCATGAGGTTGATGTAGCGCATGCCCTGCTCGAGCTCGTGCTCAAGCGAGGTCAGGGTGTCGGAGTCGGAGAGCGTTGTGCGGTAGTAGTTGGAGAAGTCGATGAGCAGCGAGCGCGCCTTCTCGGGGTCGGTGCGCACGAGCGAGACGATGGTGCCGATTGTGTTGAACAGGAAGTGCGGGTCGACCTGCGACTGCAGGGCGCGCAGCTCGACGCGGGCGGTCAGCTCGTCTTGCCGCTCGAGCTCGAAGCTCGCGAGCTGCGTGGAGATGAGGTCGGCGAAGCCCGTGGCGAGCGCCGTCTGGCGCATGTCGATATTGCCGAAGCGCGGGTAGAACAGCTCGAAGGTGCCCACGCAGCGGCCGCGCACGGTGAGCGGCGCCACCACGCCGGCGCGCAGGCGCGGGAAGTAGCGAAGCTCGTCTTCGGGTGCGCCGTCGCGCGAGAACACGCTCATGTGCCCGCTCTCGATGACGCGCTTCGTCGTGTCGAGGGTGACGGGCGTGCCCGCGGGGCAGCGGTCGGAGCTTTCGCCCCAGCAGGCGAGCACCTGCTTGCCGTCGGTGATGCAGATGGCGGAGGCGAGGGTCTCGGGCAGGATGATCTTGCAGGCGCCGAGCGCCGCCTCGGGCGTCATGCCCTGGCGCGTGTGCACGAAGATCTTCGAGGCGATGGCGAGCGTGCGGTCGGTCGCGCTCGAGGTGAGATCATCGGGTACGACGAACACATAGGAGAAGAAGAAGCACAGCAGCACGAGGCCCGCGATGGTGACGACGGCGGGCACAGGATGCGGGTTGTCGATAAGGTCCCACACGAGCATGACAAGCAGCAGGGGCACGCACAGGCCCAGAAGTACCGTCATGGCAACCTGGCTCGAGCGCATGACCTTGGTGGGATTCAACCGCTGTGACCAGCGGATCGGATGCGGAATGCCGCCCACGCGCCTTCCTTTCGCAATCGTATGCGGCCCACTTGCACGGCCGCCCCAAAACGCCAAAAAGGGGCCGCAGCCCCAAACGCCCCTCATACTACGCGGCCTCAACTCCCATCGCCAGAGGGTAATAAAAAGCGGGGAGCAAACGACGGGCAACAAGAAGCGTAACCCCACCGCGCGCACGCGCCGAAAGAGCCCCAATCAAGACCCCCGCCCACCGGCCTGGACGCGACCCCGCCACCGCCCGCGCAGCACACCGCAAGCGTGTAGCAGCAGGGCCCGCCCCCGGGGCTTTCCTAAGCGCGCAATCCCGCAGGCCGCAGGCCGAGGACGCGCGCGTGGAAACCCCGGGGCGGGCCCGGTCAGGTCAGTCCTACGCGGAGTACTTGTTGCGCTCGCCGAAGGTACCGGACTCGACGATCCAGCCGTCCTTCATGATGACGTCCATGTTCTCGGGGGTGAGGTCATGGATGTCGGTCGCCGGATCGCCGTTGACGATCAGCAGGTCAGCGCACTTGCCGACCTCGAGCGAGCCGGTCTCGTCGTCGCAGTGGGCCATCTTGGCACCGTTGATGGTGGCGCAGGTGATGGTCTCGAGAGGCGAGATGCCCACCTTGTCGACGAAGTCGTACATCTCGTCGATGGTGACGTAGCCGTACGGCGTCACGAAGCTGAAGGAGTCCGAGCCGATCGTGAAGATCACGCCGCGCTTCTTGGCCTCGCGCAGGCAGTCGTAGTTGCGCTGCAGCTCCTTCTCAACGAGCGTGCCCTCGTACTTGTCGTGGATCTCGGGCACGTAGACCGGCGGATAGGTGGAGTACCAGGTGGGAAGGAAGCCGATGGTGGGCGTGAAGAACGTGCCGTTCTCGGCCATGAGGTCCATGGTGCGCTCATCGATGTCGAAGCCGTGGATGAGCTGTTCGCAGCCGAAGCGGACCGAATCGTAGGCGGCGGAGTGCGAGTTGTAGCAGTGGCTCCACACGGGGATGCCGACCATCTTGGCCTCGTCGATCACGGCCTGGATCTCCTCAGCGCAGTAATGCTGGTCGCGGCCGGAGTCCCAGCGCCAGATGCCGCCGCCGGTCGCCCAGATCTTGATGGCGTCGGGGTTCTCGCGCAGGCGACGGCGCACGGCCTTGCGCAGATCCCAGGGGCCGTCGACTTGGTCGCCCCAGGGGTGGGATTCCTTGTTCTCGAGCTGGCTGCAGTGGTGCGAGTCGCCATGGCCGGCGGTGCGGCAGAAGCCCAGGCCGGTGGCGTAGACGCGCGGGCCCTTGAAGACGCCGTTGTTGATGCAGTCGCGCACGTGGATGCCGAAGCGGCCGATCTCGCACACGGTGGTGAGGCCGTGGGTCAGGCAGTCATAGGCCTGCTTGACGGCGACGGCCTGCTTCTCCAGCAGCGGCTGCATGACCCAGTCGGTGTCGTCGTCGGTCAGGTTGCCCGAGAAGTGCAGGTGGGTGTCGATCAGGCCGGGCATGACGGTCTTGCCGGTGGCGTCGATGACCTCGAAGCCCTCGGGGGCGTCCTGGTAGGCGCCGGCATAGGTGATCTTGCCGTCCTCGACGAGAACGAGGGAGTTCTCGACCGGGGCGCCGCCGAGGCCGTCGACGAGCTTGCCGTGAACGATTGCGTAGCTGGTGGACATAGCGTTCCTCCTTTATCCGTGCAAGTTTGGGACCTGTCCCCAAACTTGCATGTGGGTTTAGGCCTTTTTGGTCTTGGTGGCGAACATCAGCACGATGCCGACGACCAGCCAGCCGAGCACGATCGACCACTCGACGAGGTTGAGCGATGCGGGGCTGAAGGGAAGCACGAGCAGGCCGATGATGATGCAGCCGGCGGCGCAGGCGAGCACGATGCCGAACTTGCCGCCGGGCACCTTGTAGGGGCGCGGCAGGTCGGGCTCGGTGTAGCGCATGCGCAGGCAGGCGAAGGCCACCATGGTGCACGAGAAGATGAAGGCGAGCGCGCTCACGTTGGTCAGCGGGATGAGCATGTTCTTGCCCAGGAAGGGACCGACCACGGTGATGATGGCGAGCACGACGCAGGCCAGGCGCGGGGCGCCGGACTTCGGGTCGACCTCGGCGAACTGCTCGGGCAGCTGGCCCTTGCGGCCCATGGCGAGCATGATGCGGCTCGTGGCTCCGTAGAAGGAGTTCATGGGGCCCATGGGGCCGAGCGTCGCGATGCACAGCATGATGATGTAGAGGATCATGTTGATGTTCTTCAGGCAGGCGAGCGCCGGAACCGGACTCTCCACGAACTCATGCCAGGGCAGGATCGTGCCGAAGGAGTAGATGCACACGATGTAGAAGCCGCCGGCGGCAAGCAGGGCAAGCGAGATGATCTTGCCGAACTTGTTCCAGTTGAGGCCCTCAGCGGCCTCCTCGGCCTGCTGCGGGATGGTGTCGAAGCCCGCGTAGAAGAACGGGGTGAGCACGAGCACGCTCACGATGCCGGCGAAGAGGTTGCCGGCCGACGTCGCGGGCTCGCTGCCGCCGGCGTTCGTCACCTGCGAGAACACGGGCATGGCGTTGTCGGGCGAACCGGTGACGATCGAGATGCCCATGGCCAGCAGCATGCCGCACAGCAGGGCCTTGGTGAGGAAGGCCTGCAGCTTGGCGGCAGAGCTTGCGCCGCGGAAGTTGAGGTAGATGACGTAGGCGGCGAAGCCCAGCGCGATGACGGTGGGGATGAGGTACACGTCGGCGCCCATGATGGTGTAGAGCTTGACCGCGCGCAGCCACTCGAGGCCGGGCAGGCTGCCGAACATGTCGGAAACGAGGGTGGAGATGGCGATGGCCTCCCACGGGCACAGGATGCCGTTGCCGAGCGCGAGGAACCATCCAGTGATGTAGGACGGGATGCGCCCGAAGCTGCGGTCGACATACTCGACGATGCCGCCCGAGATGGGGATGGCCGCCGTGAGCTCGCCGAAGACAGCGCCGATGGGGACGAGGAAGATGGCGCCCAGCAGGAACGCGATCATGGCCGGGACGGGGCCGCCACCGACGACCATCCAGTCGCCGACCTGCAGAACCCAGCCGGTGCCGATGATGGCGCCGAAGCCGATGGTGAAGAAGTTCCACAGCGAAAGGGTCTTCTTCATGCCGCCCTGCTGGGCGGCGGTTGCATCTGCCATGTGTCCCTCCTTTCATAGTGAGCTTGCAGTTGTTTGCGGGCTTGCGCGCGAGCCCGCCTGTCGCTGGCTACGATAGGGGAGGCGCGCGATGCCCGGCCGCACAAACCGACCGGGGGACGCCCGCGGAAACGAGCGGCAGCGATTTGCCGACGAGCGGCACCTGGCCTCTTTGGGGACGTAGCTGGAAGGCGCCAACCGCCGGCCACGCCGGCGGTTGGCGCCTTCCAGCTACGTCCCCAAAGAGGCCAGGCCGTGGAGGCCTTGTGCAGATGGGGGATTCCCGCCCGTGTGCTTGACGCCGGGATGCCGGCACGCCATACTACTTGAGGTTCACGCACGAATCCGCTGCCAGAGACAGCCGGCGCCGAGGGGATTCTCCCCAAAGGCTCAATGGGGTAACCCGCCAGCCGAGGTGGTCGAGTAGATATGTCTTCTCGCCCCCGTCGCTCTTTGTCAGCGCGGGGGCTTTCTTTTCTCAAGGCATGCCCCCGTCACGTCCTGCACGGGTCCGTGCCCGAAGAAAAGCGAGAAGGAGGTGTAACCCATATGCCACAGCAGTACAAAATCGACATGGTCGCCGAGATCGAGTCTCGCATCGAGAACAACAACGGTGTGTTCGTCGTCAACTACAAGGGTCTGACGGTGAAGCAGGCTCAGGAGCTGCGTCATCAGCTCCGCGAGACCGGCGCCGAGATGAAGGTCTACAAGAACAACCTCGTGCGCATCGCTCTCAAGAACCAGGAGCAGCCGGAGATCGACGAGCTTCTCGTCGGCCCCGTCGCCTACGTGTTCTACGAGAACGAGCCCGTCGAGGCTGCGAAGGCGCTCAAGGACTTCGCCACGAAGTCCAAGGGCGTGCTCGAGATCAAGGGCGGTATCTCTGAGGGCAAGGCAGTGACGGCCGAGGAGGTCAACGCTATCGCCGAGCTCCCCACCAAGGACCAGCTCCTGGGCCAGATCGCCGGCCTCATCTCTGGTTTCGCACGCGACATCGCTGTTTGCGTCAACGGCGTTTCCAGCGGTCTTGCTCGTTCGATCCAGCAGGTCTCCGAGCAGAAGGCGGCCTAAGGTCGCCTGCCCGCGGGCGCGAGCCCGCACCCGTCCGGCGCACCCCGCGCCATGCAAGAAAGATCTCCCTGCATAGCAGGGAAACCGAAAGGATTGCTTAAAATGGCTAAGCTTACCACCGATGAGATCATCGAGGCTCTGAAGGAAATGACCCTGCTCGAGGCTTCCGAGCTCGTCAAGGCTATCGAGGACACCTTCGGCGTGTCCGCCGCTGCTCCGGCTGCCGTCGTGGCCGCCCCTGCTGCCGGCGCTGGCGCTGCCGAGGAGGAGAAGACCGAGTTTGACGTCGTGCTCGAGGGCTTCGGCGACAACAAGATCCAGGTCATCAAGGTCGTCCGTGAGCTCACTTCCCTCGGCCTCAAGGAGGCCAAGGAGGTCGTCGAGGGCGCTCCCAAGGCCGTTCTCGAGGGTGTCAAGAAGGAGGACGCCGAGGCTGCCAAGGAGAAGCTCGAGGCTGCTGGCGCTGCCGTCTCCCTCAAGTAACTTCTGGCAGGCTTCACGCCTGCTTGATACGGCGGCATGATCGCCGCCGATTCGAAAGGGGTCCGGGAAACCGGGCCCCTTTCGTTGTATGGCGTGAAATCGGGCGGGGCTCCACGCCTCTGGCATTCCGGTACTGGAAGACCGGAACCGGGCGCCTGCGAGGGTGCATTCCGGCCTTTTGGTACCAGGTAGCCGTCTTTACGCGGCGGACAAGGACGGGCCGGCACATCGCGCCCTTGATCGCTTGCATCCTGTCGGTACCGTGAGCGGTCGGATACGGGGGACAGCCGGTTGCAAACCACGGCATCGCGTGACATTCCCTTGATATTTCAGTTGCATCTGCGCATTTCCAACGCAATTTGGCAGGATGCGTTCGCGGAACATGACGCAATGGGGTACCCTGCTGGGTTAGTGAGATTCGGTGCGATGCGACCGCGCCGTCTGGGATATGCGGGCCACATGCCCGCGCCTGTGAAAGGAATAGATTCCGAACATGAAGGCAATCATACCTGCGGCCGGTCTGGGTACGCGTTTTCTGCCCTCGACCAAGTGCACGCCCAAGGAGATGCTTCCGGTTCTCGACAAGCCGGTCATCCAGTACGTGGTCGAGGAGGCGCTCGAGCCCGAGGAGGTCGATGACGTCATCATCGTGACCTCGCCCGGAAAGCCCGAGCTGCTGAGCTACTTCCAGCCCGATCGCTCCCTGGAGGGCCTGCTGCGCGAGCGCGGCAAGGCAGCCTATGCCGATGCCGTCGCCGCTGCCGGCAACATGCCCGTCGATTTCCGTTACCAGTACGAGCCCCGTGGCCTCGGCCACGCCATCCGCTCTGCCGCTGACGCCGTTGCGGGCGAGAGCTTCCTCGTGCTGCTGGGCGACTACGTCGTCCCTGCGCGTGACATCTGCACCAAGATGATGGCCGTGTCCAACGCCCACGCCGGCGCTTCGGTTATCGCGGTCGCGCCCTGCTCGCCCGATGAGGTCAGCCGCTACGGCGTGATCGCCGGCGAGCGCGTGGGCACCGTACCCGAGTCCGGCGATCCCGCCGACGACGAGCCGGGTGCCGTCTGGCGCGTCTCGGGCCTCGTGGAGAAGCCCGCTCCCGAGGACGCCCCCTCGAACCTCTACATCGTGGGCCGCTACCTGTTGAGCCCGCTCGTGATGGACCTGCTGGGCGACCAGGAGCCCGGCAAGGGCGGCGAGATCCAGCTCACCGACGCCATGGCGCGCAGCCTCGAGCGCGAGGCCATGTATGCCGTGGTCATCGACCCGCTGTCTGGTTACGACACCGGCACGCCCTCCGGCTGGATGGCCACGAACGCCCTCATGGCCGCCGAGGATCCGCGTTTCCGTGACGCCTTCTGGGAGGCCATCGACGAGCGCGGCGGCCTCAAGCGCTAGCGTTCGCGCCCACAATCACGACAGCTTGCACGATGCGCGGGACCGTCCAAGACGGTCCCGTTTCTTTTTGAGTGAGGGCTCCATCCGGGCAGCGGTCCATGCTGAACCTTTGATTGACGGTTGCCGCTTTCCGTTGCGCTTTTTCGCCCAACCTGCTTTCATGGTGCGCCGTTTTGCGCCGCGCTGGTGCGGCGCGCTGGAAAGAGGAGGATCAATGTCCATCAAGAAGTATGTCGCCGAGGCGCTCGGCACGTTCGTGCTGACCTTCTTCGGCTGCGGCAGCGCGGCGATCGCCGGCTCCACCCTCGGCAACCTGGGCATCGCATTCGCGTTCGGCCTGTCCATCGTCGCCATGGCCTTTGCCATCGGCAACGTGTCGGGCTGCCACATCAACCCCGCTGTGACCTTCGGCATGTATGCCGACAAGCGCATCTCGCTTACCGACCTGTTCGGCTACTGGATCGGCCAGTTCGTCGGCGCCATCATCGCCGCCCTGGTGCTCATGCTCGTGATCAACAACTGCGCCGATCTCGGCGGTGTCGCCGCGACCGGCCTCGGCTGCAACGGCTACGGCGAGGCCTCTTCCACCGGCATCTCCATGCTCGGCGCCTGCCTGGTCGAGGTCATCCTGACCATGGTCTTCGTGCTGACCATCCTGGGCGTGACCGCCGACGGCAAGACCGGCCACTTTGGCGGCATCGTCATCGGCCTCACCTTGACCTTCGTGCACATCATGGGCATCCCTCTGACGGGCACCTCCGTGAACCCCGCCCGCAGCTTCGGCCCCGCGCTCGTCATGGCGTTCGAGGGCAACACCCTTGCGCTCGACCAGGTCTGGGTCTTCATCTTCGCTCCACTCGTGGGCGCCGGCCTCGCCGCCGCCATCTTCACCGCCTTCAAGAGCTTCTATAAGCAGGAGGCGTAAAGCTCAAGCAGAGCCTTTGCCGCGAACGGCATGCGGGCCCGTCGCTCCTTGCGAGCGGCGGGCCCGTTGTTGTTTTCAGGGGCGAGCAGGCAGTGTCAGCGCTTCGGAGCGTTTTCGTTTGCGCGGGCGATATGGTTGCGCGCGGCCCCGTGCGCGCCGCGCAGCAGGGCGTCGACCAGGTCGTTGTCGCGCGCATCGGGCGAGCCCAGGGGAAGGCCGCATGCCTCGAAGAAGTGACTGCCGGCGAACTGCCGCGCGCGGAAGCTGTCGTGCCCGCCGTCGTCCAGGTAGCGCACGCGCGAGAGGCAGTCGGTCGTGGCGCAGAAGAGCGGCCCGCGCGCGCGGACGTAGTCCAGGTAGAGGGGCTCTTCGCTCCACAGCACGACGCCGGCGAGGTTTTCAAGCTCGTAGGCGACGGCGTACTGCTGCCAGGGGATGTTGCGCTCACGCATGTAGCGGTCGATGACCGCGGCCATGCGCGTCACGCGCGCGAGGGTGTCCGCGGCGCTCATGATGCGCAGGCGGTCGGTGGGGGCATCCGTTGCGGGGCAGGCCGGATTCGCGGGCGCCGGGTCCTTCATGGCAAGGCCGAGGGCGGAGAGGGCCTGCTCATAGTCCTCGGGTCCCACAAGCACGGCGGGAACGGAGAGCTTGACCGACTCGTCGCCGAACAGCTCGATCGCAGAGTGGGGAACGCGGGGGTCGTCGCGGGTGGGGACGCTGAAGATGAGGGAGTCGTGGGCGTGGTGGACGCGGCCGGCGAGCCGGCCGCGCGCGAAAGCCGTGCGCATGGCCTCGACGTGCTGGTTGACCTCGTCGCGCGAGGGCGCCTCGGCGGCGCGTCTGCCCATGCGGAACAAGTAGAGGTTGAACAGCGGGGTGTCGGGCAGCGCGTAGAAGACGGTGCGGCGGCAGAAGCGCTCGACTTCCAGCCGGCGGCGCGTGGCCTTGCCGTAGAGCTCTACGAGCGCCGAGCTGGCGGCGGGGCCGGAGGTCGAGCCCTCGCGCACGTCGACGACGCCGTCGGCGATGTAGGGCGGGAAATCGCCCTCGAGCACCTGAATGATGACGACGCCCTGGTCGCTCTGGGCGGGGTCGGGCAAGAAGCGCACCTCGATGCGCGGGGCGGGCGTGATATGGCGGCGGCAGAGCTCGCCGATGATCTGGCTGTAGTCGGCGGCCAGGCGCGGCACCGGGGTGAGCGCATGGTCGTCGTCGGCGATGCCGATGACGAGCCAGCCGCCCGCGGAGTTGGCGAACGAGGCGATGATCTTGGGGAGCTTTTTGGCCACGGTGGGGGAGAGGCTGCGCTTGAACTCAAGGGCGTAGCCCTCGTCGAGCTCGCGGAGCTGCTCGAGGTCCGCGTACGCGATGTCGGCGATGGCCTTGGGACGTCCCTGGTCATCGTGTATGGGGCTGAACATGCTGCGCCGCCTTTCTCTCGCCTCGTGCGCAGTATACCCACGCGGCACCCGCTGGCTCCTTTGGGGACGTAGCCGGGAGAGGCCACCCGGAGCGGCGCGAACCCTCGGGGGATGCTCCCGCGTGTTGGTGCCGCTCCGGGTGGCCTCTCCCGGCTACGTCCCCAAAGGAGCCAGCGAAGGGGCCATCCAAGGCGGCGCGCCGAGAATATATATAATCTGGGAACTCCAACCGAGTGAATCCTGCGGAAACGACGATTTGCGTTCCGAGAATATATATATTCTCGGAAGGGACTGCGAATGTCCCAAAACATCCCCGTCCTGAAAGCGGACAGTGCCCGGCGGGCGGGCGATGGCCTCTCTTGGCTACGTCCCCAAAGAGGCTATCCACGGAAAACTCATGAACAGGTGTTCGATTCGTAGGGGTTTAGCAGGGCAAATGGCGAGCAACTTTTTTGCTACCCCAAATAGTCGCCTCAGTCAAGACTTTTCTTGCCGAACGGAATGCACCTGATAAACTAATAGATTGCGATAACTGGCATGAGTCTGCGAAGAGCCGCAGGTCGTGCCGACCAACCGTTTTTCCCGCGAAGGAGGAAACACCTGGTGCAGAAGTCTACACAGGCCGTAACGGCAACAGAGCGCACCCGCGTCAACTTCGGGAAGATCCCCGAGGCGATGGAGCTGCCCAACCTCATCTCCGTGCAGAAGCAGAGCTTTGAGCGCTTCATGGACGAGGGCCTGCGCGAGGCCTTCCGTGAGTCCAGCCCCATCCAGAGCCAGAACCACGTTCTGGAGGTGACGTTCGGCGAGCATCAGTTCGGCGATCCCGCGCACAGCGTCGAGGAGTGCCGCGAGAAGGACATGACGTATCAGGCCCCGCTGCTGACCGACGTCCGCCTGGTCAACAAGGAGACCGGCGAGATCAAGGAGCAGCTCGTCTTCATGGGCGACTTCCCCATGATGACCGATCAGGGCACGTTCATCATCAACGGCACCGAGCGCATCGTCGTCTCCCAGCTCGTCCGCTCGCCTGGCGTGTACTACTCCTCCGAGATGGACGGCGGCAAGCAGGTCTACAAGGCGCAGGTCATCCCCGCGCGCGGCGCCTGGCTCGAGTTCGAGGTCGACAAGCGCGACCAGCTCGTGGTGTCCATCGACCGCAAGCGCAAGCAGTCCGCGACCATGTTCCTGCGCGCCCTGGGCATCGCCGTCACCAACGACGACATCTACAACCTGCTGGGTGATTCCGACGTCGTGAAGCGCACCATCGAGCGCGACACCGCCCTCACCCGCGAGGACGCCCTCATCGAGATCTACCGTCGCCTGCGCCCCGGCGAGCCCCCGACGGTCGACGCCTCCCGCAGCCTGCTCGAGGGCCTGCTGTTCAACAACCAGCGCTACGACCTCGCCCGCGTGGGCCGCTACAAGGTCAACAAGAAGCTCGGCCTCACCACGGAGGAGGAGGTGACGATCCTCACCGACGAGGATATCGTCGCCACCCTGCGCTACCTGCTGTCCCTGGCCGCGGGTGAGCCCGGCTACAAGACCGACGACATCGACCACTTCGGCAACCGCCGCATCCGCACCGTGGGCGAGCTCGTCGCCAACCAGTTCCGCATCGGCATGAGCCGCATGGAGCGCGTCGTCCGCGAGCGCATGAGCTCCCAGGACATCGACGAGATCACCCCGCAGTCGCTCATCAACATCCGCCCGATCGTGGCCGCCATCAAGGAGTTCTTCGGCTCCTCGCAGCTGTCCCAGTTCATGGACCAGGCGAACCCCCTGACCGGCCTTACCCACAAGCGCCGTCTTTCGGCTCTCGGCCCCGGCGGCCTTGCCGGCCACAAGTCCGGCTCCAGCCGCCGCACGAACGTGCCGACGGCCGTCCGCGACGTTCACAACTCGCACTATGCCCGCATGTGCCCCATCGAGACCCCCGAAGGCCCCAACATCGGCCTGATCGGCTCGCTGGCGCTCTACGCCCGCGTGAACGAGTACGGCTTCATCGAGGCCCCGTACCGCCGCGTGGTCGACGGCAAGGTGACCGACGAGATCGACTGGATGACCGCCGATGAGGAGGAGAACCACATCATCGCGCCGGCCAACACGCCGATCGACCCCGCCACCCGCGAGTTCGTCGCCATCGACGCCGAGGGCAACGTCGTGCGTCCGCACAGCGTCGTCGCCCGTACGCGCGACTTCGACGGCTCCTTCGGCGCCCCGGCCGACGTGCCCGTGGACGACATCGACTACATGGACGTGAGCCCGCGCCAGATGCTCTCCGTGGCTGCCACCCTCATCCCGTTCCTCGAGCACGACGACGCCAAGCGTACCCTCATGGGCGCGAACATGCAGCGTCAGGCCGTGCCGCTGCTGCACCCCATCGCGCCGTACGTCGGTACGGGCATGGAGCGCCGCGCCGCCATCGACTCCGGCGAGGTCACGCTGGCCAAGCACGCCGGTGAGGTCATCTTCGCCGACGCCGCCAAGATCACGGTGAAGAGCGCCGAGGGCCTGGAGGAGTACCACCTGCCCAAGTACCAGCGCTCCAACCAGTCCACCTGCATCAACCACCGCCCGCTCGTGCGCGTGGGCGACGAGGTCGTCGAGGGCCAGCCGCTGGCCGACGGCCCCTCGACCGATCACGGCGAGCTCGCGCTCGGCCAGAACCTGGTCGTGGCCTACATGCCGTGGGAGGGCTTCAACTACGAGGACGGTATCGTCGTCTCCGAGCGCCTGGTGGCCGAGGACCTGCTGACCTCCATCAACATCTCCCGCCACGAGATCGACGCCCGCGACACGAAGCTCGGTCCCGAGGAGATCACCCGCGAGATCCCGAACCTGTCCGAGGACATGCTCGCGAACCTCGATGAGGACGGCATCATCCGCATCGGCGCCGAGGTCGGCCCCGGCGACATCCTGGTCGGCAAGGTCACGCCCAAGGGCGAGAGCGCGCTGACCGCCGAGGAGCGCCTGCTGCGCGCCATCTTCGGTGCCAAGGCCCACGACGTCCGCGATACCTCGCTCAAGATGCCGCACGGCTCCTACGGCCGCGTCATCGACGTCGTCCGCTTCAGCCGCGAGGCCGGCGACGACCTGGCCCCGGGCGTCAACGAGCAGGTGCGCGTCTACGTCGCGCAGCGCCGCAAGATCCAGCAGGGCGACAAGATCGCCGGCCGTCACGGCAACAAGGGCGTCATCTGCGAGGTCCTGCCCGTCGAGGACATGCCCTACATGGCCGACGGCACCCCGGTCGACGTCATCCTGAACCCGCTGGGCGTCCCCTCCCGTATGAACGTCGGCCAGCTGCTCGAGTGCCACCTCGGCTGGGCTGCCGCCTGCGGCTGGGATCCCTCCTCTGAGGACTCCGACACCTACGTGCCCGGCCCGTTCTTCACGGCGACGCCGGTCTTCGACGGCGCCACCGAGGACGAGATCGCCGACGTCATCCGTCGCGCGAACAAGAACATGCTCAACCTCGCGACCGAGCGCTATGGCGAGCACATGCGCCCCGAGTTCGTGACGCAGCTCGATGAGCGCGGCAAGACCACGCTCTACGACGGCCGCTCCGGCGAGGAGTTCCGCGAGCCGATCACCGTGGGCGTCTCCTACATCCTGAAGCTCGGCCACATGGTGGACGACAAGATCCACGCGCGCTCGACGGGCCCCTACAGCCTCGTGACCCAGCAGCCGTTGGGCGGCAAGGCGCAGTTCGGCGGCCAGCGCTTCGGCGAGATGGAGGTCTGGGCGCTCTACGCGTACGGCGCTTCCAACGTCCTGCAGGAGATCCTGACCGTGAAGTCCGACGACACCGTGGGTCGCGTCAAGACCTACGAGTCCATCGTCAAGGGCGAGAACGTCCCGACCCCCGGCATCCCCGAGTCCTTCAAGGTTCTCGTCAAGGAGATCCGCTCGCTCGCACTCGACATCGAGCCGATGCACAACAACGTGTACGAGCCCGAGGTCGTCACCGCCGATGAGGCCGACGTCGAGGCGCTCGGCGACCTGCCCTCCATCGACGAGGCCGACACCTCCGCCGACGCCGTCGACGCCCTGCTCGACGCGTTCGCCGCTTCCACGACTGATAAGGAGTAGCTGACTGTGGCAGATTTCGAAACCACTGATTTTGATGCGGTAAAGATCTCGCTCGCTTCCGCCGATCAGATCCGCTCCTGGTCGCACGGCGAGGTCAAGAAGCCCGAGACCATCAACTACCGTACCCTCAAGCCCGAGAAGGACGGCCTGTTCTGCGAGAAGATCTTCGGTCCCGCCAAGGACTGGGAGTGCTCCTGCGGCAAGTACAAGGGCATCCGCTTCAAGGGCATCGTCTGCGAGCGCTGCGGCGTCGAGGTGACCACCTCGAAGGTCCGCCGCGAGCGCATGGGCCACATTGAGCTGGCGGCCCCTGTCAGCCACATCTGGTACTTCAAGAGCCCCACGAGCTTCCCGATGAGCCGTCTTCTGGACATCAAGTCCAAGGACCTGGAGAAGGTTCTGTACTTCGCCAGCTACATCATCACGCACGTGGACTACGAGGCCCGCGAGGCCGACGCCGAGGACCTGCGCGAGGAGCTCGCTGCCGATCTCGAGGAGATCGACGCCGAGTGCGCCCGCCAGATCGAGAGCCTGAAGGCCCAGGGCGACCCCGAGAACTTCGACGAGTTCTCCGACGAGGAGCCGCTGACGCCCGAGGAGATCGCCGCCGGCATCGTCGACATCGAGGAGGAGACGAAGGACGAGAAGCAGCTCCGCTCCGACGCCTTCCAGGCCTTCATGCAGCTCACCGAGCGCGACCTCATCTCCGATGAGCCGCTGTTCCGCGAGATGAAGCGCTACTACTCGATGTACTTCGAGGGCGGCATGGGCGCCGAGGCCATCCGCGACCTGCTCGCCGCCATCGACCTCCCGAAGGAGGCCGAGACCCTCAAGGCCATCATCGCCGACGAGGACGGCCAGAAGCAGAAGCGCGAGAAGGCTGTCAAGCGCCTCGAGGTCGTCGACGCCTTCCTGAAGGGCGGCAACGACCCCGCGAACATGATCCTCGACGTCATCCCGGTCATTCCGCCCGATTTGCGCCCGATGGTGCAGCTCGACGGCGGCCGCTTCGCCGCGTCCGACCTAAACGACCTGTATCGTCGCGTCATCAACCGCAACAACCGCCTGAAGCGCCTGCTGGACCTCGACGCCCCCGCGATCATCGTGAACAACGAGAAGCGCATGCTGCAGGAGGCCGTGGACGCCCTGTTCGACAACGGTCGCCGTGGGCGCCCGGTGTCCGGCCGTGGCGGCCGTCCGCTGAAGTCGCTCGCCGAGGCCCTCAAGGGCAAGCAGGGCCGCTTCCGCCAGAACCTGCTCGGTAAGCGCGTCGACTACTCCGGCCGTTCCGTTATCGTTACCGACCCCAAGCTGAAGCTGCACCAGTGCGGTCTGCCCAAGACCATGGCGCTCGAGCTCTTCAAGCCCTTCGTCATGAAGCGCCTGGTCGAGCTCGGCAAGGTCGAGAACATCAAGGGCGCCAAGCGCGCCATCGACCGCTCCGCCAGCTTCGTGTGGGACATCCTCGAGGAGGTCATCGACGGCCGTCTCGTGCTGCTGAACCGCGCCCCGACCCTGCACCGCCTGTCCATCCAGGCCTTCGAGCCCGTGCTCGTCGAGGGTAAGGCCATCCACCTGCACCCGCTGGTCTGCGCGCCCTTCAACGCCGACTTCGACGGCGACCAGATGTCCGTCCACGTGCCGCTGTCGCAGCAGGCGCAGGCCGAAGCCCGCGTGCTGATGCTCTCGGCCAACAACCTGCGCTCCCCGGCGTCCGGCAAGCCCGTGAACGTCCCGTCGCAGGACATGATCATCGGCGTGTACTACCTCACCCAGGTTCGCGACAACCTGCCGGGCGAGGGCCACGTGTTCGCCAGCTTCGACGACGCGCTCAACGCCTATGACGCCCGCACCGAGGTCGACCTCCAGGCCAAGATCATCGTGCGCGTGAGCTCCGACGAGGCCAACGTCATCAACGAGGACGGCACCCGCCTGTTCCGCGTGAAGAACGACCGCAACGAGGTCGTGGACTACGACGTCACCGGCTCCAAGACCGCGCGCTTCGAGACCTCCATCGGCCGCATCATCTTCAACCGCCAGTGCCTGCCTGCCGACTACGAGTTCATCAACTACAAGATGGTCAAGGGCGACGTGTCCAAGCTCGTGGCCGCCTGCTGCGACCGCTATCCGCAGGCCGAGGTCGGCCCGATCCTGGACGCCATCAAGTACGCCGGCTTCCACTTCGCGACCCGCGCCGGCCTGACCATCTCGCTGTGGGACGCTCTCATCCCCGAGGACAAGCCGCAGATCCTGGACGCCGCGCAGAAGCGCGTCGACCAGATCAACGAGTACTTCGAGGAAGGCTTCATCAACGAGCAGGAGCGCCACATCGAGGTCGTCAACGAGTGGACCCGCGCGACCGACACCGTCGCCGCGGAGATGCTCGGCATGTTCGATGAGGAGAACCCGATCTTCATGATGGCCGACTCCGGCGCCCGTGGTTCCAAGACCCAGCTGCGTCAGCTCGGCGGCATGCGCGGCCTCATGGCCGACATGTCCGGCGAGACGATCGACCTTCCCATTAAGGCGAACTTCCGCGAGGGCCTGCTGCCGCTCGAGTACTTCATCTCGACCTACGGCGCCCGTAAGGGCCTGGTCGACACCGCGTCCCACACCTCCGACTCCGGTTACCTGACCCGTCGTCTGGTCGACGTGGCGCAGGACGTCATCGTCCGCGAGGAGGACTGCGGCACGACCGAGGGCGTGACCTACAACCTGATCATCCCCGGCACCGAGGACATCAACGCCGACCTCGTGGGCCGCTGCTTCATCGAGGACGTCGTGGCGCCCGACGGCACCGTGCTCTTCGAGAAGGACGGCTACATCGAGAGCGTCGACGACCTCAAGAAGATGCTCGACGCCGGCATGAAGAAGGTCAAGCTGCGCGCGCTGCTGACCTGCCGCTCCAAGTACGGCGTGTGCCAGAAGTGCTACGGCTGGGACCTCTCCACCCGTCGTCCGGTCGCCATCGGCACCGCGGTTGGCATTATCGCCGCCCAGTCCATCGGCGAGCCCGGTACGCAGCTGACGATGCGTACCATTCACTCCGGCGGTGTCGCGGGCGTCGACGACATTACGCAGGGTCTGCCTACGGTTGGCCGTATGTTCGACGTCGTCGGCAACGTGAACGAGAAGATCCTGGGTCGCGAGGCCGATCTGGCCCCGTACTCCGGCATGCTCGCGATCAAGCCCGAGAAGTCCGAGTACGTGCTCACCCTGACCGATATCGACGACCCCACGCGCATCCTCGACGAGAAGCGCGTCCCCGCGTCCGTGCGCTTCATGCCCGGCATCGAGGACGGCTGCGAGGTCCGCGCCGGCGACCAGATCACCAAGGGCTTCGTGAACTTCCGCAACCTGCGCAAGCTCACCGACATCGAGTCCACCATGCACACGTTCGTCGAGAGCGTGAAGGACGTCTACACCAGTCAGGGCGTCGACCTGAACGACAAGCACATCGAGGTCATCGCCCGTCAGATGCTGCGCCGCGTCCAGATCACCAACCCCGGCGACTCCAAGTACCTGCTCGGCCAGTACGTCGACCGCTATGAGTTCGCCGACGAGGTCGAGCGCGTCGCCCGCCTGGGCGGTGCGGCTCCCGCCGCCGAGCCCGTCATCCTGGGTACACTCAAGGTCGCGTCCTCCATCGACTCCTGGCTGTCCTCCGCGTCGTTCATCCGCACTGCGGGCGTTCTGACCGAGGCTGCCATCGAGGGCAAGGTCGACCACCTGCTCGACCTCAAGTCCAACGTCATCGTGGGCAAGAAGATCCCCGCGGGTACCGGCCTCAAGCCGTACGCCAACGCGACGCTGACCTACCGCACCGCCGACGGCTATGTGAACATCGACGGCCCGACGTCCGCTGCCGCCAAGACGCTGCCCGACTGGGCGCCCGAGGAGCTCAAGGAGCTCGACGAGCAGCTCCCGCAGCAGCTCGACTGGACCGGCTACGACGAGTACGGCGCGGGCGACGGTTCGTTCACCCGCAACGGCCGCACCATCTCCGCCGAGGATGCTCGCCTGTACCTGTTCGACGACCTGGGCGTGTCGCAGCGCTGGACCAACAAGTTCAGCGAGGTCGGCATCGAAACGGTCGGTGACCTCGTGGGTAAGTCCGAGGAGGACCTGCTGCGCATCGACGGCATCGGCGCCAAGGCAATCGAGGAGCTGCGCGACGGCCTGGAGGCGCACAACCTCCTGTACATCCTCGACAATACCGACGACGTGGCGGACGAGGAGGATCTCTCCCAGCTGCTGCAGATGGTGTTCAGCCCGGACGGCCCGGACGACATCCTGTTGGGCACGAGCGCTCCGCGCCACCACTTCGACTCCGACGAGGAGATGCTCGGCGCACCTGTCGACACCTCCAAGAAGGACGCTGCCGGCAACGGCATCATCAACGAGGACATGGCCTCGCTCGATGAGCTGCTGAACCAGCTCGTCGACTCCGACGAGCAGCATCCCGAGGAGCAGGAGGACTAAGGTCCCCCACATGCCCCTTCGCGCATGACGACGCCCGCCTTCCCTCGGGGAGGCGGGCGTTTCTGCAAGTTTGGGGACAGGTCCCAAACTTTCACGGGCGGCAATCGCTCGTGCCCATAACCGTCCGTTCATGCCGCAGCGCATGACATGCGAATGCCTTCGGGTATGTTGTAGATGGCGAGAGGGACAGCCCCTCGCCAGATCGATTGATATATCAAAGGAGCGTTCACCATAACTGACGTGATTCGCGAGAAGGAAGTTGCACTGGACGATGCCGAGCTCGAGGACGTGGCGGGCGGCAAGCGCATCGAGCGCGTCGAGGGCGTGATCGCAGCGGGCGACGAGGCCATCGCCAACCGTGGTGTCGGCGAGGTCATCATCAACGGCGGCACCGGCGCTTCGTTCGGGGGAAGCGGGAACGTCGGTAGCCGCTAGTAGGCGGCGCGTCGCGAGCGACGTTCGCGTTCCCGGGTCGACTGGGTAAGAAAAAGGCCCTTGGGCTGCCGGATTCGGCATCGCCCAAGGGCCTTTTCGTGTTTGTGCGTCCGCGCGCTGCTAGTGCCTGCAGGCGGAATTGGGATCCATGGGCTCCACCTCGCCCGCGAGGAACTTCTTGAGCACGTCGCCGGCGATCGGGGTGACGCGCTCGGCGTAGACCGCCACGCCGCCCGCGGTGAAGCGGCTGTAGGGCGGCATGCCCATGCCGGTGGCGATGATGGCGTCGATGTTCTGGTCGAGGGCGTGCTGGATCACGCCGCCGCAGCCGCACTCATCGTGCTCGACGTTTTTGACGGACTCGACCGCGGTGACCTCGCCGTTCTCGACGGTGGCGATGGTGAAGTACGCGGCGTGGCCGAAGTGGCCGGAACGGGGTGCGTCGAGACCCTGGTCGGTCTCGACGGGGATGGCAATCCTCATGATGTCTCCTTTGCAGTGGCAATTCGTGCGCTCCACATTATACGACGGCGTCGCGCGGGAACCGCAGATTCGAGGGGCGCATCCCCATATTTGAAGCGAAGGCCGTGACCGCCGCATGAGAACGGTTAGGGAAACGTGCAAAACGAGCGTCCCGGAGGGCGGATTCAACGGATTCGTTCCCGAATCCAACAGTATGGTTGAGATGCGTTGAGCTGCTCGTAAGACGGCGGGGGAGAAAGGCGGCGCGAGCCCGATCGGGGTTTGAAGTCTGGCTCACAATGGCCCCATGGATGCTGTCGTGCTGTGCTCGAAAACCGCGCGGGCCATCTACCGCGCCCCCAACCTCCCGAAGATGCGGATGCGCATCCCGGACCATGCCTCCCGGCTCGCCGAGGGGGCGCCCGGTATCGCCGCCGTTCAAGCCGCCCGCGTGGAACTCGAGGCGCTCGGTGTGCCGCTTGGCTCCGACTCCACAATCGACGTGCTGGTCCAATCGGTCAGGGACAAGCGAAACGACGAGCAGACGCGGTTTCTCGTCTGGGACCGCGACGTTCCCGCGCGGGCAATCGTCAGGCTTGCGCCCAAGGTGTTCGTCGTGAGCGTGGAGTTCTGCGCGTTCGAGGCCGCCAAGGAGATAGACGAGCTCGAGCTCATCGAGTACTACTTCGAGCTCTGTTCTACCTACGCGCTTCCCGAGGGCGGGGGAGACTACCTCGACCGTCCGCGCCCGCTCACGACGGTCGCACGCCTGCGTACCTTCTTCCTTTCCATCCCGAAGGGCTGCCATGGGCGCACGAAGGCGCTGCGGGCTCTGCGCTCGGTGCGCGACGGCGCGCGCAGCCCGATGGAGACCGCCATGACGATGCCGATGACGGTGCGCAAGGCCCTTGGCGGCCTGCAGATCTGTGACCTTGAGATGAACCGCCGCGTTGAGCTGAGCGATCAGGCGCGGACGTACACGCGGCGCTCGTATGTCGTGTGCGACGTGCATATCAGGCGGGGCAATCAGGATGTCGAGTACCAGGGAGCCCGCCATGACGAGGAGCTCCAGCAGGCGATCGACAACGAGCGCCGCCATGCCCTGCAGGCCATGGGCTTCACTATCGTGGAAGTCAACAAGGAGCAGCTCTTCAACCCGGTAAGCTTTCGTCGCCTGATGGCCACGATCGCAGGCAACGCCCATATCGATCTCGGTGGCTATCCCGAAGGGTTCGCCGGGCGCCAGGAGGAGCTGAGGCGCTTCGTCATCCGCCGCTGGACGAGGGGTAAGGGGTCGACGATTGACGGTAGCGAATAGTTAGCGAGGCGAAACACCCACAACCGAGGCCCACAACCTACGGGTTTGGCGATTGGTAAACCAGGTAACCCTTAGATTGTGGGCCTCGATTGTGGGTGTTGAACACTTGGCAGGCGGCTGAGCAGCAGCCCGAGGGGCGGCATCCCCGTTCCTGTGTGGAGATTTGGCGGAAAGGGGCCCAAATGCAGATACGCCCGGGAGCGTGGTCTGTTGACACCGCAGCCACGCGGGCGTAACCTTGCGAACTGCGTGTTTCGAAGGTGGATGCTGACGCCTCGATTCAAGCCGTTGCACCAAGTATAAAGCTGGAATCATTTCGAAAAGGAGTACGCTTTGCCTACTATCAACCAGCTAGTCCGCCAGGGCCGCCAGTCCAAGCCGGCCAAGTCCAAGAACGCCGCTCTGCAGCACAACTCTCAGAAGCGCGGCGTGTGCACCCGCGTGTTCACCACGTCCCCCAAGAAGCCGAACTCCGCTCTGCGTAAGGTCGCCCGTGTGCGCCTGGTCAACGGCATCGAGGTCACCGCTTACATCCCCGGTGAGGGCCACAACCTCCAGGAGCACTCCATCGTGCTCGTCCGCGGCGGCCGTGTTCGCGACCTCCCTGGTGTTCGCTACAAGATCATCCGTGGCGCCTACGACTGCGCTCCGGTCAACAACCGCATGAAGGCTCGTTCCCGCTACGGCGCCAAGCGTCCGAAGCAGAAGTAGCCTGATCCTGTAACGAACCGTATCTGCGGCTCAGCATAGGGGCGCCAAGCCCGAACCCGCGAAGCCGCTACTTATATCAGAGGAGAAACGAACATGCCTCGTCGCAAGACTAAGAATCTTCATCGCGAGATCCAGCCGGATTCCGTGTACAACAACCGCCTGGTGACTCAGCTCATCAACAAGATCCTGCTCGACGGCAAGAAGGCCACCGCTGAGCGCATCGTCTACGGTGCGTTCGACATGGTTGCCGCCAAGTCCGAGCAGGACGCCCTGTCCGTCTTCAAGAAGGCCATGGACAACGTCCGCCCGACCCTCGAGGTCAAACCCAAGCGCGTCGGCGGCGCTACCTATCAGGTCCCCATGGAGGTCAACTCCCGTCGCGCCACGCAGCTCGCCATCCGCTGGATCGTGAACTTCGCCCGCGCCCGCAAGGAGAAGACCATGGCCGAGCGTCTGGCCAACGAGATCCTCGACGCCTCCAACGGCGTCGGCGCTTCCGTGAAGCGTCGCGAGGACGTCTTCAAGATGGCCGAGGCCAACCGCGCGTTCTCTCACTACCGCTGGTAGTGTCTCAGGAAGGATAGATTTTCATGGCTAAGCCTAAGTACAAGCTGTCCGAGACCCGTAACATCGGCATCATGGCCCACATCGATGCCGGTAAGACCACCACGACCGAGCGCATCCTGTACTACACCGGCAAGACCCACAAGATCGGTGAGGTTCACGAGGGCGCTGCCACCATGGACTGGATGGTTCAGGAGCAGGAGCGCGGCGTAACCATTACCTCCGCTGCTACCACCTGCTTCTGGAAGAAGGACGGTAAGAACTACCGCATCCAGATCATCGACACCCCGGGCCACGTTGACTTCACCTCCGAGGTCGAGCGCTCCCTGCGCGTCCTCGACGGTGCCGTCGCCGTGTTCGACGCCGTCGCCGGCGTTCAGCCCCAGTCCGAGACCGTGTGGCGTCAGGCCCACAACTACAACGTCCCCCGCATCGCGTTCATCAACAAGTATGACCGCATCGGTGCCGACTTCTTCAACGCCATCGAGACCATGAAGGATCGCCTCGACGCCAACGCCGTGGCCATCCAGGTCCCCATGGGCGCTGAGGACAACTTCTGGGGCGTTGTCGACCTCGTCACCATGACCGCGTGGGACTTCAAGGCCGACGACAAGGGCATGACCTACCCCGAGCCGATGGACGCCATCCCGGCTGAGTTCGAGGAGATCGTCGCCGAGAAGCGCGCTGAGCTGCTCGACGCCGCCGCGAACTTTGACGACGACCTGATGATGATGGTCCTCGAGGACGAGGAGATCCCCGTGGACATGCTCAAGGCCGCCATCCGCAAGGGCGTTCTGGCCAACGAGCTCAACCCCGTTCTCGTGGGCTCCGCCTACAAGAACAAGGGCGTCCAGGAGCTGCTCGACGCTGTCGTCGACTACTTGCCGAGCCCGCTCGACGTTCCCGCCATCGTCGGCACCAATCCCGACAACGGCGAGGAGGACACCCGTCCCGTCGACTTCGACGCTCCGTTCTCCGCTCTCGCGTTCAAGATCATGACCGACCCCTACGTCGGTAAGCTGACCTACTTCCGCGTGTACTCCGGCCAGGCCGAGTCCGGCTCCTACGTCGTGAACGCCACCAACGGCCAGCGCGAGCGCCTGGGCCGCATCCTCGAGATGAACGCCAACGAGCGTATCGACCGTGACTCCTGCGCCGCCGGCGACATCGTCGCCGCCGTGGGCTTCAAGAACACCACCACCGGTGACACCCTGTGCGCCGAGGGCCACGAGATCGTGCTCGAGTCCATGGAGTTCGCCAAGCCCGTTATCGACATCGCCATCGAGCCCAAGACCAAGGCCGAGCAGGACAAGATGAGCCTCGCGCTCACCAAGCTCGCCGAGGAGGACCCGACCTTCCAGGTGTCCACCAACCACGAGACCGGCCAGACCATCATCGCCGGCATGGGCGAGCTGCACCTCGAGATCATCGTCGACCGTCTGCTCCGTGAGTTCAAGGTCGAGGCTAACGTCGGTAAGCCGCAGGTCGCCTACCGTGAGACCGCTGGTCACGACGTCGAGCGCGCCGAGGGTAAGTTCGTCCGCCAGTCCGGTGGTCGCGGTCAGTACGGCCACGCCGTCATCAAGCTCGAGAAGATGGAAGAGGGCTTCGGCTACGAGTTCGTCAACGCCATCGTCGGCGGTGTCGTGCCCAAGGAGTACATCCCCTCGATCGACAAGGGCATCCAGGAGGCGCTGCAGACCGGTGTCATCGCCGGCTTCCCTGTCCTCGACGTTAAGGTGACCCTGTTCGACGGTTCCTACCACGAGGTCGACTCCTCCGAGGCTGCGTTCAAGATCGCTGGCTCCATGGCCATCAAGGACGCCCTGAAGAAGTCCGACCCGCAGCTGCTCGAGCCCATCATGTCCGTCGAGGTCGAGACCCCCGAGCAGTACATGGGCGACGTCATGGGCAACCTGTCCGGCCGTCGCGGCAAGATCGAGGGCATGGAGGACCGCAAGAACACCAAGCTCATCCGCGCCAAGGTGCCGCTGGGCGAGATGTTCGGCTACGCGACCGACCTGCGTTCGCAGACCCAGGGCCGCGCGTCCTACACCATGCAGTTCGATTCTTACGAGCCTGCGCCCAAGTCCATCGTGGACGAGGTCGTCGGCAAGGCCGGCGGTAACGCCTAAGATTCCTCGCACGTAGAAGTTTTTGTATGCGAGGAAGTGCCTCGCAATCCATTTGGAGGTAACGTTGTCTAGCCAGAAGATCAGGATTCGCCTCAAGGGCTATGATCACGAGGTCGTGGACCAGTCCGCTAAGCTCATCGTCGACACCGCTCAGAAGACCGGTGCCCGCGTGTCCGGCCCCATCCCCCTGCCCACCGAGCGCAACCTCTACACGGTTATCCGCTCCCCGCACGTGGACAAGGACTCCCGTGAGCAGTTCGAGATGCGCACCCACAAGCGCCTCATCGACATCCTCGACCCGACCAGCGGCACCGTCGATTCGCTGATGCGTCTCGACCTCCCCGCCGGCGTTGACATCGAGATCAAGCTGTAGGCGATAAGGTCTATAACGGATCCCACCGGGAGCCCCCGGGGTGTTCCACGCGAGTCATCGCGCCTTGCGGCGCGAAAAGGACTCGCTTAGGAAGCACCCCGGGGGCTCCCTGCGTTTACGCCCTTAGGGGTCGCCCGGCGGGGGGACGTGGTTGGTGCGGTATTCGATGCATTCGCACTGTCGTGGGGACGAGACAGCTTGCTGTCTCGTCCCCACTTTGCGGTAGGATGGTCGTTGCGTTTCTTTTGGCGTCATGGAGGGGGCTTGTATGGGCAATCGCGTGCTGAACGTCGCGTATATCGGCAACGGCAAGAGCACGAACAGGTATCACGTGCCGTTCGTGCAGGTGAGGCCCGATAAGTTCCGTGTGGCGACGATCTTTGCCCGGCATATCAGGCACGATGCGTGGGCCGAGGTGCCGGGGGCGCGGTATGTCGATCGCATCGAGGATGTGCTGGGCGATCCGGAAATCGATGTGGTCGAGATCTGCACGCCGTCGGGGCTGCATTACGAGCAGGCCAAGGAAGCGCTGCTGGCCGGTAAGCATGTGGTGGTGGATAAACCGTTTGCGGCGACGGAGGCCGAGGCGGCGGATCTGTTTGCAACCGCCAAGGCCAAGGGCGTGACGGTGCAGTGCTATCAGAACCGGCGCTTTGATTCCGATTACGTGACGGCCAAGCGCGTGCTCGCGTCGGGCGTGCTCGGCCGGGTGTTCGAGGTCGTGACGAGCTACGACTATTTCCGCCCGCATATGATGGACGGCGTCGGCTTCGATGCCGTGAACAATGCGGCGTACGGCCATGCGTCCCACTGCCTGGATCAGCTTATCGCCTGGTTCGGCGTGCCGGACCGTTTTCATGCTGAGGTACGGCAGATGAACGGCCCGGGAACGGCGGTCGATTATTTCGATTACGACCTCTACTACGACGATCGCAACCTGAAGGCCACCGCGCATGCGAACTACGCGACGGCCCTGCCGCGCCCGAGCTTTGCCATCTATGGCGACCGCGGCGCGTATATCAAGATGGAGAAGGACCAGCAAGAGCGCGACCTCAAGCATTTCTATCTGCCTGAGGGTCATGACGACTTCGGCCTGGATGTGCCCGAGCAGTACGGGTTGCTGCGCTATATGGACGAGGCGGGTGTAACCCGCGAGGAGCGCGTTCCGAGTGAGCGCACGAGTTATGCGCAGTTCTACGATGCGCTGTACGAGACGGTTGCGCACGGTGCGCCGCAGCTGGTGACGCCCGAGGAAACCTTGGCGCAGCTGCGCATCCTCGAGGCCGGCATGGCCGGTGTGCGCTAGGCAAGAAGAAGGGGAGAGGTAGAAGTGTCGACGCTCTATCTGCTGCGGCATGGCCAGACGGAGTTCAACCTGCAGGGTCGCGTGCAGGGACGGTGCGATGCGCCGCTCACACCGCTTGGGATCGAGCAGGCGCATGCCGCTGCCGCTTGGCTGGCCAAGCGGCATGTGGATTTCGACCGCCTGTGCACCTCGCCGCTCGGGCGCGCCAAGACGACGCTCGAGCTCGTGCGCGGCGATCTGGAGGCCGCGGGCTACCGCAGCCTTCCCCCGGTGGAGCCGATCGACGGCCTTATGGAGCGCAGCTACGGTCCCTTCGAGGCGGGGCCGGCAGCGGATGTGCCCTGCGAGCTGTGGGACCCGGGCGAGGCGCTCGTTCCATACGGGGGAGAGGGCAGCAAGGAACTGCGGGAGCGCATCGTTGCGACCCTGACCGACCTGATGCTGGCCGATGGCGTCGAGAACCTGCTGGCATGCAGCCACGGGTCGGCGACGCTTCAGTTCAAGAAGGCCTGGGAGCACTGGGCGGCGTGCCCTCAGGATGTCCACTTGGGCAACTGCTGCGTTCTCGTGTATACGTTTGACCCGAGTGACCGCAGCTTCACCAACACCGCCATCGTGAATCAGGCGCTGTAGGCCCCGCGTGCAATTTCGGGGACAGGTCCCAAACTTTCATGCGTTGCGAGATGCCTGGAATTGAAAGCGCAGGCGCGCATGAAAGTTTGGGACCTGTCCCCGAAATTGCACGCGGTGTGGGTCGACCGGACGGTTTGAGCTGGGATTTCAATGCGAAGAAAATATGGACACGCCCGCGGCCGTGTATACTAATCAAGCTGTGCCTCGATAGGGGAGGATTCTGCCTGCATAAGGCCGGTGCGCGTTGGGTTGCCGCACTGCCGAAAGCGAGCGGAATGCAAAGCTTCGGAGCACGCACGTCCGGTAGTGGTCCTCTAGGGGCGTCCGCAAGGGGCGGACGCAGTGTCCCAAGACCACCGAGAGTTAGGATCATTGAATGATCAGCATGATTCTCGGCCGCAAGATCGGTATGACCCAGGTGTGGGACGAGAACGACAACGTCGTCCCCGTCACGGTCATCCAGGCTGGCCCCTGCGCGGTCTCGCAGGTTAAAACCAAGACCACCGACGGCTATGATGCCGTCCAGATCGGCTTCGGCGACATCAAGGCCAAGAACGTGAACAAGCCCATGGCTGGTCACTTCGCCAAGGCCGGCGTCGAGCCCGTCCGTTACCTGCGTGAGGTCCGCGTCGAGAACGGCGAGGATCACAAGGTTGGCGAGGTCGTCACCGTCGCTGACTTCGCTGACGTCACCAAGGTCGACGTCATCGGCACCTCCAAGGGTAAGGGCTTCCAGGGCCGCATCAAGCGCTGGGGTCAGCGCCGTGGTCCTATGACCCATGGTTCGCACTTCAAGCGTCATCCGGGCTCCATCGGCCAGTGCGCCTATCCCGCCCGCGTCCTCAAGGGCGTCAAGATGGCCGGTCACATGGGCGATGAGCGCGTGACCGTGAAGAACCTCACCGTTGTCCGCATCGATGCCGAGCAGAACCTCATGCTCATCAAGGGTGCCGTCCCTGGTGGCAAGAACGCTCTGGTCGCCATCCGTATGGCCTAAAGGCCTCTGTAGCACTAGGTCCTAGAGTCATACCAAGGAGAACAGAATGTCTAAGTTTGAAGTAAAGAACAGCGAGGGCAAGGCGACCGCCGAGGTCGAGCTCGCTCCCGAGGTGTACGGCATCGAGCCGAACATCCACGTCATGCATCACATCGTCAAGTGCCAGATGGCCTCTTGGCGTCAGGGCACCCAGTCCACCAAGGGCCGTTCCGAGGTCTCCGGTGGCGGCAAGAAGCCTTGGCGTCAGAAGGGCACCGGCCACGCTCGCCAGGGTTCCACCCGCGCCGGTCAGTGGCGTCACGGCGGCGTCATCTTCGGGCCCAAGCCCCGTACGTACGTCAAGCGTATGAACAACAAGGAGGTCAAGCTCGCCATGCGCTCCGCGCTCTCCGCGAAGGTGCGCGACAACGAGCTCTTCCTCGTTGACGACTACGGCTTCGAGAAGCCGTCCACCAAGGCTGCTGTGGCCCTGCTCAAGGCTCTCGGCCTTGAGGGCAAGCGCCTGACCATCATCGTCCGCGAGGACGACATCAACGCTTACCTGTCGTTCCGTAACATCCCCAAGACGTTCATCATCACGCCGTCCGAGGCCAACACCTACGACCTCGTCAACAACGGCGCTCTGCTGATGCCCGCGGACGTCGCGACTCACTTCGGGGAGGTGCTCGCCTAAATGACCGCACACGAGATCATCATCCGCCCGATCGTGACCGAGCGTTCCTACTCCAACATGGAGGAGAACAAGTACACGTTCGAGGTTCACAAGGACGCTAACAAGTACCAGATCAAGGACGCCGTCGAGGAGATCTTCAACGTGAAGGTCGTCCGCGTCAACACCATGAGCGTCAAGCCCAAGATCAAGCGCGTTCGCTACATCGCCGGCAAGACCCGCTCTTGGAAGAAGGCCGTCGTGACGGTGGCCGAGGGCCAGACCATCGAGATCTTCGGCAACCAGGCCTAAGTTCTCGACCCGTGTGTTCTTCCGTCTTCCCGGAAGGGGAGACGAGCAAAGGAGTACCGGGCCCATAGTATGGAGCCGCCCGGTACCGTGGTAAATCCGGTGTCACCGCACCCGCATCCCAGCTTGCGGTGGCGAGCGGATAGATTCGAAAGGGATAGGTAATGGCTGTAAAGCACCTTAAACCGACCAGCGCCGGTAGGCGTTGGCAGACGATCTCGGACTTCGCCGAGATCACGACCAACAAGCCCGAGAAGTCGCTCCTCGAGCCGCTTCCCAAGAAGGCCGGTCGTAATAACCAGGGCCGCATCACGGTCCGTCATCAGGGCGGCGGCGTGAAGCGTCGCTACCGCATCATCGACTTCAAGCGCAACAAGGACGGCGTGCCGGCCAAGGTCGCTACCATCGAGTACGATCCGAACCGTTCCGCCCGCATCGCCCTGCTCCACTACGTGGACGGCGAGAAGCGCTACATCCTGTGCCCCAAGGGCCTCAAGGTCGGCGACATGATCGTCTCCGGCGCCGGCGCCGACATCAAGCCGGGCAACGCTATGCCGCTGTCCGAGATCCCCGTCGGTACCCTGATTCACGCGATCGAGTTCATGCCCGGCAAGGGCGCCGCGATCGCCCGTTCCGCCGGCACCGCTTGCCAGCTCATGGGTAAGGAGGGCAAGTACGCTATCGTGCGTATGCCGTCCTCCGAGATGCGCCGCATCCTGCTCACCTGCCGCGCCACCATCGGCGAGGTCGGCAACGCCGAGCACTCCAACATCGTCATCGGCAAGGCCGGTCGTAAGCGCAAGATGAACGTCCGTCCTACCGTCCGCGGTACGGTCATGAACCCGGTTGACCACCCGCACGGCGGCGGCGAGGGCAAGAACCACACCTCCGGTCGTCCTTCTGTTACTCCGTGGGGCAAGCCGACCAAGGGCTATCGCACCCGCAACAAGAAGAAGGTCTCCAACGCCCTCATCATCCGTCGTCGTCGCAAGTAGTCGATACCGAGTTTTAGGAGTTAGCACTTATGAGCAGAAGTCTCAAAAAGGGCCCGTTCGTGGAAGCTCGCCTTCTCTCGCGTATCGTCGCGATGAACGAGGCCGGCAAGAAGGACGTCGTGAAGACCTGGTCCCGCGCGTCCACCATCTTCCCCGAGATGGTCGGTCACACCATCGCCGTCCACGACGGCCGCAAGCACGTGCCCGTGTACGTCACCGAGTCCATGGTTGGTCACAAGCTCGGCGAGTTCGCGCCGACCCGTACGTTCCGTGGCCACAAGGCCAAATAGGGGGGTTCTTCGTAAATGGCAACTAAGTCTACCGACACCGCGACCGTCGAGGTCCGCGCGACGGCCAAGTACGTTCGCGTTTCCCCCGGCAAGGCTCGCCTCGTCGTCGACCTGATCCGCAACAAGTCCGTTGCCCAGGCTTTCGACATCCTTCATTTCTGCAACCGCGCCGTCGCCGTGGACGTCGAGAAGGTTCTCAAGTCCGCTGTGGCCAATGCCGAGAACAACAACGGCCTGCGCGCTTCCGATCTGGTCGTGAAGGCCACCTACGTCGACGAGGGCCCGTCGCTCAAGCGCATCCGTCCTCGCGCCAAGGGTTCCGCTTCCCGCATCCTCAAGCGCACCAGCCACATCACCGTTGTCGTCGCTCCGCGAAAGGAGGCGTAAGCTAGCATGGGTCAGAAAGTCTACCCCACCGGCTTCCGTCTCGGCATCACCGAGAACTGGCGTTCCCGTTGGTTCGCCGACAAGAACTACGCCGAGACCCTCGGCAACGACCTTGAGATCCGCAAGTACCTCAAGAAGCGCCTGTCCCGTGCCGCCGTCTCCCGCGTGGAGATCGAGCGCGCCGGCGACAAGGTGAAGATCATCATCTTCACCGCCCGTCCGGGCATCGTCATCGGCAAGAAGGGCGCCGAGATCGACACCCTTCGTCACGACCTCGAGAAGGTCGTCGGCGTCGACAAGGGTCACCTGTCCGTCGACGTGATTGAGATCAAGCGTCCCGAGCTCGACGCCACCCTGGTCGCCCAGTCCGTGGCCGAGCAGCTCGAGGGCCGCGTGGCCTTCCGTCGCGCTATGCGCAAGGCCGTTCAGACCGCTCGCAAGTCCGGTGCCAAGGGTATCCGTATCCAGTGCTCCGGTCGTCTCGGTGGCGCCGAGATGGGCCGCCGCGAGTGGTACCGCGAGGGTCGCGTGCCTCTGCACACCCTGCGCGCCAAGATCGACTACGGCACGGCCGTCGCCCACACCACCATGGGCGCCTGCGGTGTCAAGGTCTGGATCTATCTGGGCGAGAAGCTCCCCGGCCAGCCGGTCCCCAACCCGGCTCTCGAGGGTCCGTCGCGTCCTCGTCGTCGTAATTCCGAGAGGAGGGGTCAGTAGTGCTTGCCCCTAAGCGTATTCTTCACCGCAAGGTGCAGCGTGGCTCCATGAAGGGTCATGCTAAGGGCCATACCGAGCTCCATTTCGGTGATTACGGCCTGCAGGCTCTCGAGGCTCACTGGATCACCAACCGTCAGATCGAGGCCGCTCGTGTCGCCATGACCCGTTACATGAAGCGTGGCGGCCGCGTGTTCATCACGATCTTCCCCGACAAGCCCATCACCAAGAAGCCGGCGGAGACCCGCATGGGCTCCGGTAAGGGTAATCCCGAGGAGTGGGTGGCCGTCGTCAAGCCCGGCCGTGTCATGTTCGAGATTTCCGGCGTCTCCGAGGAGATTGCACGTGAGGCTCTGCGTCTTGCCCAGCACAAGCTGCCGATCAAGACCAAGATTCTTATCCGCAACAACGACGCCGCTGCCGAGGAGGATAAGTAATGAAGCCCGCAGAGATTCGTGAGCTTTCGGACGCTCAGCTTGCTGACAAGCTGAAGGAGATGCGCGCCGAGCTCTTCAACCTTCGCTTCCAGATGGCGACCAGCCAGCTGGACAACACCGCTCGCGTCAAGACCGTGAAGAAGGACATCGCTCGTGTCCTCACGGAGCAGCGCGCCCGTCAGATCGCAGCGGAGAAGACCGCTGCCGCCGAGTAGATTCAGGAGTTAGAGCATGTCTGAAACGACTGAGCGCAACGCGCGCAAGGTTCGTACGGGTGTCGTCGTCTCCATCTCGGGCAACAAGACCATCGTTGTCCAGACCACGGAGCGCAAGCGCCACCCCAAGTACGGCAAGATGATGACCACCACCAAGAAGCTTCATGCTCACGATGAGGAGTGCACCGCTGGCGTCGGCGATACCGTCCGCCTCATGGAGACCCGTCCTCTGTCCAAGATGAAGCGTTGGCGTCTCGTCGAGATCATCGAGCGCGCCAAGTAGTCACGATCGTACGCTTCCACGATGATGTGCGCCGCGCCGGCGCCGATTCGGCCCCAGTTTGGCCGGCGCACCTCTCGTCGTTCTCTTATTCGGAGGAACTACCATGATTCAAATGCAAACCATGCTCACGGTTGCTGACAACTCCGGTGCGCGCAAGGTTCGCTGCATCAAGGTGCTCGGTGGCTCCAAGCGTCGTTATGCCGGCATCGGCGATGTGATCATCGCCGCTGTCCAGGAGGCCACCCCGGGCGCTAACGTCAAGAAGAAGGACGTCGTTCGCTGCGTCGTCGTTCGCACCGTGAAGGAGATCCGCCGCAAGGACGGCTCCTACATCCGCTTTGATGACAACGCTGCCGTCGTCATCAACAAGGACGGCTCGCCCGTCGGCACCCGTATCTTCGGGCCCGTCGCTCGTGAGCTTCGTGACAAGAAGTACATGAAGATCGTCTCGCTTGCACCCGAGACCCTGTAGTGAGGGAGAGACCGTTATGTCTATGTCCATCAAGAAGGGCGATAACGTCAAGGTGCTCTCCGGCAAGGATCGCGGCAAGACCGGTACCGTTCTGCGCGCGCTTCCCGCTGAGGGCAAGGTTGTCGTCGAGGGTGTGGCCATCGTCAAGAAGGCCATGAAGCCCACCGCTCAGAACCAGCAGGGTGGCATCGTTTCCCAGGAGGCCGCCATCGACGCCTCCAACGTGATGCTCATCTGCCCCAAGTGCGGCCAGGCCACGCGCGTTGGCCACAAGAAGGACGGCAAGAACAAGCTGCGCGTCTGCAAGAAGTGCGGCGCCGAGTTCTAAGTCGTAGAGCGTAAAGCGTCCCATCGGAAGGCCCCCGAGGGCTTCCACGCCGACGTCCTCGCCGCTGCGCGGCTGCGGGATTGTCGGCTTAGGAAGGCCCTCGGGGGCCTTCCTGCGTTTTCGGAGCTCGGCGGCCGGTAGGCGGGAGGAAGTTGGCGCCCACCCCACCCCGAGCAATCAGCAGAACAGGGGGTCCTCAGGCTTTGGCCTGAGGACCCCCTGTTCTGCTGATTGCTCGGGGCGGGGTGGGCCCTATGCTTTGTCGTCCCGGCGTGCCGCCGGGACGACGGGCGGGGGGTTGACTGGGGTTCTTGGGTTTCTCGGTTCCTGAGGTTATCTGGTTCATTTGGGGGCGCGTCTTGGGTCGTCTACCTCCACACGCAGGTTTGGATGCTGTGGGCGGGGAGGGTGGTTGCGGCGGTGTTCGTGCCTTCTCGGATGGTTGCTTTTTCGGTTTGGTGGTGCGGTTGAGGAGGATGAGGACCTTTGTTCCGTCGGGGTTGAGGACGCCGAGGGTGTCGAGGCGGTCGGTGTAGGACGAGGTGGGAAAGATGCGGGCGCCGGGCTGGGTGAAGCGGGAGAAGTGGCCGAGGTAGGTGTGGCTGCGGTTGTAGGTGAGGGTTTGGGTGCGACGGTCGTACATGATAGGGGCGTCGCAGTAGTTGCCGGTGTGGTTGGGGCCGCCGGTTTCGTCGAGGAGGATATTCCAGTCGATGTAGGCGGTGGCGCCGGCGTTGAGATCGCCGATGATGTCACGGGCGTAGTGTTCGGCGTCCGCGTGTGTGCGCGTGCCTTTGCCGTGGGAATAGGCGGCGCAACCCTCAGTGTGGATGAGCTCGAGGGCGGGCTTCATCTGGCGTGCGGTGCGGACGGCTTCGAAGTGGTCGCCGGTGTACCAGTGGAATGCGGTGCCGGCAAAGACGTCCTCATACGTGGTGCCTAGGCCATCCAGCTCGTGCTCAAGCTGCTGCATGCGCGCTATGAGCCGATCCTTGTTGTGGTCCCAAGCGAGGAGCTTGAGGTCAGCGACGCCCTGGGCGTCGAGGGCGGGGCGCAGGTGCCGGGCGGCGAAGATGGCTTCTTCCTGCGCGGTGTAGAGGCAGGAATCCCATGTCTGGCGGGCGAGGGGCTCGTTTTGCACGCTGAGGTACTCGAGCGGCATGCCTTCCTGGCGCCAAGCGGCGACGGCGCGGGCGAGCACCTGCGCCCAGGTGTCGCGGTATTTGGCGCGCAGTCGGCCTCCATGGCACATCGAGCGGTTCGTCTTCTGAAGGCCGGCGGGCTCCAGGGCGCGCCCACGAGCGTGAGCGTGGGCGCAAGTGCCATGCAGCAGCGGATGAAGGGGATGAGGAGCGCCTGATCGCGCGCGATCGAGAAGGAGCCGAGCACGTCTTGTCCGCGTCGCGGGCGGGAGACGTAGGCGTAGCTGCCCTGTGCGAAGTCGCAGCTCTGAAGAGGCGTGCGGCAGAGGGTGTAGGCGTTGCCACCGTGGCTGGCGGGGCCGAAGCAGCTCATCAGGAACTCATCTTGCACGGGGGCGGGCATCTGCGCGAACGTCCAGGCGGATGCCTCGGTGAGCGCAGCTCCGAAGCCGAGGATGCGCTGGCGGGGCAGGTCGGGAAAGCAGATGACCTGCCGGTACTCGCTGCGCTCATCGCGCTCGAAGGCGGCATCCTGCTGCTCGAACGATTTCGATCCGTCACCTGTGCTGGTTAGATCCTCATTGCCCCTCCGCTGCTCTTGGTTCTTCTGTCTATTGTTGCAGAACGCAGGGTTTGCGGGGTGGAGCGTGGCCCAGGAGGCTATGCCGGGCTGAGCTCGCAGATAAGGCGGACATGCATTCGTGCGGGGTGGATCGACTTAGAGGAGAAGGGTCCAAGGTCGAATTCCTCCGACGCGGTGGAGGCACGGGATCCGGGAATCGTGACTGCCGTGTGGACGCCGAAAGATAGGGTAGAATGATAGTGCCAGCGAAGCCCGCCTAGTGGTTACAGGTCGCGGGCGGCGCAGGTCATTGATTCAAGAGCCCGGTTGCCCCCGGGCTCTGTCTATCTCGCTACGTCATCCGTTTTGCGCTTTCTCTCCTTCCACCGCTCGTACAGCTCGAAGAGCGTCTTCGCGGTGCTCGCGATGGTCGCGAGGGCTTTCGGAAGATTGAGGATTACATCCATAGGCGTCGCCTCCACAAATGGAGCGCCGCCCGCGCACGGACCTCGCCGGATCATAGGATTTTACCCGCTCGCGCTGGTTCTCGCATGTTTGGCCGCCTTGTGGGCCAGGTATTGCGGGTAGAGGCTATGCCGGACCTAGTTTGCGGCCGAAGAGGGTTCGCATCCGCACAGGTGCAGGTGCGTCGATCGACACGTGCTCGCCGCTGACCGGGTCGGTGAAGGCCAGATGCGCGGCGTGGAGCATGAGTCCGGCGGTGTCCGCACGGCCGTAGAGGGCGTCTCCCATGAGGGGCAGCCCGGCATGCGAGAGGTGCACGCGGATCTGGTGCTTGCGGCCCGTCTCGATGCGGATGTCGAGCAGGGTGAGCGCGCGGCCGTGCACGGTTCTTGCGGCCAGCACGCGCGCGTGCGTCGTGGCTGGCTTGCCGGTTCGGCTGACGCGCATGCGGCGTGCGTCGTGGCGATCGCGGCCGATGGGCCCGGTGAAGGTGCGCTCGCGCCAGTTCGGCTTGCCCTCCACGATCGCGAGGTAGCGTTTCTCAAAGCGGTGCTCGGCGATGGCGCGGTCGTAGGTGCCCTGCGTCGCCTTGGCGGTCGAGAACAGCACGATGCCCGAGGTCTCGCGGTCGAGGCGCTGGAGGGCCTGCAGCTCGTCGATACGGGTTGCCACCTCGCCCCCGCGCGCGGCGAGGGTTGCGGCGAGGCGGTCGGTGAGCGTCTCTGCGCCCGTGCCGTCGCCGTGGACGATGATGCCGGCAGGCTTGTCCACGGCGACGAGCGTATCGGATTCGAAGAGGATCGCGAGCGGGGTTGGCATGTTAGTCGACACCTACGAACAGGCAGCCTGCGGTGGCACCCTTCAACCGCGGGGCAGGCTTGCGGCCGGCGAGCGCGGCGTCGCGTGCGCGGCATGCGCGCTCGACGAGGTTCGCGAGCTCGCCTGCCTCAAGCAGCGTGCCATCGACGGCGAAGCGCGTCACGCCCGCGGCGAGCAGCTTGCCCATCTGCGGGGTGAGGTCGAGCGGGAAGCCGTCGTAGAGGCGCGAGCGGCCGTGGATGTCGGTGCGAACGGGCAGCACCTTGCCGTCGATATTGCGCAGGGCAAGCCCACGCGAGCGCAGGCGACAGCGTGCGCAGTCGTGGATGCAGGCGCCCGCCACCTGCAGGATGCAGTGCTCGCTCGTCATCACGCGCGGGCGGCCGGACACGACGATGCCTACGGGTGCCGTGGCGTGCGGGGCGATGCGCTCGATCTCGTCCAAGGTGAGCTCGGGGGAAAGCCAGAAGCCCGCGGCGCCGTGCGCCTCGAGGGCGCGAATGCAGGCGACGTTGTGGACGGGCAGGCAGGTGCGGATCTCGGGCGCCGCACCGACCTCGGCGGCGCGGGCGAGCTCCGAGATGTTGCCGATGGCGGCGGGGCTGCCCGCCTGCAGCCAGGGGTCGAGGCGCTCGCCGTCGGCGGCGCGGCAGATCTCGTCCAGGATGGGCACGATGCCGCGCACGGCAGTGTGCTCGGCATCGAGGCCCGCCGCCTCGAGGATGTCCGTGGTCATGTAGATGCGGTCGGCTCCCGCCGCACGGGCGGCCTCTGCCGCCTCGATGGTGGTCGCGACGGCGCAGATCTGGGGCAGGGGAGCGCCATCCGCCGACGGTGCTTCGGCGCTGGCCGCCGTGTAGGCTGTCTGCTCGAAGCCCTCGAGTACAGCCAAGCGTTCGGCGCGCTCGCGGTAACCCGCAACGATGACGTCTTCGAGTGCTTCGCAGGCCTGTGCGCGCACCTTGTGCACGGCGGAGAAACCCATGCCGCAGCCGTCCTCGAGGTCGATGTCGAACGATGCCGCCTCGAAGGGGCTTGAGCCCATGCGGCCGACGTGCTCGATGAGGTCCGCTTCGGTGACCGCCTTCGTGCGCGCGGGCTCGACGGTGAAGCCGGCGGCGCAGGCGGTGGCGGCGGGGTCGTCGGCGCAGGCGAGCTCGACGGTGAAGGGCTCGCCCTTGTGCGCGCGAACCCTCACGTGGACCGCCCGCTTGCGCGGGACGTCGCGATGCAGGGCGGCAGAGGCCTCATCGAGCGCGGCCTGGCTGCGGATGAGGCGCACGAGGGCGCCTTCGGGCATGGAGCGCGCGGCTCGGCACTCGATGGTCTCGCCCGCAGCGGCATCGGCCTGGGCGATCACGGTCAGGAACTGGTCGAACTCGTCGTCGTGGCGCAGCTCGAGCAGGTCGCCGGCACCCACGGGCTCGTCGAGGCGGATGCGCACGATGGCGGCGCGCACGCGGCGGTCGTCGGGGTGCAGGCCCTTGGGGTTGTTGGCGCGCCTGCTGCCCACGACCTCGCCCACGATCTGGCCGCGGTTGTTGGAGCGCTCGTAGCTCATCATCTCGTCGCCAGAGGTGCCATGCTGGTAGGCACTCGTGAAGTCGCGGTTGAAGCACCGCTTGAGGCGGCGGGCGCGGTCAGCGGCGTCGCGTGCGTCCGGCGTGCGTCCGGCGATGGCGTCGTCGAGGGCCTCGCGGTAGGCGCGGGTCACGGAGTAGACGTAGTCGGGAGCCTTCATGCGCCCCTCGAGCTTGAGGGCACCCGCGCCGGCGCGCAGGAGTTCGGGCAGCATGTCGGCCGTGCAGTTGTCGCGCGGGCACAGGGCGCGCTCACGGCCGGGCGTGGGGATGACGGAGCCGTCCTCGTCGAGCAGCTCGTAGGGAAGGCGACAGGGCTGAGCGCACATGCCGCGGTTGGCCGAGCGGCCGGCGCAGGCAAAGCTCGACAGCAGGCAGACGCCGGAATACGAGAAGCAGATGGAGCCGTGGGAGAAGACCTCGAGGTCGATACCCGCCTGCGAGATGCGGTCGATCTCGGGGACCGAGAGCTCGCGCGAAAGCGTCACGCGGTCGGCTCCCGCCTCGCGGCACCAGAGGGCACCGCGCAGGTCGTGGATGTTCGCCTGCGTGGACACGTGGAGCTCGAGCTCGGGCATGAGACGGCGCACCTCGAAGAAGAGGCCCCAGTCCTGGATGATGAAGGCGTCGGCGCCGAGCGCGGCGCAGCGGCGGATGAGCTCGAGGGCATCGGCCATCTCGGTGTCCTTGATGACGATGTTCACCGTCACGTAGACGCGGGCGCCGGCGAGGTGCGCCGCACGGCAGGCGGCCTCGAAGGCCTCGTCGGTGAAGTTCGTGGCCTTGCGGCGGGCGTTGAAGGTGCCCATGCCGCAGTAGATGGCGTCGGCTCCCGCCGCGAGGGCCGCGGCGAAGGGCTCGGGGCCTCCCGCGGGGGAGAGGAGCTCGGGATGACGGGGCGGCACGAGGTGCCCAAGCGATTGCGACATACGCGCCTTTCTGCAGGTTCTGGCTGTGTATCGGACAAGAGTATAGCGTTGCCGCAAGCGCGGCCGCGCATCTCCGCAGGCTATCCGCATGGTGGTGTGGCCTCGCGTGCGCAGGCCGCCGCAGGGACCGAAGATGCCACCGTTGGAAGATAAAACATTCTTAGTACCGATAAAAAACTTGCACAGCATCAGCTGGCGGGCTAGTATCGAAATCAGCGCATCGCGCCGGGGCCTCTCGTGCCTTTTTCGGCCCCATGCCGCAACGGATGCCGAGGTCCACGCATAGCCTCCGGACACCGGCATCCGTTGTGGATATACCGTTCCAACGTATTGCAAAGGAGCATTCCATGGACAAGAACGTCGTTTCCTCCGATAAGGCCCCTGCCGCCCTCGGCCCCTACTCTGCCGGCATCAAGACGGGCAACATGCTGTTCCTGTCCGGCCAGCTCGGCATCGACCCCGCGACGGGCAAGCTCCCCGAGGGCATCGAGGCCCAGGCTGCCCAGTCCCTCGCCAACATCGAGGCCCTGCTCGCCGCCGCGGGCGCCACGTTCGACAACGTCGTGAAGACCACGGTGCTCCTGGCCGACATCGCCGACTTCGCCACCGTGAACGAGATCTACGCCTCCAAGTTCTCCGAGCCCTTCCCGGCCCGCAGCGCCTTCCAGGTGGCTGCGCTTCCCGCCGGCGGCCTCGTCGAGATCGAGGTCATCGCCGCGCTGTAGGCGAACTCCCACAACGTATCAGGCATCTGCGGGCGGCACGTCTTTCGGCGTGCCGCCCGCAGCCCTCAAGTGCCGGAAGAATCCTTCGGTGCCCGTGGGGTACGATGCTATGCTGAAGGTCGGTCACCAGCCGCCGTGCGCCGCGGGCTGCCGAATCGTTTTGCCACGACCCTCTTCCGCCCCGCGATGAAGGGTGCGAACCCCATGAACCAGACGGTATCCCGCTACATCCCCCTGTGCGTTTTTCTGGGCGATATGTTCGGCGCCCAGACCGAGATCGCCCTGCACGACCTGGAGGACCCGTCGCATTCGCTCATCAAGCTCGTGCATCCGTATGTGTCGGGCCGTCGCGAGGGTGCGCCGCTCTCGGATTACCTGACGGAGCTCCTTGAGCATCCTGAGGAGCTCGAGGGGCATCGCACGGGCTTTCCCACCAAATCGCTCGACGGCCGCACGCTCTATTCGGGCGTCTATCCCATTCGCGAGGACGATCGCATCGTCGGCTTTTTGAGCATCAACCGCGATATCGCCGCCTTCCGCACACTTGAGGACGCCCTGCACGGGCTCATTGAGTCCTATATTCCCGGCGGCGCCGACGGCCAGCGCCAGCAGCGTCTGGGCGCCGTGCGCGACCAGTTCGACTCCGTTGCATCCGAGCGCACCATGAGCGCCTCGGGCGATTCGGTGGAGGCCGCCCTCAAGGACGCCTGCCGGCTTCTGGGCTTCGAGGGAACGAAGATCCCCGCCGACGAGCGCCTGCGCCTGCTGAGCGTCCTGGATTCCCAGGGGGTCTTTCGCATCAAGGGCGCGGTGGGCGAGATCGCCTGCCTGCTCGGCATCTCGGAGCCTACGATCTATCGCGGCCTGCGCAGCATCCGCCGCTCGCGCACGGGCGAGGGGCCGAGCGAATAGGTTTTTAGTTTATGAAACGGGCCATTAGCCCCGGCGCACCTTCTGCAGGTAGCGGTAGACGCTCGGCTCTGAGATCTCCAGCGACTGGGCGACGACGGTGACCGCACCCTTGAGCAGGAAGACGCCGTCGTCCTGGAGCATCTTGACGAGCTCGAGGCGCTCGTTGGGCGAAAGCTCCGAGGCCGTCTTGTCCCGCGCGGTGGCGAACTCGCTGACGGTCTTCTCCACGAGGTCGTCGACGGAGGCGGTCAGGTTTTCGCCGATGGCGCCCGCATGGCGCCCCTGCTCGCCCTGATTGTCGTTGGTTCCAGGGGGAAGCGTCTCGACGATGGTGTCGACGAGCGACTGGAGCTTGACGATGATCGAGGTGTCGGTGTTGACGCAGAGCATGCCCACGAGCTTGCCGTCCTCGCGGATGAAGAGCGTCGAGGAGCGCAGCGGCCTGCCGGACGTGCTGTGCGACTGGTAGATATCCGTATGGTCCTGATCGGCGGGGATATCGCTGCTGATCATCTTGAGCGCGAAGTCCGTGGCGGGAGCGCCCAGCTTGCGGCCCGAGACGTGCCCGTTGTGGAGCGCGACGATGGAGTGTGACAGGTCGGTGAAGTCGTGCAGGACGACCTCGGTGTTGCCGCCGACGATGGTGCTCAGGAAATTGAAGAAGGGCAGGTAGCCCTCGACCGTCTTGTTCATGTGCTCTCCCAACGCGATAAGGTATTCTCATTGTCCCGTGGCGGGAACGCGAATGCAACGGTGGAGCGCCCGCCAACGGTCGATTTGCGCCTGCGAGCGGATAGCGTTACAACTTTTTATTATCACGATTCCGAAAAAGCGCAGCTACGAATTATCCCCGTTAATAGATAACTATTTTTATCCTGAGGCGGTCATAGGTCCCCGCGATGCGTATAATGCCTGTTAGAGCTCCTAGGTTGCACATGCTACCGGTTTTGAAGGTGAGAGATTCCGCTGGACCGCTTGGCGTGCGCATGGACTGCCACGGGAGGGAACCCGTGGCGAAAAAGGGGGTTTCATGAGGTCTGCATCGTGTGCGGGCTCCAGCAGCGCGCATCGTCCGTAGCGCATGCGTTCCCGACCTTGTAGGTAAGACGGTCGGGAAGCAACGTTTTCACATTTCATATCACATCTCGTATCGAACGGGACCGGTTGATCGCCGGGCCCTGGGGACACGTCGGCTTCTGAGCAGCTGCCCGCCGCGCGGGTCCACGCTGCCGGGCGGTCCCTGACGCATAGGAACAGGAAGCGAAACGAGGAGGGAGACGCATGGAGCAGCAATTCTGGAAAAAGGTCGCCCCCATGCGCGAGGTTGGCACCGCCGTGACGCGCGTCGACGCGCTCGACAAGGTGAAGGGTACGGCGAAGTACACCGACGACCTGTGCCCCAAGCCGTGCCTGGTGGCGCGCCTCGTGCACGCCCAGATCGCCAACGGCTGGGTGCGCGAGATCGACACGACCGAGGCCGAGGCCATCCCCGGGGTGGTTGCCGTCTTCACGTACAAGGACGTGCCCGTGCACCGCTTTCCCACGCCGGGGCATCCCTGGAGCGTGGAGCCCGCGCACCAGGACGTGGCGGACCGCCGCCTGCTCGACGACCGCGTGCGCATCTACGGCGACGACATCGCCGTCGTGGTGGCCGAGGACAACGTGGCGGCCGACCGCGGCGTGCGCGCCGTGCTCGCGCACACGACCTACGAGGAGCTGCCGGTCATGACCACGGTGGAGCAGGCGCTCGCGCCGGATGCGCCGGTGCTGCACCCCGAGGTCCGCGAGACGAACGTGCTCGCGCACTCCGACATGGTGACCCCGCTCGAGGGCACCGGCTATGACTCGGTGGAGGCGGCGCTCGCCGACCCGAAATACCATCATTACGAGGCCCATACCGAGACCCAGCAGGTCGATTAGACGCATATCGAGACGAACGTCTGCTTCGCCTACATGGAGGGCAAGCGCATCACCGTGGTGTCGTCCACGCAGATTCCGCACATCGTGCGCCGCGTCTGCGGTCAGGCGCTTGGCTGCGGCTGGGGCGATATCCGCGTGATCAAGCCCTATATCGGCGGCGGCTTCGGCAACAAGCAGGAGGTGCTCTACGAGCCCCTGTGCGCCTGGCTCACCCGTGAGCTCGGCGGCCGCGTGGTGGAAATCGAGCTCCCGCGCGAGGAAGTCTTCCAGAACACCCGCTCGCGCCACCCCATGAGCTTCAACGTGCAGTGCGCCTACGATGACGACATGAACATCATCGCGCGCAGCTGCGAGTGCTTCTCGAACCAGGGTGGCTACGCGAGCCATGGCCATGCGCTGGCGGCCAACGCCATCAACGCCTTCCGCTGGGCGTACAAGGACAAGGTCGGCTGCCATACGCAGGCCACGATCGTCTATACCAATATCCCCGCGCCCGGCGCCATGCGCGCCTACGGCATGCCCCAGGGCCAGTTCACCGTCGAGTGCATGATGGACGACATCGCCCGCAAGGAGGGCTGGGACCCCATCGACTTCCGCCTGAAGAACCTCATGCCGGAAGGCTATGCGGACCCCTTCAACGGCATCGCCAACCATGCGAACGGCTTTCCCGAGACGCTCATCGCCGGGCGCGAGGCCTCCGGTTGGGATGAGTTCAAGGCTAAGTACAAGGACGAGACCGGCCCCATCCGCCACGGCATCGGCATGAGCGCCTTCGTGTACAAGACCGGCGTGTATCCCATCTCGCTCGAGACCTCCACGGCGCGCCTCGTGCTGAACCAGGACGGCACCTGCCAGCTTTCCATCGGCGCCACCGAGATCGGCCAGGGTGCCGACACCGTGTTCTCGCAGATGGCGGCCGAGACCATCGGCATCCCGACGAGCTGGATGCACATCGTGAGCTTCCAGGACACCGACGTCACGCCCTTCGACACGGGCGCCTACGCGTCGCGCCAGAGCTACGTGACGGGCCACGCGGTGAAAAGGTAGCCGAGACGTTCCGCAAAAACATCCTCGACTACGCCTACGAGCTGCTGCCCGACGCGCGCGGCCTGGATATCGTCGACGGCGAGATCGTGGATGAGGCCGGGACGAAGGTCCTCGACATGGGCGACCTCGCGCAGGAGGCGTTCTACAGCTTCCGCCACTCCGTCCACATCCATGCCGAGGAAACCGCCCAGGTGCGCGACAACACCTTCGCCTTCGGCACCTGCTTCGTGAAGGTCGAGGTCGACATGCCGCTCGGCCGCGTGAAGATCCTGGACATCCTGAACGTGCACGATTCGGGCCGCATCCTGAACCCGGCCACGGCCGAGGGCCAGGTGCACGGCGGCATGGCGCAGGGCATCGGTGCGGCGCTCTACGAGGAGCAGCTCATCGATCCTGCGACCGGCCGCCTGCTCAACCCCAACCTGCTCGACTACAAGATCCCGACGGCCATGGACGTGCCCGACCTGCGCTGCCTGTTCGTGGAGACCGACGACCCGAGCGGCCCGTACGGCAACAAGGCGCTCGGCGAGCCGCCGCTCATGCCGCCCACGCCGGCGCTGCGCAACGCCATCCTCGACGCGACGGGATGCGCGTTCTACCAGATTCCGATGACGCAGCAGCGGCTCGTCGCCAAGTTCAAGGAAGAGGGGCTCATCTGATGTACGACTTCGAATCCATCCACTTGTCGACCTCGGTGGACGACGCCGTCGCCGCGCTTGCGGCCGACCCCGAGGCCATCATCATCTCCGCCGGCACCGACCTGCTCGTGCAGATCCGCGAGGGCCGCCATGCGGGCTGCCGTCTGGTATCGATCCACAACCTGCCCGAACTGCGCGGCATCCGCATGTGCGCCGACGGCACCATCGAGATCGGCGCTGCCTGCACGTTTCGCGAGGTGCATGAGAATCCACTTGTCGCGCGGTATCTGGGCGCCCTGTGCATGGCGGCCGACACGCCCGGCGGCCCGCAGCTGCGCGCCGTGGGCACCATCGGCGGCAACGTGTGCAACGGCATCACCTCGGCGGACACCGCCTCGAGCGTGGTCGCCTACGACGCCGTGATGCGCGTGCAGGGGCCCGCGGGCGTGCGCGACATCCCCGTGTCGGAGTGGTACACCGGCCCCGGCCGCACGAGCCGCGCGCACGACGAGGTACTCGTGTGCATCCGCTTTCCACGCGCGGGCTACGAGGGCTTTGCCGGCACCTACTGCAAGTACGGCAAGCGCGAGGCGCTCGAGATCGCCACGATGGGCGTGGGCTGCCTGGTGAAGATGGATACGGATGGCGAGCATATCGCCGACATTCGCCTCGCCTTCGGCGTGGCCGGCCCGTACCCCAAGCGCGCGACCGCCACGGAGGACGCCCTGCGCGGGCTTACGGTCGAGGCGGCCGTGGAGCGCGTGGGCGAGCTCGCCTGCGCCGAGATGAACCCGCGCACGAGCTGGCGCGCGTCCAAGGAGTTCCGTCTGCAGCTCATCGTCGAGCTGTCGCGCCGTCTTATCCGCGAGACGGCCCTGAAGGGAGGCGCGCACGCATGATGCGCTTCGTGAAGATGACCGTGAACGGCAAGCCGATGGAGGTCGGCGTCGACGAGCGCGAGATGCTGCTCGATACCCTGCGCGACCGCCTGGGCCTCACGAGCGTCAAGCGCGGCTGCGAGGTGGAGGAGTGCGGCGCCTGCACCGTGCTGCTCGACGGCACCGCCATCGATTCGTGCCTCTATCTCACCGTATGGTGCGAGGGCGTCGAGATCATCACCACCGAGGGCCTGCTCGCGCGCGACGGCACGCTGACGCCCGTCCAGCAGGCGCTCGTCGACGAGGCCGCCGTCCAGTGCGGCTTCTGCACGCCCGGCATCATCATGAGCGCGACCGAGATCGTGGGCTCCGGCAAGCGCTACACGCGCGACGAGATCCGCAAGCTCATCTCGGGTCACCTCTGCCGCTGTACGGGCTACCAGAACATCGTGAACGCGGTGGAGCGCGCGGTGAACGAGTGCGCCGATATCGCCGAGCGCGTCAGCGCCGAGCACGCGGGCGACGCCGCCTAGTCCCTCCCCGGCGTTCGGGCGGCCTCCGGTTCCGTGCGCGGATGCTCCCGTGTTCTGCGCATCGGAATCCCTCCCGGTTGCCGCCCGACCGCTTGCCGATTGTTCGCGCCGCCCGCTTGCCCCGCGCGGGGTGGAGGGCGGGGCATCTTACACATTGATAGGTAACGCATACATCAGTGGGGTGAACAATGACCGCTTATGCAATCAGCCGTAGGAACGCCATCCGCTGCTCGCTTGCAGCCGCATGCGCCCTCGTGCTGCCGACGACCCTCTCCGCCTGCTCGAAGGACGCGCCCCATAAGGCGGGTATGTTCATCGACGGCGTCATCGACGATGGCGGCTGGGGCGAGAGCTGCTACCGGGCGCTCGTGGATGCCGCCGAGGCCCATCAGTGGGAGCACACCGTGACCGAGAGCGTGTCCGAGCCCGATTGGCCCCAGGCAATCGAGGACCTGATCGCCGACGGCTGCACCATCGTCTTCGCTCCGGGCGCGCAGTACACCGAGGCGGTGGCAGATGTCGCCGCCTCGCACGAGGACGTGAAGTTCATCGTGCTGAACGGCGATTTCGAGCTCGACAACGTCGAGAACCTCGTGCCCAACAACGCGCAGATCGGCCAGCTCGCCGGCGCGCTTGCGGGCCTCATCTCGCAGGCCGGTGTGATCGGCTTCATCGGGGGCACCGGCCTTGCGGGCACGAAGGTCAAGGTCGAGAACTACGAGGCCGCGGCGCGCGCCATCAACGGGAACATCCGGGTGGTCGCCGATTACGCCGAGTCGTTCGACGACGAGGAGCGCGGCTACGAGATCGCGCTCGAGATGATCCGGGAGCACCAGGTCGACGTCCTGTTCGGCGACGCGTCGATTGTCGACGTTGGCGCGCGCCGCGCCCTGAGCGAGACCGGTTTCGGCATGGCCATCGCGCAGCCCAACGACGCCGGCAGCGCCTACGACCAGGTGATCGCCGGCAGCATCGTGACCGATAACGCCATGATGATGAGAAACGCGTTTCGCGATATCGAGAGCGGCTCCTTTGGCAACAAGACGGTTGCCGGCGACGCCTCCACGGGCGGCATCAGCGTCGGCACGCTGTCGGATGTGCTCGTGGAGCCGTATGTCCAGGAGCGCTATCTCGGTATCGCCGAGCAGATCGCGCAGGGCTCGTTTATCGGGTAGAAGAGCGGTATCGCACGCATCCGCTCCGAAGTAGACGGGGGTTTGTAAAGCACGGTGAGCGGTCGGAAAGCACCGCTCACCGAACCGCACACGGGTTTTCTTGTAACCGATGGGATGGAGGTCTATAAGAATAGTACAAACATTCAGTTAGCCTAACTAATTGTTTGTTCGCATTGAATCGCCGGTAGAGGGACAGGCTATTTAATGGCCGGGCGGCCATCGCCCGGATGTCAAGCTAGGCGCCGCTTCAGAGGGGAGCGGCTTCGCATCTGCTGAAGCTACGGGTGCTGCGGATGCGTAACTCACGGGAGGTACACGCCTATGACGCAACAGACAGCAACAGCCCAGAAGACGGGCAGCGCGCACGATTATCTCTTTACCCGGGAGGGTATGCCGCCCATCAAGGACATGCTCCCCTGCGCCCTGCAGCACGTTCTGGCGTCGTTTGCGGGCATCATCACCCCAGCGATCATCATCGCCTCGGTCTACGGCTGGACGGCGCAGCAGCGCACCGACATCATCCAGGTCGCGCTGATCCTTTCGGCCATCGACACCGCGCTCCAGGCGTTCGCCCCCTTCCGCCGCATCGGCGGCGGCCTGCCCATCGTCATGGGCGTCTCGTTCGCCTTCCTGCCTGCGCTGCAGGCCATGGGCGCCGACTTCTCGTTCGGCTCGCTGCTCGGCGGCGAGATCGTCGGCGGTATCGCGGCGATCCTCTTCGGCCTGTTCTACAGCAAGGTCAAGAACCTGTTCCCGCCGGTCGTGACCGGCACGGTCATCTTCACCATCGGCGTGTCGCTGTATCCCACCGCCGTGAAGTACATGGCCGGCGGCGAGGGCACGCCCATCTGGGGCACCCCGCAGAGCTGGATCGTGGCGCTCATCACCTTCGCTGTGGTCTTCTTCCTGTCCAACTTCACCAAGGGCACGCTCAAGCTCGGCAGCGTGTTCTTCGGCATGATCGTGGGCATCATCGTGTCCGCGCCCTTCGGCATGCTCGACTTCTCGAGCGTCGGCTCGGCCGGCATCTTCGCCCTGCCCAAGATCATGCCCTATGCGCTCGAGTTCCATCCCGAGGTCTGCATCACGCTCGCCGTGGTCTATCCCATGGTCGCCATCCAGGTCATCGGCGACGTCTCCGCCGCCTGCCTGGGCTCCATCGACCGCATGCCCGAGGAGCGCGAGCTCTCCGGCGCCATCGTCTCCCAGGGCGTGACGAGCATCATCTCCGCCTTCCTGGGCGGCCTGCCTACCAGCGCGCTCGGCCAGAACGTGGGCATCATCGCTTCCAACAAGGTCATCAACAAGTGGGTCTTCGCCATCGTCGCCGCGGTCTTCGCGCTCGCCGGCCTGTTCCCGCAGCTTTCCGCCCTGCTGACCGCCATCCCGCAGCCCGTCATCGGCGGCGCGACCGTCGGCGTGTTCGGCACCATCACCATGAACGGCATCCGCATGTTCACCAAGGAGGGCCTGACCCAGCGCGTGGCCACCATCGTGGGCACCTCCGTCGTGTTCGGCCTCGGCATCTGGATGGCATCCGGCTGCCTGGCGGGCGAGGGCATGCCCACCTGGATCTCCACCGTCGTGGGTTCCAACGCCATCACCCCCTGCGCCATCATGGCCATCATCCTGAACCTCATCCTTCCGCCCACCCCGCCGGTCGACCGTCACGTCGACGCCGCCAAGGAGGCCGCGGTCGGTACGGTTCTGCCCGATCACAAGAAGTAATCCGCTTATCGCCCGACGGGAGCGTCATCCCGCCACGCGCGGCAGGGCGTGAACTCGCCCTGCCGCAGCCCATGCCTAGAGGCGCGATGGTGGGGGAGGTGCCCGCCGACCGGGGTTCCGGCGCGCTGCGTGCGGTAGGGATGACCCCCTGCCGTACCGACCCATATCTGTCCGAGGTGTTAAACCCCGCCTTAGACGACGAAAGGAGAACCCATGCTCATCGTTGGTAACGGTTCGGTCGTCACGCGTGACGTGGAGATGCCCTATCTGGAGCGCGGGGCGGTGCTCATCGACGGCGACAGCATCGTCGCCGTCGGGGCCGAGGACGAGCTGGTCAAGGCGAATCCGGATGCGGAGTACGTGGACGCCCACGGCGGCATCATCATGCCCGGTCTCGTGAACTGCCACACGCATATCTACTCCGGCCTGGCCCGCGGCCTTGCCATCAAGGGCTGCAACCCCACGAACTTCCTCGAGAACCTCGAGCAGCAGTGGTGGAAGATCGACGACAACCTGACGCTCGACGGCACGCGCGCCTCGGCCTACGCCACGGTGCTCGACAGCCTGCGCGACGGCGTGACCACGATCTTCGACCACCACGCGAGCTTCTGCGAGATCCCCGGCAGCCTCTTTGCCATCAAGGACGTCTGCGAGGAGACGGGCATCCGCGCCTGCCTGTGCTACGAGACCTCCGACCGCCGCGGCGATGAGAAGCGCGACCAGTCGATCGCCGAGAACGCCGAGTTCGCGCAGTGGGCCGCGAAGGCCCAGGCCGAGGGCAACTCCATGATCGCCGCCATGTTCGGCGGGCACGCCACCTTCACACTCTCCGACGAGACCATGGACAAGATGGCCGAGGCCAACAACGGCCTCACCGGGTTCCACATCCATGTGTGCGAGGGCATGAACGACGTGTGGGATTCGCGCCTGAATCGCGGCGGCATCTCGCCGATTGAGCGCCTGCTCCAGCATGACCTGCTGGGTCCGCGGACGATGCTCGGCCACTGCATCCACGTGACGCCTGCCGAGATGGACATCATCAAGGAGACCGGCACCCATATCGTGAACAACCCCGAGTCCAATATGGGCAACGCCGTCGGCTGCGCGCCGGTGCTCGAGTTTTTCCGCCGCGGCATCTCGGTGCACATGGGTACCGACGCCTACACGCACGACATGCTCGAGAGCCTGAAGGTCTTCCTGATCATCCAGCGCCACAACGCCGCCATGCCGAACGTCGGCTGGGGCGAGGCCATGACGATGCTCTTCCAGAACAATCCCGCCATGGCGAGCACCTACTTCGGCCGCGAGATCGGCGTTTTGAAGCCGGGGGCCGCCGCCGACGTCATCGTGATGGACTACAACAAGTTCACGCCGTTCAGCGAGGAGAACGTCGACGGCCACATGCTGTTCGGCATGATGGGCAAGAACTGCCGCACCACCATCGTCAACGGCCGTGTGCTCTACAAGGACCGCGAGTTCGTGGCCTTCGACGAGGAGCGCATCAACGCCTGGACGATGGAGCAGTCCAAGAAGCTCTGGGGCGACCTCAACGGCCGCACCTATTAACCGTATGACAGTTAGGACGGTTCCAGCTGTCATGCTTTTGCGCCCGTCGTGCGCCTGCGCGCGGGAAGCCGCCAGATTATGACACGGGGCCCCGTCCTACCTGTCATGTCGAGGGAGATGTTTGGATTATGACAGTGGGCCCCGTCCTAGCTGTCATGAAATAGAGGGGATAAGACAATGAGCGACATCATGAGGCCCATTCCGTTCGCCAACCTGATGAACTGGGTCATGACCGAGCACGATGAGCAGGGCGCCATCTTCGGCGTCCGCAAGATCGTGAAGGCCAACGCCGACGGCGCGCTGCCGATCTTCGACGAGAAGATCGAGACGCCCTTCGGCCCGGCAGCGGGTCCCAACACGCAGCTCGCGCAGAACATCATCGCCGCCTACGTGGCCGGCTCGCGCTTCTTCGAGCTCAAGACCGTCCAGGTCATGGACGGCGCCGAGCTCTCCGCCTGCGTGAACAAGCCCTGCATCACCGCGGCCGACGAGTGCTACAACTGCGAGTGGTCCACCGAGCTCGAGGTGCCGCAGGCCTACGCCGAGTACGTGAAGGCCTGGTTCGCCTGCCACCTGATCGCGAAGGAGTACAGCCTGGGCTCGCCCGACGGCTTCGTGTTCAACATGAGCGTGGGCTACGACCTCGAGGGCATCAAGAGCCCGAAGGTCGACGCCTACATCGAGGGCATGAAGGACGCCTCCGGCTCCGAGGTCTGGGCCGAGTGCCGTGAGTGGGCGCTGGCGAACCTCGACCGCTTCCAGAACGTTGACGCCGCCTTCATCGACAGCATCCCGGCGCGCGTGTCCAACTCCATCACCGAGTCCACGCTGCACGGCTGCCCGCCCGCCGAGATCGAGCGCATCGCGACCTACCTCATCACCGAGAAGAACCTGAACACCTACATCAAGTGCAACCCGACGCTTCTGGGTTATGATTTCGCCCGCGCGCGCCTGGACGAGCTGGGATTCGACTACATCGCCTTCGATGACCGCCACTTCGTGGAGGACCTGCAGTGGGCCGACGCCGTGCCCATGTTCGAGCGCCTGATGAAGCTCACCGCCGAGCGAGGCCTGGACTTCGGCGTGAAGCTCACGAACACCTTCCCGGTCGACGTCACCCGCGGCGAGCTGCCGAGCGACGAGATGTACATGTCCGGCCGCACGCTGTTCTCGCTCACCATCGAGGTCGCCCGCCGCATCGCCGAGCAGTTCGACGGCAAGCTTCGCATCTCCTACTCCGGCGGCGCCACCGTCTACAACATCCGCTCGCTCTACGACGCGGGCATCTGGCCGATCACCATGGCGACCGACGTGCTGAAGCCCGGCGGCTACGAGCGCATGAGCCAGATCGCCGGCGAGTTCGGCGACCTTGACGGACGCGCGTTCGAGGGCGTCTCGCTCGAGGCTGTGACCGCCATCCAGGCCGATTCGCTCGTGAATCCGCTCTACCGCAACCCGCTGCGCAAGCTCCCGTCTGCCAAGGTGCCCGGCGGCACGCCGCTCATGGACTGCTTCACCGCGCCCTGCCGCACCGGCTGCCCCATCTCTCAGGACATCCCGGCCTACCTGGCCGCCGTGGAGGAGGGCCGCTTCGAGGACGCCTTCTCCATCATCATCGAGCGTAACGCCCTGCCGCACATCACCGGCACCATCTGCCCGCATCCCTGCGGCAAGAGCTGCGAGCGCGCCTTCTACGAGCCCGAGGGCGCTCAGATCCGCGCGAGCAAGCTGAAGGCCGCGCACGAGGCGTTCTCCACCGTCCTGCCCAAGCTTCAGGCCGGGGCTTCCGAGAAGGTCTCCGATAAGAACGTCGCCGTCGTGGGCGGTGGCCCTGCCGGCCTCGCCGTGGCCTTCTTCCTGTCGCGCGCCGGCGTGCCCGTCACGATCTTCGAGGCCAAGGACACGCTCGGCGGCATCGTGCGCCACGTGATTCCCGAGTTCCGCATCGCAAGCGCCGACATCGACGCCGACGTCGAGCTCTGCCGCGCCTTCGGCGTCGAGGTCAAGCTGGGCGCCCGCGTCGAGTCCATCGACGCCCTGAAGGCCGAGGGCTACACCGATGTCGTCGTGGCGACCGGCGCCTGGCTGCCCGGTTCCGCCGGCCTCGGCGAGGGCGCCGAGATGGACGTCCTCGAGTTCCTCGAGGTCGCCAAGAAGGCTCCTGAGACCCTGGCGCTCGGCACCGACGTCGTGGTCATCGGCGCGGGCAACACCGCCATGGACGCCGCCCGCGTGGCCAAGCGCGCCGCCGGCGTGGAAAACGTTCGCCTCGTGTACCGCCGCACCAAGGCCCAGATGCCGGCCGACGAGGAGGAGCTGGACTTCGCGCTCGAAGACGGCGTCGAGTTCATGGAGCTGCTCGCCCCGGTGTCCCTGGAGGGCGGCCAGCTTACGTGCAACGTCATGCGCCTCGGCGAGCCGGATGCCTCCGGCCGCCGCGCGCCCGAGCCCACGGGCGAGACCGTGACCGTGCCCGCCACCACCGTGATCTGCGCGGTGGGCGAGCGCATCGACGCCTCCCTCTACGAGGGCGCGGGCATCGAGGTCGACCGCCGCGGCCGTCCGGCCGGCGTGGCCACCGGTGTTGCCGGCGTGTGGGCTGCGGGCGACTGCCGCCGCGGTCCGGCGACCGTCGTCGAGGCCATCGCCGACGCCGCCGAGGTCGCGCGCCAGATCGCGAACGTCGACTTCAACCACTACGCCGACGCCAACGAGCAGCTCGACGTGGCCGCCTCCATCGCCAAGAAGGGCAACCTCTGCCGCGACAAGGCGAACTGCACGCACACCCGCTGCCTCGGCTGCGCCGCCGTGTGCGAGGTCTGCTGCGACGTCTGCCCCAACCGCGCGAACGTGGCCATCGAGGTTCCCGGCCTCGACAAGCAGCAGGTCGTCCACGTGGACGGCATGTGCAACGAGTGCGGCAACTGCGCCGTGTTCTGCCCGTACGAGACCGGCCGTCCCTACAAGGACAAGCTCACGCTGTTCTGGAGCGGCGACGACATGCTTGCCTCCGAGAACGACGGCTTCATGAAGCTCGCCGACGGCACCTTCTCGGTGCGCCTCGGCGGCGAGATCCGCGTCTGCAACGTCGATGACGCCGCGTGCGGCCTGCCCGAGGCCGTCCGCAAGACGATCGCTGCGGTTCGCGACTCCTACAGCTACCTGTTCGTCGAGTAAGTAAGAGATCGCGACGGGCGCGGCGCCTTGCCCCGTGCCCGTCGCGTCGCCGTTTTCCGCCTGCCGTCCGGCCGTGCCGCGCGGTGGGCGCTCACGAGAGAGGAGGGTCCCGTGACTCAAGAGACCCACCAGATCTGGGTTGCCGATGAGGGCTGCATCGGATGCGGCATGTGCGAGCGCGTGTGCCCCTGCGGCGCCATGCATGTTATCGCCAAGCAGGCTGCCATCGACTACACCCGCTGCATCAGCTGCGGCATGTGCGCCACCAAATGCCCCAAGCACGTGATCCACGACCGGCTCGGCATCTTCGCCGCCGCCGAGTAGAGAGGAGGTATCGCCATGGCCAAGCAACCGGTCAGCTATACCTTTACGGTCAACGGCGTCGAGCGCACGGTGACCGAGAAGAAGCCCCTTCTGCGCTACCTGCGCGACGACCTGCATATCCACTCCGCTAAGGACGGCTGCTCCGAGGGCGCGTGCGGCACCTGCACCATCCTCGTGGACGACCACGCCGTCAAGGCCTGCGTGCTCACCACCGAGCTCGCCGCCGGCCGCGACATCGTGACCGTCGAGGGCCTGCCGACCGCGGAGCAGGAGGCCTTCGTCTACGCCTTCGGCGCCGTGGGCGCCGTGCAGTGCGGTTTCTGCATCCCCGGCATGGTGATGGCGGGCGCCGGCCTCATCCACCACGTGCCGAACCCCACCGAGGACCAGATCAAGGAAGCCATCAAGGGCAACGTCTGCCGCTGCACCGGCTACAAGAAGATCATCGAGGGCATCGCGCTTGCCGCCGCCATCCTGCGCGGCGAGGAGCAGATCGACCCCGAGCTCGAGCGCGGCGACTGCTATGGCGTGGGCGAGCGCGCCTTCCGCGTGGACGTGCGCCGCAAGGTACTCGGCTACGGCAAGTATCCCGACGACATCGATGAGACGGATTTCCCCGATCTCGCCTACGCCTCCGCCGTGCGCTCCAAGTACCCGCGCGCCCGCGTGGTCAAGATCGACGCCGAAAAGGCGCGTGCCCTGCCCGGCGTGCTTGCCGTCCTGACGGCTGCCGACGTGCCCGTGAACGCGGTCGGCCACCTTATCTACGACTGGGATGTCATGATCGCCGAGGGCGACATCACCCGCTGCGTGGGCGACGCCATCGCCCTGGTGGTGGCCGAGGACGCGGCTACCTGCGAGCGCGCCAAGAAGCTCGTGAAGATCACCTACGAGGAGCTCGAGCCCGTGCGCTCCATCGCCGAGGCGAGCGCCGAGGGCGCCCCGTTGCTGCACGATAGGTTCCTCGCCTTCGGCAACTGGGTCGAGCTCGAGAACAACATCTGCCAGCAGCGCCACGTGGTGCGCGGCGATGCCGCCACGGCGCTCGCGAACTCCGCCCATGTGGTGACCCGCTCCTTCAGCACGCCGGCGACCGAGCACGCATTCCTGGAGCCCGAGTGCGCCGTCGCCTTCCCGTACAAGGATGGCGTCAAGGTGTGCTCCACCGACCAGGGCGCCTACGACTCCCGCAAGGAGATCGCGCACATGTTCGGCTGGGACGCCACCCCGGAGCGCGTGGTCGTGGAGACCATGCTCGTGGGCGGCGGCTTCGGCGGCAAGGAGGACGTCTCCGTCCAGCACCTGGCCGCGCTTGCCGCCATGGCCGTGAACCGTCCGGTCAAGTGCCGCATGACGCGCCAGGAGTCCATCAACTTCCACCCGAAGCGCCACGCCATGGAGGGCACGTTTACGCTCGGCTGCGACGAGAACGGCATCTTCACCGGCCTCGACTGCGAGATCAACTTCGACACCGGCGCCTACGCGTCGCTCTGCGGCCCGGTGCTCGAGCGCGCCTGCACGCACTCGGTCGGCCCGTACTGCTACCAGAACACCGACATCCGCGGCTACGGCTGGTACACCAACAACCCGCCTGCGGGCGCCTTCCGCGGCTTTGGCGTGTGCCAGAGCGAGTTCGCCCTCGAGATGCTCATCAACCTGCTGGCCGAGGAGGTCGGCATCAGCCCGTGGGAGATCCGCTACCGCAACGCCATCGAGCCGGGTCGTGTGCTGCCCAACGGCCAGATCGCCGACTGCTCGACGGCGCTCAAGGAGACCCTGCTCGCCGTGAAGGACGTCTTCGACGCGCACCCGGGACATGCCGGCATCGCCTGCGCCATGAAGAACGCCGGCGTGGGCGTGGGCCTGCCCGACGCGGGCCGCTGCAAGATCCGCGTGGAGGACGGCCGCGCCGTGGTGTACTCGGCGACCTCCGACATCGGCCAGGGTTGCAACACGGTCTTTCTGCAGGATGTGGCCGAGGCCACGCGCCTGCCGCTGTCGCACATCGTCAACGGCGAGTGCTCCACCGAGAACGCGCCGGACTCCGGTACCACCTCCGGCTCGCGCCAGACCCTCATCACCGGTGAGGCCGTGCGCGGCGCTGCGTTCCTGCTGCGCGATGCCATGCTCGCCGTCGAGGCGGGCGACGAGGTGCCTGGCGAGCCCGTGGTCGCCCACGGCGACGGCTTCATCGTGGAGTACGCGGACGGCACGCCCTATCAGGGCCCGGGTTCTGCGGTGCACCCTGCAGACCCGACCACCGCGATCGCCAAGCTCGAGGGTCGCGAGTTCTCCTATGAGTACCTCGAGAAGACCGATAAGCTCGGCGCCGACGTGCCCAACCCCAAGAGCCACGTTGCCTACGGCTACGCCACGCATGTGGTCGTGCTCGACGACGAGGGCCGCGTGACCGAGGTCCACGCCGCGCACGATTCGGGCAAGGTCGTGAACCCCATCGCCATCCAGGGCCAGATCGAGGGCGGCGTCCTCATGGGCATGGGCTACGCGCTCACCGAGGACTTCCCGCTGAAGGACGGCGTGCCGCAGGCCAAGTTCGGCACGCTGGGGCTCTTCCGCTCCACGGACATCCCGTTCATCAACGCGATCTACGTGGAGAAAGACGAGCTTCTGCCCGTGGGCTACGGCGCCAAGGGCATCGGCGAGATCGCCACGATCCCCACGGCCCAGGCCGTGGCGGGCGCCTACTACGCGCTCGATGGCGTCTACCGCACCAAGCTGCCGCTGGAGAATACCTACTACTCCAACAAGTAGCACCGCTCCCGTAAGCGACCATCTGCGCCCCGTCCGGTCCCGCCGGGCGGGGCGCTTTGCGGCAGTTTGAGGGGCGGGCCCCAGACTGCCATGCTGGCAGGTGGACAAAACTTGCATTCCACACGACGGAAAGGCCAAAAGGAGGCTTTGTCGTGTGGAAGGCAAGTTTCATCCACGTCAGCGCAGCTGGGTAGGATAAAGCTGTCGAGCGAGAAGGGGGTGGGGAGCATAATTGTTTGGTGCCTGTCCCCAAACTGTCATTTCGTACGTTCGGCCAGTAGCGCAAGTCCCTCTTCGGCAGTGAGACAAAGGTCGCCCATATGCCGCTTAAGTGTGGCGTCGTGCGTCATGAGGTAATCTGCTCCCACGGTATCTGCTGCCGCGAGAACGAGGTCGTCCTCAAGGTCATCGTGGATGCGCTTGTACGTGAACGCGCCAAGTACCTCGGTATGGCCGATGGGCGCCACCAGGGCCTTTTCCAGCACATTGCGTACGCAGCCCCACGATACCTCGCGGGCCGCTGCGGCGATTTCAGGCGTGATGTCCTTACCGGCGCGCCGCGCATCGAGTTTCATGAGGCTTGCCAGCTGGTAGGCAAGGTCTTTGAGGGAAAGCGACGGGACGTAGAGAGCGACATCCTCGCGCTTATAGGCCTCCGCCAGGAACGCGCTGACGGCATCGTGATGTGTCCCACGTGCAAGGAAGTAGTCGAGCCATATGTTGGTGTCGACAAGGATTTTGATGGGGGTGCGAACGGTATGGCCGGTAGACGCCATCATGCGAGCCCCCATTTCTCAAGCTGCTCTGCGGCAGAGAGTTCACGAAGCTCATCGTAATCGATAGCGCCGCGTGCGGGTTCTTCAATGCCGACCTGCTGGTAGAACGAGGAGACGAGAGCAGCGCCTTCGGACGCGCGGTCGGGTGTGCCGGTATGCGCGGAGTCAGCGGCATGCTCAGCACGCAGCAGATGTGCGAGCGCGGGGGGAAGTGTACCCTGTACGGTAACGAACTCCCAGAGGGCGCGTACGATCTGGGATGGGGTGTACCCAAGTTCGGCAATCACCGCATTGCCGGATGCCTTGAGGGCGGCATCCATGCGGATGTTCATCTGCGCTGCAGCCATTGCTTCCTCCTGCTATACGGGTGCAAAACTAAGTATAGCATACCGTTTGACCGGGAGGGCGGTACAACGGTTCGGTGGCTGTCCCAACCTGCCACGCCGGCGGATGGGCAAAACTTGCATTTCACACGGTAGAGAGGCCAAAAGAAGGCTCTGTCGTGTGGAATGCAAGTTTCATCCACGCGACACTTGCTGAGCGGACGGGCCGCGTCTTCCCAGGGACCGTTGGCGGGGTACGATAGTTGTGACATGCGAGGGGAGTGGGGAACATGACGCCGCAAACGTGTGTGGACGAGATCTTGAGCGCAGGCAGCACCGAGGACATCATCCGGGTGCATGTGCTGTTCTGCGGGCCGGTCCAAGGGGTGGGGTTCCGCTGGAACATGCAGTCCTTTGCCGAGGAGGCAGGCGTGGCGGGCTGGGTGAAGAACCTGCCCGACGGAGCCACCGTGGAGGCGGAGCTGGAGGGTACGCGCATTGCCGTGGCCCAGCTCATCGCGCGTATGGACGCTCATTACGAGCAGTTCGACGCTTGGTTCCCCTCGCGCTTCGAGGTCGGCTCGTGGCGGGAGGTTTCCCTGCAGCACGACACCTCGTTCACCGTACGCAGATAGAAAAAAGGGCCGGACTCAACCGTGTCGAGCCCGGCCCTCACTGTGCAGTCGTCGGAATCCGCGATAGCCAGAGTCGCGAATCCTAGCCCAGGTCCTCGCCGTTCGTGGCGATAACCTGCTTGTACCACGCGAACGAGTCCTTGCGGGAGCGCTCGAGCGTGCCCTCGCCCTTGTTGTTCTTGTCCACGTAGATGAAGCCGTAGCGCTTCTCCATCTCGCCCGTGCCGGCGGATACGAGGTCGATGCAGCCCCACGGCGTGTAGCCCATGAGGTCCACGCCGTCCTCTTCCACGGCGAGCTTCATCTGCTCGATGTGGGCGCGCAGGTAGTCGATGCGGTACGGGTCGTGGATGGAGCCATCCGCCTCGACCTTGTCATAGGCGCCGAAGCCGTTCTCGACGATGAAGAGCGGCAGGCCGTAGCGGTCGGTGAACCAGTTGAGGGCGTAGCGGAGGCCGACCGGGTCGATCTGCCATCCCCAGTCGCTCGCCTTGACGTGCGGGTTGCGCACGAAGTCCGCACCCTCGTGGTAGTCGAAGTGCGGGTTGTCCTCTTTCCACTCGATGGTGTGGCTCATGTAGTAGGAAAAGCCGATGTAGTCGACCGTCCCCGCCGCGAGCAGCTCGATGTCCTCCGGCGTGATGTCGATGTCGTAGCCGCGGCGCTCCCACAGCGCCAAGACGTTCGGCGGGTAGGCGCCCAGCGCATGGACGTCGGCGTAGTAGTAGCGCAGCTGCATCGCCTTCGTCGCCATGAGGATGTCCTCGGGCTTGCAGGAGAAGGGGTAGACCGGGCACATGGCGATCATGCAGCCGATCTCGAAATCGGGGTTGATCGCATGGCCGATCATGACGGCCTTCGCCGATGCCACGAGTTCGTAGTGGGCGGCCTGGAACATGGCGAGCTCGCGGTTCTCGCCCTTCTCGGCGACGATGCCGGAGTCGACGAGAAGGGCGAAATCATCCATGTAATCGGCCTGGTTGTTGATCTCGTTGAAGGTCATCCAGTACTTGACCTTGTCCTTGTAGCGCATGAAGCACGTGGTGGCGAAGCGCACGAAGAAATCGATGAGCTTGCGGTTGCGCCAGCCGCCGTACTTCTTGACCAGACCGAGTGGGATCTCGAAATGGCTGAGCGTGATGACCGGCTCGATCCCGTACTTCAGGCACTCGTCGAACAGGTCGTCATAGAACTTCAGGCCCTCCTCGTTCGGCACCTCCTCGTCGCCCACGGGGAAGATGCGCGCCCAGCTGATGGAGGTGCGGAAGCACTTGAACCCCATCTCGGCGAGCAGCGCGATATCGCCCTTGTAGCGATGGTAGAAATCGATCGCCTCGTGGTTGGGGTAGTTCTCGCCCTCGAGCACCTCGCCGGTATAGCGACGGCGTGTGCTCACGTTGCCGGCGGTCGTCACGTCCATGATGTTGACGCCCTTGCCGCCCTGGTCCCAACCGCCTTCGAGTTGGTGCGCCGCAACGGCGCCTCCCCAGAGGAAGTCAGTGCGAAACGCCATGTCATGTCTCCTTTCAGCGAAGGTTCTCGGTACGTCGTGAGAGCAATGGGCGACGAGGCCGCCCGGCGCGCGTTGTCCGGGCGGCCTCGGGCCGCGATGGTCGATATGGTGCGAAAAGGGGATGGAGTCGGGTTTACTCCGCCGCCTTGGCAGCGGCCTCCTCCTCGCAGAGCTGCTTATCGTAGCGCTTGAAGAACGGGAAGTAGATGAGCGTCGCCACGACGACGTCGAGGACGGCCACGGCGGCCGCGACCAGGCTGCCGCCCGTGGAGATCATGGCGCCGATACCGACAGGGGTCGGCCAGGGCACCTGCACGAGGACCGAGGGGATGATGCCCAGCGTGATGGCGAAGTAGGAGATGGTCGCCGCGGCCATGGGCGCGAGGACGAACGGCACGGCGAGTGCGGGGTTGTACACGATGGGCAGGCCGAAGAGGAGCGGCTCGTTGATGTTGAAGAACGCGGGCACGATCTCGGCCTTGCCGATGGCCTTGAGCTGCTCGGACTTCGCCATCGTGACCATGAGGATCGACAGGCCGAGTGTGCAGCCGGAGCCGCCGATGATGACGAATGCGTTGTTGTACTCGCCGGCCCACACCGCGGCACCGCCGTCGGCGTTGACGACGAGGTTGGCGATCGCGATGGCGGTCAGCGAGGAGGTGACGATGGTGGCGCCGTGGATGCCGACGAGCCACAGGGCGTGGATCAGGAAGTAGATCAGCAGGATGCCGGGATAGGTGCCGACGATGTTGACCACGAAGCCGAACGGGATGGCGATGAAGTCGTAGAAGTTGGTGCCGAACATCATGAAGACCGTCTGGATGAGCATGCAGACGATGGCGACCAGGAAGCCGGGGACGAGAGCGGTGAACGAGCGGGCGACGCCGTCGGGCACGACCTCGGGAAGCTTGATGACGATCTTCTTATCGACACAGGTCGCGTAGATGCGCACGGCGAACCAGGCGATGATGAAGGCGCAGAAGATGCCGGTCGCGCCGAAGTTCGCCGGACCGTCGCCGCCAAGCTCCCAGCCGTTGTAGACGACGGAGGACCAGCCGGTCTCGCCCTCGACGATGCTCGTGATGCGGCTGATGACGCCGTCGACGAAGCCGACCTGCGGGGCGAGCATGAACATGGCCATGATGGCTATGAGCACGCCGTTCAGCGGCTTGATGTCAATGCCGTCCTCCTCGGAAAGGATGCGCGAGTACTCGAACGCGGTGCCGATCAGGAAGTACACGGCGATGCACCCGATGGTGGCGTGATTCGCCAGCATGTAGAGCTCGGTGATCTGATCGAACGAGACGGCCCAGATGCCCTGGAGGTCAGGGAACGCCTGGGGAAGGACGTTCAGGATCAGGAACATGGAGCCCACGATCGTGAAGGAGATAGATGTCATACCGGCTTGGGTGATGGAGCGAATCATGCGGAACTGTGACAGCTTCGTCATCGGACCCATGATGTATTTCTCGAGAAAGTCAAACACAGGACTACTCTCCCTTCTGTTGTCCTGCATGCTCAAGCGCCATGAGGTAGAGGTCGTAGCGCTTCTTGTCGCGGCGATCGCGCACGAGCACGATACGCCAGGCGATGAGGGCCTTGAGCGCGAGCAGTATCGCGCACAGGCCGATGCCGACGACCGGGGTGGAGAAAAACGGGAAGAGCGCCTCCTTGCCGAAGACGGCGGTGATCGCGATCTCGAGCACCGACAGGAAGCAGCCGATGACGAGCGCGACGTGCGAAGCCCTGAGATATTCGATATCGTGCGTGAGCACGCGGTTGACCTCGAGCAGCACGATGGCGCCGAGTGCGATCTCCGAGGCGGGCGCAGCGAGCGCGACGAGGCTGTCTGTCGTCGCGAACAGCATGACGCCCCAGTACAGACCCACGAAGAAGACCCCTGAATCCAGATATCGGATCAGCATGTAGCGGTTCCACTTCGCGGTGTTCACCTGCTGCATCTGGCGAAACGAAATCTCTTCCTCGGTGGGTCCGCGCCCGGCCCTGTCATGAAGCCGCCGACGCTCCGCGCGAATGCGCTCTTTCCGTTTTCCCTTTTTCACGCTTGAGCTCTCTTATCTGTTGCTGGCCTACGCCAGGATCTTGTCGATCTGCTCGAAGATCGCCGGGCAGTTCTGGCGTCCGTAGTCCTTCATGGGGATGACGTCGACGGGCAGGCCCTGGGCCTTGGCGACGACCTTGTCCTTCTGATAGGAGATCTGCGGACCGATGAGGATGCAGTCATAGCCGTCATCGGCGGGGTTCTTGAGCTCGGAGAAGCTGCGGGCGGCGATCTCGAGGTCGATGCCGTTGTCCTTGGCGTAGGCCTCCATCTTCTTCATGAGCATGCTGGTCGACATACCGGCTGCGCAAACGAGCAGTACCTTCATGTGCGTACTCCCTTCGGTAGAGCGGGACCTTCGGGTCCCGCGACGGTCGCTCGAGGGGCCCGGGGTGCGGTCTGTTCGACCCCGGGCCCCTTTCAGGACTATTTGTCCTGCTTGAGCTCGTACAGGTTGATGATCTCCTCGGCCAGGTCCTGGCACAGCATGGCGGTCATCAGGTGGTCCTGCGAATGGACCAGCAGGATGTCCACGGGAACGTGGTCTCCGCCGGCCTCGCGGGAAAGCAGCTTGGTCTGCTCGTCATGCGCGGCGAGACCCGCGGTGCGGGACTCCTCGAGCATCTGGCGGGCCTCGTCGAACTTGCCCTCACGGGCGGCCTTGATCGACTCCATCGCGAGGCTGCGCGCCTGACCGGCTGCAGCGACGATTCCGAACGAAATCATCTCCATGCTTTCCTCTGCCATCTTCGTCACCTCCTTGTGCGGTCGTTGCGGTTCGTTCTCCTATCTAGAAAGACGGTGCTGTTGCCCGCCTTATTAGATATGCCATGGGGTCGTGGGCCTTCAGTTCGGTTTGGCGTCCGCGCCCTTGAGCGCGTTGCCGATGAGCTCGATGAGCGTGTCCCAGCTTTGACGCTTGAGCAGCAGCTCAATGGCCTCGGTATCCATGAGGACGCCGGCGAAGGCGTTCATGAACTCGTGGAGCGAAAGCTCGCCGGCGTGCGGTTGCTCGGCGAAACCCAGCAGGAAGATCGCCTGAACGGGGGCGCCGTCGGTGTCCCACGCTACGGGGTTGTCGAGCAGGCCCATGCAGATGAAGGTCTCGTCGCTCGCCACCTCGATGGGGTGCGGGATTGCGACGCGGTTGCCGAACGAGGTGGCAACCATCGCCTCGCGCTTCCATACCAGCTCGCGGAAGTTCGACGACACGCTGCGGTGTTCGCACGCCTGGTCGAGCAGGTAGTCGAGCGCCTTCTGCTTCGAAGTGAAGGAGAGGTGCGGGAAGAACAGGTTGCGGTCGAAAAACGGCGGGATGACGTCGCTTTTGCCTTGGGAGTCCAGGATCTCGCGGACGTTCAGGACCTCCTCGTCGCCCAGGAAGTAGGAGACCTCGCGCACGGGGACCGGCAGCTTCCGGGCGATGGGCACGGTGGTGAAGACGTAGTCCACCTTCGAGAAGTCGAAGCCATCGAGCGCCATGATGTCGCAGGTGTAGATCTGGTCCACATAGTCGGCGAACTCGCGGCGGCAGCGGTACTCCAGAAGGCGCGCCGAGCCCGCACCCGAGGCGCAGACCACCAGGATGTTCTTCTTGGGAATCTCGGACTTCTGCCGCTCCAGGGCGAGCGCGAATGCTAGCGCGATGTAGGCGGTCTCGTCTTCCGAGAGCTCCGCCTGGTAGGTGCGCGCGAGCACGGTGGAGGCGTCCATCGCCATGGAGTAGGCGAGTGCATAGCGCTGCTTGATGTCGTTCAGCAGCGGATTCTTCAGCTGCATGTGGTAGCGCAGGCGCACAGCCAGCGGCACGATGTGCCGTGCCAGGTTCATGTGGAGCTCGAGGTCGTTGCGGAAGTCGAAGCGGAACGCCTTCCACACGCACTCGACCATCTCTTCCACGATGTGCCACACGCTGTCGGTAACGACGAGTCCCTCCTCCTTGGGGGAGTTGTCGAGCATCATGCGCTTGCCGGCGAGGTGGATGGCGATGTAGGCCACTTCCTCTTCGGGTAGCGTGCAGGAGCTCCCCAGCGCGCTTTCGATCTCGGCGGCGATGGCTTGTGCCACCTTGAACTCGCGGCGTCCCTTCAGCTGGTCGATCTGCTCGGGCGCCATGGGCACGTAGCAGTTCTCCTCGATGCGCACGAGCGCCACGGCGATGTGCACGATGAGGTTGCGGTAGGACGCGGTGTTGATCTGGAACTTCTCGGCCTGAAGCACGCGCTCCACGCAGCTCGATATGACGCGAAGCGTGGGGTCGCTGGTGGCGTCCTCGCTGCCAAGATCGGAAGACAGCCAGCTGAGCGTGCGCGTGGTCTCGCTTTCCACGTCGCCCATCGCGTTGTTGTAGCGGTTGACGATCACGTTGGCCAAGCACACGCGACGCGACAGCTCGGGCCCCACGATGCGGATGCCGTAGTGGGGGCGCGACTCGATGGAGAGATCGTAGTCGTCGAGGATCTTCTGCGCGCGCTTGAGGTCGTTGGTGATGGTGGCGCGCGACACGAACAGCGCGTTGCTGAGGTCGTTCAACTTGACCCAGTCCGAGCGCATGAGCAGGTCGTTCAGCAAGTACGTCACGCGGTCTTTGGGGGCTTGGGGCGGGGTTTCCGACTTCTCCTTGGAATGCCACGCCTCGTAGGCGGCTTGGTCGGAGACCTGCAGGCGAAATCCGTTTTTGCGGCTGAGCTGGATGCGACCGATTCCGTGCATGGCGTCGTTCGCCTGTTTGACGTACGTGCGGACGGTGCGCACGCTCACGCCCAGATGCTCGGCGAGAGCGACGGGCATGATGCCCGGATGCGCCTCGATATACGCAGTCATTGCTTCCAGTTCCGTGCGCATGGAATCACCTCCCCCTTTTCGATGATATGTATGCAAAATGTGAAGTTCCAACGGTGCTTGTTCCGTTGGAAAGCGGAAAAGATTGAATGAAATATGCGTTCATGCCGTTCCATATGGCCTTTTTGTTGCCGTTTGAGAGCCGTCTTGTCCGTTTTCGCGTTGTAGAGCGGAAGGGCTTTGGTGGAATGTCGGGGGAGTGCGGTTCCGCGGCCGGATGACGACTGGGCGTCGAGGGGGCGGCTGCGCGCGCAGCTTGATCCAGGGGCGATGCGGACCGGCGGCATGCGGATTTCGTTGTACGGTGCGGACAGCGTGTCGGTCGTCCGAAGAAATAAAACAAGTCCCATGGGAGTCTCCAAGAGCGATGCATGAGCCGAAGATAGGATTACCTTTATCGTTGTGCTACCCAGAGGAATGCTGAAATGAGACTTATCGGTAACATTATCTGGATCGTGCTCGGAGGTATCTGGACTGCTATCGGCTGGGTGCTGCTGGGCACCCTGTTCTGCATCACGATCATCGGCATTCCGCTGGGGCGGCAGTGCTTCAAGATGGCGTCGCTTTCGCTCACGCCCTTCGGCAAGACGATCGTCTACGGCGGAGGTGCACCGTCGCTTATCGCCAACATCGTCTGGGTGGTCTTCGCGGGCATCCCGATGAGCATCGTGTATCTGATTGCCGGCCTGGTCACCTGCGTCACCATTATCGGGATTCCCTTCGGGCTGCAGAGCTTCAAGATGGCCAAGCTGGCGTTTCTGCCCTTCGGCGCCCAGGTGCGCTAGGGCCCTGTTTGCTTTCGAGCCTCGCGTGCGCGTCGCTTCGCTCGGCAGCCGGTTTACCGCGGCGGTCGTCGGCGCGGTGGGGGAGATGCGCCGCCGCGGTATGATGGGCAGAGCCGCCGCCTGAAGGGAGCCCGTCATGCCGTTTTCCATCGTGCGCAACGATATCGCCCGCGTCCACGCCGATGTGCTCGTGAACGCGGCCAACTCGCATCTTGCCGCGGGGTCGGGCGTGTGCGGCGCGCTGTTTGCCGGCGCCGGGCATGCGGATATGCAGCGCGCCTGCGACGAGATCGGCTTTTGCCCCACGGGGAGCGCAGCGACGACGCCGGGCTTCAAGCTGCCGTGTCGCTGGGTCGTGCATGCGGTGGGGCCGATTTGGCAGGGCGGCGGGCACGATGAGGAGCAGCTGCTGCGCTCATGCTACCGCAGCGTGTTTGCCGAGGTCGAGCGCCTCGGTGCGCACTCGGTCGCCTATCCGCTCATCTCCTCGGGCATCTACGGTTACCCGGTGGCCGAGGCGCTGCGCGTCGCGCGTGAGGAGACGGAGGCCTTTCTGGAGCGCGCGGAGGATGTCGACGTGACGCTCGTGGTGTTCGATCGCTCGACGATCGCCCTCGGCGCGGAGGGCTTGGACGGCCTGCGTTCGTACATCGACGACACCTATGTCGAGCGGAGCCCCTTCGCGCGCCGTCGTATGCAGCGCGCGGGAGCATGCGCCCCGGGCGCGGCGGCTCCTTCGTGGCACTGCCCGGTCTGCGGCATGCTGAACACCGCGGATGCGCGCTTCTGCGTCGATTGCGGGACTCCGGCGCCGGATACCGAGGGAGAGGTGCTGTCGCCGCTGCTCGGTGTGCCCCTGCCGGCCAACCAGGCGTTTTGCGCCGAGGCCGCGGCGCCGTCGCCCGAGCCCGGGTCGATGTTCGACGGCGATCTGATCGAGGCGATCGAGCATCTGGACGCACCGTTCTCCACGGCGCTGCTCGCCCTTATCGATGCGCGCGGCATGACGGATGCCGAGGTCTACAAGCGGGCGAACATCAGCCGTCAGCTGTTCTCCAAGATTCGCTCGAATCCGGGGTATCGCCCCACCAAGCCCACTGCCGTCGCGTTGGGGCTTGCGCTCGGACTCGACTACGATGAGCTGCAGGGGTTGCTCGCCCGCGCAGGGCTCACGCTGTCGCGCAGCAGCACCTTCGACGTCATCGTGGAGTACTTCGTGGCAAACGGCGAGTACAACATCTTCCGGATCAACGAGGCCCTGTTCGCCTACGACCAGCCGCTGCTGGGGTCCTCGTAGGCGGCGCACGCGGGGCGCGTCGTTGAGTCGGCCCGCTGGACGCGGGCTGGTCGCCCTGTCCGCCATACCAACTGGAGGTCAGCGTGCGGCATGTACACGGCACGCCGCCGATGTCCCCTGGCGGTTTACCTGCTGTGCACCTCCGCCCGGTAGCCTTTGTGGTGTCAAGAGGAGATGCCGACAAAGGAGGCAACCATGAGCAAGAACCAGCAGGCCGCGCGTACCGAGATCGTCTTCATCCTCGATGCGAGCGGGTCCATGAACGGGTTTACCGACGACACCATCGGCGGCTTCAACGCCATGATCGACAAGAACCGCAAGGAGCCGGGCGAGGCGGTGGTCTCGACCGTCATCTTCAACGATGCCAGCCGCGTGCTGCACAATCGCGTGGATATCCGCGAGGTGCCGCGCCTCACGCGCCAGCAGTACTGCTGCTACGGTTGCACCGCGCTGCTCGACGCGGTGGGCGGGGCCATCCATCACCAGGAGACGGTGCAGAGCGTGCTGCCGGATCCCTACAAGGCGGACAAGGTCCTGTTCGTGATCACGACCGACGGCATGGAGAACGCCAGCCGCCGCTATACCTATCCCAAGGTGAAGGGCATGATCGAGCGCCATCGCGAGCAGGGCTGGGAGTTCCTGTTCATCGGCGCGAACATCGATGCCGCCGCCGAGGCGGGCCACCTGGGTATCGATCCCTGCTGCGCTGCCAACTACGTGCAGGACGCTCGGGGCACCGAAGTGCTCTACAGCGCGGTGAGCGCGGCGGTGGCGAGCGTGCGCAGTGCCGCCCCTAACGCGCCGATGTCGGACGGATGGCGCGCGGGCCTCGACGAGGACATGCGAAAGCGCGGGCGCGTCTAGTTCGCTGTGTGCGGCCTCTTGCGGGTCAGATTCTCTCGAACAGGGCGATCAGCCGCTCCATCGAGGTGGCCAGCTCCTTGCGCTCGTCGGCCGACAAGCTGTCGATGAGCGCAAGGTAGCGCCGGCCGCTCTCGTGGATATGGCGGTCGATGAGGGAGCGCCCTGCATCGGTGATGCGAATGGTCTTGGCCCGTCTGTCGGAGGGGTCGGGGGCGCTGGCCACAAGCCCCGCCTTTTGGAAGGCCGCGACGATCTTGGAGACATGCTGCTTGGGGACATGGAGCGCGTCGGCAAGGTCTTGGGTCCGCATCGGACCGTGCTCGTAGAGGCGCTCGAGCACCACGGCCTGCGTGCGGCCGAGCTCGCCGCGAAATGAGTCGCGATAGCCGGCGATGACCTTGTCCTCAAAGAGGACCTGGAGGCGATAGGCCAGCCGGGCGTAGTCGATGTCGGCGCGATGTTCCATGATGCCTCTCACATGTCGGTAGTGATGCAGCCTATGCTACTACCATGTGCGCGACCCCGCGGCGCGAAACTGCGCGACGGTCGGCGCGTGGGGGTTCATGCCGCCGTCGACGTTGAAGACCTGACCGGTCACGAACTCCGCCTCGTCGGAGGCGAGGTACACGCAGGCATGCCCGATATCCTCGGGGTTGCCGTAGCGGTTGACCTCGATGTTGGAGATAAAGATGTCGCGCAGCATCTGAGGCACGATGTCCTCGTTCTGAGGGGTCACGATAAGGCCGGGGCGTACGCAGTTGCAGCGGATGTTGTCCTTACCGTACTGCAGGGCGACGCTCGAGGTGAGCATGTCGACGCCGGCCTTGGCGCAGGTGTACGCGGTGGCGCCCAGGTCGCCGCCGCATGACGCCATGGAGCCGATATTGACGATTGAGCCGCCGCCAGCGGCCTTCATATGCGGCAGCGCGCACTTGATGGCGTAGAACGTGCCGCGAAGGTCGCTCGCGAAGATGGCGTCCCACATCTCGAGGGTGAGCTCCTCGACGGAGCCGTCGGCGAGACCGACGTTGGCGGCGTTGTTGACCAGGATGTCGAGCTTGCCGTATTCGGTTGCGGTGTCGTCGATGAGGGCCTTGACGGTATCGAGGTCCGTGAGGTCGAGATAGTGGTAGCTCGCGGTGCCGCCGTCGGCCGTGATCTCGGCCACGACCTGCTCGCCGCGCTCCTTGCGGCGGCCGCAGACCACGACCGTGGCGCCCTCGCGCACGAATAGCCGCGCGATGCCGATGCCGATGCCGCTAGTCGATCCGGTGACGATGGCGACCTTACCTTCAAGACGTCCCATAGGTATGCTCCCTTCTGGTTTGAATAGATAGTCAAAATAGTATGACTATCTATAGACAGCGGGGCGCGAGTTCTGGTGAAAGCGCTTGCGCGCGGGGCGGATGGTGCTGTGGGGTAGAATCCGCCGAGCGGGACCTCGTCGTCCCGGCTTCTTGCAGAGTGCCTAGCGAGCGCGGTCTGCAGAGGGCCTTTTGAGTCGTTTCTCCATCACGCCGACTCCGCGCACCGCCGCTCGTACCGCCGGTCCGGCTATGAACAGCTGCCACAGAAGCGCCATGGGGAAGTTGAGCACGACGGTCTGGAGCCATGTGGCGATGAGCTCGTCCACCGGAGGCTGCTTGAAGGCGAGCGTCGCCACCATGCTCATCATGGGGCACATGCTCCAGCAGGTGAATGCACCCCGGAGAATCGTGTAGAGCAGGGCGGGGGTTCTTTTGGGGTCGAGCAGACGTTCGAGCAGCCGGCTTGCCAGACGTCCGCCAATAAGCGTCTCGAGCACGATAACGGCGAGCATGAGCGGCACGATATCCATAAACGGCGTGAGGAAGAGCCTTGTTGAGAGTCCTCCTGCCATGAGCGCCTGATTGTAGAGCTCCATTCCGTAAACCATGGCGAACGCCATGAAGATCGAGAAGCTGACTTGTTGGAATCGGGTTGCGGGCATACGGTCCTCCTGTGCGTCCAGCCCTCATGAACGCACAAGGGCGCTGCGGGAGGGCAACTGGACTTATGCCTTCCCGCAGCGCGTTGCAGCTAGATGGTAGCGCTTTGGTAGAGCCGGGGCGATAAAACACCATAGATGGCTCCTGGAATCCGTCTGTAGGCTTTTATCCGATACGCAGCTGGGCTTTAATCGCCGGAGATGGCCGTTTCAGATGATGCTTTCGATAGGTGCTGAATATCCCATTTGCCTACCGCGGATGCGTCAGCCGTTACGAGTTGTGGTAAGTGGCTATAATTAACTCTGAATTTGGAGGTAAATCATGGCCACTTGTGTACCAATCAGCGATCTAAAAGATACGGTGGCCTTCTCCGAGAAGGTCGCCATGGCGGGCGAGCCGGTAATCGTTACCAAGAACGGTTACGAGAAGTTCGTCGTCATCGATGCCGAGCTGTTTCGGGAGTACCGTCGCGAGAGCCCCCGGGAGCATCTCGAGCGGTTGCTTCAAGAGTCGGATCGCGACATCCGCGCCGGGCGCTTGAGCGATGCGCGCGAGGGGCTTGCCAAGATCAGGGACCGCTATGGACTGTGAGGTTGTCTGGACGCAGCATGCGGAGCGCGATGTGGACGGCATCATCGCCTATATCGCGACGGTCTTGGCGAGTCCTATCGCCGCACGCGAGCATTTGGACGCGCTCGAGGAGGCGGTCGATCGTATTGCCTCCGCCCCGTTGCCCTACGCGGTGTCGCGGCAGCCCTCGTTGGCGGTCCGCGGCCTCAGGGTGTGCTTTGTGAAGCGCTACGTCATGCTGTATAGCTACGACGTCGACCGCCCGGTCACGATTCATCGCGTGTTCTCACCCCTGCGGGATTACGCCGCCATCATCGAGCACGAGGCGTAGATCGACGCAGAGACCGGCCAGCACGAAGGGAGGGGCGCATGGCGATCTGGGTCACCGGAGACATCCACGGGAGCATCGACATCAAGAAGCTGTCGTATCGCCGCTGGCCGCAGGGCCGCGAGCTCACCCGTTGCGACAAGCTCATCATCTGCGGCGACTTCGGCATGCCGTGGGACGGTTCCAACGAGGAGAAGTACTGGCTCACCTGGCTGAACGACCGGCCGTGGACCACGCTCTTCGTCGACGGCAATCACGAGTGCTTCCCATACCTGGCTGACCTTCCCGTCTCGGAACGCTGGGGCGGGCGCGTGCAAGCGTACCCGGACTACCCCAACATCGTGCATCTCATGCGCGGGCAGGTCTACGATATCGACGGCGCGCGCATCTTTGCGATGGGCGGCGCCGCGAGTCACGACAAGCAGTACCGCACGCCGGGTTGGGATTGGTTTTGCGAGGAGATGCCGGGCGCGGCGGAGGTCGCTTGCGCAGAGGAGAGTCTCGAGGCGACAGGCTGGCAGGTCGACTACGTGATCTCGCATTGCTGCTCCACGCGGATGCTGGGCGCCGCGCTCGAGCGCACGCCGTATCCCGACGGGCGCGCCAAACCGGATGCGCTGAACGAGTGGTTCGACATGCTGGAGGATCGCCTGGTTTATCGACGCTGGTACTTCGGCCATTACCATGCCGATGCGGAGCTGGACTGTCGCCATCGGCTGCTGTATCGGGATATCGTGCCGGTGGCGTAGGGCGCCACCCGCCGCCCGCACCGTCCGCGTTTCGACTGCAAAGGAGGTCCAGCATGTGCCAGAGGATGTGCCCGCTTTCCTACGATGAGGCGCAAGAAGTCCTCGAGTCCCGCGAGCGGACGGGACTTGCGCAGGTGGACGCGGACGCGGGGTTCGATCCCGCACGCGACGCGTACCCGGGCTCGCTTGTGCCCGCGTACGTGCGAGGCGAAGACGGGCGGCTCATGACGGCAACGTTCATCTGGGGTTTCGACGCCCCGTCGGGCACCGGACGCCCCGTGTTCAACACGCGTATCGAGACTGCCGTGGCCCAGCTGCGCGATGGCCGCGGCATGTGGGTCGATGCCATCGCGCGTGGGCGCTGCCTTGTGCCGATACGCGCCTTTTACGAGGGGCATGCCACCGAGCGCGTCAAAAGCGAACGCACAGGCAGGCCGGTGCGACGACAGTACCGCTTTCGTCTGCCGGGTACCCGGGCGTTCCTGCTTGCGGGGGTGTGCGCGGACGGGCGCCTCTCCATCGTGACGACCGAGCCCAACGCCGTGGTGTCACCGGTGCATAACCGCATGCCGCTCGTGCTGGGGCCGGGGGAGTCGTCGGTGTGGCTCGGCCCAGGCTTCGAGGTGCTCGCAGATCGCAGCCGCATCAGGTTGACGGCGGAGCCGGAGCGGTGAGGGGCGTTCGTGCGGATTAAGTCCGCCCCATGCGATTCGATTGCACAAGCAGCCCGTCATGAGTTGGAAACACAGGGGGTGTAAAGTATGCCCCCATACGTGCCCATGCTGCCTGCACCGATCGAGGGGAACACCATGTTCGACAGCTTCATGTCCATACTGGCCGCATTGAACACCAACGTGCTGTGGGGTGTCCCCATGGTCGTGCTGATGCTCGGAACCGGCGTGTTCCTGCTCATCATCACCAAGGGCGTCGTGTTCACGCGCTTCAACATCGTGATGCGCTACACCACCAAGACGCTCTTCCAGCGCCAGGACAAGTCCGAGGCGGGCGAGGGCACCATCTCACCCTTCCAGGCGGTGTGCACCGCGCTTGCCGCGACGCTCGGCACCGGCAACATCGTGGGCGTGGCGCTCGCGGTGGCAACGGGCGGCCCGGGAGCGATCTTCTGGCTGTGGCTCTCCGCGCTGGCGGGCATGGTCATCAAGTTCTGCGAGGTCACGCTGTCGGTTGCCTACCGCACGCGCAACGAGCGCGGCGAGATCGTGGGCGGTCCCATGTACTACATCTCCCGCGGCCTCGGTACCACCTGGCTTGCGGTGCTGTTCGCCATCTTCGGCTTCCTCGCGTCGTTCGGCATCGGCGCGAGCGTGCAGGCGAACTCCCTGGCCACCAGCGTGAACGCGACCTTCGGCGTTCCGCTGCCGGTCATCGGCGCCATCGTGGCGCTGCTTGCGGGCCTCGTGCTCATCGGCGGCATCACCCGCATAGCGCAGATCACCGAGAAGCTCGTGCCCTTTGCCGCCATCTTCTACCTCGTCGGCGCCGCCGCGGTGCTCGTCGTCAACGCCGCCGAGATCCCCGCGGCGATCGCCCAAATCATCGGCGATGCCTTCACGGGTACGGCTGCCACGGGCGGCTTCCTCGGCGCCACGGTCATGTACGCGTGCCGCGTCGGCATGTCGCGCGGCGTGTTCACCCACGAGGCCGGCATGGGCTCTGCGCCCATCGCGCACGCCTCGGCCGACACCGACCATCCCGCCCGCCAGGGCCTGTGGGGTACGTTCGAGGTGTTCTTCGACAGCATCGTCATGTGCACGGTCACCGGTCTCGTGATCCTCACCTCGGGGCTGTGGCACGCCGATCCCATGATGTCCGAGGGCGCCATGAGCTCCGAGGCCTTTGGGCAGAGCATCCCCGGCGGCGAGTACATCGTGACGGTCGGCCTCATGCTCTTCGCGTTCGCCACGCTCATCGCCTGGTACTACTATGGCGAGAAGTGCGTCGAGTACCTCTTCCGCAAGAGCCGCGCCCAGCGCGTGGCGGTGCGCATCTACCAGGTCGCCTACGTCGCCATGGTGTTCGCGGGCTGCGTGGCGAACCTCGACGTCGTGTGGGAGTTCGCCGACTGCTTCAACGGTCTCATGGCCATCCCCAACCTGATCGCCTTGATCGCGCTCTCGCCCGTGATCTCTCGCCTCGCGAAGGACTTCTTCCGCGACCCCGATACCCGTCGCCCGCGCGATACGGACTACAGCGGCATGCTGACGTTTAGGGATAAATAGACGCGCGGGCACTCCAAATCAAGACGCCTGGCTGCGCTCGTCATTCTTCCTCGAGAATGGCGAGCGCAGCGGTGTACTTCTCGCGCCTGCGGGCGATATCCCGCTTTGGCACATCGGCCTGGCCGGCGAAGCGCGTGTCATCGAGGTTGTGCAGCAGATCGGCGCGCTTGACGGTGCGTGCGATGGGATGCGTCGCGATGGCGCGCACGTAGTCGAGGTAGGGGACGTCCTCCTCGTGCGTGAGCAGGCGCACGACGTCGACCACATCGGTAGGAAAGCTGCGGGCGAGCTCGTCGAGCGTGATGCCGGTGTCCTCCACGACATCATGGAGCAGGGCCGCGCAGGTCGTCGCCTCGTCGGGCATCTGCTCGGCCAGGTGATACGGATGGAACACGTAGGGGACTCCGCATTTGTCCAGCTGGCCCGCGTGCGCCTCGTAGGCGATGCGCAGGGCGCGGTTCGTGAGCGGCGTGTAGATCATGGGGACCTCCTAGCACGTTACGGGCATTGTCTCATGCGTCTGCCGAGGCTGGCAGCTTGCGTTGCGGCCGATGGCGACGATGTCGCGCCAGAAAGCTCCCGTTTGCGCCATGCCTTCAGGCAGCGGTTGATTATGTGGTCTCATAGGGCTGTCAAGAAGCGGCCCATGGTATGGTGGGTGCTTACATCGTGTCACATCATGCGGCGCCGGGCCTGGAGGCCTGACAGCTCGCATGGCGGTTGACAAGGGAAAGGACCGGATATGACCAATTCCGAGATTTACCGCCGCACGCTGCGGTTCTCCATCATGAGGCTCGTCCGCAACATCGTGGGCGTCGTCGCGCTCGTTGCGGTGCCGCTCGCGGCGTTCGTCGCCGTCGGCATGGCGGGGCTTGACGAGGGCATCCAGGCCGCGGCCGCGGGCCTCGCCTTCCTCGTCGTGCTGATCGCCTTCGCTGTGATCGTGCACTTCGGTGGCTACCTGCTCATCGCCGGCCAAGTTGCCATGATCACGAAGGGTGTGGCCGAGGGCAGCCTGCCCGACGATGTCTACGCCGAGGGCAAACGCGCCGTGAAGCGCAACTTCGCTCGCGCGGCTGCGTTCTACGGCATCTGGAACATCACCAAAGCCATCACCAACGAGATCTCCTCCGGCATGAACGCGCTGGCGCGCGCGGCCGACGGCGAGAACACCACCGGTCCGGCCTCCATCATCGCGGGTATCGTTTCGGCCGTTGTCGGCGTGGTGCTGGAGCACCTCAACTACTGCAGCCTGGGCTGGGTCTTCCTGCACGAGGGCCAGTCCGCGTTCAAGAGCACCTGCGACGGTGCTGTCATCTACTTCCAGAACTGGAAGACCCTCATGAAGAACGCCGGCAAGGTCATCCTCGTCACGCTCATCTCGCTCGCCATCATCGGAGGCGCGTTCTTCGGCGTGGCCTATCTGCTTCTCGGCGGCATCGAGCCTCTGACCAGCGTCCTGTCCGAGATCGACGCCGCCGCCACGCTCGAGGACGGCACCGCTGTGCCCGCCGGCACCTCGCTGATCGTGCTGTGCGGCATCATCGCGCTCGTGCTCTGGAGCGGCGTCCACGGCGCCTTCATCAAGCCTTACCTGCTCGTCTCCGTCATGCGCCGCTACATCGAGGCCGGCCGCGGCAGCACCCCGCAGGTCGATGTGTACGAGAAGCTCTCCGGCATGTCCAAGGGCTTCAAGAAGGCGCTCGGCAAGGCCCAGGGCGAGGCGCCGGCGACGGCATAGCCCCCAGGTGAATCCTGCAGACATCGTTTTGTAACCCCGCGTTCGGAGTTCAGCTCCGAACGCGGGGTTTTCGCATGCGACTCGCGGGGTGCCCGCACTAGCAGCCGAGCGCCCGCTCGATGAGGTCGCGCCCGCGCAGCTTGTCGATCCAGACATGCGGGATGGCCTCCATTCCGTAGACGATGCCGGCAAGTCCGCCGGCTACAGCGGCGACGGTATCGGTGTCGTCGCCCAGATTGACCGCGGCGAGCACGCACGCGCGGTAGCTTTCCGTGGTGGCAAGGCACCAGAGCGCGGCCTCCAGGGTGTCGACCGCGTATCCGCTGGACCTGATCTGCTCGCACTCGAGGCTCGCGATCTCGGGCAGGCGGCCGAAGGGCGCTTCCGTGTCGGCGATGCGTGCGATCGCTTCGGGAACCGTCGCGCCGGCGGCGAGGTCGCGCGCCACATGGACGTAGGTCGCGCAGGCCCGACAGGCCACGGGGTGCGCATGCGTGATGGCAGATACCTGCGCGATCTCGCTATCGTTCGCCTCGGTAAAGGCCAGAGGGAGCATGCGCATGAGCGATCCGTTGCCGCAGTCATGCTCGCCGTCGAGGCCGTGCCCCGCTTCCAGGGCGCGCCGCGTGGTGATGCCGACATCGAAGATCGTGCCGTCGATGGCGTAGACCCCGCGCTCGAGCCACGCGAGAAACCTTGACCGCATGTCATCCGCATCGATTGCCCCCTGTTTGGCGCGAAGGCTCTCGCAGGTCGCAAGGGTCATCGAGGTGTCGTCCGAAAACGTTCCCGCCAGCTGGCCGTGGAAGCCGCCGCCGATCGGTTCCGCGGCTCGAAAGGTATCGCGCGCATGGAACTCATAGGGAACCCCCAGCGCATCTCCGACGGCAAGGCCGTATACGGCGTCTCTCATCTTGGTGTTCATGTGCCGCTCCCGTCCTGCTGCAATCTGCAGCACGCTTTTGTTTGATAGCCATAGCCTATGTGCGCGGCGCATGCTGCAGGTCAACAGCGAGGGGACATATAGGCAGCGCTTTCGGTTTCGTTACGGGGCCGTACGACGTGCGGTGCCCTGCGCGGAGCGCGGCTACAATGGACCCGTTGGCATTTGCGCACGGCAGACGGCGAAGAGGAAGGGCGGACGCATGGGCGCTTCTCGCATCAAGCTCATCATGACCGATATCGACAACACGATCATGCCGGCGGGCACGCATGAGGTGTCGGTGCGCACGGTTGCTGCGTTCCATGCGGCGCTCGATGCGGGCATCGCCATCGGGCCGGCGAGCGGCCGTGGCCGCGTGCAGCTGGCTCCGTTTTTCCGGGGCGATGCGGCCTGCTTTGCGACGGCTGTGGCCACGAACGGTCTCGAGGTCTACTGTGCGGACGAGAAGATCGGCGAGTACCGGCTGCCGGTCGATTGCCTGGCGCGGACGGCCGAGATGGTGCGCTCGATTCCGGAGGCTGGCCTGCTGTGGTTCGACGGGGCGCAGCCCTATCTGGTGGCGGGCGACCGCGCGGTGCTGGATCGTATCGTGCCCGCCTACGCCCGTGCGTGCGTTCCCACCGATGAGCTGCCCGAGGCACCCATCCTCAAGGCGAACGCGTTCATCGACGGCGACATGGCGGCAACGGAGGCCTTCGTGGCGCGGCTGAACGCCGAGGTCGATGGGCTGGACTTTGATATTCCCATGCTGGGGTACGCAAACATCATGCCCGCCGGGCGCAACAAGGGCAGCGCGATCGAGACGCTCTGCGCGCATCTGGGCATCGGACTCGACGAGGTCGTGGTGTTTGGCGATGCCGGCAACGACCTCACGATGTTCAACGTCGTGGAACATGCGGTCGCCGTCGGCAACGCGACGCCCGAGGCGGCTGCCGCGGCGCGCTGGCATATCGGCGCCTGCGCGGATGACGCCGTGGCGGTTGCGATCGAGGCGCTTGCGGCGGGAGAGTGGCCCTTCGAGCGGTAGGGGCCGCCGCCCTGCTGCCTGGCGGGGCGATTTCGGTCCTTTAGCTGGCGCGGGTGACCGATTTCGCTCGGGCCGACAAGTTATGAAGGCCGTTTTCAGCGAATCTTTTCCGACAGGCTGGGCAGACGCGTCTTTTCGCATGTGTCGTTACCGTAAAACAGCAGGTCAACGCATTGGCGTAAACCGGCACAGTGCCGTCTACCGGAGCGAGCCAATGAGATTCGCTGAAAACGGGCTTCATACCTTTTCGCCCTGCGCTTTGCTGCGCTGAAACGGTCGAACAATACGTATTCCGTGGGTCTGCGAGGGGGTCGGCGCGCGTCCGATGTGCCGCCGGGCACGCGGGCCGCCTACATCGGGACGGTCGAGAACTGCCAGATGCACAATGCGACGAAGGCGATGACGACCACGACGGTCAGGATGTCGGCGGCACGGCGCGGCATGCGGGCGAGCGACTGCTCGGAGGCGGGGTACAGCACCCAGACGTATACGCTGGCAAGCAGGGCGAAGAGGATGTCGTTCGGCAGCCACGCCTGCCCCAGGATGTTGAGCGGCAGGTCGGAGTTGTCCCAGAGCGGGTAGACGCCGTTCGCGTCGGGTGCGTTGATGATCATCCCGCAGCCCGCCTCCATCACGATGCAGGCGATGAGCGCAAGCACGTAAAACGTCGCGGCGGCATGCCCGCGCGAGACGCTTTGGGCCCAGATCCAATCCCGCAGGGGAATGAGGAACACGCCGACAATCAGCACGGCGAAGCCGTAGGCGAGATACGGGTAGAACGGGTATTCCCAGATGACGGAGAACTCGCCCACGATGCCGAAGTTCTCCTCCATGAACAGGCTGTAGGGGATCTCGAGCCAGTGGCACACCACGCTGTAGACGCAGAAGTACAGCGCGTGGTTGCGCCAGAACTCCCAGGTCTTCAGGCGCGCGATATGCCGTTCGATGACGGTCGATCGCAGGTCCAACGGGATCTCCTTTCCGGGCATCGAGTTGCTTGCGCGGACAGCCTTGTCAGTCAAGGAGGCCCATGAAGATGTCGGTGCTGCCGCCGCTGGAGATGCCGGGCGCCACGACGTTGATGAAGTACAGGAAGACCAGCACCGCGAAGCCGACCGCGACGGCGACGAACAGCGTGTTCATGGCATCCGATGAGAGCCGCGAGAAAAGGGTCTCCAAGCCGGGGTAGATCACCCAGGTCATGAGCGTGGCCACGAGACCGAACGCCACGCCGTTTTGCAGGCAGACTTGACCCATGAAATTGCAGAACATGTCGCGGTAGTCCCACAGCGGGAGGCTGCCGTCGGGCAGGGGCTGGTTGAGCATGAGGCCCATGACGAGCTCGATGCCCGTGCACACGAGGCCGTTGGCGACGAAGCTGATAAGGAGCGGCGCCACCGTTCCGCGCAGGTGCTTCTGCAGCAGCGTCTTGAGCGGGTAGAGCAAAAGCACGCAGGCGACGGCGCCGAAGCCGTAGACGGGGAAGGGATAGAGCCAGTCGCTCCAGATCTGCGAGTTGGGGTCGTAGATACCGGGCAGGATGCCAAAGCGGATAAAGGTGCAGTAGCCCGCCTCGAGCCAGTGGCCGACCACGCTGAACACGCAGAAGTACATGATGAGGTTGCGCCAGAAGCCCCAGGTGCGCGGACGGTAGAACTCGGCCTCGCGCTGGCCGTCGGCGCGGGTCGACTCGAGGGTGAACGGCTCGACGAGCTGGGCCCTTACGCGCTTCGACGTGGCGAAATAGGCGATAAGGACGATGTCGACGATCGAGAGGATCACCTGGTCGATCGGGTTGAAGGTGCCGGTCACCATGTTGTAGATGCTGCCCGACACGATGTTGAACGCGCAGCAGCCGATGATGACGGCGCGGGTGATGCTCGCGCGGCGCCAGATGAGCCAGAAGAAGATGCCGTTGAACACGAGGTTCACGTAGTCGAGGATATCGGAGTACTCCATCGCGTGGCTGTCTTTGATCCAAAAGACCGTGACCGCCAGCGTGATCATGATGTTGAAGGCCAAAAGGACCTGGATGATCCTGAGAAATCCGAGCCGATGGGTATCTGAATAGTCCGTCTGCACTGTCGTCTCCTATGCGTTCGCGGGCGCCGTCGGGTGGCGCATCTCGACCAATTATAGGGGGCGTGCGCGCACAGGGCGGCGGAGCCGGAATCAATTGGTGCCACATCGGGCTGATTGGAGGCTGAATGTTCCGCCGCGCCCGGCTTGCCCTTATACTCCAAAGTGAACGGTGACGGCGGGGAGGAGCCCGCCGGTTGCGCGTCTCGGGCAATGCCCGTCAGCGCGGTAAGGAGGACATCATGGCAGCTCAGGTTGATATCAAGCAGGCACTGGCCGCTCTGAAGGAGCATCCGGAAGTGCTCGAGGGCATCGCTTCGATGGATGCGGCGGCGCTCGTCGATGCGGCGGGCTCCCTCGGTATCGAGCTCGACTCCGGGGTTGCGGGCAAGATCGTCGAGCTCGTCCAGCAGGCGAGCGGCGGCGCGGCGGGCGAGATCGACGACAATGCTCTCGCGGGCGTGACCGGCGGCATCGCCTGGGGCGAGGTCATCGACAAGTTCCTCGACGAAATGCTGTAAGGTCGGCGGTAGGGCCGGGGCCCCACGAAAGGCGTCCGCACCGCAAGCGATATCGGAATAAACGGGAGGCGCGGCGGCTCTGCGTGAGCCGCCGCGCCTCCCGTTTGAGTTGATGGGTTCGGATTAGCCGTCCCGCTGGCTGTCGGCGAGCGCCTTCGCCTCGTCCAGATAGCTGTAGAAGCTGTACTTGGATATACCGAAGAACTCGCAGGCCTTCTGGCTCGACTTGCTGATGAGAAACGCTCCGCGGCGGTCCAGGTAGCCGATGGCGCGCACGCGCTCCTCCTTGGTCATGAGGGCCGCGGGCTTGCCGACGACCTGCTCGCACTCGCTGAACAGGTCGTCGAGCAGATCGCCGATGTTCTTGGCGATGGGTTCGGGCTCGTTTTGCTCGCCGGTGCCGATAAGCAGCGACAGCGTGCTGGAAAACGCCGTCATGATCGTGATGTCGAAGTTGATGGCCAGGATGCCGCAGGGCCAGCCCGCGTCATCGCGGATGAAGATGGTGCTGGACTTCAGCAGCTTGCCGTCGGCCGTTTTGGTGAGGTAGGGGGGACGGTCCTCGATCTTTCCCCGCTCGTCGTCGTGCAGGGCCTCGAGGACGACGTGGCTGGGGCCATCGCCCAGATGGCGGCCCGATACGTGGCCGTTTTCGATCGCGACGATGGAATGGTCGAGATCTTCAGCCTCCAGATCGTGGACGACGATCTCGCAATTGGGGCCGAATTGAAGCGCCAGGCCCTTGGCGAGGCGGCGATAGAACTCAATCTGCGCAGGTGACATAGAAGCCTCCTTCCAAACTTTTTGTTAGGTATATCCTGACACAAGACCAGTACCGACACAAATAGCCGCAGAATATACCGTTTACCGGCCAATTCCGACCGTTTATGAAACCTGACAATCTGTATGGACTTTGCTCTGAGCCATGTGGTAAAACTAGGGCAGCAAAACTTTTTGTTTGGTGTTCAGATAAAAGTTCAGCCCATACGGACAGAACAGCCAGACGGGCGAGCGCGTATCCGAAGCACCGGCAAAGCGAGGCAAAAGGAGAGAACAAAAGCATGGCCGATCAGATCAAATGGGTTGCGAACAATATGCCCAAGAGCGATGACGCTCATCTGGGCATCATGTCGCTCGACCACGTCGCCGCCGCCCGCGCGTTCCACGAGAGCTTCCCGCAGTACAGCGTGACGCCGCTCGCCAAGCTCGACGCGCTCGCGAGCGACCTGGGCCTCGCGAACCTCGCCGTCAAGGACGAGAGCTACCGCTTCGGCCTGAACGCGTTCAAGGTGCTCGGCGGCTCCTTCGCTATGGCGAGCTATATCGCCGAGAAGACCGGCAAGCCCGTGTCCGACATGACCTACGACTACCTCACGAGCGATGAGCTCGCCCGCGACTTCGGCCAGGCCACGTTCTTCACCGCCACCGACGGCAACCACGGCCGCGGCGTGGCGTGGGCCGCGAACAAGCTCGGCCAGAAGGCCGTCGTCCACATGCCCAAGGGTTCCGTGAAGAGCCGCTTCGACAACATCGCCGCCGAGGGCGCTGAGGTGACCATCGAGGAGGTCAACTACGACGAGTGCGTCCGTATGGCCGCCGCCGAGGCCGAGGCCTGCGAGAACGGCGTCATCGTTCAGGACACCGCCTGGGAGGGCTACGAGGATATCCCCAGTTGGATCATGGAGGGCTACGGCACCATGGCCTCCGAGGCGGCAGAGCAGTACGCCGCCGCCGGCGTCGAGCGCCCCACGCACGTCTTCGTGCAGGCAGGCGTGGGCAGCCTTGCGGGCGCCGTGGTGGGCTACTTCGCGAACCTGTTCCCCGACAACCCGCCCACCTTCGTGGTCATGGAGGCCGACGAGGCCGCGTGCCTGTACAAGGGTGCTGTGGCTGGTGATGGCGAGCCCCGCATCGTGGACGGCGACATGCCCACGATCATGGCCGGCCTCGCATGCGGCGAGCCCAACATCTTGGGTTGGGACATCCTGCGCAACCACGTGAGCGTGTTCGTGGCCTGCCCCAACTGGGTTGCCGCCAAGGGCATGCGCGTCCTGGGCGCCCCGCTGGCGAACGACCCCCGCGTGATCTCCGGCGAGTCCGGCGCGGTGGGCACGGGCCTCATCACGACCCTCATGGAGTCCGATGAGTACGCCGACCTCCGCGAGGCCATCGGCCTGACCGACCAGAGCTCCGTCCTGCTGTTCTCCACCGAGGGCGACACCGATCCGGTCAACTACCGCAAGGTCGTCTGGGACGGTGCCTATCCCGCGGAGTAGCAGATACCGCAAGCGACACACCTTCTGTTTACCACCATCCAAAGAGAGGATTTGAGCCACATGACCACCGAACTCGATTTCGACGCTATCAAGCAGGCTGCCGCTGCCTACGGTCCCGACATGACCGCCTTTCTGCGCGCCATGATCAGCCATCCGTCCGAGTCCTGCGAGGAGGGCGAGGTCGTCGCCTGCATCAAGGCCGAGATGGAGAAGCTGGGCTTCGACAAGGTTGAGGTCGACGGCCTCGGCAACGTCATCGGCTGGATGGGCGAGGGCGACAAGATTATCGCCATCGACTCCCACATCGATACCGTTGGCGTCGGCAACCGCGACAACTGGACCCACGATCCCTATGAGGGCTACGAGGACGACGAGGTCATCTACGGCCGCGGCGGCTCCGACCAGGAGGGCGGCATGGCGTCGGCCACCTACGCTGCCAAGATGATGAAGGACATGGGTCTCATCCCCGAGGGCTACAAGATCATGGTCGTCGGCTCCGTCCAGGAGGAGGACTGCGACGGCATGTGCTGGCAGTACATCGTCAACAAGTACTTCGACGGCCCCGAGGACGCCCGCGAGAAGATCGAGTTCGTGATCTCCACCGAGCCCACCGACGGCGGCATCTACCGTGGTCACCGCGGTCGCATGGAGATCCGCGTCGACGTCCACGGCATCTCCTGCCACGGCTCCGCGCCCGACCGCGGCGACAACGCCATCTACAAGATGGCCGACATCATCGCCGACGTCCGCTCGCTCAACAATAACGGCTGCGACGAGTCCACCGACATCAAGGGTCTCGTGAAGATGCTCGACCCCAAGTACAACCCCGAGCACTACATGGACGCCCGCTTCCTGGGCCGCGGCACCTGCACCGTCTCCCAGATCTTCTACACCAGCCCCTCCCGCTGCGCCGTCGCCGACTCCTGCGCGATCTCCATCGACCGCCGCATGACCGCCGGCGAGACCTGGGACTCCTGCCTGCAGGAGATCCGCGATCTGCCCGCCGTCAAGAAGTACGGCGAGGACGTCGAGGTCTCCATGTACATGTACGACCGTCCGAGCTGGAAGGGCACCGTCTACGAGACCGAGGCCTACTTCCCGACCTGGATCAACGCCGAGAACGCCGCCCACGTGCAGGCGCTCGTCGACGCGCACCACGCCCTGTACGGCGATGAGCGCATCGGCGTCGAGCAGTCCATGGACAAGCGCGCCGGCCGTCCGCTGACCGACAAGTGGACCTTCTCCACCAACTGCGTGTCCATCCAGGGTCGCTACGGCATCCCCTGCGTTGGCTTCGGCCCGGGCGCCGAGAGCCAGGCTCACGCCCCCAACGAGGTCACCTACAAGCAGGACCTCGTGACCTGCGCCGCGCTCTACACCGCCGCGCTCAACCTCTACGATCCGTCCAAGAAGACCGGCGACGTCACCGTGTTCCGCGCCGGCACCACGGATAACGACATCCAGTAGTCCGTCTCGATTTTCCCGTTCCCGTCAAGCGAGCGAGGTCCGCGCGGGTTTTCTCCCATGCTTTACCGCGCGGACTCCCGCTTGGTCGGGGCCTGCCTTTTGGCCTGAGCGCCGCTGCGCGCAGGCTGCAACCCGTATACCAGCCTCCCCGCCGGGGCGGCGTATAACAAGAGAGGAACCATCATGGCCAAGACCTTCAATGAGCTGCTCGAGGATCTGTCCGGTCTCGATTACGCCGGCATGTACAACAGCGACTTCCTGCACACCTGGGACAAGAGCACCGACGAGCTGAAGGCCCTCTACGCCGTCGCCGCCGCCCTGCGCGACCTGCGCGAGCGCAATATCTCCTCCCGCGTGTTCGACTCCGGCCTCGCCGTCTCGCTGTTCCGCGACAACTCCACCCGCACCCGCTTCTCGTTCTCCAAGGCCACGAACCTGCTCGGCCTTGAGCTCCAGGACCTCGACGAGAAGAAGTCCCAGATCGCCCACGGCGAGACCGTCCGCGAGACCGCCACGATGATCTCCTTCATGGCCGACGTCATCGGCATCCGCGACGACATGTACATCGGCGCCGGCGACGCCTACATGGCCGAGGTCGCCGAGTCCGTCGACGAGGCCTTCAAGGACGGCGTGCTCGATCATCGCCCGACGCTCATCTCGCTGCAGTCCGACTCCGATCACCCCACGCAGTCCTCTGCTGACATGCTCTACCTCATCGAGGAGTTCGGCGGCCTTGAGAACCTGCGCGGCAAGAAGGTTGCCGTGACCTGGGCCTACTCGCCCTCCTACGGCAAGCCGCTGTCCTGCCCGCAGTCGCTCATCACCCTGCTGCCCCGCTTCGGCGTCGACGTGACCCTCGCTCATCCCGAGGGCTACGACCTCATGCCCGACCTGGTCGAGAAGGCCAAGGGCTACGCCGCCGAGTCCGGCGCCACCTTCAAGCAGGTCGGCACCATGGCCGAGGCCTTCGAGGGCGCCGACATCGTCATCCCCAAGAGCTGGGCGCCGTACGCCGCCATGGAGAAGCGCACGAAGCTTTACGCCGAGGGCGACGACGCCGGTATCGCCGCGCTCGAGAAGGAGCTGCTGGCCCAGAACGCCACCCACATGGATTGGTGCTCCACGCGCGAGCTCATGGCCAAGACCGCTCACGGCGACGACACCATCTTCATGCACCCGCTGCCCGCCGACATCTCCGGCGTCTCCTGCGAGCACGGCGAGGTCATGGCTGACGTCTTCGACATGCACCGCGTGGGCATGTACAAGGAGGCCAGCTACAAGCCCTACGCCATCGCTGCCATGATCTTCCTGCAGAAGTGCAAGAACCCGGTGGAGACCCTGCGCGCCCTCGAGGCCGCCGCGACTCCGCGCTGGAATCAGCTTTAGCGGGTTCCGCGGTTCTACCGAACCGCGGAACTGGTCGACGCTGCGCGGCTGTCTGGCGGGCACCTCGCCTTTCAATCGTCGGGCATGGCCAGAAGGCCTATGCCCTCCTCTTTCAAGGCGATCTGCCTCGCCAGCCAGCCGCTCGCTGACTGAGTACTCGACCTATGAGGGTTTTTCGCTTGGGTTTTCTCGGGCCGTCAGTTGCTCGTTGGCTGAGTGCTCGACCTATGAGGGTTTTCATGACAGTTAGGACGTGTTCCAGTGTCATGCTTTTGCCCTCGCTCAGATGGTGACAGGTAGGACGTGCTCCCGTGTCATGGTTTTGACCGCAGGATCGGGTCCCGGCGTCGCCAAGTCTGAAAACATGGCAGTGGGCCCCGTCCTAACTGTCATATATGTCCTCTCTTCATGTGACGGCAGCGCCCGGATGGCGTCGGATGGCCCCGGGCGCTGCCGCCGTTCTATCTCGATTCACTGAAAGGCGGTATCGCTCATGTCCCGTCGCATCGTCGTCGCCCTCGGCGGCAACGCCCTCGGCTCCAACCTTCCCGAGCAGATGGCTGCCGTGAAGATCACGGCCCGCGCCATCGTCGACCTCATCCAGGACGGCAACGAGGTCATCATCGTCCACGGCAACGGCCCGCAGGTGGGCATGATCGCCAACGCCATGGCCGAGCTCACCCGCTCCGACCCCGAGAAGTACATCCCGTGCCCGCTTTCGGTCTGCGGCGCCATGAGCCAGGGCTACATCGGCTACGACCTGCAGAACGCTCTGCGCGAGGAGATGCTCGACCGCGGCATGGACAAGGGCGTCGCCACGGTGCTGACCCAGATCCAGGTCGACCCGAACGACCCGGCGTTCGAGAATCCCACCAAGCCCATCGGCCCCTTCATGAGCGAGGCCGAGGCCACCGAGCTCACGCGCGACCGCGGCTACGAGTTCATGCACGACGAGAAGAAGGGCTACCGTCGCGTCGTGGCGAGTCCCAAGCCCGTGTCGATCGTGGAGCTCTCCACCATCGAGGCGCTCGTGGCGGCCAACCACGTCGTCGTCTGCTGCGGGGGTGGCGGTATCCCCGTGATGCCCACCGATGGCCATCACCTCAAGGGCGCGGCGGCCGTCATCGACAAGGACTTCGCCGCCGAGAAGCTCGCCGAGCAGCTCGATGCCGACTCGCTCGTGATCCTCACCGCGGTGGAGAAGGTCGCTGTGGGCTTCGGCACCGACCACGAGGAGTGGCTCGACACCCTCACGCCCGAGCGCGCGGCGGAGCTGGGCGAGGCCGGTGAGTTCGGCACCGGCTCGATGCTGCCCAAGGTCCAGGCTGCCGCGGCGTTCGTCGAGAGCAAGGAGGGCCGCACCTCGCTCATCACCCTGCTCGAGAAGGCCGCAGACGGCCTGGCGGGCAAGACGGGCACCACGATCGCCCGCGCATAGAGACACGCTCTCCTTCCACAGGGATGCCCCGTGCAGGCGGGGCATCCCCTTTGCTATGGTGGTGATGAGTGCAAAGGGGAGACGACCAACAGGCGAGAGGAGCGGCGATGGAGCTCGGATGCGTGGTCATGGCCTGCGGCCAGGGCAAGCGGTTCACCGCTGCGGGCGGCGATGGAGATAAGCTGCTCGCCGACCTTGCGGGCATGCCCCTGATCGTCCACACGGTCGCCTCGGTGCCGAGCGATATCTACGAGGTCGTGCTCAGCGTGCGCAGCCAGTGGGTCGGCGCCGCGGTCGGTCTAGCGTCGCTTTCGGCAGCCCCCGTCTACCACGGGGCCGCCTACCCGCCGCGCAGCATCGCCCTGCGCGGAGCGCTCGCCTACGGCATCGACCGATGGGATGGCTGCCTGTTCCTGCCGGGTGACCAGCCCCTGGTGAGCGATGCGAGCTTCCGGGCGCTTGCCGACGCCTTCGCGGCGGACCCGACACGGGCCTACCGTCTGTCGTGGCAAGGGACCCCGGGAAGCCCGGTGCTGTTCCCGAGATCCTGCTTTTCCGCCCTCATGGCGCTCACCGGCTCCGAGGGCGGCGGCGAGGTCCTGCGCCGGGGCAACGTGCCGGTTTCGCTCGTGGAGGCGCGCGATGCCGCCGAGCTCTGGGATATCGACACGCCCGAGGACCTCGACCGCGCGGCGCGCTATCTGGTAGGGGAGTGAGTGCCGTCTGCGCCATGCGAAACAGCTGATGCCGGCGTTCGGTACCGCCGCGCCCGCGGCGCTGCCGAGCATCGACATCAGAGGTTTTGCGAAAGCGATACGCAAGGAGGCGCATTCGTATGATCATCATCAAAGGCGGCGCGCTTGTGACGCCCGAGGGCCTGCGGCGCGGCGACATCGCCCTCGACGGGGGCAAGATCGCTGCCATCGAGGCGCATATCGAGCCCGCGGCGGGCGATACGGTGGAGGATGCGACGGGCTGCTGGGTCTTCCCCGGATTCATCGACGCGCACACCCACCTGCAGTGCTGGACGGGTATGGATTGGACGGCCGACAGCTTCGAGACGGGTACCCGCGCGGCTGCCTGCGGCGGCACCACCACGATCGTGGACTACGCCACGGCCGACCGCGGCGTGACCATGGACGAGGCACTCTCCGAATGGCATCGCCGTGCCGACGGCACCTGCACCGCGAACTACGGCTTTCACATGGCGATCGCCGAGTGGGGGCCCGACGGCCCCGCCCAGATGCGCCGGATGCGCGAGGCGGGCGTGAGCTCGTTCAAGACCTATCTTGCCTACGACCACCTGAAGCTGACCGATGCCGAGACGCTGCAGTGCCTCGAGTGCGTGCGCGACCTCGACGCGGTCCTCTGCGTGCATTGCGAGAACGGCGATGTGGTCAACGAGCTGCAGCGCGAGGTGCTCGCCGCCGGCATCACCGGTCCGGAAGGCCACCCGCTGTCGCGTCCCGCCGAGGCGGAGGCCGATGCGGTCTCGCGCCTGCTGTACCTGGCGAGTATCGCCGGCGCCAAGGTGAACGTCGTGCACCTCTCGACCGCGCTCGGGCTCGAGGCCATCCGCGCGGCGCGCGCCCGCGGCCAGCAGGGCATCTTCGTCGAGACCTGCCCCCAGTACCTCACGCTCGACGACACGCGCTACCTCGAGACGGGCGATGACGGTTTCGCGGGCGCCAAGTACGTCATGAGCCCGCCGCTGCGCAAGCCCGCCGACCGCACGGCCCTGCGCGGGGCCGTGGTGGCAGGCGAGGTCGATTCCATCGCCACCGACCACTGCTCGTTCAACCTGCACGGGCAAAAGGACCGCGGCCGCGACGACTTCACCAAGATCCCCAACGGCGGGCCGGGTATCGAGCATCGTCCCGCCGTGATGGCGACGACCTTCGAGGGCCAGCTCGGGCCGGTGGAGCTCATGCGCCTCATGAGCGAGGGGCCGGCGCGCGTCTTCGGCATGTGGCCGCGCAAGGGCAGACTGGCCGTGGGCGCCGACGCGGACGTGTGCGTGTGGGATCCCGCCGCGCGCTGGACGATCTCGGCCGCAACGCAGCAGCAGGCTGTGGACTACACGCCCTACGAGGGCATGGAGGCGCACGGTCGCGCGCATCTGGTGTATGTGAACGGCGTGCTCGCCGCGCGCGACGGCGCGCCGACGGGGGAGCGCCCCGGCACCTACGTCAGCCGGTAGAGCGCGTCCTCGCGGAGGCTGCCGGCGATGATCGGGCAGCCGATGGCCGGTGCGAGCGCGCGGGCGAGGGCCTCGGCCTGCTCGCGCGCCTCGTCGGTCTCCGTCTGGTTCACCACGACGAGGTCGCCCGGCAGCCCGACGAGCCCCTCCGAGACGATGCCCGCGGCGATGAGCTCGGGCGTGGCGAGGTCCGATTGCGCAGCGCCGGTGAGCTGGCAGAACAGCTGCGGCCGGTGGACGACGTCGTAGATGGGCAGGCCGAAGCCGCGTGCCCCGACGATATACACCACGCGGGCGCATGCGGCGGGAATCTGCGGCTCGCGCTCGTCGTGCGCCTTGAAGGGTTTGCCGCGCGAGCCGTCCGCCTCCACGAGGACGTGGTCGGCGCGCTCCGCGAGCTCCTCCCAGGGTTCGCGCGGCGCGGTGAGCTTGCCGGTCGATTCCTCGAGCACGCCCGTCTGGGTGAGCAGAATCCCGGGCTTCGCCTCTGCCAGGAAGGGCACGCCGCTTGCGGGGAACATATGCGTCGAGGTCGCGAGGACCGTGCGCAGCCCCCGCCCGGCAAGGCTGCGGCCCACGCGCGCGAGGAAGGTGGACTTTCCGCCGCCTCCGATCACCGCGGTGATGCCGGGCGTCTGCCGGATGATATCGATGAGGTCGACGGGCTCGTACATGGCGTTCCTTTCGCATCGGCCGGCCGCGGAGCGCACGCCGGGATCCGGTTTACGATTCGGACGCGCGCATCGGCAGATGGATGCACGCCATCTTGATAGTACTATCCGGACGGGCGGCGCGCACCGGCCTCACCGTTCATGTGAGGGGCGGGTTCGCGCCCGCCGTTTTGGGGGAGAAGGTACATGATGCCGTGCGCAGCGGGCGCGCGGCGCTGAGAGGATGATGCTGACATGCTGATATATATGCGCGGCGCGGGGGACATCGCGACGGGTATCGCCCTTCGCCTCCATCGCGCGGGGATGGACGTGGTCATGGCGGATATCGACGCGCCCACGTGTATCCGTCGCACCGTCGCGTTCTCCGAGGCCATTCGCTGTGACGCGACCCAGGTGGAGGACGTCTGGGCGCGGCGCGCGGACACGGTCGATCAGGCGCGCGCCGTGATGGCATCCGGCGACGTTGCCGTCATGGTCGATCCCGAGGCCGCGCTCGTGGACGCCTTCGCGCCCGATGCGGTCGTCGATGCGATTCTGGCCAAGCGCAACCTCGGCACGCGTATCGACATGGCGCCGTGCGTGATCGGCGTCGGCCCCGGGTTCACGGCAGGGGAGGACTGCCACGCCGCCGTCGAGACGAAGCGCGGCCACTACCTGGGGCGCGTGCTGTACGAGGGATCCCCGATCGCGAACACCGGCATCCCCGGGATCATCGGCGGCGTGGGTGCCGAGCGCGTGCTGCGCGCGCCTGCCGACGGGCCCTTCGAGTGCGTGCGCGCCATCGGCGATACCGTGCGCGCCGGCGAGGTCGTCGGCCGCGTGGCGGGCGAGTCCATGCTGGCCACGATCGACGGCGTGCTGCGCGGCCTGCTCGCCCCGGGCGTACCCGCGCATGCGGGCATGAAGGCCGGCGACATCGACCCGCGCGGCGACGCGTCGTTTTGCCTGACCGTGTCCGACAAGGCGTCCGCGGTGGGCGGCGGCGTGCTCGAGGCGCTGCTTCACTTCGCGCACTAGAATGGCACGGCCGTCCGTTGCGGGCGGCTGCGCGATAGAGATTGAAGGTTTGCGATGAACAAGATTGAGATCGTCGAACGGATGCTCGCGGCGCTCGACGCGGGCGAGCAGGCCGAGCTGGTCGTGGTCACCGGCTCGCACGGCTCGGCGCCGCGTTCCGCGGGCGCCTGGATGGCCGTGTTCGCCGACGGCTCGTTTTGCGGGACGGTGGGTGGCGGCCGCGTCGAGGACCTTGCCCTTGCCGAGGCGTCCGAGCTGCTCGCGGCGGGAAAGAGCCGCACGGTCCGCTACACCCTGGGTGGCAAGAAGAGCGACACCGGCATGATCTGCGGCGGCGCGGTCGACCTGTGCTACGCGCTGGTGGATGATTCCGTGCGCGCCGCGCTCGAGCAGGAGCGAGACGTGCTCAAAGACCGCGGCGAGGGCGTTCTGGCGATCGATCTGGCCCTGCTGGGGGACGACGTCGCCGGTGCGGCCGCCCACGGTGCCGAGTCGGCGCGCACGGCGGCAGGCCCGCTCGCCTGGGCGGTCGAGCACCCGCTGAACCAGATGGACCTGCGCGCAGGGGTGAGCGGGGGGCGCTACCTCGAGCCCATCTGCCCGGAGGGCTTCACCTATATCTTCGGCTGCGGCCACGTGGGCCGCGCGTGCGCAGGCGCGCTCGCCGCGGCGGGTTTCGCGGTCATCGCGTGCGACGACCGCCCCGAGATGCTCGAGGCGGATCTTCTGCCCGCGGCGGCTGACCGTCGTCTTGTGGATTACGACGATCTGGCGGCGACCTGCGCGATCGGCCCGCGCGACCTCGTGGTGTCCGCCACCTCCGGCCACGGCAGCGATTACGCCGTCGTGTCGCAGGCGCTTGCGGCGCATCCCTCGTACCTGGGCTGCTTGGGCAGCAGGAAGAAAACCGCCTTCGTGCGCGGCAAGCTCGCCGAGGAGGGCTTCGCGCCCGAGGACATCGAGCACATCCACATGCCGATCGGCGTGCCCATCCACGCCGAGACTCCCGAGGAGATCGCGGTGAGCATCGTCGCCGAGCTGATTTCGCATCGGCGCACGGTCCTGCTGCCGCGCCCCCATTAGGGCGGCTGCCTGACCGCGCCCCGCATGTGCATTGCTTGCGCATGCGGGGCGTCTTCATGACGAGTGGGTTTCAAAAGGTTCCATAGGGGCTATCATTGCCGGGTTCATGTCATGCGCATACGAAAGGTTCCGCTATGGAATTCGTGATCTTGTACCTGCTCATCAACATCGGCATCGGCGCCCTGGCGTGCTTTGCCGGCAAGCGCCTGTTCTACATCGCGCTCGGCGCCCTGGTGTTTCTGGGCGTGCTGAACATCGGCCTTTCGACGAACGACGGATCTGCGGTGTCGATCGTCATCGCCGTCGTGCTCGGCATCGTGGCGGCGCTGCTCTCCAAGTACGTCTACAAGGCCGGCGTCTTCATCGCCGGTGCCCTGGCGGGTGCCGCGCTCGGCTTTCTGATCGGCATGCTGATGCCGCAGCAGGCCGGCGACTACCTGGGCGTCGTCATGGCGGTCGTCGCGCTGCTCTGCGGCCTAGCCGCGCTGCGCTGGTGCGACCTGTTCGTCCGCCTGGGCACCGCCTACGCGGGCGCGACGTTCATCGGCTCCAACCTCATGGCCGCCGTGCTCGCATTCGGCCAGCTCGTCGAGCACGCCGTCCCCGGCGACGTGACGGCGACCTTCGACGCCCTGTCCGCCTATATCGGCGGCGACTTCACGGCCGAGTTCGGCACCGCCGTGCTCGTCGCCACGGTCGTGTTCACCATCGCCGGCCTCGTCGTGCAGGGCCTCTCGCGCGATTAGCGCGCAAGGCACATATCGAGCCGACCAGAGCCGATCTGACGCTGCACCGCCCCCGAGAGCCTTTGCTTGCGGGGGCGTTTTTCGTTGCCCGTGAAAGTTTGGTGCCTGTCCCCAAACTTTCATGGGGCAGTACAATGGCTTCAACGAGACGTTTCGGCGCGACGGGAGATGGCATGTACTGCACGAGATGCGGGGCGCAGATGCCCGAGGGGACCAATTTCTGCACGGCATGCGGAGCGCCGATGGTCGGTGCCACGGATCCCGCTGCGCCGGCGGCGCCTTCTGCTCCGGCGAAGGCGCCTGCTGCCGATTCGCCCGCGCCATCCCGTCCGTCGAGGATGCCGCTTGTCGTCGCGGGCATCGCGGTTGCCGCGATCGTCTGCATCGGCATCGCGGCGGTCGCGACCTCGGGTTTCGGCCTGCTCGGCCAGAAGGGTGCCGACACCGCCCCGGTGGCGGCCGAGGCGGAAGACGACGACCGCGGCGAGGGCTCCGACGATGCCGACGATCCCGCACCGATTGCCGATGAACAGGACGAAACGACCACCGAGGCACCCGCGGCGGCGCCGGATGCCGAGGGCACCCAGGACGCGCCGCGCGAGCCCAGCGCCATCGCGGTCGATCTGGGCAACCAGGGTGACCGCGAGGTCGTCAACTGCTTCATCACGAACTTCTCCGAGGTGAACGAGGGCCTGTCGGCGCAGAGCTCTTACTCGCGCGAAGATCCGCTCGACCACGACACGATCGTCGAGATGCTCGTGTTCGTGGAGCGCCATATGAACGGCAACGCCAACCCGTATCTGGAGGAGGTCGGGTCGAGCGACCCGATGGCGGCGGCGGGCTATCAGTTCCGCTGCGAGGCGAGCTATATGTGCGAGCTCGTCTATAAGTACTTCGGCGTGGGTATCGATATCGGGGACCTGCCCTACGAGCGCGGCGCGGGCGGCCGCGGCGCCGTGTCGGGCAGCTGGTTCTACTACGCGTATGGATCCGACGCGTGGTTCGCGAGCCAGGGCGTGGCGAACGTCACGTCGCTCACCGATCTGGGCGGTAACCTGTACGACGTCTCCTTCGACGTGTACCGCCCGGCGGGAAACCTCGCGCCCGCCGACATCCTGCTGCGCGTGTACGGCTGGCCCCTGAGCGAGATGCTCGAGGCGGTCGGCGCGGGGTCGTCGCCCATCTACAGCGGCACGGCGACGATCGAGGCGTATCTCGACGAGGGAGAGCTCGCGTTTCGCCTGTACCGGATGAACTGAGGTAAGCTATCGAAAAACGGCTCGCCTGGCGCCCGGCACCCGGAGGCATCGACGATGGGGGTTCCATGTATTGCGTGAATTGCGGCGCGCGAATGCCCGAGGGCACGCGCTATTGCACGAAATGCGGCACGGCCCTGCCCGTGGGGCCCGATGCGAACAACGAGGTCCACGCGCCCTACGAGGCCGACCTCCCGCGGCCCGCGGCGAACCGGGCAGCGCCCGCTCAGCAGCCTGAGACCTCACCTCAGACCGCGACGCGCATCATGCCCCGTGTCGCGCCCACGTCCCGCCCCGAGGACACCTGCCCGCAGCCCGCAGCGGCGGGGGAGGCCCCCGGCAAGCGCCGCGGGGCCACGGCCCCCATCGTGGTGACCGTCGTGCTCGCGGCGGTCGTCGGACTTGGCATCACGGCTGCCCTGACCTCGGGCTTTGGCCTGCTGTCGCGCCCGGAGCCTGCTGCGGACGAGCCCGTGGCGGAGGCTCCCGCGGCAGAAGAGGAGCCCGAGGAGCCCGAGGAGGAGGCGCCGGCCGAGAGCGCCATCAAGCTCACGCTCGAGAACGCGGACGACCGCGAGGCCATCGGCACCTTCATCAGCAACTTCACCGAGGTGGGGCAGGGGCTCACGGCCCAAAGCACCTACGAGCGCACTGGCACGCCCGATGCGGACACGATCACGAACATGCTGCTGTACTTCGAGTACCACATGAACGGCAACGCCAACCAGAACGTGGAGGTCATCACCGCCGACGACCCCATGGCGCAGCAGGGCTACGCCTACCGCGTCGACGTGAACTACCTGATCGAGTACTTCGTCAAGCACTTCGACCTGACCGTGACGGCCGACCAGCTGCACTACGAGCTCTCGAGCGGCAACAAGGGCACGGTCGAGGGCGACTGGTTCTACTACGCGACCCCGATCGAGTACTGGCAGAGCATGGGCGTGCCCTACGTGACCTCGCTTGCCGATACGGGCGACAACCGCTACGAGGTGACCTTCGACGTCTACATGCCCGCCGAGGGCACGCAGCCGGTGAACGTGCTGCTGCGCGTGTACGGCTGGCCGCTCGAGGACATGCTCGACGAGCTCGGCTGCGACCACACGCCCATCTACAGCGCCTCGGCGACTATCGAAGCCTACCTGAACGACGAGGGCGAGGTCGCCTTCCATCTGCTCCGCATGAACTGACGTGAAAATACCCCAGGGGTTTTTTCACGTGCTGTCGCGAAATGTGGATTTCCGCCACGGATAAGGTTTTCATGGCATTCGCGGCCGCGACGGCGTATCATACCGACTCGTATTGCCCGGCTCCTGTCGGTTTATCGTCATGCCGCTACGCCATAGGCGGCCTGCACGCGACAGGAGGCACGAGGACAGCGAAGCGCAAGGCCGCGCATACCGGCCGCCAAGCGCCGAGCACCGCCCCGTGCTTAAAACCCCAAAGGAGTGAACATGGCAGAGGAGAAGTACGTCCCGCGTCTGAAGGCCAAGTACAACGACGAGGTCAAGCAGCTCATGCAGGACAAGTTCCAGTACAAGAATGTCATGATGATCCCGAAATTCGAGAAGATCGTCGTGAACATGGGCGTCGGCGAGGCCGCGACCGATTCCAAGGCCATCGAGGGCGCCGTGCGCGACCTTCGCGTCATCACCGGCCAGCAGCCCATGGTGACCCGTGCCCGCAAGTCCATCGCTTCCTTCCACCTGCGCGCCGGCATGCCGATCGGCGCCAAGGTCACCCTGCGCGGCGACCGCATGTGGGAGTTCTTCGATCGCCTGACCTCCGTGGCCATCCCCCGTATCCGCGACTTCCGCGGCATCTCCCCCAAGAGCTTCGACGGCCGTGGTAACTTCTCCATGGGCGTCACCGAGCAGCTCATCTTCCCCGAGGTCGACTTCGACTCCGTCGATCGCACCCGCGGTATGGACATCACCATCGTGACGACCGCGAAGACCGACGAGGAGGCCAAGGCCCTTCTCGACGCCTTCGGGTTCCCGTTCAAGAAATAGGTTCATCTGCCCCGGCTCCGGGCGGCGCGCAACCGGCGGGCCGCCCGTCCGGCGCTTTGATACATGTATGTGAGGAGGAAATAAGTGGCTAAGACATCGATGATCGTCAAGCAGCAGCGCAAGCAGAAGTTCTCGACGCGTGAGTACACGCGTTGCCAGCGTTGCGGCCGTCCGCACTCTGTGTACCGCAAGTTCGGCCTGTGCCGTGTCTGCTTCCGCGAGCTCGCGCTCAAGGGCGAACTTCCCGGCATCAAGAAGGCCAGCTGGTAAGTCACTGCCAGCGCAGGCGGATTCGATCCGCTCTGCACGGAAGATCGTGTCAGCCGGCTTGTCCGCTATGGGTGGATGAGAACCGCTGGCACAGGTTCATCAAGAACGAAGGAGAATCTGCATGAACGTCACTGACCCGATCGCAGATATGCTTACGCGCATTCGCAACGCGAATTCTGCGAACAAGGCCGAGGTCTCCATGCCGAGCAGCAAGAAGCTCGTGGAGATCGCGCGCGTCATCTACGAGGAGGGCTACATCGCCGGTTACACCGTCGAGGACACCGAGCCCCAGAAGACCCTCCACATCACCCTCAAGTACGGTCCCAAGAAGCAGAAGGTCATCAACGGCATCAAGCGCATCTCCAAGCCTGGTCTGCGCAAGTACGCCGGCGTCGCCGACCTGCCCCGCGTCCGCGGTGGCCTTGGTACCGCCATCGTCTCCACCAGCCGCGGCGTCATGACCGACCGCGATGCCCGCACCACGGGCGTCGGCGGCGAGATCATCGCGTTCGTTTGGTAACGGTTACGGCGAGTAGAAGGAAAGGATACACCCGTGTCTCGTATCGGTAATAAGCCTGTCCAGATTCCCGCCGGAGTCGAAGTGGCAGTCAACGGCACCCATGTCGCCGTCAAGGGCCCCAAGGGCACCCTTGAGAACGATTTCTATGAGAAGCTCAGCATCAACGTCGAGGACGGCGTTCTGACCGTCTCCCGCGCTGACGACGAGCGTGAGACCCGCGCTATGCACGGCCTCACCCGCGCCCTCATCCACAACATGGTCGTGGGCGTTTCCGAGGGCTTCACCAAGTCCCTCGAGCTCGCCGGCGTCGGTTACCGTGTCGCCCTCAAGGGCAACACCCTGGACCTCTCGCTCGGCTATTCGCACCCGGTGACCTACGATGCCCCCGAGGGCATCACCTTCGAGGTGCCCGACAACACGCACATCCACGTGAAGGGCATCAGCAAGCAGCAGGTCGGCCAGGTTGCCGCCGAGATTCGCTCCAAGCGTCCGCCTGAGCCCTACAAGGGCAAGGGCATCCACTACGTGGGCGAGCACATCCGTCGCAAGCTCGGTAAGGCCGCCAAGTAGTAGGCGCTCAGCGCTTCGTCCAAGACCAGTACCCCGTCAGGTGCTGGCACATGACTTCGAAGGAGTTTTCCATGGATAAGCATAAGGCGAAGCTGGCGGGCCTCAAGCGCCGTCAGCGTCGCGTCCGCGGCAAGATCTTCGGTACGCCCGAGCGTCCGCGTCTCCGCGTCACCCGCACCAACGCCAACATCTACGCTCAGATCGTCGACGACACCAAGGGCCACACCCTGGTTTCCGCCTCGACGCTCGAGAAGGAGTTCGAGGGCATGACCACCTCGAACAAGGAGGCTGCCGAGAAGGTCGGTAAGCTCGTGGGCGAGCGCGCCCTCGAGGCCGGCATCACGGCGGTCACCTTCGACCGTGGCGGCCGCATCTATCACGGCCGTGTTAAGGCCCTCGCCGATGGCGCCCGCGCCGCCGGCCTGCAGTTCTAGGAGGTAAGTAGCTATGGCTCGTAATCAAAAGCAGCAGCGCGAGGCCTCCGAGTTCGAGGAGCGCGTCGTTTTCATCAACCGTGTGTCCAAGACCGTCAAGGGCGGTCGCCGCATGTCGCTCGTGGCCCTCGTGGTCGTCGGCGACGGCAAGGGCAACGTCGGCCTGGGCATGGGCAAGTCCGCTGAGGTGCCCCTGGCCATCTCCAAGGCTTCGCTCGACGCCAAGAAGAACATGTTCCATGTTCCCGTGACCGAGGAGGGCACCATCCCGCACGAGGTCATCGGTCACTTCGGTGCCGGCCGCATCATCATCAAGCCCGCTGTCGAGGGTACCGGCGTCATCGCCGGTGGCGCCGTGCGCCCCCTCTTCGAGCTCGCCGGCATCAAGAACGTCCTGTCCAAGTCCCTGGGTACCGACAACGGCCTCAACATCATCAAGGCCGCTGCCGAGGGCCTGAAGGAGCTCTCCAGCCCCGAGGATGTCGCTTCCCGTCGCGGCCTCACCGTTTCCCAGCTGTTTGTCGGGAAGGAGAAGTAGGCATGGCCACCATCAAGATTAAGCAGGTCCGCAGCATCAACGGCTGCAAGGAGGACCAGAAGAGGACCGTCCGCGCCCTCGGTCTGCATCGCATCCGCGAGGTTCGCGAGATCACCGACAACGAGAGCGTTCGCGGCATGATCTTCAAGGTCAAGCACCTTGTCGAGATTGTAGAGGAGTAGCAATGCAGCTTCATGATCTTACCCCCAGCGCGGGTTCCACGCATAAGCGCAAGCGCGTGGGCCGCGGCAACTCCTCTGGCACCGGCACCTACTCGGGCCGCGGCCAGAACGGCCAGGGCTCCCGCTCCGGCGGCACCAAGGGCGCAGGCTTCGAGGGCGGCCAGACCCCGCTCGCGATGCGCCTGCCCAAGCTCCCGGGCTTCAAGAATCCTCGTCGCGTTGAGTTCACCGCTGTGAACGTCTCCCGTCTCGAGGAGAAGTTCGAGGACGGCGCTGTCGTCGACGGCGCTTCCCTCGTTGCCGCTGGCATCATCAAGAAGGAGTTCGAGCCCGTCAAGGTGCTCGGCGACGGCGATATCACGAAGAAGCTCACGGTTAAGGTCGACAAGGTCTCGGCTTCCGCCAAGGCCAAGATCGAGGCCGCAGGCGGAAAGGTCGAGTTCCCGTGCTAACTGGTCTTAAAAACGCATTCCGAATCAAGGAGCTGCGCGGCAAGATCTGTTTCACTATCGCCATGCTCGTGCTGTACCGTGTAGGTGCGCACGTTCCCGTGCCCGGCATTCCCTTCCAGGGGATGCTGGGCCTTTTCCAGTCGGCCGGTGATTCGGTCGCTGGTGGCGCCATGGCACTTCTGAACCTGTTCTCGGGTGGCGCGCTTTCCTACGTTTCGGTGTTCTCGCTGGGCATCATGCCCTACATCACCAGCTCCATCATCCTGCAGATGCTGCAGGCCGTGGTGCCTTCCCTGCATGAGCTCGCGCGTGAGGGTGAGGTCGGTCAGACCAAGATCACCCAGTACTCGCGCTACCTCACGCTCGCCCTGGCTATTCTCAACGCCATCGGCTACCTCTTCCTGTTCAAGAGCTTCGGCATCTCCTTCACGGGCGCCGGTGCTCCCGAGATCATCTTCGACATCATGGTCGTGGGCACGCTCGTCGCGGGCGCCATGCTCATCATGTGGATCGGTGAGCTCATCACCCAGCGCGGTATCGGCAACGGCATGAGCCTGATCATCTTCGCCAACATCATGGCGGGTCTGCCTCAGGCCATCTTCCAGTCCGTTTCCGACGGCGGCACGGCCGGCATGATCCTCACGGTGGTCATCGCCGTGATCATCATCGCGGTCATCCCGCTGATCGTGTTCGTCGAGCGCGGCCAGCGCCGCATCCCCGTGCAGTACGCCAAGCGCGTTGTGGGTCGTCGCATCATGGGCGGTCAGGCCACCTACCTGCCCATCAAGGTCAATACGGCCGGCGTCATCCCCATCATCTTCGCGAGCGCCCTGCTGTACTTCCCGGCGCAGATCGCCGTGTTCTTCCCTGGCATCGACTGGATTCAGGCCGTGGCCGGCGCGCTTTCGTCCGGTTGGCTCAACTGGGTCCTGAACGTGGTCCTCATCGTGTTCTTCGCGTACTTCTACACCTCCATGGTGTTCAATCCCGACGACACGGCCGAGAACCTCAAGCGCCAGGGCGGCTTCATCCCGGGCGTCCGTCCGGGCCGTGCGACCGCGAACTACATCAAGAACGCGCTCAACAAGATCACGCTCCCGTCCGCCATCTTCCTGGCCATCATCGCCATCGTCCCGTCGATCGTCTTCTCGTTCACGGGCAACCAGCTGATCCAGGCTTTCGGCGGCACCTCCATCCTCATCATGGTCGGCGTTGTGCTCGATACCATCTCCAAGGTGGAGAGCCAGCTGAAGATGTACGACTACGACGGATTCTTCAAGTAAGGGAACAAGGAGGCAACCCATGAAAATCGTGCTTTTGGGAGCTCCCGGTGCCGGCAAGGGCACCCTCGCCCAGCAGCTCGTCGCCGAGTTCGGCGTGGCCCACATCTCCACCGGCGACCTTCTGCGCGCCGCGGTGAAGGGCGGCACGCAGCTCGGCATCCAGGCCAAGAAGTACATGGATGCCGGCGAGCTCGTTCCCGACCAGCTCGTGATCGACCTCGTCAAGGAGCGCCTTGCCGCCGATGACGCTCAGAAGGGCTTCATCCTCGACGGCTTCCCGCGCAACACCCTTCAGGCCGTGACCCTCGATTCCGAGCTCTCCACGCTCGGCCAGCCGCTTGAGTGCGCGCTGCTCGTCGACGTCGCCGCCGACGTCATCATCGATCGCCTGTCCTCCCGTCGCGCCTGCAAGGAGTGCGGCTACACCGGCACCGCTGCCGATGAGACCTGCCCCAAGTGCGCAGGCGAGATGTACCAGCGCGATGACGACAAGCCGGAGACCATCGCCAACCGTCTCGACGTGTACGAGAAGAACACCGCCCCGCTCGTGGAGTACTACCGCGGCCAGGGCAAGCTCAAGATCGTCGACGGCACCGGCGCGATCGAGGATGTCTACGCCCGTGCGAAGGAAGTCCTCGCCCTATGATCAAGATCAAGTCTGCAGAAGAAATCGAGCAGATGAAGAAGGCTGGAGCGCTGTCTAAGATGGCGCTCCGCCGCGTTGGGGCCATGGTGCGCCCCGGCGTGTCGACCTTCGAGCTCGACCAGCTCGCCGAGCAGATCATCCGCATGCACGGCGGCATCCCCGCGTTCAAGGGGTACGCCGGCTTCCCGGGAACCATCTGCGCGAGCGTGAACGACCAGGTCGTCCACGGCATCCCGAACCCGGATGTCATCCTGCGCGACGGCGATATCGTGTCGGTCGACACCGGCGCGATCGTCGACGGCTGGGTGGGCGATAACGCCTGGACCTTCTATTGCGGCACGCCTTCCGCCGACGTGCAGGCGCTGTGCGAGGTAACGCGCGACTGCCTCAAGGTCGGTATCGAGCAGGCTGTGCCCGGCAACCACCTGGGCGACATCGGCCATGCCATCCAGACCCTCGCCGAGGGCCATGGCTACGGCGTGCTGCGCGATTACGTCGGCCACGGCGTCGGCCGCGTGATGCACGAGGACCCGAACGTGCCGAACTACGGCAAGAAGGGCCGCGGCGTGCGTCTCCAGGCCGGCATGGTCATCGCCATCGAGCCGATGATCACGCTCGGCACGAACCACGTGACCACGGGTGCCGACGGCTGGGTCGTCACGACAAACGACCATCTGGCCGCCGCCCACTACGAGAACACCATCGCCATCACTGAAGACGGCCCCGTGATTCTGACCGTCGATGAGATGGGACCCTGGTGCTCCATGCAGGGCGGTCAGCTCTAGCTGTCTATTCCCATAGGTCTACTGGGACCCCCCGTATATCCTTCCGTGCTCAAACAGTCCTCGGCCTACGGCCTGCGGAACTGCGCCGTAAGGATATACCGGGGGTCCTGCTGCAAAGGTATGCGCCCGCGCGTCAACGCAAAGCGAGCTGCAGCGTCAGGTCGGGCGCTTAACAGCGCCGCTCCCTGACGCTGGCACATGCTAAAGCATGCACTCCTCCTTACCCAACAGTTGTCAAGAAGGTGCAGGCAGGGGAGAGGTTAACGTATCGACTGGGTCCCCCGCCCGAGAGTAAAACGGCTGCCGCAGCTGAGAATGGCGAAGCAAGGCAGCCTCGCATTCGCAAAGCCCAACAAAGGGTGAGCTGTGGCGAACCGACGCATATATATCCCCCGCGCGTAGTTCCGCAGGCCGCAGGCCGAGGACTGTTTGAGCACGGGGGATATATATGCGCCGGTCCGCCCAGTCACCCCACCAATTGTGGAGCCATTACGAATCTGACCCTGTTGTTAAGCTTTTTGTTATCATTCTCAGTTGCTGTCGTTTTCTAGAGAAAGATGATTGCTTTGAAGAAGGAAGATGCTATCGAACTCGAGGGTACGGTCACTGAGCCGCTCCCGAACGCCATGTTCCGCGTCGAGCTCGAGAACGGTCATTCGGTTCTGTGCTCCATCTCGGGCAAGATCCGCATGAACTATATCCGTATTCTCCCGGGTGACAAGGTCGTGGTGGAGCTTTCCCCCTACGATCTGACTCGTGGTCGCATCACCTATCGCTACAAGTAGCGACAGTTCGCATAGTGCACATCGTCGATCGCAAGGTCCGCTCAGCCTTACGATCGCGTTTGCATGAGGCGAGGCCAGCCATCAGTTATTCACGCCTGCGGCTGGGCGAGTAGATACATTCCATTTGTAGTTTGAGCACTACCGAAAGGAAGAACGATGAAGGTACGTCCTTCGGTCAAGAAGATGTGCGATAAGTGCAAGATCATCCGGCGTCACGGCAAGGTTCTTGTTATCTGCGAGAACCCCCGTCACAAGCAGCGCCAGGGCTAAGAGAGGAGACCAAAGTTGGCCCGTATTAATGGTGTCGACCTTCCGCGCGAGAAGCGCGTTGAGATCGGTCTGACCTACATCTACGGCATCGGCCGCACCACCGCCACGAAGATTTGCAACGATTGCAACATCAACGTTGACACCCGCGTCCGCGACCTCACCGACGAGGAAGTCGACGCGATCCGTAAGTACATCGATCAGAACCACATCATGGTCGAGGGTGACCTCCGCCGTGAGCGCAACCAGAACGTCAAGCGCCTGATGGACATCGGCTGCAACCGTGGCCTCCGTCACCGCAAGGGCCTCCCTGTCCGTGGCCAGCGCACCCACACCAACGCTCGCACCCGCAAGGGTCCGAAGCGTCAGATCGGTGCCAAGAAGAAGAAATAAGGGAGACTGACTAATGGCTACTGCTAAGAACAAGCGCGGTCAGGCTGCTCGCATCAAGCGTTCCGACCGTAAGAACATCTCCGTGGGTCAGGCCCACATCCGTTCCACGTTCAACAACACCATCGTGTCCATCACCGACGGCCAGGGCAACGTTATCGCCTGGAAGTCCGCTGGCACCGTTGGTTTCAAGGGTTCACGTAAGTCCACGCCGTTTGCCGCCCAGATGGCTGCCGAGGCTTGCGCCAAGATCGCCATGGAGCACGGCATGCACAAGGTCGCCGTCTTCGTGAAGGGCCCCGGCTCCGGTCGCGAGACCGCCATCCGCTCCCTCCAGGCCGCCGGCCTCGAGGTCTCGAGCATCCAGGACAAGACCCCCATTCCGCACAACGGCTGCCGCCCCAAGAAGCGTCGCCGCGTGTAACTCCTGAAAGGATCGATAAACTATGGCAATCGATAGGACTCCGGTTCTCAAGCGCTGCCGTCAGCTCGGGATCGATCCCGCTGAGCTGGGCTACAGCGGTAAGGAATCCAAGCGTCAGCCCAAGCGTCGTCGCAAGGAATCCGAGTATGGTATTCAGCTTCGCGAGAAGCAGAAGGTTAAGTTCATCTACGGCGTGCTCGAGAAGCAGTTCCACAGCTACTTCGTCCGCGCCCGCAAGATGCCCGGCATCACCGGCGAGAACCTGATGAAGATTCTCGAGACCCGTCTCGACAACGTGGTCTTCCGTCTGGGCTTCGCCCGCACCCGCAAGGAGGCCCGTCAGACCGTGCGTCACGGCCACTTCACCGTGAACGGCCGTCGTGTCGACATCCCCTCCTACCTCGTCAAGCCCGGCGACGTCATCGCCGTGGGCGAGAAGTATCGTGATCTCCTTCCTATCAAGGAGGCCCTCATCCAGTCCGAGCGTTTTGAGGTTCCTGGCTGGCTCGAGGTTGATATCGAGAAGCTGTCCGGCAACGTGCTCGCCATGCCGAGCCGTGAGCAGATCAGCGGCGACATCAACGAGCAGCTCATCGTCGAGCTCTACTCTAAGTAGTCCATTTGGGCTGCTGAGGCTGGAGGTATTACATGTCAGAATTCATTAGGCCTCAGGTTCAGGTTGAGGAGATCAACGAGACGTCCGCCCGCGTGTCCGTCGAGCCGCTCGAGCGTGGCTACGGCGATACGCTCGGCAACTCGCTGCGCCGCGTGCTGCTGTCCTCCCTCGAGGGCGCTGCGGTGGAGGCCATCCAGATCGATGGCGCCCAGCACGAGTTCATGACCATCCCCAACATGGTCGAGGATGTCACGGATATCGTCCTGAACGTCAAGGGCCTGGTGTTCCGTTCGCTCGGCACCACCGACGAGGGCACCGCGACCATCTCGGTCGACGGTCCCTGCGAGGTTACCGGCGCGGACTTCTTCATCCCTTCGGAGTTCGAGCTCGTCAATCCCGATAAGCACATCGCCACGCTCAACGAGGGTGGTCACCTGACCATGAGCATGCGCATCGGCTATGGCCGCGGCTATGTCTCCTACGAGGGGAACAAGCGCGACAACGACCCCATCGGCGTCATCCACGTCGACTCGCTGTACTCGCCTGTCCGCCGTTGCGCCAAGCTCGTCGAGGCCTGTCGCGTTGGCCAGCACACCGACTACGACCGTCTGGTCCTTGAGATCGAGACCAACGGCGCGGTTGCCCCGCGCGACGCCGTCGTCCAGGCTGCCAACATCATCAACCAGCACATGGCTGCCTTCATGAACCTCGCTGAGACGCCCGAGGTTGAGGAAGAGGTCTCCATCTTTGCCCCCGAGACCACCAGCGACAACGCTGAGCTCGACAAGCAGATCGAGGACCTCGACCTCTCGGTGCGCTCTTACAACTGCCTGAAGCGCGCGAGCATCCACTCCGTGCGTCAGCTCGTCGAGTTCTCCGAGAACGACCTGCTCAACATCCGCAACTTCGGCGTGAAGTCCATTGAGGAAGTCAAGGATAAGCTTGAGTCCATGGGCCTGAGCCTGAAGGCGTAAATCGCGCTACCCGTGTAACCAGAGGAGACCATAGCTATGCGTCACAATCGAAAGAAGGGCCTGAAGCTCGGCACCGACGCGAGCCACACCAAGGCCATGAAGAAGAGCCTCGCCCAGGCGCTCTTCACCAACGACCGCATCAAGACCACCATCACCCGCGCCAAGGCGCTCCGCTCCTACGCTGAGCCGATCGTCACGTGGGCTAAGAAGGGCGACCTTCACTCCCGCCGTCTGGCCATCGCCAAGCTCGGTGACAAGGACCTGGTGAAGGAGATCTTCGACAAGGCCGCTCAGGGCATGTGGGCCGACCGCAACGGCGGTTACACCCGCATCATGAAGCTCGGCACCCGCAAGGGCGACAACGCCGAGATGGTCATCATCGAGCTCGTCTGCGAGCCTGTGGTGAAGAAGGCCCCGAAGAAGGCTGCCGCTCCCAAGAAGGCCCCCAAGAAGGTCGAGGAGCCCGCTGCCGAGCCTGTCGAGACCGAGGCCGTCGAGGCCGAGGCTGAGGCCACTGAGGCTGCCGCCGAGTAACTGCCGCACGGCATATCGGTATTTGCTGAATGAGAAGGGATGCGTCGTTAGGCGCGTCCCTTTTTCGTTATGATGCCCTTGGCCTTCGACGAAAGGCCGGGTTGTTGAAGCGTACACCTGTGGACAGGGAGGTGGGACATGATCGAGGTAAGATGCGTCTCCGTGCGCTATCACGCCGATGAGCGCGCGGCGCTGTCCGATATCTCCCTCACGGTTTTGCCCGCCGAGGTCTTGTCCCTTGTGGGTGCGAACGGGTCGGGCAAGTCGACGCTCGCATCGTTGCTCTGCGCCCTGCGCTTGCCCGGTGATGGGAGCGTTTCCGTCGACGGCTTCGATCCGGCCTCCTCAGCGGCGGCCCGTCGCGAGGTCCGCCGCCGTGTGGGCTTCGTCAGGCAGCATCCGGCCGACCAGCTCGTGTCCACCTCGGTTGCCGATGAGGTGGCGTTCGGCCCGCGCAATCTCGGTTTGGAGCCGAACGACGTTGCGGCTCGGGTCGAGCGCGCGCTGGCGCGCGTCGGCCTCGAAGGCTTCGAGGGGCGCGACACCGGTGCGCTTTCCGGCGGCCAGCAGCAGCTGCTCGCGGTGGCCGGAGTCCTTGCTATGGAACCCAGCTATATGGTGCTCGACGAGGCGACCTCCATGCTCGACGCCTCTGCGCGTCCTGCGATGCGCGCGCTCGTGACGCGGCTTGCCCATGAGGTTGGGCTGGGCGTGGTCCAGGTGACCCACGACCCGCTGGAGATCCTTGCGTCCGATCGCGTCGTGGTGCTCGAGGCGGGCTCCGTTATCTTCGATGGCTCGCCGCGGCGCCTGCTGTCGGATCGCTTTGACCTTTGGAGCGATACGGTCGTGGACGATCCCTCTGTTCGGGCGGTGCGAGCCTGCATCGACGCAGGGCTGCCCGAGCAGATGGGCTGCGAGCCGCAGGGCGCCGTCTCATGGGCCGCTGAAGCCCATCGGCACCGCCAGGTTGCTCCCGATGCCCTGCGGTCCATCAAAGCCGCTCTGAGGGCGCCTGAGGCCGCGACAGGCAGGGGTCGCGCATTCGCTGCCGCTGTCGACGACGTGGCTTCCGATGCCCTGCTGCTCGATGGGGTCACCTTTTCTTACGATGGGTGCGAGCCCGTCCTCCGCGATATCGATCTTGCCGTCCAGCCCGGCGAGGTCGCACTTGTGGCCGGTCCCTCGGGTTCGGGCAAGTCGACGCTTGCCTGCGTGGCTTCAGGCCTGTTCGATGCCGACGCTGGGAGCGTCCGCGTCAACGGGGCGCCCGTACGCACCGGATCGGTGGGCATCGCGTTTCAGCGTCCCGAAGACCAGCTGTTCTGCGAGAGCGTGCGCGATGAGCTCGCCTTCGCGCCGCTCAACCTCGGCGCGACGGCTCAGGAGGCCGCCTGTCGGGCAGAGGCGGCCGCGCGCCTCGTGGGCCTTGAGGACGACCTGCTCGATCGCTATCCCTTCGACCTTTCCGGCGGACAGGCGCGCCGCGTGGCGATCGCCTCGGTGCTTGCGCTCGATGCGGGGGTCTACCTGCTCGATGAGCCGACCGCGGGCCTCGATGCCGCGGGCAGGCGCGCGCTTCACGAGACGGTGCGGGCCTGCGCGAACAAGGGTTGCGCCATGGTGGTGATCAGCCACGACCTCGAGGAGTGGCTCGGCGAGGTCGATCGCGTGCTCCTCATGGCGTCGGGGGCCGTTGTCTGGGAGGGCATGGCCGCTGAACTTGCGGGCAGGGCCGATGCGTTCGCGCGCGCGGGCCTGCGAGCGCCGCTTTCGTTCGAGCTCGACGCTATGCTCGCTGATGCCCTCGCGGATGGGAGCGCCTCATGAAGCCGTTTTCCCCCTTGGGCTCGTTCGTGTCGGCCGATACGCCTGCGGCGCGTATCGACGCACGCGTCAAGCTGATCTTGCTGCTCGCGGCGACGGTCGGCATCTTCGCGACAGCCGGGTCGTGGGTCCTCGCGCTGTGGATCGTGGTGCTCGCGTTCGCCATGCGCGTGTCGGGGATGCGGCTCTCGTCCCATCTTCGCGTCCTTGCCCCTGTCGCCTTCATCCTCGCGTTCACGCTTATCGCCAACGCCCTCGCGCTCGATGGGCACGGGGACATCGCCTTGGCGGGGCCGGTCGGCATCGATACAGCCGGCGCGCTGCGCGGCGCCACCGCGGTGCTCCGCATCGCCATCCTGCTCGGTTTCGCGCTGTGCGTGTCCTCGTCCACGACGCCGCCCCAGCTTGCAGATGCCTGCGTGCGCCTGCTGCGGCCCTTGGGGCGCATCGGCGTGCCCGTTGCCGATATCGGCCTCATGCTCTCGCTTGCGCTGCGGTTCATTCCCATCGTGTCGGAGGAGTTCTCGCGCATCCAGCTGGCGCAGCGCTCGCGCGGCGTCGACTTCGAGGCGGGTGGGCTCGTTGCACGCATCAGGTCGTGGGCGTCGGTGCTGACACCGCTCGTGGTGCGGCTCTTTCGGCGTGCTGACCGCCTGGGGGAGTCCATGGCCCAGCGATGCTATGCTGATAGCGCCGACGTGACGGCCCCGAGGGCGCCGCTTTCCGCGCGTAGCCGGGCGGTGCTCGTGCTGGGACTTGCATTCTGTTTGCTGTTGCCGCTGGCGGCGCACCTGCTGTGAGCGCGCGTCGGCGCGACATGTTCGGTAACCATCAAGGATTCTGCCGGAGGCGACATGGCTGATATGGATCGAGCGGTCCTCGATACTCCCGATACGGACCTGACGGGCGCGTCCGATGCCCTGCAGGGCGCCGAGGCCGATTGCGAGCTGCTGGACGGCACGCTCGTGTTCCGTTTGGGCTACGACGGCACGGGGTACTCGGGTTTCGCCGAACAGCCGGGCCAGCACACCGTGGCCGGCGATATTCGACGCGCGCTCGAGACCTTCCTGCGCCGCGAGATCGACCTCACCTGCGCGGGGCGCACCGACGCCGGCGTCCATGCGGTGGGGCAGTACATCAGCCTGTCGGCAACCGCCGATGAGCTCGAGGTGACCCGTTCGCGGTGGATGAGGGCGCTCGCTGCGCTGCTGCCGCGCGAGATCGCCGTTTCCGAGGTCTACCATGCCGCCCCGGGGTTCTCCGCTCGCTTCGACGCCCGGTCGCGCACCTATACCTATCGCATCGCCACGGGCGATGCGCCCCCGCTGCTCACGCGCAACGTGACGTGGTGGCATCGCTGGCCGCTCGACGTGGCGGCCATGGAGGACGCCGCGCAGCGCCTGCTCGGCGAGCGCGATTTCAAGAGCTTCTGCAAGACGTCGTCGGCCGTGGGCAAGCCCACGCATCGCAACGTCCAGGAGGTCTCCTTCGCCCGTGAGCGCAACCTGGGGGAGGAGTGCCTGGCGTTCACCATCCGCGGCAACGCGTTTCTGCATTCCATGGTGAGGGCGATCGTCGGCACGCTCGTGGAGGTCGGATGCCATCGCCGCGAGCCCGCATGGGTCGATGAGGTCCTTGCCGCCTGCGACCGCGCGGCTGCCGGCCCGACGGCGCCGGCGCGCGGCCTGTGCTTCATGGATGTCGCCTACGACGAGGGCGTGCTGACGCGCTGCCCCTAGGACGACGGGCTGGCTGGATTCGGAGACGTTCGGACGGGCGCTGCGCTCGATGATGATGAACCTGTGTTGGCCGGGTGTGATTCGTCTGTGCATGGCGTGAGCGCGCAAAGCGCAGCTGAGCGTGCGAAAACGTGATGCTACCATGGCAGTATTGGCAGTATCACCGGGAGGCCGACGTGGCGCATCGCGTTTCAAAGTGTCCTTGTGTATCCGTCGTCATGGCTGTGCGTGACGGCGCGGGGCATCTTGCGCGCTCGGTGGAAAGCATCCTCAACCAGTCCTATACCGATCTTGAACTCATCATCGCCGACTGCGCGTCGCGCGACCGCACGCCGGCGCTGCTGCAGGGCTTCCACGACCGCGATATCCGCGTCGAGCTCGTCGAGCGCGATGACGGAGATATCGCGGGCGGCATGGCGGCGGCACTGGACCGTGCCCGCGGCTCGTTCGTGCTCTTCATGCGCCAGGATTGCTGGCTTGCCCCCGATGCGCTCGAGCCGCTGGCGGCGTGCGCCCGAGATGACGCGCTCGACATGGCGTTTCTCGGCCGTCTGGAGGATGCGATCGACAGCAAGGGCCGTGTCGCCTCCACGACCGAACGGCGGGTCGATGCCGGGGTGTGGGGCCGCGACGACGGGTTTTATCGCGCTGCCGCCAAACTCTATGAGCGGGGCCTGCTGAGCGATGCCTATGGCGTGCTCATCGCGCGCGGCATCGCCGCGGCGCACCGCGACCTGCTTGCTGTGGGGGAAGACGAGGGCTTTCCGTTCATGGCTGCCTGCGTGGGCGATGCCGAGCGCATCGGCGTCTCCGGCGGTCCGGGCTATCACGATGTGGTCGTGACGCCGGGCGCATCCATCCCGTTCAATCCTGCGTATGCGGTACGCTGCGCGCATGAGCACCGCCTTATGATGGACCTGCTGCGCTCCGGGGGCGCCGATGCGGACCCCGAAGCGGTGACCGCTGTGCACCGCAGGCATGTGCGCAATCTGATCGATTGCATCGACAACGCGAGCGTCGGCTCGAGCGGCATTTCCGCATCCGAGCGCCTGAGCTGCGTGCAGAGCATGATCGACGACGAGGACGTGCGCGATTCGCTCGCTGCGGTCGAGGCGATGTCGGGGGAGTTCGGCATCATGTACCGTCCCATGTCGCAGCGAAATGCCGCGTGGTGCTGCATGGGGTCGCGCCTGCGCGAGTTCGTGAGGATGTCGCACCTTCCGCTCGGATTCATGCTGTAGGTCGTTTACTGCGCATCCCGTATGTCTGCGGGTTTGTCTGCTGACCTGTTCGCATATGCGCGAATGTCGGTATTAACGGCTGAACTATGCAACAAGCTTTGATAAAATAGGCCAAATCCGGCGTATTGAGTCATAACTGTTAAATCATGGCGGCTCGTCGGCCGATGGCCCGCCATGCATGTACAGTTTGAAGCCGACGTGTTTGGACACAGGTTTAACCCGAGGGAGGGATAGGTCCCATGGCAAAAAAGCGCAACGGTCGCCAGGATGCGATTCGCGAGATAGTTCGAGAGAAGGACGTGCGGACCCAGCGTATGCTCGTCGACGAGCTCAAGGCTAGTGGATTCGATTGTACGCAGGCGACGGTCTCCCGAGATATCGCCGACATGGGGCTTCGCAAGCTTCCCGAGGGCGTCTATGTGCTCGCCGAGGACCTTCATCTTCAGCGTATGGTCTCCGAGCTCGTCATCGAGGTCTCCCGCGCGGACAACCTCGTGCTCGTGAAGGCTCAGCCCGGCACGGCGTCCGGCATCGCCGCTGCCATCGACGCAGCGGAGCTTCCCGATGTGCTCGGCTCGCTCGCGGGTAACGATACCATCCTGGTGATCGCCCGCACCGAAGCCGATGGTGAGCGTCTGGAGAACATGATCGCCAAGCTGAGGAGCGTGCGTAAGTAGATGATCGCCGCCATCCATATCCTCGTGCTCGCGCTGCTGATCCTCCTGCCGATCGCACTCATTGCCCTGCTCGTGTGGTACTTCATCCGGTCGCGTGCATCCCGATAACGTGAAAGTTAGGGGACAGGCATGCAATTTTGGGGACAGGTCCCAAACTTTCATCAGGCATCCTTCCTCTAGGCTTGCCCTTGCACAAATGAAAGTTTGGGACCTGTCCCCAAAATTGCATGCCCTAACTTTCACGAAAAAGCCCCTCTTGAGAGGGGCTTTTTGCTTGGCGATACATCTAGGCTGCCGGTGCGGGATCGGGCGTGGGCTCGGGTGTCGGCTCCGGCTCAGGGGTCGGTTCCGGCTCGGGCGTCGGCTCCGGCTCAGGGGTCGGTTCCGGCTCGGGCGTGGGCTCAGGATCCGGCGTGGGCGTCGGGTCGGTTCCGCCGCCACCCGTGTTGCCGCCCGTGTTTCCACCCGTGTTGCCACCGGTGTTCCCGCCGGTATTGCCACCGGTGTTATCGCTCGGGGTGCCGCCGGCGTTCGGGTCGGTCGGCTCGGTGGGCTGGTTCTGGTCGCTGCCGGCGGGCTCGGTATCGATATGGCCTTCCTCGGCGGGCTCATCGGTGTTGTAGCTGTCGTCGTCATCCCAGCTGCTGCCACTGCCGTAGTTGCCGCCCTCGAAATCCCACTCGTCGGCATCCTTGTACTCGGGCGTATCGCCGGTGGGGAACTCCTCGCGCGCCACGCCCGCGAGCGTCGAGTTCATGAAGTTCTCGAAGATCGGCAGGACAGTGTCGGCCGTGCCCAGGTAGGGGATGGCGCTGTTGGAGTTGGAGTGGCCGACCCACACGGCAACGGAGAGCTGCGGGGTGTAGCCGACGAACCACAGGTCGGTGGTGTCGTTGGCGGTACCGGCGGTACCGGTCTTGCCGGCCACGGGCTGGTTGATCTGGTAGGGATAGCCGTACACGCCGGTGCCGGAGCCCGTCATGACGCCCTCGAGGCACTCGTTGATGACCTCGGCAACGCCGGTGGTCATGACGCGCTCGGGAGCGTCGGAGTGCTGGTAGAGCACCTCGCCCTCGCGGTTGGTGATCTGGGTGATGGCGACGGTGTTGCGGTGCTCACCGCCGGCGGCGAAGGTGGAGAACGCCTCCGCCATCTCGAGGGTGGAGCAGCCGTAGGCGCCGCCCGTCAGGGTCAGCGAGGCGGCATAGGGATCCATGCCCGCGGCCTCGGTGTCGATGCCGAGGGCCTGGGCCATGTTGATGATCTTGTCGTTGCCGATGGCGAGCGCCACCTGGACGAAGCCCGTGTTGGCCGAAAGCGCCGTGGCGCGGGCGAGCGTGCACACGCCGTAGTCGTGGTTGCCGTAGTTGCGCAGCGGCTCGTCCTTGGTGTAGTAGGGCTCGATGGCCATGGGCGAGGAGCAGTTGATGCGGGTGTTGGGGTCCATGCCCTCGTTGATCGCCGCGGCAAGGGTGATGGCCTTGAACGACGAGCCGGTGGAGCGGCGCGAGGTGGCGTGGTTGATGTGCGAGTCGTCCGCGTAGTAATCGCGGCCGCCCACCATGGCCAGGATATAGCCGGTGTTGGGGTCGAGCACGGTCATGCCGACGTCGAGGTCGTCGACGCTCAGGGAGTCCATGCGCTCGTACGCAGCCTGCTCGGCCGCCGCCTGGATGGTGGGGTCGATCGTCGTCTTGATGGTGAGGCCGCCGGCGAACAGGACGTCGGTGGAGAACTCCTCGGAGAGCAGGCCCTTCACGTAGTCGACGAAGTAGGGGTAGGCAAGCGTGCCGTTGACAGGCTGCTCGCTCACGTTGAGGGTGATGGGCTCGTTCGCGGTGGCGTCGTACTCCTCCTGGGTGATGTGGCCCAGGCGCAGCATGGCGGAGAGCACGACGTTGCGGCGGTCGCTCGCGCCCTCGGGGTTCTTGGTGGGGTCGAGGTAGTCCGGCGCGTTGGGCAGGCCCACGAGCAGCGTGGCCTCGCCGAGCGTCAGGTCGGAGGCGCTCTTGGAGAAATAGGTCTGCGCGGCAGCCTGGATGCCGTAGGCGCCGTGGCCGTAGTAGACGGTGTTGAGGTACATGGTGAGGATCTCCTCCTTGGAGAAGATCTTCTCCATCTGGAGGGCGATCCACGCCTCGCGGACCTTGCGCTCGATGGTGTCGTCGAACTGCTCCTCCGACAGGATCGTGTTGCGCACGAGCTGCTGCGTGATGGTGGAGGCGCCCTGCGAGCCGCCGGTCAGCTGGCTCACCACGGCGCGCATGATGCCGATGATGTCGACGCCCGGATGCTCATAGAAGCGCTCGTCCTCGACATCGACCATGGCGGTCAGCACGTAAGGCGAGATCTGGTCGTAGGAGACGGTCTCGCGATTCTGGATGTAGAGGCTCGCGATCTCGTTGCCGTAGGCGTCCTGGATGCTCGTGGGCTCGGATGCCAGGTAGTTGTCGGCATTCGTGTAGTCGGGCAGGTCGGACAGCCAACGGGTGACGTTGCCGACCATGCCGATGCCGAAGGCAACGCACAGGATCAGGAAGAACCCGAAGAACGAGCCGATGATGACGGGAAGGGTATGCGTCTTGGAGCGATGGCGTGTCTGGCGCTCGCGTGGACCCATAGCTGCATCTCCAATCGTTGGACGTTGAGCGACGTGTGCCGTCGCCGCGGGCCGTGCGCACAGGGTGTGTGCGCATACGTAAGAACACATTACCGTAAGGCGCGACGGCATCGCTCGTGTATGCTGGGAGAAAAGCAAATTCCAGACCGACTGCATATGGTGAGCAGGGCAGCTCGGCGCGAGGCGCCGGCGCCGCGGGCGTCGACTTGAAGCGCGCGTTGATGGGCGGAAGCGGACCCTGATGGCGGCGCTTCGCAAGGGTGCCGCCGGCGCTGCTCGCCGGCTGTCGGAGCAATGGGGGAGGACGATGGAGAACAACGCGTGCGGCCTGCGCGTGCCCGAGCTGCTGGCGCCCGCCGGATCGATCGAGGCGCTCTATGCCGCGGTGGCAGCGGGCGCCGACGCCGTGTACACGGGTCTCGGTGCCTTCAACGCGCGCGCGGCGGCCCGCGATATCGCGCTCGAGGACTTCGCGCGCGCCTGCCGCCTTGCGCACGCCCACGGGGTGCGCGTGTACGTGGCCGAGAACGTCTACCTGCGCGAGGGCGAGCTCGACTGCGCCCTCGCGCTGGCGTACCGCGCCCATGAGGCGGGTGCCGACGCGCTCATCGTCGCGGATGCGGGGTTCGCTCGCCTCGTCCGGCGCGAGCTGCCCGGCCTCGAGCTGCATCTCTCCACCCAGGCGGGCGTCATGTCCGCTGCGGGCGTTCGCCTGGCTGCCCGCGAGCTCAGCGTCGAGCGCGTGACGTGCGCCCGCGAGCTCTCGTGCGGCGAGATCGCCGAGCTCTGCCGGACGGGTACGGGCATCGAGGTGTTCTGCCATGGCGCCATCTGCATCTGCTATTCCGGCGCCTGCGCGTTCTCGGCGCTGCGCCGGGGCCGTTCCGCCAACCGGGGCGATTGCACGCAGCCCTGCCGTCTTTCCTATGGGCTGGTGGATGGCTCGGGCCGCTCGGTCGCGGGGGTTTCGGGCGATCGCCTGCTGTGCCCGCGCGATTACCTGTCGATCGGGCACCTCGAAGAGCTCTGCCACGCGGGGGTGTCGGCCCTGAAGATCGAGGGCCGCATGAAGAACCCCGACTATGTGTACAACGTGGTGCGCACCTACCGGGTGGCACTCGATGCGCTCGCGACCGGCGCGGAGATCGATCCGGCCGCGCTTACCGCGCAGCTCGGCCGCTCCTTCAATCGCGGATTCACCGATGCCTACCTGCGCGGAACCTCAGGCGCCGAGCTCATGAGCTTCGAGCGGGCCATCAACCAGGGCATCCGCGTGGGCGAGGTGGTCGAGCGCGGCTGCCGCGAGGTCGTCGTGGCGCTCGAGGGCGCGGTGGCGGCGGGCGATACGCTCGAGATTCGCACGATCCTGCCCGAGGACGCCGCGCCGGATGTGCCGGCGCGCTGGCCGCTCGTGCCCTGCGAGGTCGACGGCGCGGCGGGCGATCGGATCCGTGTGCGCTGCAAGCGGCGCGTGGCGCCGGGCAGCCCCGTGTACCTCACGGCGAGCGCCGGGGTGCGCTCCGAGGCCGAGGTGGCGGTGGCAGCGATGCGTGCGGAGGCCTTCGAGCTGGCGCCGGCAGGGGCCGTGGCTGAGTTCGCGGATCGCGGCGACTGGGTGGCGGGGGAGAAGCCGCGCTGCTCGGCGGGTGGTGCACCGGACGCCGCATCGCACGCTCCCGCGGTGGCAGTCGTGGCGAACTCGCCGCAGCTGGCGCAGCGCCTGCTCGGTGATGGCCGCCAGCCCGGCGTCTACGTACGAGCCTCGCGCGTGCTGGAGGATCCCGCGTGGGACGACATGCTCGGCGGCGTGGCGGTCATCCTCGACGAACCCAGCCGCGCTGCCGACGAGGCGCGCGTTCGTGACCTGTGCCGGCGCGCGTCGCGCGTCGTGTGCCGCAACCTGGGGGCCATCGAGCTCGCCCGCGCGGAGGGCGCCGCGTTCGAGGTGGCGGCGCCGGTCTCCGCTACCAACAGCGAGACGGTGGACTGGCTTGTATCTCTCGGGGCGCAGCGCGTTTGGCTGCCCGACGAGCTGCCGATCGAGCGCGCCTGCGCTATCGCCCGTGCTGCTGCTCGACGGGCCTGCGGCCTTTTGGTCTACGGCGTACCGCAGCTCATGGTGTGCGAGCATTGCCTGCTCACGGCAGAGGGGCCCTGCGACGGCGATCACGACCGCTGCGCGCGCCGCCGCTCCGAGCGGTATCTGGTGGAGGAGGGTGCGCGCCTGCCGGTCCACGTGGATAGCCTTGGCCGCACGCGCATCTACGATGCCGCTCCGCTCGATCGCCTGGGCGCGCTCTGCGATGTGGCCGCAGCGGGCTTCGGCACCCTGTTGATCGACGCCGACCTTGTGGGGGAGCAGGCGGCGATCGACATCGTCGAGCAGACGCTCTCGACGCTTCGGTAATAACCGACCCCTGGCGAGACCGCCATTCCTCTCTCTAACTCACCTCTAATGGCGCGATTAGAGAGAGAAACAGCGGTCTCGCCAGGGGTCAGTATTAATAGGCCATCGCCTGCTCATCGCTTGGTCGCCGCGTCCGCACGCTCCGTGTTTCAGGACGCTCCGGCGCGAAGCGCCTCGCTCGAGTCCCCGACAGCGCGCGGTGACCCTGTGGGCGCTTGGCGTTCTCGCCGGCGCGCCCGCGCAACTCGGCTACACTAATGCAGTTATGTGCTATCCAGCACCGCCCGGATGCGGGCGAGGGTGCTAACGATGTCAAGGAGGATGCAGACATGCTTCCAGTCGATGAGCAGATGCGCATCATCACCTCCGGTGCCGCGCAGATCGTGCCTGAGGCGGACCTCAAGAAGAAGCTCGAGCGCGGCGTGCCGCTGAACATCAAGCTGGGCGTCGACCCCACGAGCCCCGACCTGCACCTGGGCCACGCCGTCCCGCTGCGCAAGATGCGCCAGTTCCAGGACCTCGGCCATAAGGTGACCCTCATCATCGGAAACGGAACCGCCATGATCGGCGACCCGTCCGGCAAGAACTCGACCCGCCCGCAGCTCTCGCAGGAGCAGGTCGAGGCCAACGCCGCCACCTACGTGGCGCAGGCCATGAAGATCCTCGACCCCGAGAAGACGACGATCGTCCACAACGGCGACTGGATTCTGTCGCTCGACCTCAAGGGCATGCTCGAGCTCTGCTCCAAGTTCACCGTGGCGCGCATCCTCGAGCGCGACGACTTCACCAAGCGCTACCAGTCGCAGACGCCCATCGCCCTGCACGAGTTCCTGTACCCCGTGATGCAGGCCTTCGACTCCGTGAAGATCGAGGCCGACGTCGAGATGGGCGGCACCGACCAGCTCTTCAACCTGCTCGCCGGCCGCGAGCTCATGGAGAAGATGGGTATGGAGCCGCAGGTCGCGCTCACCATGCCGCTGCTCGAGGGCACCGACGGCGTGCGCAAGATGTCCAAGTCCTACGGCAACTACATCGGCCTTACCGATGAGCCTGCCGATATGTTCGGCAAGACGATGTCCATCCCCGACGAGATGATCGGCAAGTACTACCGTCTGGCCTCGACGCTTTCCGTCGACGAGGTCGACGAGATTGACCGTGCGCTCGCCGACGGCTCGGCCGACCCCTACGCGCTCAAGCGCGCGCTGGCCAAGAACATCATCACGGCCTACCACAGCGCCGAGGCCGCCGAGGCCGCCGAGGAGGCGTTCGACCGCGTGTTCAAGGAGTCCCAGCTGCCCGAGGACATCGCCGAGGTCCACGTCGAGGTGCCGGTGAACGAGGAGGGCATGGTCTACCTGGCCGGCCTGCTCAAGGATGCCGGTCTTGCCGCCTCCGCGGGCGAGGCGCGTCGCCTGATCGACGGCGGCGGCGTGAAGATCGACCAGCAGCCCGTGGCCCCCAAGAGCTACAACATCGAGCCCGCCCTGCTTCATCCGGGCGTCGTGCTGCAGGTCGGCAAGCGCAAGTACGCGCGCCTGGTGTAGCGCCGCAGAGGGACATACGCTTTCACCCTGTTTTGGGCCTCGCGCAGCTGCGGGGCCCTTTTCATGAAAGTTTGGGGACAGGTCCCGAACTTTCATCAGGATTCGGTTAGGGTTGCGCGCCGCCCGTATGGCGCGAGCCTCGGTCGGGTAGGCTCCCGGAGAAACAGTTTTTATAAGGAGGAGCTGACCCCATGATCAAACTCATCGCATCGGATATGGACGGTACCCTGCTCGACGAGCACAGCCAGGTGCCGCCCGAGACCTACGATCTCATTCTTGCCCTGCGCGAGCGGGGCGTGCGCTTCGCCGCGTCCTCGGGGCGCCGCTACGACCGGCTGTGCGAGTTCTTCGCGCCCATCAAGGACCGCATGGACTTCGTCGCCTCGAACGGCGCCCAGGTCTATGCAGACGGCAGGCTCGTCGATCGCGAGGTGTACTCGCACCTTGCCATCAAGCGGTTGGCGCGTACGGTCGGCATGTTCGAGAATCTGCATCTGGCGCTGTTCGACCGCTCGAAGTCGTATCTGCTGGACGATGAGAGCAAGTTCGTGCGCGAGATCGACAAGGACCTGCCAAACGCCGAGCGCATCTGGGAGCTGCCCTCAGCCGACGTGAGCATCATCAAGGCCAGCGTGTTCTGCGACGACGGCGCCGTGATGGATTATGCCTATGTGCTCGAGCGCGAGCTGGGCGACGAGTTCGTGTTCGCGCCCTCGGGCAGCGCATGGATCGACGCCATGCAGCGCGGCGTGTCGAAGGCGTCCGGCATCCAGCAGCTTATGGACCACTACGGCATCGACGCCGACGAGGTCATGGCGTTCGGCGATTCCATGAACGACTACGAGATCATCCGCCTGGTGGGCCAGGGCTGCGCCATGGCGAACGGTCGTCCCGCCCTGCGCGCGGTCGCCGACCGTGTCATCGGCTTCAACCGCGACCACGCCGTGCAGCAGGAGTTGCGGCGCGTGCTGGAGAGCCTGGACGAGCGCTGATCCTGGCGGATGCGATCAGGCGTCGTCGACACCGAGCCGTGTGAGGATCTCGTGGGCGGGGCCGCCTTCGTCGTTGCTTGCGATAACGAGGTCCGCGGCCGCCTGGGTTGCGGGTTCCGCGTTGGCGACGGCGACGCCTGCGCCCGCGGCCTCGAGCATGGGGATGTCGTTCAGGCTGTCGCCGAACGCGAGGGCGTCGCGCACGTCGATGCCGAGGTGCGCGCACAGCCAGCGAAGCGCGGTGCCCTTGGTGGCGCCAGCGGCCATGACCTCGATGTTCGTCGGGTGGGAGCGGGTGTGCACGATGCCCGGTATGCTGTCCAGGCCCGCGAGGATCGCGTCGCGGTCTGCCGGGTCGTGCCAGTAGATGCCCACGCGCTCGATGTCGCCGACGCGCCCGATCGTCTGCTCCGGCGTCTCGTCGACCGGCGTGCGGACCCGCCGGATCAGCGCGATGGTCTCGGCGTCGGGGATGATGTCCTCCAGCCGGTCGAAGAGGGAGCGCATGAGGTAGGTGCGCCCGCCGGCGAAGATGTCGAAGGTCGCGTCGCGCCCGCGCACGAGGTCCCACACGGCGAGCGCGCGCTTTGCCCCCAGCGGCACGGTATGGATCGTCCGTGCCGCGCAGGAGCGCTTGTCCGTCTCGTCGAGCTCGAACACCGATGCCCCGTTCGCGCTGATGGCATGGCGCACCGCGGGGTGCGCGAGCAGTTCCGCGGGCAGTCCCGTGAACGGCCTGCCGGTGCAGGGCACGAAGGGGATACCCCGCTCGGCGAGCGCATCGAGCGCGCGCCAGGCAGCATCGCCGATGCGCTTGTCGGTGGTGAGGAAGGTTCCGTCCATATCGGAGAAGACGATTGCCGGCAGGCGGTCCATACGTGAGTCCTTTCGCTTATGCTCGCGCCCTGCGCGCAAGCAGGTTCATGATCGTGCGCGCCACGCCGTCCTGGTCGTTCGTGCCGCAGACGACGTCCGCCTCCGCGCGAACGTCCGCGTCGGCGTTGGCCACCGCCGCGCCGATGCCCGCGCAGCGGATCATCTCGAGGTCGTTCAGGTTGTCCCCGAAGGCGACCGCATCGTCCGTGCTGGCGCCGATGTGCGCGCACAGCCATGCAAGCGCCGAGCCCTTGGACGCACCATGGGCCATGACCTCGATGTTCGTGGGGTAGGAACGCGTGATGTCGATGCTGGGGACGTCCGCGAGCCTCTCGAGTATGGCATCGCGGTCGCGCGGATCCTTCCAATACATGGAGACGCGCTCGAGGTCGCGCACGCGGCGGATGGTGGCGTCCGCGTCCTCGTCGACCGGGATGCGCGTGTCGACCATCGATTTCAGGATGTCGGGTTCGCCCATGAACTCGGGCAGGCGCTCGTAGAGGTCGCGGCGCAGGTAGTTGCACCCGTCGGCGAACACGTCGAACGTCACGTCGTAATCACGGGCGATCTCGAGCACCGCGAGGGCGCACGTGCGGTCGAGCAGGGCGCTGTGGATCGTTCGGGCGCTGCTCGCTGCGGGGTCATCCGGATCGAGCTCGGACACGGTGGCGCCGTTCGCGCTCACGACGAAGCGGACCGCGGGATGGCGCAGAAGGTCGGGGTAGACCCCGGCGAGCGGCCGGCCGGTGCAGGGGACGAAATCGAAGCCGCTCTCCGCGAGCGCGTCGAGCGCGCGCCACGTCGCGGCCGACACCTCCTTGGCGGTCGTGAGGAGCGTCCCGTCCAGATCGGAGAAGACGATCATATGAGTCCTTTCCGACAGTCGCCGATATGCGAGGGACGCGGCGCCCGATCCATCTGCCGGGCGCCGCGTCCCACGGCGTCTCTATTCGTGAGCGATCGTGCCCGCTACAGGCGGTACATGAAGTTGAAGACGTCCTCGCGCTGGACGGTCACCGTGACGCCGGACAGGTCGCCCGCCTCGGACAGGGCCTCCTGCAGCTCGTGGAAGTCGAGCTTGGAGGCGGAGATGTCGGCGAGCATCGTCATGGTGAAGATGTCGTCCAGGATGGACTGCGTGATGTCGCGGATGTCGACGTTGGCCTCGCCGAGCACGCGGGTGACGCCGGCGACGATGCCGGGGCGGTTCTTGCCCAGCACGGTGATGACGATACGGTTGGATGCGGTCTCGGCCATGAGGGGACCTTTCTCTTGGATGCGTGTGCAGTCGGACACATTGTACCGATTCGCGCGACAAGATGGGGCCGGGTGCAAACTTGTCGCGCACGATGGGTACAAATGCGTAAAGCCAGGCGGAAGGGAGGCGCTATGGATCTCGTATCGCTGCAGATCGGGTTTGGGACGCTGGCCGTGGTCGTTGCCCTGGCGGGCGCGTTCTACCAGAGGGCGGCGGTGCCCTGCGTCCTTGCGAGCTTCGCCTTGGCGATGGCGCCGGCTGTGCTTGTCATCCCGTTCTTCAGGGATGCTGCCGAGGCGGGCGACATCTCGATGATTCTCGACACGGCGGGCGCCTACGTCATGTGCTCCGTCGGGCTTGGTGCGGTCGTTCTCCTTCTCAACGCCATCGCCCTCCTTCGTCGAGCGTGACAGGTAGGACGGGGCCCAGCGTCATGCTTTTGCAAAAGCATGACGCTGGGCCCCGTCCTACCTGTCACATGTTCGCGTGAACCTTTTGTGGGAGCGCGCGCCCTGTGCTATTCTAGGCAGGCTGTTTTGTCTTGGTCGGAAACCAAGACACCCCTTATGTCCTGATTGGTAACCAGGACAACGAAGAAGAGGAGCCCTGCCATGAAGTCTGGTATCCATCCCGAGTACGTCGAGTGCACGGTGCGCTGCAGCTGCGGCAACACCTTCAAGACCCGCTCGACCAAGCCTGAGATCCAGGTCGAGCTGTGCAACGAGTGCCACCCGTTCTACACCGGCCAGCAGAAGTTCGTCGACACCGGTGGACGCGTCCAGCGCTTCGCCGACAAGTTCGGCGGCGCCGCTCAGGCCGCTCTCGAGCGCGAGGCCGCCAAGAAGGCCGAGCGCGCCAAGAAGGCCGAGGAGGAGGCCGCTAAGCGTGCCGCCGAGCGTGAGGCTAAGGCTGCTGCCAAGGCCAAGCGTGCCGCTGAGTTCGAGAAGAAGGCCGCTGCCGAGGCTGCCAAGAAGGCCGCTGAGGCTCCTGCCGATGAGGCCGTCGAGGCTCCCGCTGCTGAGGCCGAGGCCACCGAGGCTGCTGCCGAGTAGCATCTCGCTCGCATCGCAACTGAGCTGAAGGGCCGCCCTAGGGCGGCCCTTTGCAATTTCGGGGACAGGTCCCAAACTTTCATCCTGACGCGGCGCCGCCCGCCATGAAAGTTTGGGACCTGTCCCTAAACTTTCATCTGGCGCTCTTTGGCGGTCAGGTGGTCGACGTCGATGCGGAAGATGGCGACGCGGGCGACCCCTTCGGGCGTGAACGATGTCGGCGCCTCCGGGGCCGCGTGTGCCATGATGAGCTTGAGAGCATGTTGGCGTTCGTCCTCGTCGGCGACTTCGCGCACGCGTCCGGCAGCCATGATGCTCGCGTAGCTGCGCGAGTATGCGCACGAGTAGCTGCCGGCGATGGTCCCGCGATCCTGATCGAGCTCGAGCGCCACGGGCATGCCGGCGTCGCCCTGCGAGCGGAACGCGTCGGCCTTTCGCCCCTCTCGCGCCGAGTGGATATAGAAGCGGGGGAGCGCTGCGTCCTCATCCCAGGTGTAACCGTAGTTCACCGGCACGATGAACATCCCCTCGTCATCAACGACGCCTATTCGCAGTACCTGACAGGTCTCGACGATCTCGCATATCCGAGCCTTGTCGGTGATCTCTCGTTTGGCGAGTCTCATATGTCTCATGGTGTCCTCCCCATGGCCTTGGCGATTTCGCCTCTATATTGTAGTGCGAAGCTGCATAGCCCACGAGTTTTGGGTGTCGCGCCCGCCCGCATGGGGCGGATCTTCTCTGATGGGGGTCAGTTATATAAAGTTAGTTCAGATATGCGTAAGCGCATCAAAATGGTGGGAATAACGTTTTGGCCGTTAGGGATGAAATGTCCGCTTTACAGACGTCTGCTAAGGTCAGATAGCCTGAAAAACGGTCCTCCGCTCTCATGATCCCGGTAGAATTCGCATCCCACCGAGATGATAGGTAACGCATATCTGAACTAACTTTACCGACAGCCTCGGTTCGGACCTGAAATCGCGCGCTGAGCCGCAGTTTTCCGCGGGCGTTCGCGCCCGTGCCCGCCGATAGGTGCCTTGACGTCGGCTCAGATGACAAAAGCAGGGTCTACCTGCTGAAAGCAGGCGCTCTATGCCGATGCGCACGCGTTCTGACGGGGTGTCTACCGTGGTTTCCCTGTGACTGCATGCAACCTGCGCATTGCGGCAGGCGCAAATGGTTAAAGTGGTCAGCGACTGTGCATGCGCGTGTCCGCGCACGAGATACGAGAAGGAAACCATATGGGATTCGTTTCTAAACTGCTCTCCTTCGGAGCGGATAAGGACCTCAAGCGCTACGAGAAGATGGTCGTCAAGATCAACGACCTCGAGCCGACGTACGAGAAGATGAGTGACGAGGAGCTCTCCCATCAGACCGCACTGTTCCGCGAGCGCTACGAGAACGGCGAGAGCCTTGACTCCATGCTGAACGAGGCCTTTGCCGTCGTCCGCGAGGCTGCCAAGCGCACGCTCGGCATGCGCCACTTCGACGTCCAGCTCATCGGCGGCATGGCGCTGCACGAGGGCCAGATCGCCGAGATGAAGACCGGTGAAGGCAAGACGCTGGTGTCGACGCTCGCCGGCTACCTCAACGCCATCCCCGGCCGCGGCGTGCACATCGTTACCGTGAACGACTACCTGGCCAAGCGCGACTCCGAGCAGATGGGCCGCGTCTACAACTTCCTGGGTATGACCGTCGGCCTGCTCCAGAACGGCATGCCGCTCGATCAGAAGCGCCCGGCGTACGAGGCCGACATCACCTACGGCACGAACTCCGAGTTCGGCTTCGACTACCTGCGCGACAACATGGTCGTGCGCCCGAAGCAGCGCGTGCAGCGCGGCCACGTCTACGCCATCGTCGACGAGGTCGACTCCATCCTGATCGACGAGGCGCGCACGCCGCTCATCATCTCCGGCGCGGGCACCAAGTCGGCGAGCATCTACAAGAACTTCGCACGCGCCGTCCGTGGCCTCACCCGCGGCGAGGAGCCCGAGTTCGACGTGATGACCGGCGGCGAGCGCCCCGAGCCCACCGGCGACTTCATCATGGATGAAGCCAAGCACACCATCGCCGCTACCGAGCAGGGCCTGAAGAAGATCGAGGACCGCCTGGGCATCGACGACATCTACGCCGACCTGTCCGGCCAGCTCGTGAACCACCTGCAGCAGGCGCTCAAGGCCCAGTACATGTTCCATCGCGATAAGCAGTACGTGGTCACGAACGGCGAGGTCAAGATCGTCGACGAGTTCACGGGCCGCATCATGGAGGGACGTCGCTACTCCGAGGGCCTGCACCAGGCCATCGAGGCCAAAGAGGGCGTGCTCGTTCGCGAGGAGAACCAGACGCTGGCGACCATCACCCTGCAGAACTACTTCCGCCTGTACGAGAAGCTCTCGGGTATGACCGGTACCGCCCTTACCGAGGACGCCGAGTTCCGCGAGATCTACAACCTGGCCGTCCAGGTGATCCCGCCCAACAAGCCCGTCATCCGAAAGGACAACGACGACCTCGTCTACCGCACGATCGACGCCAAGTTCAACGCGGTGGCCGACGATGTGGCGGAGCGCCACGCGAACGGCCAGCCGGTGCTCGTGGGCACGGTGTCCATCGAGAGCTCCGAGCGCCTGTCGCGCCTGCTCAACAAGCGCGGCATCAAGCACGAGGTCCTGAACGCCAAGTACCACGAGCGTGAGGCGCATATCGTCGCGCAGGCTGGCCGCCTGGGCGCCGTCACGATCGCCACGAACATGGCCGGCCGTGGTACGGACATCCTGCTGGGCGGCAACCCCGAGGAGCTCGCCCGCGAGGAGGTCATCGCCACCGGCATCAATCCCGAGGAGGCCCCCGAGGAGTTCAAGGCGGCGTACGACAGCGAGCTCGTGCGCGCCAAGGAGATCTGCTCCAAGGAGCACGAGGAGGTCGTGGCAACCGGCGGCCTGACCGTCATCGGCACCGAGCGCCATGAGTCGCGTCGTATCGACAACCAGCTGCGCGGCCGTTCCGGCCGTCAGGGCGATCCCGGCGAGACCCAGTTCTACCTCTCGCTCGAGGACGACCTCATGCGCCTGTTCGGCGGCGACCGCATGGAGAAGGTCAGCGCCATGATGCAGCGCTACGACATGCCCGACGACATGCCCATCCAGAACAAGATCATCTCCAAGGCCGTTGAGGGCGCGCAGCGCAAGGTCGAGAGCATCAACTTCTCCATGCGTAAGAACGTCCTCGAGTACGACGACGTCATGAACAAGCAGCGCCAGGTCATCTACGCCGAGCGCAACAAGGTGCTCGACGGCAAGGATCTGGCCGCGCACATCGACGAGGTCATCGACGACACCGTGTCGCGCTGCGTGCAGGAGTTCTGCACCGTCGATTCGCGCGACGGCGAGCGCGACCTCGAGGGCCTGCACAAGTGGCTCGTCGAGCTCACCGGCAACCAGGATGCGCCCGACATGGCTGACGAGAGCTACGACGACCTCAAGCGCGACGTGCTCGCCTACGTGGAGGAGTGCTACGGCAAGAAGTCCGAGCGCCTGGGCGAGGAGCTCATGCGCGACCTCAACACCCAGGTCATGCTCCGCGTGATCGATACGCGCTGGATGAACTATCTGCAGGAGATGGATTACCTCAAGCAGGGCATCGGCCTGCGCGGCTTCGGCCAGCGCGACCCGCTCGTCGAGTACAAGTCCGAGGCCTTCGCCGCCTTCCACACGCTCGTCAACACGATGTACGAGGACTACCTGCGCACTGTCCTGCGCATCGAGGTCCGTCAGGCGCCCAAGCCCGAGCCGACCTCGGCGCTGAACAACGCCACCTACTCCGGTCCCTCCGATCCGGATGGCGCCTCGACCCTGCGCAGCCAGGCTGCCGCCAACGCCGCGAACGCCGCCGGCCGCGCGCCGCAGGGCACCGCCGGCAACCCCGGCGCGGTCGTGCGCACCTATCGCAAGTCCGAGAGCGGCGACCCCTACGCCAACGTGGGCCGCAACGATCCCTGCCCCTGCGGCAGCGGCAAGAAGTTCAAGCACTGCCACGGCAAGGACCGCTAATGGCCGAGTCCGCACCGCTCACCGCCGCGGACCTCGATGCGCTCGCGACCAGGCTCGCCGAGGTGGAGTCCTACCTCCATCTCGAGGAGAAGCGCGGGCGCGTCGAGGACCTTGAGCGCCAGAGCGCGGCACCTGGCTTTTGGGACGATGCCGATGCGGCGCGTGCCCTGATGGCCGAGCTCGCGCGCGATCGCGACGACATCAAGGCCGTCGAGCGGGCCCACGAGGGGCTGGCCGATGCCTGCGCCGCCCTCGAGCTCGCCGCCGAGATGGATGGCGACGAGGAGCTCGTCTCCGAAGCCGCCGCCACCGTCGCGCAGCTCACGCGCGAGATCGACGACATGGAGCTCTCGAGCTGGTTCACCGGCAAGTACGACCACGGCGGCGCCATCGTGACCATCAAGCCCGGCCAGGGCGGTCTGGAGGCCCAGGACTGGACCTTCATGCTGTTCAAGATGTACATGAAGTACTGCGCGCGCCGCGGCTGGAAGGTGACGATCAACGACTGCCCGGCAGCCGAGGTCATCGGTATCGACCGCGCGACGTTCACGGTCGAGGGCAAGGACGCCTTCGGCATGCTGCGCGCCGAGGCCGGCGTGCACCGTCTGGTGCGCATCAGCCCCACGGACGCCAAGAAGCGTCGCCAGACGACCTTCGCGGGCGTCGAGGTGATTCCCGTCCTGCCCGACGATATCGATATCGAGATCGCCCCCGACGACATCCGCGTCGACGTGTACCATGCGAGCGGTCCGGGCGGCCAGGGTGTCAACACCACCGACTCCGCCGTCCGCGTGACCCATCTGCCCACGGGCATCGTCGTCACCTGCCAAAACGAGCGCAGCCAGATTCAGAACAAGGCGGCGTGCATGCAGATCCTGAAGGCGCGCCTGTACGAGCTGGAGCTGCAGAAGCGCGCCGACGAGCTCGACCAGATCCGCGGTCCCAAGCACGATATCGGCTTCGGGAACCAGATTCGCAGCTATGTCCTGTATCCGTACCAGATGGTGAAGGACCTGCGTTGCGGGGTGGAGACGGGCAACGTCGACAGCGTGCTCGAGGAGGGCGACCTGGACCCGTTCATCGTGGGGTACCATCGCTGGGCCACGGGCAACGCCGACTACACGCCCGACGAGACGGATGGCGAGGAATAGCCGCTAACAAGAAAACCGACGCGCCCTTTCGGTGCAGCCCTGCGGGGCGACCGGAAGGGCGTGTTTTAAGGGGAGGGGAACCATGCCGAAGCGTGCCGGTAACGTGATCGATCTGGATCGGGTGATCCGCTCGAAGTTCGTGCGCGACCTGCCTCTCGTGGCGCTGGGGTGTGCCGTTGCCGCGCTCGGGGTCGACATGTTCATGGTCCCCAACGGCCTGGCCGCCGGCGGCGTGACGGGCTTGGCCACGATCATCGCTGAGCTCACGCGCCGTGCGGGCTTTGAGTTCCCCGTCGGTCTGCAGACCATCATCATGAACGCCGTGCTGCTGCTGTTTGTGGTGCGCACGGGCGGCGCGCGCTATGCCATCCAGACCATCACCGGCTTCGTCCTCTTCGGCTTCTTCACCGACCTGTTCGCGCCCTTCGTGGTGCCGCTTGGCGATGGCGACCTCATGCTCGCCGCGCTGTGGGGCGGCATCGTGTCGGGCGTCGGATACGGCTTGGTGTTCCGCTGCGGCGTCAACACGGGCGGCTCGGATACCATCGCCCAGATCATCTCGCGCAAGACGTCGCTGCCTGTGGGCTCGACCGTCATGGCCATCGACGTCGCCGTCTGCGCGGCGAGCGCCCCGGTCTTCTCCGTCGAGAATGCCCTGTACGCGGCGCTTTCGATGGTGCTCATGGGGTATGTGATCGACCGCGTGGTCGACGGCTCCGACCGTCGCCGCGCCGCGTATGTCATCTCGGAGTACCACGGCGACATCGCGGACGACGTCATGTACGAGATGGGCCGCGGCGTGACCGAGATCGCCGCCCGCGGCGTGTGGAGCGGCAAGAACCGCCCCATGCTCATGATCATCCTCGACCGCCGCGAGGTCTCGCTTCTGAAGACGATCGTGGCCGAGCACGACCCCGAGGCTATCGTCTTTATTTCCGACATCACCGAGGCGTTCGGTGAAGGCTTCAAGGAGCTGGGGGAGTAGGCGATCCAGCTCTCCTCTAAGCGTCCCATACGGACACACATCGAGAACATCGCGTTGGCGACCGTTCGTCCTCCCGCTGCGAGATAAAGGGTGTTTCGCAGGTCGCGTATGGTACTGTGGAAGATGTACCAATGGGACCATGCGCGCGCGGGAAGGGGCATCTTTTCGCGCGTACCCACGAAAGGAGGCACCATGAGCGACGACGAGCTCAAGAAGGTTGCCAACGAGGTCCGCCGCGGGATCGTGACCGCCGTCCACGCGGCCAAGTCGGGCCATCCCGGCGGCTCCCTCGGCGCAGCCGACATCATCACCTACCTGTACTTCGAGGAGATGGACATCGACCCGGCCGACCCGAGGAAGGCAGACCGCGACCGCTTCGTGCTCTCCAAGGGCCACTGCGCCCCGGCGCTGTACGCGGCGCTCGCCGTGCGCGGCTACTTCCCCAAGGAGGACCTCGAGACCCTGCGCCACATCGGGTCCCACCTGCAGGGCCACCCCAACATGAACGACACGCCGGGCGTGGACATGTCCACCGGCTCGCTGGGCCAGGGCATCTCCGCCGCCGTGGGCATGGCGCTCGCCGCCAAGCACTGGGGCGACACGTACCGCACCTACTGCCTGCTCGGCGACGGCGAGATCGAGGAGGGCCAGGTCTGGGAGGCGGCCATGTTCGCCGGCAACCACGGCCTGGACAATCTCGTCCTCATCGTGGACCACAACGGCCTGCAGATCGACGGCACCATCGAGGAGGTCAACTCCGCGATGCCCATCGCCGACAAGTTCCGCGCCTTCAAGTTCCATGTCATCGAGGTCGCGGACGGAAACGACATGGCCCAGCTCCGCGCCGCGTTCGCCGAGGCCCGCGGGACGAAGGGCGCGCCCACGTGCATCGTGTGCGAGACCGTCAAGGGCAAGGGCGTGTCCTTCATGGAGAACAACGTCGGGTGGCACGGAAAGGCACCCAACGACGAGCAGTTCGAGCAGGCCATGGCCGAGCTCGCGAAGGAGGCGTAGGAGATGGCAGACGTGAAGAAGATCGCCACGCGCGCGAGCTACGGCGAGGCACTCGTGGAGCTCGGCGCCGAGCACGACGACTTCGTCGTCCTGGACGCCGACCTCGCCGCCGCCACGCAGACCGGCAAGTTCAAGGCCGCCTACCCCGAGCGCTTCTACGACGCCGGCATCGCGGAGTCCAACCTGATGGGCCTCGCCGCCGGCATCGCCACGACGGGGCGCGTCGCGTTCGCGAGCACCTTCGCGATGTTCGCCGCCGGCCGCGCGTTCGAGCAGGTGCGCAACTCCATCGGCTACCCGCACCTCAACGTCAAGATCGGCGCCACGCACGCCGGCATCTCGGTGGGCGAGGACGGCGCCACGCACCAGTGCTGCGAGGATATCGCCCTCATGCGCGCCATCCCGGGCATGACCGTGATCGTGCCCTCCGACGACGTCGAGGCCCGCGCCGCCGTGCGCGCCGCCTACGAGCTCGACGGCCCCGTCTACATGCGCTTCGGCCGCCTCGCCGTGCCGGTCATCAACGACCATGACGGCTACGAGTTCGAGATCGGCCGCGGCATCAAGCTGCGCGAGGGCAAAGACGTGACCATCGTCGCCTGCGGCCTCATGGTCCAGGCCGCGCTCGAGGCCGCCGAGACCCTGGCCGAGGCTGGCATCGACGCCGAGGTCATCAACATCCATACCGTCAAGCCGCTCGACGAGGACATCATCGTCGAGAGCGCCAAGAAGACGGGCCGCGTCGTCACCTGCGAGGAACACTCGGTGATCGGCGGCCTGGGCGACGCCGTCTGCGCGGCGCTCGCCGAGAGGCATCCCGTCCCCGTCAAGAAGGTCGGCGTGAACGACGTGTTCGGCGAGTCCGGCCCCGCCGTCGACCTGCTCCACAAGTACGGCCTGGACGCCGAGGGCGTCGCGACCGCCGTCAAGGAGTTCATGGCGTAGGAGGTTTTCGTGCGGTACGCTCCGCACCGCATGTCCTAGGTTCGCCCCGTGCATGACCATCGTCGCGGGGTGGTACACTCCAACCATACGCTTTGTCGAGCGCCGTGGTCCGCAGCGTGCGGGGCGCGGCGCTCGATGTATGCCAGGCACGCGCCGGAAGGTTCCAAACCGGGCTGTTGCCCTTGGATCATGACACAGGAGCATTCCTATGAGCGATACGACACATCGAGACGAGCAGGAGACGCGCGAGCTGGCGCCCACGGCGACCACAGCGTTTGCTGACGCCTGCGAGGTCGCCGGTCAAGCCATGCTCGATCTCCATGAGCACGATCAGGCGCTCGAGACGCTGGCGCATATCCCGCTCTCGGCGACGGCAATGCTCAACCTGAACACGCGCTCCGGGGGGACGCAGGAGCTGCCCGCGGGTCTGCGCCCGATGGATGCGCCTTCGGTCGAGGCACCCGATGCCGCCGCGACGCCTTCGGGCGAGGTTGCGGGAAAGCCGCGCCGCCGTTGGGTGCGCCGGGCGCTCGCTGTAATCGCCTCTGTGGCCGTCGTGGCGGCAGCCGTCGCGGCGTTCGTCGTGCTCGTGCTGCCCGAGCTCATGGCCGAGCCCGATGAGGCCGTGGTCACCGAGATTCTCGCCGCCGACCCGGATATCATGGACGGCTTCGCCGTCAACGACTACGTGCAGGAGACGCCCTATGAGCTCTCCGATGTCGCGGTGACCGGGCTCACGAAGGGCGATGACGGCGCCTTCACGGTCGATGCCACCGCGACCGTTGTCAACGAGAGCTTCGAAAGCGACGTGACCGCGACGCTGCTCATCGCGCGTGCCGACGACAAGGACCGCTTCCCCGACCTCGCCCATGCGCAGGAGGACGCCTCCGGTTGGGCGGGAACGGTTCTGCAGGCGACGGCTTCGACGAAGGCGATCGCAGGCGTCACGTTCGACCCCGCGTTTCCCGAGGGCTTTGCGCCGACGTTCGATGCCGCGGCGCAGACCTGCACCTTCACGGCGTCGACCGAGTACTCCTTCTGGTTCGGTGCCGACACGGTGTCCACGCCAGTGACCTACGCCTTCGACGGCAATGCGTGGCTGCGCTCCGAGGGCGAGCGCACCTCGACCGTGACCTACGACGGCACGGCGCTTCAGGGCGATTACGCCCCCACCGACGTCGATGCGGCGAGCGTCGCCTCCTTCACGATCTCCAATTTCGACCCCGCGACCAACACCTTTGCCGTGGAGTATCGCGCGGTTGCCCCCGGCCTGGGCAGCAGCGCCGTGAGCGGCGTCATCTCGTGCTCGATTTCCCCTGCCGAGCCCGGCGATACCACGGGCGGCTACGTGCAGGTCGACGGCGCCGTGTATACCTTCGCGGGCGAGGGCTCGAGCTCAGGAGGCGAGGGGACGGCGTACCTGCAGGGTGTCGTGGGCCTTGACGGCACGCTCGTCATCTCGCTGACATGCGACTACACGCGACGTCCCTTGCTGTTCGGCGAGCCCACGAACGAGACGATGGAGATTGCCGGCACGCTGATGCATTCGTAGGGAGCTTTCGCGCTTGTCATGTTCCGCCCGCACCGCTGTTCGCGGTGCGGGGCTTTTTCGTGCCCGCAGGAGGAAACGTTTTGGCCGCCGGGCATCTGGAGCGTGCCGTGGGGTGCCGGGCGCTCGCTGCCCCGTGCTGCTCGATGGGCAAAATGCTACCAATGAGATAGTCATTGAGGGATTAATACGTACCGTTCACGGCACGTGGTCAAATATGCTTAACCATATAATGCTCTGTGCTATCAACATTACACACGCATCTAAAGAATGATAGGGGGATGAAGAAAGGAGGGGAGTATGGCGATAGGGTCAAGCCGGCTCGCGCGCACGTGGGGTGTCGGTGTTTCGGCGCCGAACGGATCCCATTCGATATCGTTGCCCAGCAGCCTGCTATCGCGCTGCGAGCGCTTCGCATCCGCCTGCCGCAACCGCGGGAAGGCGGCTCAGCCGACCCTCAGGGCGCCGTGATTCCAGCAGATGCGAAGAGGGGATGGTGCACACGGGTCAAAACGGCGAGGGAGCCGGTTCGCGCGAAAGAGCGTGCAGCGTCTCCTCTGGTCATAGGAAAGGCTAATTTATGGATTGCAAAGCCCTGTGCGGCGTGGAGCCGCAGGAAAAGCAAATGGAACGGTTGATGCCCGTAAAAGGTCGGAACGGGATTTTGGTTTGGGTGCTTTACGGCATGTGCGCCCTGCTGGTGGTGGGGGTCGCGATGAACGCCTGGGAGCTGCTGCGGCTTGTGACCAGCGCGTTCGTCAGGGGTCTCACCTTTATGGAGGAGCGCTATCTGCTGGTAAGCGGGCTCAACATCGTGCTCGACGCGATCGCGCTTATCGTGTTCATCGCGTTCGTGCTGTCGGTCGGCCGTCGCGCGGAGTTCTTCTCCCGGGCGCAGACCGCCCGGCTTATGGTGCTGGGCGGCATCGATGCCCTCGGCGCCGTCACGGGATTGCTCATCCCCGCGTATGTTCCTCCAGTTGATGCAAGTGCGGCTGTTTTGGCCGTTGCCGCTGCGCCCGAGCTGGATTTAGCGTCTCTTATGCTTTCTGTGACGTTTTTTGCGCTTGCAGGAACGTTCGAGTACGGTAGAATCCTACAGCAAGATTCGGACGGCATTCTGTAGGGGGTATCTATGCCCATTGTGATGCGACTCGACCGCGTGATGGCGGACCGCAAGATGACTTCGCTCGAGCTGGCGGAGAAGATCGGCATTTCGCCGGTCAACGTTTCCCGTATCAAGACGGGGCGGCTGAAGGGGATCCGCTTTTCCACGCTGACCGCCATGTGCGAGGCGCTTCACTGCAAGCCCGGCGATATCATCGACTGGATGGACGACGACGAGTACGTCGCCGCGTTCGGCAAGCTGCCCGAGGAATAGCGAAGCCCCGCAGCGCTTGCTGCACCATCGCACCCGGGCGTCACGCTTCCCTGCGGAAGGGCGCGCGTCGGGTGGGCCCATTGCATAATAACCTTATAGGGGCAACTGCCCCTTCAACCGGTCGTGTCGGCATGTCCTGTGAGGACGTGCCGGCGCGGCCGTTCGTATTTTGCCTACTCGCATCAGGCGCTCTGCGATAGCAGGGTACGCCGCTCGCGTCTTGGGAACCGCGCGCGGCGGCCCGTTCCTGCCCGTTCCGTGCTTCTTCTGTGCATATCGGCTACGGCTGTTAAAATACGTGGACGTATATGTAGTTCAATCGCACGACACGAAGGAGCTTCTAGTGGGTAACCACTTCCGTAAGCCCGGTGACGAGCAGGCGGCGCAGCAGGCGCCCGCGCTGGACCAGATGGATGCCAGCAGCTCAACGCCGATGCCCGAAGTCGTTCCGGGCGATCTTGGCGCGCAGGCTACCGAGGCGACCGCCCCGCAGGCGGGTGCACCCGATCCGTTCGCATATGTCCCCTCTGTGGAGGATATGCCCCAGGTAGAGGTCCCGAGCTCGCCGCTCGCCGCCGCGGTGTCGTCCCAGGCCGATGACCCCGCGCCTGCCGCGCCCGCCATCAACGTGCCCTCGCCGGCCGATCCGGCTGCACCCGAGGTGTTCATGACGCAGGCAGGTCCCGCCGTTCCCTCCACCGACGCTTCCGAGCAGCGCCAGATCGCCGACGTCGACGCGGCGCTCGCGAGCCCCGACTTCACCTCGGTGTTCGCCCCGGTGCAGGAATCGCGCAAGAAGATGGCGCGCGACGCCGGCGTCGAGCCGGTCATTCTCATGGAGCACGTGACCAAGATCTATCCTGCGCAGCCCAACAAGCCCGCGCTCGACGACGTCAACCTCGAGATCTATCCGGGTGAGTTCGTCTTCCTCGTCGGCCATTCCGGTTCGGGTAAGACCACGCTGCTCTCCACGATGATCCGCGACGTCAAGCCCACCTCGGGCCGCATTCTCGTTGCGGGCCAGGACCTCATGCGCATCAAGAACCGCAAGGTCCCGTTCCTGCGCCGCCAGATCGGTGCGGTGTTCCAGGACTTCCGCCTGCTGCCCAACAAGACCGCGTTCGAGAACGTCGCGTTCGCGCTCGAGTGCATCGGCAAGCCCAAGGCCGTCATCCGCAGCCAGGTTCCCGAGGTGCTGCGCCTCGTCGGCCTGGCCGACCAGATGGACTCCATGCCCGATCAGCTCTCCGGCGGCGAGCAGCAGCGCGTCGCCGTGGCGCGCGCCATGGTCAACCGCCCGCCGCTGCTCATCTGCGACGAGCCCACCGGCAATCTCGACCCGGCCATCTCGCTGGGCATCATGAAGCTGCTCGAGCGCATCAACCGCACGGGCACCACCGTCATCGTGGCCACGCACGACCGTGAGATGGTCGACTCCATGCACCGTCGCGTCATCGCGCTCGAGGCAGGCCACATCGTTCGCGACCAGGAGAGGGGAGGCTACGGTAACTATGGTGCCTAGCAACTTTGGGTATTCACTGCGCGAGGCGGGCAGCCATTTCGTCCGCAACCTCGGCACCTCGATTGGCGCGGTCATCACCATCTTCCTGTCGCTGTTCATCATCGGTCTGTTCATCTTGGGTTCCGCTCTGGTCAACTCGGTGATCGGCACGGTCGAGCAGCAGGTGACCATCAACGCCTTCATTTCCGACGAGGCGACCGACGAGGACATCCAGGCCTTCCGCGACGAGATCGAGGGCTGGGAGAACGTCGCCAGCGTGACGTTCAAGACCAAGGAGGACGCGCTCGAGGACTATCGCGGCAACATCTCCAACAACGCCGAGGCGACGCTTGCGGCGCTGGACGGCGAGAACCCGCTGCCCCGCTCGTTCGTGATCGAGATGGACGACCCCTCTCAGGTCGAGTCCACCGCCGAGCGCATCAAGGAGGACTCGCTCTTCCGTCAGATCGTCGATGACGAGGACCCCGATGTCGACGACGTCGAGGCCGATGTGAACGCGAGCGTCCTGTACGGCCGCGAGGAGGTCGGCCGCCTGTTCCAGGTGACCGCGTATATCCGCATCGCCGCCGTCGTGCTCGTGGCGCTGCTCACCTTCATCGCGTTCATCTTCATCAACAACACGATTCGCCTTTCCATCACCGCGCGCCGCCGCGAGATCGGTATCATGCGCCTCGTGGGCGCGTCGAACAGCTTCATCCGCGGGCCGTTCATCACCGAGGGCGTCATCCAGGCCATCCTGGGTTCGCTGCTCACCATCGGCGCGCTGGAGCTCATCCGCAACCTCGGCATGCCTGCGCTGCAGCATGCGGTGAACTTCATCTCGTTCAACATCCCCATCCAGATGTACCTCATGACATACGCTGCGCTCGTGATCGTGGGTATCGTCATCGGTCTGTTCGGTTCGGCCATCGCCATGGGACGCTACCTCAAGGTGTAGCCGCTCCGACAAAAACGACAGCTTGCTTGCATGATCGGGTCGCCTTCGTGGCGGCCCGATTGCATGAAGGGCGCATGTACAACGCCGCCTACAGATCCGGTGGCTTTCGCGCGACGCGCTGGGTATACAGGAGAGAAGAAGGGAGGTCCCATGGGACGCAAGCACAGGGGAAGGGCGCCGCGCAAGGGGCCGACGCGCTCGCGGCACAGCGCGCGGGTGACGGGCACCGTTCGCGTGACCGATGCTGGTGCCTTCGTGGAGACGGCTGAGGGCATGTTCCGCCTGACGCAGCGCGGTATCCGCGAGGCCATGAACGGCGATACCGTAACCGTGAGCCTGCATCGCGGTCCGGGCGGAGGCCAGCGCGCCGTGGTCGAGAGCACGCTGACGCGCTCGACCTCCACGATTGTGGGAACCTACGATCAGACGGGTCCGCTGGGTGTCATCCGGCCGCTCGACAGCCGCGTGAAGCAGGATTTCTTCGTGCTGCCGCGCGACACCTCCGCCGCGCGCGAGGGTGTGGGCGTAGGTGACGTCGTATCGGCGCGCATCGTGAGCTACCCTTCGCGCTACGAATCGGGGGTGGCTACCATCGAGCGCCGTCTTGGTGGACCTGATGCCCCCGACCTTGGCATCCGCTGCATCATGGCGCGCTACGACCTGGAGGACGGCTATCCCGAGGGTGCCGTGAACGAGGCGCGCGAGGCTGCGCTCGATGTCGACGCGGCGCTTGCCGATCCGCTGCGGCGCGACCTGCGCGACCGTTTCCTTCTGACCATCGATCCGGTCGATGCCCGCGATTTCGACGACGCCATCTCGCTTGAGCGCACGCCCAAGGACACGTGGAAGCTCGGCGTGCACATCGCCGACGTGTCGCATTACGTTGCCTGGGACTCGTCGCTCGACCTCGAGGCGCGCAGGCGCTCAACCTCGGTGTACCTTGCCGACCGCGTGCTGCCGATGCTTCCCGAGGCGCTTTCGTGCGACCTGTGCTCGCTTCGCCCCGATGAGGACCGCCTTGCCATGACGGTCGATATGGAGCTCGATCGCCGCGGTCGGGTGCGATCCTTCTCGCTGTTCCCGAGCGTCATCCGCTCCCGCATCCGGCTCGATTACGAGGCGGTCGATGTCCTGCTGGACGACGATGGTGCCGACGGAGGCGCTGCCGGTGAGCCAGCGGACGGTGCCCGTGCTGCCGCGGAAAAACGTGCGCTCGATGCTTGCGCCGCTGCGCGCGGCGCAGAAGTCGATCTCAAGGCCTTTCTGCGCGAGGCCGATGCGCTGGCGCAGCTTCGGGTCGGTATCCGCCATGCGCGCGGCGCCATCGACTTCGACACGGTGGAGGTCCACGCGCTGCTGGACGATGCCGGCATGCCAGAGCGCATCGTGTGCCGCGCGCGGACCCGTGCGACCTCGCTCATCGAGGAGGCCATGCTGCTTGCCAACGAGTGTGTGGCGTCGTGGCTCGCCGATCGCGGTCTCGACGCCGCCTTCCGCGTGCACGAGCCGCCTTCTCCCGACGATCTTGCCGGTGCGGCGAAGGTGCTGTGCGAGATCGGTGCCATCGACCGTGGGCAAGCAGCGGGCATCAAGGCGGGCGACCCTGCGGCCATCGAGGCTGCCGTGGAGGCGAGCCGGACGAGCGGCTTTGCTCCCTTGGTAAACGCGCTGCTGCTGCGCGCCATGCAGCGCGCGGTGTATCGACCGCACAACCTGGGGCATTATGCCCTGGGTGCCGACGCGTACTGCCACTTCACGAGCCCTATCCGTCGCTATCCCGACCTGCTTGTCCACCGTGAGCTCAAGCGCGCGCTGGCGCAGGAGCGCTTGGGGCGCGCGGCGGCGCGCGAGCGCACCCCGTATCTGACCGGCTCGGGCGATTCGTCGCTCGTGCGCGTGCTGCCGCAGCTCTGCCGCCACGCGAGCACGCGCGAGCGCATCGCCGACGCTGCCGCGCACGCCTCCCAGAAGGTCAAGGTCGCTCAGTACTATCAGGAGCGCGTGGGCGAGCGCTTCTCCGGCTCGGTGTCGTGGATCGATACCATGGGCGCCTTCGTGCGCCTCGACGAGACGGGGGCGGAGGGTCTGGTGAGGCTGTCGGCGCTCGGCGGCGATGAGTGGTGGGATCTCGACGAGGACCTCTTCGTGCTGCAGGGGAGCGCGAGCGGGCGGACCATCACGCTCGGCACCCGCGTGATCGTGGAGGTGCTCGGCACCGACCCCGTGCGGGGCCATCTCGATTTCAAGCTGATCCATGCGAGCCGTGCGCTACACTGATACGGCAGATAAACGATTGTGAGGAGCCCTTGTGGAGCTGACCGTTACCGAAAGCGATATCGCCTACGCCGAGAGCTATCTTGCTGCCGGCGACCTGTCGACCGCGGCGCCGATGATCGAGCGTCTGGTCGAGCAGGTGGAGGAGTACATCGATGCTGAGTGTCAGGCGACCGACGCCGTCCAGTACTTCAGCTTTGCCGACGCCTTCGAGCGCCTGGCGTATCGCCGCGTCGAGCGCGATCCGCGCGAGCTCGTGCAGGTCCCGGCGCCGTTCGACCGCCTGTACTCCGCGCTGGCGTTCGTCTACATCGGTACCGAGGATTACATCAGCGCCCGCAACGCTCTGACGCAGGCAGTCCGCTGGAACCCCATGAACTGCTCGTATCGTCTCGACTTGGCCGAGCTCTACCGCGCGCTGGGCAATATCCAGGAATGGGCGGCGCTGAGCCATTCGGTCGTCGAGCGCGCTTCCGATGCGCGCTCAGCGGCCCGTGCCTACGCGAATTTGGGCGAGTTCTTCCTGGAGTCGCACAACGCGCTCGCGGCGACCGGCTGCATGCGCTTGGCTCAGAAGCTGGCACCCGCCGACCGTCGCGTTCAGGCGCTGGTCGGCCGCATGACGGCCGAGCGCGCCGAGGCCCAGGAGGCAACCGACGAGGAGGCCCTGGGCGAGCTCGCGACCCAGGGCGTGGAGACGAGTCCCTCTGCCGAGGTCGCCATCTGCCTGCTCATGTGCGCATCCGATGCGGCTGCAGCGGGCGATCGCAACGAGGCGACGCAGTTGACCGTTCGCGCACGCGGCCTGATCGGCGACGAGGCATGCCGTACGCTCGTGAAGCTCATCCGTGAGTCCGATGCCGAGCTTGCCGAGGAGCGCGCCGCCGCGGCCGGCGATGCGGACGAGCAAAAGGAGGCTGGCCATGCGGAGCCGTAAGGAGCGCAAGACCATCGCCAAGAACCGCTCGGCCCACCACGAGTACTTCATCGAGGAGACGTTCGAGTGCGGTGTCGTGCTCGCGGGCACCGAGGTGCGCAGCCTGCGCGAGCGCGCCTGCCAGATCACCGACACCTTCGCCCTCATCCGCGGGGGAGAGTGCTGGCTTGTGGGCGTGCATATCCATCCGTACAGCCACGGCACCATCTTCAACCGCGATCCCGATCGCAGGCGCAAGTTGCTGCTTCATCGCAAGCAGATCGATTATCTCGACGCGAAGCTGCGCAACCGCGGCTATGCGCTCGTGCCGCTTGAGCTGTACTTCGACGATAACGGCCGCGTGAAGCTCACGCTCGGCCTCGGTTGCGGCAAGAAGCTCTACGATAAGCGCGAGGACATGGCCAAGCGCGACATGCAGCGCGAGATCGATCGCGCCCTCAAGGCTCGCAGCCGGTAGCAGCTAATTGAATTCGCTTGATGTCGAGGCGCCCCGTTCGCGGGGTGCCTTCTTGTGAGCGCTCGGGGGATGATGTTTTGCCGAGCTAGGTGAAATGGTGCGTGCGGGATCTTTGGTATTTAATCGGGCGTGCCGGAGGCGATGCCGACACTTGCGGCGACGGTCAGGGATGAAATCGGTATTTTTGTACCTGTGAGGTACCTAACTGCCTGCTTTCGATCGGATACGGAGGGCTTGTGCGGAAGGTCTTGAGCCTAAAAACTTTTTCATATTGTCTTCAATATGAAAAATGCTATTGAGTCCTATAGCTCATGATTCCATGGCGGTACATAACCAATCTTTTCATCCACGCAACTGCATTGTCGGGGGAGTGCAGTTCATCGCGCACTTGTTTCGTGCGTAGAAAGATCTCATTTGTCCGGTGCCCTTCCGACAAATCGTCTCGAGTGCGTTCGGAGGACGATTGCGTCGGCTTCTTTGGGGGTATGTATGGGGCAGGGCCGTAATCGGCTCGCGTACCGAGAGGGGAGCAACCCATGGACATGACCGCGTTTTTCAAGATGAGCTACGGCCTGTACGTCGTGTCGGCCGAGGCGGATGGGCAGAAGGCGGGCTGCGTCATCAACACTGCAACCCAGGTGACCGCCGAGCCGCCGCGCCTGATGGTCGCCGTGCATAAGGACAACGTGACGACGGGTGCCATCAGCCGCGCCGGCGCTTTCACGGTGACGGCGATCGACATGACAGCCGACATGCCGTTCATCGGTAACTTCGGCTTCCGCACGAGCGCGAACTACGACAAGTTTGAGAAGTACGGGTGCGAGACCTCCGCGGTCGGAAGCCCCTATTCGCCCGAGCACGCATGCGCCCTCTTTGCCTGCAAGGTCGTCGAGACCGTCGATGTCGGCACGCACCTGCTGTTCATCGGCGATGTGGTCGACGCTCAGAAGCTGTCCGACGAAGAGCCGCTTACGTATAGCTATTACCACTCCACCCTCAAGGGCAAGACACCGCCCAAGGCGTCGAGCTATCAGGGGTAGCGCAGGAGCGGATGCTCGTCTGAATTATTATCGAGAATGTGTCCTAATTGCGAAGATATGCCGTAGACGGAATTGCCGGTTAGAATTTCGGCGAGCTGGATATACTAGCGGTACGTTCATCGCCAACGAAAGGAAGTCACCATGGCTGACGAGAAGAAGTATAAGTTCGTGTGCGTCGTTTGCGGCTACGAGGTCGAGGTTGACACCCCCGAGCTGCCCGAGGATTACGTCTGCCCCGTCTGCGGCGTCGGCCCGGATCAGTTTGAGCTCGTCGAGGAGTAGCGAACGCGCAAGAGCATTCAGGGCGCCCCGGCCATAGCGGTCGGGGCGCTCTTGTTTTCCAGTCCGTATGCGTCGCGCTTCCGCAGCGGGCATTTCGCGCTCCGCGAGCGACAGTTCGTGCCGTGGAGGCGCCCCGGGGGCGGGGACCTCAAGTTGCTTTGCTAGAATGCAGACATCGTAAGAGAGGAGGGCATCATGAACACTCTCCAGCGTTGGATTATCCCGACTCAAATGGAGTCGAACGCACCCCGCATCAGCGCGCGCCTGTTCAACCTTGTCATGGCGGGCCTCATCTTTCTGGGCTTCTGCGTCATAGGCTTGGGTGTCGGCATCGTCACGAATGCCGGGTTCATGGCTTGGTTCGACGCGAACGGCCTGCTCGGTCTCATCCTGCTGATCGGCGGCCCGATCGTGGGCGTCATTCTCATGTCCGGTGCGGTCAAGCGCCAGTCCGTGGTGCACTCGCTTATCGGCTACGCCATCTTCGTCACGACGTTCGGCCTGTTCTGCGCGGCCGCGATCGCCCAGTACGACCTGCCGACCATCAATACTGCCTTCATCGCCACGGCGGCTATCACGGTCGTGTTCGGCATCCTTGGCCTGACGTTTCCCAAGGTGTTCCAGCGAATCATCGGCGCGCTGGTCGTGGCGCTTGTCGCGCTGTGCCTCGCGCAGATCGTCATGGCGCTCATGGGGGTTGACCAAAGTTGGCTTGACATCGCCATCATCGTCGTGTTCTGCGGGTTTATCGGCTACGACATGTACCAGGCTTCCGTCGTGGAGCCCACGCTGCCCAACGCGGTCTTCATGGCGTCCAACCTGTTCCTGGACATCATGAACATCTTCATCCGCGCCCTGGATATCGCCGATCGCCGCTAATGCAAGTTTGGGGACAGGCCCCAAACTTTCACGAAGAGGGGACGCGTCGTGGACGATGCCAATCTGATTGAGACGCCGCGCCTGATACTGCGGCGCATGAGCGTTGACGACGCGCCCGCGCTGCTCGAGATGCTTTCCGATGAGCGGGTCTCCAAGTTCCTGCCGCTTTTCGCGCCTGCAGACGAAAAGGAGGCGCGCTCGTTTATCGACCGTACGTTTTTGAGCAGTTACGCGAGGGCGGACGCGGGGGAGCGGGGCGCAGATGGGTGCCCGCTCGACCTGAAGTTCGCGGTGTGCCTCAAGGACGCGGCGGGCGCTCCTGCGCGCCTGATCGGCTACATCCAGATCGACGGCGATGAGGCACACGACTTCGGTTACGCCTACGTGCATGATGCATGGGGGCACGGTTACGCTTCCGAGGCGGCTCGTGCCATGGTCGCACGGGCGCGCGCGGAGGGCCTTCCGTTTCTGACCGCCACCCACGACGAGCTGAATCCTGCGAGCGGTCATGTCATGCGCGCTAGCGGGATGGATTGCCGCTATTCGTACCGCGAGCACTGGATGCCCAAGGACTACGACGTGGTCTTCCGCATGTATCAGATCGACATCGCCAAGGACGCCTCTACCTACCGGGGATATTGGGAGCGTTATCCCGAGCACTGGGTCGATTCTCCCACGGATGGCGCTGCGTAAACTGTTGCCGCTCCCGCACATGGCCCTCTGCCGTTTTGGGACAATAAGGGAGGCCGTCTTGCGCCGCTTGGCGCGAATGGAGGCGGTCACCCTGAATGCTGCCGTGAAAGGGGATGCCATGCCCATCGCACTTCCGCCGCGTTCCATCGTGGACACCCATACCCATACGCATTTCTCCGACGGAGTGGGCACCTTCGAGCAAAACGCCGAGGCCGCACGTGCCGCCGGCGCCCGTGTGATCGTGTCGACCGACCACCTCACGCTGCCGCGCATCATGGATCCCGAAGGCGAGGTCCAGGTGACGACAGATGAGCTTGCGGCGCACCGGGCTGCGTGGGAGGCCGCGCGCGACGCACATCCTGATCTCGAGTACCTCTACGGCTTCGAATGCGACTGGTACGAGGGCTGCGAGGACAACATCGTCCGCTGGAGCGCTGGCGCCCAGGTGCGCCTGGGCTCGGTGCACTGGCTGGGGCCGCAGGACGGCGGCGCGTGGATCGACGACACGAGCGACCGGCACATCTGGGAGGAGCTCGGTGCAGACGAGGTGTGGCGCCGCTACTGCGAGACGTGGTGCGCCGCCTGCTCGTGCCCGCTGTTCGACATCATGGCCCATCCCGACCTAGCCATGCGCTTTGCGAACGACGGGTTCGCGCCTACAATCGACCTGGCGCCGCTGTGGGACGAGATGGTCGCCTGCGCCCGCGACACAGGCAAGCGCGTGGAGCTTTCGACCGCCGGCTGGCGCAAGGGCGTGGGCGATTACTATCCCGCAGAAGGCCTGCTCGAGCGCTTCTTCCAGGCAGGTGTGCCGATTTCCGTGGGTTCCGACGGCCACGTGCCGGGCGACATCTGCGACGGCATCGCCGCCGCTTACGACCATGCGGCGCGCATCGGCTACCGTACGGTCGAGGTGCCGCGCGCCGATGGCTCCTGGGAGGCCATGCCCATCGCGTAGGCCGCGATAACGACGCGTGCGCGCGTTTCCGCTTTCCCCGCAAAGTATGAGATTCCCGACAGGTAGAGGCCGAAATCGGGTGCTGCCTGTCGGGAATCTCATTCTTTGTGGGAAAGGCGGACGCGCTCACGTGCCGCTGCTTGGGCCGCGATATAGAAAAGACCGCCCCGGCAATCGGGGCGGTCTTGCAAAGGCGATATACGGGCGATCGGCACCTTAGGACTTCTTCTCGACCTTGGTGCCGCAGCGCGGGCAGGTGACGCGGATGCGACCCTTGCCGCGGGGGACGGAGAGCATCTGGCCGCAGTTCTTGCACTTGAAGTACATCGTGGTCTTGCGGTTGTCCCACATCTTCTGAGCGGTACGCTTCTTGCGATCGAAGTCGCTCGGAGCGCTCTGGGCGCTCTGCTGGCGGCTGGCGCCCTGGGAGGCAGCGCCCTTGGCGAAGGGAAGCTTGCCGACGGCGTCGAGGAACATGTTGTTCTCGCGCTCGCGGGCGGCGATGTTGGTGGAGAAGGCGCGCACCAGCGCGAGCACGACGATGATCAGCGCGATCCAACCCAGCACGGGGAGCGAGAAGATCGAGCCGATCAGCGCGAACACCATGCTCAGGGCGCCGAGCGCGGTCGTGAGTTCATCGGCGCCGCGACGGCCATTCATGAAATCCTGCATGATTCCTTAGCCTCGTTTCCTAGTAAAGATACGAACAGGCACGATTTTACCTGTTTTTGCGCGGCATGCCGAAAACTGCCCGTCTTGGGCATAAGTTCCGTGCAAAAACCAGCGCCCGGCGTCGCAGGGACGATTCCGGGCGCTTGGGTCAACGAGCGGTTGCAGATCGCTGGCGTCGGCGATTACTTCGCGAGCTTCTCGATCACGGTCTCGATCTCAGCGAGCTTTTCCGCCTTCTCGCTCTCGTCGCCGGATTCCATGGCCGTGCGCACGCAGCCCTCCACGTGAGCCTTGAGCACGTCGGCGTTGATGCGCGCGAGCAGCGATTCGGTTGCCATGAGCTGGGTGGAGATGTCGATGCAGTAGCGGTCGTCCTCCACCATGCGAAGGATTCCGTCGATCTGCCCCCGCGCGGTCTTGAGCAGGCGCGTGATGCGCGCGTGGTCGGCCATCATGGCGGTTATGCCACCTGGATGTCGACGACCTTGAAGCCCTCGCCGGCGCCCTCGACGGCGGCGATGAGGTCCTCGGGTGCCACGACCTCATCGCACTCGGCGACGACGACGTTGGTCTCGTGGTCGGCGTCTGCGTCGGTCACGTGCTCCACGTTGAGCAGCGCGCTCTCCACAGCGGCGTCGCAGTGGCCGCAGTGCAGACCCTCAGTCTTGATCGTAAACTTCATAGCTCTACTCCTTTCTGAACGGCCCCGTCAGATGCCCCACCTTGGGGCTCATTCGGTCGGTTGCCGCGCACGAGGCGTGCTCCCTCCTCTTTCGCCCCAATCTGGGGCATCTGACGGGGCCTGGTTGACTTTGTCGCTCAGATGCCCGATCTTGCCCTTCATTCTCCCACGATTTTGGAGCGGAAGGTGCGAAGACGCAGGGCATTGGTCACCACGCATACGCTCGACAGGCTCATGGCGGCGGCGCCGAACATGGGCGAGAGCTGCCAACCCAGAATCGGGTAGAGGACGCCGGCGGCGAGCGGGATGCCCAGGCTGTTGTAGAACAGCGCCCAGAACAGGTCCTGCTTGATATTGCGGATGACCGCGCGCGAGAGCTCGATGGCGCGCGCCACATCGAGCAGGTCGCTGTGCATGAGCACGACGCTGGCGCCCTCCTTGGCAACGTCGGCGCCGGCGCCGATGGCGAGGCCGACGTCGGCGCGCGCCAGGGCGGGGGAGTCGTTGATGCCGTCGCCCACCATGGCGACCGTATGTCCCTGCTCCTGCAGCTCGCGCACGTGGCGCTCCTTGTCGGCGGGCATCACGTCGGCGATCACGGCGTCGTCGGCAAGGCCCACGGCCTGCGCGATGGCGCGCGCGGTCAGGTGGTTGTCGCCGGTGAGCATGACCGCGCGCACGCCCAGGCGCCCGAGGGCCTCGATGGCGGCACGGCTTGTGGGCTTGACCTCGTCGGCCACGGCGATCGTGCCGGCGAGCTCGCCGTTTCGTGCAAAGAACAGCGGCGTCTTGCCTGCGCGGGCGAAGGCCTCGAGCTGCGAGCGGTCCACCTCGATGCCGAGTTCGGCCATGAGCTGGGCGTTGCCGGCTGCGATGGCGTTTTGACCCTCGCGCGCGGTCACGCCGCGGCCCGGCACGGCGGCGAAGTCGGCCACGGGGCGCGCCACGATGCCGCGCGCATCCGCCTCGGCCATGATCGCCTCGGCAAGTGGGTGCTCGCTTTGCTTCTCGAGGGCGCAAGCGAGTTTCAGCAGCTGCTTTTCGCTCATGGTCGACCCGTCGGCCCGTACGGCGGGAAGGATATCGGTGACGGCGGGGCGGCCCTGCGTCACGGTTCCGGTCTTGTCGAGCACGACGGTGTCCACATCGTGCAGGGTCTCCAGCGCCTCGGCGCTCTTGAACAGCACGCCCATCTCGGCGCCCTTGCCGGTTCCCACCATGATGGCCACAGGTGTCGCCAGGCCGAGGGCGCACGGGCAGCTGATGACCACGACCGCCACGCCGGCGGTCAGCGCCTCGTTGATGTTGCCGGTGAGCGCCATCCAGATGATGAACGTCACGAGCGCGATGACGAGCACCGCGGGGACGAACACGCCGGCGACCTTATCGGCCAGGCGCGCGATGGGCGCCTTCGTCGCGTTGGCGTCCTCCACGAGCTGGATGATCTTGGCGAGGCTCGTGTCGGCACCCACGCGCGTCGCGCGGAAGGTGAAGGAGCCGGTGCGGTTGACCGTCGCGGCGTGCACGGTGTCGCCGGGGTTCTTCTCGACGGGGATGGACTCGCCCGTGAGCGCCGCCTCGTCGATCGCCGATGTGCCCTCGAGCACGATGCCGTCGACCGGCACCGATTCCCCGGGGCGCACACGCACGGTCTGACCCACCTGGATGGCGTCGACGTCGACCGTGCGCTCGCTGCCATCGGATTCCACCACGCAGGCGGTCTTGGGGGTGAGGTCGATGAGCGCCTCGATGGCCGAACCCGTCTTGGATTTGGAGCGCGTCTCCAGGTACTTGCCCACGGTCACGAGCGTGAGGATGGTGCCCGCGCTCTCGAGGTACAGGTTGTCCATGGCGGTCGCGGCGGCGCCGTGCACGTCGCCGTACGCCAGCTGGTCGGCCATGAGGAACATGGCGTAGACCGACCACGCCACGCTCGCCGTGGCGCCGATGGCGATGAGCGCGTCCATGGTCGGGGCGCGGTGGGCAAGCGATTTGAAGCCGTTGATGAAGTACGCGCGGTTCATGTACAGGATGGGCAGGAGCAGCATGAACATGGTGAGCGCAAGCGTCATCGAGTGGATGTGGTCGGTGAAGACGGTGGGCAGCGGCCAGCTCAGCATATGCCCCATGCCGATATAGAAGAGGGGGATCAAGAAGATGATGGAGACGATCAGGCGCGTCTTCATGGCGGCGGCAGCCGCTTCGAGCTTCTTGGTGGGACTCTCGTGATGGGCAGCGCCCGGTCCCGCCGCGACGGCGCCGCCTGCGCCGGCAGCTGCCACGGGGGAGGCTGAGTAGCCGGCGTGGTCGACCGCGGCGCAGATGTCTTCGGGGGTGAGCTGCGACTCGTCGTAGTCGACGGTCATCGATCCGGAAAGCAAGTTCACCGAGACGTCGTTCACGCCGGCGAGGCTGCAGACCGCCTTGTCCACATGCGCTTGGCATGCTGCGCAGGTCATGCCTCCCACATCGAATTTCTCGTGAGCCATGGGGCTCCTTTCTATGGATGGCCCAGAGGGAATACCCCCTGGGGGTGCCTTTGCTTGAACACATCATACACCTACACCCCCGGGGGGTGTCCAGTATGAATGGGCTTTCGTGTGGGGATGATGCTCGCGCATGCGGGATTGAGGGGTATGCTGTTTGCATGACGACCGATGGGAGGCACCGTGAAGGCAACCGACGCACTCGATACCCTGCAGGAGCTGGCGGGAAGCGCACCTCCGGAGGAGCGCTCCGCATTCGACCGGCTGATGAAGCGGGTGGAGGATGCAGGCAGCCAGCGCATGAGCTGGGAGCAGCTCCTGGGCGCCTCCCTGTATGAGGCGACGGCGGCCGACGCGCATTTCCGTGCAGGGCGCGAGGCGCTCTACGACGGCATCGCGGCGAGCGATGCCGAGATCGATCGGTGCGTGGAGGAGGCGCGCGGCATCGTCGCCGAGCTGGAGGCGCGTCGGGCGGCCGAGCGCGCTGCCGCCGAGGCGCCCCGCCTTGCCGCGGTGGAGCAAGACGAGGATGGCCCGTGCACCTGTCCGTTTTGCGGGACGGCCGTCGAGCCCGAGAACCGCTTCTGCGGCGGATGCGGACGCCCGGCGTCCGAGGTGCGTGCCGAGGTTGCTGCGCGCCGCCGCGCCGAGCAGGAGGCGGCGACGCCGGCCGTCCCGACCGCGTGCCCGCGGTGCGGCGAGCCCCTCGTTCCGGATGCGGTCTTCTGCATCGCCTGCGGCTGCAACATCGCCGAGGCCCAGGCTGCTGCGAAGGCGGGTATTGCCGCCGGCGCATCTGCCGAGGCGCCGGCACCCGGTCCTGGCGAGCCGGGCTCCTCGGATGTCGCGGATGCGTCTTCGGCGCAGCCTGTCTGCCCGAGCTGCGGCAAGCCCGTCGATGACGACGACCTGTTCTGCATGGAGTGCGGCACGAAGCTGAAGTAGGCGCCTGCACTTTCTGGCAGGATGCGGACGATTCGTGGTCTTCGGGTGACTCCATCGCTTGCCCACAGCGCGTGGCCACCCCATCCGTATACTTTCCTGCGGCGGATCCTGCTCCATCGCGCATCCGTGCGAGCGGCCGTATCACGGCGCTCCGTGCGCGAACCGCCATGATAGATATGATGTACCAGCTCGGCTGATGCCGGCACGCTGCGCGCTGCCGACATGCCGTGCAGAAACGGAGCAACGCTCTATGCCTACAACTGAACATGATCTTCGCCCGGCGGCCGATATCCAGGCTGTCGACGAGACGCGTGAGTCCATGTCCGCCGCAAAGACGGTGCGCTTCGCCGACCTCGGGCTGTCCGAGACCGTGCTTGCCGCGGTGGCCGACATGGGCTACGAGACGCCGACGCCCGTGCAGGCGGCGGCCATCCCCGAGGTGCTTGCCGGTCGCGACCTGCTTGCCGCTGCCCAGACGGGTACCGGCAAGACCGCGGCATTCCTACTGCCGATCATGGATCGCCTCCCGCACGTGGTGCCGCCCGCCAAGAAGGGCCAGCGCGGCCGTCGTCGCGCCAACGCCGCCCGCGGTCGCGGCCCCTCGATGCTCGTGATCACGCCGACCCGCGAGCTCGCCCAGCAGATCGAGGAGGTCTGCCGCGCCGTCGCCGCGCGCACGCGCCACGTTGCCGTGACCGTGGTGGGCGGCGTGGGCTACGTGCCCCAGAAGCAGGCGCTCGCCCGCGGCTGCGATATCCTCGTGGCCACGCCCGGCCGCCTCGTGGACCTGATCGAGCAGGGGTCCGCGAACCTCGACGAGGTGTCGGTGCTCGTGCTCGATGAGGCCGACCGCATGCTCGACATGGGATTTCTGCCCCAGGTGCGCCGCATCGTGGGGGAGTGCCGCGACGAGCGCCAGACCCTGCTGTTCTCGGCGACGCTCGACGAGAGCCGCGTGAGCTCCATCACCGATCTGGTGCGCGATCCCGCGCGCGTCGAGATCGCCCCGGTGACCTCGACGGCCGATACGGTCGACCAGTACGTGCTGCCCGTGTCGCTCGACGCCAAGAACGGCGCCCTGACCGCCGTGCTCAAGAAGGAGGGTGCCGAGCGCGCCATCGTCTTCGTTCGCACCAAGCGCCGCGCCGACACCTGCGCGCGCAGGCTCGGCCGCGCGGGCATCACCTGCGCCGCCATCCACGGCGATCGCAGCCAGGCCCAGCGCGAGCGCGCTCTGCGCGATTTCCGCGAGGGCAAGGTGCAGGTGCTCGTGGCGACCGACGTGCTCGCGCGCGGCATCGACATCACCGACGTGCGCTACGTCGTGAACTTCGACGTGCCCGAGGAGCCGACCGACTACATCCACCGCATCGGCCGCACGGGCCGTGCCGGCGAGGAGGGCTGGTCGCTCACGTTCGTCACGAAGGAGGACGTGGCGGAGTTCTACGACATCGAGGCCCTCATGGGCAAGACCGCCGATATGTACGATGCCTCGGGCATCGAGACGGGCGAGGCCGCACCGCATGTCGACCCCGACCGCGTGCCGGCATCGCATCCTGCGGGCAAGAAGGAGAAGAAGCGCCGTAAGCAGCGTGCGAAGAAAGCGGCGGAGAAGCGCGAACGCGCCTCCCGCGAGGGCCGTCAGCGCTCGCCGCGCCAGCGCGACATCGAGCGCCGCGCCGCCCGCGATACCGCCCGCGTCGAGCGCGAGGAGAGCTCGTCGCGCCCGTCGTCGCGCAAGCGTCCGGGCAGGGTTCGCGTGCATGCGGACGAGGCGGTCGAGACGACGCGCACCGAGCGTGCCGTCGAGCGCGGTGGCCACGCGGATCGCGCTCAGAACCGCGCCGCTCGCCGCGCCGAGCGCTTTGCCGGCGATGCGCCCGAGCGCTCCCGTCGCGATGCCGCGCACGGTCGCGATGAGGCGCGAGGGGAGCGCACCCGCTCGGGACGCCCGGCACGCGGCTCGCGCACCGGTCGCGCCTCCCAGGGCGAGCGCAACGACTGGCGCAACTACGACGAGCCCGGCTCGCGCGAGGGGCGCCGTCCGTCCGGCTCGCGCGGCGGCCGTGCCGGCGGGCGCGATAACCGTGGAAGCTACGGTCAGCAGGGGCGCGGCCGCACCGGCCGTCGCCCGGGCGATCGCGGCGGGCGTCGATAGCTTCATGAGAGGGGGTCGCTTCGGCGGCCCTCTTTTTCTTGGGTGGGTTGTTGCTGCGCATCGGGCGGTTAGCCGTATGGGATGCTGGCGCTTCGGGGATACTGTTCGGGAGGTGATCTCATGAGCGACCAGCAGACAAACGGCGCCCCCATCGGGCGTCATATGGCCCCGCCTTCCGCCCGCCCGTCAGGCAGCGGGAGCGATTTCGAGCGGCAGTCCTATCGCCCGGCGCATTTTGCCCCGCGCCCGGCGGAGCATGCGCCCTCACCTGAACGCGAGACGGTGATGGCCGGCTATGTCCCGGCATCCGCCACGAACCCAGCGCTTCTTCGTTATCAGGATCTCGAGGCATCCAGCGGGCGGCATGCCGCACCGCATTCCGACGACACCCACGGGCCCGCTGCCACGGCGTCTATCGCGATGGGAGAGGGACAGCTTCCCCCGCGCCCATCGGACAAGCCCGTCTCGCCGCTGCGCAACGCGCTGACATGGTTGCTCGCTGCGTTCGGTGGCTTCTGCTCGGTGCTCGCAAGCCAGGTCGTCTTCACGGCTGCGGGGGCCATCGCGCTCATGGTCGTCTCGCTCTTCGCGTTCCAGAGCTTTTCTGCCTCCGACCTCGAGACCGAGTTTCTCGGCCCCCTTATGCTTGTGGCGGAAATCGGATGCCTGGCTGTCTTTTTGCCCTGGTGGCGCCACCTGAGGCACGGGTCGCTCATCACCATGCGGCGTTCGTCGTCGCGCAAGGCGGCTGGTTCGACCGTCTTGCGCGTGGCGGCGATCGTGCTCATGGGTATCGGGTTCCAGCTGCTCGTGGGCTATGCGTTGACCTTCGTGCTGCCGCTCGTGCCCGACCTCGAGGCCGAATACACCGAGCTCATGAGCGATCCCGTCATGAACGAGCTCACCGTGCTGTCGCTTCTGGTCGTTGCCATCGGCGCACCGCTGACCGAAGAGCTCGCCTGCCGTGGCGTCATCTTGGAGTTCGCCTTGCGTGCGGTGTGCCCTGCATGGTCGGCGCGTTGGCGCGACCGCAGGTGGTGCCAAAGGACCGGCATGCCCGCCCGGCGGCTTCCCGCGGTGCCCCCTTCTCGCTTCTGGATTGCCAACACGATTCAGGCCTTGCTGTTCGGCATCCTTCACCTGAACATCGTGCAGGGAACCTACGCGTTTCTGCTCGGCCTCGTGCTCGGCTGGCTCGTGTGGCGCACGGGCAGCTTGGCATGGTCGATGGGTCTACATCTTGTGGTGAACTTCTCATCGTATTTCGTAGGCGAGATCTCGGGAGTCTTCGAGTTTGCCGGCGTGATGCCGGCGGTTCTTCTCGCGGTGCTCGTCACCGTGGCGGGCGCGGCGATCTTCGTGCGCACGAGCGCGCCGTCCACTCAGGCCGAGATGCCGGTCCGCAGATAGGTTTGGCATCGGCTGAGAAGGGCTGGTGTCAAATCCGCGACTTTTGAGAGGGTATGCAGGGCAGTCAAATTGCCGTCGCTGCGTTTTATACATTGAGGCATTCGCGACCTGCGAAAACGCATGTTCTCGTATGCATTTAGGTGGCTTCGAATAGGGCATACTCAGCCTATCAAACTGGTGGGGTATCTCAAAAGTCGCGTTTTTGGTACCGAGGGGCTTTCCAGTGCGGAAAAAGCCCCGTACTTCCTGCATAAACGGGCCCCGCTTGGCCGCAGCTGGTGATCAGCTGCGGCCAAGCGGGGCCCATCCGTGTCGTGGCAGCGCTTCTTGCGCTGCCACGGTGCAGGTCTCCTGCCTAGCGCCTGCGTCCGCCACGGGCTCCCTCGCGGCCCTGGGCTGCGCGGTTGCGCCCGTGCGGGGCGGCGCCCATGGGACCGCCCTTTCCTCCGCGTCCGCCGCCGCCCTTGCCTGAAGCCTGGCCGCGCGACCCGCCCTGGGCGCCCTTGCCGCGCGGCGCCTTGCCACCGCCCTTGCCGCGTTTGGACCCGGCCTGCTGCTCGCCGGGCTTCGGGGGCACGGGCCTGATCAGGCAGTTCTTACCGTAGCCGATCAGGTCCTCGCGGCCTGCGCGCACGAGCGCCTCGCGCACGAGCTTGTAGTTCTCGGGCTTGCGATACTGGATGAGCGCGCGCTGCATCGCCTTCTCGTGCGCATCGCGCGCAACGTAGATGGGTTCCATGGTGCGCGGGTCGACGCCCGTGTAGTACATGCAGGTGGACATCGTGGACGGGGTGGGGTAGAAGTCCTGTACCTGCTCGGGCATGTAGCCCATGTCGCGCACGGCCTCGGCGAGCTCGACCGCTTCCTTCATGGTCGAGCCGGGATGGCTGCTGATCAGGTACGGCACCACATACTGTTCGAGCCCGCAGCGCGCGGAAAGCTCGCGGAAGCGCTTGCAGAACGCGTCGTACACGGCGCGGCTCGGCTTGCCCATGACGGAGAGCACGGCGTCGCTCACGTGCTCGGGCGCCAGGCGGAGCTGTCCGCTCACGTGATGGCGCACGAGCTCCTCCAGAAACATATCGGAGCGGTCGGCCATGGCGTAATCGAAGCGGATGCCGCTGCGCACGAAGACCTTCTTCACGTCGGGCAGGCGGCGCAGGTCGCGCAGCAGGTCGGCGTAGCCGTCCTCGTCGACGACCATGTTCTTGCAGACGGTCGGCCACAGGCAGCGGCGGTTCGTGCATACGCCGTGCTCGTGCTGCTTGTCGCAAGCGGGGCGGAAGAAGTTCGCTGTGGGGCCGCCCACGTCGTTTATGTATCCCTTGAAGTCGGGGTCGCGCGTGAGGGCCTTCGCCTCGCGGATGATGCTCTCGCGGCTGCGGACCTGCAGCATGCGCCCCTGGTGGAAGGCGAGCGCGCAAAACGAGCACTCGCCGAAGCAGCCGCGGTTGGACGTGATGGAGAACTTGATCTCGGAAAACGCGGGCACGCCGCCGGCCGCGTCGTAGTCGGGGTGCCAGGCGCGCGCATAGGGGAGCTCGTAGACGGCGTCCAGCTCCTCGGTGGTGAGAGGGGCGGCCGGCGGATTCTGCACCACGTACACGCCGTGCGGATAGGGCTCGACCAGTCTGCTGCCCGTGATGGGATCCATGTTCCGGTACTGCAGGGCGAAGCTGCGCGCGTAGGCCAGACGGTCGGCTGAGAGCTCGTCCCACGAGGGCAGCATCTCGTAGTCGTAGACCTCGGCGAGCGCGTCGGCGCCTCCGCTCACGCGGTAGACGGTTCCGGGCACGTAGGTGATCTGCTCCACGGGAAGCCCTGCCGCCAACGCATCGGCGACCTCGACGACGGCGTGCTCGCCCATGCCGTAGATGACGAGGTCCGCGCCGGAATCGAGCAGGATGCTCCGCTTGAGGGAGTCGGACCAGTAATCGTAGTGGGCGAGGCGGCGCAGGCTCGCCTCGATGCCGCCCAAGATGATGGGGACGTGCTTGAATGTGCGGCGGATGAGGTTGCCGTAGACGGCGGCGGCGTGGTTGGGCCGCGCGCCCGCGACGCCGCCGGGCGTGTAGGCGTCGGTTCGGCGACGATGCTTGGTGACGGAGTAGTGGTTGACCATGGAGTCCATGTTGCCCGCGGAGACCAAAAAGCCCAGGCGCGGCTCGCCGAGCGCGGCGATGCTTGAGGGGTCGCGCCAATCCGGCTGGCAGATGATGCCGACGCGGTATCCGTGCGCCTCGAGCACCCGCGTGATGATGGCCATGCCGAACGAGGGGTGATCCACGTACGCGTCGCCGCAGACGTAGACGAAATCGCAGGCATCCCAGCCGCGCGCGTCCATGTCGGCGCGGGAGACGGGAAGGAACTGCGAGCGGTCGGCCATGGGGACTCCAATCCATTACCTGCGCGGTGGCGGGCATCGCGCGATTCTGATCGTGTCGAATTGTACCAATTCGATTACCGTATCTCGTTTTTGCGCGGGGTGCGCACGATTACGCTACGCTTTTCTGCTGGCCGCTCGATTCGTCGTGCGGCTCAGCGGGCGCGTCGCTGTGGGATCGCGGCGCAAGACGACGGGGCGGGCGCGGTGCGCTCCGCTCGACATGAAGGGGAGAGGGCGCCATGGAGCGTGCACGTCAGATATCCGATTCCATCGAGCTCGGCGTCATCATGGCCCTTGCCGGGGGATTCATGGACGCCTATTCCTACATGGCGCGTGGCGGGGTGTTCGCCAACGCGCAAACGGGAAACATCCTGCTGTGCGGCGTGCATCTTTCCGAGGGCGATTGGGCCGGCATGGTCCACTACGCGCTGCCGGTGCTCGCGTTCGCCGCGGGCATCGTGATCGCCGATCTCGTCCATTGCCGCTTTTCGAGCGCGCTGCACTGGAGGCAGGTCATCGTGCTGCTCGAGGCGGCCGCCCTGCTCGCCGTCGCCTTCATCGTGCCCGATGTCGCGGCGAACTGCGTGACGTCGTTCGCGTGCGGCATGCAGGTCGAGTCGTTCCGGAAGATCCACGGGCACGGCATCGCCACGACCATGTGCATCGGCAACCTGCGTTCCGCCATGCAGAACATGGACGACTACCTGCTCAACCGCGACCGCGGCTTTTTGGAAAACGGCCTGCTCTACTTCGGTCTGATCGCCTGCTTTGCCGCGGGCGCGGTGCTCGGCAACTGGTGCGTCGGCCGCCTGGGGCACATGGCCATCGGCGTGTGCCCGGGGCTTCTGGTCGCGGCGTTCGCCATCATGTTCATCGATCGCGAGCGCAAGCCCGCCCGCGCAGGGGCGGTCGCCGGTCGCCCGTAGCCCCTGGCGGACGCGGGCGCCCGGCGTGAAGGGGACCTGCCGGCATCTCCCTTGCGCGCGCCAAAACGCACCGCTTGTCCGGTTTGGACACCCCTTTGTTTTCAAGCGGGCGCGCCCGCACGGTACCATGGGTAAACCGTGCATCCCATCGAAAGGCGCCCCATGGACCACGAGCAGAAACGGACCGCCGCGGGAATTCGCGAAGCCATCGCGCACGCGCCCCTGCCGCATGTGCACCGCGCGCGCATCCGCCATCGAAACCACATGGCGGTGCCCTGGCATGAGGTGACCGACTGCGACGACATGCTCGCCATCGACGCCGACCTCGACGACAAGAGCTCGATCATCTGCCGCGCCGGCCTGCTCAAGCTCGCGGGCGGCACGGGGAGCTGGCGCGTTCGCGACTGCATGAACAAGATCGCCGAGGTGCTGGGGGTCACGATCTCGGTCGCAGTGAGCCTGACCACGATCGAGTGCACCTGCATCGAGGGGCATCGGAGCTTCTCGGAGGTCATCTCGCTGCCCACGACCGGCGTCAACACGGAGCGCATCTGGCTTATGGAACGGTTCGTGTGCGAGGCGCAGCGCGCGGGAAAGACCTGGACGGTTAGCGAGTTCCATGAGCGCATGGATGATATCGAGCACACGGCGGGCAACTACGCGCCCTGGCAGGTCGGCTTGGCGTCCGCTGCGGCATGCGCCGCGTTCGTGTTCCTGCTGGGCGGCGGCCCCATCGAGATGGGCTGTGCGTTCGTCGGTGCCGGTCTCGGCAACTTCGTGCGCCGTCATCTGCTCGACCGGCACCTGACGCACTTCGTGTCCATCGGCATCGCCGTCGCCGTCGCGTGCCTCACGTACCTCGGGTGCCTGTCGCTGCTGTCGCTGGCGATGCCGGCCGCGCTCGATCACGAGGCGGGCTATATCGGCGCCATGCTGTTCGTCATTCCTGGATTCCCGCTCATCACGAGCGGGCTCGACATCGCCAAGCTCGACTTCCGATCGGGCCTGGAGCGTCTGGCCTATGCGGTCGCCGTGATCGTGGTGGCGACGCTCGTGGCCTGGCTCGTGGCTATGATGGTGGAGCTGCATCCCGATGAGTTCGCCGACCAGGGCTTGGGCGTGGGCATCGAGCTCATCTTGCGCTTCGTGGCGAGCTTCGTGGGCGTGTTCGGGTTCTCGATGATGTTCAACTCGCCTATGCGCATGTGCGCGACGGCGGGTGTGGTCGGCGCGATCGCGAACACCCTGAGGCTCTCGCTCGTGGACTTCGTCGCCATGCCGCCCGAGGCGGCGGCGTTCGTGGGCGCCGTCACCGCCGGCCTGCTCGCGTCGGCGGCGGGGACCAAGACGAGCTTCCCGCGCATCTCCATCACGGTGCCGTCCATCGTGATCATGGTGCCTGGCCTGTATATGTATCGCGCCGTGTACTACATGGGCGTGTTCCAGACGCTCGACGCCATGGAGTGGATCATCCGCGCCGTCATGATCGTGTTGTTCCTGCCGATGGGCCTCGGCCTGGCGCGTGCTATCACCGATCCGGATTGGCGCTACTGCTCGTAGCGGCATTGTCCGCCCGCGGGGCCCGGCCCGGAAGGCGGACGCCGCTCGCCGGGGGAATCCTACCGTTGGCAAATCGGTGCTAAAACGTTTTGCCATTTCCACCGGCGGAAAAGGGAAATTGGGCGATATATCGCAACTCGACAGGGCGATTTTCTCAAGCAGCTAGGCATAAAATGAGCGTTAAGGCAAGGGATGGCCGACCATCCCTCTCGAAAGAAGGAGAATGTTATGGCTAATCGTATCGTTCTGAACACCATCTCCTACCACGGCTCCGGCGCCATCAAGGAGATTCCGGGCGAGATCGAGCGTCGCGGCTTCAAGAAGGTCTTCGTCTGCACCGATCCCGACCTCGTGAAGTTCGGCGTTGCCGCCAAGGTCACTGACCTGCTCGACGAGGCCGGCATCACCTGGAGCCTGTACTCCGAGATCAAGCCCAACCCCACCATCAAGAACGTCCAGGACGGCGTCGAGGCCTTCAAGGCCGCTGAGGCCGACTGCATCGTGACCATCGGCGGCGGCTCCGCCATGGACACCGCCAAGGCCATCGGCATCATCATCAACAACCCCGAGTTCGCCGACGTGCGCTCGCTCGAGGGTGTCGCCCCCACCAAGAACCACGCCGTGTTCACCATCGCCGTGCCCACCACCGCCGGCACCGCGGCTGAGGTCACCATCAACTACGTCATCACCGACGTCGAGAAGGTCCGCAAGTTCGTGTGCGTCGACACCAACGACGCCCCCGAGGTCGCCGTCGTCGATCCCGAGATGATGGCCACCATGCCCGCCGGCCTCACCGCCTCCACCGGTATGGACGCGCTCACCCACGCCATCGAGGGCTACACCACGAAGGGCGCCTGGGAGCTCACCGACATGTTCCACCTGAAGGCCATCGAGCTCATCGCCAAGAGCCTGCGCGACGCCGTCGCTGAGGCCAAGAGCGGTCAGCCCGGCGCAGGCCGCGAGGGCATGGCGCTCGCCCAGTACATCGCCGGCATGGGCTTCTCCAACGTCGGTCTGGGCATCGACCACGCCATGGCGCACACCCTGTCCGCGCACTACGACACTCCGCACGGCGTCGCCTGCGCCATGCTGCTGCCCATCGCCATGGAGTTCAACAAGCCCGTCGTGGCTGAGCGCCTGGCCGATGTCGCCGTCGCCATGGGTGTTGACACCACCGGCATGTCGACCGACGAGGCGGCCGATGCCGCCATCGCCGCGGTGCGCCAGCTGTCCGCCGATGTCGACATCCCGACCGTCTGCGAGGCCATCACCGAGGACGAGCTCGACCAGATCGCCGACGACGCGCTCGCCGACGCCTGCTACCCGGGCAACCCGCGCGAGGCCGACCACGCCACCGTCGTGGAGCTGTTCCGCAAGATCATGAAGTAGTTTGTGGCAGGTAGGACGGTTCCCACTGTCATACATCTGCACGGCCGGTCTTCCCGAGTGGGGAGGCCGGCCGTTTTCTTTGTCGAAGTCTCATCCGGGTGCGCATATGCGGTCGGATTGGGATGTCGGCGGCACCTTGCTGCGGTCGCTTGGATGAATGTGCCACTTTTGTACCGGACGACAAGGTCGATCGCGAGCATTGGGCGGAGGACGCGTCGAATACGGGTCGGCCTAAAGCGCAAAAACCGCGCTGTGCAGATGAAACGACATCCTGTCCGCCGCCCCAACCGGACAATCCGGCCATGTCAGCAGGGGAAGAGCGGGGTCAGCGGACCATCCGCAGACGCGCCCTGGTACAAAACCCGCGAAAGCATCCAGCGGGTCGTGTCGGGATGGCGCACGGGCTTCGTATGGGCTCGATTACCGGCGGACGGTGCCTCCGCCAAGCACGATGTCGCCGCTATAGATGACAACCGCCTGGCCGGGGGCGATGCCGCGCTGGGGCTCCTCGAAATCCAGGCGCACGCCTCCGACGGAACCGCGGGAGGGATCCACGAAGCGCGCGCGGGCCATCTGGTCGGGCTGGTGGTAGCGGATCTTGGCGGCCACGGGCAGGCCATCCGGGCCGGCGGCGCGCACGGCGCCCTCCATCTCGGCTGCGGGTGCGCTCCAGATCCAATCATCGGCCACAAGGGCAGATGCCATGAGGTCGTCCACGTCGCCGAGCGTCACGGTGTTCTCGCGCACGTCGATGCTGCAGACGTAGAGCGGGTGCGCCGCGGCGACGCCCAGTCCCTTGCGCTGGCCGATGGTGTAGCGAAGCGCTCCCGTATGGCGCCCGATGACCTCTCCCCCCGTGTTGAGGATGTCCCCCGCAGGCAGCGCCCGCCCCTCGCGGCGCTCGATGTAGGTGGCGAAGTCGTTGTTCGGCACGAAGCATATGCCCTGGCTGTCGGGCTTGTTCGCGCTCGAGAAGCCCTGCTCGGCGGCGATGCGGCGAACGTCACGGTCCTTGGTCAGGCCGCCTAGGGGCAGCAGCACGTGCGCCAGTCGCTTTTGGGTGAGCGAGTAGAGCACATAGCTTTGGTCCTTGGCGGAGTCGACACCCTTTCCGAGGGTCCAGGCGTCCGGCGAGCCATCCGCTACGACTTTCCTGCCGATGCGCGCGTAGTGGCCCGTCGCCACGTAATCGCAGTCCTGTTCGAGCGCATAGGCGAGCAGCGAGCCGAACTTGAGGTAGCGGTTGCAGTCGATGCACGGGTTGGGGGTTCGGCCGTCCTCGTAGGTGCGCACGAATTTGTCGATAACCTCACGCGCAAACACCTCGCGCAGGTCGATCACGCGGTGGGGGAATCCCAGGCTCCGGGCAACGCTCGCGGCGTCGTCGGCATCGCGGGACGAGCCGCATGCGCCGGGGCCGTCGGCGCATGCGCCGCCGTCGTGCAGAAGCATCGTGGCGCCGACGCACTCATAGCCCTGCTGCTTGAGCAGAAACGCGGTGACGCTTGAGTCGACGCCGCCGCTCATGGCAACAAGTACGCGGCCTTTGCTCGGCATGAGGCTCCTTTCCTGCTCGCTTGCTCGAAACGCGGTGCAGCTCGCTATTGTAGCGCGAGGCGCACCGCCCGAAGCCGCCGCCCGAGGTGCCGCGAAAAACGCGTGGTGTCGGCCCGACCGCCCTTATGCGAACAGCGCCGTCGACAGATAGCGCTCGCCGGTATCGGGAAGCAGCACGACGATGGTCTTGCCTGCGTTTTCCGCCTTGCGTGCCAGCTCGATGGCAGCCCAGGCGGCAGCGCCCGACGAGATGCCCACGAGTACCCCCTCGGTGCGCGCTATCATGCGGGCGCATGCGAGCGCGTCCTCGTCGGCGATGGGCAGGACCTCGTCGTACACGGTGGTGTCGAGCACTTCAGGTACGAATCCCGCGCCGATGCCCTGGATGCCGTGGGCGCCGGCGCGTCCCTCGGAGAGCACGGGCGAGCTGGCGGGCTCGACGGCCACGACGCGCACCTCGGGCTTCTTGTCCTTGAGGAACCGACCGACGCCCGTCACAGTGCCGCCCGTGCCGGCGCCTGCGACGAAGATGTCCACCTTGCCGTCGGTATCCTCCCAGATCTCCGGGCCGGTCGTCGCCACGTGCGCGGCGGGGTTCGAGGGGTTGGTGAACTGCCCCGCGATGATGCTGCCGGGGATCTCCTCGGCAATCTGCTCCGCACGCGCGATGGCGCCCGCCATGCCCTCGGCGCCCGGCGTGAGCACGACCTCGGCTCCGTAGCCCTCCATGAGCTTGCGGCGCTCGGGACTCATGGAATCCGGCATGGTGATGATCAGCCGATAGCCGCGGGCCGCCGCAAGCGCGGCGAGGCCCACGCCGGTGTTGCCGCTCGTGGGCTCGATAATGGTGCAGCCCGCGTGCGGACGGATGGTACCCGCGGCCTCCGCGTCGTCGAGCATCTGGCGGGCGACGCGGTCCTTAACCGAGCCGGCGGGGTTGAACAGCTCCAGCTTGGCGACGACGCGCGCCGTGAGGCCGAGCTTGCGTTCGATGCCGGTGAGCTCCAGCAGCGGCGTGCGGCCGATAAGCTGGTCGACGGATGTGTACACGGTGCCCATGGGTACCTCCTTGGCGGTATGCGTCTTGATGCTTTTGCTACCCATTGTAGGGAGCGTGCGCGCGCCCGATCGTCGCGTGCACGTGAATTAACATCGCAGCCGGCTCCAAAGGGTGCCGGATATATCACATCCCGCTATGAAATGTATGATTTATCCACCCCTCGGTATTTCCAAGGGATATGAGCCGCATCCTGCGAGATTCTTTTGGTATTCTGAATCCGCGGACGTCTGGAAGGGGGAGATGGCCATGCTGGTTTCTACAAAGGGGCGCTATGCGCTTCGCGTCATGGTCGATCTTGCTGAGCATCAGGCGGATGGTCGCATTCCGCTGAAGGAGATCGCTGAGCGCCAGCATGTTTCCGAGAAGTATCTCGAGAACATTCTGTCCACTCTCGTGAGGAACAACATGCTGTCCGGCATGCGCGGCAAGGGCGGCGGCTACCGTCTCACGCGCCCGGCGGAGGAATACTCCGTCGGCGAGATCCTGCGCCTCACCGAGGGAAGCCTATCGCCGGTATCGTGTCTCGACGGCGACCGCGTCGGTTGCGAACACGTCGACGGTTGCTCGACCATCCGCATGTGGATGAAGCTTGACGAGATGATCTCGACCTACCTCGATGGCGTGAGCGTGGCGGACCTCGCCAGCGCGCCCCATGGTCTGAAAGACATCGAGCGGTCAGCGGAATAGCCGCAACGATCAGATGCGCACGCCCTGTCAGCGGGGCTGGAATGCAGCCGCGCGCCGCAGAAGCGACGCGCGGCGCTTTGCGTTACTGGGCGTCTGCCGTCACGCCGTTCAGGATCGTGCACATGATGCTCACCACGATTGCGCCGAAAAACGCCGGCCCGAAGCCCGAGATGGCGATGCCCACGCCCAGCAGGTTCACCGACAGCCAGCTTGCAAGCGTGAGCATGAAGCTGTTGATCACCAGCTGGAAGACGCCCAGCGTGAGCAGCGTGACCGGCAGCGAGATGATGGTGAGAAACGGCTTGAGGAGCGCGTTCACGAGGCCGAGGAACAGCCCGGCGAACGCGAAGCAGACCCACGGGTCGGCGGGCCCGTACGGCTCGATGCCGGGCACGAGGAACGCCGCGATGGAGATGGCGATGGACGTGAGCAGCCATTTGAGGATGAATTGCATGGGTTGACCGCCTTTCGTGCGGGGGAGGGTCCTGTCGGCCCGCCGCGCGGCGCGGGCGAGCGTCCGGCGGCGGTATGATGCTGTGTTGAGATTCTTCCACAGAAAGGCGATCCGTTGCAGCAGAACTACCGGTATGGCGATCCGCACACCGCGACTCCGCATGCGGGGGTCGACGGCTCGCGCGTCATCTCGTTTTTCATCTTCAACACCGACGTCCATATGCATGCTTACCCTGCGGACGGGCAGGACATAACGGATCTGGCATGCGCGGGCGCGCTCGACGCGGCGCTCGATGCCTGCCGTGTCCGCTGCCTGGAGTTCGAGTACGCCTTCTCGCGCACCCGGCCCGATTCCGACATCGCGCGTGCGCATGCGGCCTCGCCCGACCCCGTGCCGGTGGACCCCCGGACCGCGGAGCTCGTCGAGCTTGCGTTTGGCTACTGCGAGCGCAGCGGCGGGCTGTTTGACATCACCATGGGCACGGTGACGTCGCTGTGGGATTTTCATACGGGCACGGTGCCGAGCGCCCTCGCGCTTGCACGCGCGCTGCCGCACGTCGGGTACCGGAACGTCTGCCTGGGGTGCGACGCCTCGGGCGAGCCGACGCTCGCCATCGCGGACCCCGAGGCCATCCTCGACCTCGGCGGTGTGGCCAAGGGCTATATCGCCGATGACCTCGCGCGGCTTTTTGGGGAACGCGGCATCGAGCGGTTCGTCATCAACCTGGGTGGCAACGTGCTCGTGCGCGGCGGCAGGCCGGCGGACCCGGCGCACGGCAGGCCGCACGCCGGCACCCCATGGAGCATCGGCGTGGTGAATCCGCGCGATCCGGAGCACAGCCGTGCCATCGTTGCGCTCGCGGACGGATCGGTGGTTACGAGCGGCCTGCATGAGCGCTGCTTCACGCGTGGGGGCGTGACCTACCATCACATCTTAGACCCATCGACGGGCATGCCGGCCAAAACGGATGCCGTCTCGGCGACCATCGTGGCACCGCGTTCGATCGATTGCGACGGCTATTCCACGACGGCGCTCATGCTGGGCGCCGAGCGCGGCACCTCCTTTATCGAGGGCATCGACGGCGTGGAGGCGATTATCATAGATCGCGACGACAACGTCAGCTGGACCTCGGGGCTCGAAGACCGCCTGTCGCTCGTGCCGACCCTGCCGCGCTGGTAGGCGATTGCGCGGGACGTGTCCCACTCGCGAAGATGCCGTGCCGCTGAGGGGAGCCGCGGCACTTTAGCGAGATGGTGTGATACACTGCTCCCGTCGCGCACATTGCCGGCGTGTTGAATAATACGTGGCAGTGCGCCGGTTAATTCGGTATCAAAGGTTGAGCTATAGAGCGGATTTGGTGGTGCCTGGTGAATATCGAGAGGATGTTCGAGCGCGGAGACGTCGACCAGCTCGTGCGCTCCTTCTTGCTGCTGGAGAACGCGGATGACGTTCGCGCCTTTTTGACCGACCTGTGCACCCCGCGCGAGATCTGTGATTTCGCGCAGCGCCTGCAGGTCGCGCGCTATCTGGACGAGGGCGAGCCCTATGTTGAGGTCCAGGCGCGCACGGGAGCATCGTCCACTACGGTGAGCCGCGTGTCTAAGGCGCTGAACGGCGAGCACGGCGGCTATCGCCATGTGCTCATCAAGCTCGAAGATCAGGAGAACGGGCGCGCGTAGGCGCGTCTATCATGCGACCGGGGCGGGCCATGTCCGCCGTGGGGTCGTGCGCGGGCACGGCCCCACGGCGACGGGTCCGCCCCTTTCTGCTGTCAGGGCTTCGGGCGCCCGCGGTTGTCCTTTGCGCGGTGCCCCGGTGTTTCTATGTCCGCGCGGGCGTGTAGGATGTAAAGCGTCCGGACGAGGGAGGGCGAGTGCGAACATGGCGCTTCGAATCGTGAACACGCAATCGGGTGCGAGCCTCACGGCGGGGGAGGTCCGGCTTATCGCGGAGGGCATTGCCCGCTTCGGGCGCTGCACGCTGCTTGTGCCGAACCTCGCCGAGCGCGATCGCTGCCGTGCGCATCTGGCTGATGCCGGGATGCCGGTGGGGGTCGACGTGGCCACGCCCGCCGCGTGGATCGAGGGGCTCGCGCAGCTGCTCGGGGATGGCCGGGCGATATGCAGCGCGCTCGAGCGGCAGCTCATCATGGCGTCGGTCGTGGCGGACAGGTCTGCCGATGAGCTCGCGCCGCTGCGCGACAACCCCGGCACGGTGCGCATGCTGTCGCGCATGGCGCGCGACCTGCTTCCCTATGCCGTGGCGGATGGGGCGCCCTATCCCGAGGGGGATTCGTGGTCCGTCGTGGCAGCGCTTCTTGCCGCTTACGGACGTGCTCTCGAGGACCGCGGCCTCGTCGAGGCGAGCGCCGCTGCCGAGCTGGTGGCCGCCGAGCTGGAACGTGGGCCGGTCGCCTGCGCGCGCTGCGTGATCGTGCGCGATGTGACGACCCTGCCGCGCTATCTCGTGCAGCTTCTTGCCTTCGTGGCCAAGGCGGGCGACGTCGCCGTGCTGCTCCGCGCCCACCAGGGCGCTCAGGCGGATGCGCTTGCGAAGGTGTTCGCCGACGAAGGGTGCGCCTGCACAAGCGAAGTTCTGGAGGAGGCGGCACCCGCCTTCGCCGCCTGCGCTCCGTCGTTTTTGGAGGTGGGTGGGCCGCATGCCCGGTTGCGCGCCTATGCCGATGAGCTCGTTCGCCTGATGGGGGATGTCTGCTCCGAGGGCGGCGGGCCCGTCCGCGCGGTGGTGGCGACACCCCGTCCCGCCGAGCTGTTCGACGGGCTTGCCCCGTATCTTTCCGCCCGCGGCGTCCGCTGTCGTGCGACACGGTATGTGCGCTTCGAGGACACCCTTGTGGGCAGGCAGTTTCTGGCGCTTTCCGACCTCGTGCGCCGCATGCGCGCCGCTCAGGAGGGCACGGTGAACGATACCGAGTGGTGGCCTGCCCCTGAGCTCACCGATTGGCTGTATGCCCCCATATCGGGGGTGGATGCCGGCTATGCGCGGGCTTTCGACAAGAAGGTCCGCTCCGGCCGTGCCCTCGGCGTCGAGGGCGTGCTGCGCGAGGTGCAAAGCGTGCAGTCGCGTGCCGCCGCGCAGCGCCGCAAGGCCGCTGCGGACGCCCCCTTCAAGCGGGTTCCCGTCGTGTGCAGCGACGTCGTGCAGTTCCTCATGCAGGACCGCCCTGTGTCCGCGCTGAAATCGATGCTCGCTGCCGTGGTCGCGCTGCCCGCGTCCGCCTTCGGATCGGCTGATGGCGAGGTGCGCCAGGCTGCCGAGCGCACAATCGCCGAGCGCGCCATCGAGATGCTCATGGACGACGCGCGCCGCCTGGGCGTGAGCCAGGCCGTGGCGGTCTCGGCGCTCGAGGGGCTTTGCGCCACCGTGCGCTGTCGCTCGCGCGCTGCTGGGGAGGAGGCGGACGGGTCGGCTCCTGCTGCCGCGTTCATGACGCTCGCGGACGCCGCCCTGCTCGAGCCGGGCGAGATCGACGTGCTGCTCATGGCCGATGTCGACGTGGCGGGCTATCCGCTCTCGCACGAGGAGGGGCCGGTGCCCGCGCTCGCCGACGCGCTCGGCTGCCCTGCCTGCGAGCTGGAGCCCGCGGCGCGCCTGCGCGACCTCGCTGTGCGCGCGCTCGCCGCGCCCCGGGCGGCGACGCTTGCTCGCGTGACGCACGATCGCCAGGCAAAGGACCGCTATCCTGCGGCAATCTGGACCGAGCTGCGCGCCGCCGCCGGTGAGGATGCGCCCGAGCCCCGTCAGGTCGGCGAGGGCGATATCGAGGGCGATTTCGACCCGGCGGGCCCGGGCGCCGCACGTTGCGAGCGCGTGGCGTGCCTGCCTCCGCAAAGCCTTGGCGACAAGGCGACCGCTTACTTGGTGCCGCGCGCCCTGGACGAGAGCGGGGCGCTCGTGCCCCGCCAGCTTTCCGCCTCGCAGATCGAGAGCTATGCGGACTGCCCGCTGTGCTGGTTCATGTCGTATCGCGTGCGCCCGAACACCATCGATGCGGGCTTCTCCAACATGGAGAAGGGCAATTTCGTCCACGACGTCATGGATCGTTTTCACGAGCGGCTTATCGAGCTCGACATGCGCCGCGTGACGTCCGAGAACCTTTCGCGTTCGCTCGCCGAGCTGCGGCTGGTCTTCGAAGAGGTGCGCGCCGAGCACGAGCGCGGCAAGACCGCGAGCTCGGCTGCGCTCGTGCCGCTGTCGGCAACCGAGCGGCGCCAGGTGGACGATATCCTGCCGCAGCTCGAGAAGGTCGTGCGCTACGAGGCGGCTGCGCTCGCGCCGTTCGCCCCGGCGTATCTCGAGTACTCGTTCAACGGTCTGGGCGCGTGCTATGCGGGCTGGCCGCTTGGCGGGCGCATCGACCGCGTCGACGTGGACGCCGAGGGCCGCGCCGTCGTGATCGACTACAAACACCGCTCCGATGCCGCGCCCTATCGCCTGAAGGATCCCACCGTACCCAATGCGAAGACGGGTGAGGTGCCGGCCGATGACCCCCGCTGGCTTCCTGAGCACACCCAGTCGCTCATCTATGCTCAGGCGCTGCGGCGCACGCTCAGGCTCGACGTGCGCGGCGCGCTGTATTTCTCCACGAAGGGCAGGGTTGCCATGCGCGGCGCCGTCTCGGCCGAACTCGCCGAGGTCGAGCCGGGCGACGGCCGCGTGCCGGGCCTGCGCGATGGCTTTCCGGCTGCCGAGGCAGGCGGCACGATGGACTTCGAGGGCCTGCTCGACCGCGTGGAGGCGGGTATCGCCGAGCGCCTGGACGAGCTTTCGGCGGGGTGCATCGCCGCCGCGGAGACACCCCGCACGAGCTGCGTGCACAACCATCCGCTCGGATTCACCAGAAGGGATGCGTAAACGACATGGACCTGTCAACGCTCATGCCCCAGCAGCGCGAGATCGTGACGACGCTCGACCGGCCGCTCTTCGTGTCGGCGGGCGCCGGCTCGGGCAAGACCTTCACGCTGACGCGGCGTATCCTCTGGGCGCTTTCGCCCGAGTCGGGTCCGTTCATGGACCACCTGGACCAGGTGCTCGCCATCACGTTCACCAAGGATGCCGCGGCCGAGATCCGCGAGCGCGTCCGTGCGGCGCTCATCGCCGAGGGGATGGACGACGAGGCGCTTGCCGTCGATGACGCGTGGATCTCCACGATCCACGGCATGTGCGCGCGCATCCTGCGGGCGCATGCGCTCGAGCTCGGCCTCGATCCCGAGTTCGGCATAGCCGAGGACACCGAGGAGCTCATCGGCCTGGCCGTCGATCGCGTGGTCGCCTGCGCGGAAGCCGACGAATCGTCCGCAGGCGCCCGTGCGCTTGGGGCGCTCATGGCGTGGTTTCCGCTGCGCGGCGAGATAAGCCCCTCGGGGCGCGAGGCCGGCACGAGCGCCCAGGGGCTCGTGCGCCGCCTGCTCGAGCTCGCTTGCAGCCTGCCCGACGGTATGGACGGCGTGGACCTCGCGCGGGGCGACGACCATGTGGAGAGCCTGGCCGACGCCTATCGCGCCTGCCTGGACGCGAGCGGCCGCGCGGTTGAGATCGGCCGCGCGGCGCTCGAGGCCATCGATGCGTACCTGGCGAGCGAGCGCACCGTGGCCGACCTCACGGCCTGCATGATGTCGTGTGAGATTCCTCGGCCGAGCAAGGCGTTGCCCAAGGAGCAAATCGCGCTTCTGCGCGCCGATGTTGCCGACACCTTCGTGAACGCCTACCTTGCCGCAGGCGCCCCGGTGCTCGAGGCCCTCATGGGCCTCGCGCGCGCCGTGGAGGACGAATACCGCGCGCTCAAGCGAGAGGCGTCGCTGCTCGATAACAACGATCTCTTGCGCCTGGCGCATGAGGCCCTGCGCGACCACGAGGGCATTCGCGCGGCGTACGCCGACCGCTTCCGCCTGGTGATGATCGACGAGTTCCAGGACACCGACCAGCAGCAGGTCGACCTCATCGGCTTTCTGACCGATGGCGGACGGCGCCTGTGCACGGTGGGCGATGCGCAGCAGTCCATCTACCGCTTCCGAGGCGCGGAGGTGGAGGTGTTTCGTCGACAGGAGGAGAGCATCGCCGCGGGCGGGCAGGAGACCGACGCCGCTGGCGATGCGACCGATGGCGGCCGCATCGTGCGCCTGGTGAAGAACTTCCGCAGCCATGCGGAGATCCTGCAGTACGTGGCGCGCATCTTCGATGGCGAGCAGGGCGGTCTCATGCGGGGCTTTCTCGATCTCGTGCCCCACGACGAGCGGAAGGATGCCCTTGTGGCACCGGCGTCGCGTCGTCAGGCGCTGCTCGTGGCGGGCGGCACCTCCGAGGAGCGCGCCCGCGCCAAGGCTGCCGCCGTGGCGCGTCGGTTCCGCGAACTCGCCGATGCCGGTCAACCGGTGGGCGACATGGTGGTGCTGCTCGGCGCCATGACGTTTTCGGGCATCTACGCCGAGGCCATGCGTGCCGAGGGCCTCGACTGTGTGATCTCGGGTGGTTCGGTGTTCTCGTCCACGCCCGAGGTGGCAACGGTGCGCGCCCTCGTGTGCGCGCTTGCCAACCCCGCCGACACCGCCCAGGGCCTCGTACCGTTGCTCGCATCACCCATGTTCGCCTTCGGTGCCCAGGAGTTTCTGGCGCTCTGCACGGCCTTCGACGCCCAGACGGGCGAGACGCGCCGCCGCAACGCCGATGCCGGCATCATGGCCGACGACGACGCTCCGGACCTCGAGGACCTGCCTCTGCTTGCGCGCGCCCGCCAGGTGCTGCGGCGCGCCTTCGCGCGCGTGGGCCGCGACGGCGTGGCCGATATCGCGCGCGAGGCGGTGCGCGCATCGGGCTGGCTCGTGCGTCTGGCAGAGCGCGGCCCCGAGGGACGCGCCGTGGCTGCCAACGTGCTCAAGGCGCTCGATATCCTTGCGGAGGCCGAAGCCGATTGCGGTCGCGCGCCGCGCGCCTGCGCGCTTGCCTTCGACGCGGCCCTTGCCGCCAAGCAGGCGCCGGGAGCCCTGAACGAAGAGGGCGGCAAGGCCGTTCGCATCATGACGGTTCACGCATCGAAGGGCCTTGAATTCCCCGTGGTGGCGGTGGCGGAGTGCTTTGCCATCAAGCGCAACAGCGACCGCATGCAGACCCGCCGCGTGCCCAGCGCGGTGGAGGCCGCGGTGCTGCCTGCGCGTTTCGCCGGTACGGTGCGCGTCGACGGCACGCCCGTCTCCGAGGCCGATGTGGAGAAGCGCTTCCGCTACCTCTATACGAAATGGCTTACGCCCGAGGCGTTCGACGAGGTCTGCGCGACGGGTTCCGCTGCGGAGGCCTTCGTGTCCATGAAGCAGGAGTCCGAGCAGCGCGAGCTCGAGGAGCGGGCGCGCCTGTTGTATGTGGCCATGACGCGTGCGCGCGAGGTGCTGATCCTCGCCATGGACGGCCGCGTGGGCACCGGCAAGGTTCCCGAGCTCGGCTTCGATGAGGAGCACGACCTCACGCGCGCGGTGCTCGAGCGGATCTTGCCCGATGAGGGCGCGAGACTCGATGTCGACCGCCTTGCGTTCGATAACGCGCGGGCGGGGGATTTCGAGCTCATCGCGCTGAGGGACTTCATGTACCGCGAGCTTCCGTACACGGCGAATGTCGAGGTCGAGGAGGATGACGCCGCAATGGAGGATTCGCCGGACGCTGATGCCGAGCCTGCGGAGGAGGCTCCCGACAGTTTCACGCTCGTGTATCCGGCCGATGCGTCGTGCCGGATCGTCCCCGACGCGCGGGCGCCCCGATCGTCGTACAGCTACACCTCGCTTTCCGCCGAGCGCCATGCCGAGGTGGAGGACCGCGCCGCCTCAGGTGGGGCAGCGCCCCAAGATGCGATCGATGCCGCGCAGGAGGGGTTGGGCGCAGCCGAGCTCGAAGGCGGTCCCGCGGTTGAGTCGGCATCGGCTGCCCCCGTGGTGCTCGAGGTCATGGCCGCGCGCGATGCCGCGACGGAAGACGAGGTTGCCGAGCGCGCCGATGACGATGCCGGTGGCGTGCGTGCGGGCGAGGGAGACGGCGAGGTCGCATCCGGCGATCCGACCGCCCTCGGCTCCGCTTTTCATGCCGCGGGTCAGTGGCTGATCGAGACGGGTGCCGCCGCGGTCCCCGCTGCGCGCGTCGACGCCCTGGCGCGTCAGTGGGGCGTGACGCCCGCGCAGCGCGCGCGGCTCGACGAGGCGCTCGCGCGCTGGGAGGGCTCGGCCGCTCGCGCGGAGCTCATGGATTGGGGCGACGTGCGCGCCGAGGTGCCGTTCTTCGCACCGGCGGCGGATGACGAACAGATCCGCGCCGCGTCCGGCGCCTACGTCGAGGGCGCGATCGACGCCCTCGCGACCGATCCGGCTCGCCCGGGCGAGGCGCTTGTCATCGACTACAAGACGGGCGGCAGCCCGGCTGAGAGCGCCGACGACCTGCAGCGCAAGCATGAGCTGCAGGCGCGCGTGTACGCGGATGTTCTCCACCGCGCTGGATTCTCGCACGTCGAGCTGCGCTTTGTGCGCGTCGAGATTCCCGACCCGGCCAGCCCCAGCGAGCCGCAGGTGGTCTCCTACAGCCTCTAAGGTTCCGACAGGTTGCGACAGGTTGGGGCCAGGTCCAATCTTGTCGGCGCAGCGAGACTAGATCTGGAAGCTTCATCGAACTATGCCGCGCCGACAAGATTGGACCTGGCCCCAACCTGTCGCTTGTGTGGGGTGCCGGGGCGTGTCTGCGCCCTGCGGTACAATGCTTGCTGGCTAACAACACGCATATGAGGAGCACATCAGCTATGGCGTTCGTCCACCTGCACAACCATACCGAGTACTCCATGCTCGACGGCGCGACCCGTATCTCCGATATGGTCAACCGCGCAGTCGAACTGGGCATGCCCGCTGTTGCCATTACCGACCACGGCTACATGTACGGCGTCCCCGAGCTGGGTCTGGCCTGCGACGCCGTGAACCACGGCACGCCCGAGTACAAGGTGTGGAGTCACGACAAGTCGTTCCTTTCCAAGGGCCGCCGCGACGAGCTCGAGCAGCCCGATCCCGAGAAGAACCCGCGCGGCTACGCGCAGTTCCAGAAGGATATGGAGGAGTGGGAGCGCTCCGGCAACCTCGACGCCACCAAGCCGCCGCTCGTCATCAAGCCGATCTTCGGCTGCGAGGTCTACTTCACCCCGGACGATACCCTCGCGCGCGACCGCAAGCCCGAGCTCTACCACATGGTGCTCTTCGCTCGCAACGAGACGGGCTACATCAACCTCATGCAGACGGTCTCCGAGGCCGCCGTGCAGGGCTTCTACTACAAGCCGCGCGTGACCCTCGATAACCTGCGCCGTCACCGCGAGGGCCTGATCGCCAGCTCGGCGTGCATCGCCGGTATCATTCCCAAGTGCATCGACCGCGGAGAGATCGACACCGCCATCCAGTGGGCCGAGACGTTCCGCGACCTGTTCGAGCCCGGCAATTTCTACATCGAGATTCAGGAGCACGGCATCACGACCGACTCCGGTCTCACCGACGAGCAGCTCGATCGTCAACTTATCGACATCGCCCATCAGGTGGGCGTCAAGGTCATCGCCACGAACGACTTCCACTACCTCACGCGCGACGACGCGCCGGTGCAGGACATCATGATGTGCATCGGCATGAACTCCAAGGTCGACGACCCGAACCGCATGCGCATGCAGGGCTCGGAGTTCTACATGAAGACCGAGGACGAGATGCGTGCGCTGTTCCCGTACTGTCCGGAGGCCTGCGACAACACGGTCGAGATCGCCGATAAGTGCGATGTCGAGCTCGAGTGGGGAAAGATCATCCTGCCCCGCTACCCGTTGCTCGACCCCGGCGAGACGCACGAGAGCCAGTTCCGCCGCGAGTGCGAGGAGGGCCTCGCCAAGCGCTACGGCCCCGATTGGCGTACGCGCGAGATCGACGGCAACTCCATCCGCGAGCGCTTCGAGTTCGAGTACAAGGTCATCTGCGACAAGGGCTTCGCCGCGTACTTCCTCATCGTGGCCGAGTACGTGCGCTGGGCCAAGCAGCACGGCATCGGCGTCGGCCCGGGCCGTGGTTCGGCCGCGGGCGCACTCGTCGCCTACGCCATGGACATCACCACCTTTGACCCGTTGTCGAACGGTCTCATGTTCGAGAGGTTCCTATCCCCGGAACGCTCGGAGATGCCCGATATCGACATGGACTTCGACGATGAGCGGCGCCTCGAGGTCGTGGAGCACGTTCGCCAGCTCTACGGCCCCGAGAAGGTTACCCACGTCATCACGTACTCGACCATCAAGGCCAAGCAGGCCATCAACGACGCTGCGCGCGTGCTGGACTACCCGGTCTACATCGGCCAGCGCCTGTCGAAGATGATCTCGTCCGACCCCTCCGTCAAGCTCAAGCAGGTGCTCACGCGCGTCGAGGGCAAGGAGGACCTGTACAACCCGGATTTCGCTGAGGCCTACCAGAAGGACGACGACGCCCGCCGCATCATCGATTCGGCGCTCGCCATCGAAGGTCTCACGCGCGGCGAGGGTGTGCACGCCTGCGCCGTCCTCATCTGCCGCGACCCGGTGAACGAGCATGTGCCCACGAAGCTCGACACCAAGGGCGGCGTGGAGATCACCCAGTACGAAGGCCATACCGTAGCGGACATGGGTCTGCTCAAGATGGACTTTTTGGGCCTGCGCACGCTCACGGTTATCTCGAAGGCCAAGGCCAACATCAAGAAGAACTTCGGCATCGACATCGACGTGGACGCCATCCCGTTCGACGATCCCGAGATCTTCAAGCTGATGCAGGCCGGCCATACGGCGGGCGTGTTCCAGATCGAGTCCGCCGGCATGACGGCGACCATCAAGAACATGAAGCCCACCGAGTACAAGCACGTGGTCGCTCTGATCGCTCTGTATCGCCCGGGCCCTCTGGGCGCGGGCATGGTGTCCAGCTACATCAACCGCATGAACGGCAAGGAGCCTGCTGTCTCCTACGACCCGCGCCTGGATGACATCCTGGGCGAGACCTACGGCACCATGGTCTACCAGGAGCAGGTTATGCTCATCTCGGTCGAGATGTGCGGCTTCTCCAAGGGCGAATCCGACTCGCGCATCCGTAAGCCCGTGGCCAAGAAGAAGATCAAGATGCTGACCGAGCAGGTCTTCAACTGGTCGGACGGCGAGGACGAGACCATCTACGACCACTGGATGAACGGCGCGGAGAAAAACGGCTACAAGCGCGAGACGGCGCAGAAGATCTGGGACGATGTTCTGGAGTTCGCGTCCTACGCGTTCAACAAATCGCACTCCGCGGGCTATGCCATCCTCGTCATGCAGACCGCATGGCTGAAGGCGCACTACCCGCACGAGTACATGGCGGCCGTTCTGACCTCGTATACCGGCAAGACCGAGAAGATCGTGCACTACGTCTCGGCGTGCCGCCACGACGGCATCCCCGTGCTGCCGCCTGATGTGAACGAGTCGGGTCGCGAGTTCACGGCGACGGCCGAGGGCGTGCGCTTCGGTCTGGCCGGTATCCGCGGCGTGGGCGAGGGCGTGGCCGACGCGATCATCGCCGAGCGAGAGCGCGGCGGCACCTTCAAGAACCTGCACGATTTCGTGGACCGCGTGGACGGCAGTCAGGCCAACCGTCGCGTGATCGAGGCTCTCATCAAGGCAGGCGCCTTCGACTCCACCGGCTACCCGCGCCGCCAGCTCATGCACTTCGTGGACAAGAACAACCCGGAGAACATCATCGATGCCGCCGCTAAGCGCCAGAAGGATCGCGCCGCCGGTCAGACGTCGCTGTTCGACGTGTTCGGCGATGTCGAGGGCTCCGGCTTCGAGGTCGTGGTGCCCGAGCCTGACGGCCAGGAGTGGGACCGCCACATGAAGCTTTCCGCCGAGCGCGACGTTCTGGGCATCTACGTGTCCGACCACCCGCTGCGCCCGTTCGAGTACGCGCTCGCCAAGGCGCGCGAGTACTCGCTGTCGCAGATCGACACGGGCTTCGAGATCGCCAACCCGGCGGGCGAGGGCACGATCAACCAGGAGATCCCCGAGGGCAAGCCGTTCTGGTTTGCCGGCATGGTTGCCGAGGTGTCCAAGCGCGTGACCAAGAACGGCGACCCCATGGCCATCGTGCGCCTGGAGGACATGGAAGGGGAGGCCACGGTTGTGGTGTTCCCCAAGACGTACAAGGAGTGCGAGGGCTACCTGTACGGCGAGACCGACCCCGAGACGGGCGCGGTGCTGTCCGATGCGTTCATCCGCGTGCGCGGCAAGCTGGAGCGAAGCGACCGCGGCGACCAGATCATCGCGCAGGAGATCTTGCCGCTCGAGCTTTCGGAGGAAAACAACCGCCCGAAGGTGTTCGAGATCATGGTGCCGAGTTCGCGCTTCTCTCAGGGCAACATGGCGCGCCTGGCAACCGTGCTGGCGACGAATCCCGGCGGCGACCGCGTGGAGCTTTTCATCGAGCAGGGCGACGGCCAGACCATGCGCGCCGAGATTCCCACGAGGGTGAACGCGCGCAGCATCCCGCTGCTCGCCGAGGTGAAGGGAATCGTGGGCAATCGCGGGCGCGTGACCGTCGTATAGCGCGTCGTAGGGTGTTCTTTATCTACCTGGAAATGCCCCGGCTGGACAATCTGACCAGATATGTACTCTGAGCAGGTTGTCCAGCCGGGGCTTTGCTATGTTTCGAGGCAGAAAAGGCCTCGTTTTGTCGTACTCAAGCCTTTCCGAAGGGTGGATTTCGGCAGCCGAGCGTTCTGGTGACCGTCAGAAAAGTACATATCTGGGCAGATTGTCCACGCGAAGGATGGCGACTCCGTTCGACGGGATGCCGCCGTGCGATTCGCACTGACAACATACGTCGCGCTATCTAACCGACATCTTACCTAAGAAAAATAAACTGAATATATAACACAGCGTATGGTATGGTGCATTTGGTGTAAAACATGTCGACGAAGGGAACCGCCATGCACCTGACGAAAGAGCAGTCCGATCGGTTCGGCGCCATCCTTGCCGCACTGGTCGTCTATGCGAACGAGACGCGCCACATCGTGACCGATAAGAACCTGTTCGACCTCGAAGAGGGGTTTATCTCACCGGAGGCGAACCAGCAGATTCTTCAGGTTATCTGGGATGTGCCCGAGATCATCGACGATTTCATCGAGGCCAATCCGTTCGACTTGAAGCAGACGGATCTCAAAGAGGTGCGCAGCTGGAAGCACCGCTTGTCCGGCCCGCAAATTCTGGTCGGCTTCGACGAACAGGGCCGCGCGCTCATCTCGCTCGATGAGGCGATCATCGCCGTGTGCGGGCCGGGTCCGACATGGCGGGAGCTGATCGACGACGACGTACCCAAGGCCGTCTACATCACGCTCTTGCCGTTCGAGGGCGTCGTGACCTTTGATACCACCATCGGTGTCTACGAGGAGGTGACAAACACCGGCGTCGTGAGCCGGGCGTGCGAGGCCGAGGTGGCGGCGATGTCGGGAAAGCCGGTTATCGGCACAGCGAAGGAGTTCATCGCGGTGGCGGAGGAGGAGCGCTCCCACCTGCGCCAGATCGAGATCGAGGAGATGGAGCGCGAGGTCGAGCACGAGCGTATCGAGCTCGGTGGCGCCGAGGACCTGCCCGAAGGTGTGCATCGCGGCGTGCTCGCCGGGCTTTCGGAGCAGGAGCGTTCGCGGATGATCGAGCAGGCTGCCGACGCCGAGGCTGCCGCAAGGGCGCTCAGCGGGGCTGAAGGACCCTCGTCTGCCGTCGATGCGCTGCAGGACATCTGGCATGTTGAGGCGTGCGCTCCCGTCACCTCGCTCGAGGACTCGATGGCGCTGAGCAGTCGGGATGTTCTTGAGCGCGAGGCCTTCATGTGGGACATCGATCATCCGGAGGACATGAAGAAATCCAAGCTCGCGCGCAAGGTGGCCCGCGCCATGGTCAAGGACAAGCAGGGCCTCGAGGAGTTTGCCCTCGTATGCAGCGATGCGTGCTTCGCGACATTCCAGCAGCTGCTCGAAGCGCCGCAGGCTTCGTATACGTTTTCTGCCGAGGAGCTGGACGAGCATCGCGACTTGGAGTTTTGGTACCCCTATACGCAGGTTTTTCTCCATAAGGGGACCTATACCGCTCTTGTTCCCGATGAGCTGCGCGAAGCGTATGCCGCATTCGATATGGCGGATATCGCGCAGCGGCGCCGGCGGGCGCGCGATATCGCCCATGTCGCTCGGGTGCTCTGTGAATTCTGCGGTGTCGTGCCCCTCGAAGACGTCTGCGCGCGCGTCGAGGAGTTCTACGGATACGCAAGTTCGGTCGACGAGGTGCGCGACGTGCTCGAGCGGTCGGAGCGCTCGCCGAGCGAGGCATCGCAGCTCGAACTTTGGGAGGGCGATGATGACGAGCCCCGGTACGTGGTCCATTTCCTGCTGAGCGACAGGCGCGCATCGCTTGAGGTCATGATCCAATCCCTCGAGGACTCGGGCGCGGACCCCGCAGACGCGCTGTATGGCGAATCCGACGACGCGATCGACTTCAGCAAGATCGACTTCGACAAGATCGACATCAAGAAGAACAACAAGCTGTTCAAGCGCGCTCTCATCCAATGCGATGGAAACATCCGCGCCCTGATCGATCTGCACGAGACATACAAGGATCTCGGTCCGTGTCCGATCGACCCGCAGCTCGCAACGATCGATGTCGGCATCTGGGAGGCAGCGAGCCCGCGGGCGCTGAACCTGCGCGCATGGCTTGATGCCCATGTACCGGATGATGCCGACGATTTTACCTTTGCCGACGAGGCCCTGCAGCACCTGCTCTGCCTGCGTCGCGCCTCGCCGAACGTGAACCTGATGCTGGATGTCGCCACGGATATGGGCCTCTTTGAGCTCACGAGCGATCGCCATGCGCTTGGCGGCCGCATCGCCGCGCTGGCGAACACGCTGCCCAACTGGGCTCTCAACGGGTGGACGCCGCTGGCTGTGCGCGAGCACAACGAGAGGCGTCGCATCTTCCTCAATCCCGACGGCAGCGAGGCGAAGGTCGGCCGTAACGACCCCTGTCCATGTGGCAGCGGTAAGAAATACAAGAAGTGCTGCGGCAGGTAACAGGCTCGACGAAAGGGGCTGATCATGAACACGAAGGTAACGGGACGCAAGACGGTCGAGCAGGGCGGGCAGGACGGAGGCATGCCCCGCGGGGTCCATCGCGGCAAGCTCGCGGGTCTTTCCGGCGAGGAGCGCGAGCAGGCGTTGCGCGCCGCGGGGTGTTCGGAACGTCGATACGACACGATGAGCGAGGGGCTATTCGATTACGACAGGTATGCGAGATCGGGTTTCAGGGGGACGCAGGCAGTTCCCACCGGTGACTTCGCCGACTGCCTGCGTCGGTGCACGGTGGCGCAGCTCAGCGAATTCATTCGGGGCATGGGGATCGGACGCCTTCCGAACAAGCGCAAGCTGACGTTGATTGACGCGATAGTGCAGCATGTCGACAAGCTCCCGGAGGCGATGGAGGATGAGCTTCTTGCCTGCTCGGATGGGGAATTCGCAGGTTTTCTGCGCATGCTCGAGCATGATGGACCAGTGCTTGTCTTGAGACGGGAAGATGACGAGGCGTTCTATTCGCTCGAGCCGCTCACCTGGTTGTTCAGCACCGGAAAAGAGTCGTACGGCGTGATGCCGCATGAGATACGCTCCGCTGCGGAGAAGATCGATTTGGAGCACATTGGAATGCTGCGCAACCGCAGGTGGCAGATCCCGCGCGCCGCCGATGCCCTGCGGACGTTCTGCGGCGTGGCGCCGCTTGCGGAGGTGGCCCCCTGCTGCAAGAAGCTTTTCGGTTTCGAACCGACCATGGAGGAGGTCAGAGCCGCCTTGCGCCTTGACGAGCGCAATCGGTATGGGGTCCGCGCATCGTCTTGGACCACGTGGAAGCCCAGCGAGCGCTCACGGGACGAGTACCTGCTGGGAAGCTGGCTGAATGAGGATCGCGTGGACGTTGTGGCTGATGGCAGGCGCGAACAGCTGCTGAACCGCTATTCCTACCAGGGAGGCATCCCATGGGAGCGCGACACCGGATACGGCGGCGCGGGGCGCTATATCCGTGCGGTCGAGCGCGATGGCCGTGACCGGCTGGTGTGCAGGATTATTAGGGAGCGCCAGGAGATGAGCGTGAGCTGCGTCGACGCCATCGACAAGCAGCTCGCCCATTGCAGCCCGCTCGAGTGGGAGCGCACGCGTCCCGAGGCGCTGGCGTTGCGCGCCTGGCTCGATGAACACATTCCCGGCCGCGGGGATTACTACTTCGTGGATGAGTATCGATATGCAGATGACAAGATCGACAAGCTTATCCTGCTCAGGAACCGCTCGCCCGATCCGTTCTATATGATCGAGCTGGCGCGCAGCTGGGGCCTGTTCTCGCATACGTTTGACCCCAAGGAGCTTCTCGATCTGCTGGTCGACCTGGAATGCGCGCTGCCCAACTGGCGTTACGGCGGTCTGTCGATCCGCGCGGTACAGCAGCGGCGGCGCCGTGCGACATTCGGCGTGGACGAGCAGGATGCTGCATAGGAGCGTGACCGAATGGGCTCGTCTCGCCCCTCTGTTGCGAAAACGCCCGGCTTCCCGAAAGGGGAGCCGGGCGTTCATGCGCTCAGGGCAGATGAGCCGTAAGGCTACTTCTTGATCCAGCTGAACATGGAGCGAATCTTCTCGCCGGTCTTCTCGATCTCGTGCTCGTTGATCTTCTCGCGCTGCTCGAGCAGCCACTTGTGGCCGTTGTTGCAGTCGTCCACGAACTCCTGCGCGAAGGAGCCGTCCTGGATGCGGGCCAGGATCTGCTTCATGGCCGCGCGGCTCTCCTCGTTGATGACCTTGGGGCCGGCGTAGTACTCGCCGTACTCGGCCGTGTTGGAGATGGAGTAGTTCATGAAGTGGATGCCGCTCTCGTACATGAGGTCGACGATCATCTTCATCTCGTGGTAGCACTCGAAGTAAGCGAGCTCGGGCGGATAGCCAGCCTCGGTCAGGGTCTCGAAGCCCGCCTTGACCAGCTCGACGAGGCCGCCGCAGAGCACGGCCTGCTCACCGAAGAGATCCTCCTCGGTCTCCTCCTTGAAGGTGGCCTTGATGATGCCGGAGCGGGCACCGCCGACGCCCCAGCAGTAGGCGAGCGCGATGTCCCAGGCGTTGCCGGTGGCGTCCTGGGCCACGCAGGCCAGGTCGGGCACGCCGGAGCCCTCGGTGAACTGACGGCGAACGATGTGGCCGGGACCCTTGGGCGCGCACATGATGACGTTCACGTCCTCGGGGGCCTTGATGTAGCCGAAGTGAATGTTGAAGCCGTGGGCGAAGGCGAGGGTGTCGCCGGCCTTGAGGTGATCTTTGATGTGCTCCTCGTAGACCTTGGGCTGCGTCTCGTCGGGAACGAGCATCATGATGATGTCAGCTTCCTCGGCGGCGGTGTCCATGTCGCACACCTTGAGACCGGCCTCCTCGGCCTTCGCCCAGGAGCTGGAGCCCTCGCGCAGGCCGACGCGCACGTCGCAGCCGGAGTCGAGCAGGTTCAGCGCGTGGGCATGGCCCTGGGAGCCGTAACCGATGATGGCAATCTTCTTGTCCTGGATGACCTGAGGATTGCAGTCGGACTCGTAGTAGATCGTCACAGCCATTGTTGTTTCTCCTTAACAGATCGTGGCTTGTGTAACCAAAGTAAATGTGAACCGTGCCCGGGGTCCTCTCAAACCCCCACGACACGATGTCGAAACAAAACCCGGCAGCGAGACAAAACCCGGCAGAGCTAAGAGGGGATTACCCTACCTGCAGCGTGGCCGCTTGGACCACGCCAGTCCCGCCCCCGCGGTTCGGGGCGCGCGACCGGCAAGAACGGAAACGCTATGCGGGGCTCTCGAACCTGTTGGTCAGGGCGAGTTCCGCATGAGCAGGAGGCGCCAGTGGCGCCTCCGTCGCGAAGAGGACTGCCCGAGCCCGGACCAACAGGTTCGAGAGCCCTCGCCCCGCTACCCGCCCTACCGGTCGCTCGACCCGCGCGACATCGCTATCTTGCCGGTGCGGGTGAGCTGGCGGATGCCGTAGCTGCGGAAGAGGTCCTCCATCGCGTCGAGCTTGCTCGCCGTGCCCGTCGCCTCGACCGTGAGCGAGTTTTTGCCCACGTCCACGACGTTGGCGCGGAAGATGTTGGCGATCTCGATGATCTCGTGGCGCTTCTCGGGCTGGGCGATGACCTTGAACAGGACGAGCTCGCGCTCGATGGCGTCGGTATCGGTGAGGTCCGAGATCTTGTACACGCTGACGAGCTTGTGCAGCTGCTTGGTAATCTGCTCGTAGCCGACCTCGTCGGCGTCGACGATGATGGTCATGCGGCTCATGGTGACGTCCTCGGTGGGCGCCACGGTGAGCGAGTCGATGTTGAAGCCGCGGCGCGACACGAGGCCGGTCACGCGGGACAGGACGCCGGGCTTGTTCTCAACGAGAACGGACAGGATGTGCTTCATCCTCACTCGCCTCCCTTCGGGGCAGCCTCGTCGGGCACGATGTCGGCGGTGGCGCCGGCCACGCGCGTGTCGGCGTCGTCATCGGACAGCGGCAGCGGCTCGGCCACGGTGCCCGCCGTCTCGCCGGCGGGGCTCATGCCCTTCTCGGTCACGCGGACGCCGCCCAGCGTGATGTCGATGGCGCCGATGATGTCGTCGATCGCGGCACCCGGGGCGACCATCGGATACACGGTCTGGTTCGTGGGGATGACCACGTCGAGCAGGTAGGGGTCGGCCGACGCGAGCATGCGGTCGAGTGCGGCGTCGATCTGGTCGGGATGGTTGATACGCTCCGCCTTCCAGCCGTAGGCCTCGGCGAGCTTGACGAAGTCGGGGTTGGCGGTGAACTCGGTGCAGGAGTAGCGCTCGTGGTAGAACAGACGCTGCCACTGGTGCACCATGCCCAGCGCGTTGTTGTCGATGAGCAGGACCTTCACGGCGGCGCCGTTGCCGATGGCCGTGGCCATCTCCTGGATGTTCATCTGCAGGCTGCCGTCGCCGGCGATGCAGACCACCTGGCAGTCGGGGCGGCCGATCTTGGCGCCGACGGCCGCGGGGAAGCCGAAGCCCATGGTGCCCAGGCCGCCGCTCGAGATGAACGTGCGCGATTCCTCGCGGTGCACGTGCTGGTGCGCCCACATCTGGTGCTGACCGACCTCGGTGGTGACCACGCTGGCATGCGGGTCGAGCTTGGCGGACAGGCGCTCGAGCACGACCTCGGGAGCGATGCGGTCGGGGTAGTCGGCGAAGTCGGCGGTGTAGAACGGCCAGCGCTCGCGCCATTCGAAGCAGGTCTTCACCCACTCGTCGGACACGGGCTTGGCCCCCACCTTGGCGATGCGGTCGTTGATGGCGGCCACGACCACGCGCGCGTCGCCTACGATGGGCACCTGCGGATCGCGGACCTTGCCTATCTCGGCCGGGTCGATATCGATGTGGATGACCTTGGCGTGCGGGGCGAACTCATTGAGCTTGCCGGTCACGCGGTCGGAGAAGCGCATGCCCACGGCGATGATGAGGTTGCACTCGGTGACGGCCATGTTGGCGTATTTGGAGCCGTGCATGCCCACGGGGCCGAGGTTCAGCGGGTTGGAGCAGGGGATGGCCGCCTTGCCGATGAGCGTGGTGACCACGGGGATCTGCATGCTCTCGGCAAGCTCGACGACCTCGTCGCAGGCGTGGCTCGACACGCAGCCGCCGCCCACCATGAGCAGCGGGCGCGTGGAGGCGCTGATGAGCTCGACCGCCTGGCGCACCTGCTTGGCGTTGCCCTTGTACGTGGGGCGGTAGCTCGGGATGTCGATCCTGTCGGGGTAGTGGAAGACCATCTGCTCGCCGGCAAGATCGCTCGGGATGTCGATGAGCACGGGGCCGGGGCGGCCGGTCGAGGCGATGTAGAAGGCCTCGCGGAAGGTCCGGGTGAGGTCGTCGTTGCTCTGCAGCAGGAAGCTGTGCTTGACCACGGGCATGGTGATGCCCACGATGTCGGCCTCCTGGAAGGCGTCGGTGCCGATGACGCCGCGCGTGACCTGGCCAGAGATGACCACCAGGGGCACGGAGTCCATATAGGCCGTGGCGATGCCGGTCACCGTGTTGGTGGCGCCCGGGCCGCTCGTGACCATCACGACGCCGACCTTGCCGGTGGCGCGGGCGTAGCCGTCCGCCTCGTGGACCGCACCCTGCTCGTGGCGGGCGAGGATGTGGCGGATCTTGGTGGAGTCGTACAGGGCATCGTACATCTTGATGGCCTGGCCGCCGGGGTAGCCGAAGACCGTGTCGACGCCCTCGGCCTCGAGGCTGGCGATGATCGCCTGGGCGCCGGTCATGGTCTGGCCCTCTTTATCGGTGTGGCTGCCCGGTCCGAACGGCTCGCCGGAGATGGCGCGCTGCTTGCGGGCAAGGCGCGCCTCGCGGCTCATGTCGGTCGCGGGGTAGGCGCCTGCCGCCGCGCTGGCACAGGTATGCTGGCGGATGTCGTCGGGCATGTCGGGAGTGCGCGGGCTGCCGGCCATGGGCGCGGCGGCGCGGGTGGAGTCCGTCATGAGAGATACGCCCCCTTGTCTGCGCTGGTGACGAGCTTCGCGTAGCGCGAGAGCACGCCGGTGGTGTACTTGGGCGCGGGCGCCTGCCAGGCGGCACGGCGCTCGGCCAGCTCGTCATCGGACAGGCGAACCTCGAGCTTGCCCGCCTCGATGTCGATATCGATGATGTCGCCCTCCTGGATAAGGGCGATGGGGCCGCCGGCTGCGGCCTCGGGGCTCACGTGGCCGATGCACGGGCCCTTGCTCGCGCCGGAGAAGCGGCCATCGGTGATGAGCGCCACGGACTTGTCGAGACCCATGCCGCAGATGGCAGAGGTGGGCGTGAGCATCTCGCGCATGCCCGGGCCGCCGGCGGGTCCCTCGTAGCGGATGACCACGACGTCGCCGGGGTTGATCTTGCCGCCAAAGATGGCCTCGCAGGCTTCCTCCTCGCTATTGAACACGCGGGCGGGGCCGGAGTGCCTGTACATCTCGGGCGCGCAGGCGCTGCGCTTGACCACGCCGCAGTCGGGCGCGAGGTTGCCGCGCACGACCTTGAGGCCGCCGATGGGGGAGTAGGCGTTCTCGACGGTGCGGACGATCTCGCCATCGGGCTCGGGGCAGGCGGCGACCCACTCGTCCACGGTGCCGTGGCAGGTGAGGGCATCGCCTTCGAGCAGGCCGGCGCGGCCGAGCACGCCCATGATGGCCGAGATACCGCCTACGGCGTTCAGGTCCTCGATGTGCAGCGGGCCCGCCGGGGCGATGCGCACGATGTTGGGGGTGGCATCCGAGACGCGATCCCAGTCGTCCATGGTCACGGGGCAGCCCGCTGCGTGGGCGATGGCCGTGAGGTGCAGCATCGTGTTGGTGGAGCCGCCGAAGGCCATGTCGAGCACCATGCCGTTATGGATGGATTTCTCGTTCAGGATGTCGAGCGCGCAGATGTTGTCGCGCACGAGATCCATCACCTTCATGCCGGTGAGCTTGGCCAGGCGGATGCGCTCGGAGTACACGGCGGGAACGGTGCCGTTTCCGGGCAGCGCCAGGCCGAGCGCCTCGGACAGGCAGCAGATGGAGTTGGCGGTGAACATGCCCGAGCAGCTGCCGCAGGTGGGGCAGGCGGTGTTCTCGAGCCACGCGCACTCCTCGGGCGTCATGGTGCCGGCGGTCACCTGGCCCACGGCGTCGAACAGGGTGTTCAGGTCGGTCTGGTGCCCGCACTTGTCGCGACCGGCGAGCATGGGGCCGCCGGAGACGAGTATGGTGGGGATGTTCAGGCGCGCGGCGGCGATGAGCATGCCGGGCACGATCTTGTCGCAGCTGGGGATGAGGACCATGGCGTCGAACTGGTGGCCCTGGATGGCGCACTCGACGGAGTCGGCAATGACCTCGCGGCTCGTGAGGCTGTAGCGCATGCCCTCGTGGTTCATGGCGATGCCGTCGCACACGCCGATAGTGTTGACCTGCAGCGGGGTGCCGCCGGCCATGCGCACGCCGGCCTTGACGGCGTCGGCGATCTGCTGCAGGTGGATATGGCCGGGGATGACCTCGTTTTGCGCCGAGACGACGGCGACGAGCGGGCGTTCAAGCTCCTCGTCGGTAAGGCCGTCGGCTTTCAGAAGACTCCGGTGGGGCGCTCGCGCCAGCCCCTTCTTGATGGCATCGCTTCGCAGCTGCATCCGTTCCCCCCTTGCGTTTCGCGGTTATGGATACCAGGATGCGAAGGCAAGGGAGCGTCCCTGCGAGGATGCCTGTGACGGCGGCTGTCCGGCGCGGCGTACTTGCGCGCTCGCGTCGCGGGGATCGCCCGCGCGCCGAGCTCGCGTTCGGCTTGGCTGCTCGAGGGTGTGTTCCCGACCGCGCGCCGCGGGTTCTCACGCTGCCCGCTCGCTGTGGTGCGCCCGTCCGGTACTCGCCCTGTCGTCGCATTTCCTAAGTTGTTCGAGTATCGCGCGCGTGCAGGGGCGTGGCAAGGGCGAAATCTGCATGAAACACTTTAGTCGGTAGGAGTGCGTAAACTTCCGGTGGACGGCAGGCAGGTCTAGTAGCGGCCGCGCATGGCGTACCAGCCGTCGTGCTCGTCGACCTCCAGAGGCACGCCGAACAGCCGGGTCATCTCGTCGCCGGTCAAAAGCTCGCTCTTGGAGCCGTCGGCGAACACCACGGCGTCCTTGATGAGCAGCACGCGATCGATGGCGGGGATGATGTCCTCGGGGTAGTGCGTGACGAGCACGATGGAGCGACCCTCGTCGGCGAGCAGCCGCATGGTGTTGCGCACGTGGTACATGCCCTCGGGGTCGAGACCCGTGCAGGGCTCGTCGAAGATGAGGATCTTGGGGTCGCTCATGAGCTCGCGCGCAACGAGCGCGCGGCGCACCTGGCCGGTGGAGAGCGTCATGACGTCGCGGTCGGCAAGCTCGGCGATACCCAGACGCCCCAGCGCGTCTTCGGCCTTCGCGCGTGCTGCATCGTCGACCTCTACGTGGCGGGGCAGGCCGAGGGTACCGAACAGCCCGCCGCACACGATCTCGATGACAGGCAGGTGGACGCGCACCTGGTCGTGCATGGTTGCCGACACGATGCCCAGGGCCTGCTTGATGTCGGTGAGCAGCGGGCGCGCCTGGCCGCGGAAGCGCACGGGAGGCTCGTCGCGATGCATGGGGAAGACCTCGCGGGTGAGCAGCTGGATGAACGTCGACTTACCGGCACCGTTGGGACCAAGAAGGGCAACATGCTCGCCTTCGGCTAGATCGAAGTGGTCTACCGAGAGGATCGTCCTGCCGGCGCGCACGACCTGGGCGTCGCGCAGCTGAAACAGGGGCGCTGCGGGTGTTTCAAGCGGTTTGTCCATGGGGTCCTCGAATTCTGGCGTCGATGCGAAAGGTGTTTGCGTCATGCTACGCCAACGTCCCCGCCGCGCAAAGGGCGAAACCGCGATTTAGCATCGCCCGCTCCGGGCCGCTGAGCCGAAATGACGCCTGAGGGGGTGCGTTATGAGGGGTCCGGTACCAAATTCGCGACTTTTGAGAGGGTAAGAGACTAAGTGACGCAGCGTTGCTTAAGCGATTGGATATACATGCGATTTTACCTGCGGAAATGAAGCCAAGCGTGCATAAAAACGGACGCAATTCCAGAATCGGAAACCCACTGATTTAATGAGGTATCTCAAAAGTCGCGAATTTGGTACCGGGCACCTTTTCAAGTTCACGTGCGGCAGGGGAGCGGGGCGCAAGAGGAGCAACGAAGGCGGTGCGCCGTGCGCTGCCCGTGATCCGACGACGTCCGTCTCCTATGTCGGCTCTGCCAAATCTGCTATCCTGCTTTACCATGCGAAAGTACCCCGTGCACGAAAGAAGGATGAGCGCCATGGCCGAAATGCTCACGCTCGATGCGTTCGAGGAGGCGTCCGAGAAGGTCAAGGAGGTCACGCAGAAGACCGAGCTCGTGGAGAGCCCGCACTTCAGCCAGCTGACCGGCAACCGCGTCTACCTCAAGCCCGAGAACATGCAGCGCACCGGCGCCTACAAGGTGCGCGGCGCGTACTACAAGATCAGCACGCTCACGCCCGAGGAGCTGGACCACGGCATCATCACGGCGAGCGCCGGCAACCATGCGCAGGGCGTCGCGTTCGCGGCCTCCCGTGCGGGGGCGCGCTCCATCGTGGTCATGCCCACCACGACGCCGCTCATCAAGGTCGAGCGCACGAAGAGCTACGGTGCCGAGGTCGTGCTGTACGGCGACGTATACGACGAGTCGTGCGACTACGCCCTGCAGCTTGCCGAGGAGCATGGCTACACATTCATCCACCCGTTCAACGATCCCACGGTGGCCACGGGCCAGGGCACCATCGCTATGGAGATCGTGCAGGAGCTCCCGCTTGTCGACACGATTCTCGTGCCCGTGGGCGGCGGCGGCCTGGCGTGCGGCGTCTCGACGTTCGCCAAGCTGTACAACCCCAAGATCCGCGTGATCGGCGTCGAGCCCGCGGGCGCTCCGTCGCTCACGGCGGCGCTTGAGGCGGGGCATCCGGTCAAGATTCCGCAGGCCAACACGATCGCCGACGGCACCGCGGTCCTCGAGGTGGGCGATAAGGTCTTCCCGTACCTGCAGCAGAACCTCGACGACGTCATAACCGTGCCCGACGACGAGCTCATCGTGTCGTTCCTCGACATGGTGGAGAGCCATAAGATGATCGTCGAGAACTCGGGTCTGCTCACCGTGGCGGCGCTCAAGCATCTGCCTGCCGAGAACCGCCGCGTCGCCTCGATTCTCTCGGGCGGCAACATGGACGTCATCACCATGAGCTCCGTGGTGCAGCACGGTCTCATCCAGCGCGACCGCATCTTTACCGTGAGCGTGCTTCTGCCCGACCGCCCCGGCATGCTCGTGCGCGTGGCATCCGCCATCGCCGAGCAGAACGGCAACGTCATCAAGCTCGAGCACAACCAGTTCGTGAGCACGAACCGCAACGCCGCGGTCGAGCTGCGCGTGACCATCGAGGCCTACGGCACCGATCACAAGCGCCAGATCATCGATGCCCTCGAGCAGGCGGGTTTCAAGCCGCAGCTCTCGCAGACCATGCTGTAAACGTGCATGCACACGGCCGGGGCGGACCCCGACCTCGAGCGCGCCGGTGGGCGGGTTTTTTGCACCGCTACCGTCGCGCTTTTGCCGTTTCGCTCGCATCCCGGGTATACATCCCACAACGATGGAGCTCGAGGGAAAGGAGCGGTCATGTTCTTCAAGAACGTCATGGTCCCCTACGACGAGTCCGAGCATGCGATGAGCGCGCTTCATATCGCGCTCGGGATGGTGGGGGACGACCCCGCCGCCGAGGTGCATGTGGTGATGATCGTGGCCGCAGGGGCGATACCCACCCCGTCGCTCATGGGCGGGGCGTTCGAAGATCCCTTCGACAACGGCACGATGATGGATTACGACAACATGATGGGCGCGGTCATCCAGCGCATGCGCAGCGACATGGAGCGCGTCGTTGAGGACGCGCGCGACGGAGCCCAGTGCAAGATCACCGTCACCGCGCGTCTGGCGACCTCTCCGGTGGAGGGCATCGCCGAGTACGTCGCGGACAACTCCGTCGACCTGGTGGTCATGGGTCGCCGCGGCCTGGGCGCGCTGCGGGGCATGCTCGGCAGCGTGAGCTTCGGTGTGCTGCGTTCCGTTGACGTGCCGGTGCTGACCGTGAAATAGCGTGGTCCCAACGGCATGGCTCAACAGCAAGTGCAATCGGGTGCGGGGCGCGGCGTCGGCCGCGCCCCGTCTTGTGGGCTTCCGGTGTCTGTGTATGCCCGGCACGGCGCTGGGCATAATAGGTCACGTTTATGAGGCATGGACGTAAGGAGAGAACATCATGGCTACGTTTTACACCGACGGCAACGGCGCGTTTCTGGCTGACGTGAAGGGCGGCAAGGTCCCCGAGGGCTTCAAGACGCTCGAGCCCAACACCGTGGACGCGGCGGTCGAGAAGCACGTGCCTGCCGTTGAGCTTCAGCGCGACGGCCACATCGTGTTCGCCAGGGTCGGTTCCACCGAGCATCCCATGACCGAGGAGCACTACATCGAGTGGATCGCGCTCGAGGCCGACGGTCGCCTTGAGATCCACTACCTCAAGCCCGGTCAGACGCCCGCGACGTTCTTTGCCGGCGGCGTCAAGACCGGCACCGTGTACGCCTACTGCAACCTTCATGGCCTATGGAGCGCCTCGTTCTAGAATCGCTTCCGATCGGTTTGAGCGCCCCGCCGCACCGTACGAGGTGCGGCGGGGCGCTCTGCTGTCGGGCCGCCTGCAGCGGCGGACCCGTCAAGTTTTGGGGCGCCCGCACGCTTTGCGGGTATCATGGGGAGAAACGACGAACCGAGGAGACTCGTGATGAAACTTGCGCTTGCGCAGATCGACGTGCGCTTGGGAGATATCGAGGGCATCTGCTCGCGCATCGGCGATCAGGCGATGATGGCAGCCGAGCAGGGTGCCCAGCTGCTGTGCGCGCCCACCCCGATGTTCACGGGTATGCAGCCCACGGCCCTCATCGAGTACGCCAACTTCATGCACGACATGCTGCGCTGCCTGGGCGAGCTCGCCGTGCGCCTCGAGGATTCGGGCATCTCCTGCTTGGTGCCCGCCGTCGTGCCCGTCGAGCAGACCCCGTTTCTCGAGACGTTCCTGCTGCGCGAGGGTCGCGTCGTGCCCTTGCGCTCGTTGGCGGCACTGCGCAGCGGGCGGATCGACCCGGGCATCTGGGAGTCGCCCGTGTTCGATGTCGCCGGGGAGCGCGTGGCGGTCGTGCTCGACCTCGAGCGCGATCTGCCGCAGCTGCCCAAGGGGTGCGACGTTGCCGTCTACCTGCCCATGGGCGGGTTCAACGCGCAAAGCGAGCAGTCGAGCGCCGTTGCCGCCGTGGCCGACGGGCATTTCGTCGATGCGGTCGCCCGCGCGGGCGTGTGGCTCGCCTACATGGCGCCGATCGGCGCGTACGATGACGTGGTGTACACCGGCGGCTCGTTCGTCATGGACGAGAGCGGTCGCGTGGTCGCGATGGCGCCCTGCTTCGAAGAGAGCCTTCTTGTGCAGGAGATCGTCCGCGGCACCGTGGTGCCTGCGGTGGACGAGCACGAGCTGCCGACCTACCAGCGCGAGGAGTGGGTCTGGGAGGCGCTGCGGCTCTATGTGCGCGACACCCTGGCGGCCGACGGCCGCAACCGCGTCATCGTGCCGCTCGAGGGGGATCTGCCCTCGTCGCTTTTGGCGGTGCTCGCGGTCGATGCGCTCGGTTCGCGCAACGTCATCGGCGTGGCCTTCGAGCGCTCGGAGGTGTACACCCCGCGGCAGGAGGCGCTGGAGCGCGAGCGCATGGAGCACGTGCGTCAGCTGGCGGCCAACCTCGGGATCCGTCTCGTCGAGCGCGCCCAGGGCGACGTTTCGCGCTGGATGGACCGCGACGTGCCCGCCCGCGATGCCGGCCGCCTGCGCGCGGGCATCGACGCGCTGTACCTGGCCGATGTCGCGCACGAGATGGATGCGAGCATCATGTCGCCGCTCACGAAGACGGATGCCGCCCTGGCACCCGCTGCCTGCCTGCGGGCGGGAGCGTCGCTCGCCGTCTGCGCGCCGTTCGGCGACGTGTACCTGACCTACCTGGAGTTTCTCGCCCGCTACCGCGGCCGTTCCTCGGCGGCGATCCCGCCGGCGCTCGTGTCGCTCGATGCGGTGCACGCCACCTTGAACCGCATCCTTCTGGATGCCGTCGAGGCGAGCGGCACGGACCCGATGCTGCGCGAGCGCATCTCCCAGCTGCTTGCCTGCCTTGAGCCCTCGCAGGTCGACGGGGTCCTCGAGGCGCATGTCGACCGAAACCAGGTGCTCGAGGACCTGCCGCTGTTCGCGACGGCACCCGAGGCCGCATCGCTGATCATCCTGCTCACGCGGCGGTTCGAGCACTGGCGCCGCATGCTGCCGCCTGCGCCCTTCGTGTCGGCGCGCTCGTTTATCGAGCGCGTCTGGCCCTCGTCTCTCGGCTGGTCCGATCTGGGTCGGCAGGGCGCAGAGCCGCTGCAGATGATGGACGTGGTCCAAAGCGAGCAGGAGCGCCTGGCGTCGCTCGGCGAGGAGCATGGCGAGCGCGTGCGCGGCGAGATCCTGGGGCTTCTCGGCGAGCTGTTGGGGCTGAGCCCCGAGCAGCAGCAGGAGCTTGCGAGCGAGGAGGGCCAGCGGCGCATGCGGGAGAGCGCGATGCGCTTCGAGAGCCAGCTGAGAAAGATGATGGAGTCCTCAGGCGAGCCGGAGATTCCCGGCGATGCCCGGCATATGATGCCGGGGCAGATGCCCCAAGGGATCGCCCAGCACTACCCCTTCTTCTCGCAGAACTAGGTTTGAGCTGCGCGGGTGGGCGCTTGCACGCCCCGGGACCGCATGGTACAGTAGAACAGATGTTCGAGATACGAGGCTCGGGAGGTGCTCGTGGTCATCTTGGGTATCGACCCCGGGCTCGCCAACACGGGCTGGGGGATCGTCGAGGAGCGCCGCGGCGAGGTTCGGTGCCGCGCCTACGGGTGCATCCAGACGTCTGCGGGCAGCGACCTTGCGGTCCGGTTACGGCATATCGCCGACGACCTGACGGCCGTCGTGGAGCGCTACCGCCCACTCGAGGCGGCGTGCGAGGGCATCTACTTCGGTGCCAACGTGCGCTCGGCCATCCCGACCGCGCATGCCCGCGGGGCCGCGCTCGTGGCGGTCTCGCTGTGCGGTGTCGAGGTGGGCGAGTACACGCCCATGCAGATCAAGCAGGCGGTGGTGGGCACCGGTTCGGCCGATAAGGCCCAAGTGATGTATATGGTCCGCAATCTTTTGCACCTCGATCACGATCCACGGCCCGACCATGCGGCCGACGCGCTTGCCTGCGCCATCTGCCATGCCAACCTGCGCCGCACCGGCGCGCTCTCCGGCTGGTCCTATGTGGAGGAAAGGGGAAACGGCTACTCATGATCACCCTGCTTACCGGCGTCCTCGTCGAGGCCTCGCCCAGCGTCGCCGTGCTTGATGTGGGCGGCGTCGGGTTCGAGGTCGGCATCTCGGGAACGACTGCAGCCTCGCTGCCTCCGCTGGGGCAGACATGCCGCCTGTTCACGCGCCTGCAGGTTCGCGAGGATGCCATGACGCTGTTCGGCTTCGCCTCCAAGGAGGAGCGGACCATGTTCGATCGGCTTGTGGCCGTGTCGGGCGTGGGTCCGCGCCTGGCGCTCGCCGTGCTGTCCAAGTTCACAGTCGGCCAGCTCTACACCGTGGTCATGGCAGAGGATGCCAAGGGCATGGCGACGGTTCCCGGCGTGGGCAAGAAAACCGCCCAACGTCTGATCTTGGAGCTCAAGAGCGTGTTCGCCAAGGACCACGGGCTGCTTGCCGCCGACGTGCCCGCGGCCGGCCAGCTGCCGCTCGGCAGCGCGCCGGCATCCACCGCACTCGATGACGCCCGTGCCGCCCTGCTCTCGATGGGCTTCACGCCACAGGAGGCCGATCTGGCGCTCGATGGTCTCGATGGCGCGGCCCGCGTCGAGGAGCTGCTCGCCAGTGCGCTCAAGCGGTTGGGGATGGATGCATGATGTGGGAAGCCGACGGCTCCGTAGACCTGTGGGCCGACGCCGCACCGCGCCGCACGCCTGCAGCTCCCGCCCATGAGACCGGGCGCTTCGTGACCGGCGACCTCACCTCCGAGGACCTCGACGTCGAGCGGACGCTGCGCCCGCAGCGCCTGGACGACTACTGCGGTCAGGACCACATCAAGCAGAGCCTGCGCATTCTTATCGAGGCGGCCAAGTCGCGCGGGGAGTGCCTGGACCACGTGATCTTTTCCGGCCCGCCCGGCCTCGGCAAGACGACGCTCGCGACGGTCGTGGCCAACGAGATGGGCGCCCAGGTCCGCACGACCTCCGGTCCGGCCATCGCCCGCACCGGCGACCTCGCTGCCATCCTGACGAACCTCCAGCCGGGCGACGTGCTGTTCATCGACGAGATCCACCGCCTCAACCGCTCGGTTGAAGAGATCCTCTATCCCGCGATGGAGGATTTCGCGCTCGATATCGTGATCGGCAAGGGTCCCGCCGCGCGCTCGATCCGTCTGGACATCCCGCGGTTCACGCTCGTGGGCGCCACGACCCGATCGGGCATGCTCACCGGGCCGCTGCGCGACCGCTTCGGCATCTCGTTCAGGCTCGATTACTACTCCATCGCCGACCTTGCTGAGATCGTGACCCGCTCGGCGACGATCCTCGGCGTGCAGATCGATCACGATTCCGCCTGCGAGATCGCCTCGCGCTCGCGCGGTACGCCGCGCCTGGCGAACCGTCTGCTCAAGCGCGTGCGCGATTACGCGCAGGTGCGCGGCGAGGGGCATATCGATTACCCCATCGCGCGCGAGGCGCTCGAGTTCTTCGAGATCGACGAGCTCGGACTGGACTGGATGGACATCCGCATCCTCGAGACGCTCGTCAAGACGTTCCGCGGCCGCCCCGTCGGCCTGACCACGCTGGCGAGCGCAGTGGGCGAGGACCCCAACACGCTCGAGGATGTCTACGAGCCTTACCTGCTGCAGCGAGGTCTGATCGTCCGTACGCCGCAGGGCCGCGTTGCCACGTCGGTGGCCTTCGACCATCTGGGGCTGGAGCCGCCGGCAAACGCATAGGTATGTGCGCACTTGGTGTGCATGCGCATACGGGACCGTGAATGACGGCCGGTTGCGGAGGATATGTCCGCAACCGGCCGTTTTCGATGTATGCTAGAAATCTGTTTTGTCAGGCGCGTTTGGGAGGTTCGCCATGCTGTCAGACATCGAGATCGCACATTCCGTCAAGCCCCTGCCCATCACCGAGGTCGCACGGAACGCCGGCGTCGACGAGAAATACATCATCCCGTACGGCTTCGACAAGGCGAAGGTCGACTACTCGCTGCTGAACGAACCGACCGACCACACCGCCAAGCTCGTCCTGGTGACGGCCATCAACCCCACGCCTGCGGGCGAGGGCAAGACCACGACCACCATCGGCTTGGCCGACGGCCTGCGTCGTCGCGGCATCAACAGCACCGTGGCGCTGCGCGAGCCCTCGCTCGGCCCGGTGTTCGGCGTCAAGGGCGGCGCTGCGGGCGGCGGCTGGGCGCAGGTCATCCCCATGGAGGACATCAATCTGCACTTCACCGGTGACTTCCATGCCATCGGCGCGGCGAACAACCTGCTTGCCGCCATGCTCGACAACCATATCCAGCAGGGCAACAAGCTCGGTATCGACCCCAAGCGCATCACCTGGAAGCGTGCCGTGGACATGAACGACCGCCAGCTGCGCCATATCGTGGACGGTCTGGGCGGCCGCGCTCAGGGCGTGCCGCGCGAGGACGGCTTCGACATCACCGTCGCTTCCGAGATCATGGCCATCTTCTGCCTGTCCACCTCCATCACCGACCTCAAGAACCGCCTGGGCGAGATCGTCGTCGGCTACACCTACGACGGCCGTCCCGTGCGCGCTTCCGAGCTCAAGGCTCAGGGCGCCATGGCTGCGCTGCTCAAGGACGCGCTCATGCCCAATCTGGTGCAGACGCTCGAGCACACGCCCGCTTTCGTTCACGGCGGCCCGTTCGCCAACATCGCGCACGGCTGCAACTCCATCATGGCGACCCGCATGGCCATGCGCTTCGGCGACATCGCCATCACCGAGGCTGGCTTCGGCGCCGACCTGGGCGCCGAGAAGTTCCTCGACATCAAGTGCCGCATGACCGGTCTCAAGCCCGATGCCGTGGTCATCGTTGCCACCGCTCGCGCGCTCAAGTACAACGGCGGCGTGGCCAAGGCCGACCTCAACGAGGAGAACCTCGACGCGCTGCGCGCCGGCCTGCCCAACCTGCTGCGCCACGTGGGCAACATCCAGGATGTCTACGGCCTGCCGTGCGTCGTGGCCATCAACCGCTTCCCGTCCGACACCGAAGCCGAGCTCGCGCTTATCGAGGACGAGTGCAAGAAGCTTGGCGTAAACGTCAAGCTGTCCGAGGTCTGGGCCAAGGGCGGCGAGGGCGCGCTCGAGCTCGCCGACGAGGTCATGCGTCTCGTGAACGAGCCCAACGATTTCCGCTTCTCCTATGAGGACGGCACCGACATCGCCGAGGCCATCGAGGCCGTGGCTACCAAGATCTACCACGCCGACGGCGTCGACTTCACGCCGGCAGCCAAAAAGCAGATCGCCCAGCTGCGTGAGAACGGCTTCGGCAACCTGCCGGTGTGTATCGCCAAGACCCAGTACTCCTTCACTGACCAGGACAAGCTGCTCGGCGCGCCCGAGGGCTTCCGCATCACGGTGCGCGAGGTCAAGGTGTCCGCCGGTGCGCACTTCGTGGTCGCGCTCACCGGCCAGGTGCTCACGATGCCCGGCCTGCCCAAGGTTCCTGCGGCCGAGAACATCGACGTCGACGAGAACGGTGTGATCTCCGGCCTGTTCTAAGCCTTCGGGTTATTCCGATCGGTATGCTTTGCAGCCCGTGTCCTCTATGGGAGGGCGCGGGCTTTTTTGCGACCGTGACGGCTGGCGTCGCGCTCTGCCGGACGCATAGGGGAGCGGCGCGCCCCGCCCGCCTGTCTACATGCGCTGCTAAAAGATTCACCCGGTCGGCTGTGACAGATTTCGGGTGCATCCTGTCACTACCGGCCGGGTAAATCTTTTATCCAGATGAACGGGGCAAAAATGCGGCCCCGCTCCCGACCGTTGTCGGCAGGCTGCGGCGGCCCATGTCCTTTCGTGTTACGATTTGTTTCTCACCGGAAGATTTGTAGTAGCCTGTACGAACCGATCGGGCTTGTGGAAAGGAACGGCATGGCGACGATCATCGATGGCAAGGCGCTGGCGGCTAAGGTTCGCGAGCGTGCGGCGGCCGACGTGGCGGAGCTTGCCGAGCGCGGCATCGCGTGCGGGCTTGCGGTGGTGCTCGTGGGAGACGACCAGGCGTCGGCAACCTACGTGCGCTCTAAGCTGCGCGATTGCGAGCAGTGCGGTATCCGCTCCTTCGACTACAAGCTTCCTGCCGAGACCACGCAGGAAGAGCTTATGGAGCTCGTCCGCCGTCTGAACGACGATCCTGAGGTCGCGGGCATCCTCGTGCAGATGCCGCTGCCGGCGCACCTCGATACCGAGGAGGTCGTGGCGGCCATCAATCCGGATAAGGACGTCGACGGCTTCCATCCGATGAACATGGGCCGCCTCGTTCGCGGTCTGCCCGGTCTTCGCCCCTGCACACCGGCGGGCATCATGGAGATGATCGACGAGTACGGCATCGATCCGGCGGGTAAGAACGCCGTTATCGTGGGGCGCTCGTCGATCGTGGGCAAGCCGATGAGCCTCATGCTCCTTGCACGCCATGCGACGATCTCGGTGGCGCACTCCCACACCGATCCGCATGAGCTTGCGCGCATCTGCCAGAGCGCCGACATCCTGGTGGCTGCCTGCGGCGTGCCGAAGATGATCAAGGGCACGTGGCTGAAGCCGGGCGCCACGGTGATCGATGTGGGTATGGACCGCGACGAGAACGGCAAGCTCTGCGGCGATGTCGACTTCGATTCGGCTGAACCCGTCGCCGGCGCCATCACCCCGGTTCCCGGCGGTGTCGGCCCCATGACGCGCGCCATGTTGATGAGCAACGTGGTCCTGGCCGCGAAGCTGCAGCACGGTCTGTAAGCTCCCGGCCCCCGGAAAACGGAAGGCCCTCACCCTCCCTCGCTGGTCCTCGCTTCGCTGCGGATTCGCTCGGGAAGGTGAGGGCCTTCCGTTTTCCGGGGGCCGGGAGCTTACAGACCGTGCGCGGCTCGATGGCCGACAGGGCCACGTGGGGTGCTCTGGCTGGGGTTCTGGTTGGGAGTCGTTTGGTGCGTACGGTAGGTGGCAAACGGGTACACTGTGGGGCGGAACGCATAATGTCGATGCCGGCTGCGGTCGGCGCGAAGGAGGAGCCATGGCGTGCACGACCATTCTGGTTGGAAAGCTCGCGAGCTACGACGGTTCGACGATCGTGGCGCGCAACGAGGATTCGCCCGGCGGGCAGTTTGAGCCCAAGCGCATGGCCGTGGTCAAGCCCGAGGACCAGCCGCGCACCTACACGAGCGTCGAGAGCCGTCTGACCATCGAGCTGCCCGATGACCCCCTGCGCTATTCCAGCGTGCCGGATGCGCTGCCCGGCCACGGCATCTGGGCAGCTGCCGGCTTCAATACCGCCAACGTCGGCATGTCCGCAACGGAGACCATCACCAGCAACGAGCGCGTGCTCGGCGCAGATCCGCTCGTCGTGTACCAGCCCGCTCAGGGCAAGGAGGGGGAGGAGGGCTATGTGCCCGCGGTGCCCGGCGGCATCGGCGAGGAGGACATGGTCACCCTCGTGCTCCCGTATATCCGCTCCGCCCGCGAGGGCGTCGAGCGCCTGGGCGCCCTGCTCGAGCAGTACGGCACCTATGAGATGAACGGCATCGCGTTTTCCGATGCCGACGAGATCTGGTGGCTCGAGACCATCGGTGGCCATCACTGGATCGCCAAGCGCGTGCCGGACGATGCGTATGTGACCATGCCCAACCAGCTGGGTATCGACTACTTCGACCTCGCCGACGCCGAGGGCGAGCAGGTGGAGCACATGGCGAGCGGTGACCTGCGCACGTGGATGGAGGACAATCACCTGAATCTCACCATGATGCGCCCGCAGGTGCTCGACAACATGCTGGACGACATGTATGCGGGCGTGGACGAGGGCTTCTACGATGACGACGAGGCCGATCAGGTATACCTGAGCGAGTTCGAGGAGCTGATCGCCGACGTTCGCGAGGGGATGCTCGCGGGCGACATCTTCAACCCGCGCGAGGCGTTCGGTTCGCACTCCGATTCCGACCACGTGTACAACACGCCGCGCGCCTGGTACATGCAGCGCTGCCTGAATCCGCATGACGGCTGGGATGGCCCGCATGCGGCCTTTGGCCCCGAGGCGGACGATATCCCCTGGAGCCGCGTGCCCGAGCGCAAGATCACCATCGAGGATGTCAAGTACGTGCTTTCGGCCCACTACCAGGGCACGCCCTACGATCCCTATGGTCGCCGCGGCACCGATGCCTCGCGCGGGGCGTACCGTCCCATCGGCATCAACCGCAACGGGCAGCTCGCCGTGCTGCAGATCCGTCCCTCTGTGGCACCTGAGTACGCCTGCGTGCAGTGGATGGCCTTCGGCTGCAACGTGTTCAACGCGCTCGTGCCGCTCTACGCCAACGTCGAGGCCATGCCGGAGTACCTGGAGAACACCACGGCACGCGTGACCTCTGAGAGCTTCTATTGGGCGAACCGCCTGATCGCGGCGCTGGCCGATGCTCGCTTCCATGAGAATGCAGCGAACGTCGAGCGCTACCAGGAGAAGATCGGCGGCATGGCGCATCGCCTGCTGCGCGAGACCGACGCGGCGGTGGCGAAGCTTCCTGCAGACGAGGTCCCCGCGGCGCTTGCGGCGGCGAACCAGCGGATGGCCGACGACCTCAAACGCGAGACCGAAGACCTGCTGGGCAAGGTGCTCTATACCACGAGCCTCGCCATGAAGAACGCCTTCGCGATGTCGGATAACTAGAATTCGGCTTGCGGCAAAACGGCCCGCAGCGAACCGGATTGCAACTGATCGGCCCGCCCCGTCCTCCCGCAAGGACGGGGCGGGCCGTATGCGCCAGGGCGACCTGCCGGCTGCAAGTCGGCTGTCGTATCATTGTGGGTATAAGAAACCAGCACGTGAATTCGATACGAGGAGGCCGCATATGGCTACGAAATTCGAAGACCTGGTCAACAACATGGTGAACATCGGCTTCGGTGCCGCGGCGCTGACGGCCGAGAAAGGCAAGGAGGTGCTCGACAGCCTTTCCGCCAAGGGCGAGGAGGTGCGTCGCGACTCCGAGACCCCGGACTTCGCCCGCTCCATGTCCGATGTGTTCGAGCGCGCGGGCGGTATGTTCTCCGACGTGACCGACCGCCTGAGCAATCAGGGCGAGAGCGTGGCCGAGCGCATCCTGGACGAGCTGATTATCGCGCGCGTGCGCTCCATGACCAAGGCCGAGCGCGTCGGTTTCATGGCCCACGTGCGCGACCTGGTGGATTCCGTCGACGACGCGACCGTTTCGGTGAAGGTCGAGTCGGTTGAGGTCGAGCAGGATGCCGCGGCCGCCGAGGCCGAGCCCGAGGCTCCCAAGGCGGAAGACGAGTAGATAATCCATGGCAGCAGCAGGTACCGATAGCGGACAGAACGGCTCGCGCTGGGATCCCCTGGACCCCGAGGACACCTTGGTCTTTGCGACCGAGGAGGAGCTCATCGCACGCGGGCTGCATCGTCGCCCCCGCGCGGTGGACGAGATCCCCGATGAGCCGGAGGTCATGGCTCCCACCGAGGAGTTCCAGCTCACGGCCAAGGGACGCCGCCGCCGCATCGCCGAGATCTTCGGCCTGGTGCGCAAGTACGAGGTGTGGCACGATATCACGCCCAAGCGCCTGCGCTGCCTGCTCGAGGAACTCGGCCCCATGTTCGTCAAGATGGGGCAGATCCTCGCCAACCGCTCCGAGATCCTGCCGCAGGCGTTCTGCGACGAGCTGCGGCGCCTGCGCACCGATGTCGAGCCCGTTCCGTTCTGGGTGGTGCGCGACTGCCTTGAGGCCGAGTACGGCCGCAAGGTCTCCGAGGTGTTCGAGTGGATCGACCGCAAACCGCTCGGCAGCGCGTCGCTCGCCCAGGTGCACCGCGCGAAGCTGCTGTCCGGCGAGGACGTGGCCGTCAAGGTCCAGCGCCCCGGCGCCCAGCAGGTCATGGCGCAGGACATCGACATCATGCGCTCTATCGTGCGCACTGCGTCGCACTTCGTGAAGACCGACCAGTTCGTCGACCTGCAGGGCGTGGTCGAGGAGCTGTGGCAGTCTTTCCGCGAGGAGACGAACTTCCTCATGGAGGCGCGCAACCTCGACGACTTCCATACGTTTCACGAGAACACGCGCGGCATCTCGTGTCCGCGTTCGTACCTGCAGTACTGCACCGAGCACGTCGTGGTCATGGATTACGTTGATGGCATCTCGATCGCCGATCCCGAGGCGCTCGTTCAGGCGGGCTATAGCCTTGAGAAGATCGGTGCGCGCATCGTCGAGGACTACTCGACGCAGGTGCTCGACGATGGCTTCTTCCATGCGGACCCGCATGCCGGCAACATCATCCTGAAAGACGACGTCGTGTACTTCATCGACCTGGGCATGGTTGGCCGCATGTCGAGCCACGACCGCTCCATCGTGAAGGACATCATCTTCTCGGTTGCCGAAAACGACGTCCCCAAGCTCAAGGATTCGCTCATGCGCTTTGCCGTGACGCGCGGTGATTCAGCGGAGCTCGACCATTCGACCTTCCTGTCGGACCTCGACTTCATCGTTGCCGATTTTGCGGGCCTCAACCTGAAGGACCTCGATATCGGTGAGTTTTTGACCTCGCTCGTGAGCTTGGCGCGTAAAAACGACGTCGAGCTGCCGAGCGTCGTCACCATGTTCGCGCGCGGGATGGTGACGCTCGAGGGCCTGCTTTCCGAGTACATGCCCGACGTCAACATGATCGAGATCATCTCGACGCATATCAGAAACGAGAAGAGCAGCTTCACGCGTGCCGCCGAGATGGCCGAGGAGATGGCGCACGCCTCGGTGCGCGCGACGCGCGGCATGCTCGAGGCGGCCGATCAGCTGGGCCTGGCTTCGCGCATGCTGACGCGCGGTCAGCTGAAGATTAACACGCAGGTGCTGGGCAGCGAGAAGGTCTTACGCCACGTGGGCGGCATCGTGGACCGTATGTCGATGGCCATCGTGATCGCCGGCCTGTTCATCGGCTCGTCGGTGGTCTACTACGCCAAGATCGAGCCGGTCATCTTCGGCATCCCGGTCATCGGCTTTTTGGGCTACCTCTCGGCCCTCGTGCTCGCCCTCATGCTCGGTCGCGAGATCTGGAAGAACTCCCACGGTAAACGTGGCTAGACCTGCCCTATGGGCCGCCTCGTCAAAATTGGCGCAGCTTCGTGCGGCCGCTCGCTGGGCGAAAAGTGCTGTTGGTGGAAAAGTCGGGACTTTGGACGGAATTCTAACCCCGGATCCGTATAAGCAGCCTCTGAACCTGCGAAAACATCTAGGTCAGAAAGGTGCTTGTCTCGACCCGGTGCTAAAAAGCCGTCCAAAGTCCCGACTTTTTGCAAAGAGGTGCAAGAGGGGCGGTGTTTGCCGATTATCCGCTCGGATTATTAGACGAGTTTCTCGTAGGCGATGCGGGTGAGGTCGGTTTCCTCGTCGCCCTTCTGGGTGAGTTCGAAGGGGGAGAGCTCGGTGAAGCCCTGCTTGGCGAGGAAGCGGCGCATGGCGATGTTGCCCGGGTGCGTATCGATGCGGATGCTCTCCAGGCCGCGGCTGCGGGCGATGGCCTCGGACTCGGCGAACATGAAACCCATGACGCCGCGCTCAAGCGCCTCGGAGGCGGTGGCGCAACGGTGGATGGCAAGGTAGGGCGCCGTGCCTTCTCCCTCGAAGGGATTGGCTGTAAGCCAGCCCACCTGCGCACGGCAGTACTCGGCGTCGATGCCGCCGAGCAGCGCGAGCGATCCCACGAGCGCTCCGCTGGCGTCTTCGGCCACGTAGCAGGCCCCGGCGGCGATATCCTTCTCGACTGCCTCGAGGTTGGGGTAGCCGTGCTGCCACTGCTCGATGCCGAACCGGGCGATGGAGCGCTTGCCGTCCTCGAGAATCTCCATCACGCGCGCCGCCTCATCGGGCTGCGCAAGACGCATGCTCAGCTGGCTATCCATCGAATCCCCTTCCGTCCGGTCAAAGCCATCAGATTATGCGCCAACGGCCGGGACGGTTCAATTCCGGGCGGGGCGATTGCCGGAAAAACACGGTTGGATCTGTTTGGGGCGCCCTCGACCTATGTGCGTGCAGGTTGCTCGAACGAAGATGAGCGCTTCCGGAACGTCCTGCCCCATATGCCTGTGCGCTTTGGGAACAAAATCGCCAGGATCATGTTCCCAAAGCGCACAGCAAAGACGTGCAGATGTTCCGAAAGCGCTCAGCTCAGTCGGATACGCGCTGTGGCGCGCCGTTTACTGCTGGGTCGGGTGTTTCTCGAAGAAGTCGAAGCGCGGCGGCAGCGGGACCACGGCGTGCGTGCCGGGCTGCTCGCCCAGGCCCTCCACCAGCGCGTCGCAGGTGTCGAAGATGTGCTCCCACGAGAAGAAGACATCCGGATCGATGGCGAAGTGCTCGCAGATGAGCTCGCAGCCCACCGGCACGATGCCGTGCATGAGGACGGTCGCCACGCGCAGCTCGTGAAAGGCGTTGACGAGGGCCTGGGTCATTGCGGCATCGTCCTCGGCGTTCTTGGCAGCCTTGCTCGCATCGCTCCAGCGCTTGTTGGCGGCGCGCAGGAACTCGTCGCACACGCCGAGTGCATGGTGGAACTCGAAGGTGTGCATGGCCTGCTCGAACGCGAGGATGGCCTGCTCGGCAGCGTCGAGAACGTCAGCATCGGGCGTGCCTGCGGGGATGCAGCCGCTGCGGTAGGCGGCCTCGTCGCCCTCCTTGGGCGCCACGCCGTAGAAGCAGGAGCGCGCCAGGCGGTTGAACACGCCGGTGAGCAGCGCGCCCTCCTTCAGCACCGGGTCGATCACGCGCTTGTCGTCGCGGGCGAGCAGCGGTGTGCCGTCCGGGTTCTTGCCGGTCTCGCGCGTGTCGTAGGCCTTCGGCGAGAAGCTCACCGGCTTTTCGCCCAGGCCGAGCGACAGGAAGTGCGCGCGCAGCTGCTCGGCGGTGTAGTGCTCGAGGAGCTCCGAGGCGGGTGGCGGCGGGGTCTGCGAGCTGGAGCTCGCCTTCTTGCCCATATAGAGCACGTGGTAGTTGGCCACGAGTGTCGACTGCTCCATATGGCAGCCGAGGGCCTCCCACAGCGCCGTCTGCGCGATGCCGTAGAAGTAGATGTTGTCTTGGCCGATGAACTGGTATGCGTGCGCATCGGGGCTGCACCACCAGTCGTGCCAGTCGGCGCTGGCGTAGCGATCGGGCGTGCCCGCGGCCTCGGCCTCGGCGAGCACCGTGCGCGTGAAGCTAATGGGCGCCCACAGGCTCTCGGGCCACACCCAGCAGGTGAGGCCATGGCAGCCGCACTCGTCGGGCACGGGAACACCCCACTCGATGTTGCCGGTGATGCGGAAGGGCACGAGCGCCTTGCCGGAACGGAAGCGCACGCCGCCTGCCGCCAGCACCTCGTGAGCCGCGTCGCGCTCCTCCCAGCTGGGGAAGGTCACGGTAAAGGAGCTCTTGTTGCCCTCGGCCTCGGTGACGGTGTGGGCGGGAAGCTTATCCTCGATGGCGTCGAAGGCCTCGCGGAACTTGTTCTGGATGTAGATCTGCGCGGGCAGCAGCCACTCCTCCATGGTCTTGGAGACCACGGGGCGCACGGTTTCGTCGGCCATAAGCTTGGCGGTGTAGTCCTTCAAGAAGTCGAGGTAGGCCGGCAGGTCGAAGTAGATGTTGTCCACGGGGCGCAGCTCGGGCGTCTCGCCAGTGAGGGCGGACTTGGGCGCGATGAGCTCCTCGGGCTCGTACTGGTGGCCGAGGTTGCACTCGTCGGCATAGGCCTTCTCGGACTTGCAGCCCTGGATGGGGCAGCGGCCGATGACCTGGCGGCCGTTCAGGAACTGGCCGGCCTTGACGTCGAAGAACTGCTTGGTCGCGCGCTTGTGGAGCACGCCCTGCTCGTTCAGGCGCTCGATGACCTCGGCAGTCATCTGGTTGTGGATGGGCGCCGCGGGCGGCAGCGCCGAGCCGCCGAACAGGTCGAGCTGCATCTCGAAGCCGTCGATGGTGGCCTGCTGGAGGTCGTGGTTGGCCTGCACGTAGTCGGTCAGGGTGCAGTCCGAGCCGCACGACTCGACGAGCTTGCGGTGGCCCTCCATGATGGGGGAGCCGTAGCAGTCGGTGCCCGAGACGAAGATCACGTTCTGCTTGCCCAGGCGGTCGCGCAGAAAGCGCGCGAAGAAGTCCGCGGGGACGAACACGCCGCCCACGTGCCCGAAGTGCAGGTTCTTGTTGCCGTACGGCATGCCGGCGGTGACGACGGCGCGGCGCGGCCATGCGGGGCGGGAATCTTTGCTGAGATGAGCGGCCATGGCGCTCCTCCTGTGGTCTTGATCGGTCGTATCGCCGCGGTGTGCGCGGCAGCCATCCATTATCGCACATGACGGCCGCATTGCTGCTGAGCAGTGGATTCACGACAATTCGGACAGGGTTCGCCATGCATCCGAGGGCATCGAGTATGATGGGTGCCATGAGAAAGATATCTGACATCCATACGTTTGAGGACGAGGCGTTTCTGCATCGCATGGTGCGGCTGTCGGTCGTGGCGATCGCGGTCGGCGCCGTGCTGGGCGTGCTGTGGTTCGCCCTGGGCGTGCCCGAGCGGCTTGGTCTGCCCGGATCCGAGCTCGCTGCCGTGTTGCTCGAGGGCAAGGGCCCTCACCTAGGATTTCTTGGACCCAGCACCCTGTGGTTCGCGCTGGGGGCTGTGGCCATGTTCGTGTCGCTCGGCGTGCACGAGCTCGTACACGGCCTGTTCTTCAAGCTGTTCGCGCCTGCGGGGGCGCGCGTGACCTTTGGCGCCAACTGGAAGGTGGGCATGCTCTACGCCTGCGCCGAGGGCATCGTGTACACGCGCCGGCAGTACCTGGTGGTCGCGCTCGCGCCGACGGTCGCCGTGACGGCCCTGGCGCTTGCGGTGGGCCTTGCCAGCGGGTGGCCGCTTCTGGGATATGTCGTGGCCGTGGTGCACCTGTCCGGATGCACGGGCGACTGGTGCTACGCGGCGGCCATCGTCGGCGACGCGCGCATCACGCACTGCGAGGATTGCACCTGGGGAGTTCAGTTCTACGGTGAGGGCGAAGAGGGCCCGATTCCGGATTCCACCGCTGAGGGGGATGGACGTCGATGATCAGATTGCTGTTGCACGCCTGCTGCGCACCGTGCTCGCTGGAGCCCGTGCGCCTGCTGGTCGAAGAGGGGTTCGAGCCCACCATCTGCTGGACGAACCCCAATATCCAGCCGATCGACGAGCACGACCGGCGTCTGGAGGAGCTGCGCCGTTGGACCGCGGCGATGGACATCCCTCTCATCGAGGCCCATGAGGACTATGCCGCCTGGGAGCGCGGCGTGGCGCCCATCGGCGCGCACGAGCGTGAGCGCCGCTGCCGCGCCTGCTACGGGCTGCGGCTTGCCGAGGCGGTGCGCGTGGCTAAGGCCGAGGGGTTCGACCACATCGCCACGACGCTTGCCGTCTCGCCCTATCAGCTGTTCGAGACCTGCAACGACGTGCTGGAGCGCCTTGCCGCGGCGCATGGGCTCACGCCGGTTATCCGCGATTTTCGCCCTTGGTACCCCGAGGCCACGCGCCGCTCGCGCGAGCTGGGGATGTACCGGCAGAACTATTGCGGCTGTCGCTTTTCTGCCGCCGAGGCGGCCCTCGACCGCATCCGCCTGCGCGACGAGCGCCGCGCGGCCAAGCAGGCTGGGCGGTAGGCACCCCGCACGCGAGTTTCTGATTTCGAAATCGCAGTCGCCCTTCCGAGAATTAATATATTCTCGGAAGGGCGACCTGCCGAATCCTGGGCAAATGCCGATGAGCTTACCGAGAATATATATATTCTCGGAACGTGGGGCGGCCGGTCCGCACGAGTGGGCAGGCTGGGTATACGGGTTTCAAACGCATTGCCACGCAGGACGAGAGGATTTCGCCATGGCAGGCCGCAAGAAGCACCGCAACGGCCCGGACGCGCCGCGTAAGGACGGCTCCGTTCCGGCAACCCAAAAGGCCAAGGGAGCCGCGCAGATGGCGGTGGGCACAGCGCTTGCAGCCGCAGGCGTGCCCATGTGCATCCTGCCTGGTCCGGGGGGTTGCCGCTATCGTCGGTGGAGCCGCTTTGGCAAGCCGTGGGCAGCGCAATTTCTCGGGGCGCGAGCCCTCGCGCATCGAAGAGCGCTTGGATGCCGCAGCGGAGAAGGCGGGCGCTGTCGCGAAGGAACAGGCGGCCCGTGCCGCCCGTGCCGCTGCGCGCGAAGCTCCGGCCATTGCGCGCAAGGCGTGCTCGGCGACGGGGCGCGGTATCGTTACGGTCACCAAGGCGGCGGCTACGTTTACGGTAAAAGGTGCCAAAGCTGTACGAAATCGCATGAAGAAGTGATTCAATGTGTCCCATCGAGCGGGCCGGATGGGCGCATGCGCGCCGATGCTCCCGCTCGTTTTCGCGGACGCGCCAAGCACGGAGGTGCGCTGCGACGATAACAGCGAGGTGATGACCTCATGGGATATGTCGATATCGGCAAGGTGGAGGTATTCCGAGGTACGGGCGGCGATTCGTCGCCGGTGATCTACGTGATCGACTCTCCGGACCATCCGGTCGGCGTGTGCGCGGTCGCCGAGGGGCGCGCCTCCACGGTGGTGAGCGTGCCGGTTCGCGACTGGAACGACAGCCTGACGCCGTGGAAGGCCCCGGGCTTGCGCCGCGGTGCGCCGCGCTTTGGCGGCGATGCGGTGTCGACGCTCGCTGAGCTGCGCGAGACGGTCGTCCCCCTTGTCGAGGCGCAGACAGGCGCACGCCGCCCGGCGCATCGCGCGATCTGCGGCTATTCGCTCGGCGGCCTGTTCTCACTGTTCGCCTTCACGGGCGATCGGATCTTCTCCGCCTGCGCATGTCTTTCCGGATCGCTGTGGTACCAGGGCTGGGTCGACTATCTTGGCGAGGCGCCGTTCGACGGGGCGGGGCGCTACGCCTTCTTCTCGCTGGGCAAGAAGGAGCCCAAGGCGGGGGCGCCCATTATGCGGAGCGTTCAGGACGATATGGACGCCTGCGCACGCATCCTGCGCGAGCGCGGCTGCGAAGTCGATTGCTCGCTCGGTCCGGGAAACCACATGCAGCATCATCGCGAGCGCTTCGACGAAGGCCTCAACGCGCTCGAGGCGCATCTGGCCGGCGTGCGATAACGCCTACGAGCGCAGAACCTTCTCGAGTGCCTTGCCTCGGGCGAGCTCATCCACAAGCTTGTCGAGGTAGCGGGCGTTCTGCTCGATAGGGTCCTCGATGGCGGCGACGTCGATGCCGCAGATCTTGCCGGTGATGAGCGAGCGGTTTGGGTTCAAGCTGGGCGCCTCGGTGAAGAAGGTCTCGTAGGTCACGTTTCGCGCAAGCTGGCGCTCGAGGCCCTCTCGGTCGTACCCGGTAAGCCAGCAGGTGACGGTGTCGACCTCCTCGCGCGTGCGGCCCTTGCGCTCGGCTTTCTGCACGAGCAGGGGGTAGATCTGGGTAAACGAAAGCTGGGAGATGGGTTTACGGGGCATGGGGCCTCCTGTCGTGGCTTTACTGCTGGGCGAGCGCTCGCAGCGCGTCCGCCGAGCCTGCGGCGGTATCGAGGTGCAGCGTGAGCTCGATGGGCGTCACCGTGAGGGTCACCACGTCTGAATTCTCATAGGTGATGACTTCGAGGACCTGGATCTCCTCGGTGTCGGAGGCATCTTGGCCCAGCTTCACGGTCGTCGGCTGCCAGACCTCGATCAGGTACTCCTCGGGCTCCTTCGGCTTGCGGGTCAGCCCGTTTTCCGAGCTGAACGGCGCAAACGCAGCCTCGACCGTCGGTTGGTCCGTGACCTCGGCGATCACATCGCCCGTGGCGGCGTCGCGTACCACGGCGCGGCTGAGCTTATCCCATTCGACATCCTGCAGCTGCTCCGCAGCTTGCGTCGCGTTCTCGACGACGTTGGTGATCGCGTTGGCAAGGTCGTCCGCCTCGTCGCTGCCGAGGCCGAAGCATCCCGACAGGGGGAGGGCGAGCGCCGTGGCGAGCATGCCGATTGCAAGGGTGGTGCGGATTCTCATAGGGGTGCCTTTCGAAGTGCGCGGATGGAAGGGGGTCTTGGCTGGTTTCGAGGCTCAGTGTACCCGACGCGGCGGAGGGCAGCGGCGGCGCCCGGAATCTGCCATGGATGTTCGGCGGGCGGACGCCGTGCGGAGGCGGGCGAGGGGCGCGATCGGACTCTACGGTCCGTAGGTGGCGCGTGGCCTGCGCGGGCGGCATACTGGGGCACGAACGAAATGCGGCGCGCAAGGCGCCAACCGAAGGAGGGGCACCTGTATGGCAACCTATCTGACTGCCGATACCATCAAGGGCCTGCGCGAGCAGCGCGGCCTTACGCAGCGCGCGCTTGCCGAGGCCGTCGGCGTGACCGACAAGGCGGTATCGAAATGGGAGTCGGGGCGCGGCCTTCCCGATATCTCGCTCGTGGAGCCGCTGTCCGCGGCGCTGGGTGTCTCGGTGGCAGAGCTGCTTACCGGCGATGTGCGCCAGAACGCCAACCGGGCGGGAAACCTCATGCGCTGCAAGTTCTACGTGTGCCCGATCTGCGGCAACGTGGTCCACGCGCTGGGCGAGGGATCGTTTTCGTGCTGCGGCGTGCAGCTTGTTCCCTGCGAGGCGGAGGATGCGGACGGCGACCATGCCATCGCGGTGGAGCGCATCGAGGACGAGTGGTACGTCACGCTCGACCATCCCATGCAGAAGGACCACTACATCAGCTTTATCGCCTACGTCACGATGGATGGCGTCATGCTCAAGAAGCTCTACCCGGAGCAGGAGGCGGCCGCGCGCTTCCGCATGGGGGCATCCGGCATCATCTACGCCTACTGCAACCGCCACGGTCTGATGCGTGTGCGCACGCCGAAGCGCGAGCGACCCGTGCGCGGGAGCATCCCGGGGGAGCGCGCGCAGTAGCGCCTTTGCGCCGGGCGCTTTGGGTGTGAGGAGCGCCTGAGGTCAGCAGGATGCGCACCGGCTGATGGCGCGGTACGCGACCGCGCCGCCGGCGACGATGACGCCGGTCACGATCAGCGTGACGCCCGCGGCGACCCATGACCCTTCGGATGCGAAGCCGGCGGCAAGCGTCGAGGTCGCGATCGAGGGAATTCTGCCCACGGTGGTGATGGCCGCGATACGCCACCATGGGCAGGTGCTGAGGCCTGCGGCGTAGGCAAGCACGTCTTTGGGCGTGCCGGGAATCAAAAACACGATGAACATGATGAGCTCGAAGCGCTTCGAGTCGCGCAGCCAGGAGATGCTTGCGAGCTTTTCTTCCGAGAAGAATGTCCGCACGACGCGCATACCGAAGGTTCTGACGAGCGCGGTCACGGCAAGCGTGCCGATGAGGCCTCCGACAAGGCATATGGCTGTGCCCTCGATGAAGCCGAACAGGTAGCCCGCAGCGAGCTCGACCGGCTCTCCGGGCAGAACGGCGATTACGATCTGCGCTACAACGAGCGCTGCCATGGCGGCGGGGGCGAGGGGCCCCTGCGCGTCGACCCAAGTGCGAAGCGATGCTCCGTCGGAGAAAAACGACCAGAGGGCGGGCCCGAGCGCGATGGTCGCTGCGATGGCGGCTATAACCGCGAGCGTGATAGCGACCATAAGCATCTTGCCGGTGGCAGCGCTGGGTTCGGCCTTGTCGGGTATCGCGTTGCCAGCAGGGGCAGTGCAGTCGCTCGGGTTGAACATGGATTCGCTCCCTTTCTCTTCACTTCAAGAGACTAGGGGGCGGAAATCTACAATCCGTCAACGTTTTGACAAGATGGTGCCAGGTACAAACTTGTCACCCGTGTGCCTCGTCGGTGTGGGATAGCTGGACGAGAGCCAGGCAGGCGAGGCCGATGCCGAGCAGGCAGAGCGCGTGGCGCGGCTCGACCTCGTCCATGATGGTGAGGGCGGTGACGCCGACGCCCATGGCGAGGGCGACCGCCTTGAGCACGAGCTCGACAAGGACGGGAACCTTCGTGCCCGGGGCCTCCTGGACTTCCTCCTGCGCGGCGCCTTTCACCTTGAGCAATTCGTCGACAGAGGTATCAAGGAGTTCCGCCAGTTTGGGCAGCGAGGCGACATCCGGAAACGAGAGGTCTCGTTCCCACTTGGAGACAGCCTTGTCGGTCACGCCCATCTGGCGGGCGAGTTCGAGCTGCGTCAAGCCCTTCTGTTTGCGAAGCGCGGCGATGGTGGCACCGAAGCTCTGTGCGGTCATGATCGGTCCTTTCCGGGTACGTGTGCGGTGGACCCATCGTTTCACGGGAGGGCCACGCACTCAACCGACGGCTGGTTTAGTTTACTCGACCGCCAGTAGAGTCCCGGTTGAGCGACAAGATGGTGCCAGGTACAAACTTGTCGCCTACTTGAGTAGAACCTCGATCACCACGACGAAGGCCGCGATTACCGCGACGAGCAGTGCGGCAAGCCCCCATGCCTTGGGGTTGCCCCAGTTCATGGCCCAGCCGATGCCGAAACGCCGGGGCACCACGACGGAGGGGTCATTGCGGTTGACGTAGAAGACGCCGAGCTTCCAGCGCTCATCGTCATCGAAGTCGAGCGAACTCGAGGCGGTCATGCGGCGCAGGAGCCTCGATCCAGCCTGTCCGTAATACAGTGAGACGGCGAGATTGGGGATGATGGCGCCGATGATGATGACGACGAGCGCGACGATGGATTGCTCGGAGGTGACGACGCCGGCGAAAGCGAGCGGCATAAGCGCGATCGACGCGGTTATCACGAGGCCCGTGACGAGCAGCGCCGCGCTTTGCGCGCGGGCGAACATGCCATAGGCGATGGCGGAGGCGACGGGGTGCTCGGGCGAAGTCGGCCTGCGGCTCCTGAGTATCTGCCAGTGCGACGCGGTGAGACAGAGCGCCATGAACGCCTGGACGGCGATTGGCATGGCGACGACCTGCCACCCCTTCGCCATGTAGTCGTCGACCGCGCCCGCGGCGTCGAAGTGCACAGGCACGGGGTCGGGCATTGCGGGGTAGAGCGCGAGCGTGAGGCCAAGCGTCGCCAGAATCACGGGCAGGTACAGGAGGTTCCAGGACAGCGGAAGCGGTCGGGGCGCATTCGCCTCTGCCGTGCCGGCGACGGCGGCGAGCCGTGCCGTGCGCGTTTGCCAGCCCTCCGCGCGCTTGATCGCCTGCACGCGCGTGCGAAAGACGAGCATGAGCACGAAGCCCACGGCTACCGGTACGCACACGACCGTCGCCATCGCAATCGGGTATGTGGAGGAGAGCACGAGGGTTGCGACGGCGGACGCGGCCGAGACCACGAGGACGCAGGCGAGGTAGACCAGCCGCATCCGATGGATGCGGGGATCTTTCTGCGCGGCCTCGGGCACGCTCACCGCGAAGGCCTCGCGCCCGCGGGTAAGCCAGGGTGTCGCGGCGATGAGCAGGCCGGAGAGGAAGGTGATGAGCGCCATCGACACGTTTGTGATCAGCGCGATAAGGTGGGGTGACATGTATGCTCCTAGTCCAGGTTCGCTGCTGCACGCTTTGCGGCGGCGATGAACGCATCCTGCGTGCCGCCACTCGCCTTGAATTCGGTAGCGAGTTTAGTGAGCGCTTCCGTGAGGTCCGCCTCACCCATACCAGCGGCCGGATCGGCGGGGACGTCTGCCACATAGGCGCCGCGTCGGCCGAGCATGATGACGTAGCCCTCGTCGCGCAGCGTTGCGTATGCCTTATTGACGGTATGCAGGTTGATACCCAGGTCCTCGGCGAGCGAGCGCACGGAGGGCAGGGCGTCGCCGGGGTGCAGCTCGCCGGCGGCGATGCCGGCTATGACGGAGTTGCGCAGCTGCAGGTAGAGCGGCGTCTCCGAGAGTTTGTCGACGGTTATGACCATGGTGCTCTCGATTCGTAAAATTGTTCTATATGAACTATAGCAAACAGATCAGAGGAGTGGTAGTATGCCGCCAACTGTTATATCTGACCTATAGCAGAGATAACACAATGGCAGGCAGGAGGCATCCATGGAACGATCTGTCCTTGAAGTGAGCCATTATCGGAAGGAGTACGGTGGTCATATCGCCGTACGCGACCTTTCACTTTCGGTGGCGCCCGGCGAGATCTGCGGCTTTATCGGCCATAACGGTGCCGGCAAGACCACGCTCATCCGTTCGGTGGTGGGTGCGCAGCCTCCCACATCGGGTACGGTGCGGGTTTGCGGTCACGACGTGTGGCGCGACGCGATCGCTGCCAAGCGCCTCATGGCCTACGTGCCGGATAACCCTGACGTCTACGACTTCCTTACCGGCATGCAGTACCTGGACCTCATCGCGGACATCTTCGGTGTGGGCGTTGCCATGCGCCGCCAGCGCATAAGCGAACTCGCGACGCGCCTGGAGCTTGCCGGCGTCCTTGGGGATCCGGTGTCCGCCTACTCTCACGGTATGCGTCAGAAACTCGTGCTTGTGGGCGCGTTGGTGCACGACCCGACGCTTCTCGTGCTGGACGAGCCGTTCGTCGGCCTCGATCCGGCGGCATCCCACGAGCTCAAGGTCATCCTGCGCGAGCGCGCAGACGCCGGCGGCGCGGTGTTCTTCTCGTCCCATGTGCTCGAGGTCGTGGAGAAGCTCTGCGACACCGTGGCCGTGATTCGACACGGCGAGCTTGTCGCCTTCGGTCCCACCGATGAGGTACGCGGCTCGGCGTCACTCGAGGACGTGTTCTTGGAGCTTGTCGAGAATGGCTCCGATGTCGCGGACGCACCTCGCGTTTAGTTACCTGCGATCAAGATAAGGAGAAGTCATCATGAAGTCGGCCAAAACTCATATCGTTGCGAGTACCGCCCTGTGTGCGCTCACCCTCGCCGTGCTCCTCGCAGCCCGCGGATTCCTGCCCGACCAGGTTCCCATGCAGTGGAGCCTCACGGGCGAGGTGAGCTCCTACTGGCCACGCGACGCCGTGGTGTTCGGCGTACCCGTCGCCTGCGTGGCGATTAACCTCCTCGTGTCGGCGAGGCTCGCGGGCAGGGGAGAGGGCCGCATCGCCATGTACTACATCACGCCTGCCATTGCGCTCATAGCGGTTGTCATCATCGTCTTGTTGGGGACGAGGTGAGTGCGGTGATTGCCGTTTCCGGAGGTCAGGGGCTCCTCACGCTGCTGCGGCTTCAGGCGGGGGCGTTTCTCTACAGCCTCGGCGTACGGCGCGGGTCCGGGCGCCTGCGTGTCGCCGGCGCCTGCGTGCTCGCTGTCCTTCTCGCTGCCATGGCGGCCGCCTATATGTGGGCGCTCGGGTCCGGTATGGTCGCCGCGCGAGCGGGGGAGGCAATTCCCGCACTCGCCGCGCTCGCGGGTTCGCTTGCCGCGGTGGCGCTCGTGTTCGTGAAGGCGCCGGGTACGGTTTTCGGTTGCCGCGACTACGATCTCGTGACGGCGCTGCCGGTGCCTGTGCGCACGGTGGTGCTCGTGCGGACGGCTCCGCTCTACGGCTTCGGTATCGCGCTTTCCGTGCTGCTGTCGGTTCCGTTGTACACGGCGTACTTTCTGGTGGCATCTCCGGCTCCGGGAGCGGTTGCGATGGCGGTTGTCGTGTCCGTGCTGGCACCGCTTGCGCCCGCGGCGGTGGCCACGATCGTCTCGCTTGCGCTCACATCGGTCGCCGTGAGGTTCCGTCATGCAGGCGTGGTCCAGCTTGTCCTGTCGACGTTGCTTGTTGTGGGCGTGGTTGCCGGATCGTTTGCGTTCAGTGAATCGTTTTCCGGTGCCGACGACGTCGCTGTTCTCGCGGCGATGGGCGATATGGCGGGCGCGCTCTCCGCGGCGGTCTCGTCGGTGTACCCGCCTGCGGCATGGGCGGGCGCCGCTGTCGTTGGCGGGTCTGCGACGGGCCTTGCCGCCTTCTGCGCGCTGTCGCTCGCGTGCCCGGCTTTGGTGACGCTGGGCCTTGCCGCCCGTTATTCCGCGGTGAACGCCTTGGCCGCATCGGGTCCCCGCAGCCGTCGTAAGAGAGTAAAGGTTTCGGCGGCGACAAGCCCGCTTTTCGCCCTCACGCGTAAGGAGCTGCGCCGTATCGGATCCATGCCCTTCTATGCTATGAACGGCTGCGCGGGTCTGCTCCTCATGGTGATGGCGTCGGTCGCGGCATCCGTGTTCGGGGTGGATGCCCTGCTTTCCTCCGGGGTTGTCGACGGCGTGCGTCTCGACGCCCAAGCGGTAGAGGCAATGCGCGCTCAGATAGATGCGGCGCTGCCATGGGTATTCGGGTTCTGCGGCGCTATGTCGCTCACAGCGGGCCCCTCGGTCTCGCTCGAGGCGCGCGCGAACTGGCTTATGCTCACGGCGCCGGTGGGAGCCGGAACCGTGCTGGCATCGAAGCTGCTCGCCAACATCGTGCTCGGTGGGGCCGCGGTGGCGGCTTCGGCCGTGGCGCTCCTCGTCGGAGGAATCGCTCCCCTGATCGTCCTGCAAAGCGCTGTCTGCGCGATGGGTATGCTCGTCGGTTTCGCCTCGGTCGCGCTTTCCATCGATGCCGCGCGCCCCAATTTCGCCTGGACGTCTCCCTCCGAGATCATCAAGCGCGGCCTGCCGGTGATGGCGGGGTCGCTCGGCGGGGTGCTTGTGTCGTTCGGTCTCGGATTCCTCTCGGTGACGGCCGCCGACGTCTTCGGGCCTGCGGTGTCGGCTGCAATCAACCTCATCGCTCCTGCCGCCTGCGCGCTCGTCGGCCTCACTGCCCTTCGCTTGGTTGCTCACCGCGGCCTTCCGGGTCTCGGCTGGTAGCGACAAGATGGTGCCAGGTTCAAACTTGTCGCACTGAAGGTACGGCATCCCTTCTTGAAAACGAACACATGTTCTGTTATCGTGAGGAGACAATAGGCCCCGAACAGGGAGGTCGAGATGGCTTACGACTTCAAGAAAGAGTTTCGCGACCTGTATCAGCCCAAGGCCAAGCCGTCGTTCGTCGATGTGCCGGCGATGACCTTCGCCGCCGTGGCAGGAACGGGCGATCCCAACGAGGAAGGCGGCGCTTATAGCCGTGCGCTGGAGCTGCTGTACGCGTTCTCCTACGCCGTGAAGATGTCCAAGATGGGCGACTGGCAGCCAGAAGGCTACTTCGACTACGTCGTGCCGCCGCTCGAGGGTCTGTGGTGGGGCGGTGCAGGCGCTTTCGACGGTGCGTCGATTGCGGATAAGAGCGCGCTCTCATGGATCTCGCTTATCCGTCAGCCGGATTTCGTGACGCCCGAGTCGTCCCCGAGACTTCTCGAGATGGTCGCCGCGAAGAAGCCCGCGCTTGCCGACGAGCTTGCATCTGGGAAGCTCCGGCTCGTCCGTTTTGCCGAGGGACCGTGTGCGCAGGTGATGCACCGGGGCCCCTACGATGACGAACCGGCAACCGTCGCCGCACTTACCGCGTTCATCGCGAAGCAGGGGTTTGCGACGGATATCGTTGCGGGCGGGGAGTCGCCCGAGGGGCATCGGGCGACGGCGACGTTCGATGCCGGGGCCTTGCTTGCAGCGCTCGATGCGGATGGTGCCGTGCCGGTCGTGCGCCTGCACCACGAGATCTACCTCGGAGACCCGCGTCGCACCAAACCTGAGAAGCTGCGCACGGTGATTCGTCATCCCGTTCGAAAGCGTTGAGCTCTGTACGATATCCAGGCACAGGGCAGCTGCATGCGTGCTTTGCCGGACGAAGCCGTTACGCCGCGGCATGCTGCGGGTGCCTTAGTCACCCGGTCTTGTCATCATCACTAAAAGAAATAGGTATTTTTGATAAGAAATATAAATGAACATAGAACTGCTTGGTCTCTTCAATCTGATCGGTGGGCAGGCAGGCGAGCAGGTCGCTGAGCCGGCTCAGGAACTCATCTTTCGTCATGATTGCGCTCCCTCCACGTACGCGTAGATCTCCTGTACGGACGGCCATTCGGCGAGGAACTCGCCGATGCGCGCTCGGCCGGTATCGGTGATGCGGTAGTACTTGCGCAGCCGCCCGTTGTGCTCGGCGGTTCGCGCCGTGATGCACCCGGCCTTCTCGAGCCTTTTCAGCAGCGGGTAGAGCGTCGACTCCGTGAGCCCCATGGATGCGGGCACGTCTTTCACGATCTGGTAGCCGTAGGACTCCTCACCGGAGACGGCAGCGAGCACGCATGCCTCCAGAAAGCCGCGCTTCATCTGGGCTTCCATCCGCACACCTCCTTTCGTCTTATACTGTACGACACATACTATACGGCACAAGGTATAAGACGTCAACAGGTTTTGTGGAGCAATTCGGAGAGGGGGGTAGGAGCTGCAATCTGCCTCGCCGGCCACGACGGAAATGGCTTCTTGCCAATTTGAGTAATAGCAGGTCAGAGTGCCTGTAAAGCACTTTATACTGCAATTTGGGCGCCACTCGTCTACGTTTGAGGCGTCGAATGGGTTGCGAAGGATCGGATGGGTGTATGGACGTCGGCAACCAGATCAGGGAGCGTCGCACGCGGCTCGGCATCTCCCAAGAGGAGCTCGCGCAAAAGCTCTACGTGAGCCGCGTCACGGTCAGCCACTGGGAGACGGGCAAGACCCTTCCCGACGTCCAGAGCATGCTGCTTCTCGCGAACCTCTTCGGCACCACGATCGACGAGATGGTGAGAGGGGATGTGGACGAGATGCGCGAGATGATCGAGAAGAACGAGCGGAGGACGAGGACGTTCGCGGTGGTGCTTGCGACGGTAGAGGTGGTCGTGCTGACGGCGCTCGCCGTGACGGCGGTCGCGGGGCGCGAGTACCTGGAGCCGGTGCTGCGCCTGCTGCTCGCGGTGCTCGCGGTGGCGTTCTCGCTCGTCATGACCGCGGCGCGCCACCGACGAGACCCCGAGGACGTCAAAAGTGCCGCCGAGCTCCTGGGCGCGGCGACGGGCGAGCCCGCTGAGGTCGCCCGCGCGAGCGGCGCCTCCCTGGGGATGCGGCTCGTCCTGCAGGTCTTCGCGGGCCTCGCGGTCGGCGTCGGCGTGCTCGTGGTGGGCGATATCCTCCTCGACCCCGCGTTGTTCCGCGGACTGGCGGTAATCCTCGCCGTCACTGTGGCACTTGCGGCGTCGTTCGCCCTGGGGCGGCTTGCGAGGCGGGCGTGGACGGCTGCCGTCCTACCGGCGCTCTGGGCCGCGGGCTCCGTCGCCCTCGGCGCGGCGACAGGCGGACTCGACGCTCCCCGCGACTGGTTCGTCGTTGCGGGCGGAGCGGTCGTGCTCCTCGCGTTCTGGGCGATCGGGCGGAGCCGCCGCGGGCGGGAGTTCCGACAAGGATGACGTTGGGGGCGTCCCCATGAGCGTCGATACCGCGCTGCTGTCTGCCCGTCTAGACGACGTTTCTATATAGCCGTTTACTGGGTAGTGAGTTGGGCGTACGCGGGTACAATGCTGCTAGGAAGGGGGAGGCTAATGACGACTCGCGATGCCATTCAGGCGGCTTTTTCGAACATCCTGAAAGACTATGACGTTAAAGAAGCGTATGTTTTCGGTTCCTATGCGCGCGGGGATCAGACTCCTGATAGCGATGTCGACGTGCGCCTCCTCTGCGGGAGCGGGATGACCTATGGGGCGCTGTACGATATCCAGTTGGCCTTGCAGCGGCAGCTCGGATGTGATGTCGACATCGTGAGCGCAAAGCCGCATCAGATGCGGTCGAGCTTCTACGACTCTATCAAGGACGAGGAGGTGCTCTTGTATGAAGCAGGTTGAGCGCGATTCGAGAATCATCACACGCATGCTTGAGGATATCGAAACGCTGCAAGAGCGCGTCGCCCATTTCAACCTCACGGCGCAGTCGTTCGCAGATGATCGGTCGTTTGAAGGGGAGATTGCGTTCGACGCTACCATGAATCCTTTGTATCGCATCGTCGAAGACGCCCGTCATTTTTCAGACGAAGTCACCGAAAGCATGCCGGAGATACCTTGGCATAACATACGGGGATTTCGCAACATCGTGGCCCATGGTTATTGGGAGATCGACCGTGATGCTGCTTGGCTGATCATCAGCGACGACATTCCCGTTCTTGCGGAGGCGCTCAAGAGTTATCGAGATGAACGGCTGGAGCAGTAGAGAAGCGGATGCGACGCATTTCGTGAAATAACGTCAGGTGTAGTTTCATGTGCATTCGTTTCGCTGCTGCATGCAGCGGCGCAAAAGACGGTCGGAGCCATTTCAAGGTGTAATGGAGTCGTTGCGCCCTCAGATGGCGGGAGCCTTCCGCGCGGCGCCTCCGCGTCTCCGTGCATCCATATGCCCCCTGCGGGTAGAATTACCCCAGATGTTCCCTCCCGAGGAGGCACGCATGACGACAAACCTCTAGCCGATGACGCCTTACGCTTTCGCTATCGGATGGAGGGACAGTTATGTCGAAAATCAGGGAGATGCTGCCCGGTGAGTACGGGCTGCTGGACGAGTTTCTATACCAGGCAATCCACACCGAGCCGGGCGAGCCGCGCCCACCACGCGCCGTGCTTACGGACCCGTTGCTGCGCGCCTACGTCGAGGGCTTCGGCCGCGCCGGCGACGTCGCCGTCTGCGCCGAGGAGGGCGGCGAGGTCGTGGGGGCCGCCTGGGCGCGCCTCATGCGCGGCTACGGCTTCGCGGGGGACGGCGCGTCGGAGCTCGCCGTCTCCGTCCTGCCGGGCCATCGCGGCCGCGGGTTGGGGACTGCTTTGCTCTCCGCCCTCATCGAGCGGTGCTCCGAGCTCGGCTACCCCGCGCTGTCGCTCTCGGTGCAGTGCTCCAACCCCGCAGCGTGCCTCTACGAGCGGCTCGGCTTCCGGGAGGTCTCCGGCGACGACAGGGAGGCCGTGATGACGCTCCCGCTCGGCAGGCGTGACGAGAGCACCCGAGGGGGTGCCCCCTTCGAGGAGGCGCGTGCGGTGGCCCTGCGGGTGCTGACCGCTCCCGGCCTCGCCGTGAGGGCCTGGCTCCAGGGAGGCCTCGTCCCCTGGGTCGCCTCCGGGCGCGACTCCGGGAGGCCCCACGGCGACGTTGACGTCTCGGTGCGCCTGGGCGACATGCCGGCCGTGCGCGCATGGCTCGCCGCCGAGGGCCTGTACGACCCCGCGCTCGACTCGCTCAACCTGGGATGCAACGGGGGTCGCGACGACTTCGGGGTCCACGCGCTCGTCGACGGCGTGCTCGTGAGCTTCTGCCCGTTCCGCTTCGAGGGAAATGACCTCCGCCAGCGCAACGCCGCGCTCGCGGCGACCGACGGCTTCGACGCCCTGCTCGAGGCGGTCGTCCCTGGCGTCGAGGAGCGCGACCTCTTTGAGGGGCGCACACTGCCGGGCGGCGCCGTCATCGGCTGCGCCACGCTCGAGTCCGTCCGCGCCGCCAAGGTCGCGAGCGGACGCGAGAAGGACGCGCACGACGTCGCCGAGATCGACCGCATCGGCTACGACCCCGCGCGCTACGCCCGCGTTGCCGCCGCCTACGGGGCCATGCGCGTCGAGTGCGTGGCGCACGGGGAGTAGGAATAGGAGCGGCCCCGGATGGGGCTGCGGAGAGCGGAATGAGAATGACCGCAAGAGAGGGGCGAGCCGCAGCGGCTCGCCCCTTCTCGTAGGCTGTCTCGATTCTATGCGGCGCTCACGGGGATCTCCACGTCGCCCACGGTCACGCTGACGATGTCGCCCGCGGCCACGATGCGGTCGTAGGTCACCGTCTTGGTGACGGCGCTCGTGCCGTCGTCCCGCTTCACGGCGGTGGTGTTGGCGTTGGTCGCGTCGAACGTGGTGCCGTCCGCGAAGGTCACGGTGACGGGGAGGCCCAGTACCGCGTCCTGCTTGGCCCGCGCCTCGTCGCTCAGCCTGCCCGAGGGGCCGAGGTCGCCGATCTGGCGGTCGATCGTGTAGTCGACCGTGACGCCGACGGAGGACACCGCCACGGCGTCAATCGTGACGCCCGTGCCCTGCCAGGTGGTCTCCTGGCCGGCAGGAAGGTCGACGGTCGTGTCCACGTAGTTCATCTCGAACTTGAGGTCCCAGTCGCCCATGGCTATGGCGCGCGAGTCCTCTCCCTCCAAGGTGCGGATGCCGTCCATCGAGAAGCGCATGGTGCGCCCGATGATGCCCGCGTCGTTCCAGGTGGTGAAGCCCATGGACTCGGCGTACTGGATCGTGTTGTCATTCGGGTCGGCGTCGTAGAACCACGCCGTGCCACCCCCGGCCACGGTGCCGTCGACGTGGCAGGCGGCGTCGGCCACGAGCGGCAGCACGCCGTTCTCGTTGGGCTCGACCCCCTCGAGCGCGGAGGGGTCGTCGAACTCGACGTCGTACACGACGGTGAAGTTCGACCGATCGCCCACCACGGCCTCGGCCGTCACGGTGACACCGTTCGAGCTCGCGCTCGCGCCGATCGGGCGGCCGACCTCGTTCAGGAGCTCGGTCTGGGCCGGCGCGCCGCCGAAGACGTCGGAGAGCACGTCGGCCGGGTTGGGCAGCACGCCCGCCGCCACGGCGACGGTGCCGCCCCCGCCCAGCGCGAGTGCCAGCGCGAGCCCGGCGGCGACGCGCGCCCAGCGGCGCGGTCGACGGGCGGGGCGCCGTGCGGGCATGGTCAGGATGTCGGCCGCGGCCTCGGGCCGCGCGTCCTTCTTTGCTGCGACGTCGCGCAGACGTGCGGTCATGCGAGCCTTGGCCTCATCGGAGAAGTGCAGGTCGTTCATAGAGCGGGTGTAGGAATCAAGCGGAGAAGTCATCGTAGTCTCCCTCCAGGTCGTCTCTCAGCCTTGCCCGGGCGCGGCTCAGGCGCTGGCGCACGGCGTCGTCGGTGGCGCCGACGATCCGCGCGACCTCGCGCGTGGGGTAGCCCTCGTAGTAGTGCAGGTAGACCGCCTCGCGCTGCGGCAGCGGGAGCGCCATGACGGCGCCGAGCACACGCTCGTCGCGTCTCCGGAGCGCGTCTTCGCCGGGCGCTTGTGACGCCGCCGGTTCCGGCACGGCGTCGAGTTCCACCGCCGGGTGAGCGCCGCGGTCGCGCAGCAGGTTCTTGCAGGCGTTGGCCGCCACGCGTATGATCCAGGCGCGCTCGTGGCCGGGGTCGCGGAACGGCTCGTCGCGGCAGATGAGCTTCACGAGCGTGTCCTGGCAGACGTCCTCGGCGTCGGCCGTCGAGCGCAGGTAGGTGTAGCACACGCGCAGGACGAGGTCGGCGTAATCGCGCACGAGCCGCTCGGGGTCGCGGTCGGGCGTGCGGTTCGGTCCCGTCATCGGCAGCCTCCTCTCGTGATTCGTCAGGCGTCTCGGGGTCGCAGCTGTCTTTCCCCTTCGCCTATTACACACGGGAGAGGAGGGAATGTGATGGGGCTTGTGAGAGAAATGTTCTTGTCATCAATGGAGGCGAGCGGGCAACTCGCTTTACCGCGTTTCGTCGGCGTTGCCGTGTGCGGCGGCGCATGCGAGAATGGTTCTGTTCTCGCGACCGAAGGAGCCCCGTGAGTAATTTGCCCTCGCACCGTCTCGATCCGCGCATGCTGCGCGTGTGGTGCATCTCGGACGTCATCGGCATAGCGGTGGTTGCCGTGTTGGCAGTTGTTGCTTGGTTTGTTGTTCGCCATCTGGGCGGTGACGTCTTCTGGGTCTACCTGGTGGCCGGTGTGATCGAGGCCATCTGCGTGGGCGACCTTCTCATCTCCCCGCGTGTTGAGTACGCAACATGGCGCTACGATGTCACGCCCACCGACGTCGACCTCTACCACGGCGTTTTCACCAAGAAGCGCGTGCTCGTGCCCCTTGTGCGCGTCCAGCATGTGCAGACCAAGCAAGGGCCTATCCTTCGGGCGCACGGCCTGGCGACGGTCACCGTCTCCACGGCGGGCGAGAGCTTCGAGATTCCCGGCCTTGCCGAGGACGATGCCAACGAGCTGCGCGACCGCGTGGCCGAGCTCGCGCGCCTCGCTAAGGAGGACGTGTGAGCGCGGGCGAGAAAGATGCGCTTGGCACGCCGGGCGTTGACGTCAATGGCCTGGAGAAAGATCTCGAGCGGCTGGCCGTCCCGGAGCACTCGCTTTTCGAGGACGCGGATGCCACCCCGGCGGCGCTTCTTGGTGCGCACCGCGCCAACCCGCTCTCGGTGGTCGTCGAGGCATTCAAGATGTCGTCCGGCTTGGTGGTGTTTGCCGCGTTTTTCCTGGCGCCTGACTTCTTTGCCGGGGATCTGGGAACGCTTCCCAAGCTGATCCTGGCTGCTGCGGCCATCTTCGCGGTCTGCCTGCTTTTGAGCCTTGCCGTCTGGCGTTTCAGGACTTGGGAGCTCACGGCGGAGGGAGTTCGCCTGTGCCGGGGTCTGTTCAACCGACGCAGCCTCACGATTCCCTACGAGCACATCCACACGGTTACGATGAGCTCCTCGCTGCTCGACCGCGTCTTCGGCCTCATATCCCTTGACCTCGACACGGGCGCTGCTGCTTCGGAGGGAGAGACATCCAAGATTTCCGGCCTTCGTGCAGGAGAGGCTGGAGATCTTCGCGAGGAACTCTTTCGCCGCAGGCGCGCTGCCGACGGACGGGCTATGGTGGGTGAAGAGGGTTCGGCTGCGGCCGACAGACGGCTCGAAGAGCAACCGCTTGCCACCTTCTCGCTTGCAGGCCGCGAGCTCGTGCTTGCCGCGGCGTCGCAGATGAGCGCCGGTGGCCAGGCAATCGCGCTCGTGGTCCTCCTCGTCAACGGGGTCAATCAGCTGATCGAGTGGGAACTTCTCGATGTCGTTGGGAAGGGCTCGGAGCTCGTGGCCGGCATCGCCCCGATGATCGTGCCCGTGGTCCTGGCGTTTCTTGCCACCGCGTTTCTCTTGGGTGCGGTCGTTTCGTTTGCAGCCAATCTCGTGCGCTACGCGGGGTATCGCGTCGAGCGCTATGCGGACCGCGTCGTAGTCGAACATGGCTTGCTCTCTCGGTCGTCGCATGCGCTTGCGATGGGCCGCGTGCAGTACGTGGTGGTGCGCCAGGGTATCATCCGCCAGCTCATCGGGTATGCCGAGGTTTCGGCGCAGGTGGTTTCCGCTCCGGGGGAGACCGACGGGGAGCCCTCGGGCAGTGTGCTTATGCATCCGTTTATTCGCGTGAGCGAGATCGATGCGTTTCTTGCCCAGGTGCTTCCGGATTACGCGGGCGTTCTTGCCAGTGCCGAGCTGGGGCGTCTGGGGTGCGTTGCGCGCAGACGCGCCGTGGTACGCGCGGTGATCTGGTGGCCGTTCGCGACGGCGATCTTTTTCGGCGTGCATTGGCTGTTCGGTCTCTCCGACCTGCTTGCGAATGTCGGCTGGTTGCTGGAGCCGATGCTTGTGGCGGGGATGTTGCTGAGCGCGGTGCTGCTCGTGGGGCTCGTGGCGGATGCTCTTCGAGCCTGGGGCGCGGCGCGTTACGGGCATACCGTCCGCGAGCTGGTGCTCGTTACCGGTGGCCTTACGCGGCTCACCGTGATCGCGGTGCGCTCCCGCCTGCAGCGCGCGGAGGTGCGCGCCAACCCCTTCCAGCGCCGTGCCGGTGTGGCTACGTTTTCCGTCCGTACTGCGGCGAGCGATGCCGGCGGCCTCTCTCTTCGCGACCTGCCGGCCGATGCGGCGGATGAGCTTCTGGCCTGGTACCGCCCGCGCAGGTAGCCGACAAGATGGCGGCAGGACGGTGCCAGCTCCAATCTTGTCGCCATCCTGTCGCAAAAAGTGGGGACATTGGATGGGTTTTAAGCTCCGGGTCCAGACAAGCGCCTTTTTTAATATGAGCTGAACATTGTCAAGAGGCAAAACCGGCCCGACCGCCCGCGGAGCTACCGCGACCGGTCGGGCCTACCTATCTTCACCCGGGCTGGCTGCCGCCTGAGGG